>CAVQJV010000010.1:0-71926 GCA_963712805.1 uncultured Acidobacteriota bacterium | reverse complement strand
TTCCATTGCCAGCCCGGGCCGTAGCCGTAGCCGCCGGAATTGAAGGTGTTGATCTGGTAGTCCTGGTCCGCTTCGCCGTAGTAGGTGACCCAGACGTCCGGGTCTTCGGTGTTCTCGATCAACCCGCCCTTTCCCAGGTAGTACTCGATGGCATTCTTGATTCGTGAGTGCATCAGCGGGTTGTTGTCATAGATCGAAACATCGGGAGTCGACGCCCAGGCGTAGGTCTTGAAGCTCTTCATGTCGACGTTCCGGTCGTAGTCGATATATGACTTCTGTGCGGCCGCGGGGGTGGCGAAACCGATGATGGCGATCGCGACAATGATGGTCAGACCGATGGTTCTGTTCATGTCTTGCTCCAGCCTTACTTGCTGTTCTTGGCGCGCATTTCGCGGTATTTCTTGACCACCTTGTCGATCCCGTCGTCGATTTTCTTGATGACTTTCAATGGGTCGTTGACGTAGACGTTGGTGATCGTTCCCCGGAACAGCGCCTCCTTCTTTCGGGCATCCCAGATGTCGATGATCATGGTGCCCTTTTTGAAGGTGGTGTCCATCGTGCCTGAGGTCATCATCGGCCCCCAGTAGGGTCCCCAGGCCCAGCCGGCGCCGTAGCTGTAACCGAAGGTCGAGGTCATGAACTGGGTCTGCTCCGACGTCGAGGCGTGGTAGGTCACCCTGATGTCCGGATCCTCGAGATCCTCGATCATGCCGGCCTTGACCAGGTAGTACTCGATGTTGTTTTTGATCATCGAGTCGACCTCGGGATAGTCCAGCTTGAGCGACGTTGTGTTGGTGTCCACCCAGGCAAAGCTCTTGTACGAGTCCAAGTCGGCATAGGTGTCGTAGTCGACATAGACCTTCTGGGCCGCGACCGGCGAGACGGCGAGGGCGAGCAGGATGGCGAGTGCGACTGTGGCGATTTTCATATGGCCTCCTAGAAAACCAAGGATGCGTTGAGGGTGAGGGATGTCTGACGGAGTTCGACCTTGATTCGACTGTCGCTGCCGGTGTTCTCGTAGACCACATCGGAGCCTGCCAGACCGAAGCCGAGACCGAAGTGCCGGCTGGGGTACCACGTGAGGTTGGCGGAGTTGTTGAAGATCCGGCCCTCGTGGACCCCGATGGTGAGATCGACGAACGAGGTTCTGAAGTCGAGGATCAGATTCGGAAGGATGGCGTAGTTGACAAAAAACCCAACGGTGGGCACCGGTGCGAGAACGCTCTCCGCGCGGCTGCCGAACTCGCTGAGGGAGGGATCGCCATCCAGGATGTATCGACCGCTGATGGCGAGGGAGTATTTGTAGAAACCGAGACCGGCCGAGATCCCCGCCTCGGTCTTGTTGGAATTGGTGAAGCTGTACTGGTAGCTGACGGTGCCGACCTGGTTGCCGAAGGAGCTGTTCAACTCGCCGAGAAACTCGACATCGAAGATCGGGATCGTGCCGACCGCGGTAACCTGGGCGTTTCTGGAGTAGTCGCCGTAGGAGAGGCGGATCGTGTGCCGCTTGTTCTTGCCGGGGCGGTAGAACGCATCGAGACTCCAGGTCGTCATCTGGTCCTCGAAGCCGAGCAACCGCTCGAGGTTGATGAGGGCGCCGAGGCGTCGGCCGGCCGAGATATCGCTGTTCAGCTCGCTGAGATTGCCGAAGAATCTGACGTTCCAGCGGTCGCCGAGATAACGGTTGGCCTGTGTCTCCTGCGCGTCCTGCGCGGCCGCATCGGCCGCGAGGCCGAAAACGGCCATGGCGATGATCAATATGACGGACAAGCGCTTGTTCATCTGTTCCCCCAACAGGCCGTCGTTCCGCGGTGAAGGTACCACATGCGCTCGATTCGCGCCTGCCGCCACCGCGGAAACGGAAACGGCAACGGAGGCGGACGCGGACTCGGACGCGGGACCGGGCGAAACGCGCTAGAATACGCCGGGTCGCGACCGGGAGGGTCCGACCACTGGAGTCCTGAAGATGTCAGCCGAGAAGAAGAAAGACCGTTATCGCGAGACCCTGCACCTGCCGAAGACCGCATTCAGCATGCGCGCCGGTCTTCTGGAGAAGGAACCCCGCTTTCAGCAGCGGTGGGAGGCCATTGATCTCTATCGCCGGCAGCAGGAGCAGCCGCATCCGGCCGGGGCCTTTGTCTTCCACGACGGACCGCCGTACGCCAATGGCAACATCCACATGGGCCATTTGATCAACAAGATCCTCAAGGACCTGGTGGTGCGCAGCCGGCAGATGGCGGGGCACGAGGTCCAGTTCGTCCCGGGGTGGGACTGCCACGGGCTGCCCATCGAACACAAGGTCATGAAAGAGATCGGCGCGGAGGCCGCCGATCTCGACACCATGCAGATCCGGAAGCGCTGCCACGACTATGCGGCCTCGTACCAGAAGATTCAGGCCGAGCAGATGATGCGTCTCGGAACATCGGGCGACTACGACCATCCCTACATGACGATGCTCCCGGCCTACGAGGGGGCCGTTCTGGAGGTCTTCGCCGCCCTCGTCAAACAGGGACTCGTCTACCGGGATCTCAAGCCGGTCCACTGGTCCATCGAGAACCGGACGGCGCTGGCCGAGGCCGAACTCGAGTACCACGATCGCCGCGATGTCTCGGTCTACGTCCTCTTCGAAGTCAAGGACCCGGGTTCGCTTCCCGCGTCGCTCGCTGCGCCGGCGGGCGAGCGGGTGGATCTCATGATCTGGACAACCACCCCGTGGACCCTCCCCGCGAACCTCGCGGTGGCGGTCGGGCCGGTGGCTGAATACGGTCTCTATCGTTTCGAGCACGGCGGCGGATCGCGGCTCGCGATTCTTGCCCCCGAACTCGCGCCCAAAGTTCTCGGCGAGGGGGCCGAGTGCCTCGGTCGGTGCAAAGGCGCCGAGCTTGCCGATTCCGGCGTCGAGTATCTCCACCCGTTCATCGATCGCACATCGCCGGTGGTGACCGCCGACTACGTCACCCTCGAGGACGGCACCGGGCTGGTCCACACCGCGCCGGGACACGGCCAGGAGGACTACGAAACCGGTCTCCGCATCGGCCTCGACATCTACTGCCCGGTCCGGGAGGACGGGACCTTCGACGACACGGTTCCGGAGTGGCTTCAGGGCCTCGACGTCTGGAGCGCCAACCCCAAGGTGGTTTCCGTCCTCGAGAGCTCGGGCCACCTTTTCAAGCACCACAAGATCCTCCACAGCTACCCGCACGACTGGCGATCCAAGACCCCGACCATCTTCCGCGCCACCGAACAGTGGTTCGTCGGTGTCGACCGGCCCTTCGGCGACGAAGGGACGAGCCTTCGCCAGCGTGCCCTGGACGCGGCGGGCAGCCACATCACTTTCGTGCCCGAGTGGGGCCAGAAACGGTTTGCCGGGATGCTCGAGACCCGGCCCGACTGGTGCATCTCGCGCCAGCGCTCGTGGGGCCTGCCGATCCCCGCCTTTCTGTCGGACCACGGTCCGGTGCTCACCGAAGCCACGGTTCGCGCGGTCGCGCTCTTTGTTCGCGCCAACGGCTCCGACGCCTGGTTCACCGAGGATCCGCAGACGATCCTTGCCGGCTACGATCCGGCCGCCGACGAAGCGGCTCCCGAGTGGCTGCGGCGCGCGGGACGGGGTGGAATCGCCCAGCTCGTCAAGGGCAACGACATCTTCGATGTCTGGTTCGAATCGGGGTCGTCGTGGAACGCCGTCATGCGCGAACGCGGGATCGGCTACCCGTGCGATCTCTATCTCGAGGGCTCCGACCAGCACCGCGGGTTGGTTCCAGCTGTCGCTGCTGCCGGCGCTCGGCATGACCGGGCGCTCGCCCTTCGAGACAGTGCTCACCCACGGTTTCATGGTCACCGCCGAGGGCGAGAAGATGTCCAAGAGCCTCGGCAACGCCATCGATGTCGAGGACCTGCTCAAACAGCACGGCGCCGATGTCTGCCGCTGGTGGACGGCGTCGCTCAACTACACCCACGACATGAAGGTCGATTGGGAGTTCTTCCGGGTCGCCTCGGACGAGTACCGAAAGGTGAGGAACACGCTGCGGTTCATGATCGGTAATCTGGCGGATTTCGACCCGGCGAAAGATCGGGTCGAGCTCACCGACGACGATCGCACGAGCCTCGATTGGTGGGCCAAGGCCAAACTGGCCGAACTCATCGGGAAGGTCGATGCGGGTTACCGGAGCTACCAGTTCAAGCGGGTGGTCGAGGCGATCTTCGAGTACTGCAACGACACCATGAGCTCGGTCTTCATGGCCGCCGTCAAGGACCGGCTCTACTGCGATGAGGCGACGAGCCGTCGCCGCCGGCTCACCCAGACCGTGCTCTACGATGCCGCCACGTCACTGATCCGGATGGTGGCGCCGGTGCTCGTTCACACGGCCGACGAAGCCTGGCTGGCCCTCCACGGTCTCGAGGAGGAGGATCGCCGCTGTGTCCACACCGAGGTCCTTCCGGATGCCTTCGATCTCGAGATGGGCGCCGGTTGGCCGGCGGTGATGGAGCTTCGCTCGCTCGTCCTCAAGAGCCTCGAAGACGCCAAGCAAGCCCAGGGTATCAAGAACACCCTCGATGCCGGGATCGAAGTCACCTTGCCGGCGGATGAGGCCGCGGTCATCGAGCCGTTCGGCGACGAACTCGCCGATCTCTTCGGAGTCAGCCGTTGCACCATGGCGGTGGGGGGCGAGACCTCCGTCACCGTCGTCGACCTTCGCGAGGAACCGCGATGCGAACGGTCGTGGAAGCGCGACGGCACCGTCAGGGAACGCTCCGACGGAGGGATGCTCTCCGATCGGGACGCTGCGGCGGTCGGAGTGTCGTGAGCGCGTTCTGGCGGGTCGTTGCCTACCCGGCCCGCCTCTACAAGCGGTTCATCTCACCCTTCATGCCGCCGGCGTGCCGGTTCGAACCGACCTGCTCGGTCTACGCCGCCGAGGCCATCGAGACCCACGGGCTCTACGGCGTCTGGCTCGCCGTCGCGAGGATCTTCAAGTGCCATCCCTTCCACCCGGGCGGTTACGATCCCGTGCCGCCGGCGAAGGGTGGAGGCGATTCGACGACGTTGCAGGAGTGAACCGCAGGGAGATCGCAGGGTTGAACCGCGAGGACGCAAGGGGCGCGAGGCATCGCATCCCTCACAGTTGAACCGCAAAGGTCGCCAAGAGCATCCATCGCGAAGAGGCGCAAAGCCATCGCATTTGAGAGTGGGCTACGCGGAGCTTGATGGATTTCAGACTTCGTGGTGGTGTCTTCGCTCCTGGCCGGGTTCCGACCGCGCTGCCCGCACGCCGACGGCCATTGTGGTGCGGGCGTCTCGCCCGCAGGAAGCCGTTTTGTCTCTCGGCACCATGGGGCACTGCCCCGACCCCGGTCAGGGCTCCCGGAGCCCGGCCTTCCGTAGCCGTGACCGTGGCCGCAACCGAGACCGAAGCCGACCAGGGAACGAGGGAGACCACGCCCCAACGGGGTGCCGGGTTTGACATTGTGCCGGAACGACCAACCGGTTTCGCGGCGCCCCTCGCACAATGTCATACCGGGCTCCCCCGGGGAGCGCGATGCGGTCTGCTCTTCCGGCTACGAGGCAGGCCGCCGGCGTGCCATCGGCGTGGTCGCAGCCCTCCCCGCTTCCCCCGCGCGACCACGCCGATGGTGCGACGCTGGGTCGCTGGGACGCCAAAGCGTCACAGCCGGACCCGAGAAGGCCGGGGACGCGCGGCAGCGTCCGTGACCTGACGTCAGGACCATCGTCAGCTGACGCTGACGAGGGAAGTGGGCGCTGTCCGCTGCCCCGGACGCTGCCGCTGCCGCTGCCCGGTCGCTGCCGCTGCCCCGGTCGCTGCCGTCAGTCGCGCTTCGGCGGATACTCCAACCCATACTCCGCGAGGATCGCGGCGGCGAGGTTCTTGAGCTCGGTGGCTTCTTGCCGCAGTGGTCTCGAGGTCAGGAGGATCCCGGGGACGCTTTCGTGATCCATGCAGTGGTCGCCGCTCCAACGGTCGGTGTTGTCGGTGAGGACCTCCGGAAGGATCTCACCGATGGCCGACTCGTCGGAGCCCCGGGTGCCCCTGGCATAGCCGACCTGGATGTCCGGTCCGATGTGGAGATAGCCGCCGTCGGTATAGGTTGCTTCGCGGAGGTAGACCTTGGAGATCGCCGGCTTGCCGGTTGTCGGGTCGATGACCCGGCGGAGCTTCTCCGAGATCTCCGCGAGGAGGCGATCCCGGTCCTTGGGGTCGACGATTCCGTTCTTCTCCCGGCCGTTGAGATTGAGATAGAGACCATTGATGCCGAGACCGTAGGCCCGGGTCTTTGTCCAATCGACGTTGGAGTAGTACTCACCGGATTTGTCGGGGTCCTTGAGCGCCAGGTAGCCGTTCTCCTTGAGCCAGGTGTTGAGGTGGAACGCGCGCCGCCACGGTGAGAATCCGTGATCGGACATCACCACGAGGAGGGTGTCTTCGGGCATGTGCTCGAGGGTGTAGCCCACAACCTTGTCCATCTTTTCGTAGAGTTCGGGCATGACCTCGGCGTACTTGGGGTCCTTTTCGGGATCGTAGGCCGGGTGGTCGGGATCCATGGCCCGCCAGATGATGTGTCCGACCAGATCGGTGTTGCCAAAGTAGTGGAAGAGCAGGCCCTCGTCGTACTCGTCGAGGATGAACTTGAATTGTTCGATGTTTTCATCGCCGGCGATCTCCGCCTGGGCGAGGAACTCGTCGACGGTCAGGACCCCTGCCTTGGCCGCCCCGGTGTCCTCCGGCATGCCCTGGGTGAAGAAATAGCCCGTGCACTTGCACAGGTGCTTGGCATAGGAATTCGGGGTCGAGATCGGCATGATCGGGGCCGTCGGGTCGATGTTGAGCGGTGAAACATAGAGTTCGAAGTGGGGTTTCACCGCACGCAGGTAGAAACGGGCGATGGCCGGGAGCGCCTGGGTCGGGATGAGATCGAAGGAAACGGGGACCCACTCGCTCCAGCCTCCCGCCTCGAGAATGAACGCCTCGTCGCCGATGACGAACTTCGCGGCGTTGGTCTGCTCATCCACATAGACGGTCATCTCGGCGGACACCCGGCTGGGTTTGATGAGGAACGGGTTGTCGGGGCCGAGGAGCTGGGCGTCGATCCGCCCGTTTCTGGCCTCCACTTGAAAGACATCACCGCCGTTGACGCTCTCGGTGCCGGGAGCGAACGGGTCGGAGGTGTAGAGGGAAAATGTCCCGTACGTGCCCAGCACATCGGGTGTCCCCATCCCGCTCAACTCACGCCCGGCGGTGCCGGACGGGGGGAAATTCGCCGGCATTTTGATGATGGTTGTCGGAATCCCATGCTCTTCGAGAACCGTCCAGAATGCGTTTCCTTTCCGCAGGAGTTCGACCGAGCCGGGGTCGAAGAACGACGGGATCTGCCATTTCCCGATGCTCCACATGGTTCCCGGCCTGGCGATGCTGGTCGACAAATACGGTGTCATGGTCTTTGGATCGCGGTGGATGAAGTCAAAGATCCCGTGGCCCCCGGCGTCGGTCCCGGAGATGAAATCCGACCACGCAACCGGACTCTGGGGTGGGATGGATGTTCCCAGGGAAGAAAACCCCCCTGATTCGGCCAGTCTCTTGAACGACGGCAGCCGTCCCTCTTCGATCATTCTCGCCGTCAATTCGTAGTCCATACCGTCGAAGCCGAGGATGATCACATTCGGACTCGTGGGCTTGCCGTCAACGCGCTCGCCGTTGTCGGCGAGGAGAGGCCGGACGACTCCGAGCGCGACGGCACAGACCACGATGATGGACAACGCGACGAAGATCAGTTTCAAACGGGCTTGCATGATCTGCCTTTCTCGCCGACCGAGACCGGCTGCAATCGGGTCTCAGGGTCACGATCACCCGAGCAGTGTAGCCTGTCCACCTCGGATGGATCTCCGCGTTCCCGCTTTGAGCCGGATCGGCCGTCTCCGGGCCTCTTTGGGTGGGGCTCAGCTCAGCTGCTTTTCGAGCCACTTCTCCATCGTGTCGAAGACCTTGCGGCGCTCGAGCATCGGTTCGTTGAAGAGCTCGTGGTAGTAACCCTCCCACTCGACATATTCGACGAGATCGGCGGGCGCCGATGCGA
Source organism: uncultured Acidobacteriota bacterium (assembly GCA_963712805.1). Classification (GTDB taxonomy): domain Bacteria; phylum Acidobacteriota; class Thermoanaerobaculia; order Thermoanaerobaculales; family Sulfomarinibacteraceae; genus JAHECW01. The sequence continues at coordinate 63,835 of CAVQJV010000010.1, read as the reverse complement.
CCCAGGTTCGGGTCGTGTCCGGGTCGACGAGCCGGTCATCGCCGGCCTGCATGACGAGCGCCGGGATCGTCATCAACGGCGCCTCGGCGAGAGCGGTGCGTTGGGCGGCCATCACCGAAGTGGCCCAGCGGGCCGAGACCTGGTTGCTGACCAGCGGATCGGCGACATACTGCCTCTCGACCTCGGGGTCCCGGCTCAGAAACGCGGGGTCGGCGACCTTGGAGAACATCATCTTCGGCATGATCCGCGAGATGAACTTCGAAGCGCCCATGACGACGGGCGACGGCTTGGAGTCGGGGTGGATGCCGAGAAACGGCGACGAGACCACGACCCCGTCGAGACGGTCGGGGCTTGTCTCGGCGTAGAGCAGCGAGAGGAGCCCTCCCTGGGAGTGGCCGACGAGGAAGATCTTCTGTTTCGGGTGGCGGATCCTGACCAGACGATGCGCCTCGGCGAGATCGGCGAGGAACTCGTCGAAACTGTCGACGTGAACCCTCGGCCCGGGGCTCTTGCCGTGGCCGCGATAGTCGAAGCCGAAGCACGTCCAGCCGCGCGCGACAAAGTGGCGGACCGGGTTGAGATACCGACCCGAGTGCTCCGCCAGGCCGTGGACGATGAGTAGCACGCCCTCGGGTTCGCCGGGCGGTTGCCATGACTGCCAGTAGAGGGCGAGACCGTCATCCGTGGCCAGGGTGCCTTCTTCGTGGTTCATCGCAGCGTGATCCCCCTGGATTCGATTCTAGCGAATCTTCGGGGGAAAGGTGAGATTCGGGGCGGTGCGGTTGAGAGCATGAGGGCTTGAGGTCCTGGGGTCTTGGGGTCCTGGGGTCTTGGGACTCGGTCGTCGTCACGGTCGATCTGCAGCCGTGACCGGCAGCATCCGGCATCCGGCATTACTCAGAAGTCAAGACCTGCCTGACCGCTTTCTGCCAGCCCTTGTAAAGCTCGTCTCGCAGAGCTTCGTTCATCTCGGGTTCGAAGAGCCGTTCCCGCCGCCAGCTGTTCTCGAGCTCGGTCGAGTCGCGCCAGAAACCGACCCCGAGCCCGGCCAGGAAGGCGGCGCCGGCGGCGGTGGTCTCCACCAGATTGGGACGGACCACGGGGATCCCGAGAATGTCGGCCTGGAACTGCATGAGGACGTTGTTGGCGGCGGCGCCGCCGTCGACCCTGAGCTCGCGTGATCTCGATGCCCGACTCGCGGTTCATGACGTCGACGACGTCGCGGGTCTGATAGGCGATGCTGTCGAGGGTGGCGCGGATGATCTGGTCGCGGCCGCTGCCGCGGGTCAGACCGACCACGGCGCCGCGGGCGTGCATGTCCCAGTGCGGCGCGCCGAGACCGGCGAAGGCGGGGACGACGTAGACGCCCATGGTGTCGGTGACCCGCTCTCCGACGGTCTCGGTTTCGGCCGCGGTCTCGATCAGCCCCATCTCGTCGCGCAGCCACTGGACCGCGGCGCCGGTGGTGAAGATCGAGCCCTCGAGGGCGTAGGCGGGAGCGCCGGCGGCGTCGCAGCAGACCGTGGTCACCAGGCCGCCGCTCGGACAGCGTCGCCTGGTCGCCGGTGTGGAGCACGACGAAGCTGCCGGTGCCGTAGGTCGCCTTGACCATCCCCGGCCGCCAGCACGCCTGACCGTAGAGCGCGGCCTGCTGGTCGCCGGCGATCCCCGCCACGGGAATGCCGGCGGGGAGCGAACCGAGACGCCGGGTCGCGCCGAAGACGCCGGAGCTCGGGTGGATTTTCGGCAGCATCAGCCGAGGCACGTCGAAGAGTTCGAGCAGATCGGACGCCCAGCGGCGGCGGTGGATGTCGTAGAGCAGAGTGCGCGAGGCGTTGGTCGGGTCGGTGGCGTGGACCTCGCCGCCGGTGAGTTTCCACAGCAGCCAGCTGTCGATGGTGCCGAAGAGCAGATCGCCGGTCTCGGCGAGCGCCTGGCCGTCGGGCACCCGGTCGAGGATCCAGCGGATCTTCGACGCCGAGAAGTAGGCGTCGAGGACGAGCCCGGTGCGCTCGTGGATCCACTTCTCGTGACCGGCGTGCGCGGAGGCGATCGCAGATCTCGGCGGTCTGCCGGCTCTGCCAGACGACGGCGCGGTGGACCGGGCGGCCGGTGCGGCGATCCCAGATGACGGTGGTCTCGCGCTGGTTGGTGATGCCGATGGCGGCGAGCTCGGCGCCGTCGATGTCGGCGGCGGCCACGGCGTTCTTCCGCGACCTCGAGGGAGACCCGCCAGATCTCGTCGGCGTCGTGCTCGACCCAGCCCGGTTTCGGGTAGTACTGGGTGAACTCGGAGTAGGCGCGGCCCAGGACCGAGCAGTCGTGGCCGATGACCAGCGCGGTGGTGCCGGTGGTTCCCTGGTCGATGGCAAGCACGGCTCGCGGCATGTCGCGTCTCCCCTCGGTCATCGATTCTCACCGAGATCGCGGAAAATTCCAATTTCCCGCGTCCGCGTCCGACGGCAGTGTCCAGAAGAAACCGTAGGCGGGTCCTTCAGGGCCCGCCTCAGAGCCGCCACGGGAAGGCAGCGGCAGCGGCGGCGGCGGCGTCCGGGACAGCGACCAGTGCAGGGACAGCGGCAGGGTCCGCGACCGCGACCGCGACAGGGACAGCGACCGCGACCGCAGACCGGGGCAGCGGCCGGGGCAGGGACAGCGGCAGGATCCGGGACCGGCGGCAGCCTCAGCGGCGGTTGCTCAGGTCGAACCACCCCGCAGCCGCAGCTGCCGCCGCCCGAGCCACAGCCCGACGCCCATCCACGCACCCGCGAGCGGAATGGCGGCGAATGCGATCCCGGTCATCCCGAGACCGAGCCAGACCCATGGCGGCGTAGGACCAGGCGCCGACCTGGTCGCCGGCGCGATAGACAAAGGTGTCGATGAAGTTCTTCGCCTTGTACTTGGTCTCGCGCGGCAGCACGGTGTAGAGCATCTCGCGGCAGGGACGGGTGACCGCGTAGTTCGATGCCCGGCGGATGATCTGGAAAGCCGCAATGACACCCAGGGTCGGCGCGAGTCCGAGCCCGAAGAAACCGATGACCGAGATCAGCGGCAACCACGCCAGGGACATGGCGATGCCGATGAAGCGGACGATCCGGCCGGTGAGGAAGATCTGGGTGACGATGGTGAGGATGTTGACCGCGAGATCGAGCCTGGCGAAGAACACGGTTCGCGCCGCCCGGTCGGCAAAGACATCGGCGACGACTTCGGCCTGCTCGAAATAGAGGAAGGTCGAGGTGACGGTGTAGAACAGCATGTAGGCGACGATCCCGAGCAGGTAGGGAGAGCGAAACACCGCGGCGATGCCCGCCATGACGCCGCCGCCGATGATCTCGTCGTCCACCGGGTTCTCGGGGCCGGTCGGATCGGGTGAGGAATCGGAGCTGCCGCTGCGCAACAGGATCAGCGCGATGACCACCGCGATCTCGATGAAGGCGATGGACACCAAAAGGAGAAACCGCGGCGCAATCTGCTCCGCCAAGGTGGCGGTGACGGCCGAGCCGACGATGGCGCCAGCGGTGCCTCCGACGGCGATGAAGCCGAAGATGCGGGCCCCTTGGCCGGGTTTGAAGATATCCGCCATGACCGACCAGAAGATCGAGACGACAAAGAGGTTGAAGACCGAGGTCCAGATGTAGAAGACCCGGCCCACCCAGACCGTCTGGGTTTCGCTGAGCGTGCTGAGCAGGACGAGGAAAACGAGCATGCAGGCGGCGAAGAGGTTGTAGCTCAGCGGGATGAAACGGCGGCGCGGGAGGCGGGAGACCATGGCGGTGTAGATCGGGTGGGCCAGGAGCATTCCGACCAGGGTGCCGGTGAACAGCCACGGCAGGTTCCGGACTCCGCCTGCGATCCCCATCTCGTCGCGCAGCGGCCGGATGATGAAATAGCTCGCCATGACGAGAAAGAAGTACAGCGCGGAGAGGAGCATCGGGCGGACCTCGTCGGCCTCGACCGAGACGACACGTTGGAGCAGTTTGTTCAGCATTCTGACTGGTCAACCTCAGGCGGGGCGAGTCGATTCCAGAGCGCCGGGTGAGTGCGTGCGGCGGCGGTGCCTGGCTCCAACTTTGTTCGTCGCGAACAAAGTTGCGTGCCTGGCATCCGCACGGGAACAGCGATGAGAGCATCATGTTCGGGAACGCGTTCCTGGAAGCGTGACACCGAACCCGATGCTCCTATAGCTGGTGGCCGAGGGAGCCACCTTTAGCATTGTTCGGCATCGAGGTTGGGCCGACGACGAGGCGATGCGAATCCGAACAATGCAAAAGATGGCACCCCGTTCGAGGTCCGTGGCGCGCTCCCGAACCCGATGCTCCCATCGCTGGTGGCCGAGGGAGCCACCTTTAGCATTGTTCGGCATCGAGGTTGGGCCGACGACAAAGTCATGCAGAATCCGAACAATGCAAAAGATGGCACCCCGTTCGAGGTCAGAACCTCGCTCCCTCTAGGATCCGCTCTCCTCGGCGTCGGTTCCTCGCGCATGCCAGGCGGCGAGGACTTGCTTCTCCTTTGTCGGCGGACAGCCCCGCCTTCGGATTCGCGCGGCGGTCCTCGGGCAGCGAGTTCCAGTAGTCCATCGTGGCCTTCGCGGTGTCGGCAAGGGGTCTGAAGCTCAGGCCCGCGTCGAGGGCGCGCTGGATGCTCGATGACGAGAACCCGGCGTATTCGCCGACGGGGGGAACCCACACCGTCATCTCCATCCAGGGCTGGACCTCGTGCTGTTCGAGGAAATCGGCGTCCACCCAGGTGAAGGAGATCTCGTTGTCGACGGCGGCTCGAATGCCGTGGAGCATCCCGGCGATGCTCATGGGCGAACGAGGGCCGACGCCGTTGTAGGTGCCGACGGACTTCGCCTCAATCAAGCGGATGTACCACTCGCCGAGATCGCGGCAGTCGATGAACTGGACCGGGTCGTCGGGGTTGCCCGGGGCCATGACCTCGCCGCCTGAAAAGATCCGGATCGGCCAGTAGGAGAAGCGATCCGAGTAGTCGCCGGGGCCGACGATGAGCCCCGGCCGAACGACGACGGCTTTGCCGGGGAAAGCCTTGCGGGCCTCCTCTTCGCAGCGCGCCTTGAGCGGGCCGTAGTTTTCGCCGGTGATGTCTTTCGTGGTTTTGACCAGGGCCTCGTCGTCGGCGGAGATCTCTCCGACGGCGGCGGTCTCATCGGCGCCCGGAACCGACGAATCGGCATAAGCCGAGATCGACGATGTGTAGAGATAGAGATCGGCGGCGCCGGAGAGCAGGCCGGCTGATTCGCTGACCCAGCGCGGGATCGACGCCGTGTTGTCGATGACGACGTCCCAGCGCCGGCCGTCGGCGACCGCCTTTTCGAGGGCCGAGATGTCGTCGTTGCGGTCGCCGGTGATGCGCTCGACCTCGGGGAAGAGATGGGAGTTCGTCTTGCCGCGGTTGAAGAGTGTCAGCTTGTGGCCGCGGGCAAGGGCGTACTCCACCATAGGCGGACCGATCAGGCCGGTGCCGCCGAGGACGAGAATCTCGAGCGGTTTTGTTGCCTTGTCTGGATCGGCTTTGCTGGTGCGGGCGGCGGCTGCGACGCCGGCGGCGGTGGCGGCGAGGACGGACAGCTGGACAAACTCACGTCGGTTGGAAGGCATCTCGTGAACTCCTTACAGGCACGATGGGTGCCGGATGAGTATACGAGCGCCGACGGGGCGGGTTTGATCGGGAACGGGTAGGATGAGGTGTCAATTATGAAGTATGAGAGTTAGGAGTTGAGGAGTGAGGAGTGAGGAGTGAGGAGTGAGGAGTGAGGAAGTGAGGTAGAGTGAGGAGTAAGGGAGTGCCGACTCAGCGGAGCAACGAAGCGTGCTATTACCCCCTAACCGCGACGAACCCCTAACCCCTAACCCCTAACCTCCGCACTCTCTCGAGAGGGGAATCTGAATGGCCAAGCGACTCGATGGTACGGTCGCCTTCATCACCGGCGCTTCGTCGGGGATCGGCGCGGCGATGGCGCGCGACTTCGCCCGCCGCGGCGCCGATGTCGTGCTCACGGCCCGACGTTGGGAACGTCTCGAGGCGCTCGCGCTCGAGATCCGCGCCCAGGGGCGGCGGGCCCTGGTTGTGCAATGCGATGTGACCGCCGACGGCGATCTCGAGGCAGCGGTGGCTGAATCCATCGACAAGCTCGGCCGCATCGACTGGGTTATCGCCAACGCCGGCTTCGGGGTGGCCGGGTGGTTCCACCGTCGCGATCTCGACGACTACCGGCGGCAGTTCGAGACCAATGTCTTTGGCGTGCTTCGGACGGCGTTCGCCACCTTCGATGCCCTTCAGGCGTCGCACGGCTGCTTCGCCGTGATGGGGTCGGTCATGGGGCACGTCGCGACGCCGGGGACTTCGCCCTACGCCATGAGCAAGCACGCGGTTCGCGCCCTCGCTACGGCGCTGCGCTTCGAATGGCGGCCGAAAGGAGTCTCGGTCACCCTGCTCTCCCCCGGTTTCATCGATTCGGAGATTCGCCAGGTCGATAATGAGGGCCGCCGCAACCCTGAAGTGCGGGACACCATCCCGAGGTGGATCCGCATGCGAACCGACACCGCCGCCCGCAAGATGGTGTCGGCGGTGGTGCGGCGGAAACGCGAGGCCGTGATCACGTTTCACGGCAAGGTCGGTGTGTTTCTCGCGCATCACACTCCGAGCCTCCTCGACTTTCTGATTCGGGTCGTCGGCGTCAAGAGCTCGGGGGCGAAAAGACCCGATTAGCCGGCCGCGGGTGCGGATTTATTGAACACCTGTCTCGATTTCGCTTCCCCGAGTTGACATGATGTTGACCTTCGAGAGCTTGACGGCCACGACTGTTTTGCTACGCTCCAAGAAAGCTCGGGACGGTCAATGTGGCGAAAGAACGAGAAAAGACGCACGCGAGACGGCATTTGAGTGGCCTTGCAGCACCTGCGGACGGAGTTCTGCCGATGACGGCGGACGTCTCGCCCGCGGCTGCGGAGGGCCGGCTGGTCGTTCTCACGGTGCTGCCGAGCGTGTCCGAGACCGATCTGGTGCGCACCCGGCTACCCCTGGCATTGGACGAGGTCGTCCTCAAGTCCACCTTGAGCCTGGCCGGCGCGGTGGATCGGGTGACGGCTGGAGGCATCGACATCGTCCTGCTCGGACTTGATCTTCCCGACAGCTCGGGGCTCCCCACGTTCCAGAGACTGCACGACTGCAATCCCGATATCCCCATTGTCGTCGTGGTCGATGAAGACGGCGAAGATGTCGCGCTGAGAGCGATCGCGCAGGGTGCCCAGGGTTATCTGACCCGGAGGGAGATCGACCCGGTCCAGTTGCGGCACTGCATCTTGGCCTCGGTGGAACGGCAGAGGGTTCTTCGGAGGATCCGCGGTGACGCCGAGCGCTACTCCCTGGCCATCGATGGGACGAGCGACGGTTTGTGGGACTGGGACCTGGAAAGCGACGCCGTATTCTATTCGGCGCGATGGAACGGCCTCATGGGGCTTCCCGAACGGGATGTGGTTGCCGGTCCGCACCATTGGTTCGACCGGATTCACCCCGACGACCTCTCGGGGTTGAAGGACATGCTCATCGAGCACCTCAGCGGCAACGCCCGGCATTTCGAGCACGAATACCGGGTCCGCGGCACCGGGGGCGACTTCCTCTGGGTGCTGTCGAGAGGCCTGGTGGTGCGAAATCTGAACGGCGAGGCCCGTCGGATCGCCGGATCGATGACGGACATCACCGAGAGAAAACTCGCGGAAAAGCTCCTCGCTTTCGGCGCCCTCCACGACGAACTCACCGGGCTCGCGAATCGAACGCTCTTCAAGGATCGGTTGACGGTGGCCCTCAAGACGATGAAACGCCAATCGGGGCCTCCATTCGGAGTCCTCTTTCTCGATCTGGATCGTTTCAAGAGGGTCAACGATACTTTTGGACACTCGGTGGGCGACCGTCTCCTGGTGGAGATCTCCCGGCGGCTCGCGACGTTTTTGCGGCCTGGAGATACTCTCGCACGGCTCGGTGGTGATGAGTTCGGGATCCTGGTGGCCGATGCTCCCAGCGTATCCGATGCGCTGCATGTGGCGGAGCGTGTCCAGGAGCGGCTCAGGATTCCTTTTGCCGTCGACGACCGAACGCTCGAGGTTTCGGCGAGCATCGGAATTGCCCTCAGCGCGACGGGATACGACGAACCCGAGGAGATTCTCCACGACGCCGATGTCGCCATGTACCGCGCCAAGGCCGCCGGCCGAGGCCAGACCCAGGTCTTCGACCCGTTGATGCATCGCTCCGCGGTTGCTCTCATGCGGCTGGAAAGCGAGCTTCGCCATGCGGTCGATCGTGACGAATTCGTCATGTACTACCAGCCCGTCGTGTCCTTCGATCGCGGCAGGGTGGTCGGATTCGAGGCTCTGGTGCGGTGGAACCACCCCGAACGGGGTCTGCTCCGGCCCGGTCAGTTCTTCGCCATCGCCGAGGAATCGGGTCTTGCGAACGCCATCGGATGGTGGGCGATCGAGGACGCGTGCCGTCAACTCGTCGAGTGGCACCGGCGCTACCCCGAGAATCCGAACCTGTGGGTCTCGGTGAACATCTCGGACCGACTCTTCATGCAGGCCGATATGGTGAGCCGGGCCGAGGGCATTCTCGCGGACACCGGTCTCGATCCCTCGACCCTGCGCCTCGAGTTTCGCGAAGAGGTGGTGGTCCGCCACGGTGAGCAGGCCATCGCCAAACTCGAGGAACTCCGGCGGGCCGGGATCCGATTGGCGGTCGACGACTTCGGGAGCGGTCTCTCGCATCTGAGCTTCCTCCAGAGTTTCCGATACGACACCCTCAAGATCGACCCCTCCTACATCAGCGCCCTCGGCGCCGATGCTCCCACGATGATCGAGAGCATCCTCACCATGGCCGACGGTTTCGGCATCGGCGTCATCGCCGAGGGGGTCGAGACCGCGGATCAGGCTGATCAACTGCGCCGGCTGCGCTGCCCCGAGGGGCAGGGGTTCTGGTTTGCCCGCCCGGTGGTGCCGAGCGATGCCGAACGCCTCATCATCACCACCCCGGAGTGGTGGGGGATGGGCGGGCAGGCGAACTAGCCGGCCGACGGCCGGCCAGTTGCCCATCCGCCGCCGCTGGGCTACCGTCACTGACCATGAGCGACACCCTCCCCTCCGTCACCATCTACACCGACGGCGGTTGCCGACCCAACCCGGGGCCGGGTGGCTGGGGCGCCGTCATCCTCCACCGGGATCGAGAGCCCGTCGAGATGAACGGTGCGGACCCCAAGGCCACCAACAACCGGATGGAGCTCCAGGCCGCCATCGAGGCGCTCAAGGCCCTCGACGAGCCACACCTGATCGAGCTCATGACCGATTCTCAGTATGTCCGTAAGGGCGTCACCGAGTGGATGACCAAGTGGCGCGCCACCGGGTGGAAGACCGCGGGCAAGAAGGATGTCGCCAACCGCGACCTCTGGGAGGCGCTCAACGACGAGATCAAACGGCACAAGATCATCTGGCGCTGGGTCCGCGGCCACACCGGCGACAAATGGAACGAACGCGCCGACGAGCTCGCATCGGCGGCGATCCCCCGCGCGCCGTTGCCGGTGGACGACCCCAAGGCGGTCCATCTCTTCACCGCCGTCGCCCAATCGGGGAAATTGGACGCCGGCGCCTGGGCGGTCGTGCTCAGCTTCGGCGGCGAGGAGAAAGAACTCAGTGGTCGACAGGCCGGCGCCTCGGCCAACCGGATGCACATCACCGGCGCCGGGATGGGTCTCGCCGAGCTCAGCCGGCGGGTCAAGGTCCATCTCTACACCGCCTCGGACTACCTCAAGGATGGCGCCACGACCTGGATCAAGGGCTGGCAGGCAAGGGACTGGACCACCCGCGAGGGCAAAGCCGTGGCGAACCGCGATCTCTGGCAGCGGCTCGATACCCTGCTCGGGCGGCACGATGTCCACTGGCATGTGGTTTCACGAGAGAGCATGCCGGAGGAGATGGAACGCGCCAAGGCGCTGGCCAAGGGCGCCCTCACCGGTCGCAATCCGGACGACGCCGGCTGACCAATCCGGAAGCAACGTCTGAATTTTGTTTCCCTGTCACCCTGAGCGCCGCCACGCCGCGAGGAAGGCGTGCTGATGGAATGACGAAGGCCGCGCTGTTTTCCTGCTTTCCCTGTATGCGCTGATCAGGAGCGACGATTCTCCCCATCCGCTTGCGTGGACAGTCGCATGCGTCACGGCCTCAGCGTCGTCATGGCGACGGAGGTGGCGGTGGCCCTGCCGGTCGTCCTCGCGGCGATGACGTGGTCTTCCTCAGCGACGGTCCGGCGGCCACCCTCCGCCGCCGGACGCCGCTTTGGGCCGGGCTCGCCGCCACGTGGTTGATTCTCCTGGCCCTGGTGGCCGGGGGTGCGCGCAGCGAGACCGTGGGTCTCGGATTCGCCGAGTTGACGCCGCTGGACTACGTCCGAACTCAGGTCGGGGTCATCTGGCACTACCTCCACCTGTCGGTGTGGCCGCACCCGTTGGTGCTGGACTATTTCGACTGGCCGATCGCCCGCCAGAGCTCGCCCTCGCTGTGGCTCGCGGCGACCGTCCTGGTCGTGGCCGTCCTGGGGTCGTTGTGGCTCGTCCGGCGAAGGCACTGGCTCGGTTTCATCGGCGTCTGGTTCTTCGCCATTCTGGCCCCGACCTCGAGCGTGGTGCCGATTGTCAGCGAGGTTGCGGCCGAACGCCGGATGTACCTGCCCCTGGCCGCGGTGGTGGTTCTCGTCGCAGCGCGGCGTGGTGGTCGTCGCGGCGTCTGTTGCCCGGCCGCCGCCGCGCGATTCTGGTGAATGCGGCGTCGCGGCGTGTGTCGCTCTGGCCCGCTGACCATCGCGCGGAACCGGGTGTACGGCAGTAGATCCGCATCTGGCAACACCATCGAGAACCGTCCCGGGCGCCCGCGCCCTCGAAAATCTGGTCGTGGTCCATGTCAGGCGCGGCGAAACCGATCGCGCCGCCGAGCTGTTCCGGCGGGCCATCGAGGCCGCTCCGGGTTTCGCCGACGCTCTCGAGGGCCTCGGGGGCTCGCTCATCGATCTCGGTCGGCGCGACGAGGGCGTCGCACGACTACAGCAGGCGCTGGCCATCAACCCGGCTGCATACCACGCGCTGGAAAACCTCGGTCTTGATCGCGCTCGACGAAGGACGCTTCGGCGACGCCATTGAAATGCTTGGGCGGTGCGCGGCGTTGAAACCCGACGACCCCTTGACGCGGCTCAATCTCGCCAAGGCGCACCTCGTTGCGGGCGATCTTCAGAAGGCCCTGGCCGAGCTGCAGGTCGCCGTCCAGTCTGGCGCCCGACAACGCGCTTGCCCAGGCGCGGCTGGCGCTCCTGCTTGCGGCGAACGGCCGGACGGAAGAGGCGCGCGAGCACGGTCGTCGGGCCCTCGAATCTGGCGCCCGGCGACGCCGAAGTGAGGCGCACCGTCGAGCAGGCGGCGGCCCGAGCTTCCCCGGTCGCTCAACCGGATTCGCCCGAGTCGACCCTGGTCGCCGCCGTCGCCCTGAACCGCGAGGGGAAGACGGCCGAGGCGAAACAGGCCCTCGATGACCTTGTGGCGCGAACCACCGACAACGCCGCGCTCGTCGCGCTGGCGCAACGCTGTTCCATGGGCCTCGACCGGGCGATGGCCGTCGAGCTGCTGCGGTCGGCGGTCGAGGCGGGTCCTCGGAGCCGGAGCTCTACCTCGGTCTCGGTCGCGTGCTTGCCGCGTCGCAGTCGGACGCCGAGGCGCTGGCGGCGTACCGGACCGCGCTCGAGCTGCGGCCGCAGTGGACCGATGCCGCCAACAACCTCGCGCTGCTGTTGGCCACCGCGGCCGACCCCGCGATCCGCAACCCCGAGGAGGCGCTGCGTGTCGCCCGCGAGCTGGTGGCCGGCTCGGCCGCGCCGCATCCGATGCTCCTGAGCACCCTCGCCGTCGCCCTGGCATCGACCGGCGATCGTGGCGAGGCGGACGCCGTTCTCCGGCGGGCGATCGCCGCCGCGACCATCGCCGACGAGCGGGAGGTGGCCGCCCATCTCGAGCGCACTCGGGACTCATCGCCGGTGGTTGGCCGCCGCCGCCCGGCGCCGCTTCGCGACGCGACGGCCGCTAGCCGGGCGTCTGCCTGGCTCGGGACCGCAGAAGTCGCCGCAGGGTGCGAAGTCGCTTGCCAACGATCGCCAAGGTGTATATCATCGCCGTCCTGGGAAAACCCATGCTCAATTGTATTTTTTCGAGAACGGATCTTGACTCAAAGGGAGGATGGAGATGCGAATCGACTCTGGTCATTGGTGTTCGTGCTGGCGTTCGCTGGAGTTGCGCTGCCGGCTCGGATGCAGAGGTTGTCGATCCGAACGAGATCGGCGTGTCGAACCCGGCGCCCTTGACCGCATTCGAGTGGCCCGAGGTCGTGCTCTACGACAACGGACCGCTGGTGACCCACCCGGGTGGCGGCGCCGGCGGCGCCGACGCGTCCGCGGTCCAGACCGCGCTCGCCATGACGCTGTACGGCGTCGGATACCAGTGACGCTCGGCTACAGCTCGCCGACGACTTCATCGTCAGCGACGCCGCCGGCTGGCAGATCGACGACATCACCTTCTTCGCCTACCAGACCGGATCGACGACCAGCTCGACCATCACCGGGGTCTACGTCCAGATCTGGGACGGTCCGCCGAACGCCGGCGGCACGGTCGTCTGGGGCGACATGATCACCAACCGGCTGGCTCAGCACCGGCTGGTCCAACATCTACCGAGTGACCGACACCACCCTCACCGACCACCAACCGCCCGGTGATGGAGATCCGTGGCCACCATCGGCACCGCCCTCGCCCAGGGAACCTACTGGGTTCAGTCGGCCACCGACGGCAGCCTGGCCAGCGGGCCGTGGGCGCCGCCGATCACCATCCTCGGACAGACCACCACCGGCAACGCGCTGCAGTACACCACCCCGCGTGGGCCGCGGTTACCGACACCGGCACGCTGACGCCCAGCAGGGCCTGCCGTTCATCATCAACGGCGGGGTGGTCCCGGTGGAGCTCCAGAGCTTCAGCGTCGAATAGCCGTCACGCGACCCGAAATCGATGGGATTCAGCGGCCCCCCGTGAAGGGGGCCGCTTTTTTTCGCGACGCTCACCGGCTACCTGGCCACCGGCATGATGTACGTCGGATCATCGGTGCTGCCGTCGACAATCGAGGCGTAGGTCGTCCAGTAGACCGGCGCGCCGTTGATGAGCTCGACCGAGATCCAACCGCCCTCGACCACCGTGCTGCCGATGCCCATGTCTGCCAGGAGATTGTTGATCTGGAGGTAGGATCCGTTGACATTGTAGCCCTTGACCGCCAGGACGGTGCCGTTTGTGGCGTGGACCCTGACCCTGACAGCGAAGTTGCCGGCCGAGGCCTGAACCAACCCGAGGTTGGCGCGGAAGCGGGACGGATCCGAGAGCAGCATCGGCAGGATCATGGTCTGGGCGGATTCCGCGTTGTTGAGAAGGATGCCCGGGATTCCCTGTCCGAAGGTCCCGCCGTCGGCGGCGAGGTTGTAGGTCCGGGTGGCGACGGGCATGCCCTCGGCGCTGACGGTGACATAGAGCAACCCGCTGGTCGGGTTGAGCGAAGCCAGCGGATCATCGATGGCGAGGGAGCCGCCCGTCGGGATGGTGTGCGGACCGGAGATGGAGTTGCCGGGCCAGGCCTCGCCCCTGGCGACAAAGTAGATCTGCGCCTGTTGGGGGGCGCCTGTCGGGTTGGTCACCACGATCTGGGTCTTCCAGTTCGAGGTCCCGACGCCGGGGGCCGACGCCGCGGCCGGGACCAGCCAGGTCTGGGTCGTGAACGCGCCTCCCGAATCGCGCCCCGCGAGGGTGAGCGCGCCGGTGGCGAGCGGGTCGAGCCAGTCGCGCAGCCGTCCCGCAGCCGTCCCGTTGCCGGTCCAGTGGACATCCATGCGGCCGTAGATGTCGTAGCCGGCCGTGTTGCCGCACGAAGCGGTGCCGGCGGTCAGGGTGCCGACGCAGAGCCGGCTGACGGGGTCGTAGATGCACGAGCCCGATGACCCGCCCTCGGTGGTGCCGAGCTCCCACTGGTTGATGCGCCACTGGTGGCTGCCGGATCCGTAGTAGTCGTCATAGTCGAGCGGGTCGGTGTTGAAGGAGATCGATTTCTCGTCACCCGCCGGGTGGTGAATTCCCACCGAGCCGGACGGGATGTTCCCCGTCGCATCCCAGCCCGAGTAGTAGACGTTGAACGCCGGGTCGGGGGTCTGGTCGAGACGGACGAGGGTGAAGTCGGAGCCGCTCTGCCACTCCCAGAGCGAAACCAGCGTCGCACCGCTCTGATTTTGACTGAGGCTGCCGCCGGCGTGGGAGCCGCAGATGGGCGATTCATAGTTCCAGAAGGCGACCACCGAGGTCGCCTCCGAGCCGTTTGAGACGCAGTGCTGGGCGGTCAGCAGATATGGGGTGAGATCCTCTGCGGTGTTGTTGACGAGCTGGGCGGAGCACAGGAAGGCGCCCGAAATCGTGATCCGGGCGGTGGCGCGGATCTGGTTGCGCCAGGCGTCGCCCTCGGGGCAGATGACATCGATATTGCAGGTCCCCTGTTTAGCGGCTGCGGTGGATTCGGACTCGCCGAACTCGCGGTAACCGTGGTTGACCGAAGCGATCCGCAGGTCGGTTCGCGATCCGCCGCCCGCGGGTTGATGGAGTTCGACGATGATCTCGTCGCCGAGAACAAGCGCGGTCCACAGGCCGCCCTCGGCGTTCCGGTTGTCGCGGGTGTAGGGCCCCTGGACCATGGTTCCGTTGCCGTCGTAGAGCCAAAGGCTGGCCCCCGCGGGAAGATCAAAACGGTCGAAACCGAGGTTGAGGCTGAGCGCACCCGGTGAGGCGATCCGCAGCCGCCAGAGCGAGCTGCCGTCGTCGAGGCCCTCCCACGTCCCAGCGGTGGCGGGCGTGATATCGGCATCGATCCCCGCGGCGAAGCGGAAGGGCGCCGGGATTTCCGACTGATCCCGGAGGGCGTCCTCGGCCTGGTAGACGGCGAGATCGATCTCCGGCATTTCGACCCGTGCGATCTCGCTGATGGTCTTCACCGGCTGGATCAACCCCGGCGGCAGACCACGGCCGGCCTCGACCGGGACGGCGCCGGCGGAAATGGCGAGAATCGCCGCGGTGGCGGCGATGATGACGAGCTTCGAGGGTGCGGTGAAATTCATGGGACACCTTTCTCCAACCGCGAGGTCGGAGTTCAATGATCGCTACGCACTGCAAAACACCAGAAGCGGGCCGGACGTTCCCGGTTCAGTCCTCGATGGTGACCTTGATCATCTCTACGGGCGTCTTGGGCCGATCGTTGGGTCCGGTCGGGGTGTTCTCGATGGCGCCGACCACATCCATCCCTTCGGTGATGCGGGCGAAGACCGGGTGTTTGGAGGGCCCCGGGCTGAACCAGTCGAGATAGGGGTTGTGGACCGTGTTGATGAAGAACTGCGAACCGCCGCTGTTGGGCCGGCCGGTGTTGGCCATGGAGAGCGTTCCCGGTTCGTTGGAGAAGCGGGCGTTGTCGGGGTGCTCGTCGGTGATGGTGCCGTGCGGCGGGCCGCCGGTGCCGGCGCGGCCGTCACTCGGATCCTTGCTGTAGGGGCAGCCGAACTGGACCATGAAGCTCGGGATGACCCGGTGGAAGTGGAGGCCGTCGTAGAAACCGCTCTTGGCGAGATCGATGAAATTACCGGCGGTGATGGGCATGGTGTCTGACAAGACCTCGGCTTTGAAGGTGCCGAGGGATGTTTCGAAGGTTGCGGTCGGGTTGGGCATGGAAATCTCCTTGGTTGAAGTGGGGGAAACTCTATCACGCCGCCGGCGGCTCGTCGGTGGCCGTTCGTTCATCGCACCGACACCCGGAGAAGCCGGAGATAGGGCAGATCCATCGCAGCCATCGCATTTCACCGCAAAGACCGCCAAGATCGCAAAGAACATCGCAAAGGTCATCGCAATACTGACCCATCGCACCTTCGCAGGTCTTCGTGATCGGTTTTCGGACTTCGTTGTGACGTGCTTCTGACTGAGAGGGGCCTTCAGGGTCGGCGGGACGCCGGCCCTGCAATCACCGCAGTCACGATTTCGGGTGGAGGAGGCGCCAGGTCATGGCGCGGACGTCGTCGAAGAACTGTAGGACGGTCGCGGCACGCGTGTGGTCGATCGCGCCTATCGCGGTGAGGAGACGAAGGTGGGTGTCGACCTCCTTGGCTGATCCGTAGGCGATGCGGAAGTGGTGTGTCCGATCTCGGCCTGAACGACCGGAACCTTCGGCGAGATTTGCCGGTACCGAGGAAGCGGATCGAATCACCTCATCGGCGATGGGTTTGAGTGGAGCGGGAATCCGCATCACAAGCGAGATGGCGATACCGGCTGCGGTGGTCGCTTTCTCGAGGGCGTCGAATCCTGTCGATTGCTGTTGCTCGTGCATGGTCACCTCCGGGTTGTTCATGCATTTTCCCGAGCCGGTGAGATGAACCATGTCAAGGGTCGCCTCCGAGGCGATTCACCTTGCCCTTGACATGGTTCATCTCACCGGCTATTTGTCATTTCAAGAACAACCCGGAGTGACCATGCCGTGGCAGCGACCGTGGCAGCGACCGTGGCAGCGACCGTGGCAGCGACCGTGGCAGCGACCGTGGCAGCGACCGTGGCAGCGACCGTGGCAGCGACCGTGGCAGCGACCGTGGCAGCGACCGTGGCAGCGGCTGCCGGTCACGGTCACGGTCACGGATGCGGATGCGGATACGGGATACGGCTTCTATCAGCTCCAGCCTTCTGGGCCGCCTTTGGCGTCCCAGCGTCGCGCGGGCAGCGTGGTCGTTCGGGAGTTGATTGGAGGGGCTGCGACCACGCTGCCCGCGCGAGCGGCGGCCTTTTGGCGAGCCGGGAGAAATGCACCGGATCGCCGTCGCCGTGGAGTGCCCGGTATGACAATGTGCGGGTGGTGAGGCGTCTCCGGGAGGCTTCTGGGGCACATTGTCAAACCCGGCACGTCCCGATGGGCGGTGGTCTTCCCGCGTGCTCTCGGCGCTGCCGCTGCCCCGGCCGCTGCCCCAGCTGCTGCCCCGGCCGCTGCCGCTGAATTTCTGGAGCGGGAGGGGTTCGCCGCGGAAACGGGCACGGCCCCGCTAAACTACCGAAATGAAGATCATGGTTCTCCAGGCTCGGTACAACGACGATCCGATGCTCGAGCATGAACGCGCCTGTTTCGTCGCGGCGACGGGGCTCGATCGGTCATCCTTCGACTGGCGCAATGTGGTCAACGGGGTGCCGTCTTTGGCCGATGTCGAAAGCGGCCGATGCCCTGCTCATCGGCGGCTCGGGTCATTTCTCGGTTGCGACTCCCTCCGCCGACTTCTTTGCTCCGCTCAGCGATCTCCTTCGCGGCGTCGTCGAGGAGCGCCATCCAACATTCGGATCGTGCTTTGGATATCAGCTCCTGGCTGCGGCCCTGGGGGGAGAAGTCATCCATGACGCCGAGCGGGGTGAGGTCGGCGCCTTCTCGGTCGAGCTGACCCCCGAGGGGAAGCGGGATCCGCTCTTCGGCGGCCTGCCCGGTTCCTTTGTCGCCCAGATGGGTCACCTCGACCGCGTGGTGACGCTCCCGTCGGGGGTTCGGAACCTCGTCAGGAGTGAGCTCTGTCCCTACCAGGCGCTGAGGGTCGAGGGAGCGCAGATCTGGGCGACGCAGTTTCACCCCGAGCTCGACCAGGGGGCGAATCTCCACCGGTATCGCGCCTATATCGAACGCTACAATCCGTCGGGAGACGAGGACGGGTTCCGATCGCTGCCAAGCCCGGAAACGTCGAGGTTGTTGCCCCTCTTTCTCGAACTCATCAGCTGACACGCGAGCCTCATGCAAAACTCAGAGATCGGATTCCAAGGTTTTCCGACCCTCCTCACCATCAGCCGGCGAGACGCCGGCCCTGACCAAGGGCTGTGGTCCATTGTAGGGCTGGCGTCTCGCCGGCACAAAAACCACGGACCTCGTAAGTGAGGGTGTTTGCAGGAGGCTCACGCGGTACACTTCCGGGATGAAAACCAGGTGGACCGGATTACCGTGGATCGCTCTCATTACCCTCGCCTCGATCGCGTGCGCCGCCGAGGAAACCGGTGCGAAGTCTTTTCTTTGGAAGGCCACATCCGGCGATCGAACCGTCGCTCTGGTGGGATCGATTCACTTCATGAAGTCGGGAGCCTATCCACTGAGTCCGGCCATCGAAACCGCCTTTGATGAAGCCGGGGTCGTTGTCTTCGAGACCGATATCGACGAGATGGGGAAGGCGGCGGTGTCGATGCTCGCGGCGGGCACCCTCGAGGGTGATGAAACACTGAGCGACGTGGTTTCGAAGGAGGTCTACCAGGACGTCTCCCGACGTCTCGATGACCTCGGAATGGGGATCGGGGCATTCACGAAGATGAAGCCGTGGATGGCGGCCATGGGCCTGACTTCCTTTGAACTCATGAACGCCGGCTACCTCGGATCCGAGGGCATCGACACCTATTTCAGCTCGCGAGCGACGGCCGAAGGCAAAGCGCAGCGGGGATTGGAGTCCATCGAGTTCCAGATTTCGCTCTTTGCCGACATGTCCACCGAAGAAGGCGCCGATTTTCTGCAATACACCTTGGCCGATCTCGATACGATGATCCCGCTTGTCGACGAGATCGTGGTTGCGTGGAAGATCGGGGTGACACGGCGCGAATCGAGGATCTCCTGCTCGAGGGTTTCTCGGACCACGAGGCGCTCTTCGATCGGCTGGTGACCCAGCGCAACGTGCGCTGGTTGCCCCGGATCGAGGAGTTGTTTCAGGGCGACGTCGACGCCATGGTGGTGGTCGGCTCGCTCCACCTCGTGGGTGAGCAGGGTCTCATCGAGTTGCTGAGGGCGAAGGGTTATGAGGTGGAGCAGTTGTAGGTCGTGAGAAGTGAGGAAGTTAGGAAGTGAGGGAGTAGGAAGGTCAGCGCTCGCGTTGCTCGCTGTGAGAAGAAGAAGGCGATTTCACCTGACTTCTGACCTTCTAACTTCCTCACTTCCTCACTCGTGACCTCCTCCTTCCCCACGCCCGCCTATACTCATTCCATGACCGAATCGGATCACCGTCGCGGCCGTCACCATCGGGGCCTTCCTTCTCGTGTGGCCCACGAGATTCGTCGCACCTGGCGCCGGCTGAGCCTGCGGTGCACCGGCTGCGGGGTTGCGACCGTCTACCACGACTCGTATGAGCACAGCCTCGGGGTCGTTCCCCTCGATCCCGAGCGTGCGACCAAGATCCTCGCCTTCCTCACCGAGGAGGGGCTCATCGATTCGGACGATTTGTGGATCGCCAGGGCGCCGGCACTGCGCGCCATGCTCAGGGTCCACGATCCGGACTATATCGAATCGCTGCAGCGACACGAGGTCGTCGAGCGGATCTTCGGCGCCCCCGTCACCGACGAAGAGATCGAGCGCGTCGTGGAAATGCAGCGCTACGCCGTCGGGGGCACCATTCAGGCCACCCGCCTCGCGCTTCAGAACCGGGGCGTCGCGGTCAATCTCGGCGGCGGCCAGCACCACGCCACCAGGGCTGCCGGGCTCGGCTTCTGTCTCTTCAACGACATCGCCGTCGCGGTGACCCGGTTGCGCGCCAAGGGATTTCGCGAGCCGGTCCTGGTGGTGGACCTCGATGTCCACGACGGCAACGGGACGCGGGAGATCTTCGCCCAGGATCCGTCGGTCCACACCTACTCGATCCACGGCGAAGACTGGGGCGACACCGACGCTGTGGCCTCGACCTCCATCGCTCTCGGCGCTGACGTCGGCGACGAGGTCTATCTCGGAACGCTGCTGAAGACCCTGCCCGAAGTTTTTGCCGCAACCAAACCGGGTCTGGTGATCTATCTCGCCGGCGCCGATCCGGCCGCGGACGATGTACTTGGGGAATTGGAAGATCTCGGCGCAGGGGATGATGGTCCGCGACCAGTTCGTCATCGAGATCTGCTCGGAGAAAGAACCGCCGGATGCCCATCGCCATCGTCCTCGGCGGAGGCTATGGGCCTCGGTCGTGGAAGTACACCGCGCGATTCCTCAGTTGGCTCATTCGAGGGCGGGTCATCGAGCCGCCGGGCAACGAGGAGCTGACCCTGCGGCGTTTCCGGCGGATCAAGAACACCATCGATCCGAACTCGCTGACCTCCGAGCCCGGTGACTTCACCTGGAAGCTCACGGAGGAGGATCTCGCCGGGATTCTCCCCGGTGTGCCGCGTCGAACCCGGTTCCTGTCGTATTTTTCCCGCCACGGTGTCGAGCTTCTGCTCGAGCGTTTCGGGATTCTCGACCAACTCAGGGTGCGCGGTTTCGAAAACCCGACCGTCGAAGTCGATCTGTCACACCCGGTGGGTCAGACGGTGCGAATCCTCGACGGACCCGACCGCGAAGAGACTCCTGATGGAATTGCGGGTCAACCGCGATTCACGGTTGGTGCCCAATTGCGAACTCCTGACCATCGAGTGGCTGCTGCTGCAGAATCCGCAGGCGGATTTCGGTCCGTATCGACGACCGCTGCCCGGTCAGAACCACCCCGGGCTCGGCATGCTCAAGGAGGTCTTCGGCTGGTTGGTCATGGTGGCGGAAGTGCTCGAGCTCGATGGCATCGGGTATGTTCCATCCAACTACCACGTCGCCTCCCAGAGCCGGCGGTTGGTCGCCTTTGTCAATCCCGAGCACGAAGCGTGGATGCGCGCTCTCGAGGAGCTCTTCCGGGAAGTGCCGCTCGCCGAAGCGAGCCGGATCGTCGCCGACGGCGGCGTGGTGATCGAGGCGACCGGCGAACCCCTGCGCTGGATGGGCTACGCCATGGTCCTGCCGGTCTCGGATCGACTCAAGGAGCGGGTCTCCGGCGAGGCCTACGATCGGGCGGTGGCCGAAGCCCTCGAGTATCGCCAAGCTGCGCCTCGCCGACTGAAGCGCGGCGGTGAGGGTGCCGGACACAAGGTGCCACGGAGGTGCCACGGAGTATCACGACGTCGACACGAATCCACGCCGATGTCGAAGGATCAGACAACCCTGTGATGTGTCAGGAGATCTTGTGTCCTCTTTACGCTTCTTGGTGACCTTTGTGTCTCAAGACGTGGGTACTGACGTCTAAGCCCTCGACCCGACGGTTAACTCCACCGGATCGACGAGGAAGCACGTCAATCAATCAAATGAGATGGTTTCACACCTCACCTCCTCACCGGCTTACACCAACCGAACGGCTGTTCTGAGTTAGAGTATTGCTGGAGGACGCGGTGGGTCACGGCTTCAAACACGCAGCTGGTGATCGGCGCTTCGTCGGGGATCGGCGACGCCGTGGCTCGCCGGTTGGCGGCCGGCGGCACCCGGGTGGCCCTCGTGGCTCGTCGGCGGGACGAGCTCGAAGAGGTGGTCGCTGCGATCAACACCGCGGCGGGTGAAGATCGGGCCGTGTATCCGAGTCCACGACGTTCGCCACACCGATGAAGCGGCCGGACTCTTTCCAGGACATCGCCCGTGATCTCGGTGGCCTCGACCTCGTGGTCTACGCCGCCGGCGTCATGCATCCGGTGGCCTTTGACGAGTTCAACGTCGAGCGTGACCTGGACACCATCGATGTCAACCTCCGCGGCGCGGTGGCGTGGCTCGATCCGGCCGCCGAGCGTTTCAGCCGGCTCGGTGGCGGCACCATCATCGGGATCGGCTCGGTCGCCGGCGACCGTGGTCGGTCCGGGAATCCGGCCTACTGCACCGCCAAGGCGGGGTCTCCACGCCTATCTCGAGGCCGTTCGCAACCGGGTGGCGAGAGACGGCGTCAAGGTCGTCACCATCAAACCGGGTTTTGTCGATACGGCCATGACCCGGGGACTCGACGGGCTCTTCTGGTTGATCTCCGCCGACCGTGCGGCCGAGATCATTCTCTCGAAGGCGCGGCGTGGCGCGGTGGTCGCCTATGTTCCGGCCAGGTGGCGCTGGGTCATGCTGGTGATCCGCTCGATCCCGTCGTTCATCTTTCGTCGGTTGAAGGTGTGATCGTGCTTGCCGGAGATCGAATTCGCCGGGTCGAGGGCTGGGGGATGGCCATCGGTGCGGCCGGGTACCTCTACCAGCCGCGCAGCCTCGAGGAAATCTCCGATGTCATGGATACCGCCCGCTCGACGGGGGTTCCCATCGTCGCCCGTGGATCCGGGTGCAGCTATGGCGACGCAGCCATCCTCCCCGAGGGCGTGGTGCTCGATTTCTCCGAGATGCATCGGCTGCTGGCCTGGGATCCCGCGACCGGGATTGTCGATGTCGAACCGGGCGTGACGGTGAGGCAACTCTGGCGCCACACCCTCGCCGACGGCTGGTGGCCGCCCATCGTGACCGGCACCATGGAACCGTCCCTCGGTGGTTGTCTGGCGATGAATGTCCACGGCAAGAACAACTGGGTCCGCGGCACCATGGGCGACCACTGTCTCGAGCTCGATCTCCTGACGCCGGCGGGAGGCCTTCAGACCATCAGCCGGCAAGACGATCCCGAACTCTTCCACGCGGTCATCGGCGGCTTTGGTCAACTCGGTCTGATCACCCGCGCCCGGATGCAGCTCAAACGCGTGCACTCGGGACTCACCGAGGCCGAGGCCGTGGCGGCGCCCGATCTCGGTGGTCTCCTGCAACGTCTCGACGACGCCAAGGACGACTGGGAGTATGTGGTCGGGTGGCTCGACGCTTTCCCGGGGGGCAAGAAGCTCGGACGCGGCCTGCTCCACTTCGCGCGGCACCTGGAGGCGGACGAGGACCCCGATCCGAAGACCAGCCTCGACCCCGCCAAGCAGGATCTTCCGGGGACGCTCTTCGGGGTCGTGCCCAAGTCGATGATGTGGCGGATGATGAAGCCGTTCACCAACAACCTCGGGATGCGGGCCATCAACCTTGCCAAGTATCTCCACGGATCTCTGCTCGCCGATGGCGCGGTCTACCGCCAGTCCCTGGCGGCGTTTTCGTTCCTCCTCGACTACATCCCCGACTGGAAGAAGGCCTACCTCCCGGGCGGGTTGATCCAGCACCAGAGCTTTGTGCCCGGCGGCCGCAGGCCGAGCGGGTCTTCTGCCGGCAGCTCGAGATCTGTCGGCGGCGAGGGAATGCCCTCGTATCTCGGAGTGCTCAAACGACACCGTCCGGACGACTTCCTGCTGACCCACGCCGTCGATGGGTTCTCGCTGGCCCTCGACTTTCCGGTGATCGAAGCCGAAGACGCGACGAGCTCTGGGCCATGATCCGCGAGATCGCCGAACCGGTGGTGGCCGCCGGTGGGCGGTTCTACCCCGCCAAGGACGTGGCGCTGCCCGGGGAACTCTACCGGGCGAGCTTCCACGACGGTGCAGCTCGAGGCCTTTGCCGCCCTCAAGCGGCGGGTCGATCCGGATGGGCTCTTTAGATCGGCCCTTGCCGAACGGCTTCTGGAGCACTGAGGTGCTGAGGATGAGAACAGCGATCGTCGCGGCGATCGTCGTCCCCCTCGTTGGCTGCGGTCGCGGCGTTTGCAGAATCCGACAGCGATCGGCTGCACTACTTCGCGGTCAACGGCAGCGGCGTTCTGAGCTCGGCCAAGGCCGATCGAGCCGGTGAATCCGGCCTCGGTGGTCAAGATCGCGACGACCCTGTGGGCCCTCGATCGTCTCGGGGCCGGTCATCGCTATCACCACCTCGATCGGGTATCTCGGAAGCTGGGACGCCTCATCGGGCGTCCTGGTCGGGCGATCTCGTGATCCGCGGGGGGGACGACCCCGATTTCCAGTGGGAGAACGCCTTCCTGGTCGCGCGTGAGCTCAACCGGCTCGGTCTGCGCCGGGTGGAGGGCCGGGTTCTGGTTCAGGGGCGATTCTGGTTCGGCTGGGAGCACGGGGTGGAGAAACGGGTGACCGATCCGACGGAGTTGGCCGAGAAAATGGGCCGGCGGCTCATCGGCGCCCTCGACCCGGTCCGGTGGACCCGCTCCCAGCTCAACACCTGGAAGGCGCTGTGCGCCCGGCGTGGATGGGATGTGTCGCGCCGGCCGCGGGTCGAGGTCACCGGTGGGGCGACCGTCGACAAACCGCGCGACGCAACGCCGTTGCTCATCCACCGCTCGAACCCGCTCGAAGTCATCATGCGCCGCTTCAACGTCTACTCCAACAACGACATTGTCCGGGTCGCGGACGGGCTCGGCACGGTGGACGAGTTGGAGGCCTTCGTCACCGAGCGTCTCGGTGTCGAGCCGGGTCGGATCGAGCTCGAGACGGCGTCGGGTGAGCGCCGCAACCGGATGACCGTGCAGCAGATGGCGGGTCTGCTCACCGAGCTCGATGTCGAGACCGAGGAGCAGGGTCTCGAGATCCAGCACGTCCTGCCCGTGATCGGCTGCGATCCCGGGCGCACCCGGCGGATGTTTCCCGCCCTGGCCGCGGCCCGTTCGCCGGGTCGGTGACCTGCAAGACCGGGACCCTGACCCACACCGATGGCGGGGTGGCGGTCCTGGCCGGGACCTTCACCAGCCCGACCAACGGACCGGTGGTCTTCGCCATCGCCGCGCCCGGGGCCGGCGGCAGAGCTCGACTACTGGCGGAGGCTCCAACAGCGTTGGGTCCTCGAACTCATCTCCGAGACAGGTGGCGCGGTGACCGCCCCCTGCGGCGCCGGCGCTGCCGTTCTCCGATACCTTCGCCGAGGTCGAAGCGGTTCACCCGCGTGAGCTACGCCACGCACCAGAAGGTCGTTCCTTCGTCGAGGCCGAGTTCGATCAGGCGTGCCCTGATGAGATCCCTCGCTCCCCGTGACGCCACCGCCGCGAGAACGACGGTGTCGTCGCCAAGGCGCGCCAGGAGATCCTCCGGCGAGATCACCTCGATCCCGCGCAGCGTACCGCCGATCTTCTTTGGGTCGATGTCCACGACTGCGGCGATCTCGACGCCCTCCTCGCGCGAGGAACTTGGACATTCTCCGGCCGGTCTGGCCGGCGCCCCAGAGAATGACCTTTGAGAAAGAAGCCAAGGGACCGCGGGCGAGAAAATGAGCTTTGCAGCGCAGGAAGCTCGGCACCGAGTAGCGGGTGTCGGTGCGGGTGAGTCGATCGTCGTGCTCCCGCCAGAAGAAGAGTGGACGATCGATCTTTTCGAAGATGACACCGGCCGCGAAACAACGCAGCCAGAGGTCGTAGTCTTCGGCCCAGCCCGGATCACGCCAACCGCCGATCTCGGTGAGAACCTCGCGGCGCACCATCACCGACGGGTGAGCAACGGGTGATTCGATGAACCGCTCGCGTTTGATCTCGTCGTGGGTCACGAGCGAGTTCAACCAATGCTCGTAGAGGCGGAACCCCACGGCCACGCTGTGCGACGGAAAATGGCGCACCAGGCAGGACACGACTCCGACCTCGGGCCGGCGGAAAATCGGGCGGCCTGGAGTTCGAGCCGTCTCGGGTGGCTGATGTCATCGGCGTCCATCCTCGCCACCAGCGGCGCCCGGCAGTGTTCGAGACCTCGATTGAGGGCGGCGACCAGACCCTCGGCCGGTTGGTGGACCACGGTGAATCGTGAGTCTCGGGTCGCCCAATCGTCGAGCAGAGTTCCGCTGTCGTCGTCGGATCCATCGTCCACAGCGATGATTTCGAAGGTCGGTCAGCGACTGACGGGCGAGACTGGCGAGACCGGCATCGAGCCAGCGGCCGCCGTTGCGAACCGGGAGGAGCACGGAGACCATCGGGGATGTCATCGCGCACCGACTATAGCGCCGGTCCGCGCAACTGTGGTTCAATGGCGCGCCGAACGATGCTGTATCCACTTTCCCGCGCCGCCCTCTTCAAACTCGAGCCCGAGACCGCCCACGCCATGTCTCTCGCCGCCATCGCCAGAGCGGGCGCCGTGCCTCCCGTGCGCGCGGCCCTCGCGGCGTGCTTTCTGTGTGCCCGATGCGGAACCGGTGGAGGCCTTCGGGCTGAGGTTTCCCAACCGGGTCGGGCTTGCTGCCGGGTACGACAAGGACGGCGAGGGTTGGCGTGGGTTGGCCACCCTGGGCTTCGGTCATGTCGAGGTCGGGACGGTGACGCCGCTGCCGCAGCCGGGGAACCCGAAACCGCGGGTCTTCCGATTGATCGACCGGCGGTCGGTGATCAACAGGATGGGTTTCCCGGGCCGGGGCGCGGCCTACGTCGCGGATCAACTCCGCAAGCCCCGTCCACCCGGGCCCGTTCTCGGGGTCAACATCGGCAAACAAAAAGACACCGCCCTCGAGGATGCGGCCCGCGACTACGAAGAGCTCATGGATGTCTTCGCCCCGCTGGCCGATTATCTCGCGGTCAACATCTCCTCGCCCAACACCCCGGGACTGCGACAGCTCCAGGAGCGGTCATTCCTCGGCGCGCTACTCGGGCGCCTGGCCGTAAAACAGGCTGCACTGGCGGATGCCTCCGGCCAGAGAGTTCCCGTCCTCGTCAAGCTCGCACCGGATCTCGATCCCGACCAGCTTCGGACGGCTGTCGATTGCGTCGTCGAGTCGGGGCTCGACGGGATCATCGCGACCAACACGACGATCTCGAGGGTTGTTGTCGAAGGGCACCCCCTCGCCTCCGAAGAGGGCGGGCTCAGCGGTGCCTCCCTCACCGAGATGAGCACCCGGATCATCGCCGCCATCGCCGGGCACCTCGACGGTGCGCTGCCCATCATCGGGGTCGGCGGCATCATGTCGCCCGACGACGCCCGCGCCAAGCTCGAGGCCGGCGCCACCCTGGTCCAGGTCTACACCGGGTTGATCTACGAGGGCCCGGGTTGGTGAAGCGGATTCTCAAGGCGCTCTGAGTCCATCGCACGAGGAATCAGGTCCGCGCCGATTCCTTCCTCGCCGGCGCCGGCGCCATGCGGCGGCGGAGGTGGACCGGCGGTCCCTCCTTGGCATCGCGGATCCGCAGGTTGAGCATTTCGACAAAGACCGAGAAGCCCATGGCGAAGTAGATATAGCCTTTGGGGACATGCTGGCCGAGGCCATCGGCGACGAGGGCCATCCCGACGAGCAACAAGAAGCTCAGGGCCAACATCTTGATGGTCGGGTGGCTCTCGACGAAGCTCGAGATCGAGCCCGCCGCCGCCATCATGACCACGCACCGCGATCACCACCGCAGCGATCATCACCGGAAGGTGGTTCGCCATCCCGATGGCGGTGATCACCGAGTCCAGCGAGAAGACGATGTCGAGGACCATGATCTGGGCGATCACGGAGGCAAAGGTCGCGGATGGCCCCGCTCGTTGAATCTCCGCCTTGCCCTCGAGGTTGTGGTGGATCTCCAGGGTCGCCTTGCCGAGGAGGAAGAGTCCGCCGGTGACGAGGATGACATCGCGGGCCGTGACCGCGTGACCAAAAACGCTGAAGAGATCGTTGGTGAGGTGGCTGAGCCAGGCCAGCGAGGCGAGAAGTGCGATCCTCATCACCATGGCGGCCGCGAGCCCGATGGTCCGGCCTCTCGCCCGCTGGTTCTGTGGCAGCTTCCCCGACAGGATCGAGATGAAGATGATGTTGTCGATGCCGAGGACGATCTCGAGCGCGGTCAGGGTCGCAAGCGCGACCCACGCCGAAGGTTCAGTGACCCATTCGAACATGCTGAGCAACCCCCGTTTTGATGTCGGTGCAGGTTACACCGGAATCGATCCAGAGAACCGGTTCTGTTGTCTTGAGTTCGTGCTGCGCCTTGTTTTCGTTCCTCCACCGGCACCGGCCGGTCGAGGAACGAAAATAAGCCGAGTCAAAGCTGCAAGCGCTTGACGAAGGGTTCATAGGTCATGAAATCGGCATGATGGACGATCCACGCTTCGGTGGTGCGGGCGACCATGTTGCCCTCGCCGGCGTGGGTGGCGATGATGTGCGACACGGGATCGGGCAGACCGCACTCCATGGCCAGCGAGACCCCGGTAAAGGGGTGGCGGAGGTACTTGCCGCGGGCGCTTTGCCGCGATGAGCCCGCGCCGTCGGATTCGTACTCGAGCAACTTGCCGACATCGGCGAGGATGGCGCCGGCGATGACGGTGTCCATGTCGATGGTGAGCGACTCACTGAAGAATGAGGTCATGGTTCGGCGCCGAGTCGCGCGCCACGTGCACCACCGCCCGCTTGTGCGCCATGAAGCTCACCGGGCAATTCGGGACCAACAAAGTGAAGGGGATCCGCTCGAGATCGGCGGGCGCCAACGGCGAGAGCTCGAAGGCTCGCTCCCAACAACGGGTTGTTTTCTCGCGCAGATCCTGATCCTCGATCCACTCGAGTTCGGGCCAGATCCGAAGGACTTCGTCACGCAGCATGGCACCTCCTGCCGAGAATACCCGAGACTGGATGGAGCGGAGAATGAACCGCCGCGCACTCGGTTCAACGTCATCGCTATGGACACGAGGCCGTGACGCACGAAGTATCCCTCCATGACGCGTGAGCCCATTAGCGTCTCGATCTCCGCGTTCGACGATTGATCTTGGATAATGCCCTTGCGCCTTACTTCGTCAGGTTCCGCGGCCGTACACCTAGGTCTCACCATCTCGGCGAGCCGGTCGCGGATCTCGGAGCCGAGCATCCACGGCATGAGCCGAAAGCTCCAATTGCCCTCGGCCACGGCCGGCGTGTTCATCCGGCAGTCGGCGCCGAGACCGGCGAGGTCCTGGTGTGGGACCACCGCGAGATCGGCCACCGATCCCATGGCGAGCCGGATGAGATCCCAGTTGACCTCGGTGCAGTCGGAACCGACGTACGACCTGCACGAGATCGCGTTCGTCATCGTTGGCGTCCTCGAGAAACCAACCCAGGGTCGTGTTGTTGTCGTGGGTGCCGGTATAGACAACAAGATTCCGGATGTGGGCATAGGGGATGAATGACGATCGCGGATCGGGTGAAAAGCCGAAGTGGAGGACCGCCATGCCGGGAAGCCCGAGGTCATCGCGAAGCGCCACGACATCATCGGTGATCTCACCGAGGTCCTCGGCGACGAAGGGCAGACCGCCCAAGCCTTCTGAAATCGCGTCGAAGAACGGGCGCGCCCGGGCCTTCGACCCAGCGGCCGATGGTCGCGACATCGGCCGTGGCCGGCACCTCCCAATAGGCTGCGAATCCCCGGAAGTGGTCGAGTCGGACGAGATCGACGGTGGCGAGGGTGTGGCGCAGACGCTCGATCCACCAGGCATAACCGTCCTCGGCCATGCGGGACCAATCGTAGAGCGGGTTTCCCCAGAGCTGCCCGGTGGGCGAGAAGTAGTCGGGTGGAACACCGGCGACAACCGTCGGGTGTCCTCGATTCGTCCATCTGGAAGAGCTCCGGATGGGCCCAGACCTCGGCCGAGTCGCGGGCGACGAAGATCGGGACATCGCCGAGGATCCCGATGCCGACATCGGCGGCATGTTCCCTGAGCGCTCGCCACTGCCGGTGGAAGAGGAACTGGACAAAGACTTCGCAACCGATCTCGTGCTCGTGGTCGGCCCGCCACCGGTCGAGCTCGTCCGAGTCGTGCATGGCGAGGTCGGATGGCCACTCGTACCAGGGTGCGCCGTCATGAGCAGCCTTGAGCGCGGCAAAGAGCGCATAGTCGTCGAGCCAGACTTTGTTGGATAGCCGAAAACGGTCGAGCTCCGCCGCCATCGGGCCGCCCCGGTGTTTGAAACGGTCGAATGCGCGTTGGAGAATCCGCCGTTTCCAGGGAATCACCACCGAATAGTCGACCCACTCATTGGTGAGCTCGGGTCTGTCGTCGAGATCGTCCGGGACCAGTAGTTGGTCGTCGAGGAGGAGCGCCGGGCTGATCAGGAGGGGATTACCGGCAAAGGTCGATGTCGCCGAGTATGGCGAATGACCCGGGCCCGGGGGGTGGAGGGGCAGCACCTGCCACCACGAGATGCCGGCGGCATCGAGCCAATCGAGGTACGCGTGTGCTGCGGGTCCGAGATCGCCGATCCCGAAGGCCGAAGGCAGACAGGTCGGATGGAGGAGGACACCGGCACTTCGTTTCATCAAGACCATCCTATACTCTTCTCTGCCGAGCCCATAGGCGCGGCCAAGGAGGCGCGACCGAATGTTGCCCGCTGTTCACCTGAAAAACCCCACCGCTGAGGAGTTCCGCGACCGGATCATCCACTATCTGCGATACGCCTGCGGCCTCGAACTCCGCCATGCACGTGCGGCAGATCATCTCGCCGCACTCGAATTGGCGGTTCGCGAGACCCTCATCGATCGGGAGATTCTCACCCGGCGCACCTATGACGAAGTCCAGCCCAAGACCGTTCACTATCTGTCCCTCGAATACCTGCTCGGACGGTTGCTGCACAACAATCTGATCTCCGCGGATCTGCTCGGGGTCGCCCGTGAGGCCATGCAGTTGCTCGGCCTCAATCTGGATACCGTCATCGAGGAGGAACCGGATCCGGGCCTCGGCAACGGCGGTCTCGGCCGATTGGCGGCCTGTTTCCTGGACTCGTTGGCCACCCTCGACTATCCGGCGTACGGCTACGGCCTGCGTTACGACTACGGCATGTTTCGCCAGTCCTTCGAGAACGGTTGGCAGGTCGAGCACGCCGACACCTGGCTCCAGCGCGGATTCCGCTGGGAGATCCGCCGGGACGATCTCCGGGTTCCGGTTCGTTTCGGAGGGCGGATCGACTGGGATCGGACCGACAGCGGCGGCCACAAACCGACTTGGTCCGACTGGCGGACAGCCTACGGCGTCCCCTACGACGTGCTTGTTGCGGGTTTCCAAACCAACACGGTCGGCATCCTGCGGTTGTGGGACGCCCAGGCTGCATCCGAATTCGATTTTCACATCTTCTCCAAGGGGAACTATGTCAGGGCCGTCGCCGAGCGCGAACGGGTCGAGGCGATCAACCGGGTGCTCTACCCGGCCGACGATGTCGAGGCGGGTCGGCAGCTCCGCCTCGCCCAGGAGTACTTCCTCGTCGCCTGTGCTGTGCGGGATGTCGTCAGTCGCTTCCGCCGCCGGCACGCCGAAGCCTGGGAGCTCTTCCCGGACAAGATGCTCTTCCAGCTCAACGACACCCATCCCGCGCTCGCCGTGGCCGAGCTCATGCGGTTCTTTGTCGATGAAGCCGGGGTGCCCTGGGCGACGGCCTGGGAGATGACCCGGGCGAGCTGCAACTACACCAACCACACTCTGCTCCCCGAAGCGCTGGAAACCTGGCCGGTGTCGCTGATGGAGAATCTGATCCCACGCCACGTCCAGATCATCTACGAGATCAACCGCCGATTTCTCGAGAGTGTCAAGACCCGGGGGATCTCGGACACCGACCGGCTTCGGCGGTTGTCCATTCTTCAGGAAGACGGCGACAAGCGACTCCGGATGGCCAACCTCGCCATCGTGGGATCGTCACACGTCAACGGTGTCGCCAAACTCCACACCGAACTTCTCCGCACCCGCGTCGTGCGTGATTTCGCCGAGCTCTGGCCCGAGCGTTTCCTGGCCGTCACCAATGGGGTCACCCCGCGGCGCTGGCTGCGGGCCTGCAATCCGAGGTTGGCGGCCGCCATCACCGAGCACATCGGTGGCGGCTGGGCAAAGGACCTCGATCGGCTGCACGAGCTCGCTCCCTTTGCCGACGACGAGGGCTTTCAGGACGAATTCCTCGCGATCAAGCGCGCCAACAAGAGCGATCTGTCGGTCGAGCTCGATCGACTCTGCGGTATCACGCTCGATGTCGAATCGCTCTTCGATGTCCAGATCAAACGACTCCACGAATACAAGCGGCAATTGCTCAACGTCATGCACATCATCTTGCTGTACCAGAGGATCAAGGCCGATCCGAAGGCTGACGTGGTACCGCGTAGCTTTGTCTTCGGCGCCAAGGCAGCTCCTGCCTACCACATGGCCAAGCTCATCATTCGATTGATCAACGGTGTCGCAGAGGTGGTCAACGACGATCCCGATGTCGACGGGCGCCTGCGGGTCGTTTTTCCTCCGGACTACCGGGTCTCGCTCGCCGAGAAGATCATCCCCGCCGCCGATCTCTCGGAACAGATTTCAACAGCCGGGATGGAGGCATCGGGCACCGGGAACATGAAGCTCGCGCTCAACGGTGCTCTCACCATCGGCACCCTGGACGGCGCCAACATCGAGATCAGGGACGCCGTTGGTGAAGACAACATCTTCATCTTTGGTCTGACCGCCGACGAGGTCGAGGAAAAACTCACCACGGGCGGCTACCAGCCGTGGGAGTACTATCGCGCCGATCCCGAGCTTGCGGCGGTCCTCGACGCCATCCAGAGCGGCGAGTTTGTCGGAACTGATCGAGATGCGGTGCACGGGGTGTGGTCGTCGTTGATGGAACACGGCGACCGCTACATGATCCTGCCCGATTTCCGATCCTATATTGAAACCCAGGAACGCGCCGCCGAGTTTTTCAAGAATCGGCGAGGCTGGGCTCGCGCCGCGATCCTCAACATCGCGGCCATGGGCTATTTTTCGTCAGACCGGGCCATTCTCGAGTACGCAGAGAAGATCTGGAATCTCGAGTCCGTCGCAGTCAAGACCCCGGAAGGCTCGGGAGGTCGTTAAGTTCGGTGGTCGGCGGACAATGGAACCGCGAAGGCGCGAAGTACGCCAATGCTCCGCCAAGCATCACACTATTCGACCCGGGCTGCCTTCGTGGCTGGCCGCGATCGCGTTTCTGAAACGTTGCGATGAGTCAGAACAAACTTTGCGGTACCTTTGCGGCCTTGGCGCCTTTGCGGTTCCATTGTGCCTTCCGGATGAGGTCTTTGAATCTGGGAGCCATCGGGAATGGGCACGGAACCTTTGATGCAGCTATTCCGCCACCGGTTCGCGCATGGTGACGAACTCCTCGGCGGCGGTGGGGTGGATTCCTACTGTGGCGTCGAACAGGGCCTTGGTGGCGCCGCACTTGAGCGCCACGGCGAATCCCTGGATGATCTCGCCGGCGTCGGGGCCCACCATGTGGACCCCGAGAACCTCATCGGTGGCGGCATCGACCACGAGCTTCATCATGGTGTGTTCGTCGCGACCCGCGAGGGTGTTGTTCATCGGCCGGAACGACGATCGATAGACCCTCACTTCTCGACAGTGCTGCCGCGCCTCCGATTCGGTGAGACCAACGGTGCCGATGGGGGGTTGTGAAAAGACCGCCGACGGGATTTTGCCGTAGTCCATGGCTGTCGGGTTTCCGTTGAGGGTCTCCACCAGGGCCATGGCTTCAGCGATGGCGACCGGCGTCAGCGCCATCCGGTCGGTGCAGTCGCCGATGGCGTAGATTCCAGGGACGCTCGACCGAGAGTGTTCGTCCACTGCGATGGCGCCGTTTTCTTTGAACTCGACGCCGAGTTCCTCGAGCCCGAGGCCCCCGGTGTTGGGAACCCTGCCGGTGGCCCAGAGCACGAGATCGGCCTCGACCTCGTCGCCGGTGGGGCCGCAGACCCGGATGCCGCCGCCGGTCGCGGTCTCGAGCCGGTCGACCTCCATGTTGAAACGGAGATTGACGCCTCGCTTCGCCATCTCGCCGGCGAGGGTGGCTCGGATGTCGTTGTCAAAGCCGCGCAGAAAGAGCGGTCCGCGGTAGATGAGCGAGACCTCGGCGCCGAGACCGCGCATGATGCCGGCAAACTCGACCGCGATATAGCCGCCGCCGATGATCGCGACCCGGGGAGGGAGCTCAGGAAGGGAGAAGACGGCGTCGGAGACGATTCCGAGGTCGGCGCCCGGAACATCGGGGACAAAGGGCCTGCCGCCGGTGGCGATGAGCACCGTCTCGGTTGTCAAGCGGCGGTCGCCGACCACGACGGTGTGGGCGTCGGCGAGGTGTGCTCGACCCTCGAAAATCTCGACTCCGGACGCGTTGAGCAATCGCTGATAGACGCCGTTGAGGCGTGTGATCTCGAGGTCCTTTGCGGCGATGAGAGCCGGCCAGCTGAAGGCCGGGTTTGCGGACTCCCAGCCAAAACCGACGGCGTCTTCGAAGGCGTCGGCAAAGCCGGCGGCGTAGACCATGAGCTTTTTCGGCACGCAACCGACATTGACGCAGGTTCCGCCGAGCCGTCCGGCTTCGGCGACAGCGACCCTGGCGCCTCGGGCGGCCGCCATGCGAGCCGCCCGGACGCCGCCCGATCCGGCGCCGATGACAAAGAGATCGTAGTCGAAGGAGTGGTCAGTCATGGGGGGAGTATAGGTGAGGAGCTAGGAGTTAGGAGTTAGACGTGAGACGTTGGGCGTCTGACGTCCCACGTCTCACGTCTCACGTCAAACCCCTTACGTCTCACTCTTCACTTCTTCTGCACTTCGAGGTTGATGGTGATCTCGACATCGTCGCCGAGGATCATCCCGCCGGCGTCGAGGGCCTTGTTCCAGATGATGCCGTAGTCTTTGCGGTCGATGGTGGTCTCGATTTCGAAACCGGCCTTGGTGTTGCCCCACGGGTCCTTGACCTCGCCGAGAAAGGACACGGGCAGGGTGACGGTTTTGCTGACGCCGTGCATGGTCAGGGTTCCGGTGACGGCGAAGGACTGGGCGCCGGACTTGGTGATCTTCGAACTCGTGAAGGTGATTTCCGGGTAGGTCTCGACATCGAAGAAGTCGCCCGACCGCAGGTGCTTGTCGCGATCCTCGTTCTTTGTGTCGATGCTCGCCGCCTTGATGGTGAAGACCACCGACGAGGCGTCGAGATTCTCGAAATCCGCGACGATGGCGCCGTCGAAGTCGGTGAATTGGCCGCTCACCTTGGAAACGAGGTGCCGGACCTTGAAGCTGACATCGGAATGAACCGGGTCGATGGTGTAGGTGTTCGCCGCAGCGAAGCCCGCCACGGCGAGAAAGGCGATTGAGAGAAAGAAAACGTTGCGTTTCATGGGATCCTCCGTATTGTTGCTGGTGGTTGAATTCCGAACCGATCGTTGTGAGGAACGTCGTGATTCGCTCGACGATTCCACCCTTGTGTTCTCCAAACAGGCAGACGGTTACATGATTCGCTTGCTTGAGGTTTCTTGAGATGCCGAGTCCTCGGCGCCAACATGACCGCTCCGACTGCCACTTGGGCGCTGTCATCGGAGATCCGGGTCTGAAACTGAATGGAACGACATCGGTGTGGTATGTGTTGCATCTGATCGTGTCGAAGAAGGGACGATTGGCAAGGGACTTGCTAGGGTTGCACCGTGCGTGACGATGGAAAGACTTTTCGCCGAGCGATCGGCATCTCGCTGCTGCTGCATCTGCTGCTGCTGTTATTGATCGTGCCTCGAATGCAGGAGGCGTGGTCGAAGCCGGCGTCGCCGATTTTCGCTGTCGACCCGAACCGGGTCGCCGAGCAGAGACCCATCGAGTTCGAGTTCGTCGATCTGGCCGAGGAACGCGAGGAGACCCCCGAGAATCCGAACGCGCCCATGTCCGATCTCGATCGTCGGGCGCACGGCGGTGAAGGGGATCCGTCCGATCGGCCGGCGACTCGGGGTAACACGCCGCAGTTGGTTCAGGCCCAAGGCGGCGAGCAGTTCAACCGCGGTGCGCCGCCGCAGGCGGCCGGACCACCGCCGCAACAGGTACCGCCTCCGAGACCCGATCAGGAACCCGTCGAGCGGCCGAGCGATCGCGAACCCATTGAGGCGCGACCCGAAGGCGCCGGCGAGGGTCAACCGTCGGAGTCGGCAGAGAGCCAGCA
Organism: uncultured Acidobacteriota bacterium; assembly: GCA_963712805.1. Lineage (GTDB taxonomy): Bacteria > Acidobacteriota > Thermoanaerobaculia > Thermoanaerobaculales > Sulfomarinibacteraceae > JAHECW01. The sequence goes on along the minus strand of CAVQJV010000010.1, from coordinate 28,136 downwards.
ACCCGCCATCCCGCTGCCTCCCCCCGGGGTCTGGATGCTGCCTCCATCGGAGGGCGGGATCTCCGAAAATCCCGACCGTGAAGGTGGAGGAGTCGACACCGGCACCCTGTCCTTCGATACCCAGTGGTACGACTGGGGCCCGTACGCCAAGTCCATGCTCGCCAAGATCCGCCGCCACTGGCAAATCCCGAGCATCGCCAGGATGGGTGTGAGCGGCATCGTCAAGGTGCGGTTCTACATCGAGCCGAACGGCACCATCACCGGAGTTCGGATCATCGACGAAAGCGGCAAGCCGCCCATGGACTTCGCCGCTCGCGACGCCATCGCAGACTGTATCAATTTTGAGCCGTTGCCGGCCGGTCTCGGTCTGAACGGGCCCGAAGGTGTCACCATCACCTTCCTCTACAATGCCGGGCCCCGTGATCGAGGCAGGTAGCACTGGCCGATCGGAGAAACTCGTGTTCGACCTCATGCAGAACGGAATCGACATTTTCAGGTCCGGTGGACCGGTCATGTATCCCCTGGGGATGCTCTCGGTGGTGGCGGTGGCCATCATCATCGAGCGGCTCTGGGTCCTGCGGCGCCAGAACTACCTCGAGCCCGGGGCGGTCCACGTTCTTTCGGGACTCCTCGGCGGGAGGGACTACAAGGCCGCAGCCGATTACTGCCGGCGCCACCCCGGGCCTTTCACCGAGCTCGTCCACACCATGGTGGAGAATCGGTATGCGCCGTACGATGAACTCAAGGAGATCCTCGGCGACACCGGGCGTCGCCAGCTGCTCGGTCTGCAACGGGGACTCCCGGCGTTGGCGACGATCGTGGGCGGCGCGCCTCTGCTCGGGCTGCTGGGAACGGTGATGGGGATGATCAACATCTTCAAGGCGGTGGCCACCGGTGGTTCGGGGATCAACGAGACCCTCGCGACCGGGATCTCCCAGGCGCTCATCACGACCGCGACCGGCCTCATCATCGCGATTCCCGCTCTCTTCACGCACAGCTTCCTCGAGGCGCGGGCGGTGGCGATTCTCGCCGACATCGAAGCGCAGATGATGGACTACCTCCACCTCGTGCGGCGGCCTGATGTCGATGAGGGTGAGGAGGTCTGATGAGACTCGTCAAGCTCGGCGGCCGGACCAAACCCGAGGTCCAGATGTCGCCGCTCATCGATGTCGTCTTTCTGCTGCTGATCTTCTACGCGGTGACGACGCAGTTCGTCTCCGACGAGCGGCTCAAGCTCAAGCTGCCCGAGGCCAAGACGGCGGAATCCGAAGGAGTCGGACAGGAAGTGAGGCCCCCGGAGGTCAAGATCGCCGCCGACGGGACGATCTGGATCAATGATGTCATCGTGCCGGAAGAGGAACTCGAGGCGCAGATGAAGGCACTCGTCGAGCGTGCCCCCGACAAGGCGGTGATTCTCAAGGGCGACCGCGATGCCGATTACGGGATCGTGGTGAAGATCCTCGACCTCGCTCGCGCCGCCGGCGCCAACATGATCCAGATGTCCGCTGACAGGCCGAAGAAACCGGCAGAGTGAAGGAGGCTCCGAAAACGGCAGCAGGCGCGTCGAACGCGCCTGCTGCCGTTTTCGGAGAGAGAGTTTTACTTCGAGCAAACGTCGTACAGCTCCCTGAAGCACAGGCGAAGGTTGCCGTTGTTGCGGCGAAAGAGGGCTTCGAAGTCCTCTCCAGCTGCCGCCTCGGGCGCCAACTCTCGGACCAGCTCCTCGAGCAACGCCGGATCGGTCGTGCACTGGTGGATCGTCGGCAGCCGCCCCGGCCGGTGGCTGGTGATGACGATGGTTCCGGCGTGGCGGATCCGGCGGTGGATGCGCCACCAGGACCACGGCGAGAGTTGCTCGGCCCCGTCGATGAGGATGGTGTGCTCGGGCCCGATTCCGTGATTCAGGGCCTCGAGGGCGGTCACGGCCGGTCGGGCGATCTCGGCATTGAGTCGGACCCAAACGATGTTTCCGGAGAGGTGGCCGGCGAGCTCTTCGAGCAGTGTTGTCTTTCCGCTGCCGTGCGGTCCGACGACGGCGCCGCGGTTGCCGTGACGTGGCAGGTCCGTTTTGATATCGTCGATGCCGCCCCGGCGGAACCGGTAGCGCAGGCCGTCGATCCGCCGGCTCGCGAAGGGGTTGTCGGCCGGGCGCGCGGCGCTGGGGTTGTGCCTCACTGCTTGTCTCGGCTCGGATTGAAGTTCAAACCGTGGCCGAGCGGCGCCCGGCCGAGGCTCTCGAGCCGGACCTCAACGGGGGTTGGCGCCATGACGAACTCGATGCGTTCGGTGGCGCCGTGGGGCAGGGTGAGGAGTTCCAGGGCCCAGGTCAGGGTGATGAGCGACCCGGAGAACGAGTAGGGTCCATCCGGCAGGCGGAAACTGAAGCCCCGCTCGCCGGCCGTCCCTGCGGCGTCGGTGCGGACCGAGTCGATGATCGCCACATCCTCGGTTCCCTTGCCGCTGGTGTACCAGAAAAGCCGGAGCTCGACGGCTTCGGTGTCGTCCTCGAGACGCCAGACAGCCCGCCCGGAAAGGGTTTCACCCGGCAAGAACCAGCGGCGGCCGCCGTCCACCTCGATGCGCAACTCGCTCATGGCAGCACCTGTTCCGGAGCCAACGGCCGGACCTCGATCTCGAAGGTCTCGTTCACATCCGGCCAGCGGGGGATCTCACCGTGAACGTGGATCGCCCACACCACTGCGTTGTGATCCGAGGCGAAACTGTGCATGGTGTCGGCCGGAATTTCGATCTCGCCGGCACCCTGGGCGAACTCCCAGATCGACGGCGAGTCCGTGACCACGAACGAAGCAAAGGCCTCCCGGTCGGTGTGGCTGTCGGTGCCGCGCTGGTAGGTGGCCTTCTCGTGCCCTTCGACGACGATCTTGAGTCGCGTCATCCGCTTGTACCGCCCTTTGAAGATCCACTCGACGCGGAGTCGGGCGCCGAGAAGGGGGGCCGAGGGCGAGATCGTCAGACACGGTCGCGGATTGGCCAGGGCGAGCAGGAAGTAGATCACTCCCGCCAGCAAACCGAGACCGACGAGCACGAACGGGGTCATGAAGAGGCAGAGGAACCACTCCGGGTCGCCGCGGCGGAAGCTCAGCACGATCTGCCAGAGAAACACGCTGACGATCCCGTTCCAGAAGGCGGCGATGAAGATGGTTCCGATCAGCTTGCCCATGGGGCCGGTCTGTGGTGTCAGGCTGCCGGGCGCGGTCGGAGTCTCGATCGGCCGGGACGGCGGACCCTCGGCGGAGACCGCGGCCCGAGGGCCGCTTGAGCGCGTGCGCCGTCAGCGCCGCTCCGACGACGAGAAAAATGAGCGGAAACAAGCCAATGAGGTAGGCCGCGTGGAGTCTTCGTTCGAGCACCGACCGCGATGGATCCGCGGGATCGACAAAACAGACCGTCGCGCCTCCTTTCGGATAGCGGGCGAGAACGGATCTCGCGCCGTCGGCGTCGCCCGAACTGAAAGGAAAGAAATCGCGGCGGTTGGATTTCCAGGTTCGACCCCCTGCCGAGTACTCGTAGAGCACGTCGGCCTGATAGGAGGTTCCGTCGTCCGTGCTCCAGGATCGCAGCGTCGATCCGACCACCGTCGCGGGGGTCTCGACCCAGGTCGAGGCCGTCGCGAGACGAACCAGGGGGACGACGAGCAGAACGAAGGTCAGAGCGCCTCCGATGGCCGCGAAGACGAGACCGAGGGTGAGCTCGATGGTCTTTCCGCGACCCTTCGGGGCCCGTTGCGAGATCGACTCGACGGCGCCATTCTCGGTGCGACGGTCGGATCGCCACACGCCGTAGATCCCGCCGGCGCCGACGGCGACGAAGATGAGCGGCAGAAAGACCACCAGGGCAATCCAAGGCAGCCGGCGCTCGAGGACGGCTTCGTCGGGAATCTCCGGATTGACCCGGCAGGTAGTGCGCGTTCCCGGTGGGTATGCATCCACCGAGCGGCGGACGGTGTCGTAGCTCGAACTCGCGGATGCGCCGCGGGTGAGCTTGGTTCCCCGAACGCTTCGACCATCGATCTGGTACTCGAAGACCACCGCCGCGACGTAGGGCTTCTCGTCGTCGCCGGTTTCCTCGACTCCGCTGGAGATCACGGTGCCATTCACTTCGGGCCAGAACCACACCGCCATGACCCGAGTCGCCTCAGCGAGGACGAAGACGGTGAAGATGGAACCCATGGCGAGGAAGACGAGAAAGAAGACGGTGAGGCAACCCTTACCGGCGGCCGATTGACCGTCGTGTGCCGACGATGATCCAAGCTTGAGTTTGAGCCTCACTGTGACCTGCCGGTCGATTCAAGGTCAGAGCCGCCGACCCTCAAGAGTCCGCTGGATGGGTGCATGACCCGTTCACCGGAGGCGTCTGGCATCCTCTCACGATGGAGAGTCTCGAGAAACGGGCTCGGAATGATGTTCCGGTCATTCCTCGTTGGCGTGATCGATGCCCGAGATCATGAGGGTCGAAACGTGGTCATCGGCGAGGCTGTAGTAGACCATTCGGCCGTCACGACGAGCATGCACCAGATCGCGATCGCGCAGGAGGCGCAGCTGGTGGCTGACCGCCGAAACCGAGAGATCAGCGATGACCGCGAGATCGCAGACGCAGAGTTCCTTGGTGACCATGAGGGCGTTGAGGATCTTGAGTCGCGTCGGATCGGCGAGGGCCGAAAAGAGCCGGCTCAGACGCTCGACGGTTCGCTCAGGCAGCGACTTGCCCTGGACAAAGGCGACCGCCTCGGGGTCGATCTCGTTGATGGTGCAGAGCTCGATCGTGGTGGCATCGTCATTCATGCGAGTATCTTTGCAGATCCACGCAAGCGGGTCAATGACGCCGCGGCGCGGCGAGGTGGTCAAGGCGGGAACACCTCCGACCATGCGCCGGTGGCGCCGGACTCAAACCCGACGCTGAAGACCGGGGCGGGCCGCCCCCGCAGGGAACCCGCCAAAGAGCTCGACCATGGTGACGGCGAGAAAAACCGGGCGGTCGCTGCGACCGCCCGGCCGAAGTGGAGTCGTCCTCAGACCCGAGAACTCAGGCCTTGACCGCCTTGTGACCGTAGAAGATCACCCCTGCCTCGCCGTCCCACGAAATCCGGCGGAACTCGAGTCGCACCGGCATACCGATCTCGAGGGTCTCGGGATCCTCGATATCGCCGATCTGGACCATGAGGCGCACTCCATTGGTCAATTCCACCAATGCGAGGGGCAGGGGAGTCTGCTCGGTGAAACCCGCGGGCGGGACCCGAATGACGGTATAGGTCACGACCTTGCCGTCGCGAGGCAGGGTCTCCTCGGTGAAATCCCGCCCGCCGCACTCGGGGCAGACAAGCCGCGGCGGGTAGAGGATCTTCGAGCACTTGGAGCACTTGGCCGCCTCGAGGCGGTATCGCTGGGGGTATTCACGCCAGGATCGTGCGGGAGAAAACATCAGATCACCTCCAGGATGTGCACAACCGAGCTGCCGCCGGACCCGCCCATGTTCTGCGCCATGCCGATCTTGGCGCCGGCAACCTGACGCTGACCGGCTTGGCCGCGAAGCTGGGTGGTGATCTCGACGACCTGAGCGACGCCGGTGGCGCCCACCGGGTGACCCTTTGATTTGAGCCCGCCCGAGGTGTTGACCGGGATTCTGCCATTGCGGCTGGTGAGCCCCTTCTCCACCGCCGGACCGCCATCGCCCGGCGCGAAGAAGCCGAGGGCCTCGGTCGCCATGATTTCGGCGATGGTGAAGCAGTCGTGGACCTCGACGAGGTGGATGTCTTCGGGTTTTCTTCCGGCCATGGCGTAGGCCCGTTCGCCCGCCAGCTTGACCGCACCGAGTTCGGCGAGTTCGCCGCGGTTGGCGAGGGTCACGGTGTCCGTCGCCATGCCCGAGCCGGTGATGACCACCACCGGCCTGCCGCCGGCGATCTCTCGGGCGCGCTCGACGGTGGTGAGAACCAAAGCTGCGGCGCCATCGGTCACCGGCGAGCAGTCGAAGAGATTGAGGGGGTCCGCCACCGCGGTGGATTTGAGCACATCGTCCACGCTGATCTTGAGGTGGTACTGGGCGTGGGGGTTGAGCAGGCCGTTGGCGTGGTTTTTGACGGCGACCTGGGCGAGTTGTTCGCGGGTGGTGCCGTACTTCTGCATGTGGATTCGGGCCAGCATTGCGTAGAGGCCCGGGAAGGTCACACCGTGGAAGCCCTCCCACTCGGAATCGGCCGCAGTGCCGAGGGCGTAGGTGGCGTCCGCGCCATCCACATCGGTCATTTTCTCGACGCCGGTGACGAGGACGGTGTCGGAGAGACCGGCCGCGACTTCGGCAAAAGCGGCGCGCACCGCGAGTCCTCCGGATGCGCAGGCCGATTCCACCCGGGTGGCGGGAACCCCGGCCATCCCCAGTTCATCGGCAAGCAGTGACGCCAGGTGTTCCTGACCCGTGAAGAGTCCCGATGACATGCATCCGATGGTGATGAGGTCGACCTTGTCGATCCCGGCATCGTCGAGGGCGGCCAGCGCGGCTTCGGCCCACAGCGATCGCAACGGAGTTTCCCAGAGTTCCCCGAAAGAGGTCATTCCGACTCCAACAACAGCGACATCTCGCATTTCGACCTCCTTCCTATTCGGCCATGCGGATCTTGCCGCGAAGTTTGGCGTAGGCGCCGTACTCGAGGTAGATCTTGTTTTCATCGAGCTGGGTCCTGGTCGTGGGCGCGAGGTCCTGAACTTCGGAGATCCGATCCGTGACCCGGATGACGAAGGAGTCCGATCCGGCGCCGGACCCGAACGAGGTCAGCAGGATGAGGTCTCCCGGTTTTGCGATGTCGAGGACAGCGGTGAGGCCGATGGGGGAGGCCCCGGAATAGGTGTTGCCGAGCCACGGCGACAGCCACCCGGTTTCGAGCTGCTCCTGGGTGAAACCGAGTTTCTTGCCCACCCTCATGGGGAACTTGCCGTTGGGTTGGTGGAAGATGGCGTGGGCGAAGTCCTTGGGCTCGAGCCCGGCCTTGTCCATCATTCCCTGGGCCGAGTTCATGCTGTGGCGGAAGTAGGCCGGTTCACCGGTGAAACGGCTGCCGTGGCGAGGGTAGTGCATGTACTCGCGGCGCCAGAAGTCGGGCGTGTCCGTCGTCCACGAGTAGGTGTCGATGATTTCGGCGAGGATGAGATCCTCATCGGCGCCGAAAATGAAGGCTGCGGCCCCGGCGGCTGCCGAGTACTCGAGGGCGTCTCCGGGGGCGCCCTGAGAGGTGTCGGCGCCGATGCCGACGGCGTATTTGACCTCGCCGGCCTTGACCAGAGCCTGGGCGATGAAGAGGCTCTCGGTCCCCGCTTTGCAGGCGAATTCGAGATCGGCCACGTGGAGCACCGGGACGGCGCCGATGGCCTCGGCGACGATGGTGCCCGAGGGTTTGACGGCGTATGGATGCGATTCGGAACCGATGTAGAGGGCTCCGATCTCGGCGGGGTCCACTCCCCCGGAGCGGGCCAGAGCGTTCCGCGCCGCTTCCACCGACATGGTGACAGTGTCTTCGTCGGCGCCGGGCACCGACTTTTCAAAGAGTTGAAGACCACGCTTGTACGCGGGAGCATCGGCTCCCCACACCTTGGCGATCTCCTCGAGCTTGATGCGGCGTCTTGGGACAAAGGCGCCATAACCGACGATGCCAACCGACATAGGACCTCCTGGGCACTGATTCTCAAAGATGCGACACGATGCCGGAGCAGTTTACCGTAGCGGTAGGGTGGCGAAAAGCGCTTTCCATGTCTTTTTGAAACGTCCGGTTTCCGACGGCCAACGGCCGCCGGAAACCGGACGTTTCAAAAAGAAAAAGGACTAACCCTTCATCAGAGCTTCGACTTCCGAGGCCGTTGTCGGAAGGTCGGCGGATAGATTCTCGCCACCGGTATCGGTGACGAGGAAATCGTTCTCGATCCTGACCCCCAGCGCCTCGTCGGGGATGTAGATCCCGGGTTCGTTGGTGATGACGTTGCCGGGGACGAGGATGGCCTCATCGGAACCCGGATCGTGGGCATCGAGACCGAGGAAGTGGCCGAGTCCGTGGATGAAGTACTGACCCAGCTTCTCGCCCTTGGAGTCGCGAAGCCCGGACGACTCCATGACCTCGTAGGCGATCTTGCGGAGATCGAAGATCCGGATGCCGGGTTTGATGGCATCGGCGACGCGATCGTGAGCCTCGAGGACGAGATCGTAGATCCCCCGTTGGCGGTCGCTGAAACGCCCGTTGACCGGGTAGGTGCGGGTGAGATCGCCGCAGTAGTAGCCGAAGCGGGCTCCCACGTCCACCACAACGAGTTCGCCGTCGACGCAGGTGCCCACATTCTGGTCATAGTGGAGGGTGGTGGCGTTGTATCCGCAGCCGACGATGGACGGGAAGGCCAGCCCCTCGGCTCCATGGGCGCGAAACGCCGCGTAGACGGCGCCATCCACCGCGCCCTCGGGGACGCCGGGAGCGATGGCGCTCGCGGCGGCTCGTTGGCCGGCCATCGTCGCAGACACCGCTTTGCGCAGAAGGGCGACCTCCGGTGCGCTCTTGATCTTTCGAAAATCGGCGAGCACGCCGCCGAGGTCGCGAACCTCGAAGCTGGTCAACCGGTCTCGAAGCTGCGAGACGAACCGGTGGGTCGTCGGGAGCACCGACGAAACGCTGACCGCCGGATAGTCGGTCCAGAGCACGGCATCCGACTCACCCAACCACGCCTGGAGCCGGCCTTCGAACCCGGGAACGGGCCGTCGACGAGCGTCAAGCACGATCTCGGTGGGATCCGTCGACAGCACCTCGTCGAACCCCAGTGCCTCTGCGGCTTCCTCGCCGGGTCCGAACTTCGGTCCGGTCCATCGTTCGACGTTGGGATTGCGAGGCGGGAGGAAAAGGGCGTCGAAGTCCTCTGCGGGGCGGACCACCATGATCGCATTGGGGAGTTCGACTCCCGTCAGATAGAAGAAATCCGAACTCTGGCGAAAGGTACCGACATCGCCGTAACCCCGATCGTCCCCGGCGCCCCACATGACAATGGTGCCGCCGCCGATGCGCTCGGCGAGCCGTCGTCCTTCTTTCGCGGTAGACCTCGGGGGGCTCGAGTTCGGCGGCGTAGTTGCCTCCGCGCATATCGCGTTGGGTCATGGGCTTCTCCTTTGCGTCGGGTATTCTACATTCGCCCTATACTGGTTCGGTATGGATTTCCGCGAATCAGATCATTCCGCCACCCGTTCGTGGTGGCTGGCGTTGGTCGCTTTGGTGATCTGCGCCCCGTGGCCCGGTATTGAGCTCGGAATCTGGCTCCTCGGGGCCGTGGTGGGCCTGTTGATTCTCCTCGCTCGGCCCCGCGGCGTCGGGTGCTGGCCGTGGCTGGGAGTGGTACTCGCCGTCGTGGGAGCGATTGCTCCGGTTGCGAACGCGCCGGAGAAGGCCCGGCTCGATTTCGAATTCGACGGCCACTGCCGCGGGATGCTCTCGGCGGCGACGGTCATCGTCGCCGATGATCGGTTGAACCGCCTCTTCGCGGCCACCGGCGAGGCCCTGGATCCGACCCGACCGTTCGAGTTTCTCAACGGCGTAGCGCAGGCGACCGCTGGCCGGACCATCTATCTCGCCGACGATCGGGGGCAGCTCCTCGCGTGGGGCGGGGTCGAACGGGACTACCCCGTCGATCTGCGGTCCCTGGGGCCGAGGGCATGGGGTGTGGAATGGTCGGCGGTCCGTGGGGTCGTCTATCTGCGGGAACCCATGATGATCGAGGGCCGGATTGTGGGTTCGGTGACGGTGGCGGATGGCGCCGAATTGAGCGGTGCTACGGCTTGGGGGATGCGCGCCCCGCCGGGACGCCGGTTGAGGCTCGGACGATTCTCCCCGGGCGCCGTTTCCGTGACCGCGGAGGTCGCGCCGGGAGCGGTGGTTCACGTCGGTTCTGAAGCCGTCACGAAGGCCGAGAGAAGAGGGCTCTTCAGTGCTGGATGGCTGGTCGTCGTCATCTGCGGGTTGGTGGCGGCGCCGAGAGCCGCGTGGGCGGCGGTCCTGCTCGGGCTGGCGGTGGCGGCGCGGGAATCGGTGGACCTCGGCGCTGCGGAACAGATGATCCTGATCCTCCTCGGCGGAGCCGCCGTCGGTCGCCTCGGACGCGAGTTGCCGAAGCCGTGGTCCCGTCTCCTGGTCGCGGTGACCATCCTCGCCGCAGCGGCCCTGAGGCTGGCCGGGCCGCTGGGCGGCCTCGAATCGTGGCTGCCGAACCACCTCCTCCGGCCGGGTTGGGGCGGGGTTTGGATGGTGTCGATGGCCTGGGCACTCAGCGGCTGGCCGAGGCTGGCGCGTGGATCGCTGCCGCTCGAGCGCCGGGTGCTGGCTGCAACCTGCCTTGCGCTGGTCGGACTCCTCGTCGATCTGGCATGGTACCCCGCGCAGATCCTGGGTGCCAACGCGGGTGGGGCGCGGGGAGTCGTCCTGCCGCGTTCGACCATCGTTCCCGAGGAGGTTCTTCCGGACGAGACCGACCGCTGTCGTCTCGACGATCTCGCGACCGTCCTCGCCCAGCGATGGGGGCTCGATGAGTGGTCGACCCCTGCACGGCTTGCGGTTGTGAGCGCGGACGATTTCGAGCTCTCGAGTTGGGGAGATCTCTCACCGGCAGGAGATCGGCAGCGACTCGTGAGGGTCTGGCCGCTCGATGGCGCCGATGGAATTCGGGTCGAACTCGATGTCGCCACTCAGCCGTGGAACTGGCTCGAGGACTGGGCGAGCGGCGATCCCCTTGAAGAAGCCTGGCAGAAACCGGTTTGGTATGCGGTCCTGACGCGATCGGGGTCGGTCGCCGCCACGCTGCACCCCGAAATTCGGGATCTCGATCCGGCGGCAGCGGGTGAGGCCTACCACTCGGGGGCGGTTTGGACCCGTATCAGGGTGGGGGATGGCGGGACGTTGGCCCGGGTGGAGAGACGCGGCGATTGGCTTGTGGCCGCCGTGGTGCACCCGCCGGCGCCTCCGGTGTGGGTGGTTCGGATCGCGCTCGCTGTGGTCTGGGCTTTCATCGGGCTCGTGCTGGCCCGACCGCCGGTGGTGCGTCGAGAACAGTTCGCCACCTTTGGCGGACGACTTCGACTCCTGGTGGCCGGCGGGGTCGTCATTCCGTTGGTGATTCTCACCCTTTTCCTCCAGCTCCGGCTCGGACGTGAGGAGGCTCGTCTCGAGCAGGTCATCGGTCGCGACGCCTTCGATTCGGCGCGTTACACCATCGAGCATCTCGGCGGCGGTGTGGTCGTCGATGATCAGCTCGCGGCGTGGCTCGCACGAGGTTGGGGTGGAGAGGTCGTGTTCTTCGATAGGACCGTGGCGGTGGCGGTGTCGAGGCCGGATCTGCTCAGCGTTGGCAGGCTCTCCCAACTGCCGGCGGTGGAGGCGTTTCCGGCCTATCTTCTCGGCCGCACCGATACGGTGGTTTTGAACCGCCCGGGGTGGGTGACATCGGCGGGAACCGTCGCCATTGAAGGGAACCGGGTGATCCTGCAGCTCTACCGTACCGATCCCTTGCGTGCCGGCGAGGCGCCCGACGCGGTTGACTGGTTGTTGACCGGAGCGCTCCTCGCCGCGCTGATCGCGCTCATCGCCACCGGCCGGATCGAGGAGCGGCTGAGCGTGTCGCTTCGAGAGTTGGTGGATCTCGCCGGAAGACTGGTGCGCGGCGAACCGGTCGGGCCCGTTCGCCGGCCTCGGGAAACCGATCTTGCGGAGGTGCTCGACGCCGTCCGGTCGATGAACGAGGAGGTCCGGCGCCGGGAGATCAGCCTGCGACACCAGGAAGAGCTCCTCCGGATCACTCTGGCCAACGTCGCGCCCGCGGTGATGGTGTTCGAGCCCGATGGCCATCTCAAGTTTGCCAACCCGAGCGCCGAGGCCCTCCTCGATGAGTACGGGGACCTCGTCCACCGACAGGTGAAGGAACTCGCAGCGGGGATCAGCGATGCCGCCGGGGTCGGGGTCACCTCGCAACCGATTCCCGGGCGCGATCTGACGTGGCGCATCGGCGCGGCGAAGGTCCCGCTCCCGGATGGCCGCAGCGGTCTCGTGGCGGTCATCGAAGATGTGACCGAGGTGGTGCGTTTGGATCGGCTTCAGCAACTCAACCAGCTTGCCCGAATTGTCGCCCACGAGGTCAAGAACCCGCTGACCCCGATCCGACTCTGGGTCCAGGAACTCGACCAGGCGAGACGTCGGGGGGACCCCGAAATCGATGCACTGCTCGAGGAGGCCTGTCGCGAGATCGCGATTCAGGTCGACCGCCTCCAGGACACTTCAACCTCGTTTTCGAATCTCGTGGCCCTCGAGCATTGGCAACCCGTTCAGATTGATCTCAGCGAGTCCGTGAACGAGCTTAAGGAAGGTCTCGGCGTCCTCGATCGTCGTGGAATCGCGCTCACGAGCGATCTCCCGGAGCCGGGCTCTGCAACGGTGATGGCGGATCGACAGTGGCTCAAAAGGGCGCTCGCGAATCTGCTGCAGAACAGTCTCGACGTTCTTGGCGATGGTCCGGGAGAGATTCGCCTCACGGTGGCTGCAGGCAGACGGTCTGGCAGTCCTCGAGATCGAGGACAGCGGTGGAGGAGTCCAGCCGGGTCAGCTCCAGGATCTGTTTTCGCCCCATTTTTCCACCACCGCCGCCGGCAGCGGGCTGGGTCTCGCACTGGTTCACCAGGTGGTGACCCGTTGCCAGGGAACGGTCAAAGCCGAAAACGGCTCCCAGGGTCTGCGGATCCGGATCGAGCTGCCACTCGCGTGAGGGAGTCCATCTCCGTCCTGCTTTTTGTTAGGATGGCGGAATGAAGCCGCGAAGCCGCCGCCTTTGGGTGTTCTTGACGGGGGTGCTGGTGCTCAGCGCATGCTCCGACCCCAGGCTCGGGCAGCCAACGACCGATGTCGCGCCGACCCCGCGAAAAACGGTGGTATGGCTGACCGGGGAGGGCATCGACGCCGAAACGGCGACTGAGCTCGCCGCGGTGGGTGTCGACCAACTCGTCGTTCGTCGGGGCGCGATCCTCCTCTCCGGAGGAGCGCCGGTTGTCCAGCTTCTGCCGGCACCGCCGGTGGAAGGGCCGATCCCGACCGCGGTCGCGCTCGGCATCCCTCACCCTGTACCAGAGGAGAGCGTCGATGCCGCCGACGCCGTCTGGGCCGCGCTGGAGACCGATTTCGGGACTCATCTGCCGTCGGAGATCATCCTCGACTTTCCCGAACTCGGGGAGGGAACCGGCGAATTCGTCTCCCGGCTGGCGGCGCGGTCCGGTCTGGCGGTGATCCCCATCCTGCGGGTGGCGCAGATCGAAACCGAGCTCGGTCAGGCCGTGGCGAAGGCCGCGCATCGGTGCATCGTTCCGCTTTTCGGCCCCCAGATCGATGATCTCCGTGGTCTTGATGATCTCAACACGCAGCCGTTGGCGGTTCGCTTGGCGGCTCTCAGTGATCTCGGTGTGCGAGTCCGAGTCGCGGTGTCGCTGCGGCCCCGGACCGAACCCGGCGTCGATGATTGGGCCCAGGACATCGACGTCTTGACCGACGAGACTGTCGCCGAGATCAAACGGGCCTCGACCCTGGACCGCAGTTTTCTGACCGTCAGGCCCCTGACGTGGGGTGGGCGGTCGTTCGGCGCCGGTCAGACGATTGCGGTGGCCTGGGTGGATGCGGCCAGACTCGGCTTGTATCTGACCGAGTGCTCACCGCACGGTTCTCCCCGAAGTGGAAGGCTGGGATCTGGTCTCGTTGCCGCCGTTGGGATCCAATCTCGGGCTCGATCGAGAGGAACTCATCCGCTATCTCGGAGGTGAGGGTCCCGGTCCGAGGATCGAGATTCGTCTCGAGCGCAGTGACCGCAATTTGACGGTCCGCCTCGCCAATACGAGTGTTTTCCGGAGTGCGATCACGGGTTTTGCGAACTGGGTCCAGGTGGAGGTCGCATCGGGGGCGCTCGTTGCAACTTCTCGCGGCGGCTTCGATCGGGTGATTCTCGGTTCGATGGACCGAGGACAGTGGCGCCCGAATCCGCCCGGCGCACCCGACGCGGTTCGTTTTGTCGAGACCTACATCGCACCGGGTGAAGAACTCAAAACCGGTTCGATCCGTCTGCCCTCGTCCCGGAGCAGGGTGACGGTGAGGTGGCAGGTCCAGCTCTCGGACGGAAGCACGCTCACCGGCGTCGCGCGAGTGACGCGCGGAAGCGCGACGCTTTTAGACTGTTAGCCGTCTAGCCGTTGAGCCTCTGCGCAGGATCTTGTCTCACGATGGGTCGATTCGCGACGGTGCGCACAGCTGAGCCTCATGCACACAAAGCCCGCCAGCTGTCATCGCTGAGCGCGCGAAGAGATCTCGAAGGATCCCCACGGAGGTGAACGATAACGTGAGCCTCGTACAGCTTACGGCGCTTTGCGACATGTGCCGGGAACCCTTCGACTCGCTGTCAGTCGAGACTCGCACTGCGCTCAGGGTGACATGTAGGGTTGCCTCTTGTCGCGCCTGATTTCAAAATCTGTGCAGGCTCCGCTGTGCAACCTGACGAGCTCCTCGATGCTCATTGCCACCTTTCTGCAACGCGAACGGATAGATCGATCGTCCCTGCTGGCCGTACTTGAGTTCGAAGCCGGTGATCGGGAGCCCGGCGAAGGCCTCGGCGGGATCGAGGGTGGAAAAGCCCGCCGCTCCCTGCAGGACCTCGGAGATGACTTCGGCATACCCATCGTGGTCGGTCTTGACGAGCAGACGGCCACCCGGGATGAGCGCGGTGTGGAGCGCCGCGACGACATCCGCTTTGATCAGGCGCCGTTTGTGGTGGCGCTTTTTCGGCCAAGGGTCGGGAAAGAGGATGAAAAACCGTTCCACCGATTCTTTGGCAAGCAGCCGGAAAAGCAGATCTTCAGCAGTGGTGCGGAGCAGTCGGACGTTGGAGATCCCGCGTCGGGCGGCCCGGTCACAGCAGAGCCGGTGGTACTTGCCGGCCCGTCTCGACCGCCAGGAAGTCACGCTGCGGTTGTTCGGCCGCGAGCTCGAGAAGGAACTTGCCCTTGCCCGAGCCGATCTCGACATCCACCGGCGCGGATCGACCGAAGATTTCGGGCCAGCCCAAGGGGACCCCGACCCGGTTGAGGTCGAGGTCGATCATGACTCCGGTGGGGTTTCCTCGAGACCGAGGTGCTCCATCCTGATCCCGAGCTCTTCGGCGAACCGCAGGACCTTGTCGTCGCGGTAGAACTCGCCATAGTAGACGGTGCGGATGCCTGCGTTGACGATGAGCTTGAAACAGTTGAAGCACGGCGAGGCGGTCACGTAGATCTCGGCGCCCTCGAGACGAACCCCGTTGTGGGCGGCCTGGACCAACGCGTTGGCCTCGGCGTGAACCGTCCGAACGCAGTGGTCGTTCTCCATGAGGCAGCCGACGTCGGTGCAGTGCGGTGCGCCGCGGATCGAACCGTTGTAGCCGGTCGAGAGCACGGTCTTGTCACGGACGATGACCGCACCGACGTGCTTTCCTCGGACAGGTCGACCGTGTCGCCGCCTGGATCGCCAGATTCATGAAGTAGCGTTCCCAGGAGATGCGTTTCGGCGTGGCGTCCTGGGTCAAATCAACTCGCTCGCGGCGAAGAAGAACGCGGTCTCGATGGCGGCGTTCTCGTCCGAGTCCGAACCGTGGATCGCATTGCGCTCGATGGACTCTCCGTAGAGGGCTCGGATCGTTCCTTCGTCGGCCTCTGTCGGGTTGGTCGCGCCCATGGTCTTGCGGAGATGGGGAACGGCCTTGTCGCGCTCCAACGACATGACCCACACCGGTCCCGAGGTCATGTAGTCGACGAGATCGTTGTAGAAAGGTCGTTCGGCGTGGACCGCGTAGAAGGCCCTGCGCCTGGTTGGTGCTGAGGTGGGTCATCCGGCCGGCGACGATGCGAAAACCCTCACCCTCGAGATGAGCGATGATCTTGCCGATGTTGCCGTTCTCCACCGAATCAGGTTTGATGATCGTGAACGTGCGATGTTTCATATTGCCTCCGTGGTCCCTTTGCGGGACCGGCAGGGATGATACACGAGAATCGAACCGAGTTCGCGGCGACCTCGCGAGGTCGGCGGTCGGCTCTCCGGGTTTTGATGTAGTTGCGTTCTGGTGAAGCCATTCTGCGCCGATCCGTGCGGCCATGAGACGCGGTACCGACCGGGTCGGATGGACCGTCCTGAGACGGCGTGTCCCAGGATCGAACAGTGATGGTCGATCGACGGTGCCCAATCCGAGCACGAAAAAGCTGGCACCACCTTGCTATCAGTCGGGTCATGGAGGCTGAGATGGAAGAACGTCGCCGACATCCGAGACACCAACCGTCGCGACGACATCACCGGAAAGGTGAAGTCGACCATGGATTTCAGGGTGGTCGATATTTCCGAGGGTGGCGTCCAGGTTGAAACCCGGCTCGGGCTGCCCCCTGCAACGATCTGCGAACTCAAGGTCTCCTCGTTCGGTAGTCGAATTCACCATCAAGGCGGAAGTCCGTCGCTGTCGCGCCCAGCTGACGAAGACCGACGGCGGATGCAAGGTGGCCTACCAGTCAGGACTCGAGTTCGTCGAATTGGACGAGATCGGGTCAACAGGATTCAGACAACTGATCTCAACTGTTGCGGCGATGACCCTGCCAAGAGGGACCGGTGGTCGCAACCCAGGGAGCGGTGGTTTCAGGATCGTTGTACACGGTGTGACGTCGGTACCGCGTCTCGCCCTCCGAGCGGATCGATCGTCCTACTGTCCGCGGGACCTCCGGGTCCCGCGGTTCTTTTTGTCGGTTTCGCAGGCGAAACCCCTCCCGCTACTTCCTGCGACAGAAATGACCACTCGCGAGGCACCACCCTTGAGATCCCGCTCGACAAGAGCTGCTCGGGCAGCACCGCCTCCAGATCGGCGTTGGCGGGGCATTCCAAGCACAGAGTCGCACCGTCGGTTGCGATGCCCGCTTCAACTGCTGCGCCGAGCGCATCGAGGCCGTCTCTCCAGATTTCGAAGGGAGGGTCGGCCCAGATCAAGTCGAAGATGTGGTCTCGATCCTCGAGATCCGTCGATGGCCCGCATCGCGGGTCGGATCATGAGCGAGCCGCGCTCCCGGCCGATCCCGAGCGATTCCAGATTGGCGGTGATGAGCTTGGCCGCGCCCGGTGGGCGTCGACAAAGACCACACTGGCGGCGCCTCGAGACAGGGCCTCGATCCCGACGGCGCCGGTACCGGCAAAGAGATCGAGCACTCGCGCCCCCGTGATCGTGTCCCCGAAGACGGCGAAGCAGCGTTCGCGCATGGAGTCGGGAGTCGGACGGAGTTTCTGACCCTTCGTCGGTCCGCGGAGCCGGCGTGATCGCCACGCGCCTCCGGTGACTCTCACGGTGACGGCCCGACGATCGCGAGAATGACCTCGGACCGGCTCTCCATGGGGACGGTGTACGACACCGAGCTCTCCGCCTGCAGCAGCACGATTGAGCCGTCGTCGTCCCGATGGCCGTGACGCAGGCCTCCCCGCCCTGCCGGAGCTTGACGCAGTCGCCGATCGCGGGTTCCCAATGTTTGATTTCGTACTCGCCCGGGAGGACGGACAACGCCCGATTTCGAGGTCATCCACCATGGAGTCGATCCTCGCGGCCGCGAGCTTGAGGGACGCGAGTGGTGAGTACATGAGAACTCGTGGAGCGTCCGGGCCCACGTTGATGATGAGTTTGGTTGCGCTGTCCCGGGCCTCCACATCGGAGGTGACCGGCTCGTTGCCGATCTTGTCGGCGGCACCCTCAATGTCTGGAGGTAGACCATGTATTCGTCGAAGGAGAGAGTCGCCTGGTGAACGAAATTCTCCGTCTCGGAGTGGACAGCCACCACCACCACGTGGTTGGAGAAGAGCGACACGTGGGTGATCCGGCCGAATGGTCGTGATCCGCTCCACCACCGGTGTCGGTGCCTGGGCGTCGCCGAGGCACGGCAACCAGCAGCGCGCGGCCGATGAGGACACAAACCCGAGTCTTCATCTCGACGTCTCCTCGCGGACCCGTGTCGCCATTTCAATGCGTACTCTCAGGATCGATCCTCGTCGATCTCTCCGTCCACAATGGCGTCTCGAGTCCGCATCAGCGCCCGGCCCACCCAGGGCCGGGCTCGATGCCGGCATCGACGAGTTGCCGCCCGCTGACCCTCGGTTGCACGCGGACCGCAGCTTCGACGGCGTCTGCAATCCTCCGTCGGGCTTCGAGATCGATTCCCGCCATGGCGAGGAGGACAACCTCCGGGTATTGTCCTTCCACCGTTCGAACCCGGGTCGAGCGGCGAAGCGATGGTGAGCTGGCCTGCCGAACCTCCGCCACCCCTCGTTCGAGATCGATCATCCGATTGCGGAGTTCGCCGGTGAGCTGGAGACGATCGGCCATCCGACGAGTACGTCGGCGCCCGACTGCAGGGCGAGACCGCCGAGAAAGAGGAGCCAGCGCTCGGGCGGTTCCCCGGGTGCTTCGAGCTCAACCACCCGGTTTGACCCTCGAGTTCGAGGAGAGTGGCGCGACTATCCTCCGACCAGATCAAACCACGACAGAGGGCGGGGAGCAGTTCGAGGTCGGCCAGAAGCTCGATAGCCGAGGTCGGATGATCCTCGGTAAACAGGATTTCGAGTTCCCGCCGCAGACGCTGACCGGAAAGGCGATCGAAGACTCCTTCGTCAACCGCGGTCGTCATCAGGTTTCGGGTGTCCGGGGCGATGGAGAAATCGAGTCGGCGGGCGTATCGCACGGCGCGGATGGCGCGGGTCGGGTCGTCGATGAACGACAGCGAGTGCAAAACGCGGATGTCGCGTCGTTGAAGATCCTTCCTGCCGCCGAAAAAATCGACGAGTTCGCCGTGGTGCTCACCGTGGAGCGCGACCGCCAGTGAATTGATGGTGAAATCGCGGCGATAGAGATCCTGGCGGATGAGCGAGGTCTCGACCTCGGGCAATGCTGCGGGAGTCCGGTAGAACTCGGTTCGAGCCGAAGCCACATCGACGTGGTGGCCATCCGGGAGGGTGACCACCGCGGTCAGAAACGGCTGGTGCGGGTGGCAGCGTCCATCGATGTAGGCCGCGAGGGCGTAGGCGAAATCGATGCCCGAGCCCTCGACCACGAGATCAACGTCCTCATTTGGACGGCCGAGAGGAGATCCCTGACCATGCCGCCGACCAGGTAGACCGGGATGCCCACCGTGTCGGCTACCGCCTTGGCGGTGCGAAGGAGGTCCTGAACCCAGGGCGCCGAGTTCTCCCGCAGGAGTCGAGAGATGAACTGGCTGACGGGTCGTGTGCCGGCCATTCGGTGGTCGAGCCCCGACCCGGCGGCGTGCTGGCGTTCGAAGAGCCTGCGGAAGAGCTCCATCCTGGTGACGACCCCGACCGGGCAACCGCCCTCCTCGACCACGACAAAACGATAGGAGCGCTCGAGAAAGAGATCGCGCAGCTCGCTGAGAGAAGCCGATGCTGCGACCACGGGAAGCTCCGGGTTCATGATCGACCGAACCGGCCGGTCGGCCATCCCATGGCTCAGGGCGCGGTCGAGGATTTGACGGGTGACCATCCCGGTCAGCTTGCCGTCGGCGTTCTCGACCGGCATGGCGTTGAGTCGGAGTCGGTTCATCCGTTGTTTGCAGTCGTCAACGCTGAGCTCGGCGGCCACCGAAAAGATCCTCCGGCTAGCCACATCGATGGCCCTTGCGGGGGGCGGCATTTCCCGGCCGATTGCCGCAAGCAGGTCTTCGCGAAGTTCGACCGGCATGCGGTCGGAGACGCGAGCGGACGCCGCGGTTGCGTGGCCGCCGCCGCCGAAGTGTTGCGCCACCCGCCCCAGGTTGAGCCCCCGGACACGTGATCTGAGGATCAGATTGATGTTGGGCGAGAGGACCAGCATGACGATTCCCACCGGAAGCTCGAAGGTCTCGACCCAGCGGTGGACCACATACGCCGCCTCTTCGTGGTACCGGTCGACATCGACCATGGCGAGGGAGACGGGAATGTCGTTGATCAGGATCTCTTCCGTGGCCTCGACGATCCGGTTGAGCAGCCAGAGCTGATCGGGCTGAAGGCCCTTGAGGACCCAGCGGCGGACCCACGCCAGGGAACCTCCGAAGTCGATCAGCCGAGCCACGACGCGAAGATCATCCGCCGTGGTCTCGCGGTAGGAGAGCCCGCCGGTATCCTCATAAATCCCCATCATCAAGAGCGATGCTTCTTCTTCGGTGGGCTCGATTCCGCGCTCGGCGAAGAGGTCCGCAATGATGGTGCAGGTGGCGCCCTGCGGGCGGAAGATGGTGTTCCCAGCCTCGATGCCGCCGCTGCGTTCCTCGGCGTGGTGGTCGATGAGGTCGATGGGGCAGCCGTCGCGCTGGATCAGGTCCCAGACCTCGCCGAGACGGGCCGGGCTCGAGGTGTCGACCACGACGGCGTGTTCGATCGTCTCCCGGCGGGCGCGGCGAAGCTTGAGCTCGGGGTAGGGCAGGCCGGTCTCGGCGAGAAAGCGGCGCACGGCTGCCTCGTGCGAGCCGGGGAAGAGCACCTTGTGGTCGGGATACAGCCGAACCGCACACACCGCCGCGGCGAAGGCGTCGAAGTCGGCCGAGAGATGGGTCGTGATGATCTTCACCAGTTCATTGTAGGTGATGAGACGCCGTTTCCGCGTCCGGGACCGCGTCAGGCAGCTTTGTTGGCAAAATGCCGGGGCAGGGTCACGGTTCGCTGCCGCTGCCGCTGCCGCTGCCGCTGCCACTGCCCCGGCCGCTGCCCCGGCCGCTGCCGCGGTTCTTTCATCTCCGGCCTTCTGGTCCGCCTGCGGCGACCCAGCGTCGTCCCATCGGCGTGGTCGCTCGGGTGGTGGATTCGAAGGGCTGCGACCACGCCGATGGGACGCCGGCGGCCTGCCACTGCGCCGGGAGAGGTGCTTTCATCGCGCCTCCCGGGGGAGCCCGGCAGCGCCATTGTGCGCAACGTGCCGCGTTGCCGGGGGGTCGATGGGACACAATGGCGTGCCCGGCACCCCGAGGGCGGCCCCTACCCCGCGTGACCGCCTCGAGGTCACCGTTTCGGGTGGAGAAGGCGCCAGGTGAGGGCGCGGACTTCGTCGAAGAGACGGATTGCCGAATCGGCCCGCGATGAATCGATCGCGCCGGTGACGACGAGGAGACGAAGATGAGTATCGACCTCTTTCGCTGAGCCGTAGGCGATGCGCCAATGGTGCATCCGGTCGCGGCCTGATCGGCCGTGGCCTTCGGAGAGATTCGCGGGCACCGACGACGCGGAGCGAATCACCTGATCGGCGAGACTCTTGAGGGGTGCCGGTACGCGCAGGACAAGCGAGATTGCCATGCCGGCCGCTTCGAGGGCCTTGCCGTGGGCGATGAGGCCGGTGGTTGGTAGGGCGTTGCGCATGATCACCTCCTGGTTGTTCATGCCCTCTCCACCAGCCGCTGAGATGGCCGATGTCAAGGGTCGCCGTCGCGGCGATTCGTCATGCCCTTGACATCGGCCATCTCAGCGGCTACGCGTGAGTCTGAACAACCAGGAGGTGATCATGCTCGGGCCCGGAGGCGCATCTGTCGCTGCCCCTGTTGCCTGTCGCTGTTCGCTGCCCCTGCCCTGCGCTGCCCCTGTCGCTGCCCCTGTCGCTGCCCCTGTCGCTGCCCCTGTCGCTGCCCCTGTCGCTGCCCCTGTCGCTGCCCCTAAGGCGCCACCGCGCTCCACGCCGCATCGCTGCCCCACTCGAAACCATCGCCAAAGGCGAAGGTGTCGCAGGCGTTGCCGACACCGTTGTTGTTGCTGTCCGTTTGCCGGGGATTGGCGATGAGCGGACAGTTGTCGCAATCGTTGATGATCCCGTCCGCGTCCCCGTCAAACTCGGTTGCATCACCGATGTCGTTGGCGTTGCAGTCGCGGTCGCCGATTCTGAGGTAGTAGACGTCCTGCTCGCCGTTGAAGGTGGCCGACCACGCCAGATCGGCGCCGAGATTCGTCGGAGATCATCTCGTAGTAGTCGCCGATCTTGTTCTGATTGGGCCAGCCGATGTTCGGGTCGAAGGCGGGCGAAATCGGCTGATTCACCGACCAGGTCAGACCGCCGTCGACGGAGAACGAGTAGATAGAGCTCGGAGAAGTAGCCGCTGACGGTCGTTTCGGGTGTCGTTCCAGACGACGTCGATGCGGCCGTTCGGCGCGACCGACATGGTGCCGAACCACTGCCAGTTGTTGCCGCCCGCGGGATCGTCGTTGATCCGGATCGGCGAGCTCCAGGTCTGACCGCCGTCGGTGGACCGGGAAAAGTGGACATCGACGGGATCCGACCCGGGAGGATCCACCGAGGCGACGAGATAGAGATTGCCGTGGTTCGGACCGCCCGAATGGTCGGCCGCGATCCAGATCTGGCCGAGCAGCCCGTCGGGGTTCGGGCCGTAGCCGAGATGAACGACGCGGGAACGCCGCCGAGGTCGAGATAGGCCGAACCGTCAAGGACGAGCGGAACGCCCGGGTCCTGCGCCGTGGTCGACCAGGCGACAACGATGTCCTGGGGGCCGGACTGCGCGACGCCGGCGACGTACACGACGCCGTCCGGCGCCACCGTGGTGGTGCCCCAGTATGGGGATCCCGGCATCACCGCCGGATAGTCGAAACTCTGGCCGTCGTCGGTGGAACGATTGAATGCATTGGGGTCGGTCGCGCCCCAGTAGGACGTCCAGTGGGTGTAGATGTTGCCGTCGCCGATCCCGCCTGAACGATCGACGCTCATCCACTGTTTGTCGCCGCCGTGGGCGAAGACCGGTTCCTGCCAGGAGATGCCGGCCGGCTCCGAGGGGTAGACCTCGCACCAGAAGTCTGAACTCTCGGCCCTGAGGCTGTTGTAGAAGAACCGTCCGGCGTCGTCGGAGTCGAGCACCGGGTCGGAGCGGAAGACGCCGCGCTCGAGCACCCCGGGAAAGGTCCAGCTGCGGCCGCCATCGGTGCTGAACCCCAGCCGGCCTGGCGGAAGTTGGAGCTGATGGTGTCGAACTGCCGCCAGCCGATGACGAGCCGGTTGGGATTGGTCGGATCCACCGCCATGGACGACTCGTTGGCGGCGTCGCCGACGATGTTGAAACCGTGGCGGTCGACATTGACCTGGACGCTGGCAAACGAGCCGCGCGCCGCTGCCGCCGCCGGTTGAGTTCTCACGTCTGACGGATCGACTTCGATGAAAGGATCGTCGGGTGTCTCGAGGTGGAGGGCGGCGGGCTCTCCAGCGAGGGCGCCGGCAGTGAAACCGAGGGCCGCGGCGAGCACGACGGCGTTCAAACGGACGAGTCGGTGCGTGTCATGGAGCCTCCTCCAGGATCGATCCTAACCGAATGGGAGTTTCACCATCGTTGTGGGCCTGCGGCGACGCGTCGCCCTCGTGACGAATCCCGGTGACCTACGGCGCCGCTGCGCTCCAGGTTGAAGTGTCGCCGCTCTCGAAGTGGTCGTAGAAGATCAGCCCGGCGGCGGGTCGTCGAAACCGCGGATGACGATGTCGTCGATGTGCCACCCGTCCTCGGTGATCGAGACATCGGTGTCGATCCGGAAACGAACTCTGGCGCCGGCAACATGGTCGAGGTCGCCGAGATCGAGTTCGACGCTTTCCCAATTCAAATGCCCGGTGCCGTTGAACGTCGCCGCGGTCGACCAGGTCGCGCCACCATTGGTGGAGTACTCGACATGGGCGTAGTCGTAACCGTTCTCGAGATCGTAGATGTGGGAGAACTCGAGCGTGACGCCGGCGACGGCGAAGAAATCGAGCATGGGCGAGGTCAGGGAGAAGTCCCAATAGTCGTCGTAGTCGGCGCCGGGGCTGTCGGTCCACGAGTGGTTCGGACTCGCCGAGGCCTCGTCGGTGATGGCCCACTGACCCTCCGCCGTCCAACCGAGATTGCCGGTTTCAACGTCGTCGCTGAGGACGATCTCGTAGGGCGTCAGGACAAAATCGAGTGGAGTGGCGGCGCCGGGGGGAGCGGCGACCGCGGTCGCGGTCTGGCCACCGTAACCTTCGGCCGAAGCGGTGACGTCGTAGGTGCCGTCCGGGAGCATCAGATCATAGCCGCCGGTGGCCGGGATCGGATCTGGGTGGTGAAGATGCCGGTCGCCACGGTTGCCGCCAGCGGCGAGCCGTCGTCGGCCGCGGTGACGTCGCCGGCGATATGGGCGGCGGTCGCCGGATCGAGGATCCAGACAAAGATCGGCGCTGACCGGGCCCCAGTTGCCGTTTGCGTCCTGGGCGCGCACATAGCGCCATGTGTCTGCCGTTCGCCAGGCCGGTGGTGTCGACCACCCCTTGAACCGATTCCACCGCGGCGTCGAAGGCGCCATCAGTCGCGGTCAGGGCGATGGCGCTCGCCCCGTCCGCCAGGGCGGCGTATCGACGAAGAGCTCCGCGGCGGCAATCGGCTGGGTCGGCTCGGTCCCGTTCGTGTTGTTGAAGCGAGTGTCGTCGGCGACGGCGTGGATCGTGATCGGATCGCCCGGCGCCACCACCACGGCGGTTGCCGCGACGCCGGTCATTTCAGGGCCGGCCGGGGTGAGATAGGGCGTGCGAACGACCTTGGCGGCGTAGATCAGCGCCTCGAGGTTGTCGGGCAGAATGGTGGACTCGAAGTCGGCGCAGTCCTCGAAGAACCAGGTGCCCAGCTCGAAGAGATAGGCGGCCACGCCGAGATCGCCATAGGCGAAGTCGACGGTGGTGCCGTCGGTGGGGTAGAGACCGATGGCCTGGTCGGGTTCGTAACCGTTGAAGAAGGCGAGCTTGCGGCCGAGGGTCTGCAGCGCGGCTCCGTTGCCGGTCGGCGTGCCCGTGAAGCCCCACGGCCAGAGCACCAGCTCGGCAGTAGGAGTGGATGTCGATGTAGATGCCGGTCGCGTCGTCCGGGGCGGCGGCGCTCGACCGCGGGATCGCGCTGGTCGGGGAAGATCGAGCGGGCGTAGTTCTGGACCGCCTGGACCTCGGGTTCCGAGGCCGTTGCCGGGCCGCGGTAGGTGGCCGTCGCACTCGGTCGCCGCTCGAACCGCCGCAGCACCCCCACTGGAACTCGAAGTTGCGGTTGAGATCGGCGCCGCGAGAGTTGGATGTCGGGGAGCAGTAGTTCTCGTTGGTGTTCTTGCGCCACGACAGACCGGTTTCGGCCTGCTTGCGGCCGTCGGGGTTGGTCTGCAGCATGAGGTGGATCTCGTGCTCGTCGAGCAGCCATGTCGCGTCGGCGTCGATGCCGTAGTTGTTGACCAGGTACTCGGCGAAGCGGGTCATGAGCTCGGCCGTGGTGTACTCGCGGGCGTGGATCGCCGAGGTGACGAAGAGACGCGGTTTGCCGGTGAATCCGGCCGGCGGGGTTCCGGCGACGTTGGCGTTGGTGAGCCGAAGGACCTTCATGTCATAGCCCGGGTTGCCGCCGGGCGTCGGCCTTCTCCCAGGAATCGCCGACATCGATCCACGACGCCAGATCCGGGTGGTTCGTCGCCAGGTCCTGCGCGGTCTGAAAGGTCTCCTCGACCGTGCGGTAGCAGGCGTAGCCGGGAATGCCCTCGATCTGATCCGGGAGGCGTTTGGCCGGCGAGCAGATCTCGATGGTTCGACGCTCGTCGATCTCGACATCGAAACCCAGATCGAACAGGAGTTCGAGGGTTTTCGGCGTCGCCGCCGACCAGCATCCACCCCTTGTCGTGATGGACCTCCCACGGCTCGTCATGGGCGGCGAAGGCCTCGACCTGGGCGCGGTCGCTGAACCAGGCGCGGACAACGGTGATCGAACAGTCGCTGTTCGGCGTTTCGGTTGCGAAGACCGATCCCGAGGCAAAGCTCAGCACCGCAATCACGGTCAATCCCAGGATCAGACAACGGGTCTTCATCGCGGTACCTCCGGCCGGCTGTGGGTCGCCGACGGTAGGGTATGACGGCAGGATCGCGGCTGCAAGCGTGGGGAATCGGATGGCGCCGGTTTGACCTCGATGCCTTCCCGCGATACAACAGCAGGGACATCGGCCGACTGGAGGAGGTCGCGGGGAGCGCGAAGGGTGGCGAACGACCCCTTCCCCCGGTCTCCGCCGGTCTCCGGCTGGTCGGCGGAAAAAGGGGAAAAATGAGGAAGAAAGTCCAGTTGTCGATGCGCCCGTCCTGCGGCGCGGCAGTTTTATTGACAGTCACGGCAGTGCTTTTCGTGACGCCGGTTTTTGCGGGTGACTTGCGGATTCCCGGCGAATGGATGTCACTGCAACAGGTCCTGGAGGAACGGATCGCAGCCGGGGATCTGGAATATCGCGACCCGAGTACCGGTGAGGTGGTTGTGGCGACGCGAGGCCGGGTCGACGCGCTGCGCTCCGATCTCGAGCGGACCTTCGGCCAGCCTCCGGTCTACAACGAGAAGGTGTCTGCCAATGGCGCGGTGGTGTCGGTGATCGGTGATGCCATCCGTGACGTTCATCTCGTTCGGATCAATCTCGACGGTACCCGAACTACCGCGTGCCTGCGGGATCTCGACGCTGCAGTCGCCTTCATCGTCGGTCTCGACACCGTCGAGAACAAGAGCGCCGGCGCCCGGCCGGTAGCGGCGGATCGGTGAGGAGGAGATCATGAAGAAGCACAGTCTTTTCGTTGCTCCGCTTCTCGCGATCATGATGGCTCTCGTCGCCGGATCGGCGTCGGCCGCCACCGTCGTCATCCTCAACAACGACGGTTCGGGCGAAGGGCTCAACGACCCGACCCCGGTGGCGCCGGTGGGCGGCAACACCGGCACCACCCTCGGTGAGCAACGGCTCATCGTCCTCCAGGCGGCTGGCGACGTGTGGGCGGCTTTGATTGAGAGTTCGGTGGACATCAAGGTCAATGCCGAGTTCAACTCCATCGCTTGCGGCGTCCTCGGCTCGACGGGCCCGGGACCGACGATCAAGGATTTCCCGGGAGCGCCGGTGCCCGGTACCTGGTATCACAGCCCCCTCGCCGACGCCATCGTCGGGGTTGACCAGGCGCCCGGTTCCGGAGACTTCAACATCCAGTACAACAGTGATTGGGGAACCCCCCAGTGCCCCGCGAATATCTTCTACCTTGGGCTCGACCCGGCTCCGGTCGGGACTTCGAGCCTCTATTCGACGGTGCTGCACGAGATGGCGCATGGCCTCGGATTCGCCAACTTCGTCAACGACGCAACCGGAGCCTGGTGGGCCGGTTCACCGGATATTTTCAGCGTCTTCACATTGGATATGTCGTCCGGGCTTCACTGGACGGAAATGACCCAGCCGCAGCGGCAGGCATCCGCAATCAACACCGGCAACCTGGTTTGGGACGGCCCCAACACCACCGCCGAGGTCCCCAATACCCTCTACGGCTCGACCATGGACCTGGAGATGACGGCTCCGCCCGCCGTTGCCGGGCACTACGTCGCTGCGGGAGCCATCTTCGGTGAGGTTCAGGAGGATCCGGTGTCGTTCGCGGGAGACTTCGAGTTGGCAAACACGGGAACCGCGACGCCCACCGACGGCTGTGGTCCGCTGATCGGCTTCACGCCGGGGAATGTTGCATTCATCGATCGCGGCAACTGCGAGTTCGGGGTCAAGGCGCTCAACGCGCAAGATGCCGGCGCCATCGCCGCGGTCATCGCCAACGATCGTGAAGGAACGGTTCTGGTCAACATGGCCGGGGGCGTCGTCGCCGATCAGGTGACGATTCCGGTTGTCGCGATAGGACAGGACGACGGCAACACCATACGGCCGGAGCTTCCGGGATCCGCTATCGTCAGCCTCCTCGCGCGGTGGGGCATGCACGACGCCGGTTTCGCCCTGCTCTATGCGCCGAATCCGGTGGAGCTGGGATCCTCGGTTTCACACTTCGACGCCACGGCATGGCCGGATCTCCTGATGGAGCCGTTCGACAGCGAGGATGTCTTCGACGATGTGGATCTCACACCGGCGCTGTTCAAGGACGTGGGCCATACCATCGTCGGTGGCGCGAACATCTTCGCCGATGGTTTCGAGACCGGGGACACGACGCAATGGGACGGAACCACGCCATAGTCGGTCGACCGAGAAGCGAGGAATCGACAGGGCGCCAGGCTTCGGCCTGGCGCTCTTTTTCTTT
>CAVQJV010000009.1:0-39312 GCA_963712805.1 uncultured Acidobacteriota bacterium | reverse complement strand
GCAAAAGGGACGCAAAGCCATCGTAATTTAGGAGTGGGTGGGGCGTCGTCCCTGCAGTTGGTTCTATCGCCCCGGCCTTCTGGGCCGCCTTCGGCGACCCATCGTCGCACGAACAGTGCGGTCATTCGAGGGGAACCGGAAAGACCGAGACCACGCTACTCGGGCGAACGGCGGCCTGCGACGACGGACTCGGAGAAATGCACCGGATCGCTCTCGCCGTGGAGTGCCAGTGTGACATTGTGCGGGAAGTGAGGCGTTGCCGGGAGGATGCTGGGGCACATTGTCAGACCCGACAAGTCCCGGGGGCCGGTGGTCTCGCGCGTGCTCGGAGCGATGACCCTGCCGCTGTCTCTGACCCGGAAGTTGCCCCGGACGCTGCCCCGGACGCGGACGCTGCATTTCGGGAGACGGAATCGGGAGAGGGGATACAATACCGCCATGGGTCATCTAGCCGGTAAAAAGGCATACCTTGATCTTCAACAAAGACTGGACAAGATGCCGGTGGGAGCGCCGGCGCACAAGGCCTTCTTCGAGCTCCTCGAAGAGCTCTTCACCGAGGAGGAGTGCCGGGTGGCGGCGGGGATCCCCTTGCGGCTGGCTTCGCTCGGCGCGATCGCACGAAACGCCAAGCTCTCCGAGGACAAGACCCGAACGATCCTCGATCGCTTGGTGACCAAGGGCCTCGTGGTCGATCTCCCGCGCGAAGGTCGATCAACCGTCTACTACCTCAACCCCACGATCATCGGTTTCTTCGAGTTCTCCATGATGCGGGTCCGTGACGACATCGACCAGAAAAAGGTAGCCGAACTCATGTGGGCCTATATGCGTGACGACCCCGAACTCGGATTCATGCGGATGTTGGCCGACGGGGAGACCTTTATCGCGCGGCCGCTGGTCAACGAAGACGCCTTGGAACCCGAAGTCTGGAGTGAGATTCTCGACTTCGACAAGGCTTCGGCGATCATCGAGGATGCCGGATCCTGGGCCGAGGGAATCTGCCACTGCCGCCACGTCAAGCTCCACCTCGGCAAGCGCTGCGACTACCCGCTGGACCACTGTCTCGCTCTCGGGACCGGGGCCGACTATCTCACTCGCGCCGGGATCGCCGAGAAGATCAGCAAGGAACGGGCCCTGGACGTCCTGGTCTATGCCCGCGCGCACGGCAACGTCCAGATGGCCGACAACGTCCGCAACCGGCCCGGTTTCATCTGCAACTGCTGCTCGTGCTGCTGCGAGATGATGGAGGCGTTCCGGACCCTGCCCGAGATGACCAAGGTTGTGAGCTCGAACTACATCGCGAGCTGCGACGACGAGCTCTGCAGCGGCTGCGGCAAGTGCGCCAAGGCCTGTCCAATCGACGCCATCGCGATGGTGGCGGCCGAACCCACCGATGGAATACCCAAGCGCAAGCGGCGCGCCGAGGTCGATGCGGTTCACTGTCTCGGCTGCGGTGTCTGCTACACCGCGTGCGACTTCGACGGAGTCAAGCTCGATCAGGCTGCTCAGCGGATCTACACTCCCGAAAACGTTATGGAGAAGATCGCGATCCAGGCCATCGAACACGGCACGCTCCAGGAACTGCTCTTCAACGATCCCGGCAAACTCAGCCACCGGACGCTCGGCGCGTTGCTCCGCACGCTGGTCAAGCTCCCGCCGGCCAAACAGGCCCTGGCCAACGCGCAGATGAAGTCGCGGTTCGTGTCGCTCATCACCGGTACGTTCCGCAAGGGCGTGGAGAAGACCCCGGTCCTCGAAGCTGAGGCCTGAGCGCAGGGGCCATGCCTGCCCCGCCGGTCAACGGGACGCCGATCGTTGGCGCGGACGGAGTCCCCCTCGAAGAACGGAAGTGGTGGCCGGTGGCCGTCGGACTCGCCGCCGCGTGGGTGGCGCTGGTTCAGATCACGTTGTGGTGGCTCGACCGCTACCCCGGTCACGCGGATTCTCTGGGGAGACGAGAACGGCTACCTCGATTCGGCGGCGAGGCTCTTCACCGGTGACCCCGGTTGGTGGCTGGAACCGCTGTGGCCGCCGTCGTCCTGACTCAATTCGCACTGTTGGTTGCCGCTGCTGTCCTTCTCGGTGATCTGACCCGGCGTCTTTGCGGCTCGCGCGCCGCCGTAATCGCGGTTGTCGTCCTGACCCTCGGCTATCCGCCCCTCGTCGCCTTCAGCCACTATCTCTGGCCCGGAGTGCTCCACCTCTTCTTGTTCTCTACATTGCTGTGGCTGATGGCCGTCCGCCGTGAGAGCCGCGCCTGGTGCGCCGTGGTCGGGTTTGTCCTCGGCCTAGCGCTGCTCAGCAAGAGCCTGCTCATGCCGTTCGTCCCGGTGCTGGTGTTGACCATGGTGTGGGGGAGCCGCTCGGGACGAGCGATGATCAGGGCCGGGTTGGTGTTGGGGATGGCGGCGGCGACGGTGGCTCCGACGGTCATCGCCAACGCCAAGAGAACCGGTTCGCCGATGATCGCCAACTCGGCGGCATTCAACATCTGGGTGGGTCTCAACGATGTCGGCCGGGAGAGCTTCCGCCACGATGTGGTCTGGCCCGAGTACCAGCGATGGGCGGCGAGCGCCGACACCTACGCCGAGCGCGACCGCATTCTCAGGTCGCGGATCGTCGAGTTCGTCCGGAATCGCGGCTGGTTCACGGTGCTCCGGAACCAGGCGTCGAAGCAGTACTTCCGCCTCTTTCACTCGGGCTGTTACCTCACCGACCAGCTCATCGGCGGCGGTGCGCAGCGGCAGTCGGGAGCCGGCTACGTCGGCGCCGGACCTGTGGTCAGCAGAGTGGTGGAGTCAACGACGATGGCGACCATTTTGCTGCTCTTCGTGGCAGCCCCGACAGGTCTTTTCCTGGGTGGCTGCCGGTCGAGCCGGTGGGTTCGGACATTGGTCCTCTTTGTCGTTTTCAACCTGTTGCTTTTCCTCCTGCTGCACGTCAAGACGCGATACCGCATTCAGATGCTGCCGGCGGCGTTTGTCGGTGTCGGCTGTCTCGTGGCGTGGATCGAGGCGGGATTCAGACCGCGACCGTCGATCGCCCGCGTCGCTGCGAGCGGAGTGGTGATCGGGCTGCTGATGTGGTTCGCGCTGGGGTGAGGGTGGCAGAGGATCATCAAGGGCACGGACGCTGCCGGTGAACGCGTTTCCTTCAACCCCGGCCTTCTGGGCCGCCCTTGGCGACCCAGCGTCGCGCGATCAGCGTGGTCATTCGGGGGTTGATGGGGAGACGGTGACCACGCTGATCACGCGCCGGTGGCCTCCTGGCAAGCTTGGAGAAATGCTCACAGCACCTTGGCCGAGGAGTGCCCGGTAGCGCCATTGTGCGGGAGGTGCGGCGATGCCGGATGGTTGTGCCTGCACAATAGCGTACCCGGCACGTCCCGGTGGGCGTTGTTCTTTCGTGTCCTTTTAGGGTTTTGGGTGGAGGAGGCGCCATGTGAGGGCTCTGACTTCGTCGAAGAGTTGGATTGCGATACCGGCTGCTTCGAGGGCTTTCGAGTGGGCGATGAGGCCGGGTTGCTGGACGGGGTTGCGCATGATCACCTCCTGGTTGTTCATGCATTCCCCCCAGCCGCTGTGGAATCCGATGTCAAGGGTCGCCTCCGAGGCGACTTGTCTTGCCCTTGACATCGGATTCCACAGCGGCTACTCGTCTTTTCAAGAACAACCAGGAGGTGATCATGCTGCCCCGGATGCTGCCCCGGATGCTGCCCCGGATGCTGCCCCGGATGCTGCCCCGGATGCTGCCCCGATGCTGCCCCGGATGCTGCCCCGGATGCTGCCCCGTGATGCTGCCCCGGATCCGACTGCCCCGGATGCTGCCCCGGATCTGCCCCATGCTGCCCGGTCGCTGCCGCTGCCGCTGCCGCTGCAGTTCGGGAACGGGCACGGGAACGGGAACGGGATCGGGATCGGAGAGGGAAACGGACGCGAGGCGGATATCGGTATACTCCCTAAGTTATGAAGACTGCACCGTTGTCCCTGACGCTGATATGCACCGCGCTGGCATCGATGGCGTCGACCGCGCGGGCGGTGGATGCCGGGCCCGTCTTCAAAATCTATGTCGAGCACACCGGGGTCTACGAGGTGAGCTATGAGCGCCTCGTTGAATCCGGTCTCGGAGGCCCTCTCCCGTCGGCGGCGATCGGTCTGCGGAACTTCGGCTCGCCGGTCGCCGTCTGGGTCTCCGATGGCGGTGACGGCGTTTTCGGGCGGGGTGATCGGGTGACTTTCATCGGCGAGGTCCTCCGAGGAACCTACTCGTTTCTCGACCCGTATTCGCGGTTCAACTGCTACCGGCTGTCCTTTGACGATGAGGATCCGCGGCGCGGGGAGAGCCTCACCTCGGCCCGGACGCGGTTCGAAGAGCCGGCGAGGTTTCTGGCGAAACACCACCTGGAATCCGATCGCGTAATGGTGCGGTTCCGGATGAAATCGGACGACCCGGAGGAGAGCTGGTATTGGGAGCGGCTGTCGGTGGCGGACAAGGAGCCCTTCCGTCAGGAACTCGTCTTCGAGGGGTTTGCCCGAAGCGACGACAACGACCGAAGAGACACTCCCTCGGCCGTCGATCTTGCCGAGTCGGTTCGATTGGCCTTCCGGGAGGACGGGGAACCGGCCGGGCGAATTCGCTCGGCGTCTCCAATCGGTCTTCGAAGCGACGACGGTCACCGAGAACCCGGTTGGTTTACGACTCGGCCTCAGGGGGTGGTCGGAACCACGACACCGCGAGCGAACCTCGTTGCCTCACCACGAAATCGAGATCCTTCTCAACGGAGATGTCGCCGAACGGGCGACCTGGGATGGGAAGGACCACTTCACCATTGAGGTGACGATCCCGGCGGTACGGATCCACGACGGGCCCAACGAGCTCGTCGTCAGAATTCCGAAACGCGTCTATCCGGATTCCGGTGATCTCGTTGTAGATGTGGTTCTCCTCAACTGGATCGAGGTTGAGTATGAGCACCGTCCTGTGGTCGGGAATGACCAGCTGAGGCTGTTCCCGATCGGCGATGGTCCGGTTTATCGAGTCGCGGTCGAGTCTGACGACGGGACCCCGATCGATCTCTTCCACCCCGGTGGTGTCCGGTACCGCAGTGAAGGCGGGGTGCTCGCGGCCGAGATCGAGGTGGGCGACAGTGGCTTCGCGTTGCTGAAACCCTCCGCAGCCGCCCCGCCCAACGACGTGATTCTCGATCGCCCCTCGGGTCTGAGGAACGACGACCAGCAGGTCGACTACATCATGATCGCCCACCGCTCGCCTGCGAGCCGAACCGAGCGGCTCGCCGAGTTGCACCGTCGGCGCGGCCTCACCGTCGCAGTGGTGGACGTCCAGGACATCTACGACGAGTTCAACTACGGAGTCCTCGACCCGCAAGCCATCAAGGACTTCCTCCAGTACGCCCACTCGCAGTTGGCAGGCGCCGGCGCCGCGATTCGTGCTGCTCGTCGGGGACGCGAGTTGGGACTTCAAGAACCTCGTCCGCCGACGACTCCAACTATGCCGACTGGACCTACCGGACCGGAGAGACGAACCGGTTCATCAAGAACAGCAGCACCCCTACGCCGAAGGGGCCGATCTCAACCACCGCAACCTGGTGCCGACCTCGAGCTACCCGACCCTCGAGGGGCACGCCGCGAGCGACACCTGGTTTGTCTGTGTCGACGACGGCGACTAGCTCCCGGATATGGCCATCGGTCGGCTCCCGGTGGTCGAATGCCGGAAGAACTCGACGAGGTGGTCGACAAGACCATCGCCTTATGCCTCCGCTGCGCCGGTGGGGCCGTGGCGGCGCAACTGCTCTTCATCGCCAACGAGAGCGTCATCGTTCCAGCGACGCAGCGACGCCATCGCCGAAGAGCTTCAGCCGCGCGGGTATCGTCCCGCATCAAGATCTACCCGCACCCGACAGAGCCGGCCAACGAGCACCACACCCGGCGGATCGTCGAGATCCTCGACGGGGGGTCTACAGCGGTGCATTTCTCGGCCACGGCGGTCGCTACATCTGGCGCACCGGTCCGCCGGATCTCAAGAAGAACCACGACCTCTTCACCCTCGAACACCTCGACGACCTCGCCGACAACGAGCCGTCTGCCGGTGGTGCTCAGCCTGACCTGCTACTCGGCGCCCTTCGATCACCCCACCGCCGACTCCATCGGCGAGAAGTTGCTGCGGATTCGCCGGCCGCGGCGCGATCGCGGTCTTTGCCGCCTCGTGGCGCAACAGCCCGTCGCCGACCATGGGCGAGGCAGCTGATCGAGGAGCTGACGACTCCCGGCGACACCATCGGCGAAGCGGTGATGCGCGCGAAGCACGCGATTCAGCAGCGATGTCCTGGTCCAGACGTACAACCTGCTCGGCGATCCGGCGGTGCCGGTGGCCGCGCCGGCCACCAGCTCGATCTTGGCCTTGATGAGATCGACGGCGCTGTGGTCCTCACGGTCGGGATGCGCGGTTCCCGTCGGAGTCGGCTCATCTTCATCGCGGACTGGGTTGCCGCCGACGGCGCCATTCTGCGCGACGGACCGGATCGAGGTCAGCGGAACCGAGTTCATCGTCGAAGCTGGATCCGGGAGTTCTCGAGAACCAGGAACAGCTCACCGGTGTCCGAGTCTATGTCTGGGACGAGAAGCTGCACGTCGATGGGATCGGCGGCGTGAGTCTCACAGCGGCCGGCGAGTCCGCCGAGGAACCGGGAAACAGCGAGAGTTTCGCCGGCGGAATCGATCGGAGCGGGCTCGCAACTCCGAACAGCGGGGGATGCAGTGAAGAACTGGTGTTTGATCGTTGGAGTCGGATTGTTTCATCGGAATTCTGGGAGGGTGTGCCTCGTCGGGTGGAGACGACGTTCCAGCCGAACCGGAGGCGATTCAAGACCGCGGCGGACGCGGCGCCGGACCAGCCGGCGGACGAACCCCTGGCCAACACCCTCAAGTGGACCACCGCGAGCGAGGTGGAGAACTTCGGATTCGACATCTATCGCGGCCTCAGCGAAGACGGCCCGTTCGAGAAGATCACCACCGAGCCGTTGTCCGGGGCGGGACGACGGACGAGCCGCAGCACTATGTCTATGTCGATGAATCCATCGATCCCGGCAAGGACTATTACTACTACATCGAGAGCATCTCCCTCGGCGGCGTCCGAGAGAAGTTCAGCCCGGTCATCCGATCGCCCGCAAAAAGGCCGGTCGACACCCGCCAGGATTGACTTCCGCCGAATCAGAGTCGGTCGTGGATTTCGAGATTTTCGCGGCTGCGGCCGGCTTGCCGCGTGTTGTGCATCACCGATCGCAGCGGTCAATTGCCGTCATTCCTTGTTTCGCGTGAGCCACACCACGGTTTTTCCTCCCTCTTTGAACTACGTTGACAGTGCGTTTTGCGCCGTAATTGTGCAGTTGAGAGTGAGGCAATGGTGATCGAGACGCGGCAAATCCTCGAAGAGCTTGAGCTCAAAAACGTCTTGGCGACGTCGGCGACGGGCGCGGTGTTCCTCGCCGGAGACCCGAAACTCGGGCGGGATGTCGCCATCAAGATGGTCAGTTGTGCTGTGCCCGACGCCGAGGACAAGGTCAGGGGGCTCTTCCTCGAGATGGCGGAGGCCGCGCGGTCCATGCCCATCCACGCGATGCCCGTTCTGACCGACCATGGTCTCACTCCCGAGGGCGATGGTTTCATCGTCATGGAGCTCATCGAGGGTGAACTTCTCGATTCCATCGACGATCTCAGCCCCTTCTCGGCCATCAACATCCTTCTCGACATTCTCTCCTGCATCGAGGATCTGGCCCGGGTCGGAGCGGCCCACCTGAATCTCAAACCCTCCAACATCTATGTGACCAATCCCCCGTCAAACGACCGTGCGATGGTCCTCGGTTTCGGTACCAGCGCCACCCTCCTGCACGCGGGTGCCGGCGTACCGATACCGGCCTTCGATCCTCACCTTGCGCCGGAATTGGTCGCGGGCAATTTGCTGCCCAACGATCAGGCGTGGAGATCTGATCTCTTTTCTCTCGGCGTCATCGCCTGCGGCATCCTCGGCGCCGAGATTGAAGGAGACGGCTGTTCCCGCCCCTGCGTGACCCTCCCCGCCGCGGTGCGATCGATGCTTCCCGAGGCCGAGCCTCTCGAAGAGATCCTCGGAACGATCATGGAGCCCAATCCCATGATGAGGGGGGCATCGCCCTCCGATCTCAGGGATCCGCTGATCCGTGCGTTGCCCGATCCGCCCGCCGTTGTCGCTCCTCGCGCTCCGATCGAGACTCCATCACCCGGAGGATCGTTCAACCCCAATAAGACGGACCCCGCCTTCGATCCCTCCAAAGCACCCCAGGTGGTGGCCGGACCGTCTCCCCAGCCGGGGGTCTCCGGAGCCGAAACGATGCTCTCCGGCGGCGATGTCGTTTCGCTGGATGAGGACGGATGGCCCGAGGTTCTCTTTGACGATCCCGAGTTGCCCGCGAGTCTCGATGACTCCGGCCTCGACGAGGACACCGATGTCCGCAATCCGATCCCCGTCGATGTGTGGGTTCCGGAAGCGATTGACGCCGGTGATGGCGGCCCGGCCGTCCTCGTGCCGAAACTGCAGAAACCAGCCGCCGCTGGGCGCCGGGTCTCGCGCGTCGAAATCGCGATCGTCGCCGGGGTGGTGATCATCCTCGGGAGCATCATCGCCTTGACCTGGCCGTCTGTCGGCGACGACGACGGACCGATCGCGGCGACGGCGGTCCAGCTCGAGACGCGTGAATCCGGGGACACTCTGGTCCCACCTCCGCCGGACGACAACCTCTTCGACGATCTGCTGGCAATCCAGGAGCTCGTTGATTTGGGCGATCTGGCCGGGGCGTCGCAAGCGCTGAACACCCTCGACGATGGGGAAGGAACCTCCTTCAGCTCCGACGAGTCGGCGCTCTACGACAGCCTGGTCATGGCCGTTTCCGAGGCATCCGATCAGGGGGAGGCCATCGACGATCTCCGGTCCGGCCTCTTCTATGGGAGCGTCAAAATGGTCCGGCGTGGGGTCGCCGGGCTGAGCGGCATGCCTCGGGACGAGATTTCGGAAATCGACGGTCTCACCCAGGATCTCAAGCGCGGTCGGCAGGTACTGGGTCTCCACGCAGATATGTGGGACGCCCACAAAGACGGCGCCTATCTCGAAGCCGTCG
The DNA here is from genome assembly GCA_963712805.1 of uncultured Acidobacteriota bacterium. GTDB lineage: Bacteria > Acidobacteriota > Thermoanaerobaculia > Thermoanaerobaculales > Sulfomarinibacteraceae > JAHECW01. The sequence goes on along the minus strand of CAVQJV010000009.1, from coordinate 30,152 downwards.
AAAAGGCGGGTCGTCTTCAGGAGATGCTTCCGAACTACGCCGGGGCTCCCGAACTCAGGGAACAATCGGCCGCGGCGCTGGAGTCCCGGGCCGAGGCGTTGATCGCCGAGAACGAATTCTCGAACGCCGTTGCCATCCTCGAGAGTCTCAGGCAGGTCTGGCCCGGGCGGGCGGGTGCGGCGGCTCGGATCGCCTGGTGCAACGAGCAGATCGATCTCACTCGGCGGGAGGAGTCCTTGATCGGCAGTGCCCTTGCCAGGGGCGACGCCGGAGATCCGGAAGCGGGGCTCGCGATCCTCGACAAGATGCCTCCCGATCCCCGGTTGCAGGACGAGGTCGATCGCGCCAGGTCGGTTCTCGAGGCGCGGATTGCCGACATGGATGCGGGCGCGCCGGTTGTCGAGATGACCGCCGCAGCGGAACTCGGTTTCAAGAAGAACGGGACCGTCACCGTGCCGCTGAGGGTGACCGACGACTATCGCGTCGAGCGCGTCGTCGTCCACGCTCGGAACGAGTCCGATGACGGGTATCTCCAGATCCCGCTGGAGCCGGCGGGGACGGGCTCTACAACTTCGTGGTGGCGCCCGAGCTGCACGGCAACAAGAGCGTCCAGTTCTTCGTCGTCGCGCGCGATCTGAGCGGCCACGTCGGCAGGTTCGGCAGCCAGGACGAACCGCAGACGGTCACCCGCAAGAAGTGGTTCAAGAAATAATCACATTTGCCGGCCCAGGTCGGGGCTGAATGCACTCTGATAGTGCCGGATCTTCCAGAAAGGGAATGCCCCCTTCCTCTCGACGGTGACGATGTCGAAGCGACACGGTCGATCCCAGAGATCGTGGCGCGAGAGATAGGCCGAGGAGGCCCGGGTCAGGATTCGCCTCTTGTGGGCGTCGACCGCCCCGATTGCACCGCCGAGGAGATCGCTTGATCTCGCCTTGACTTCGACGAAGACGATCTCACCTCGCCTTTCGACGACGAGATCGAGTTCGCCACCGGCGCCGCGCCAGTTGCGATGGCGCGGCCTGTAGCCCTTGAGCAGAAGCAGCAGCAGCGCTGCCCACTCCCCTCGACGACCGAATCTCTGACGATCCACGGGTCCTCATCTCTATTCTGCCGTAGAATGCGCCGGTGCGAACCGACGATTTCGACTTCGACCTGCCGGGAGAACTCATCGCGCAGGAACCGGCGCCGCGGGGCGGTTCGAGGCTCTTGTTGCTCAACCGATCAGCCGCAGGAGTCGAACACCGGCAGGTGACCGACCTCCCCGGGCTCTTGGACCCTGGTGATCTTCTGCTCTTGAACGATACGCGAGTGATCCCGGCGCGGGTTTACGCCCACCGATCGACGGGCCGTCGTTTCGAAGTGCTGCTCCTCCGCGAACTCGACGGCGGGGCGTGGGAATGCCTGCTCCGGCCCGGTGCGCGGGCCCGCGTCGGTGAGCGGTTGGTGCTGAGTGATGGTGGCGAGGTCATCCTGGTCGAGCGGCGAGACGAGGGCAGATGGGCGGTGACGTTTGAACCCCGTCTGGATCTCGAACGGCTCGATCGAATCGGTGAGATGCCGCTGCCGCCCTATATCAGCCGGCCCGGGGGAGCGACCGCCGAGGATCGTGAGACCTATCAGACGGTCTATGCTTCGACACCGGGTGCGGTGGCGGCGCCGACGGCCGGTCTCCACTTCACCCGGGAGCTCCTCGACGAGATCGGCAATCGGGGCGTTGAGCGGGTGTTCGTGACCCTGCATGTCGGTCTCGGGACCTTCCGCCCGGTCACCGCCGAGCGGGTGGCCGAGCATCGAATGCACAGTGAGTGGTACTGCTTTCCCGAGGCCACGGCCCGGATCGTGAACGAGGCCGTCTCCACCGGCCGCCGAGTTGTCTGTGTCGGCACGACCTCGGTGCGCGCCCTCGAGGGAGCGCTGGCGGCGGGCAACGGACAGATCGAGCCCGGAGAAGGCTGGACCGACATCTTCATCACCCCTGGATGCCGATTTCGGGGTGCCGGCGGCCTGCTGACCAACTTCCACCTGCCCAGATCCACCCTGCTGATGCTCGTCAGCGCCTTCGCCGGGCGCGACCGGATCCTCGACGCCTACCGGCAGGCGATCGCGTCGCGTTACCGGTTCTTCTCCTATGGCGATGCGATGCTCATCCTCTGAACCCCGATTGCGCAGGCGGGAACCGACCCGGTTCCGGTCACCGAGTCGGCATATGGGAGGAGAGTGTTCAGGGTAGGTGAGTGGGTAGGCAAGGTGGAAAGAAACGGCCGCCGACGGCTCGTTTGATGGTGGCGGGAGACATCCGCGGGTCTGCAAACCCGATCGGGGCAGCGGGTTTGAATACCCGGAAACCAGACGCCGCGGATGACAACGTTGAGTTCTTCATACGGTCGTATGTTTGCGGTAGGCGTTGCGGTGGTTACATTCGGCTGGATGCTGGATCATCGCAAATCAACGCAGAGGCGCAGAGGCGCAGAGACGCAAAGGCGCAGATCGCCCGATCTTGTCGCCATCGCAGGGTTGTCCGCCGAGATCACGCCAAATGGATCTCAGCCATAGCCATGCGCGACGGCGCCTACCGGCACGGTACCACGAGACATACTGCAAGGCTTTGAAAGCTCAGGTTGGTGGCGTTTCCAGGTGCCCTGACGGGGCATCGGCGGGTTTCGAGACCGGATCGTCATCGAAGAGCACCCGCTGCGCCGGGCGTCTCGAGATCGTCCATCTGGCCGCTCTTCGTGGCCCAGATGAATGCGATCACACCGGCGATGGCGAGCAGGATGGCGACCGGAAGGGCGATGTAAACGACGGACATCAGTTCAATTATGAATCTTTAATTTTTAATTCTCAATTGCCATCGGCTACGGATTCCCGTCTGACGGACTGGCCGCGGGATTCGTCAGCAACGTCAAATAATGGAGAAATTACAGAATTTAAGAATTGAGAATCACTGAAATGTCTTCGCCCGGTACGAGCTCACGACCACCGTGATCGAGCTCGCCGGCATGAGAATCGCGGCGACGAGGGGGTGCATGAGGCCCAACATGGCCAGGGTGACGGCCACCGCGTTGTAGCCGAGCGAGAAGACCAGATTTCGTCGGATCACGCCGAGGGTTCGTTCCGATCCGTCGAGGAGCCGGACCAGGGGCGCCAGACCCGGTTCGCCGAGATAGACATCGGCTGCGGCCAAGGCCGCCTCTGCCCCGCCGTGGACTCCGATGCCGACGGTGGCGGCGGCCAGCGCCGCGGCGTCGTTGACCCCGTCTCCCACCATCACCACCGGGCCCTGTACCGCTGCCTGGCGGACCCGCTCGAGCTTGTCTTCCGGTACGGCGCCGCCGCGGCCCGACGAAGGGTCGAGGCGCAGCCGCTGGAGCAAAGCCTGGACTGTTCCCGGATGGTCGCCGGAAAGGACCTCGATCTGCCAGCCGCGTGCTTTGATGGCTTCCAATGCGTCTGCGGTGTCCGCGCGGACGGGGTCGCCGAGCGCCGCCACCGCCTCGATCTCGCCGTCGAGAGCGACCACGATGGGGGTGAGCCCCTCGTCGATGGCGGTCCGGATCTGCGCGGCCGCCACGTCGGAGAATCCTCCGAGGCGCTCCTCGGCGAAGGCTGGAGAGCCGACCAGGAGGTCGCGTCCATCGACTCCGTGCGGTGAGACCCCGCCCGGGGTGCTGTTCCACTTCGGTCGGCACCGGAACGCCGGTAGTATCCACGCCCTCAGCGAGGGCAATTGCGACGGGATGGGTCGAGTGGGATTCGGCGGCTGCGACGATCCGGCGCACGGCCTCGGCGCCGTGCCACCGGACAACGGCCAGGCGGCCCTCGGTGAGAGTTCCGGTCTTGTCGAGGATCATCCGCGCCGGCCGGGCGAGACTCTCGAGGGCGTCGCCTCCCTTGATGAGGATGCCGGTGCGGGCGGCGTGACCCACCGCGGCGCTCACCGCCAGGGGAGTCGCGAGACCGAGGGCGCACGGGCAGCTGACGATGAGCAGGGCGACCGCATTCTCCATCGCCTGCGCGGGGTCGATCGGGAGCCAGACGGCGAAGGTGACGAGGGCGAGGCCGAGCACGGTCAGTACGAACCAACCCGAGATCCGATCGGCGAGCAGGACCACCGGCGCGCGGCGTTGCGCCCCTTCTTCAACGAGGCGGAGGATTCGTCCGAGCCGGGTGTCGGCTCCGGCCGATCGGATTTCGACCTCGAGCCGGCCGGACAGGCTCGTTGTACCGGCGTGGATGGGATCGCCGGCTCGGACCGCGACGGGTCGCGACTCGCCGGTGAGCAGCGACAGATCCATGGTCGACTCGCCGGTGAGGACGACGCCGTCGGCCGGGGCCGAATCTCCGGCCCGGAGTTCCATGACCATACCCGGATTGAGCGCCGCCGCCGGCACCTCTCGAATCCCGCCGTCCTCGACGACCCGAGCGGTCGAAGGAGCCAGCGAGAAGAGCAGTTCGGTGGCGCGGGCGGCACGGCGCTGCTGCCGCCGCTGCACCCAGCGCCCGACCAGAAGAAAGAAGATGAGGACCGTGACCGAGTCGAAATAGACCTCGCCGTTGTCGCGGATGGTGTTGGCCACCCCCCAGCCGAAGGCGGCGAGGATGCCGATCGAGATCGGCACATCCATGTGCAGGGTGCGCGTTTTCAGCGCGCCCCAGGCGCCGCGGTAGAAGACCTGGGCGCACCACAGGACCGAGGGCAGAGCCAGACCGAGACTGACCCAGCGGAAGAGCGATCTGAAGGTGGGGGAGATGCCGTGGAAGTAGCCGCCGTAGAGCGCGAAGGCGAGCAGCATGACATTGCCGGCGATGGCGCCGGCGACCGCGATGCGGATGAGCAGGGCGCGGTCCTCTCGCCGCTCCATGTCGCGAGCCTCGACGCCGTGGAACGGGTGCGGCGGGTAGCCGATGGAGTCGAGGAAGCGGGCGATGGTACTCAGCGGTGTCTGCTCAGAATCCCAGACGACGGTGGCCAGCGACCGGCCGACATCGAGACGGCACTCGGCGACACCCGGGATCACGAGGGGGACCTTCTCCACCAACCAGACGCAGGCCGCGCAGTGAACCCCCTCGAGATAGAGCTCGACGGTGGTCATCCCGTCTCGCCGTCGACGGCAGTAGAGCTCGGCAAACGCCGGGTCGTCGAACTCGTCGTAGGCAGTGCCCCGACCCTGGGCCGCAAGCTCGGGTGCGTCGATCCGCTCCTTGAGGTCGTAGTAGCCCTCGAGCCCGGCGCCGTGGATGACGTCGTAGGCCACCCGGCAGCCCGAACAGCAGAACTGCAGTTCGGCGTTGTCATCAACCAACCCCGCCGGCACCGGCAACCCACAGTGGGAGCACGAAATCACCGAAGCATCTTCTCATGCGCTGAGCGGGTGAGAGAGTCACCGGAAGGGCGCGACGGGCAGCCATCGCATTTTCACCGCGAAGAACGACCAAGACCGTGGCCAAGAACGCAAAGTAACATCGCGTTGATGACCCATCACACCATCACGCGGTCCTCCGAGGATTGCAATTCGGCGAAGAGTGCTGATCGCGCCGTGGGCAGGTCGTGAACGCCCGCCTACTGTTCGGTGGCGCCTTTCGTGGCGATCTTTCTCCGTCGCAGCAGGGGGGTGGATCATCCGGTGATGGCACGCTGCCATCGGTGGCGTGCTGGTGTTTCTCGACCGCGGCCAGCGCGGTGGTGGGTCTGCCGATGATGGCGTAGAGCCCGAGGGCGACGAGGATCACCGCGGTCACCGCCGGGATGTGGCGGCGCAGGGGGATGCTGAGGACCTGAGCGCCGAGACCGAGCGCGAGGAGGATCGGCACCGTGCCGGCCCAGAAAACGGCCATCACCGCGATCCCGCCCAGGGCCGAACCGGTGCCGGCCGCGGTGACGACAAAGGCCCAGAGCCAGCCGCACGGCAGGACGCCGGACAACAAACCGACGGTCGCTGCGCGAACGACCGGCGGGCGGTTCCCGACGAGAGTGATGCCGCGGCGGAGCCAACCGGCGAGGCGCGATGTCGAGCCGTGCTTGAAGACCTTGACCCCGCCGATCTGGAGCAGGGCGAAGACGCCCCAGACGATCATGACCACACCGGCCGCCACCGCCGCGACCCGCTGGACCCCGGCCAGCGAGCCCGCGAGATCGAGGACGGCGCCGATGGCGCCGGCGGCCAGGCCGAGAATCGAGTAGGCCACCAACCGGCCGCCCGAGTAGGCGGCGTGGCTGAGCAGTCGTCGGGCGCCGGCCGAACCGTCCGCCCCGGAGTAGAACGCGACAAAACCACCGCACATCCCGACGCAGTGCAGACTGCCGAGGAGCGTAGCGATAAAGACGGTGGTGAGCAGCGTGATCATTGTTGCGGTGATTGAGGTCGTGCCAAATTTTGAATTCTGAATTCTTAATTCTGAATTACATCGCACCAGGCAACTCCGAGCAGGCCCTGCGATGGTAATTCATAATTCATAATTCAAAACTCAGAATTATTCTGGGATTTCCGTCCACACATGGCGCATGTCTCGGTAGGTAAAGATGTCATCGCCGCGAGTGACCGTGAAGCGGAACTCCCACAGACCGTTTCGGCGCATGGGCAGGGTGGTCCGGTACCCCGATTCGGTCTCGGTCAGACCTGCCGTCAGAACATCGTCGCGTCGGGCGTTGGCGAAGGCCTCGACCGAGATCGAAGCGTTGCTGACGGGTTCGCCTTCGATGGTGGTGAGTTCAACGCGCATGATCGGATCCTGGCCCGCTGGCACCGGTTCGATCGTGAAATCGAAGCGCCACCCGAGGTCGGCGTTGTGACGGTCCTGGGCGCGTTTGTCGTCCCACGCGAGCGCCTTCTGGTAATAGTCCGGCTCGACGGCGTAGGACTCGTTCGAGGTCGCGAAATAGACCATCACGAGCGATCCGACGACGTGCAGCGCGAGGGCGCCGGCGATCACGAAGGGCCAGACAGTCCAGGTTTCATCGAGCGCCTCCGGGGGTGCCAGGTCCGTAGTTCCGCAGTTGGCGGTGAGTCTGGCAACATAGTACCCGTCGAGCCAACTGCGGACTCTCCTGGCACCCACACAATCCTTCATCATCCTGCCGGTCCCACGAGTCGGTAGGTGCGGATCTCCTCGAAGTCGACCCCATCGATGATCTGCAACGTGATCTCGAGTTCGCCGGCGGTAAAAGTCGACGGTCGGGTGGTGATGAACGCGGCGGTCATCTGGCTGTCGCCGGCTGCCACGACCAGCGGATTCTCCGGCGCGACCAGGGTGAGACCGTCGGCATCGACGAGTTCGAAGGCGTAGCTTCGTTCTTCATCCGATCGATTGGCGATCTTGATCCGGAGCTGGTTCGACACCTCTCCCGAAGGCAGCACCGAGAACGGCGCGCCGAGACCGCGCAGGATCGTCACGTCGGCGGTGGATTTCCCGACCAGGGAGAATGCGAGGGTGCCGAACATGATCATCAGGATCGCCGTGTAGACCACCAGCCGCGGTCGGAGAAACTTGCGGCTTCCCGTCTCGAGTTCGGATTGCGACGTATAGCGGACGAAACCGCGGGGTTTGCCGATCTTGTCCATGATCGAATCACAGGCGTCGATGCACTGGGTGCAGGCGATGCACTCCATCTGCAGACCGCCGTCCCGGATGTCGATGCCCGTCGGGCAGGTCGAGACGCAGAGACCGCAGTCGATGCAGTCGCCGCCGCTCCGCTCTTCGTTCTTGCGCCACCGCGTCCGGGGCTCGCCGCGGGCCTCGTCGTAGCCCACGATCAACGACTGTCGATCGAGCAGGACCGATTGAAAACGGCCGTAGGGGCAGGCGAGGATGCAGGTCTGTTCGCGGAACCATCCGAAGTCGCCGAACATGAGCACCGTGGTTCCGAGCATCACGAAGAAGGCCGCCGGGTGTTCGGAGGGAGGGCTGGTCATCCAACCCAGCAGCCGGTCCCAGCCGACGAAGTAGGCGAGGAAGGTATTGGCGAGAAACGCCGAGACCACGAAGAACACGAAGTGCTTGATCAGCCGGCGGCCGGAGACACCGGCCTTGTCGGTCTTGATCTGCTGGTTCCGGCCGCCCTCGATGAAGACCTCGATGGGGCGGTAGACAAACTCCATGTAGATCGTCTGCGGACATCCCCAACCGCACCACACTCGACCCCAGATGGCGGTCACCAGAAAGATCCCGACGAAGATGCTGAAGAGCAGGAGCATGAGCAGGAAGCTGTCGGTGGGCAGAAAGGTGGAACCGAAGAGGGTGAATTCCCGCCGGGCGATATCGAAGAACATCAGCGGTTTGCCGTTGATCTTGAGGATTGGGATCAGGCAGAAGCCGAGGATCAGGCCCCACGCCGTCAGAAAGCGGCCACGGTAGTAGCGGCCCTTGGAGAGCTTGGGCCGGATCCGACGACGGCTGCCGTCGCGGTTCATGGTCGACAGGATCTGCTCCTGGGCCTCGGGAGCGTTCGAGGTTGGCTCAGTCATGCAGCAACCCCGCGAAGGTGCCAGGAGAAACAGAGTCGAAGTCTGTCCTCCGGCTGCGTGCATCCATGCTCGGCTGCCGCTCAGCGCCCATTCGGTAACTTCGTTGCTCCGGCATCGTCATGCTCCTTCGTCGACATCTCGCCCTCGCCGGCGCCTCATCTCGGTCGGCAGCTTCCTCACCCTCGGCGACCGGCTCGGGGGCGAGTCGATCGACCTGGTCGCCCTGGGGCGGTTTGGCGTTGGGTGGGTCGCTGCCGAGAAGACCGCCGACGTGGGCGCTGACCGCGAGCAGCTCGGCCGGACGCAGCTGGCGTTCCCAGGCCAGCATACCCTTGGCCGGGACGCCCTCGCGGACGGTCCGGTAGACATCCATGAGCTGGCCGCCGTGGAGCCAGTAGTCGTCGGTCAGATTGGGCCCGATTCCGCCCTCGCCGAACATGCCGTGGCAGGTGGCGCACTTGCCGGTGAAGACCTTCTTCCCGCCGTTCATCATGCTGGGATCGTCCATGAGGCCGACCAGCGTGCCCTCGCTGATCTCGCCCATGGCGAGGATCTCCGCCATCTGCTGCTCGGCGGCGAGCATCATCGCCTGGTCGTAGCGATCGATCTCGAGCATCCCCGGGCCGAAGTGGAAAAAGAGAATATAGAGCGGCGTGAAGATGATGCAGGCCCAGAAGATCGCCAGCCACCAGCGGGGCAGCGGGTTGTCGTACTCCTGGATGCCGTCGTAGGAATGCTCCAGGAGATGGTCGTCGGAGGGAGTCGTGTTGGTGGTCTCGGGTCGGTTCGTGCTCACGAGGTCCTCCTTCCGTCGGCGGCCGGATTGTCGTCATCGAAGGGGAGATTCCGATCTCTTCGTACGAGTCTTTGCTGCGAACGATGAAGACATAGGCCACGATGGCGGCGAAGGTGACAAAGCTGATGATGAGGCCGATCTCGGCCCACGACGTCAGTCCGGCCGCACTCATGATGTCGGAGAGTTTCACGACGCACCCTCCTCCCCGGCGGTTTCGGCCGCGATCTCGCGCGACTTCGGTCTCGAGAATGATCTCGCCGATCTCCTCCTCCACCGCCACGGCCTCGACCTTGGTGATGTCGGTGCCGAGCCGTTGCAGGTAGGCGATGAGGGCGACGATCTGCTTGTCCTCGAGATCCTCCGGTCCGCCCTGGGTCACGACCTCGGCGGCGATGGCCGCGGCCTGTTCGGTGGCGGACGCGATCCCGCCGGCGATCTCGTCGTCGGTGTAGGGCACGCCGACAATCTGGTGGGCCCGCATGACGACCGGGATGCTATCGAAATCGAGCGGCTTTGTCAGCATCCACGGATAGGCCGGCATGATCGAGCCCGGCGTGATGGCGCGCGGATCGTCCATGTGGCGGACGTGCCACAGATCCGGGTACTTGTCGCCGACCCGGTGGAGATCGGGACCGATGCGGCGCGAGCCCCACTGGAACGGGTGGTCGTAGACGAACTCGCCCGCCTTCGAGTACTCGCCATAGCGCTCGGTCTCGGCGCGCAGCGGCCGGACCATCTGCGAGTGACAGTTGTAGCAGCCCTCCGCGAGGTAGATGTCGCGGCCGGCGAGTTCGAGCGGGGTGTAGGGCGTCACCGAGGCGATGGTCGGGACGTTCGACTTGATCAGGAAGGTCGGGATGATCTCGAAGAGCGAGGCGACGATCACCGCCACCGCGACCATCACGGTGAACTTGACCGGCAGCCGCTCCCACCTGCGGTGCCAGGTGGTGCGGAAGAAGCGTTCGAGGGTGTAGGCGGTGTTGGCGACGTGAGTCCCCGAGGTGACGAGCGGCGAGGTCGGTTCCGGGTGATCGATGTAGGTCTTCGACAAGGCCGGCGCTTCGTGGACGGGAACCTGGAGCGGATGCGGCCGGCTGCGCCAGGTCATGAGCATGTTGACGCCGAGCAGGACAGCGCCGGCGAGGTAGGCGGTGCCGCCGATGACCCGGACCCAGTACATGGGAATCAGACGCACCGTGGTCTCGACGAAGTCGGGGTACTTGAGGTAGCCCTCGCTCGTCGAAGGCGAGCCACATCAGACCCTGGGTGAGCCCGGCGGCGTAGATGGAGACGATATAGAGCAGAATGCCGATGGTGCCGAGCCAGAAGTGGGCCTCGGCGAGCTTCGACGACCACAGCTCGGTCTGATAGAGCCGCGGCAGCAGCCAGTAGATCATCCCGAAGACCAGGAAACCGACCCAACCGAGGGCGCCGGCGTGGACATGGGCGATGGTCCAGTCGGTGTAGTGCGACAGCATGTTGACCGCCTTGACCGACAGCAGCGGGCCCTCGAAGGTCGACATGCCGTAGAACGTGATCGCCACCACGAAGAACTTGAGCACCGTGTCCGAGGCGACCTTGTGCCAGGCGCCGCGCAGGGTCAGCAAGCCCGTTGAGCATGCCGCCCCAGGACGGCATCCAGAGCATCACCGAGAAGAGCATCCCCAGGGTCGAGGCCCACGCCGGCAGGGCGGTGTAGTGGAGGTGGTGGGGGCCGGCCCAGATATAGAGGAAGACCAGGGTCCAGAAGTGGATGATCGACAGCCGGTAGGAGAAGACCGGCCGGTTCGCGGCCTTGGGCAGGAAGTAGTACATGATCCCGAGAAAGGGCGTCGTCAGCAGGAAGCCGACCGCGTTGTGGCCGTACCACCACTGCATGAAGGCGTCCTGCACCCCGGCGTAGATCGAGTACGAGCGGAAGAGCCCTGCGGGAACCACGAGGTTGTTGAAGACGTGGAGCACCGTGATGGTGACGATGGTGGCGATGTAGAACCAGATCGCCACATAGAGGTGGCGTTCGCGCCGTCTGGCGATGGTGCCGAAGAAGTTGACGGCGAAGATGATCCACACCACCGCGATGGCGATGTCGATGGGCCACTGGAGCTCGGCGTACTCCTTGCCCTGGGTGATGCCCAGGGGCAGGGTGACCGCCGCCGAGACGATGATCAGCTGCCATCCCCAGAAGTGGAGATTGCTCAGCGCCTTCGAGAACATCGGCGTCTTCAGCAGCCGCTGCATGGAGTAGTAGACCCCGGCGAAGACCGCGTTGCCGGCGAAGGCGAAGATCACGGCGTTGGTGTGCAGCGGCCGCAGTCGACCGAAGCTCAGCCACGGCAGCTCGAAGTTGAAAAACGGCGCGGCGAGCTCGAGCGCGACGATCAGGCCGACCAACATTCCGACGACCCCCCAGACGAAGGTCACCAGGGTGAAACGACGAACGATCGCGTCGTCGTAGCTGAACCGCTCGATCTGGACGCTCATCAATACCCCCTCGGCGTTGTCCGTGCGTGCATTGTGTGCATTATCCCCCCGCTGCCCGTGGTTGTGCGGCAACCGATATCTCGGAACCACTGCGAACCGCTCGCTCGGCGACATCGGCAAGAGTCGTGTCGGCCAGCAGATCGTGGAACGACCGTCGTATCCCGGTCAACCTCTCGTGCAGCGGACAGGTTTCGCTGTCGCTGCAGCCGGTCTGGCCGAGCAGGCATTCGATACCGGTGAGCTCGTCCTGGAAGGGTCGAACCACCGCGAGCAGCGAGATCTCGTCGGCCGCGCGGTTGAGCCTGAAACCCCCGGCGCGGCCGCGCTGGGATGTCACCAGATCGGTGGCCTTGAGGCGGCGGAGGATCTTGCTCAGAAACTGCGGCGGCAGACCGAGCTCTTCGGCGATCTCGGCGGAGTGGAGCGCACCGTCGCCCCCACGAAGAGCGAGAAGAGAGAGGGCGCGAACCGCGTATTCTGCGCTGCGCGACAGCATCGCGGGGGATATTAGGACCCGCGTGTCCGCTTTGTCAACATCCCGTGTCCGCTCCCGTTCCCGTGCCCGAGTCCGCGTCCGCGACCGCGACCGGGACAGCGGAGGGACCGGCAATCAGGGACCGAGGGCAGCGCCAGCGCGAACGCTGGCGTACGGCATCGCACCCCCATGTCACCTTGAGCGAGTGAGTCCGCGAACGAGTCGAAGGTCCCCTCCGGGTTGGACGCGCGCTACTTTCCTGATCGTCGTTCTGAACTTCGGGGGATGCTTCGACTCGCTACGCTTGCTTCCAATGACGCCGTCGTCTCGACCCTCAAGGACCGGCCTGCGCGCGAGACGCGCGCACCACAATTTGCCCACGTATTCTCTTCATTCTGACCTTGGCCATTGTGGTGCGGGCGTCCGCCCGCAACGAGACGATCTGGGTTTCACCGACCTGCCGCGGTCCACCCGGCGCGCGAGACGAGCAACCCGCGCTGGGCCGTCAATCCCCGAAACATCCGCGGGTGCCATTTCTGCTACCATTTGAGGGTCCGACGTCCCGGTCAATTGTGAGGTCTCCCATGCGTTTGAGCGGTTTCAGGGTTGCTGTTGTGTTGATGGCGTCGATGATCATGACGGTGGCGACGCTGCCGGCGGCCCTGGCCGCCGAGCCGGAATCGGCCGCACCTGATTTCGTCGTCGTCCACATCGAGGTCGCCGACCCTGCCGAGGTCGCGCTGCTCGATCAGTTCATCGATATTTGGAGCTACGACCCGAACAAGGGGATCGTCGATGCGGCGGTCACCGCCGACGGCGAGCAGGTGCTGCTCGACTTCGGGTATTCGCTATGAAATCGACGAGAAGATGACGGCGAAGTACACCCGTCCGTTCGTTCGCCTCGAAGGACCAGACCGAGGGCATTCCGGGCTATCCCTGCTACCGGACGGTGGAGGAGACCCTCGCCGACCGGTGCCGCACTGGCGGCGGCGTATCCGGATCTCGCCGAGTGGATCGACATCGGTGACTCGTGGGAGAAGACGGAGCCCGGCGGCAACGCGGGCTACGATCTGATGGTCCTGCGGCTGACCAACACGACCAACGGCATCCCCTCGGCCGACAAACCGGATCTCTGGGTCAACGGCGCCATCCACGCCCGCGAGTTCGTCACCGCGGAGACCGTGACCCGCTTTGCCGAATACCTGCTCGCCAACTACGGCCTCGATCCGGACGTGACCTGGATGCTCGACCACCACGAGATCCACCTGCTGCTCCAGACCAATCCCGACGGTCGAAAGAAGGCCGAGACCGGGCTGCTCTGGCGCAAGAACACCAACGGGAACTACTGCGGCGCGACGTCCAATGATCGCGGCGCCGATCTCAACCGCAACTTTGATTTCTACTGGGCGGCTGCGGCGGCTCAGCCGTATCAGTGCGACGCGACCTACCGCGGCCCGTACGGCGGCGTCGGAGCCCGAGACCCAGGCGATGCAGAACTACGTCACCGCCACCTTTCCCGATTGGCGCCCGGACGACCTCACGACCCCCGCCCCCGATGACGCCACCGGGATCTTCCTCGACATCCACAGCTACGGCGGCGAAGTGCTCACTGCCTTTGGGTTCCAGGACCCGCCGCCGCCCAACAACACCCAGATCCTCCGACTCGGGCGGAAGTTCTCGTTCTTCAACGGATACTACGCCCGGCTCGGCAGCCTCTACGCCGGTCGACGGCGTCGACCAAGGACTGGGGCTACGGCCGGATCGGGATTACCGGCCTACACCTTCGAGCTCGGCACCGAGTTCTTCCAGGGCTGCGCGCTCTTCGAGAGCACCATCTATCCGGACAACCTGCAGGCGTTGCTCTACGCGGCGCGAGCGATCCGCGCGCCCTACACCCAGTCGTCCGGTCCCGAGGTGCTGAATCCGGCCGCGCTGCCGAGCTCCCCGAACCCGGGAGAGACGGTGGTGGTCTCCGCCGTCATCGACGACACCCGTTTCGGTCCCGGCGAGACCTCGCCACCGGTCTCGGTCGAGACCATCGCCGCCGCCGAGTTCTATCTCGACGTGCCGCCTTGGGAAGCTGGCGCGGTCGCGATTCCCATGACCGCGGCGGACGGAGTCTTCGACAGCTCCATCGAGAGCGTGACGGGTTCCTTCGGTTCGTCCGGACTCGCCGACGGCCGTCACACCATCTTTCTGCGGGCTCAGGACACGCGCGGGTTACTGGGGCACGGTGCGCGCCGCTTTCATGTGGGTCCTCGACCCGGCCACCGCGGCCCATATCGCCGGCACGGTCGACCGATTCGGTGACCGGCCTCCCCGTTGAAGCGATCGTCACCGCCGGGCCGTTTTCCGCGGCGGCGGCGCCGGCGACCGGAAGCTATGATCTGATGCTCCCCGACGGCACCTACGATGTCGAGGCGAAGGGGCCGGGACACTACGGCGCGTCGGCGTCCGGAGTCGTCGCAGTCCAGGGCAACACCACGAACCAGGACTTCGTCCTCGATCCCTTCGCGAGGGCGCTCTCCGACGACGTCGAGTCCGGCAACATCGGTTGGACGGCGGATCCGTCCTGGAGCATCGTGAGCAATCTCTCGCACAGCCCGGTGAGTTCCTGGCACGAAAGCCCCGGCGGCACCTCTCCCGACAACGCGAACATCTCGCTCGAGGCTCCGCCGCTCGATTTCCGCGGCGCCACCGGAGTGCGTCTGGTCTTCTGGCACCGCTATGCCATCGAGAGCAATTATGACTATGGCCACGTCGAATGGTCCTCCGACGGCGGAGGTGTCGTGGCACGAAGTGGCAACCTACACCGGGACGCTATCCTCATGGACGAGGGTGGAGATCCCGCTTCCGGGCCTCGACGGCGCCGGCGACGCCCGGGTCCGGTTCCGCTTCACCTCGGACTCGAACACCAACTACGACGGCTGGTACATCGACGACATCTCCCTCGAGGGCTCGCTCTTCTCCGACGGGTTCGAGTCCGGCGACACCTCCGCGTGGTCGGTGACGAGTCAGTGACCGATCGCGAAGCGGACTTTTCGTCGACTCGCTCATTTCCTGATCGGCGTTGAGGCGTTGATCAAATGTCGTGATATCGTATGGCGATCAATTTTTCGGCTCGAGCGAGGTCGCTCGAGCAACCACAAAATACCAGGGAGGTTTGAATGCGAAGAGGTCGTGGCGTAACGATATTTGCTCTCGGTTTGTTAATTTTTCTCGGTGCATCGGTGGGCCTGGCCGACGAATCCGGGTTGACCGCCATCCGGATCGCGGCCAAAGATGCAGCGGCCTTTGACCGGCTCGGCATGGCCCCGGCCACCGACATGGACTACGGCAGCTTTCGTTGGTTGAGGGTCACCCCCCTCCAACTCCAGACACTCAACAATGAAGGCGTCAAGTTCACCACCATCCCCGACGCCGGCACCGTTCGCGTCATGGGCTACAGTTTCGACCCCGTTGAGGAGGGCGAGCCAGATCTGCCGGCGCAGCTGCGGGCCAACCCGGATCGCGCGGGTTTTCGCTTCATTCAGCTCACCGCACCCATCACCGACGAGTGGACCGATGAACTCGACCGGCTCGGGATCAGTCTGCTCCAGTACTACCCGCACAACACGTTTCTGGTGTGGAGCGAGCCTGCCGCGCTCGATGCCGTCCGGGAACTTCCCTTCGTGCGTTGGGACGGCCTCTTCCACCCCGCCTACAAGATCAACTCCGATCTCGACGGACTTGCCGGCGTCATCCAGAACGTCGACATCATGTTCTACAACGATGGCGACATCGACCGCACCCTCGAGAGCCTGCAGAAATACGGCGCCGTCATCATTCAGCACTACCCGTCCCAGCCCGACCGGCGCTTCTTCAACGCCATCGTCGAGCTCGATGCGGACGCCGTTGCCGGCATCTCCAATATCTCAACGGTGCTCTGGGCCGGCTATGCCAGCCCCGTGCCCGTCCTCGATGACGAAATGTCGGACCAGATCATGGCCGACAATCACCCCGGGGGTATCCCCCAACTGGGCTACAACGCCTATCTCGGGACCCTCGGCTATGACGGAACCGGGGTCATCTGGGCGCCCATCGACACCGGTGTCGACTACGACCATCCGGATCTGGTGCCGAGCATCATCGGCGGCTACAGCTTCCCGAGCGCGTGCGTCGGTTACCCCCCCGGCAGCGACTGCGCGGGCGGCGGCCACGGCACCCACGTCTCCGGGATCATCGGCGGCACCGCCGTCGGCGACGCGGGCGGTCCGTATACCGACCCCGCCGGGTTCCTTTACGGTCTCGGTGTTGCACCCGGGTACAGCATCTACGCAATGAACTCGCTGTCCGGACCCGCCTGGCCGCCGGCCGGCGGTTGGCAGGAGCACAGCAAGCAGGCCGTGCTCGGCAACGCCATCGGCGGCAACAACTCCTGGACAACCGGAGAGGGCACCCAGCATGGTTACCAGGCATCGGAGCGGACCCACGACCTCATGGTCCGCGACGGCAACTTCGACACAGCAGCGGTTGCGGAACCCTTTATCGAGGTCTTTTCGGCGGGCAACTCGGGGAGCTCCGGACTCACCGCGCCCAAGGAGGGCAAGAACCTCATCGTGACCGCCGCCAGCGTCAACTATCGAGTCGGGAGTATTGACAGCATCGCGAGCTTCTCGAGTCGCGGCCCGGCGGTCGACGGACGTTGGGTGCCCACCATCACCGCACCGGGTGAGCAGATCGCCTCGACCCGCAACGACGAGGGCGGCAGTTGCGGTACCGCCATCGGCGGCACCAATTCGCTCTACTCGTTCTGCTCGGGGACCAGCATGGCAGCGCCGCACACTTCGGGCGCCATCGTCCTCGCCACCGAGTGGTGGCGCACCTTCAACGCCGGCGCCAACCCGAGCCCGGCCATGGCCAAGGCGCTGGTTGTCAACAGCGCCGACGACATGGGAACCGCCGACATCCCCAACATCAACGAAGGCTGGGGACGGATCAACGTCAACACCCTCATCGATCCGCCGGTGATTCGCCTTTACCGTGACCAGGACGAGATCCTCGGCGCGACCGGCGAGCAGGTGGTCATCAGCTTCGGTGTGCCCGATCCCGGCCAGCCGCTCAAGGTGAGTCTTGCCTGGAGCGACGCGCCCGGGGCGGTCGGCGCCAACCCGGCGCTGGTCAACAACCTCGATCTCACCGTTGAGACCAACGGTTCGACCTATCTCGGCAACGTCTTCTCCGGCGGCTGGTCGGCCACCGGCGGCTCGGCGGATACCATCAACAATCTCGAGAACGTCTATGTCCAGAGTCCCGGCGGTTCGGCCACCATCACCATCGACGCCACCGCCATCGTCGGCGACGGCGTGCCCTACAACGCCGACACCACCGACCAGGACTTCGCGCTGGTGTGCTCCAACTGCTCGCTGTATCCCGACTTCACGATCAACGTGACGCCGAGATCGCAGGCGATCTGCGCCCCGAGCGACGCGGTCTACACCGTCGACATCGGCTCGATCCTGAGCTACAACGATCCCGTCACTCTGAGCGCGAGCGGCCAGCCGGCCGGAACAACCGTCGGCTTCAGCACCAACCCGGTCGTTCCGGTGGGCGCGTCGACCATGACCATCGGCAACACCGGCGCAGCTGCGGCGGGCAACTACACCGTGGAGGTCCTCGCCATCGCTCCGACCAGCACTCACACCTTCAACGTCGATCTCGCCCTTTCGACGGCGATCCCGAGCCCCGCGGCTCTCACCTCGCCGGCCAACGGCGCCGCCAACCAGTCGGCTCGGCCGACCTTTGTCTGGACGGCAGCCAGCCAGGCGGACAGCTACCGGATCCAGGTCGCCACCGATGCCGCGTTCTCGAACCTGGTCATCGACGAGGCTGGCATCACCACCACCGAGTTCACCCCCGCGGCCGATCTCATGACCAACACCGCGTACTGGTGGCGGGTCAGGGCACTGAACGCCTGCGGCGGCGGCCCGTGGTCTCCGGCGTGGTCGTTCACAACCCTGGCGGTGCCGGGTGACTGCGGCATCGGCACCGTACCGATGGTCCACTTCACCGACGATCTCGAGTCCGGAGCGACGGGCTGGACCTCGGGCGGGATCGGCAACACCTGGGCCCTGGGTGCCGGCGTCACCGGACCGCACTCGGGCGTCAACGTCTTCCACGCGGACGACGTCAGTGCGGTCACCGACCAGGTATTGATGACGCCGTCCATCGTCCTTCCGTCCGGACCCGACCATACCGCGATCAACCTCCAGTTCTGGAACTACCAGGAACTCGAGGACTCCACATCGGGCTGCTACGACGGTGGGATTCTGGAGATCAGCTCCGACGGCGGCGCCACCTGGACCTACCTCCCGACCGGGCTGATGATGACCGATCCCTACAACGGTCCCGTCAGCGGCAGTTTCAGCAACCCGCTCGCGGGTCTCGACGCCTGGTGCGGCGACCCGCAGGCCTGGCTGAGGTCGGTGGTCGATCTCGACGCCTACGCCGGCGCGACCGTCCAGTTCCGTTTCCGGCTGGGCACCGACAGCTCGGTGAGCCGCCCGGGATGGGACATCGACGACATCTGGATCCAATCCTGTGTTCCCGATGTCTCGGACGCCATTTTTGCTGACGGCTTCGAGTCGGGCGGCACTACGGCTTGGAGCGCTGCGACTCCATAGTTGACCAGGCAGAATCAACCAAACGGCGCCCCTTTCGGGGCGCCGTTTTTTTGGCGAATTGACGCAGAGCATCGAATTGAGATCGGGGACTCGCGGCTCGCCGAGAACCTGAATGCGGGGTTCTGACCCGGCTGCGATCGTGAGATTCACGAGCTCTGCGTTGACTCATGGAGCACCCGCACCGTCGGGTGTTGTCCGAACATCGTGTTATCGTATGCTGACCGTTTTCGCGGCTTGATCGAGAGCTTTCGAAGAGCCCAACCTTGATGAGGAGGAACGAATGCTGAGACCTGGTTTTGGAGTGTTGCTTGGGATCGTTCTGCTGGTCGCTCCGGCGGCCTATGCAACTTCACCAACCACCGCGGGTGAGTACATTCTCGAGGGGTACGAGTCACCCCACCCGTACCAGAGCTCCGGTCAGGCTCAGCCGATGTTGACCTGGGTTGACGAGATCAACTTCCCCGGTGCCATCTACATTGCCCCGCACTTCAGTCGGATGGATCTCGCCGATGGCGACTATGTTGTGGTTCGGTCGCCCGATGGGAGCCAGTACTGGATCTACACCCGCTTTGGCCGCCATGACCTCGGTGCGGCCGAGGGTGGGTTCTTCGCGACCCACATCCGCGGCGACGCGGTGGTCGTGGAGCTCTACACAACCGGCTCGTCAAGTTCCTATGGCTACTCGATCGACAAATACGGCCGCGGATACAACGATGACGAGATCCGCTGGTTCTGGGAGCAGGGTCTCGGTGAGGAAATGAACCTGGCGCGGCCGCCGGAGGAACCCGAGTCGCTCTGCGGTGCCGATGATACCGGCGAGGCCAAATGCTACCAGGCTTCCGAACCTGAAATCTATGACACGTCGCGCGCGGTGGCGAGGTTGCTTCTCAATGGAAGTGCTTGGTGCACGGGTTGGCTGGTGGGCAATGCCGGACACGTTATGACCAACGAACACTGCATCACCGATCAGGCGCAACTCAACGGGATCGACTTTGAGTTCATGGCCGAGGGTGCTGACTGCGCGACAAACTGCGCATCGTCTCTGGCCTGTCCCGGCACCATCGAAGCGTCAGGCGGCACATTCATCCAGGACAGTGCTCCCATGGACTATGCGCTTGTGTTACCCGATACGTCGACGGCGTTCAACACCGATCTGCCGGCCACCTACGGCTACATGAAGCTGCGCCAGAGCGGCGCGGTGCTCGACGAGCGTATCTACCACCCGCAGCATCCGGCCGGTTGGGGCAAACGCATCGGCGTGACCTCCACCTATCCGGCAGACGTGACGATGGGCGGCTTCAACTACGCCTCGAGTCTGACCGAGGTGGCGTGCTCTACCGGTGGCCCACCTGACGTGGGTTATTGGACCGACACCCAGGGAGGTTCGTCGGGATCTCCCGTTCTCGGCTACTCGGACCACAAGGTGGTGGCCCTGCACCACTGCCGCGGTTCGGCCTTCTGCGATACGGGCAACCCGGCGAACGACGATCGCAACCGCGGCGTGCCCATCGACCAGGTGATCGCCGATCTCGGTCCGCTGATTCCACCCGGCGCGCTCTGCGATTCCTATGTCGGACCGGCAACTCTGACGGCGGTGAACAATGGCGACAACCGGGTCGACTTGAGCTGGGGTTCGGTTGCAGGTTCGGGCATTACTTACAAGGTGATGCGTGCGGTCGGCGCCTGCCCGCAGCCTGCGTATGAAGAGATCGCGTCGGGACTCGCCGGAACCACGTATTCGGATACCACCGTTTCCGGTGGCTTCACCTACTCATATGTCGTCATGGCGGTGAACGACGAGACCTGCGACTCCGACCCGAGCCCCTGTTCTGATGTGACCGCGACCGGCCCCTGCATCGAACCACCGGTTTTCGACGGGCTGTTGGCACTGGTGAATCCGCAGACGACCGGCTGCGCCCTCGAGCTCGATTGGTCCGCCGCGACACCCGTCTGCGGCGCGTCGGTTGTCTACAACGTCTACCGCTCCGAAACTCCCGGCTTCACCCCGGGGCCGGCCAATCTGGTGGTTTCGTGTCTGGCCGACACCAACTACACCGACATCGACGTGGACTCGAACAGCTTCTACTCCTATGTCGTGCGTGCCGAAGACGACACGACTGGCGCCGCCGGACCGTGTAACAGCGGCAACGAGGACACCAACCTGGTCGAGGAGACCGGCGCCCCCAGCGGTCCCGACGTGCTCTTCTTCGCCGAGGACTTCAACGCCAGCGACGGCGGTCTTGTCGGTAGCCTCGATTGGGAGTGGGGCAATGCCTACAGTTTCACCGGCCTCTCCTGCGGCGGCAGCTTCGCGCCGCCGCCGGCGCCGCACTCGGGCGCTGGGATGTGGGGGACCGTCCTCAATGACTGCTACAACAACCTCGGCAACAACGCCGGCTACGACACCTGCAACAACTCCAACCCCGCCGACGACAGCATTCTGTCGTTCCAGGTCGACCTGACAGGCACCGGGTCGGCCCAGCTGTGCTGGTGGGAGTGGACCGACCTTTATCTGCCGTGGGATTGGGGTCAGGTGCTCGCCAACGGCGCGGTGGTGTTTGAACACTGCGGCGGCAGCTACATCGCCCCCACTTCCTGGGAGCGGCAGTGTGCCGACCTCAGCGCCTTTGGTGGCTCGGTAGTGGACATCGAGTTCCACATGCTGGCCTCAGCGGTGGTCGAATACGCCGGCTGGTACATCGACGATCTCGAGGTCTTCCACGGTTCCGACTGCGTAGGAACCGGAATCTTCGCCGACGGCTTCGAGTCGGGAGACATCGCGGCGTGGAGCAACTCGACACCATAGTCGACACTGCGCAATCACACAAACGGCGCCCCCATCGGGGCGCCGTTTTTTTGGTGGGTGGTTTCGGCGGACTCGGTGTTCTGGGCCGGATTGTGGGGGCGGGCGTCCCGCCTGCCCGTCAGTCTCGAACCGGTTTGATTCGCGCGTCCGAGAGACAGTCGGACGTCGCGGTAAGTGGGAGGTGAAGCACCGGCCTTCTGGACCGCTGTGACGCTTGGCGTCCCAGCGACCCAGCGTCGCACCATCGGCGTGGTCGCGCGGGGGAAGCGGGGAGGGCTGCGACCACGCCGATGATGCGCCGGCGGCCTGCCTCGAAGCCGGGACAACAGACCTCGTCGCGCTTCCCGAGGGAGCCCGGTTGGACATTGTGCGGGGGGCGTCGCCAAGCCTGGTGGTCGATCCGGCACAATGTCAAACCCGGCACGCCCGGTGGAGGCGAGGTCCGCGGGTTCTTGAGGCGCGTCGTCCTCGTACCATCGACAGCCATCATGGCTGTCGACGGTGATGTTCCGGTCGCTGCACCTGCCGCTGCCGCTGCCCCGGCCACGGTCGCTGTCCCGGTCGCTGTCGCTGTCCCGGCCACTGCTACGGCAGCGGTGCGGCCTCCGGGTGGAGCGAGTACCACTCGAACCAGTAGGCGAATCGGACGGCTGGATCCGGCACGCCGTCATCGCGAGGTTCGATGGCGAAGGTCCCGAGCTCGACGTCGTATTCGATGACGAAGACATCCTCGTCGAGCAAGGCCGCCCATTTCCCCGTTTTCTCACCCACCGCGAATTCGAGGTAGGGCAGGGCAAAGACTCTGTCCCGGCCCGAGTGGGTGACGATGGCCACGAGGTCCTTGTGGGCAAGGGCCCCCGCGGGCGCCAAGGGCGCGACCGGGAACCGAAGGACATCGGAGCCGCGGTAGGAGTGGTAGGGATCGCGTTTGTACTTGGGTTTGGAGTCCGTATCGGGCGCCATGACCGTCGTGTCGGGGTGTTCCCGCCGCCAGTCGGCCCAGGTGCTGAGTTCGGCCGGCAACGCGGCTAACCTCCGGCCGGCCGCCGGACCGGTCACGGCCTCGCCCGTCAGTTGATGCCACAGGCTCGACGTTTCACCCTCGTCCCGCCGGTCATAGAGAAGGGTGTTGGAGTTGTGCAGCCAACCCGAAACGGCGAGTTCGATCTCGTCTCCGTCGATGATGCGGTCCCAGACCGCCACGACTTCCCGACAGGGGGCTGTAGGTGATGGCGATGGCGCGACCGCCTACCACGTCGTTGATCGATTCATGCCACCGGAGGAGGCGGAGTGGATAGGCGCGCGCCTCGCCAGCGATTTCGATGCCGACCACGAGGTCGTCCGAGACCAGGAGCTTGCCCCGCTCGTTGGCATTGAGGTCATCGACCTCTTCCGGCGTCATCGTCGCGGGTAGCGTCAGCGCTTTGAGGCCGTCCCGGGCCATGGCCTTGACCAGGGTATCGCGACCGATGAGGCACGGTTCGAAACCGATCTCGCCATTGCCCTGGGAGGTCATCTGTTGCACCGGCATGCGGATGAACACCACGGCGAAAACGATGGAGACCACCACTCCCGCCGCCAACACCCACCAGCCGCTGCGGATCAGCTGCGTCGGGTTCACTTCCCGGCCGGGGGAACGGCGGCGCCGGCGTCGGCAATCGGGCGGGTCACAGGAGCATCGCCGGCCATCTGTGCGGTGTGCGAGACCTTGATTCCGGCGAGCCGGGCGAGGCGGTCATCCATGTCGAAGACCATCAGCCCGAGAAGCACGGGAAGATAGATGATGCTGGCGAGGAAGAGCCGCCGGGCGTTGAGCTCAACCCGATGCCGGGCAAAAGCCAACCCGAGCACGGCGAAACCGATGCCGACCGCCTGGGAGAAGACGAGATAGGTCATCCCGGTGACCCCCGCCGCCGCGAGGGCGCCGGTGATGGGAAGCAGTGCGAGGGCGTGGACAAAGGCTGCGCGTCCCGTGGCCGAGCCATCGGGGTCGGCGGCGGGCATCATCCGGAAACCGCCCCGGGCGTAGTCCTCGCGGTACATCCACGCCAGGGCGAGGAAGTGCGGCACCTGCCAGATGAAGAGGATGCCGCCGAGGATCCACGCGCCGAGCTCGAGGCGACCGGTGGCTGCGGTCCAGCCCATGATGGGTGGAATCGCGCCGCAGACCGCTCCGACCAGGGTGTTGAGCGGCGTCCGCGCCTTGAGCGGGGTGTAGACCAGGACATAGAGCAGAATGACGAAGAGCGAGAGGACGGCGGTGAGCCGGTTGGTTCCGAGATCGAGGACGACGAGTCCAGCAGCGGAGGAAAGGAGCCCCCAGAGCAATGCCTGGTTCGGGCTGACGTTGCCCGCCGGCAACGGGCGATTCCGCGTCCGCTCCATACGTCCGTCGCGATCGGCCTCGAACCACTGGTTGAGGATGTTGGCGCCGAAGGCGGTGAGGGTCGTTCCGAGAACCGCCCAGGAGAAGACGACGAGATCAAAGGACCCTCGAGCCGCAAGGACATAGCCGACGATGGTGGTCAGGACCACCAACGCGGCAAGCCGCGCCTTGGCGAGCTCGAGGTAGAAGCCCAGCAGCCGGCCGAAGCCCGCGGGGATCGAAATCCGTTCGTCATTTCCCGAGAGGATGTGGTTGAAGTCATTGTCTCGTTTTCTGTCCGGCGATCTGCAATCATGGACGGCGGCCTGGCGAGTATAACCGAAGGGATCGAGAGGATATTCGGCGAGGTCCGGGCTGGGATCCAGGATTCAAGATCTGGGAAATCGAATCTTGAACTTTCGGGAGGCGGAGATGGATAAGATCGGCAGCGACGGTTCCTACGCGGTCCCCCTGGGCTTTGGAATGGCGGTTTCAATGTGGGCGGTGGCGTACGCCTGCCGCCTCCCGGCGATCATGGCGCCGCCCTGGCTTGTGCTCACGGTGCTTCTGGCCGCGGTGGTCTGGTGGGGCATATCGGCCGGTCGCCGGACCGGAGACGGTTGGTGGGCGGGCGCGCGTGCAGGCCTCGTTGCGGCGATCCTCAACATGTTGATCCTCGGCAGTCTCTTGACCTCGGGGGGGAGCGGAACGGTCACGCCGTCGGCGCTGTTGTGGGTGCCGGGCTCGATACTGGTCATTTCGGGTCTGGCCGCGGTCGGCGCCGGTATCGGCTCACGACAACCGGGCGCAGGTGATGGACGAAACTGGACCGGGCTCTTCGCCAAGGTTGCGATGCTCGCGACTTTCCTGCTCGTCGTCGCTGGGGGCTTGGTGACGAGCAACGAGGCCGGTCTGGCCGTCGTCGACTGGCCCAACACCTTCGGCACGAACATGTTTCTCTTCCCGCTGTCGCGAATGACCGGCGGGATCTACTACGAACACGCCCACCGGCTCTTCGGCGCGTTGGTCGGGCTGACCACCATCGGGCTCGCCATCCGGCTGTGGCAACGGGACGATCGTGGCTGGATCCGGCGATTGGCGACCGTTGCCGTCGGGCTCGTGATCATCCAGGGCGTACTCGGTGGTCTCCGGGTCACCGGTGGGTTCACCCTCTCGACCTCCGAGACCGACATGGCGCCGTCCATCGTCCTGGCGGTGACCCACGGCGTGCTCGGTCAGGTCTTTCTGAGCCTCGTAACGGCCCTGGTCGTCGTGACGTCAACCGCCTGGCTTGAAGCGCCGCCGGCCGAGCCGCGGACGAGCGCGGCGGCCGACCGAACCCTGCAGATCTGGCTCATCGTGATTCTGCTGCTGCAGCTGGTGCTCGGGGCGGTGCAGCGGCACATGGCGCAGGGGCTCATCATTCACATCACCATTGCGGCGGTCGTAGTGATGATCGCGGTGGTGGTCGGCGCGAGGGCCTGGGGGCTCTATCACGGCGTCCGGCCGGTGCAGCAGCTCGGGCAGCTGCTCATGGCGGGCGTCGCGGTGCAGGTGGCCCTCGGGATCGCCGCCCTGGCGGTGACCCAGGGACGCGCCGTCGTCGGTGCGCCCTCGACCCTCGAGGTCACCATCGCCACCGCCCACCAGGCCACCGGCGCGGTCCTGCTCGCGCTCTCGGTCGCGTTGATGCTCTGGACGCGGCGGTTGTTCAAACCGGAGTAGAACCCGGGTCCGCGTCCGAGGCCCCAGTCCCGCGGACCCGGGAGAAGGTCACCGCCACCGCCCCGGCCGCAGTCGCTGTCGCTGTCCCTCCCCCTGCCGCTGTCGCTGCTTCCTTGAGCCCCGGCCTTCCGGTCCGCCCATTGTGGTGCGGGCGTCCGAAGCGCCAGTGAAAACCGGTAGGGAGTAGGGGATGAAAGAGCCCCACAGTAAAGACATAGCCAGTCACACTGGCCCCGAGTCATGCGGGTGCGGCCGTAAGGCGGTACACGAAGCGTTGACAGGGGGAAACGCAGGCCGAGTATTGAGCCTCGAAAAAGCACACTTCGGGAGCGCCGACGCAGTAGACGCTGGCGGAAGGCAAAATCGTGTCGAGCGATATGGCGAGCGCGACACGGGCTCCCCGTGGTCGAAGACCTCGAGCATGCGTGGACACTTCTTACGCGGGAACCGGGAGGTCCTACAGCCGCCTGAGGGAGATGGTCCACAAGGCCGCGCCGGGAACTCTGAGGAGGCAATCCGGCGATGAACGGGGGTAGGAAGTCGGACAGGGTCGTAGTACCTGGGAAGTTGCCGAACAAAGCGAAGGGTGCGCAAGCACCGGAGCAGAGGAGGCGATGGAGGAAAGGACCCTGGCCAAGGAGAACCTGCGACGGCAAAACACGGACCGGGCGCAGAACCGGGAGCGCGTGCAAAGTGCGCTGGAGCGGGTACGGCGAGCGGCGAAGAGGATCGAGGGAGGCGATTCACAACGCTGCTGCACCACGTATACGCGGTGGACACCCTTAGGGAGGCGTACTGGAGCCTGAAGTGAAAGGCGTCGCCAGGTGTCGACGGCGTGACGTGGCAGGAGTACGGGGAGGGACTGGAGGAAAGACTTCAGGACCTCTCTGGGCGTCTGCAACGAGGAGCCGACCGAGCCCGGCCGGTGAAGCGGAGCTACATCCCTAAGCCGGACGGACGGCAGCGGCCATTGGGCATCACCACAATGGAGGACAAGGTCGTCCAGACGGCGATGACGATGGTGCTGAATCAAGTCTACGAAAGTGTCTGAGGGAGCTGGAGAAGCGGCTGAAGGACTTCGGACTCGAGCTTCATCCGGACAAGACCAGGCTCGTGGAGTTTGGCCGTCACACGATTGACGATGACTCGAACGGAGGATCGGGGAAACCCGGGACCTTCGACTTTCTCGGATTTACGCACATCTGTGCGCGAGGGAGAACGGGGAAATTTCGGGTGGAACGAAGGACGATCAAGAAGCGGATGAGGGCCAAGCTCGCGGAGATCAAACGCGAATTGCGACGGAGGATGCACGACCCGATCCCAACGGTCGGGAAGTGGCTCCGAAGTGTCGTGGAAGGACACATGAGGTACTACGGCGTGCCGCTCAACATTAGAGCGCTGAGCAGCTTTCGCTGGAGTATCGCTTGGCTCTGGAAGCGCACCCTGAACCGACGCAGTCACAAGGCCTACGTCACCTGGAACCGCATGCAGCCGGACATCGACCGGCTGGCTCCCGAACCGCGAATCTGCCATCCTTATCCGATCCACCGCCTCGACGTCAGAATCCGAGGCAGGAGCCCAGTGCGGTAGTCCCGCACGCTGGGATCTGTGCGGGGGGCGGCCCGAAAGGGCCGTCCCTACCGCGACCGCCCGCAGGATGCCGTTGCGTTTTGGCGTCATCGAGTACTGGCGCGGGCAGGGCAGCCGCTTCCTTCGGCTCCGGCCTTCCGGGCCGCTTCCGGCGACCTGTTTCGCTGCGGGGAGAGATGCACCGGGACGCTGTCGCCGCTAGGGTTGCCCGGCAGCGGCATTGTGCGCAGCGGCGCGTGTCGCCGGATGGTTGTCGTTCTGCACAATGCCGTGCGAGCCCCGGTGAGCGGTGGTCTTGCGCGTGCTTGGAGGCGCTGACCGCGGCCGCGGCCGCTGCCCCGGACGCTGCCCCGGTCGCTGAGTTCCGCCGCTGCCGCGGACTTTGCCCCTAAGGCGCCACCGCGCCCCACGCGGCATCGCTGCCCCACTGGAAACCGTCGGCGAAAATCATGCTGTCGCAGGCATTGCCGATACCGTTGTTGTTGCTGTCGCTCTGCCGGGGGTTGGCCGTCGCCGGGCAGTTGTCACATTCGTCGATGATCCCGTCGTGATCGCTGTCGATCTCGGTCGAATCGCCGATTGAGTTGCCGTTGCAGTCGCGGTCGCCGATCCTCAGGTAGTAGACATTCTGCTCGCCGTTGAACGTCGCCGCCCATGCGACATCGGCTCCGGTGCGGTCCGAAGCCATCTCGTAGTAGTCGCCCATTTTGTTCTGATTGGGCCAGCCGAGGTGCGGGTCGAAGGGGGGTGAGAGGGCCACGTTCGCCGACCAGGTCTGGCCGCCGTCGCCGGAAAAGGAATAATGAAGCTCGGAGTCATAACCCGAAGGACCGTTACGGGTGTCGTTCCAGATCGACATCGATGCGGCCGTTCGGCGCCACCGACATGGTGCCGAACCACTGCCAGGCATTGCCGCCCGCGGGGTCATCGTTGATCCGTGATCGGGTGGGCTCCCAGGTCTGTCCACCGTCGGTGGATCTGATGAAAAGTGGACATCGACGAGGGTCCGACCCCGGAGGATCCACCGACCCGAGGACATAGATGATTGCCTTGGTTCGGACCACCCGAATGGTCGGTCGCGATCCAGATCTGGCCGAGCAGCCCGTTCGGGATTCGGGCTGGCGGAGATGAACGATGCCGGTGAACGCCGCCGAGATCGAGGTACGACGAGCCGTCCATGGCGAGGGGGTTCACCGGGTCCTTGCGCCGTGGTCGACCAGGCGACAACGATGGGCAACGGGCCCGGACTGGGCGATGACCGGCGACATAGACGGTCCCGTCGGGACCCACGGTCGTGGTACCCCAATATGGGGAGCCCGGCATCACCGCCGGGATAGTCGAAGGTCTGGCCGTCGTCGGTGGACCGGTTGAAGGCGTTGTCGCCGGTCGCCCCCCAGTAGGACGTCCAGTGGCTGTAGATGTTGCCGTCGCCGATGCCGCCCTGAACGATCGACGCTCATCCACTGTTTGTCGCCGCCGTGGGCAAAGACCGGTTCCTGCCACGAGTATACCGGCGGCCTCGCCGAGGCGATAGACCTCGCACCAGAAGTCCGAGCCCTCGGCGCTGCAGGCTGTTGTAGAAGAACCGCCCGGCGCCGTCGACATCGAGCACCGGGTCGGAGCGGAAGACGCCGCGCTCGAGCACCCCGGGGAAGGTCCAGCTGCGGCCGCCATCGGTGCTGAAGCCCCAGCCGGCCTGGCGGAAGTTGGAGGTGATGGTGTCGAACTGCCGCCATCCGATGACGAGCCGGTTGGGATTGGTCGGATCCACCGCCATGGACGATTCGTTGGCAGCATCGCCGATGATGTTGAAACCGTGGCGGTCGACATTGACCTGAACGCTGGCAAACGAGCCGCGCGCCGCCGCCGCCGCCGGTTGAGTTCTCACGTCTGACGGATCGACTTCGACGAAAGGATCGTCGGGTGTCTCGAGGTTGAGGGCGGCGGGCTCTCCAGCGAGGGCGCCGGCAGCGAAACCGAGGGCCGCGGCGAGCACGACGGCGTTCAAACGGACGAGTCGGGGGCGTGTCATGGAGCCTCCTCCAGGATCGATCCTAACCGAATGGGAGTTTCACCATCGTTGTGGGCCTGCGGCGACGCGTCGCCCTCGTGACGAATCCCGGTGACCTACGGCGCCGCTGCGCTCCAGGTTGAAGTGTCGCCGCTCTCGAAGTGGTCGTAGAAGATCAGCCCCGGAGGCGGGTCGTCGAATCCGCGGATGACGATGTCGTCGATGTGCCACCCGTCCTCGGTGATGGAGAGATCGGTGTCGATCCGGAAAGGGACTCTGGCGTCGGCGACCAACGTCGGCAATCTGGTGTGGGATGGTCCAAATGTGACCGTGGAGGTTTCGGACACCCGCGATGCCGGTGGGATGGAACTCGATGTGACCTCGCCAACGAGCATCGCGGGCCTCTACGACGCCCTCGGGACCGCCTTCGGATAATCGCAGCCTGCAGAGTTCTCCGGCGAATTTGAGCTGGCCAACACCGAGACAGCGAGCGCCCACCGATGGTTGCGTGCCGTTGATCGGTTTCACGCCGGGACGGATCGCCCTCATTGATCGCGGCAATCGTGAGTTCGGACTCAAGGTCCTCAATGCCGAGAACGCCGATGCGAGCGCCGTCGCGATTGCCAACAACACTGGCGGGACGGGTCTGCGTGCTCACGGGAGGGGGGAGGTGACGGCGGCGCGGTGACGGATTCCGGTTCCTCGCCCTGACTCAGAACGACGGCGCTACCATCCGGGTGGACTTCCGGGCGTCGTCGGCACTGTGAGGCTTCTCG
>CAVQJV010000008.1:0-137303 GCA_963712805.1 uncultured Acidobacteriota bacterium | reverse complement strand
CCGCGAGTTCGAGGAGACGCTGCCGGACCTCAGGGACGACGACATCGCCGGCTCCGGCTTTGCCATCCAGAGGCTCACCGTCCACCGCGATCGGCGGCGATGGACGGTCCGGTCTCCGGCAGCGGATGCAGCGACGCGGCTCAAGCTCATGCTCGACTTTGTCCCCAACCACATGGCCCCGGATCACCCGTGGGTCGACGAGCGGCCGGAGTTCTTCGTCCACGGTAGTGAAGGTGATCTCGCCCGCGCACCTCAGAACTACTGCCGGCTGCAGACGAGCGGGCCGGTGGTGCTCGCCTACGGCCGCGACCCGTACTTCGACGGCTGGCCTGATACCCTGCAGCTCGACTACGGCAACCCGGAATTGCAACAGGCAATGATCGGCGAGTTGGAGCGCATCGCCGGGCAGTGCGACGGCGTGCGCTGCGACATGGCCATGCTGGTCCTTCCCGAGGTCTTCGAGCGCACCTGGGGCACCCGGGCCGATCTCTTCTGGCCGCAGGCGACCAGTTCGGTTCGGCGGAAGCACCCGGGCTTTGTGTTCATGGCCGAGGTCTACTGGGACCTCGAGTGGACCCTCCAGCAGCAGGGCTTCGACTTCACCTACGACAAGCGGCTCTACGACCGCCTGGTGGAGAGCCACGCCCGCCCGGTCCGCGAGCACCTCCTGGCGGACCTCGATTTCAGGAACGCTCGGCCCGCTTCCTCGAAAATCATGACGAGAGCCCCGCGCCGCCGCCACCTTTGCGCCCGAGGTGCAGCGGGCAGCCGCGGTGATTACGTACCTCACGCCCGGTCTGCGCTTCTTCCACCAGGGGCAGCTCGAGGGGCGAATGAAACGCATTTCACCGCACCTCGTGCGGCCGCCCGAGGAGACTCCGGACCGGGAGATTCGCGAGTTCTACGACCGCCTTCTCGCGGTGCTGAGGAAGCCGGTCGTGAGGAGCGGAGAGTGGCACTGGCTGACCTGCCGGCCGGCCTGGGACGGCAACGGCTCCTGCGACGCGTTCGTCGCCCACGGCTGGAGAGGACCCGCAAACGAACGGGTGGTGATCGCCGTGAATTACGCTCCCCCACCCCAGCCAGTGCTATCTCGACCTGCCCCTTCCGAAATCAGGGACAGACCGGTCCGACTCGAGGACGCCCTCGGCGCCGCGTCCTATGACCGTGAAGGCAATGACCTGCTCGATCGCGGGCTCTACCTCGATCTGCAACCCTGGTCCTATCACGTATTTGAATTGGAGATGAACCGATGAAAGCGATCACCGTCGAACCCAAGAAGCCGGGGAGCGCCCGGTACGAAGATTTTCCCGAACCGGGTGTCCACGAGGGCTCGATCCTGGTGGAGGCGGTGGCCGTCGGTGTGTGTGGGACGGATGTCGAGATCGTGGAGGGCAAGTACGGCTGGGCCCCTCCGGGTCACGATCGCCTGGTGCTGGGCCACGAATCCCTCGGCCGCGTCATCGATCCGGGTCCGACCAGCTCGCTCGCGAAGGGCGATCTCGTGGTCGGCATCGTCCGCCGCCCCGACCCCGTGCCCTGCCCCAACTGCGCGGTAGGGGAGTGGGACATGTGCCGCAACGGCCGGTACACCGAGCGCGGGATCAAAGAGATCCACGGTTTCATGTCCGAACGCTGGCGCATCGAGCCCGAGTACGCCATCAAGCTCGACCCGTCCCTGGGGATCCTCGGCGTGCTCCTCGAGCCCACCACGGTGATCGCCAAGGCCCTGGAACACGTGGCGGTCATCGGCCGTCGCTCGTTCTGGGAACCGAAGACCGTGCTCGTGACCGGGGTCGGCCCCATCGGTCTGCTGGCGGCGCTCGGCGCGAGATCGGTCGGTCTGGATGTCCACGTTCTCGGCCGGGGGGAATCCGGCGCCAAAGTGGATCTGGTGCGCGCCCTCGGTGCGACCTATCACACGGGCCCGATGAACGAAATCGGCTTCGAACCGGACGCCATCATCGAGTGCACCGGGGCGGGATCCGTGATCGCCGACTCGATCCAGACCATCGGCGCGAGCGGGATCGTCTGTCTGACCGGAATCGGACACGGCGGCGCCCCCGCGACAGCCGCTACCGCCGACGTCGCGTCCGCCGTGGTGTTGAAGAACAACGTGATCGTGGGCAGTGTCAACGCCAACAAGCGGCACTGGTACAAGGCCGGGAATCTGCTGGCTCGCGCGGACCGGACGTGGCTGGCCGGTCTGATCACCCGCCGCGAGAAGCCGGAGAACTTCCTGCAGGCTTTGGCGCGAAAGCCCGACGACATCAAGGTCGTCATCCAGTTCTCCGAGGTTTGAGAGGTTCGGGCGAGCAGATGCGGCAAATCGAGCACCTGATGTATGTAGGTACGTACACCGGCAAAGGAAGCGAGGGCATCTACGCCTTTCGTTTCGACCCGGCCACCGGTGAAGCCAATGCGATCGGCCTCGCGGCCGCAACCGATCATCCGTCTTTTCTCGCGACGGATCAGGGCGGCCGCTTTCTTTATGCGGTGAACGAGCTTGCGACGTTCGACGGCGGGCCGACCGGGGCGGTCAGCGTGTTCGGCATCGACCGGGAGTCCGGAACGCTGAATCTGCTGCAGCAGGTCTCGTCGCTCGGCGAAGAACCGGCGCATGTGTCCCTGGACACGACGGCACGGTTCCTGATGGTGGCGAACTACAGCGGCGGAAACGTGGCCGTGTTCCCGATCGGCGAGGACGGGCGGCTTGGCCCGAACTCGGCCTTCGTGCAGGACGTCGGATCGAGCGTCAACCCGGAGCGCCAGGCGGGACCGCACGCCCATTTCATCCAGACCGACAACAACAACCGATTCGCCATCGTTGCGGACCTCGGGCTCGACCAGATGCTGGTGCACCGATTCGACGCCGCCACGGGTTCACTGACGCCGGGCAGCGCCGAGCCCGTCGCTGTGGATCCCGGCGCGGGGCCGCGCCATGCCGCCTTCGCCCCGTCGGGGCACTTCGTGTACGTGGTGAATGAGTTGGCGTCCACGGTCACCGTCTTCGCCTACGACCCGGGGCCGGGAGTGCTCCGCGGCGTGCAGACGATCTCGACCCTCCCGGAGGATTTCGCCGGCACCAACACGGCGGCGGGGATCGGGGTGGATGCCGAGGGCAGGTTCCTGTACGTCTCGAATCGCGGGGACGACAGCATCGCCGTGTTCAGCATCGACCCGGACGATGGGACCCTGAAGTCATTGGAGCGGGTCCCGAGCGGCGGCAGGACGCCCCGCCACTTCGCCATCGATCCCACCGGCCGATGGCTGGTCGCCGCCAACCAGGATTCGAACAACGTCAGCCTCTTCCGGGTCGATTCGACAAGCGGTCGGCTGACTCCGGTTGACCGGTCGCTCACGGTCGTCTCTCCAGTCTGCGTGCGCTTCGTCTCGTTCGAAGAGGCGGGTGCCATCCTCGATGAGGGGCAGAAATCCGCGGAGACCACGACCGGGGGCCGCGCGCCTCGAGCCGGATTCCGACCCGGTCCGAGAGGTGATGGAGCAGGCCGCCGCCAAGACTGACGGAGAACCCGAGCTCCGAGCCGGCACCGTCGATTTCGGCCTGCATGCAGGTGACGCCGGCCCCAGCTGTGAGCAGCGTGTCCGGCTTTGCGATGGAGGTGTGGAGTCTCGAGGCATCACTGCCGGTTCGAAACCTGGTCCAGGCCCAGCCCGCACTTCTCATCGGGTTTCGTTGCGAGGTCGGCGAGGTGCTGTGCCCAGCTGGGTTTTCGATCCGAGGGGCGCGGAGGCGTACTTGACAGTACGTCGAGCACCCGGAGGTGAGAAAGCCCAGCTGGGCGCCGTGCATCGCCGGCCGCAGCAGACAGCTGGTGAGTGCGGGCTAGTTTCGAACTTGACGTTGGTCTCCGCTCCGGGCTCGATGCATGGGCCACGGAAACGACCCTTGCGGCCCTTGCCACACCGCGATGTCATTTCGTGTGGTCAGCGTGGCACATCAGGCATTCCATGTGGCCCTGCTGGTTGTTCATCCCGTCTCCGTGCTCCATCTTGTCCGGGCCGTGGCAGCTGATGCAGTGCTCGATCCCTTTCGAAGGCTTCCACACCGGTGGGGTCCACTTGCCGGCGAAGTACTCGTTGAGCGCGAGGGTCGCGATGTAGGCGACCTCGCCCGCCACCTTGGAGCAGCGTTCGATCTTCGCCTCTGAGGTCACCTCGGTGCCGGCGGTGAGAGTCCACTTCGAAACCGAGGTGTGGCACAGCGGCGACATCGCCTTGGCCTTGACCTGCCCGGGCATCGACGAGATGTCGTCGAAGCGGTCGGTCGGGAAGTCCTGCTCCGCATACCACCAGAACAACCTGTCGATCATCTCCTTGTAGATCTGGCTTTTTCCGTCGAAGGCCACGAGGTTGATGATGAGGGCGGTCCCTCCGAGGGCGCCGCACAGGGTCCCGTGGCCGGCGTAACCGGAGCCGGCGTGGATCATCATCATGTCCGGCAGCGTCGTGTACGGATAGCCGACCTTCTCTTTGAGCATGCTGAGAAACGCCCGGTACGTCGCGTACCCGCAGCCGCCGTTCGGGTAGTTGCGGTAGGCCCGTCTGCCGACCTCCATAGGATCGAGTTCGACCCACTTCCAGGGCAATGGTGGCGCTTCGGCGGGCACGGCGTTCGCGGGAGCGGCTCCCTCGGTGGGGGTGGCGGCGTACGCACCCAGCGCGCCGCCCGCAACTCCGCCAACCACGAGGGAGGCGGACTGTCTGAGCATGTTTCGCCGAGTGACCGATCCGGATTCGTTGTGCTGGGTCGCCATGGTGATCTCCTGTTTGTGTCAGTCGCGGGCCAGAACAGAAAAGATGAACAGATTCTCTCCCCAAGATTAATCGGGTATCGGCGAGTTGTAACCACGAAAAATTACCGGCTGGAAGGCGACGGAGCCGACGAGTCTCAGAACGCCAGCTGGAGCCCGGCGGTCACGTCGATCTGGCCGAATCCGCTGCCGCCGAAGGCGACCACGTAGTTTTTCGAGTTCCCATCTCGCGGCGGGGCAGGTACTGTAATATCCGACGACGAAGAGGCGGTACATTTCATCCGCGGGAAGCGTCCCGGTGAGCGAGCGAAAGGGGTCTGCAGTGATGTCAGCAACAACCAATTCGTCCCGACCGGGAAGAGAGACGATCGCGGTGATCGCGATCGCAGCCGTGATCCTGCAACTGGGCGGCCCGGCTTCTCTGCGGGCGCAGGAGGCGGCAGCGGCGCCGGCCGCCGCGACCGAAGAGGCGCCGGTCAGGATCCCGCCCGACGAGCTCGACTCGCTGGTCGCTCCGGTCGCCCTCTACCCCGATCCGCTGCTCGCCCAGGTGCTCGTCGCCTCGACCTACCCGCTCGAGATCATCCAGCTGCAGCAGTGGCTCGGCAAGAACCTCGGTCTCGAGGGGGACGCGCTGGCCGAGGCGGTGGCGACGCAGCCCTGGGACCCGAGCATCCAGTCCATGGCGGCGCTGCCCGATCTGGTGAAGCGCCTCTCCGACGACATTCAGTGGGTCACGGAGCTCGGCAACGCGTTCCTCTTGAACCAGACCGATGTCATGGATGCCGTGCAGCGGATGCGGGCAAAGGCCAAGGACAAGGGCTCGCTCGAGACCAACAAGGAACAGGTCGTGACGACCGAGGTCGTCGAGACCAAGACGGTCATCGTGGTTCAACCCGCCGACCCGGAGATCATCTACGTACCGTCGTACAACCCGACCTACGTCTACCCGCCGCCGGTCTACCCCTACCCACCGGTCTACTACCCGCCTTACAACCCCGGCGGCGCGTTCGTGGCGTTCAGCGTCGGGGTCATGTGGGGAGCGGCGATCTGGGGCGGTTCGTGCTGCCACTGCGGTTGGGGACACAGCAACGTCAACATCAACGTCAACAACAACTTCAATCGGAACAGCAACGTCAACGTCGACGGCGGCAACTGGCAGCACAATTCAGCGCACCGCGGCGGAACGCCGTACGCGAACAAGGCGACGGCGAGCAAGTACGGCGGATCGGCGCGCGGCGACTCGATGAGCAGCCGCCAGGCGACCGCCCGCCAGCAGGCCTCGGCCGGCAATCGAGCGGGCGGCGCCAGCGCCGGTACCAACCGTGCCGCCGGGAGTGCCGGCAGCCGGCCGGGCGGCGCCAGCCCGAGTACGGCGAATCGTGCCGCCGGAAGTACGGGCAGCCGACCGAGTGGCGCCAGCCCGAGCACCGCCAACCGCTCGGGGAGCGCTGCTGGGCCGAGTACCGCGAACCGTGCCGGCGGCGGGGGACCATCCGCAAGCACCAACAACATCGGCAGCCGCAACATCCCGTCGAGCAGCGGGGCGAAGGCCGGCGGTTTCGGTGGGAGCTCCGCCGGCTACAGCGGGTCGAACGCCCGGGCGGCGAGCTCGCGGGGCGCGTCGAGCATGGGGTCCCGAGGCGGCGGGGGCGGCGGGAGGCGGAGGTGAACGTGATGCACGGTTCAATCGGCAGTCAGAAATCCATCAATCATCGTGTCCGTATCGCGGGTCTCGCGCTCTGCCTCGGAGTCGTCGTTCGCCGTCTTGCTTTTGACGGCCGCGTGCGGGAACGGGACCGCGAAATCCGGGGGCACCGGGACGGCGTTCGAGACGCCCGAAGAAGCGGCGGAAGCGCTCGTTGTCGCCGCCGAGAACTTCGATGTGCCGGCTTTGACCCGGATTCTGGGACCGGATGGGGTGGACCTCGTGGTCACCGGCGAACCGGTCTACGATCAGAATCAGGCCGAGGCCTTTGCCCAACAGGCGCGGACCCAGATGCAGGTGACCATCGATCCCGAGCAGCCGAAAGTCGCCGTTTTGTCCGTCGGGGCCGAAGACTGGCCATTGCCCATGCCCATCGTCGAGAGGCGCGGCAAATGGCGGTTCGACACCGCGGCCGGTCGTGAGGAGATTCTCTACCGCCGCATCGGGCTCAACGAGCTCGACGCCATCGAAATCTGCCTCGGTTATGTCGAGGCGCAGTACGACTACGCTTCGGAAAAACACGACGGCGCTTTGGTCAACCAGTATGCGCGGCGCGTCATCAGCACCCCCGGCACCCAGGACGGGCTGGCGTGGCAGGACGCGGACGGTTCCTGGCAGGGGCCGGTGGGTGAGGGGATCGCCCGAGCCCTCGACGAGGGTTACACCGAAAAATACGACGCCGTTCCACGGTTACTACTTCAAGATCCTCGAGGGACAGGGCCCGGACGCGCCCTTCGGTGAAATGGACTTTGTCATCAAGGACGCGATGATCGGCGGCTTCGCCCTCGCCGCCGCTCCGGCGGAATACGGTTTGACCGGGGTCAAGAGCTTTATCGTCAGCAACGACGGCATCGTCTACCAGAAGGATCTCGGGGAGAACACCCTCGATGAGTTCCGAGCCATGGAACTCTACAACCCCGACCCGTCGTGGGAACCGGTCACGTTCGACTGACCGGCCGCTGCCGACCCCGTAATTTTGCGAGTTCCCAAAGCGCCGCCAGCGGGCTATGGTGTCGCCGACGATCGGAGACGTCCGGTTCTTTCGTGGGAGGAATGAGATGAAATCAAGTCACTGATCGCGTTGCTCGCCATCGATTGTCATGGCCATGGTCGGATCGTCGGCGGCCGCCCAATCCGACTCGACTCAAGCCGACACGGACGGGTGGAAATTCACCGTCGCGCCGTACCTGTGGGCCGCCGGAATGGACGGGACGATCACCGTCAATCGCATCGACGCGGACGTTGATGTTTCGTTCAGCGACATCCTCAGCGATCTGGACTTTGCCGGCATGCTTCACTTCGACATGCAGAGCGAGCACTGGGTGGTGAGCTCGGATCTGATCTATGTCGATCTCGGGGCGGATGCGGATGTGTTGCTGGGGACGGGGTCGGCCACTGTAACACAGACCCTCTTCGAGGTCGCGGGCGGGTATCGGGTGATGCCCATCGTGACCGTGCTTGTCGGCGCGCGCTGGGTGGACCTCGACAGCGGGCTGAGATACATCGGTCAGGTCGTCGAAGAGCGGGTCGACGAGAGCAGGAGCTGGATCGACCCCTTTGTCGGCGTCCACCTTGCGGTTCCGCTGGCCAAGCACTGGAAGCTCGGCGTCCACGGTGATATCGGCGGCTTCGGCGTCGGCTCGGATCTCGCCTGGCAGGCCTACGCCGATATCGGCTTCAAGGCATCGAATGTGGTTTCGATCATTCTGGGCTATCGCGCCATCGACATGGACTATCAGCACGAAAGCAATGGTGATTTCTTCGGTTACGACATGCTCATCGCCGGCCCCCAGCTCGGTGTGGCATTTCATTTCTGAGGCTCATGAGCACCTCGGCAGAAAGGGAGATTCGATATGCGGAAGACTTTCGGAGTCGCTCTGGCAGTGATCTCGACCCTCGCGGGTCAGACGGCGTCGGCGGACGACCTCGCGGGGGCGAATCGGATCCTGTGCGCCGCTGTTCAGGCCACCGTGTGCTACGAAGACGGCGAGTGTGCCATTGACCTGCCCTGGAACGTCAACATTCCGGCGTTTATCGAAGTCGATCTCGATGCCAAGCGTCTGAGTTCGAC
This sequence comes from uncultured Acidobacteriota bacterium, assembly GCA_963712805.1. Lineage (GTDB taxonomy): Bacteria > Acidobacteriota > Thermoanaerobaculia > Thermoanaerobaculales > Sulfomarinibacteraceae > JAHECW01. The sequence goes on along the minus strand of CAVQJV010000008.1, from coordinate 128,749 downwards.
CAACGCAAGCGGCCTCAACCGGACGACCCCCATCGAGCACGTGGACCGTCGTGACGGAACCATCGTGCTCCAAGGATTCGAGATGGGGCGGGCCTTCAGTTGGATCATCACCGAGGCCACCGGCCAGGTCACGGTCGCGGTCGCCTTCGAGGGCACGGCGGTGGCCGTGTTCGGTTCGTGCACACCGGTCGCAAACACCGCGGAATCCGGCCGCAACTGAAAGGACGTCACACCATGAAAAACCGAGTCACGATTGCCATCGGGCTGATCATCATCGCCGCCGGAGTCGCCATGGCGCAGACCGAACCCGCGGCGCAACAGTCCCTCGCCGCAGCCATCGATTGCTATGTCTTTCCGAACGAGGGGCAGACCCCCGCGCAGCAGTCGATGGACGAGGCCACCTGCTACGACTGGGCGGTGCAGAACACGGGCACCGATCCCTTCGATCTGGAGAAACAGGCCCAACAGCAGGCGCAGCAGACGCAGCAGACGCAGCAGCAGATCGCCGCCTCCGGCCAGGGCGCCGGGGTCAAGGGCGCGGTCGGCGGCGCAGCCGCAGGCGCCCTCATCGGCGAGATCGCCAGCGACGACGCCGGCAGGGGGGCTGCCTACGGCGCAGCCGCCGGCGCCGTCGTCGCCCGTCGCCAGACAAAAAAGGCCAAGGCGGGCGCGAGCCAGCAGGCGGCGCAGCAGGGCCAGCAGGCGCAGCAGGCGACGGCCGAACAGATCGAGAATTTCAAGAAGGCCTTCAGTGTTTGTCTCGAGGGGAAGAAGTACCTGGTCAAGTTCTGAAGTCGTTCATCAACCGCCAACCAAATGAGTCAGCCCGAGAGGGCATGAAGTAAGGGAGAATACATGCACAGCCTGAGTGGGAAGCAGATCAGCAAGACGATTTTCGCAGTCACCCTCGCGGTCGCGCTGGTCGCCGGTGCCGCGACCGTCGAGGCCGAGGACCGCGACGATCGATTCGAGTTCGCCTTCGGCGCGATGTACCAGCTCGGCGCCGATCTCGACTTCGACGGCGGTTCGACCGTCAGCACCAAGGACGACTTCGGTTTCTCGCTCCTCGGCGGCTACAACCTCAACGAGCACCTCGCCACCACCTTCGGCTTCCAGTGGGCGGGCATCGGCTACAGCGGCAGAATAATCAATGATGAGGGCACGCCGATCTTCGCATCCGGCAGCTACGACACCTGGGCCGTCACGGGAAACCTCGTCTACAACTTCCTTGAAGGCCCGATCACACCCTACGTCAGCGCGGGTATCGGCTGGACCTGGTTGGACACCAACATCCCCAACGGCGCGCCGATCACAGGATGCTGGTGGGACCCTTGGTACGGCTACATCTGCTACACCTCCTACCCGACCAAGACCACCGACGCCTTCTCCTACCAGGCCTCGTTGGGCGTGCGCTGGGACTTCAACTACAGCACCTTCGCCCGTCTGAACTACACCAGCCAGTGGCAGCAGTGGGGCAACGCCAACGGAACGCCTCGGTTCGACGTCATCGGGCTCGAGATCGGTTGGATGTTCTGACTCGATCGACCCTGGGTCTCCTGCAAAATCCCTCTTATCCCATGGCTCGAGGTCTCCGTGCCGGCGGGACGCCAGCACCACAAAGAGCTGAGATCCGTTGTAGGGCCGGCGTCCCGCCGGCCTGATGGTGAGGAGGTTCGGTGGATCTGAGTGTCCGACCCTTGAATTTTTCAGAAAAGTCTCATTTGAAAACTGAATCGTGATACTCGTGCGGCCCTTCCGGGGCCGCACTCTTTTGCCCCTCCGATTCTGAACGGGTACCCTGGAGCCCGAAGGGGTGCATCGCCATGACCAAGCCGAAGAAGCGAAGGCTACTCAGATTGCTCGGGATCGGATGCGGCTCGGTCATTCTGGTGGTGCTCGGTCTCGTGGGTTGGATCGCGCTTCAGGTGCGCGCCATGAACCGGCCGGTGGTGGTCGACGGCGTCCACCCGTTCAAGTCGGCGGCGAAGAGGGATCGTTACCTCGCGAACTACGACGCCCGGGCCGCGAGGTGGCCGGTTCCATCGAAAGAGGTGTATGTGGACACCTCGTGGGGCGAGACCTTTGTCCGGATCAGCGGACCCGAGGACGGACCGGCGCTGGTTCTCCTGCCGGGCGCCAATGCGACCTCGCTCCTGTGGGAGCCCAACGTGGCGGCGTGGTCGGAGAACTACCGCGTTTTCGCGGTGGACAACATCTTTGATTTCGGCCGCAGCGTCTACGTCCGCAACATGACGACGCCGGAGGACTTCGTCGAGTGGTTGGACGAACTCCTCGTCCGATTGGGCATCGAGGACGACGTCAACCTCCTCGGTCTCTCCTACGGCGGCTGGATCGCAGGCCAGTACGCTCTGTGGCACCCGGAGCGTCTCGCGAGGGTCGTCCTGGTCGCTCCCGCGGCGACGGTGGCGTGGTTCAGCGGCGACTTCATCAAGAAGGGGATCATGTGCCTGATTCCGCACCCGCACTTCACCAGGAGCATGGTCCGCTGGGCCCTCCACGATGCCGCCGAGGGCACCCCCGAGCAGCGCCGCATCGTCGTGGAGGCCGAGGACAACGCCTGGCTCGGTCTGCGCAGCTTCAAGCTCAAGCAGATGGTCAACCCGACGGTCCTGACCGATGAGGAGTGGCGGAGCTTCCAGGTTCCGGTGCTCTTCCTCGTCGGCGAAAACGAGGTGATCTACTCGATCACCGGCGCCGAGGCGGTCGACAAAGCTCAACACCGTCGCGCCCGAGATCGAAACCGAGCTCTTCCCCGGCTGCGGCCACGACCTCTCGTTGGTCCAGGCGGACCGCTTCAACCGGCGGGTGCTCGCGTTTCTTGAACCGAATGATTCGCCGTTGTAGCGCCGGCGTCTCGCCGGCGTGAAGGCGTCACCTGCACGGGGGACGCCCGCACTACAAACAACCCGGAGCGGATTGTAGCGCCCACGTCCCGTCGGCGTTTCGTGACGCACTTGATTGCTTCGCGCTTCGGACATCGAGGCCCTCGACGCAGGCGAGACGCCCGCGCTACAAAGGACCAGGCGCGAATTGTAACGCCCAGGTCCAGTGGGCGGTGGTTCTTCACCGATGAATGGAGTGTGGCATCACCTTTCCAGGGTGGCGTCTCGCTCCTTCGAGCCCTATATTGAGATCACAGGATTCGACAATTGGCGCCGAAATGGACATGCGTGAAGGTCGCGTGCCCATTGCTTCAACGCACGTGGGTGCTCGACCCTGGTGTGCGTTGAGTTGTTGAACGGGTTTTGTGATCCGGCTTAGGGGGAGGAGACCGCAATGAAAAGATTTGTCGACATCATCGCTCTGCCTGCTGTAATTCTGCTGATTCTGCCGTGCGCGGAGGCTGCGATTCCGCAGGCGGAGAGAGACGCGCTCATCGCGATCTACGACAGCACCGGCGGTCCGGGTTGGGGAAACTCGACCAACTGGCTCGGTGGCCCGGGCACCGAGTGCACCTGGTTCGGTGTCGCCTGCTCGGGTGGCGACGCCAATGTGATCGAACTCCACCTCGGCGGCAACAACCTGAACGGTGTTCTTCCGCCCGAAATCCAGGATCTCACCGAGCTCGAGGGGTTGTTCATGCCGTGGAATCAACTGATCGGTGGGATCCCGCCGGAAATCGGTACTCTGGAGATGCTCCATACTCTCGATCTTCCGGGAAACAGACTGAGCGGGAGTATCCCGCCGGATCTTGGCAGCATTGGAGTCCTCCAGTGGATCAACCTTGCGCAGAACCGGCTCAGTGGCTCGATCCCTCCGGAACTCGGCTACATTGTCGAGCCTCGTGTGGTTCGGGAGCAACCAAAACCGCCTCACGGGTGTCATTCCAACCGAGTTCGGAAATCTGACCAGCTTGGAGGAGATTCATCTTTGGGGCAATGAACTGACCGGCGAGATCCCAACCGGGTTGGCGGATCTGCCGGCCCTTCGGTGGGTCGATCTTGCGGGCAATCAGCTGACGGGACCCATCCCGTCGGAGTTCGGCGGCAATCCGAACCTCATGGGTCTGGTTTTGAACGGCAACGATCTCGATGGCGCGATTCCGCCCGAGTTGGGTTCACTGCCGGGACTTCAACACCTCGATCTGGCCGACAACCGGCTCACGGGGCCGATTCCGCCTGCGAGCTCGGCGAACCTCTCGCACCCTCGGTTTTCTCGGTCTTGGCGACAACCGGCTGACGGGCCAGATCCCGCCGAACTCGGGAACCTGGCGGCCTTGAATCATCTGCCTGCAGACAACCTCATTGGTCCGGAGATCCCGTACGCGCCGGACTGGGCAATCTGACAGCGCTGACCGAGCTCCATCTCAGACGACAACAACCTCACCGGTTCCCTCCCGCCGGAACTCGGCAATCTGGCCTCACTGGGCCACCTCGATCTGGAGCGGAATCACCTGCTCCGGGCCGATCCCGACAGCCATCGGCAATCTCGCGAACCTGGGTCTCTTGAACTCTGCAGGAGCAATCTGCTTTCGGGACCGATCCCGGCCGAGATCGACGACCTTGAGCAACCTCCAGGAGCTCTTCCTCGGGAACAACCGGCTCAGCGGTTCGATCCCGCCGGAGATCGGCGGCCTCGCCTCGCTCTGGGCGCTCGATCTCGGCCGAAACCGCCTCGAGGGTCAGATCCCGGCCGAATTCGGCGATCTCGCCAATCTCCAGTGGATGAGCCTGGCCGCCAACAACCTGATGGGACCGGTGCCGGCGACCATCACCAGCCTCGGCTCGCTCGGCGACAACAGCAGCGACATCAACATGAACGGGCTCTACAGCGGCGATCCGGCGGTGATGGCCTTTCTCGACGCCAAGTGCGGCCCGCAGTGGAAGGACATCCAGACCGTGGTTCCAACCGGTTTTTCGGTCGTCGCTTCGACCGGTCTGTCGGCCACGCTCGTCTGGGACCCGATTCCCTTCGCCTGGAACGCCGGCGGCTACGACATTTTCGTGTCGGAAAGTCCGGCGGGACCGTTTCTCCACCACGGTCGCGCCATCGACAAGAACGCGAACTCGTGGACCGTGTTCGGTCTGCTCCCGAGCACCACCTACTACTTCAAGATCTGCAGTGTCACCGAAGCCGGGCCGGAGAACCGGAACACCGTGATCAGCGAGCTCACGACACCCGCGGCGATGGCGACCAGCGCTGCGGCGTCGACCTGGTATGTCGCCAACGACGGGCTCTCACGGCAACGACTGCGCATCACCGGCGACGCCGTGCCCGACCATCCACGTGGCTCTCAGTCTGGCGGCGCCGGGTGAACTGGTCCGGGTCGCTGCCGGAACCTACGCCGAGATCTTTCACCTCAACGAAACCGTCATGCTGGTCGGAGAGGACGCCGCGACGACGATCATCGAGGGTTACGGCTGGAGTCCGGTCATCGATGTTCAGACGGGGGTCCAGGCGCGGATCTCGGGGTTCACGATTCGCGGCGGCGAGGTCACGTTCGGCGGCGGCGTCTTTGTCGGGTGGCGTGGCCACCTGGAGCTCGAGGACACCGTGGTGACCATGAACCAGGCGGACACCGGCGGCGGCATCTACGTCGAGTGCGAGGGGAGCGCGATCCTCGATCACGTCACGATTCAGGAGAACACCGCCAGCGGCCGTGGTGGCGGCCTCGCCGCGTGCGGATCGACGATTCTCACCGACAGCACGGTGAGGCTCAACTCGGCGCCCTGGGGCGGCGGCGTCGCCATCAACGGCGCGACCCACCATCGACCGGACGACCATCGCCGACAACATCGGCCTCGGATCTCGGCGGTGGAGGCGTCCTCAACGAGGGCTGGTTGACCGTCAGCAACAGCACGGTGCTCGGCGAACACGCGGCGCACGGAGGCGGGCTGGCGAATCAGATGATGGGCGAACATGAGCCTGGTCAACACAACGGTGAGCGGGAACACCGGTGGCGGCGTCTTCAACGATCGAGTCGCGATGGCGACGTTGGACGGCTGCACGATTGTGGACAATACCGGTCCGGAGACCGAGCACTCGGGTCTGATGAACTGGGAGTGCCCTGCTTCCTGCACAACACCATCGTCGCCGGTAACACGCCGTTCAACTGTGCCAACCGGGTGACCAGCGAGGGCTACAACCTCGAGGACGGAACCGGTTGCGGTTTCGACGGCCCGGAGACATCAGCGACAGCGACCCGCTGTACGGTCCGCTGGCGGACAACGGCGGTCCGACCTGGACCCACGCCCTCGCGCCGGAGAGCCCGGCGGTGGATGCCGGCGATCCGGTCGATGCCGGTGCTACCGACCAGCGTGGATTCGCCCGCCCCGTCGATGGTGATTTCGACGGGATTGCGGTTGCCGATATCGGTGCTGTCGAATTTGTTGGGCCGCTGTTTTCCGACGACTTCGAGAGCGGTGACACCTCGGTTTGGGCGGTCACCTCGCCGTAGAAGAGTTGTCAGGTTTCGTTCGATTCGGCTTATCACACCGAGAACCGTGCTGATCCCTCCGAAGATCCCGTCTGGGAATCGGGCTACACTAACGCTCGATCTCGCCCTCGTGGGCGTGAGCGACGGGAGAACACATTGACGACTCGACCTCGAGATCCCCACCTACGACGCCGAACGACTCGCCGAGATCTTCGAATCGCACATCCCGTTCAACAAGCTCCTCGGTCTGCGTTGCCTTGAGATCGAGGACGGACTGGTTCGGGTCGAGCTGCCGTACCGCCCGGAGCACGTGGGCAATCCCGAAATCCCCGCCCTCCACGGCGGCGCGATCTCGGCGACCCTCGACACCACCGGCGGGCTCGCGGTGTGGTCCCAGGCCGGGCCCCACGATCGGGTCTCGACCATCGATCTTGCGAGTCGATCTTCTCCGGCCGGGTCGCGCCGAGCCGCTGATCGTGGTGGCCAAGGTGGTCCGCCTCGGCAACCGGGTCGGCGTCGCCGAGCTCCGCGCCTTCCACCCCGATGCCGAGGACAAGCCCGTGGCCGCCGGCATGGGGGTCTACAGTGTCAAGCGGGACAACGGCGGCGACGGCGATAAGTGGGACTGGCAGGTGGATTGAAAACCGGAGGACCGACCATCAGCGTCGTTGGCGGGCTCTTGAAAAATCCCGCAGCGGAGTCGGTTTGCCTCGAGAATTCAATGTCTGTGGTTTTTCGCGGGCGAGACGCCCGCGCCACAATGGTCGAGCGCTGTTGTGGTGCGGGCGTCCCGCCCGCATGGAGTTGATCCTGGAAACGAAGAAAGGTCGTGGGTGCATGACTCGCAATCGTTGCACATCGGTGGCGTTTCTCCTGTGTTGTTTGTTCTCGACGGGTGGCGTTTCTGCCGCCGATGATGCACAGGGCCGAGTCACCGCCGAGACCCTCGCGGGGCTCGAGCTGCGCGGCATCGGGCCCGCCTTCATGTCGGGGCGGATCTCCGACATCGCCAAGGACCCGTCGGATCCCGCCACGTGGTATGTCGCGGTCTCGTCCGGCGGGGTGTGGAAGACCGTCAACTCGGGGACGACCTGGAAACCCATCTTCGACGACTACGGCTCGTATTCCATCGGCTGCGTCACCGTCGACCCCAAGAACCCGTGGGTGGTCTGGGTCGGCACCGGTGAGGCCAACAGCCAACGCAGCGTCGGTTGGGGCGACGGGGTCTACAAGAGCCTCGATGGCGGAGAGAGCTTCACCCGGATGGGGCTCGAGGCCTCGGAACACATCGCCAGGATCCTCATCGATCCGCGGGACTCAAACGTGGTCTACGCCGCGGCGCAGGGTCCGCTGTGGGCGCCCGGTGCGGCGACCGCGGCCTCTACAAGACCACCGACGGCGGCGCGACCTGGAACCGGGTTCTCGAAGTGAGCGAAAACACCGGCATCACCGATGTGGTGATGGATCCGCGCGATCCCGACACCCTCATCGCCGCCTCGTACCAGCGACGTCGCCGGGTCTGGACCCTCATCGCCGGCGGACCCGAGTCGGCGATCTACAAGTCGACCGACGGCGGAGCGTCGTGGCGCAAGCTCGAGAAGGGGCTGCCGACGGTCCACATGGGACGGATCGGGCTCGCGCTCGCCCCCGAGAACCCCGATGTGGTCTACGCCACCATCCCCGCCGAGGGCGAGCACAGCGGGTTCTACCGGTCGCTCAACCGAGGCGAGTCCTGGGAGCGGATGAGCGGCTATGTCCCCATTGATCCCCAGTACTACCAGAAGCTCTACCCGGACCCTCACCGCGCCGATCGGGTCTATTCCATGGACATGTTGATGCAGGTTTCGCAACGACGGTGGGCGCCACTTCAAGCCCATGCCGTGGAAAAACCGCCACGTCGACACCCACGTGATGGTCTTCGACGCCGACGATCCCGAGTACCTGATGGTCGGCGGCGACGGCGGACTCTACGAGTCCTGGGACCGCGGCGAGACCTGGAAGTACATCGACAACCTGCCCGTTACCCAGTTCTACCGGGTCGGCACCGACAATGCCGAGCCGTTCTACAACGTCTATGGCGGGACCCAGGACAACAGTTCCCAGGGCGCCCCGTCGCGCACCACCAGCCGGCACGGGATCACCAACCGCGACTGGTTCGTCACCGTCACCGGCGACGGCTACCAGACTCGGGTCGATCCCGACAACCCGAACATCGTCTACTCCATGTTCCAGTACGGCGGGCTGGTGCGCTACGACCGCGCTCAACGGTGAGATGGTCGACATCCAGCCCCAGCCCGAGGCCGGCGAGGACCCGATCCGCTGGCACTGGGACTCGCCGCTGATCATCAGCCCGCACTCTGGGCAGCCGACTCTACTTCGCCGGCAACCGGCTCTTCCGGTCGGATGACCGCGGCGACACCTGGCGCGCCGTGAGCCCGGATCTCACCCGCGGCATCGACCGCAACTCGCTCGAGGTCATGGGCCGGGTGTGGAGCGTCGACGCGGTCTGGAAGAACGTCTTCACCTCGTTCTACGGCAACATCGTCGCCCTCGACGAATCGGCGCTGGTGGAAGGTCTGATCTATGCCGGCACCGATGACGGGCTGATCCAGGTGACCGAGGACGGCGGTGAGAGCTGGCGCAAGATCGGCGTCTTCCCGGGCGTTCCGGAGAACACCTACGTCGCCGATCTCGCCGCGTCGGTGCGTGATCCCGACACCGTCTATGCCGCCTTCAACAACCACAAGAGCGGCGACTTCAAGCCCTACCTTCTCAGGAGCACCGACCGCGGACGCTCCTGGACGTCCATCGCCGGCGATCTGCCCGATCGCCACGTCCTCTGGTCGGTCGTCGATGACGACGAGCGCGACGGGCTGCTCTTCGCCGGGACCGAGTTCGGGCTCTTCGTGACCGTCAACGGCGGAGCGAACTGGATCGAGCTTGACGGCGGCGTGCCGACCATCGCCTTTCGCGATCTCCAGATCCAGCGCCGCGAGAACGATCTCGTGGCCGGCACCTTCGGCCGCGGTATCTACATCCTCGACGACTACACGCCGCTTCGTTTCATCGATGCCGATCTGCTCGACGCCGAGGCCGCGACCTTCCCGGTCAAGACTGCCTTTCAGTTCCTCCGCTCGAGCGATCTCGGCTGGGGCGAAAAGGGAACCTTCGGAGACGGTCTCTTTGCCGCCCCCAACCCGCCGTTCGGCGCCGTACTGACCTTTTATCTCCGCGACGATTTGAAGAGCCGGCACGAGACGCGACGCACGACCGAGCGCGAGTTGGCGGCGAAGGGCGAGTCGGTGACGATCCCGAGCTGGAACGAGCTGCGCGAGGCCGATCTCGAAGAGGCGCCGTCCATCGTGGTCTCAGTCGAGGACGGATCCGGAACGGTGGTCCGCCGGATCGCCGCGCCGTCGACCGCCGGCATCCACCGGGTCGTCTGGGATCTTCGCTGGCCGTCGCTGGAGCCGGTCACGGGTGGTGACAATGAACGACGAATGGGGACACGTCGAAGACAGCGGACCCCTGGTGGCGCCTGGAACCTACACCTTTCGCCTTTTCAAGAGGGTCGACGGGGTGCTGACCGAGATCGGCGAGGCGCAGAGCTTCGACGCGGTGCCGTTGGGAATCGCCACCCTGCCGGCGGCGGATCGGGAGGCGTTGGCAGGCGTTCCAGCGCCGGGCGGCGGAGCTCCAGCGGGCGGTCCTGGCCACCGTCGAGGTGGTCAACGAGACTCGGACCCGATTGACGGCCCTGAGCACCGCCATCGACGGCACCCCCGGGATCGACGACGCCGCGGGAGCCAGGCGTGCGCAGCCTGCAACGGCGATTGGCCGCCATCGAGGTGGAGCTCTTCGGCGACGCAACCGTCAGCAAGCGGCGGGAGCCCATCGCGCCATCGACCGTCGATCGGATCCAGAGGGTGATGGAGGCGCACTGGAGCTCGAGCTCGGCGGCGACCGCGACCCACAAACGGAACTACGAGATCGCATCGGAGGCGCTCACCGAGGTCCTCGCCGATCTCCGCCCGCTGGTGGAGGTGGATCTCGTCGAACTGCAACAGAAGGTCGAGAGCGCCGGGAGGTCCGTGGACCCCCGGAAGCGGGCTGCCGACCTGGCCGCCGGAATGGATTGATCGCGTTGGAGTAGTCATGAGCGAGGTCGATAGCGACGCGAGACGCGCAGCGCCACGATTCGCCTGGATTCTTCGACAAGTCGGCGCGTCCATTGTGGAGCAGGCTTCCAGCCTGCTCATGGTGCGATGAGTTGGGAGTTGACATCGATACCGACGGAAACGCCCCTGAAGGGCAGGCAAGATGCCTGCCCCACAACGGTGCGAATTTGTGGTGCGGGCGTCCCGCCCGCAGATAGACCGCCACAATCATCTTTGAATGCGAGGATGGAGAATGACCTTGAAGAACACGATCGCGTCCGGAATCCTGATCCTGACCATGGCGACTCTCGCCGCAGCCGCCGAGGCCGACAAGCCCATGCCCACCATCGCCGAGAAGACCGCCGGGCTCGAACGCGCCGACGGTCTGCTCACGACGTGGCTCGACCGCAACCGGGGGCGGATCTATCTCGAGCTCCCGGCCCCGGGGGAGCACGGCGTGACGGCCGAGCTGCTCTATGTCGAGGGGCTGCTCACCGGGCTCGGCTCGAACCCGGTCGGGCTCGATCGCGGTCAGCTCGGTCCGGCGCGGCTGGTTCAGCTGCGGCGGCTCGGCGAGCGGGTGCTTCTCGAGGAGCTCAACCTCGGGTTTCGGGCGCTCGACCGAGGACCCGGATGAAGCCCGCGCGGTGCGCCAGTCGTTCGCGACCTCGGTGCTCTGGGCCGAGGGCATCGCGGCCCGGGATCCCGACGGCCGCTCGTTGGTCGATCTGAGTTCGTTCCTCATCCGCGATGCGCACGGCGTGGTGGCCCGGCTCCGGGACACCGGATCAGGGCAGCTTCAAGCTCGACACCGACCGCAGCGCGGTCGATGTCGACGCCTTCCTGGCCTTCCCCGACAACCTCGAGTTCGAGGCGGTCCTGACCTTCGCCGGCGACAACCCGGGCGAGCTCGTGGCGCGGCACCGCGCCGACCGCCGAGTGCGGTGACCCTCGTCCAGCACCACTCCCTCATCCGCCTGCCCGATGACGGCTACACGCCGCGGCGCTTCGACCCGCGGGCAGGCTCCGTCTCCGGTCGGTCTTCGCCGACTACGCGGCGCCGCTGGATGAACCCATCGAGACCCGGTGGATCGTCCGCCACCGGCTGGAGAAGACCGATCCCTCCGCCGAGCGGTCTCAGGCCGTGGAGCCCATCGTCTACTACGTCGATCGCGGTGCGCCCGAGCCGGTGCGGAGCGCGCTGGTCGAGGGCGCCTCGTGGTGGGCGGAGGCCTTCGAGGCAGCCGGGTTCATCGACGGCTATCGGGTCGAGATCCTGCCCGAGGGCGTCCACCCGCTGGACGTGCGCTACAACGTCATCCAGTGGGTTCACCGCTCGACCCGCGGCTGGTCCTACGGCGGCGGCAGTCGTCGATCCCCGCACCGGCGAGATGATCAAGGGCCACGTCTCGCTGGGTTCGCTGCGGGTGCGCCACGACCGGCTGCTCATCGAGGGCCTGGTCGGGAGCCGACGCGACCGGCAGCGGCGGCGCCCGACGATCCCGTCGAGCTCGCGCTGGCCAGGATCCGGCAGCTCTCGGCCCACGAGGTCGGCCACACCCTCGGGTTCACCCACAACTTCGCCGCGAGCACCTATGGCGGCCGCGCCTCGGTGATGGACTACCCGGCGCCGCTGGTGGAGATCACCGACGACGGCGAGCTCGATCTCTCCCGGCGCCTACGGCGTCGGGGTCGGGGACTGGGATCTCCACGCCGTGCGCTACGCCTACGCCCAGCCCGCGCCCGGCGAGACCGAGGACGAGCTTCTCGCCTCGATCATCGCCGACGGTCTCCAGCGCGAGCTCGCCTTCATGTCCGATGACGACGCCCGCCCCGTCGGGCTCGGCCCACCCGCTCGCCCACCTCTGGGACAACGGGCGTCGACGCGCGCCGCCGCCCTCGATCACGCCTTCGAGGTGCGCCGGATCGCCATCGATCGCTTCGGCGAGAGCAACCTCGCCGCCGGGCGAGCCCTGTCACGACTCGTCGAGGTTTTCAGCCCGCTCTATCTCTACCACCGCTACCAGCTGATCGCGGCGGTCAAGCTCATCGGCGGCGTGGACTATGCCTATGCGGTCCGCGGCGATGCCCAGGGCGCGTGCCGCTCCGGTGGCTGCCGAGCACCAGCGCCGAGCCCTGAGATCGGTCCTCCACGGCCTCGACCCGGTGGTGCTCGCGGTGCCCGACTCGGTCACCGAGTTGCTTCTGCCGACGGCCTTCGGATTATGAGCGGTCCCGCGAAGAACTGGCAACGGCCACCGCCCCGGTCTTTGACTGGATCGGAGCGGCAGCCACCGCGGCCGATCTCGTTGTGACGTCGGTCCTGGTGCCAGAGCGGTGCGCTCGGCTCGTCGAACAATCCCTCCGAGATCCGGCGCAGCCCTCGCTCGAGGAGGTGCTCGAGAGCATGACCGAGGCCGCGTTCAACCACCTCAGCCTGCCTCCGGATCAGCAGGAGATTCGCCGCGTGGTCCAACGGGTCCTGGTCGATCGGATGGTCGACCGCATCGTCGACCCCGCGACGCCGGCGCCGGTGCGATCGCGCCTCGAGGCCGGTCTCGCCGAGATCCAGGTGCTGGTCGATGCCGAGCTCGCCGATTCCGACGGTGCCGAGCGGATCCACCTCGCGACGTCTGAGCGACGATCTCGACGCGCTTCCGCGATCTTCGCGAGTGGGAGGCGACCGAGAACTCGGGCGCGCCGCCGATCCACCACCGGGCGATCCCATCGGCGGAGCATCATTGGGATGCTCACACGATTCGACCGGGTGGAACTGAGTTGAGCTTTTTGCGAAATTACTCAGCTTCTAGGCCAGTCGAACCTTGAGCCATCGGGTTGGGAGGGTGTAAAACCCTCCCCAACGATACTTTCCACAGAATTCGTAGGGGCGGGTTTTATACCCGCCCTTGCGCGATCTGGGTTTTGCATGGGGCTCAGTTTTCAACCTTTTCTGAATCGCCGCCATCTCAATTCCGTGGGCCGATCGGCCCCGAAGGAGGAGTGGTGATTCGAACCAGTCATGTCGTCGCGGTTCTCATTGTCCTGGTTCTCGGAGTGATCGGCTGTGCGCGCGAGGATCAGCAGCGACCCTCGGCCGACGTCGCATTCAAGGAAATGCAGGCCGTTCTCGACGAGATCGAGGCGCCGGAGGACAAGGTGCCGATCCTCGAGGCCTTTATCGCCACCTACCCCGACACCGAGCAATCCGAAAACGCACTCGGCGATGTCATCTACTACCGGACTCGGGAAATGGACGATCTCCCGGGTGCGCTGGCGATCACCCGGACGACCCTCGAGCGAACCCGCGATCCCGAGCTGAGATTCAAAATCGGGCTCCGGCTCCACGATCTCTCCGCCCAGGCCGGCGAGCCGACCGATCTCGGCGCGGTGGCCGACGAACTGGCGGCCCACCGCGAGCTCGGGTTTGTCGATCACCTCGATTTGGTCCAAGCGGCCGAGAAGGCCGGCTCATGGGAGCTCATGCTCGAGCACGCCGCCGCCATGGCGGCGTTCGCCAACGAGACCACCTTTCGCGCCGCCTATCCGGACGATGACTTCAGCGACGAACGAGGTGGCGTTTTCGGTCAATCGCCGCCGGGCCTGGGTGCTGGCCTACCAGGGAGGGGCGCTGACCAACCTCGGCCGGCTGGATGAAGCGCGGCGAGGTGTTCGTCGCTGGCTGAAGAGCTGCCGGCGATCACCGATTTTGTCGGCATCCCCGAGACACCGCTCGACATCTATCGCGGCCAGGCCGCCCTCGCTCTCGGTCAGCCCGAGCAGGCCGCCGAGTTCTTCGCCCACGACGCATTGATGGGCGGAAACCCGAAAGCGGTCCAGGGCTTGAAAGAGGCCTACATCGCCATCAACCATGGCGAGGACGGATTCGAGGACTACTCCCTGGAGATGCGCCGGCGGATCGCCCGCCCCCTTGCGGACGTGACGCTCGCCGACTACTCCGGCGCTTTGGTGAACCTGTCGTCCATGATCGGCAAGGTGATGGTGATCGAATTCTGGAACCCCGGTTGAGGCGGCTGCCGCGTGGAGTTGCCACGCTTGCAGACCCTGTGGGAAAAGTACCGGACCGAGGGTGTCGAGATGGTCGCGATCGAATCCAATCGAGAAACCGAGCAGGCAATGAACTTCATCGAAAAGGCCGGGCTCGAGTTCACCTGCCTCGAGAATGGCGCCGATGATGCCGAGGTGGTGTACGAGGTATTCCGCGTCCAGGGCTATCCGACCTCGTGGGTCGTCGATCGTCAGGGTCGGGTGATGTACCACCATTTCGGTTTCGATGATGGGGATGAGAAGAAGATCGAAATTGAGGTCGTGGGCCTTCTTTGATCACCGCGGCTGGGTGCTGAGGTCCCGGTCCCGACCCTGATCGACTACCATCCTCGTGGAGAGATCCGGGAGGGTTTGCCATGAAGCTCCGCCTCGTGCTCGTCGTTGTCCTCATCTCGCTAAGTCTCGGGTTCGATGCCGGGGCAGGTGAAACGTCCCCGGGGGAAATCCTCGAAAAGATTCGTAGTTACCGCGCCCAGCATGAAGTCGAGATCGTCACCGAGCTCGCCGATCTCGTGGCGCTGCCCAACGTCGCCGGGGATCTCGATGCAATGGAGGTCAATGCCGAGTATCTGACCGGGTTGCTCGAGACGCGGCATTTCTCGGTATCACTGCTGCGCGCCGAGGATGCGCCCGCCGGTGGTCTTCGCCGAGCGATCGAGCCGAAGGAGCCCGCCGCACGGTGGTTTTCTATGCCCACTACGACGGCCAGCCGGTGGTTCCCGAACTCTGGCACAGCGATCCTTGGGAGGTCGCTTATCCGCACCGGTCGGATCGAAGAGGGCGCCGAAAATGTGCCGATGGGTGAGCTCGCGCCACCCCTCGACCCCGGCTGGCGGCTCTACGGCCGATCGGCTTCGGACGACAAGGTCTCCATCGTCGCGCTGCTGGCAGCTGTCGATGCCCTCGATGCGTCAGGGATCGTTCCGAGCGTCAACATCAAGCTGTCCTCGACGGCGAGGAAGAACGGCGGATCGCCGCACATGGCGGAGATCCTCCGCGCGAACCGCGACCTGCTCGCGGCCGATCTGTGGATCTTCTGCGACGGCCCCATGCACCAGACCAGGCTGCCCCAGGTGGTCTACGGCGTCCGCGGCGTGACCTCGGTCGAGATGACCGCCTACGGCCCTGCGGTCGCGCTCCACTCGGGGCACTACGGCAACTGGGCGCCCGACCCCGGGATGCAGCTCGCGGGTCTCATCACCTCCATGCGCGACGCCGACGGCAACATCCTCATCGCCGGGATCGACGAGCTCGTTCGGCCCGTTCGGCGAGACGGCACGCGCCGCCCTCGCCGCCGCGCCGCCGGTGGACGAGCAGCTCAAGAAGGACCTCGACCTCGGCTGGACCGAGGGGCAGCCGACCCCGCTCGCCGAGAGAATCGCCCGGCCGGCGATCAACCTCCTCGGTTTCTCGGTGGGAGCGGTCGGCGACAAGGCCAAGAATGCGATCTCCCCGACGGCGACCGCGGTGGTCGGCTTCCGGCTCGTTCCGGATGTCACTCCCGACGCGATTCGGGAGGCCACCGAGGCCCACATTCGCGCCGCGGGATGGCACATCGTCCACGCCGAACCCGACCCAGACCGTGCGGCGGGAGACACGAGCGGGTCGTCTGGCTCGAGTGGGAGATCGGACTACCCGGGGTCTGTGGACCGACATGGATCTGCCGATCTCGAAGGCCATCGCCGAGATCGTCGACGAGGCCGTCGACGGCCCCATCGTCCTCACCCCGAGCCTCGGCGGCAGCCTGCCGCTGGTGATGTTCTCGGAGATCCTCGGCGCGCCGCCCATCGTGGTGGTTCCGATCGCCAACCACGACAACAACCAGCACGCGCCCAACGAGAACCTCCGGCTCGGCAACCTCTGGCAGGGCATCGAGATCTATGCCGCGCTCATGGCGCGGTTGGGGGAGTAGGGGCGGGATCTGGGGCGGCGGCATCCGCCAGCGATCCGCTGCGGCGGTCGCTGTCGCTGCCCCGGCCGCTGCCGCTGCTTCTGTCGCGGTCGCTGTCCCGGTCGCTGCCGCTGTCCCTGATTCCTTCGGCTCCGGCCTTCTGGGACGCCGTGACCCTTTGGCTTCCCGGCGGCCCAGCGTCGCACCATCGGCGTGGTCACTCGTGGGTTGATTGGAAGGGCTGTGACCACGCCGATGGCACGCCGGCGGCCTGCTTCTTAGCCGGAATAGCTGACCGCATCGCGCTACCCGAGGGAGCCCGGTAGCGCCATTGTGCGCAGCGCGTTGCGGCGCCGGATGGTGGTTCCGGCACAATGATGTACCTGGCACCCCGCCGGGGCGCCTCCATCCCTCGTGTTTGGAAACGGTCTCGGCCGCTGCCGCTGATACGCGGCTATACTTCATAGCTGTCGGCCTCGACGACCTGGAGGAAAATAGTGAAACGTCTGACTCTCGCCTCGATCCTGATGCTCTTCGCCATCCTCGGCACGGCCGCAGCCGATGACATCGACGACGGCAGGTTCAACCTCATAGACGTCTTCCAGCTCGAATTCGCCGCCGACCCGCAGATCTCTCCCGACGGTCGGCAGATCGTCTATGTCCGAACGTTCATGGACATCATGACCGACCGGCAGCGGTCGACGCTGTGGATCGTCAACGCCGACGGCTCGGATCACCGGCCGCTGACCACGGGCAGCGAGAACCACTGGTCGCCTCGTTGGTCGCCCGACGGCGGCAGACTCATCTATCTTTCGGGTGAAGACCACGCCGCCCAGGTCTACTGCCGCTGGATGGACACCGGTCAGACCGCCAGGTTGGCGCAACTCACGGCCCCGGCGAGCGGGATCGCCTGGTCGCCGGACGGGAGGCATATCGCCTTTTCCATGCCGGTGCCGGCGCCGGTCGAGCCCTTTGTCAAGATGCCGGCCAAACCGCCCGGCGCCGAATGGGCCGAACCCGCCAAGGTCATCCGAAAGGTGCTCTATCGGATGGATGGGGTCGGCTATCTCAAGGATATGTATTTCCACATCTTCGTGCTTCCCGCTGACGGCGGGACTCCTCGACAGATCACCTCCGGCGACTTCCACCACCGGGATCCCCGGTGGACGCCCGACGGCGAGGCCCTCGTCTTCTCCGCCAACCGGCACGATGACTGGGAGTACGAGCCGCGCAACTCCGAGGTCTACTCGGTCGACTTGAAGACCCGCGAGATCACCGCCCTGACCGATCGTGTGGGTCCGGACGCGGACCCGGCGATCTCGCCCGACGGCGCCAAGATCGCCTATCTCGGCTATGACGACCACTACCAGGGCTACCAGGTGACCCGCCTCTACCTGATGAACCGGGACGGCAGCGGCCACATCCTGGTGACCAAGAACTTCGACCGTGATGTCGAGAACATCACCTGGAGCGAGGACGGCAGCGGGCTCTTCTTCCAGTACGACGACCAGGGCAACACCAAGCTCGGTTTCGTGACCCTGGACGGCGAGATCGCGACCCTCACCGGCGATGTCGGCGGCCTCTCCCTCGGCCGGCCGTACTCGGCCGGGACCTACTCGGTGGCCGATGACGGAACCTTTGCCTTCACTTTTTCTCGACCCGACCATCCGGCCGATGTCGCGGTGGCCGGAAAACGCAAACAGGTGACGAGGCTGACCTCGCTTAACGACGATCTCTTCAGCCACAAGGAACTCGCCGCCGTCGAGGAGATCCGCTTCCCCTCATCATTCGACGGCCGCGAGATCCAGGGTTGGGTCGCCACGCCGCCCGGTTTTGACGCGACGAAGAAGTACCCGCTCATCCTCGAGATCCACGGTGGACCGTTCGCCAACTATGGCGACCGTTTCGCCGCCGAGATCCAGCTCTACGCCGCCGCGGGCTATGTCGTGCTCTATGTGAATCCGCGCGGCAGCACGAGCTACGGCGAGGAGTTCGGCAATCTCATCCACCACAACTACCCGAGTCAGGACTACGACGATCTCATGTCCGGGGTCGACGCCGTGATCGGGCGCGGATACATCGATGAGAAGAACCTCTTTGTCACCGGCGGCAGCGGGGGAGGGGTGCTTTCGGCGTGGACAGTGGGCATGACCGATCGGTTTGCCGCGGCCGTGGTCGCCAAACCGGTGATCAACTGGACCAGCTTCGCACTCACCGCGGACTTCTATCCGACCTTCTACCGCTACTGGTTCCCGGGCCCGCCGTGGGAGTATATGGAGCAGTACATGAAACGGTCGCCGTTGTCCCTCGTCGGCAACGTGACAACCCCGACCATGCTGCTCACCGGCGAAGAGGACCACCGGACCCCCATATCCGAGTCCGAGCAGTACTACCAGGCGCTCAAGATCCGCAAGATCGACACCGCTCTGGTCCGGATTCCCGGTGCGGGGCACGGCATCGCCAAGCGCCCGAGCCAGCTCATCGCCAAGGTCGCGCACATCCTGAAGTGGTTCGAGATGCATCGTTCGTTGGAGGACTGAGGCATGACCGACAAGGCGATTCAGGATTTCTACCCCGACGACCTGAGCCACTGCTACGGCTGTGGCAGGCTCAACCCGCACGGCCACCAGATCAAGACCCGGTGGGACGGCGACGAGACGGTTTCGGTCTTCGAACCCCGACCCGAGCACACGGCGATTCCGGGCTATGTCTACGGCGGACTCATCGCGTCGTTGGTTGACTGCCACGGCACGGGCACAGCCGCAGCCGCGGCCTACCGCGAAGCGGGTCGCGAACCCGGCACCGAACCGGCCTTCCGATTCGTGACGGCGTCGATCAACGTGCGATATCTGCGACCGACGCCGATGGGGGTGCCCCTCGAGGTTCGCGGACGGGTCGAGGAGATCAAGGGACGCAAGATTGTCGTCAGCGCCAAGCGTGTTCGGCCGCGGGTGAGGTCTGCGCGACCGGCGAGGTCGTCGCGGTGCAGATGCCGGAGCACATGGTGGCGTCGAACCCGTCGTAGTCTCAATTTATCTCCGATTTCGAGTGGGATTCATCACACCTCGACCCCGATCGTTCTCGATTCGTCCTCGAATGGACCAGAATCAGCAGTACGCTGAATTGGGATGAAGACGGATCAGACTCCACTGGTCGGAAGATTGTGGATGGGATCGCTTCCGCTGATACCCATGTCGCCGAGGGCTGCGCAAGCGGTCCTCGTCTTCGGCGGCAGCGGAGCTCTGCGCGACCCCGATCGGTTGACCGAGGTGGCGGCGAACTATCCGCACGCCGAAGCTGATCGGGTGTTCGACATCGGGTGAGATCCGCGGCACCCACGTCAGCGATGAGTCCATCGTGGTCACCGCGATCGAGTTCGATTACACCTCGATCCGGACGGCAGAGATCGTCCTCGTGCGAGATCCTCGGACAGCCGGGAGGCCGGTCGGGACCTCGCGGCGCGGCTGGACGATCAATCCCTGGTTCACGTCCTGGTCTTCTCCGATGGTCTGGCGGTCAACGGCAGCGAGTTGACTCGAGGTTTCGTGGACGTGCTACCCGCAAGGTGTTCGGTCACCGGAGGGCTCGCGGGTGACGGGACCGACTTCCGCGAGACCCTCATCGTTTCCGGGAACCCGGGCCGAGCCGCGCAAGGTGATCGCCATGGGTCTCTACGGCAGACGCCTGCGGGTCGGATACGGTTCACTGGGAGGCTGGGATCCATTCGGACCGGAGCGGCTGATCACCCGATCGCGGGGCAATCTGCTGTACGAACTCGACGGTCGTTCGGCCCTTGGTCTCTACAAGAAGTACCTCGGCGAGTATGCGGACGATCTGCCGGCCAGCGCGCTCCTGTTTCCGCTCAGCATCCGGTCGACGGTGGACGAGCCATCGGTCGTGCGCACGGTGCTTTCCATCGATGAGGTCGACGGCAGCATGACCTTCGCCGGTGATCTGCCCGAGGGCTCCTACGCGCGTCTGATGAAGGCGAATTTCGAGCGCCTCATCGACGGTGCCAACGATGCAGCGGGGGCGGCTCTCGAGTCCACCGGGTTGACGAGCCCGGGTCTCGCGTTGCTCATCAGCTGCGTCGGCAGAAAGATGGTGCTTCGCCAGCGGGTCGAGGAGGAAGTCGAGAGCGTGCGAACGGTTCTGGGCGACAGAACGACCCTCACGGGTTTCTATTCGTACGGCGAAATCGCGCCGAACGCTCCCGGGGGCTGCTGCGAACTCCACAACCAGACCATGACCATCACCACCCTCACCGAGATCTGATCATGCACAAGCTTCTCAGCCGCCAGCTCGACAAGATCTACGGCCGAGAGGGAGAGGTCCCGCCGAGCGCTGGTGTCGTTTCTCGAGGTCGTCGATGCGGCGTATCAGCAGGCCGATCACGATCGGATCCTGCTCGAACGCTCCCTCGATCTCACCTCGACCGAACTGCTCGAGGCGAACCGGGAGCTGCGGGCCTATGCATCGGATCTCGAGCGGCGGGTCGCGGAACGCACCGCCCAACTCCAGGCGACCAACGTCTCCCTCGAGCTCGAAATCGAGGAACGGGCGGCTGCCGAGAGGACCATCAGCGAATCAGAGGAACGCTACCGCTCGCTCTTCGAGAGCAGCAAGGACGCCATCTACATCAGCACCCCCGATGGCCGGCTTGTGGATATCAACCCCGCCGGGGTCGAGCTCTTCGGCTACGATTCGGCGGAAGAACTCCTGATGGTCGATGTCGGAAAGGACCTCTACCGGCACCAGGAGGACCGCGAGAGATTTCTCGGTACCGTCGACAGCGAAGGGTTCGTTCGCGACGGCGAACTCGCGATCGTTCGCAAAGACGGCGAGGTCATCAACGTTCTCGATACCACCACCGTGGTTCGGGACGACGCGGGTGAAGTCATCGCATACCGGGGGATCCTGCGGGACGTGACGACCCAGCGCAGGCTCGAAAGGGAGCTCCGTCAGGTGCAGAAAATGGATGCCGTTGGTCGGCTGGCCGGCGGAGTCGCGCACGACTTCAACAACCTGCTGACGGCGATTTTCGCGTATGCCGAGCAGCTTCGACGCAGCCTCCACGACGAGGACCATCGACGATCGTATGTTGATTCCATCGCCGACGCGGCCGAACGGGGATCGGCCCTGACCAGCCGATTGCTTGCGTTCGGGAGACGTCAGGTGCTTCGGCCCGTGCCCCTGGAGATCAACGCGGTCATCAACGACATGCACGGCCTTTTGCGTCAGGTCATCCCCGAAGACGTCGAGCTCGTGACCGATCTGGATCCGGAGGTCGGGCTCGTTCGGGTCGATCAGACCCAATTCGAGCAGGTCGTGCTCAACCTCACCGTGAACGCCGGCGACGCGATGCCCGATGGCGGGCGGTTGACCATGAGGTCATCCAGATGCCACGTCGGCGATACCTTGTTGGAAGACGCGCCGGCGCTCGAACCCGGGGAATACGTGCGGCTGACGGTCGAGGACACCGGAACCGGGATCTCCGACTCGGTCCAGGAGCACATATTCGAGCCCTTTTTCACGACCAAGAGCGCCGAACACGGCACCGGTCTGGGGCTCGCGACCGTCTACAGCGCGGTCCGCGAGTGCGGCGGTTTGGTCGAGGTCAACTCCGAGCTCGGCGAGGGTTCCACCTTCGATGTCTATCTCCCGGTCTGTCGCGGGTCCCTGGAGCAGCCCGCGCCAGAGTCCAAACCGGATGCCAAGATCGTCGGCAATGAGAGTCTGCTCCTCGTCGAAGACGACCCCTCGGTCCGAGTCGTCCTCAAGGAGTACCTGGAAGACCAGGGCTATTCGGTCCTGACCGCCGATGACGGTGAAGCTGGTCTCGAGGTCGCGCGGAGCAGCGACTCATCGGTGGATCTTGTGCTGTCGGATGTGGTGATGCCGAAAATGAACGGGATCGAACTCGCCCGAGCGCTGCGAACCGAGACCCCGGAAATCAAGGTCTTGCTGATTTCCGGATATACCAGGGAACGCAACCGGGTCGTTGAAGAGTCGCTGCGCTGTTCGTCCTGCTCGTTTCTGGAAAAACCATTCACCCCGCAAACGCTGGTGACGAAGATCAGGGAACTCCTCGATGAATAGTCCCGGTCGGCGATGAGGTGCGCCCTCGCCCTTGGGCGTCGAGGAGTTCGCGGACCCGAAGCAGGAGGTCGTCCCGACGGAAGGGTTTGGTCAGCAGCGGGAGATTCTCGCCCGCCACGGTCCGGGCGAGTTCGCTGCTGTAGCCGCTGGTCAGGAGAATCGGAACGTCCAAACCGGCGGCTCGAGTGTGGCTGATCACGTCGAGGCCGCCGGCGCCGGGCATGACGACGTCGAGTACCGCGATATCGATGGTTGCGTGGTCGTGATCGAGGCGAAGAATGGCCTCGTTGCCGTTGGCAACCGACACCACCCGATAGCCCGCTTCCGAGAGCATCTGTTCGACGACGACCCGCACACTGGCGTCGTCTTCGGCGAGCAGCACAGTCTCGGTTCCTCCGAGCGGCTCCAGCGTTGAAACCCGGGAGTCTCTCGGCGGGAGTCCGTCGATCAGTGGAAAGTAGACGGTGATTCGGGTGCCCTCGCCGAGGCTGGAATCGACCTCGAGAAAGCCCTCATGTTGTTTGACGATGCCGAAAACCGTGGCGAGGCCGAGACCGGTCCCTTCCCCGACGGGTTTGGTGGTGAAGAACGGTTCGAAGATCTGAGCCCGGGTTTCGGCGTCCATGCCGATGCCGCAATCGCGGACCTCGAGGGAGGCGTAGGTGCCTGCTTGGGCCCATGGATGAGCCTTGCAGTAATCGTCGTCCACGATGCGTGATCCGACAGCGATGGAGATTTTGC
The DNA here is from genome assembly GCA_963712805.1 of uncultured Acidobacteriota bacterium. GTDB lineage: Bacteria > Acidobacteriota > Thermoanaerobaculia > Thermoanaerobaculales > Sulfomarinibacteraceae > JAHECW01. Next base: position 105,399 of record CAVQJV010000008.1, on the reverse strand, counting down.
CGCCTCCCGGCATGGCGTCTCGGGCATTGACGCAGAGATTCATGAGAACCTGATCGAGTTGCCGGGAGTCGGCGCGGACGACTCGGGAGAGGCCCGTTCGCTCGAACTCGAGGGTGATCCGTTCGCCGATGACCCGGTTGAGAAGTTCCACGGTCTTGCTCACCTGTTCACGGAGATCGAGGAGCTCAGGTTGCATGACTTGCCTCCGGCCAAAGGCAAGGAGCTGTCTCGTCAGATCCGCGGCCCGTTCCGAGCTCTCACGGATCTCGGATAGATGGATCGCAGCCCCGTGGTCGGCGCCGAGTTCCTTTTCGGCGAGATCGATGTGTCCGCGCATGGCCTGGAGGATATTGTTGAAATCATGGGCGACCCCGCCAGCGAGTTGGCCGATGGCCTCCATTTTCTGTGATTGCAGGAGTTTTTCTTCGAGGCGCTTGCGATCGGTGATGTCCCGACCGACCCCGATGATGGCGACGACCTCGGAATCGTGATTCAACACCGCGGTATCCGCCCAGCCGAACCAACGCCATCCATCCTTGGTCATGGCTCGTTGCTCGACATAGATCGAGTGGGGAGGAGACAGAAGATCGACCATGGCGTTGGCCGTTCGTTGCTGGTCGTCCTCATGGACCAACGGCATGAACTGCCGACCGAGCAGCTCCGCCTCGGTGCTGCCGAAAACCTCGCAATACGACGGGCTGACAAAGAGGAAATTTCCCTCGAGATCGACCTTGACAACCATGTCGGTCTGATTCTCGACCAGTAATCGGTATCGCGCTTCGCTCACACTCAGTTCCTGACGTCGTTTCCAAAGGCCGTAGACAGAGGCTGCCAGGAAGATCGAGAAAACGATTCCCAGCCCGAGCAGGACTTCGTCCGCAACCGATGTCATCGATGCGACAACCGCGGCGCTCGGCGCGATGACCAGCGTCCACGGGCGGTCGACGATTTGAACCGACCGTTCGACCTTGAAGGGCCATGTTTCGGGCGGTTCCGAGGCGTCGTGGGAATAGGCGATATCACCGTCGCTCTCGAAGAGGATGAAGCGAAAACTCGGCCGCAGGGTCTCCTCGCTCAGACAGGAGTCGACAAGCGTGTCGTTGCGAAAGACCCCGTTGACAAAGCCGGTGGAGTTACCAGCGCCGTCGACAACCGGGTAATAGGTGGCAAAGCCAAAGCCGCCCTGCAGGAACTCGATCCTCGATGTTCGCTGAATCTGACCCGTCGATTCCGCCGCGGCGAGGGCCTCGACGACCCTCGGGCTCGGGTGGAAGTGGAGGTCTTGGCCGAGTGCGGGCTCGTTTCCCCTCTCGGGTACGATGATGGCGATGGACCAGCTCTCATCGATCCAGTTGATGGCCTGGAAACCCGGCGCCAGTGCGGCGTATCGCAGCGCCAGATCCTCGAACGAAAAGGGCGAGTCCCCGAGATAGCGTCCATAGGTCTGGCCGATATACTCGATGAGGTTGATCCGGGTTGCCACCCACGCTTCGAGCCGGAGGTCGACCTGCTCGGCGGTGACCTCGGTGGTCGCCTGGACCATCCGGATCTCGCTGTCCTCCAACGACCACCACAAGTGAACCAACACCAATGTGCTGAAGATGATAAAGACGATGGGAATCCAAAGAAACCGTCGCTTTTCAGGGTGTAGATTGAGATTCGGCATCCCCGTTCCTTGCGCGCCCCAAGACGACCAACAGGGCCGACGAGCACGATATCACGTAGTCGAGTGCCACCGCGTGTGGCGATCGTCACGGAGACGAGACAATCCGGTCCGGGTCAGCGTTCAGATCCTGCCGCTTCCCTCGGATCGCCCTGGGCAACCACTTCGAGCATCAGATTGGGGTGATCGGTGAAGACGGCGTCCACGCCCAGTTTCATCAGGTCGCTCATTTCGGCCACATCGTTGACGGTGTAGACCGCGACCGGAATTCCGTGCTTGTGGCAGCGCTCGAGCATTTCCGGGGTGAGGCGTTTCCCGGAGATGTTGAATCCGCGTGAGCCGACCTCCTGGATGATCTCCAAGGGATCGCGTCCGGTGTGGACGTCTTTGTTGAAGAGGGAGGCGGTGATCACCGCCTGGTCGGTGATCTTCATGAGTCGGAGCGCTTCGGGTGAGAACGACGAGACCACCACCGAGTCGAGCATTTCGTGCTCGTTGACGAGCGCGGCGACCTTCTGCACGACCCCGTATTCCACCGCCTCGGGTTTGATCTCGATGTTGATCAGGATCCGGCCTTTGACCGCATCGAGGACCTCGCTGAGGGTCGGGATCTTCTCGCCCGCATACTCGGGTGCGAACCAGGAACCCGCGTCGAGTTGTTTGATCTCCGCGAGGGTCATGTTGTTGGGCAGGCCGCTCCCGTTGGAGGTGCGGTCGAGGGTCTCGTCATGGAGACAGATGACATGTCCGTCGGCGGTCACGGTGACATCCACCTCGACCATGTCGGCGCCGACCTCGATGGCCTGTTGGACGGCGATCAGGGTGTTTTCCGGTGCTCGGGAGGAGAAACCACGGTGGGCGATCACCCGGGTCGGGGAGCCTGTTTTCATGAATGCCTCGATGGTCGCGGGACGATCGCCGCCGGCTACGGACGCGCCGGTGGCGAGGAAGATGATGGCGGATGGGATCAGAGCGGTCGTTCGCACCCTTGGAGCATACTCGAAAAACGGTCTCGCGGACTTGATCCTCGGCCGGCGCGTGGCAGAATGTTGCGATGAAACGTCCACGCCAGTACGAAGCCCTCGAGGCCTCCGAACTCTTCTGCCCCAAATGCAGGCGGGCGCAACCCGTTCGACGCCACCTGCTCCTCGTGCTGCCCACGGGCAACAAGTATGAATACCGGTGCGCCGCGTGCGGCACCCCGGTGGGGGCCAAAGACGACACCGACGCCTCCGAGTACAATTCAATCCTCACCGGCCGCAAACTCAAATGAGCGAGTGATCATCCATGAAAGCGGTCTACTTCACAGAGTTCCGCGGACCGTTGACGGCGGGCCCATTGGTCGATCCGACGCCCGCTGATCATGGGGTCATCATCGAGGTCGAGGCAAGCGGGATCTGCCGCAGCGATTGGCACGGTTGGATGGGACACGATCCCGACATCCGCACGTTTCCCCATGTGCCCGGGCACGAACTCGCCGGGAGAGTCGCCGAGACCGGGCGGAGCGTGACCCGTTGGGCGAGGGGCGACCGGGTCACGGCGCCGTTTGTCTGCGGCTGCGGAACCTGTCACGAGTGTGCGAGCGGCAATCACCAGATCTGCGACAACCAGACCCAACCCGGATTCACCCACTGGGGCTCGTTCGCACAGTTTGTCGCCATCGATCACGCGGATGTCAATCTCGTCGCCCTGCCGGACGACATGACCATGGTCACCGCCGCCAGCCTGGGTTGCCGTTTTGCGACCTCGTTTCGGGCCGTCGTAGCCCAGGGCCGGGTCCAACCGGGAGAGTGGGTTGCGATCCACGGCTGCGGAGGGGTCGGGTTGTCGGCGGTGATGATCGCCGTGGCGCTGGATGCGATGGTCATCGCCGTCGACATCGACCCGGGCGCCCTCGCGTTGGCGGAGAGTCTCGGCGCCGTCGCCGGGATCAACGCGACCCACCGCGAGGACGTGGTCGAGCAGATCCGGCAGCTGACGGGTCGCGGCGCCCATGTTTCCATCGATGCCCTCGGTAGCGCGACAACCTCGGTGAACTCGGTGCTCAGTCTGCGCAAACGCGGGCGCCACATCCAGATAGGTCTGCTCGCAGGTGAGGAACACCGGCCGCGCCTTCCGATGGAGAAGGTCATTTCCGACGAACTCGAGATCATCGGAAGCCACGGTATGCAGGCCCATTGTTACTCGGAGATGGTGGATCTCATCTCCGCCGGGACGCTCCGACCGCAGCGGCTCATCGGCAAGACCATCGCGCTCGAAGATGCGCCCCGTGAACTCGAGGCCATGGGAGGGTTCGGCGCCACCGGCATCACGGTGATCGATCGCTTCGACTGAGGTGATTCAGTTGTTTCGGGCAAGAAAAAACCCCTCCGCGAGGGAGGGGTTTTGATGTGTCGGGATCAGCTTACCAGCGGCTGCCGCCGTAGCCACCGTCGCGACCGCCGCCGCCGCCCCACCGGAGCGCTGCTTGGCCTGGGCCACGTCAACGCGAATGGTGCGACCGTCGAGTTCGGTGCCGTTCAGGGCTGCGACAGCCTTGTCGGCCGCCTCGTCATCATCGAAGGTGACGAAACCGAAACCACGCGAACGACCGGTGTCGCGGTCGGTAATGACGACGGCTTCAGAGATCTCGCCGTGGACGCCAAACGCATTGCGCAGGCCCTCGTCGTTCGTATCCCAGCTCAGACTTCCAACAAACAGTTTCTTAGACATATCTCTCTTTTTCTCCGTGAGCGCTGCCGTTTTTGGTGGCGCGCCCGTCTCGCAAATCGTGATGAACTCTGTGTCCATCCAAACAGATGCCGGCCCCGCCGGTCGGCAACAAGCCGCGCCATCATAACAGCCATGTTCTTTGATTTCAAATCTTACCCCGAGTACCCTGGTTCGGTTGTCGTGATCGGGCGCTGAAAGGACCTCAGAAATGTTTCCGACCTCTACCTACGAAGATCGTCGCAAGGTCCTGGCATCGCGTTTCAACGGCGGGTTGCTGCTTTTTCTCGGGAACAACGAAAGCCCGATGAACTACGCCGACAATTGCTATCCCTTTCGTCAGGACAGCACCTTTCTCTATTATTTCGGACTCGACCAGCCCGGGTTGGTGGCGCTGATGGATCTCGACGAGGGGTCGGCGATGATCTTCGGTGACGAACTCACCATCGACGACATCGTCTGGATGGGGAATCTGCCCACCATCGCGGACCGGGCGGGGCGGGCAGGCGTGAGCGAGACCCGGCCGCGCAGAGATTTCGCCCGGGTTGTCGGCGCTGCCATGGGCGCGGGTCGGACGGTGCGATTTCTGCCGCCCTACCGAGCCGACAACGCCCAACTCCTGTCGGAGATTCTGGGTCTTGGACACGTCGAGATCGCCGGCCGGGCCTCCCTCGAGTTCATTCAGGGAGTGATCGCACAGCGCAACATCAAGAGCCATGAGGAGATTGTCGAGATCGAGCGTGCGGTCACGACCTCGGTGGAGATGCACATTGCGGGGATGAGGATGGCTCGTCCCGGGATGCGTGAATCGGACATCGCTGCTGAGGTCGAGAAGGTCGCCAACGCTGCCGGAGGCGGGATCTCGTTCCCGGTGATCGCGACCATCCGGGGCGAAACCCTGCACAACCACTTTCACGGCAACATCCTCGCCGAGGGAGATCTCTTTCTGCTCGACGCCGGCGCCCAGACCGCCAGGGGCTACGCCGGTGATCTCTCATCGACCTTCCCGGTGAGTCCGACCTTCAGCCCCCGCCAGCGCGCCGTCTATGAGATCCAACTCGCTTCCCACCGTGCGGCGGTCGATCTTCTGGCGCCCGGAGTGCCCAACCGCGAGGTCCATTTTGCTGCCTGTCGCGTGATCGCCGAAGGAATGAAGGACCTGGGTCTCATGAAGGGCAACACCGAAGACGCGCTCGCTGCGGGCGCCCACGCGATCTTCTTTCCGTGCGGGGTCGGACACCTCATGGGGCTCGATGTCCACGACATGGAGGACCTCGGGGAGGTCGAGGTCGGCTGGGCGGGGCAGCCGAAGAGCACTCAGTTCGGGCTCAAATCGCTCAGGCTCGGGCGCGAACTCGAACCCGGTTTCGTCATCACCATCGAACCCGGGATCTACTTCATCCCTCAGCTCATGGATCTCTGGCGTTCCCGAGGCCACTGCGCGGAGTTCCTCGACTTCGACAAGCTCGAGGAATGGCGGGACTTCGGCGGTTTGCGCAACGAGGAGGATTTTCTCGTCACGACCGATGGCGCCCGCCGCCTCGGCCCGCCGAAGCCGGTCACCGTCGAGGAGGTCGAGACCCTTCGACATTGAGGAGAAACTGCACCATTTTGCATTGGTGGGTCGAGTCGAGTGTTCATCCCTGCTGCAGTTTGCGTGTGGTCCCTCGATGGCGGCGCGGTTCTGCGCCCTTCGATCGATCGGTCGTGTGGACGGCAGCGGGGTTTGATCCCGGTTCCAAGATTCGGTGAAAAGGTCCGTCAGGATTGGTCCATCGTTGCATGTTGAGGTCAGATACAATACGATTCCATAGGAACCCAAGAGAGTCCGAAAAGGGGAGAAGGTGCCTGAACGCTTTCGTGTGTCGATTCTGATTGTAATCATGGCGATCAGCTCACTGCTGGTTGCCGCGACGACGATCTGGATTCTGTACCGGGCGGCCTTCGAGGAAGAACGTCTGCGGCTGGTTGAAACGGCTCAGAGTCAGGCGCGCCTGATCGAGGCGGTCGCCCGTTACGATATGTTCCACAACGACAGTCATCCCGGCGGCTGGAAAGAGGCGACGTTGAGCCAGATCGATGAGGCCCACCGGTCATACGTGGGTTTTGGCAAGACCGGGGAATTCACTCTCGCCAAACTCGAGGGCGACACCATCGTCTTTGTTCTTGGACATCGCCACCAGACCGTGGAGCATCCGCAGCCGGTTGCGTTCGATTCTGAACTCGCGGAGCCGATGCGGCGCGCCCTTCTTGGACGGTCGGGAACCGTGGTCGGTCTCGACTATCGGGGAGAGACGGTGCTCGCCGCCCATGAACCGGTCGCCGTGATCGACCTCGGTATTGTCGCGAAGATCGACCTGGCCGAGATACAGGCGCCATTCAAAAAGGCCGGTTTGGCAGCCGCGGGATTCACCCTGCTCGTGGTGATCACGGGAGCGGTCCTGTTGGTGCGCGTCAGCAGCCCGTTGGTGACCGCGCTCGAACGCCGGACTCGGGACCTCGAGGTGACGGTGGCCGCGCTCCAGGAAAGTGAGCGACGTTTTCGCAAGACCTTCGAACTCGCCGGCGCCGGGATCGTCCAGGTTTCTCTGAATGGGCGTTTCACCCGTGTCAATCAACGGTTCTGCGCGATTGTCGGCTACACCGAAGACGAGATACTCGAGCTCGGGTTTCAGGATATTACCCACCCGGATGACCTCGAGGACGACCTGGCGAACGCGCGGCGGGTTTTCGATGGCGAGGTCGGCATCTTCTCGATGGAGAAGCGCTACCTGCGAAAGGACTCTTCGGTTGTTTGGGTCAGTGTGACTGTTTCTCTGGTCAGGGACGAGTCCGGGGCCCCGAGCTACTTCATCGCGGTGATCGAAGACACCACAGACCGCAAGAAGGCGGAGTTGGCGGTGCAGAGTTCGCTCGCCGAGAAAGAAGTGCTGCTGAGGGAGATTCACCACCGGGTCAAAAACAACATGCAGGTCATTTCCAGCCTGCTCAATCTCCAGGCAAAGGGTATCGAGGATGCGAGGCTGAGCAGGATTTTTCAGGAAAGCCAGAGCCGGGTGCGAGCGATGGCTCTGATCCACGAGATCCTCTACCAGTCGAGCAACCTCGGTCGAATCGACCTCGGCGAGTATGTCGCCAAACTCGCGACGAGCCTGGTTGAGATGTATGGCACCGCACCCGACAGGATCAACCTCAGCATCGGCGCCAAAGACATCACCCTCGGAATCGATGACACCGTACCGTGTGGGCTGGTGATCAACGAACTGCTCTCCAATTCGCTGAAGTACGCCTTCCAAGACGGCCGGGCCGGCGAGATCGGGATCGAGGCGGCGCCTGCTGACGAACGGCAGGATCAAGCTCGTCGTGCATGACGATGGTGTCGGGATTCCCGCTGACATCGACATCCGAAACACCGACACGATGGGGATGCGCCTGGTGGTCGGTCTGGTGGAAAGTCAGCTCGGAGGACAAGTTGACCTCGACCGTGAAAACGGGACTCGCTTCACCATCACCTTTTCTCCAACCGACCCCCTTGCGGCGCTCAGATCATGACCAAACCCAAGATCCTGGTGGTCGAGGACGAATTCATCGTCGCTTTCGAGCTGAAAGTCGCCCTCGAGGGAATGGGATACACGGTCTGCGGCATGGTGAGTTCGGGTGAGGATGCGATCGAATTTGTTGAACGAGAAAAACCGGACTGCGTCTTGATGGACGTGAGTCTCAAGGGGGAGATGGACGGTATTGAGACCGCCCGCCACATCCGGGCTCGGTTCGGAATCCGGTCGGCCTTCCTTTCGGGATATCCCGTCGAGGAGATTGTGACGAGAGTCGCCGACGTTCGAACCCGTCGGGATCTTCGTGAAGCCACTGGGTATGGCGAGTTGGAGAGACGCTCGGGACCTTTTTTCTCTCACGCACGGCGGCGATCAACTGACAGAAGGCGAGTGTGGTGGTCAGAACTTCAAGGGAGTCGTCCTGAAACCCAACATCAACGTGCGCAATAACGCGATCCGGCGATGTCCGGATCGGACCGGGAATTGGAGATCCACAACAGGATCGCGATGTGTTTCTCACCGTCGGCGACGAGGAAATGTACGAGAAAGTCCTGGGCATCGTTCTCGAGGCGCTCGAGAGCAGACACGGGGTCTTCGGCTACATCGACCCCGAAGGCAGCCTGGTCTGTCCGTCGATGACACGGGAGATCTTTTCGCCAGTGTCGGATGTCCGAGGCGGACACGGTCTTTCCGGCGGACTCCTGGTCGGGAATCTGGGGCGAGAGCTTGAAGACGAAACGGTCGTTGGTTTCGAATCGGTCGGGTAAGGTTCCCGAGGGCACATCGCGATCGCGAGGTGCGTATTTGTCCCGATCATCGACCGGGAGGAACTCATCGGCCTGATTGCCGTGGCGAACCGCGACACCGAATACGGCGACGGGGACCGCGATCTGATGGAGTCCATCGCCCGCCGTATTGGCCCGATTTTGCACGCTCGGTTGGCAAGAGATGTCAAGGAAAAGGAACGTCAGAGCGCTGAAGCGGCACTGCAGTGCGCCCTGGGCGAAAAGGACGCTCTTCTCAAAGAAGTCCACCACCGGGTCAAAAACAACATGGCGGTCATTCTGAGCATGATCAGTCTTCAGAGTGAGGGATTTGTTCATCAAGAAACCGTGGATGGGATGAACAAGATCGCGGGCCGCATCCGGGCGATGGCGTTGGCCCACGACCAGTTGTACCAGTCGAAGGACTTTCGGAGAGTTGATCTCGGCGCCTATTCCGGCGTCTGAGCGCCGCGCTTCTCCAGAACTATTCCCGACGGGCCGGTATGGTCGCCCTCGAGACCCGGATTTCGGATTTGCCGTGACGATCGACGTGGCCATCCCCTGCGGTCTGATTTTGAACGAGCTGATCAGCAACTCTCTTGAACACGCGTTCCCGGACGGGGCGAGGGGTGAGATCGTTGTGGCTCTGAATGAGTGCGAGGACGGCCGGTGCGAACTGGCGGTGACGGACAACGGAGTCGGATCGCAGCTCGACGCCGGCGTCGATCGAGGAGGACGCTTCGGCCTGCAACTTGTGGAATTGTTGGCGCAGCAACTTGGCGGCGAACTCGAGATACGTTGGGATGACGGGGCTGATGTCAGGGTGCGGTTCTTGCCCGAAACTCAATAACACAACCTGCTAGAGTTGTTTTCATTGCGATTCGGGATTCCTCACGGGTGGAGGCAGTTGTGCCCCAAAGATCGATTCTCATCGTCGAGGACGAGGCCCTCGTCGCCAAGGACGTACAGAATCGTCTGATTTCGCGAGGCTACGGCATCGCCGGTTGGGCCATCTCCGGTGAAGATGCGATCGCCAAGGCTGAATCATCTTCTCCCGATCTCGTCTTGATGGATATTCACCTCAAAGGCAAGGTCGATGGGATCGAGGCCGCGGAGCAGATCCAAAAGAACAACGATATTCCAGTGGTCTTCGTGACCGCCCTCGCCGATGACGACACCCTGGACCGAGCCAAGGTCGCGGATCCCTTTGGATTCATCCTCAAGCCGTTCTCCGAGCGCGATCTCCACTCGACCATCGAGATCGCTCTCTACAAGCACGAGCTTGACCGCTCGCTGAGGGAGCAGCAGGCCTTCCTGAGCGCGGTCTTCGAGGGGGTTCCCTGCTCGATCATCGTCGTCGGCTCCGATCATCGGATCAGGATGGTCAACCGCGAATTCGTTGATGCCTTCGGTGTGACCGAAGTCGAGAGCTTTGAGAGCTGTATCGGCGACGTGCTGGGTTGCTCGATCGCCCTGGAAAGCCCCGGGCGGTGCGGCACCCTGGACGGTTGTGAAGGGTGCAAGGTCCACATTGCGACCAAGACCGCGATCGACGGCGGTTCGACCAAGAAGGTCCATTGCCGGATCGAGTCCTGCGACGACAGATTCTCGCGCCAACTCACGCTCCAGCTCAGTTCGGCCGCGCTGCATCATCGGGGCGAGGATCTGGCGATCCTCATTCTGGAGGACATCACCGAACTCACCGGTCTCCGCCGGCTCCTGACCGCCGAGAAGTCTTTTGCCGGGATCGTGGGAGCGACTCCCGCAATGATCGAGATCTTCCATACCATCCGGGAAATCGCCGACCTCAACGTCCCTGCCATGGTGCTTGGTGAGAGTGGAACCGGCAAGGAACTCGTGGCCGCGGCGATCCACGCTCAGGGGACGCGATCGAGAAAGCCCTTCGTGCCGGTGAATTGCGGTGCCATTCCCGACGGTCTCCTGGAAAGCGAGCTTTTCGGTCACGAACGGGGTGCATTCACCGGGGCGGTTCGCGACCGCAAGGGGAGGTTCCAGCTCGCCCACGGCGGCACGATCTTCCTCGACGAGATCGGCGATCTGAGTCCGGCGATGCAGGTCAAGCTGCTCAGAGTTCTGCAGGAGGGGACCTTCGAGAGGGTTGGGGGCGAGAAAACCGTCACCGTCGACGTGAGAGTGGTCTGTGCGACCAACAAGAACCTCGAACACGAGGTCGAGATTGGCAACTTCAGGGAAGACCTCTACTACCGGCTCTGCGTCGTGCCCATTTCGTTGCCGCCGTTGCGTGATCGAATCGACGACCTGCCGCTGATCTCCGAGTTCATCGTCGAGAAGGAGTCGGCAATCAGCGGCGGGAGGTTGGTCTTTCTTTCGTCGGATGTTCTCAAGGTCTTCATGGCCTACGCGTGGCCCGGCAACATCCGAGAACTCCAGAATGCCATTCGGTACGCGTTCATCAAATGCACGGCGGGTGAGATTCTGCCGGAGCACCTCCCTCCGAGCTTTCGTGACGTGATCGCCAGCGTGATCCCTCCCAAAAAAGCGCGCAAAGTGTTGACCGAGGAAACGGTTGTCGAGGCCCTCGATCAGGCCGAGGGCAATCGGTCGGATGCTGCCAAGAGGCTCGATGTTTCACGCGCGACGTTGTACCGATTCCTCGCTGAAAACCCGGGCGTCGTTACCGACCGCTGAAACGTCACCTCGATCCAGCCGGCAGGTCGAAACAACTGTTCATGCTTGTCGGGAAGCGGAATTGGCACGCGGTTTCCTCGGTGTTCAGCGACCGGAGATCGTCGGCTCGTGCGGATTTCCCGAGTTCGAGGGCAGGAGTCATCGGTTCTCAGACGCTTCTGCTACAGAATGCCCGAATCAAAAGTGCTGCCTGATTTAGCCCTCATACCGTTGCGATCACGGCCATGAACCAGTGCACATCGATGAGGTCCTTCGCCCCGATGGTCTCCAATCGCGTCCGCAGGTTCGTGACGAGGCAAAGGAGCCGATCGTAAGTCCACCAGTTGGGTGTCGCCGAGTAGCGCAGGTCGAAGTTCAGACGTGCCGCACACTTCTGCACGACAGTGGGTTTGAACTCGATGTGATGATCGGGGTTGGCGATGAAGGGGAATTGGGTCAGAACGGACCAGTTCGTGCTTCGGCTTCCGGGTTCCACTATCCATCACCAGATCCACCGCGTCGATCAACCGCTGGTAGGTCGACTGGTCGGCTTCGGGTTCGGCGGCCACGGCCATCAGCGCGCGGAGGAACTGTTCGGCATCGTCGTGCTTGAGACCCCGCTTGAGTGTCGCCCTCTCCTGCGAACTCAAAAGACCGAGGCTGGCGTCGATTTTCAGAAGCCGTTTGCGCGCTTCGGCCATATCCCCGGCGTCCAGAAGCTCGGCGCCTTGGCCGTCGCCCAGGGTGTTCATCCACAATTCGTGGGCTTTGAGCTTGGGCTCCCGATGTTCCTCGATGTACTTCGGGTTCTGGAAGGCGGCGGGTTGTTTGTCGATAAATGCCTGGACCGCCTGATCGAGGCTCAGCCTCGGTTTCCGCAGCCCCTTGAACTTGCCGTTTTCAAAGATCGGCAGATTGTCGAGCAGGAAGTCGGTCTGTTCTTCGGCGATTTCGAGTCCGATGACACTGGTGGAGATGGTCTTGACCGCGTCGTTCGGTTTCTCCTCCTCGAGATCCCGGAAATACAGCGTCACGTTGCCGCCGCCTTCGACCGCGAGAGTCTTGGCTGGACCCCACGCCGGTCGTTTGGGATGATGAACAATGGTTCCGATCTCGATCTTCTGATCAGTCACGAGCGCTCCTTTTGTAGTACTGTCGATTGTGCTTCCGGGTCGATTCGATCGGGATCGCGGACACGAAGGTGGTGATGAGAAATCCGTGGCGATCTGAATTCGACCTCCTCCAACCTACAACAGCGCGCACGAAAGTGCTTGATTTCTTGCGGAAATCACCCTGAAATCGCATCGAGTGAGATGTCTGGAAGCAGGTTCGGCGGTGCTGGAGGTTGCCGGCGGTGACGTTGATCGCCCAGCCGAGGCTCGACGACGAGCACTCGGTTTGGAGTGGCCACGGCCGGGGTTGAAGCAAGGTGGCTCGACCTCCGCCGCTGTAGAATTGCCAGGGAGGCGACGAACATGAGGATTCTCCGGGTTGCGATCAGATCCGCCGCTGCGGTGTGCGTGCTCCTGGCGGTCATCCAGTGCGCCGACAAACCGGTGGCGAACCCCCAACCGGCGGGAATCAGCACGGCCGCCGTGGAGATCGACGGGTGGCATCGAGAGGTCGATCCGGAGATCTTTGTCGGTGACTCGCTCTTTGAACTCATCAACGGCGGCGCCGAGGTCTACCACCGATTCGGATTCGTCCAGGCGCTCGCGACGCAGTACGCCGACGACGCCGGACGGTCCATATCCCTCGAGGTCTTCGAGATGAAGGATGTCGAGGGAGCGGGGAGCATCTATTCGGACAAGACCGGGGGCTCGGGCGAGCCGATTCTCATCGGCGACGAGGCGGCGGTTGAGGATTACTACCTCAACTTCCGTTCGGGCCGTTTCCTCGTCACCATCACCGGTTTCGACAGTGAACCCGAAACCACCGAAGGGATCCTGCTGCTGGCTCGGGCGGTTGCGGCGCAACTCGGAGGAGTGTCATGAAGTACGGAATGACGCGGCGGCGATTCATCAAGGGCAGCGCGGCGGTGGGTGCGACGGTCTCCATGGGAGGCGGGTTGTTCGGTGGGCGGAGCGCCGATGCCTCGAACGAGACGTCCGAAGCCATCGGGCTGGCGGCGGTGACGAGTCCCGACGGGTTCGCAAACACCATCGCCGCGGTGGCCGCGGTGGGTGGGATGGCCCGGTTCGTGGCCAGGGGTTCGAGCGTCGTCATCAACGCGAACACCGCGTTCAAACACCGGGGGAGCATTGTCGACCCGGGGGTGCTGCTGGCAACCTTCAAGCTCTGCGCCGATGCGGGCGCCAAGGAGATCTGGCTCATCAAGGGCGTCCAGGACGACTTCTGGAAGCGCTGCGATCGAGCGGCGGATTTTCCTGGATTGATCGACAGCGTCAAGGTCTCCGAGCGCGAGATGAAGGTGGTTGAGATCGCAGGCGGAGTGGCGCTCAATCAGGCGCACGTCGATCGGCGCCTTCTCGAGGCCGACCACTACCTCGATGTCACCGTCGCCAAACACCACAAGGGCTGCGAGTTCACCGGCGCCCTCAAGAACACCATGGGCGCCTGTCCGCATGACCCGACGTGCCGGTTCTTTCACGTCGGGAACAACCCCGATTCCGAGGACTGGTACCCCGATCTGAACCACCTTTCGCAGTGTGTCGCTGATCTCAACCTGGTGCGGCGGCCCGATCTCTGCGTCCTCGATGCCGGAGAGATCCTGACCACCAACGGGCCTTTCGGTCCGGGCAAGCTGGCGAACCCGCAGGCGGTGGTGGCCTCAGCCGACATGGTGGCCATCGATGCCTACGGTGTGCGCTATCTCGGTCTCGAACCGACGGCCATTCCGGTGATCGCGATGGCCGAGAAGCACGGCCTCGGGACCGCAGATCTCGCCAAGATCGGCGTCCGGGAAATCGCCATCGGTTGATTGCTCGTGGCTGAGAGTTCGAAATCAAGAACTTCGGCGCGCTACACTGATGGCCCGGAGGAAATATGGGCCTGACTCTCGATCGCGCGCTCGCTGAAGCGATTCTCGGCATCGACACACTATGGGGCGGAGACGTGATGAACCCGTCCGGAACGGGGCGTTTCATCGCCGATTCCTGGTTTTCGGATGAGGAGCTCCCAGTGAGTTACACCGACGCCACAGCCGCTGCGGTCCGCGACGCGGGAGGGCTCTCGGCCGGTGAGGTGAATCGTACTGGCCATCGAGGCCTATCTCGGTTCGGTGGATCTTCGTGAGGCTCTCGACATCGTGGCTTCCGAGGGTTCGGGCCAGGCGGGCGGCCGGGGTCGATTCCTCGCCGGGCTCTCCACCTGTCTCGACGTGATGTGGGATCTCGCCATGGAAGCGCTCGACCGCGGTGAACCGGTGCCGTACGCGCGCTCGGTCGAGGCTTCGACCGGAGCCGCACCGACGCCGTCGGACCCGGCGGCCAAGGTCGCGGCGCTGACGGTCCTTCTCGATGAAGCCGGCTACTCGACCGAAGGATCGGTGCTCGATGCCGCCGACGTCTGGCGACGGGATCGAATGACCCCCGCCGCCTCCATCGGATCCCTGGCCCGGGCGCTCATCGCCGAACTCGAAGCGGGGACTGCAGCCCACGTCATGCCGTACTTGCCCGAGGAGATGCGCGGCGTTCCCCGCGCCAACGTCGAGTTCCTGCCCATCAAGGACGCCTGGTTCTCGGGCTCCATGAACTACCTCGGACGGGCGCGTACCCCCGAAGGCAAGCCGCTCTACGACGCAAGCTACGAGATCAACGCCTCGCTCGAAATCTCGATCCCCGAGTTCATGCACCTGGTGAGTCACGAGGTGGTTCCCGGGCACGTCATGACCTTTGCCTATGTCCAGCACCTCTACGTGCTCGGCAAGGTCGGGTTCGAGGGCACCATGCTGACCATGAACTCGCGCTATTCGACCCTCGCCGAGGGCATCGCCAACAACGCGCTACTCATGGCTTTCGGAGTGACGGATGTCAGCGAACTGCCCGACAGCGATCTCCAGATCGGGACCCTGCTGTCGCTCCTCCAGGATGACGCCAAGAACCAGGCGTCGTATCTGACCTGGAACGAGGGCATGCCGCAGCCCGAGGTGGCCGAATCGTTGCGGCGGGACTTCCTGGTCTCCGAGGAACGGGCCGGCAAGCTCTCGGGTCCGTGGGCGCATCACCCGATCCTCGGCCGCATGTACCTGCCGTCCTACCGAGCCGGCACCGACGCCGTCGCCGACTGGCGGCGCAATCATGACCCGGCGGACATCCTACCGGCGCTCTACGGCTGCAAGGGCCTGGTCGATGTGGTGACCATCGAGGATGTGATGGGCTGACCCCGAGGCATTGCCGGTAGTGGAAATCTACATCGCCTCGTTTGCCGGGCTGCTGAGTTCGCTGCTGCTGGCTATAGTCTATCTCGCGGATCGATACGAGCCCGAGCCCGTCGATCTCATCCAGGACAGTTTCCTGACGGGGCTCGTCGGTCAGCTGATGCTTGTTTTTTTGGTGACATCTGTGGCCGGTGGGATGCTCTGGACGGCTGGTGGCTGGTCGTCACCGTGGTTGCAGCGGCGGTCTATCTTCCGTTCGGTCTTCACCGCCAGGGTGAGGTGGACGAGCGTTTCGACGGGATCGTCTACAGCGTGGCAACCCTCGGCGGCGCCACCTGCGCCATCCACCTCAATAATCTGCCGCATGTGATGGCGGCTTCGCCCTACCGTGACGCCCTGGCGCCGGGCGCGGAACCCGATCTCCGGGATCTGCTCATCCTGGCCGGTTCTCCGGGTTTTTCGGCCGAACTCGGGCGAGGGTCTGTGGTCATCCTGACGGCGGTCTTTGTGGGCGCCGTGGTGGGCGCCCTCAAGCTCCGGGCCTGGCCGCCGTGGCGGACGGCGATGGTCTCCTCTGCGGTGGGCGTGGTCGTCGTTGGCGGCGATGTCGCGACCGGTGGAAACTGGTGGGTGAGGGTTGCGCTGGCGATGGCCGCTTTGGGGATGGCCGTGATGGTCAAACGCCGTTCGGTGTTCCGAGATCGGCCCGAACCCCGTGAGCGCGATGTCGTGCTCATGGGCCTCAAGACGATCCTCATCGTCTTCGGCGCCTCTCTTCTGGCCCTGGTCCTGCTCCAGGCGGTGGTTGATCAACCCAGGGTCGAAGAAGGCTCGGACAGGGTTGAACATCACACCGTTGAAGAGTCGGCGGCGCCATCGTCATGATGCTTCGGGCGATCGTTGGTTTCCTGGTTTGCCTGACGGCGGTGACCGGTGCGTTTGCAGCCGATCGTTCCTGGGAAAACCCGGTCTATTTCACCACCGAAGAGGCGGTCGAAGCGGCGAAACGCGAGACCCTGCGGGTTTCTCCATCCAGCTCCGTCGCACACCGGTTCTTTGTCGATCTCACGTTGGCCGAGGGGGATGTCGATGCGGGGCATCCGTCTTCAGGGATCAGCAGGAACGTGGTTGAGGACATCCTGGTGACCCATCCGTCGGCGTTCCTGGTGGATGCCGCGCAACGCCGGACCGTTGAGCGTTTCCTGGCCGAGATTCCCCGGCAGTCGGCGGTTCTCGATCGCCGCCTGGTCCGGTTCGGGTACCCGGAGTTGCCGGGGATGGTCTATCTCCGGTTGGTCGAGAGCGTCGACGCGTTCTCGGGCCTGAACCGGAGTTCCAGCGACCGGATGAGCCGGGTGGGTGGGGTGACCTACTACTGCCGCTATGTCGTGCTCCCTCTCTCGTATGTCAGCCGTGAGGGACTCGACGAACTCAGGCGATCGGGTTCTCTCAACCCATCCACCGACATCGAGGGGACCATTCGTCGGTGGCAGAACGAGTCATTCGCCAACCTGGTCAACACCTTCCGACACGAGATGGTCCACGTCCACACCAACGCGGCTCTCGGTGTCCCCAGGTACTCGAACCGCTCGGCCTATCCCACCTGGTTTCACGAGGGGACGGCGACCTACCTCGCGGCGGACCCCCACGCGGGTTTGAGCGCCGGTTATCAGGAGTTTCAGGAGCTCTTTTTCTATCTCGTTCGACGCTACGGCGTGGCCAAACTGCAGCGGTTCTACGCCGATGTGCTCGGTGAGAGCGATGTGGGGACTGCGCTGACGGAAATATATGACATTGCCGATTTCCAGCAACTCTTCGTGCAAAGCGGTCGTTGGCATCGAACCTCCGAGCGGGTCAAGACCGCTCTGTGGATCGTTGGTCTGGCGGTGCTCATTGCGGCGTTCAGGGGTGTCGACGGTCCATATATTGGAGTGCTGCAGCTCGTCGGAGCCATTGCTCTCGGTCTCGCCCTGGCCACCGGTCTCGCCGAATACCTCTATGGGCTTCGAGGGCCGGGGGTGGTGACGGCGGCGAAGACCGGGCTCGGTCTGGCCGTCGTGGTGCTGGGGACCGTGGGGTTGCGACGGATCCTGCGGTTTCGGAACGCATCGACAGCCTGAACTCCGAGGGGCACGAACAACAACCCGGTCCGGAAATCACGACACGAGCAGCTTGTCGGTGGACTGCTCCGAAGAAGCGGCTTTCTCGTCGACGCCAACGCCGGCAACCGCATTCTCGATGAGCTCAACCATTTCCTGGAATTCGTGCGCCTCATAGCCCTGGGACTGGTAGAGCACCTTTCCGTCGGGGCCGATGACAAAGTTGCGTGGGATGAATCGGGTCGCGTATTGCGAATACGCGACCATCTCGGGATCACCGGCGAAGGGCACCGTGTAACCGTGTTTGTCGACAAAGGGGGCGATGATCTCGTCGCTCTCCTCGCGGCCGATGACGATGACCGCCAGCTTCTCTCGGTCGAAGGCCTGCCAGATCTGTTTTTCAAGGTAGGGCAGCTCTTCACGACAGGGCGGACACCAGGTGGCGAAGAAGTTGATCAACACGACTTTACCCCTGTGGGCTTCGAGGTTGAATGTCGCACCGGTGAGGGTCGTCAGTTCGAAGCCGGGCGCGATGTCACCGACTTTGACGAGAACCGTTTCCGCGGGAGTTGGTTCGACCTCGGCCTCTTGCGAGCACCCTGTTAGAAGCGCAGACAAAAGGATGATCGTCGCCGGAATCGCTCGGTTCATGGTTCCTCCGAATCTTCAGTATATCCAGCCACAACCGTGCCACAACCGTGCCAGGTACGGCGACTTGATAAACTCGTCGACAATCAATGCCCGGATTCAGCAGGAGGAAGAATGCCTCGGAAGCCAAGAGTGTTCGTTGATGGCGGCATCTACCACATATTCTGCAGAGTCACTCGACGGGAACCGGTGTTTGAGGATCCTAAGGCGGCCGCCGTCTTCGTCGACCAACTTGCAAGAATCAAGACCCGGGACCAGTTCGTTCTTTTTGCGTGGGTTCTCATGTCGAATCACTACCATCTTCTAATGCGAACAGTCGCGGTCCCGCTTTGGCGAACGATGGCTTCGCTGCAGGTCGGTTTCGCAAAACGTTTCAACAGGTTTCATGGTTTTGTGGGGCCGTTTTGGCAAGGACGATATCAGGCGATTCTGGTGGAGGATCAGCGGTACTTCGATCAGTTGCTCGCCTATATCCACCTCAACCCGGTTTCGGCCGGTTTGGTTTCCGACCCAGCTCAGTACGAATACTCGGGGCATGGAGAACTGCTGGGTCAATCGAGGATTTGTCTGATCGATATCGACGAGGTGTTGTCAGTGTTCGATCCATCGCTTTCTCGTGCACGACGCCGTTATGCCCAAGTGATCCGGGGAGCGAGAGAGGAGCCATGGATTGGCGAACTTCCGGGGCAGTTGCCTTGGTGGCGACGAGCGCAATCCGAACCAGGAGGGGAGGCCGATCGCACACTTCGCGGGGATGTTTCACTCATTGACGAATTGGGACGGAGCACAGTTATTGAACGCCCAACGATCGGCGTTCGGGAGTTGGTCGGGCAGGCATGCAATCTGTTTGGGACGGACCTGGAGAGTCTTGCGAGTCCCAGTCGGGAACGAAGGGTAGTCAGAGCCAGAGAGGCCATCGCTCTTGTTGGATTTGAGTGTTACTCAATTCGCCTGAAGGACATTGCAGCGGAACTTCGGAAGAACCAGGACACCGCGAGCCGGTGGTTGAGTCGAGGTGCATTGCGTAGGAGGGAAGACCAGGAGTTTGCCCAGGTTGTCGAGACCTTGGATCGAGG
This sequence comes from uncultured Acidobacteriota bacterium, assembly GCA_963712805.1. Classification (GTDB taxonomy): domain Bacteria; phylum Acidobacteriota; class Thermoanaerobaculia; order Thermoanaerobaculales; family Sulfomarinibacteraceae; genus JAHECW01. The sequence continues at coordinate 85,898 of CAVQJV010000008.1, read as the reverse complement.
ACTCGCGAACAGCAGTGAGAATCAATGGTCCTCTGATTCGAAGTGAGTAAGTTTGTCAAGTAGCCGTACCTGGTACCTATATGGGAGGGCGAATTGGGAAGATCCAGCGGAGTCTGGTGGTGTTCCTTGCATGATTTGACCAAACGTGAGATAGTGTCGCGTCTGCTCCCTCCGACCAACAACGTCGATGCAGTGGACAGCAGACAGATTACAGGGCCTCCCCGGCCCGGACGGCAGCCTCCCCGGCAAGTCTCTCGTTCCCCCCAATCAGCCGGAAAGTAACCTCGCGGACCCACCGCTTCGGCGGGTGTGCGTCTGCAGAAAGACAGAACTGTTTTGAAATTTGTTGATATGAACTTCCACCCCGCCATTTTGCGCGGAATCCAGGACTTCGGCTTTACCGAAGCCACCCCCATCCAGCGTGACTCGATCCCACCGGCCCTCGAAGGCCGCGATGTGCTCGCCTGCGCCATGACCGGCAGCGGCAAGACCGCGGCCTTCGTGCTGCCCATGCTCCAGAGCATGGCCGACACTCGCGGCAATCGGACCCGCGTTCTCATTCTGACCCCGACCCGCGAACTGGCATCGCAGATCCACGAGCACATCGAGATCCTCGCGCGGCACACGCCGCTCAAATCGGCGACGATCTTCGGCGGGGTCAAACCCGGCAAGCAGGAGCGAGCCCTTCGTGACCGGGTCGACATCGTCGTCGCCACCCCGGGGCGTCTGCTTGATCTCATGCAGTACCCGTGGGCAGATTTTAGCGCTCTGGAATTCCTCGTCCTCGACGAGGGTGACCGGATGCTCGACATGGGCTTTCTCCCGGATGTCCGCCGGATTCTCGCCCAACTGCCCAAGAAACGGCAGACCATGCTGTTCTCGGCGACGCTGCCCGGACCCATCGTCCAACTCAGCCGTGATTTCCTCGACAATCCGGCCCGGATCGATGTCGAACGCCAGTCCAAGCCTGCGGTGGGGATCACCCAGGCCATCCTGCCGGTTCCCGAGCACCTCAAGACCGATCTGCTCAAGGAGATGATCAAACGGGGCGAGGTCGAGACCGCGCTCGTGTTCACCCGGACCAAACACCGCGCCAACCGTCTCTGGCAGAAACTGGAAAAGGCTGGTATCAAGGTCGAACGAATCCACGGCAACCGGAGCCAACCGCAGCGCGAGAAGGCCCTTGCGGACTTCAAGCATGGCAAGATCCGGGTTCTCGTCGCCACCGATATCGCGGCGCGAGGGATCGATGTCGAGGCGTTGCCTCATGTCATCAACTTCGATGTGCCGGTCCAGCCCGAGGATTACATCCACCGGGTCGGGCGCACGGCCCGCGCCGGCAAGATCGGCGACGCTCTGACCTTCGCCTCGCCCGCCGAGCAGCCCAAGGTCAACGCGATCGAACGAGCAGTCGGCCACCGGTTGGAGCGCAAGACGCTGGACGGATTCGACTACAGGGCCCAGGCCCAGGAACGATTCGAGGTTCCGGTGGGCGAGCGCATCGCCGCACACCGTGCGCAGCGCGCCGTTGAGCGCGCTCGGACCAACGACAAGGGCCGTCGAGGGACGTCGCCGCCTCCGGGACGGCGCTCGTCCAACCAGCGCTCGAGATCAGCTCGCTAAGAACTGATTCAACGACAGATCAAGCGGGCGGGGTTCACCCCGCCCGTTTTTTCATGCCGTTTTCTAAGTCGAGATGCAAATCATGTGAAATCTCGGGAAATCCGTCGAATCGGGTGCCTTGGGCGGGAACATGCGGCGGCTCATGTCGTACCACTGATCGGTTGCGCGATAACCGCAATCTCGAAATGGAGGGTGCGCATGAGAGCTATTGCAGGGTCGTGGCTTCTGGTAATCCTGGCGATGGGGTCGGTTGGCTCGGTGATCGCCGCGGATCCGTGCACGGCGAATGGACCCTATTTCGGTTCCGCGCCGACCGCCGGGGTATCACTCTTTGCCCCGGGAGTGGCCTCGACCCAATGGCACGATGATTGGCCGCCGGTCTTCTCACCAGACGGACGCGAGGGAGTCCTCAGAGTTCTCGGTTTTGTCGGAGAGGAGCGCAGAGGGACGCTCTTTGTCAGCCGGATGGATGACTCCGGTTGTTGGAGCGATCCAGAGCCGCTTCCTTTCTCGGGGCGGACGATGGATGGAGCGGTGGCCTTCGGCCCCGACGGCCGCGAGCTGTTCTTCAGCTCGAACCGACGGGCGGTGGGCGATCCCGAAGATTTTTCCGGATCGAGAATCTGGGTCGCCAAAAGGCAAGATGAGGACTGGGCGGAGCCGGTGCTGCTCGATTCACCGGTGAATTCATTCAACGTCAACGGGGGATTCAGCATCGATCGGGACGGCAATATCTTTGCCTCGATCGAGATGGATTCCGGCGTCGGCGCTCGAGACATCTATTTCGTACGGCACGTGGATGGCGGCTACCCGGTCATCGAAATCCTGCCCGGAGAGATCAATACCAAGGTCACCGAAGTGGCTCCCTTCATCGATCCGGATCGACGGTTCCTCATCTACACCACTGCGGTCGACGATGGACTCGAACTCCGCCTCAGCTTGCCCGATGGAACCGGCGGATGGGCCGAAGGCCGGCCGATTCCGGGACTCGAGGGTCAGTCGCCGAAGTTCGCCGCCCTGTCGGGCGATGGTGACCGGTTGTTTTTTGTCAGCGAGCGCTCCGGTGAGGGCGCCAACCCACCGGCGGTGTGGTCCTACGCACCCTATGGCGAACCGGTCTATGACGACAACGCCGATCTCTTCTGGATGTCCGGCGAGGCAGTTCTCGACATGCTCGGCGACGAGCCTCGGGTGTGGAAGCCCACCATCGAGATCACCGGTCTCGGCGATGGTCTCTACCGACTGGCCACCGATCAGGGCGCCTACACCACGAATTCGCTGGTCTTTGTCGGATCGGACGGCGTGCTGCTCGTCGACACCCAGTCCGATTCCGAGGCCGATGCTTTGCGGCGGCTGGTCGAGGGATTCCACCAGGGTGAGCCGAAGCTCATCATCTTCACCCACCGCCACGTGGAGCACGTCGGAGGCGCCGCGGTTTTTGGCGAAGATCCCCTGGTCATCGCCCACGACCTCGTCCGGACAAAGCTGCGCAGCAGCTCGTATCTCTTTGACGAATTCCCCGACGCCACCATGCCGGATCTCAGCTTCGCCGACCGGATGCAGCTCTTCTTCAACGGCGAGGTGATCGAACTCGTGGCCATGGCCGGGAGCCACGATGACAACGAGATCATGGTCCACTTCAAGGATCACAAGGTGGTTCACCTGAGTTCGCTGACCAACGGTTTCAACCTCCCGTCGGTCGACGGTGACGGCGATGTGTTCGCCTTTGCGCCCCTGATCGCGCGGGCCATCGATGAACTCCCCGAGGATGTGGTGATTATCTCGGGTCACAACGACAACGGGACCTGGGCCGATCTCCAGCCATATCACGACATGCTGGTCGGTACCGTGAATGCGGTTCGTACCGGGATGGCGGACGGCATGGGTCTCGAGGAACTCCGGGAGGCGAAGGTTCTCGATGAGTGGGAGGTCTATGCGGGTTCGTATGTGAGCACCGATGGGTGGATCGAGTACATCGTCGACGCCATCGAGTCGCCGAAGGATGCTGCGCCGAAAAAGGACATCTACGCCGAGCTCTACTCGACCCTCAACGACCAGGGGGCCGAGGCGGCGCTGGCTCGGTACCTCGCCCTCAAGGCGGAGCACGAAGACGAGTATGACTTCAACGAGTTCGTTCTCCTCGCGGCGGGAAGCAAGCTCCTAGCCAAGGGCCGTGCCGAGCCGGCGGCCGATTTTCTCGAACTCGGTGCCGCCGAGTATCCCGAAAGTGACTATCGCTACTACACCTACTACCTCCTGGCGCAAGCCTATTTCGGGCTGGACCAAAAACCGGAGGCTCTCGCAGCCTGCCGCAAGGCCCTCGAACTTCGGCCCGACAACGAGACCATCAGGAGTTTGCTTGGCGAGATCGAGGCCAGTCCCTCCTGATCCAAAAGGGGGAGAGCGGCCGACGGATCAGTCGGTCTCGGAGCGCATCGCGCGACAGACACCGCCCGAACAATCGACAACCTGTTGATTCGAGATCTCCATGTCGCGGAGGTGGTGGCGAGTTATGAATTACGCTCATGCTGACCACCAGCGATGGCCTCCCGGGTAACGTGAGGGTATCGCTTGTGCGACCTTTGCACAAATGAACACTCATATGTACAATAATTAAGACCTGCAGCTATAGATGATACGTTTTCTCAACAGTGTTGGCGATTTTGGAGGCGCGCAATGAGGGGATCTGTGTTTCGCGTTGAGGTTCTTAGTGTCGTGTTCATCCTGACGATGATGGTAGGTGTGTCGGGAGCGGCGACCATCGAGGAAATGCTGGAAGAAAAGGCACTCGCCGGTGCCTACAACCCCGAGTTGCTCGACTACCTGCTGGATGAAGGGCACGACGCGCTTCCCGCCGAGCAGCGTCAGGCCGCCCTGGACCAGCTGGTCAGTGCGCTCAAACAAGACATCGAGATCACGCCCGAGGAGCAGAGAGCCGCGGCCATGGCAGCTGCAGGGGCTGGAATCGCGCAGCTTTTCGGGGGTTCGAGCGGCGCCGAGTACGGCGGGGTTGCCCAGGATGCGACCCACCAGATCTGGAGTGGTTGGGTGGATTCCGCTTTCACGATGCAACGGGCGGGGTATGCGGGCGAGGCCGATGCCTTCTTCGAGAAGTGCGTTGAGGTCTTTCCCTACAGCGATCTCCGCGGCCGGTGCGCCATCGGTTTGGCGTTGGCGCATCCTGATGAGGCGTATCAGCGAATGAAGGCCCTGGTGGAGGGCAACGACAACGAAACTATCAACGCGGTGTTGCCCCTGCTCGGAGAACTCGCGGGTTCAGACGGTTTTCCGGCGGACCTGCGCGGTCAGGTCATTACCAAGCTCGACGAGTTCACCGGTGGGATAAAGAAGGCGACCTTTGGAAACGCGGCGTGCCGCGGTCTGGTGGCGACCGGCGACGAAAGGGCGGTCCCAACCCTCCAGAAGCTTTCGAGCGGCATGATGAACACGGATTTCTTTCCGTGTAGTCGAACGGGACTGCTGCTCACCTTTGATGATCGCAGCGTCGTCCCGATGCTCGAAAAGCAACTCAAGGCGGGCACTTTCTCGAGCACCACTCCGAACGATCGGTTGTTCGCCGCATCGCTGTTGATGAAGGCCGGCATCACTTCCGGTTTCACCTTTGCCGAGGGTGAGCTGACAAAGAAGCAAAAAAAGGGCCTCGGCAAGTTCATGAAATCGAAGGACGACCAAGTCGATCTGCGTCCGGCGCTGGTCACAGCGCTCGTGCGGGCCGGCGGCAATGACGCGATTCGGGTCCTGAAGTCGAGTGCGGCTTCGGTTGAGAAGGGCTCCTGGCTGGAGACCTGGATTGCGGTTGGTCTGCTCGAGTTGGGTGACGCGTCGCAGATCGGCTTGGCCAAGGCCGCGCTCGGGAATCCCGACTGGGCATTTACGACCGTCCGGATCGCCACGGCACTTGCCGACAACGGTGACTTCTCCGGCGTGTCGGCACTGGACTCCCTTTATCGATCCGCATCCAGCGGCGTCGAACCCGACTGGGGCAAGGCGACGCTGGCGTTCCTGGCGGGGGATGGGGGCGAGTTTCAGTCGGGTGAGAAGGCCAAGAACGCACGGCTGATCAGGCTTCGTCGGCAGATCGCGTGGGCGCTCTCAGAGATCGATCAATCGAACTGCGTACCGATCCTCACCTCGATTCTCGCCGACTCCGAACCATCGGTTCGATCCGCGGCGGCCTACGGTCTTGCCGCCATGGAGGTTTCCGCGACCTCTGGAGGTCTTGCGGCGGCCATGCCGGTGGACTACGGCAAGGTCGGCGAGACGTCGCGAAATCCCGTTGTCCAGGCACACCTGGTCCGGGTCGCTTCGATGCGGTTCGCGGGCGACGAGGCTACCGGCATGGTCATGGAGGCCGGGATGACGAGTCCCTACGCCTCGGTGCGATTCCTCAGCCTTTGCCAGGCGCAATTGGCTGCTGTCGAAGCCGAACCCGAAGGTTGACCAGGGATCGAACCCGTTCAACAGAAGGTCCGCTGCAAATTCAACGGGTTCGAGTGGCCTCTCAAGTCCAAAAAGTTGAAATCAGCCCGCGGGCGATCGGTGCTGCGCGGCTGAAGTGGTCCTCGGAGGGTAGTGCTGACGTCAGCCCGTCTGCCGGGGTACACTGACCCCGTCGGGGGGTGCTGATGAAAACGACGTGGCTTTGTGTCGGTGTTGTCGCACTGTGCGCGCTGGGAATCGCGATGACCGCAAGTGCGGGGGAGTCCGAGACCGGGAAGCCGGATCTCGAGGACGCGGCTCTCATTGTGATCGACATTCAGGCGTTCTACTTCCCCGAGGGGTTGGTCCCGTTGGTCGGGCCCGAGGCGGCGGCCTCACAGGCGGCCAAGGTCATCGAGGCCTTTCGGACCGCCGGTCGGCCGGTGATCCACGTCCAGCATCTGCCCAAGGACGTGGACACCCCGGATCCCACCGGAATCACTGCCCAATACCGGATCCACCCCGAGGTGTTGCCGAAGAACGGAGAGATCGTGATCGGCAAACACCACGCCAACTCGTTCCGCGACACCGATCTTCTGGAAACCCTGAGAAAGCTGGGGATCAAGAAGCTCGTGGTCACCGGGATGCAGACCCACATGTGCGTCGAGGCGGCGGTCCGGGCGGCGGCCGACTATGGATTCGAGGTCACGTGGTCCACGACGCCTGCGCCACGCGGGATCTCGAATTCGATGGCGACACCGTGCCCGCGGCCCAGGTTCATGCAGCTGCCCTCGCCGCCATGAACGGCAGCTACGCGAGGGTGGTCTCCGCCGCCGAGCTTTCCGAGGTGGCCAAATGAAAAGCGCGCTGTTGATGGTCGCGATGATGGGCATGGTGATTCCCGTGGTTGCCGAGGAAAAGACCCTGGATGAAGCGTCGGTGGAAAACTTCGTGAATCTGGCGCTCGCGTGCGTCCACCAGGAGTACCCGAACAAAATCGGCCACGTCATGAACTCCGATGATGACGTCGATCCGCCGCGCAAGCTGACGCCCGCCTTCTACGGCTGTTTTGACTGGCACAGCTCGGTCCACGGCCACTGGCTCTTGACCCGCCTCGCCAAGCTCTATCCGGATGCGGACTTCACGGCCACCGCCCGCACCGCCCTGGGTGAGAGCTTCACCGAGGCCAGGATTGCAGGTGAGATGGCCTATTTCCTGGGCGACGGGCGGACCTCCACCGAGCGGCCCTACGGTCTGGCCTGGCTTCTTTGTCTTGCTGACGAACTCCACACCTGGGATGACGAGCAGGCCAAGCGCTGGCGGTCCAATATCGCTCCCCTCGAAGGACTCACGGCCGACCGATTCCGCGACTGGCTGCCCAAGCTCTATTACCCGATCCGCACCGGTGAACACAGCCAGACGGCCTTTGCCTTCGGGTTGGTGATGGACTGGGCGGAAACGGTGGGCGACGAGGCGATGGTCGAACTGGTCTCGACCACGGCGCGACGGTTCTATCTCGACGACACGAACTGTCCCCTGGGCTACGAACCATCGGGCCAGGACTTCCTCTCGCCGTGCATCGCCGAAGCCGATCTCATGCGGAGGGTGCTCCCGCCCGCCGAGTTCGCCGACTGGCTCAGTGCGTTTCTGCCCGGCATCCCGGCCACCGGTGAGGCCGGCTGGTTGCCCATTGGGGTCGTCACCGATCGCACCGACGGCAAGCTCGCCCACCTCGACGGACTCAACATCAGCCGTGCGTGGATGCTCGAGGGGATTGTCTCGGGTCTTCCTGAGAACGATCCGCGGCGCGCAGCTCTTCAAGCGGCCGCCGATGTCCACAGCGCGTCCGGTCTGGCGTCGGTGACGGGCGAACACTACGAGGGTGGTCACTGGCTCGGATCGTTCGCGACCTATCTGGTGACAAAGAAGGGGCTCTAGACATTGTCCCGACCCTGGCAAATCTGGATCGACACCGGTGGAACCTTCACCGACTGCATTGCCAAAGACCCCGAGGGCGTTGTCCATACCTGCAAGGTGCTCTCGAGCGGCGCCCTTCGCGACCGGATCGATGCCGTCGAAGATGATGGCCGAATTCACCTACGGGGGGGAGCGCGGCTGCCGGACGGGTTTCTCTCCGGATACCGGATTTCGGTTCTGGGGAGCGAGACCGAGATCGAGATCCTCGACCAAGAAGTGCTCACCGGGGCATTGATCTTGGCCGATCCTCAAGTTGTATTCGAGGTTGGTCAGCCGGTCGAGTTGACCTCGGGCGAAGAGGCGCCGATTCTGGCGACCCGGCTCATCACCGGGACCCCCATCGGTGGCGAGCTGCCCCCGGTGGCGATGCGCCTCGCGACCACCCGAGGAACCAACGCGCTGCTCGAGCGACGCGGGGCGAGGTCGATCCACTTCACCACCGCCGGTTTTGAGGACCTGCTCGTCATCGGAGATCAGACGCGGCCGGATCTCTTCGCCCTTCACATCGAGCGGCCGGAGCCGCTGCCGGAAGAGGTGGTCGGTGTCAAGGAGAGGCTCACCGCCGACGGTTTTCTGATCGAAGGGCTCGACCGAGAAGCCATCGCCGCCCGAATCGCCGCGTTGCGCGGTCTCGGTTTCGAAAGCGCCAGCATCGCATTGCTTCACGGACACCGGAACCCGCAGCATGAAGAGATCCTCGAGACCCTCCTCCGGGCGGGAGGCTTCGACCACGTATCGCGATCGAGTGCCCTGAGTCCCTTCCAGGGACTGCTCCGGCGGTCGCAAACAGCAACCACCGATGCCTATCTTGGTCCGGTGATTTCGAACTATCTGAGTGCGGTGAGAGATGGGCTCGGCGACGGCGCCGCCTCGCTCCACGTCATGACCAGCGCGGGTGGGTTGGTGAACACCGAGAGTTTCAGGGCCATGGACAGCTTGCTGAGCGGTCCGGCCGGAGGGGTGGTCGGCGCGGCCATGTCGGGCCGGAAAGCCGGAATATCCAGGGTCATCGCCTTCGATATGGGTGGCACGAGCACCGATGTCTCGCGCTATGACGGAGACTTTGAATATGTCTTCGATCACCGGGTGGGGCCGGTCGAGTTGTCGGCTCCCGCCTTGGCGATCGAGACCGTCGCCGCCGGTGGCGGCTCGATCTGCCGGGTCGAGCAGGGCCGGTTGGCGGTGGGGCCGATGAGCGCCGGCGCCGACCCGGGACCGGCGTCGTACGGCGCCGGAGGGCCGCTCACCATCACTGACGTCAATCTGCTCCTTGGCCGCCTCGTGAGCGGTCGATTCCCGATCCCCATTGATCTCGAGGCTGCCTCGGTTCGGTTGCAGGAGCTTCGCGACGATCTCGGCTCGGCGGAGACCGGCAGCGATGAGGAGATCATGGAAGGGCTGATCCGGATCGCCGATGAGCGCATGGCGGAGGCCATTCGGCACATCTCGGTGCGCAAGGGCGTTGATCCGGTGGGCTACACCCTGGTGGCCTTCGGCGGCGCCGGCGGGCAGCATGCCTGCCGGGTGGCGGAACTCCTCGGGATGACGGAGGTCGTTCTCCCCGGCGATGCCGGTCTCTTGAGCGCCAAGGGCCTCGGGCACGCGGTGATCGAACGATTCGCCCAGCGAGAGGTGCTGCTCTCCCTATTCAAAGTTGGCTCGAGGGTCGAGGAATGGTTCGCCGAGCTCGAGGCCGAGGCCGCCGCGGAGCTTCTCCTGGAAGGGGTGGCGCCGGACCAGATGGAACCGCCGCGCCGGATCATCGAGCTGCGCTATGAGGGACAGGACGCAACCCTCGAGATCGAGCCCCGGTCGGGTGAGGATCTGGCTTCCGAGTTTGAAAAGCGCTACTTCGATCTCTTTTCCTATCGGCCCTCCGACCGCGGCATCGAGGTCGTGTCAATCCGAGTCGTCATGCGCAGTTGTCGCGACGAGATCACCGGACGCGAAATCGACGATTGGAATTCGGCGCCGACACCTTCCCCGGCGGCCCACCAGAGGTGTTTTCTCGATGGCGACTGGCGCGAGGTGCCGTGCCATCTCGCGTTGGATCTTGAGTTCGGGGCTCTGGTCGAAGGCCCCGCCCTCATCCAACAGGCTCACAGCGCGCTCGTGGTTCCCCCGAGCTGGCGGGTTCGCGGACTCGGCGACGGTGGTGTTGTCGTTCGCGCGACGGATGCCAAACTGGACCAGTCGGCCGTTGCGTTTCGGCGAGAGTCGTCACGCGCAGTGGAGCTCGAGCTCATGAGTCACCGGTTCGCGAGTATCGCCCGTGAGATGGGCGAGATGCTTCGACGAACGGCGATCTCAACCAACATCAAGGAACGCGAGGATTTTTCCTGCACCCTCCTCGATCCCGAAGGCCGGTTGGTGGTCAATGCGCCACACATTCCGGTTCACCTCGGCGCAATGGGTCTGTGTGTCCGGCAATTGACCGAGCACCGCCCCATGGATCCGGGCGATGTCGTGGTGACGAATCACCCCGCGTTTGGAGGGTCCCACCTTCCGGATGTGACTCTGGCGGCGCCGGTCCATGCCGACGGTCGTCTGCTCGGATATGTTGCGTGTCGCGCCCACCACGCCGAGATCGGCGGCATCCGGCCGGGTTCGGTTCCTCCCGATGCGAGGAACCTGGCTGAAGAGGGGGTGGTCATCCCACCGACGCTGCTGGTTGAAGGTGGCGAACCGCGATGGCAGCGGATCGAGACCCTGTTGACCACCGGTCCGTGGCCGACGCGGATGCTCGCCGACAACCTGGCCGATCTGCGCGCCATGCTCGCCGCCGTCTCACGGGGGCGGGAAGCGCTGATCCGGCTAGCCGAGATGGTGGGTTTCGATCATGTGATCGAACACATGGATGCGCTGCGTGGGTTGGCGGCGGAACAGGTTCGGGTGGCTCTCGCGCGGCTGCCCGACGGGATCCACAAGGGCCGACAGGTCCTTGACGGCGGCGCACCCCTGGCGGCCACCTTCACCATCGAAGGTGATCGCGCCATCCTCGATTTTTCCGGTAGTGCGGGTGTTCACTCGGGAAACCTCAACGCGACTCCGGCCATCGTCCACAGTGTGGCCATGTATGTCATGCGACTCCTCGTGGAGGCCGATCTCCCGCTCAATGAAGGGCTCCTCGAACCCATCGAGATTCGGATCCCGCCTGCGAGCATCCTCGATCCGTCCTATGACGCCGATCCGGAGAACTGCCCGGCGGTGGTCGGCGGCAACGTCGAGACCTCGCAAAGGCTGGTGGATACCCTCATCCAGGCGCTCCGGTTGGCCGGATGCAGCCAGGGGACCATGAACAACCTGAGTTTTGGTGACGACAGCTTCGGCTATTACGAGACCGTGGCGGGCGGCAGCGGGGCCTGCGACGGCTTTGCCGGCGCCAGCGGCGTTCACACCCACATGACCAACACCAGGATCACCGACCCCGAGGTTCTCGAACACCGCTACCCGGTCCGGCTCAGACGCTTTGCCATTCGACGAGATTCCGGCGGCGACGGCCGGTGGCGAGGCGGCGATGGCGTCGTCCGCGAGATCGAATTCCTCGCGCCGCTCCAGTTTTCGATTCTGAGCCAACACCGTGAGACCGCTCCCTTCGGGATGGCCGGAGGCGGTGATGGCGCCTTGGGGCGTCAAACGATCATCCGCCCGGGCGGCAGCCGCCGGGCGATCGGCGGGGTCGACGGGTGTCGGGTAGACATCGGTGACATCCTGGTGCTCGAAACTCCCGGTGGTGGTGGATATGGGGAGCCCGAGGTGTGAAGCGAATCCTCAACCTGTTGTTCTGGTCGGTGATCGCTGCGGCCTTTATCGGTCCGGGCACGGTGACGACCGCCGCGAGGGCGGGCAGCGATTTCGGTTTCGCGCTGGCGTGGGCTCTGTTGTTCTCGACTGTGGCGTGTCTCGTGCTGCAGGAGGCCTCGGGTCGGATCACCGTCCTCACCGGGAAGGAACTCGGCGAGGCGATTCGGATGCGATTGTTGTCGACGCGATGGGCGGGCTGGGTTCCGGTGGCCCTCGCGGCCGGCGTCGTGCTCGGCTGCGCCGCCTACGAGGCCGGCAACCTGCTCGGCGGGGTGGCCGGCCTTCGTCTGGTGGTGGATGTCTCGCCGGCGCGCGCAACCACCGCGTGCGGCATCGTTGCGGCGGCCCTCCTGGCCACCGGGAATACACGCTGGATCGCCCGCAGCCTGGGTGCTCTGGTCGCGATCATGGGCATCGCGTTTCTGGTGACAGCAGTGCGGCTCGGACCCGACCTCGGGGCGCTGATGACGGGTCTTCTGGTGCCTCGGATGCCGGCGGGATCGCTGATTCTGGTGCTCGGGTTGGTGGGCACGACCGTGGTCCCCTACAACCTTTTTCTCGGTTCCGCCCTGGCCCGTGACCACGAACTCGGCGAGATGCGCTGGGGGCTGACCCTGGCCATTGTTGGAGGTGGACTCATCTCGTTGGGGGTCCTGGTCGTGGGCAGCGCGCTCGGCGGTGGGTTGGAGTACGAACGGCTCGCGGCGATCCTCACCGATCGTCTCGGACCGGGCGCGGACTGGTCGCTGGCGGTGGGTCTCTTCGGAGCAGGCCTCACCTCTGCCGTCACCGCGCCTCTGGCTGCGTCCATCACCTCCCGCACCCTTCTCGGAGCGGGGAGTGGAGCTCGCTGGGACGAGAACTCGTGGCGCTATCGTGGAGTCTGGATCGGCGTGCTGCTCGTCGGTGTCGTCTTGGGTTCCACCGGGGTGAAGCCCATTCCCGTGATCATTCTCGCCCAGGCGTTCAACGGGCTCGTGCTGCCGTTGATCGCGGTGTTTCTGTGGTTGACCATGAACGATCGGAAGTTGCTCGGTGATGACGGAATCAACACGCGATCCCAGAACGTTGTCATGGGCGCGGTCGTCCTGGTTTGTGTAGCGCTCGGTCTCCGCGGTCTCTTTGGGGCCGTTTCAAAGGCCATCGAACTCATCAGTTGAACTGGACTGAGTGTTGGAACAGGGATGAGAGTGTGGTCTGATCGCTAACAGCTAACAGCTAACAGCTAACAGCTAACAGCTGACAACTGACAGCTGGCAGCAACCGGCGATGCGCCGGATTTGGGGGAATCGGATGTCAGAAGCGAGGGGGAGCTGGGGCAGCAAACTGGGTTTCATTCTGGCTGCGTCAGGCAGCGCCATCGGCCTCGGCAACATCGTGTTCTTCTCGTCCAATGCCTACAAGTACGGCGGTGGGGCGTTCTATGTGCCATATCTCGTCGCGCTCTTTCTCATCGGCATTCCGGTGATGATCCTCGAGCTCGGCGCCGGTCGATTCGCCCGCCGCTCGATGCCCAACGCGCTGCATCAGATCGCCGGCAAACGAGCCGAGGTCGCGGGTTGGTTCGGCGCTCTCAATGCAAGCGTCATCACCATGTACTACATCGCGATCCTGTCGTGGATCTTCGGGATGTGGATGGGATCGCTCGGCGCGCTGTGGCAGGCCTCGCCGGTCGAGGCCTTTGGTCTCGAAAGCGGCGAGCTTTCCAACTCCATGAGCTACTTTTTCAACATGATCTCGACTTCGAAACCGCTGATCTTCGTCATTCTGATCTGGGCGGCGAACATCCTCATCATCATCAAGGGCGCAAAGAGCATCGAGGCCGTGGTGAAGGTCTTCGTGCCCCTCATGTGGGTGATGATGATCGTGCTCATCATCCGCGGAATCACCCTCCCGGGCGGGCTCGAGGGGATCCTCTTCCTCTTCACCCCCGACTTCTCGGTCATGGGTGATGTCGGGATCTGGAAGGGCGCCTTCTCGCAGATGTTCTTCACCCTGAGCCTCGGTTTCGGGATCATGATGGCCTACGCGAGCTATCTCCCACGCAAGAACGACGACGTTCTCAGCGCCACGACCATCAGTTTTCTCAACTGCAGCTTCGAGTACATCGCCGGGCTGGCGATCTTCTCGCTGCTCTTCGCTTTCGCCATCGCGCCAAAGGCGAGCAGCCTCTCGATGATCTTCTTCGTCGTGCCAGAGGGAATCGCCGAGTTCCCTGCCCTGGTCGGCGTCTTCGGTTTCCTCTTCTTCACCTTGCTGCTTATGGCCGGCCTCACCAGTTCGGTCTCATTGGTGGAGTCGGTCGTGCTGTCGGTGATCGACAAGTTCGGGCTGCCGCGGTACAAGGTCCTCGTCGGCGTTTTCCTGGTCGGGCTCGCCGGGTCGGTGCTCTTCGTCCTGCCCGAGGTCATCGACCCCGGCCTCAACGACGACGGCACCCTCGGATTCACCCTGCTGGATCTTTTCGACCACTGGGCTTTCGGCTATGGGCTGCTCATCTGCGGTCTTTCGGAACTCATCATCCTCGGGTGGCTCTACGACATCGACAAGATTCTCGCGTTTATCAACGAGAGCTCACGCGTCAAACTCGGCGCCAAGTTCAGATTCCTGGTCCGCTACATCCTGCCGCTGGTCATTCTCAGCATTCTGGTTCTGTCGGCCGTCGACGAAGTCACCGGCGGTCTCTACGGCAGTGCGATGGAAACGGGCAGTTATACCGGGCTGCACCTTATGGCGTTCGCAGGCTGGATTGTCTTTTCACTTGGCGGGGCGGTGCTCTTCACGGTTCTCAAACGGCGCGACGACGGGGGAGAGGCATCATGAAGAAGACGGTGTTCACCGCGATCGCGCTGGTGGTCATGGGAGCGCCATGCTCGGCCATCGAACTCGCCTTCGAGGACGATTTCCCCATCGTCGGGCGGACCGAGACCGTCACCGTCGAGGGCGCTGGGACCGGCGTCGATCTCCGCCTCTGGGTCATCTACTCGCCAAACAGCGAGACCAGCACCGAGGAGGAGATCGGTGTCGTCCCGGCCACCGGGGAGGTGGAGTGGACCCCTTCGAGATCAGGGATCGCAACCGTTTCCGTTCGGGGTGACGAAGGTGCGGTCGTCACCAGCGAAAACGTTGCCATCATCTTTGCAGAGACCCCCATGGCGGGGGTGATGGTCATGATCTTCGCCGGGTTGCTGCTCTTCGGCGGCGCCGGTTTCTCGATGCGGTCGGTGCTCTCGTCGGGAGTGCCTGAGCAGTTGCCGCCCATCGATACATAGGTCCGCTTACCGACCCAACTCCGCGAGCGCGGCCGATCTCGCCGCCTCGAACTCGTCGCCGGCGTACCACGTTGGTGTGACATCGGCGTTCGCCACCGCCGCTGCGAGCATGAAACCGAGTTGGGCGTCCTCGACGAGTCCGTCGAGAACCCAACTCTCGTCGACCTCGTCGCCCGGTGTGTGGTATTTGTGGCTGATCCATTCGGCGTACTGTTTCTCGCCCCAGCCGGGTTCCTGACCGATGAAGTCGACACCCGATTTGAACCAGATCGCGGGAACGCCGATCCGGGCGAAGCTGATCTGATCCGAACGGTAGAACCAACCGGCCTTGACATCCTGCTCGCCGCGGATGGTCCGGTTCTGGGTCGCGGCCGCCGCGGTGAGCCAGTCGTCGAGCTCGGATTTTCCGAGACCGTAGATGATGACGTCGCTCGTCTTGCCCCAGACGTTGCCGAGCTCGAAATTGATGTCGGCCACCATCCGGCCGGGGTGAACGACGCCGCTTCCGGCGAAATACTTCGAACCGAGAATGCCCTGCTCCTCGACCGCGGGGAAGAAGACCAGGATGCTCCGCCGCGGCCCTGCCGGGGAGATCCGCGAAGGCACCGGCCACGGCGAGCACCTGCGACATCGCAACACCGTTGTCGAGGGCGCCGTTGTAGATCACATCGCCGGTCTCGTCGGGCTCGCCGATGCCGAAGTGATCGTGGTGGGCGGACAGGACCACGATCTCGTCGCCGAGCTCGGGGTCGGTGCCCCGGAGGATGCCGGCGACATTGCCGGTGGAGTTGGGATGGACATCCACCGAGAAATCGACGGAGGTGGTCACTCCCAACGGGACCGGTTGAAAGTCGCGCGATCGAGCGGACTCGATGAGCGCCTCGAGGTCGTGGCCGCCGAGTGCGGCAAGGGTTTTCGAACCCTCCCAGGTCAGCCAACCGTTGAACAGCGTGCGCGGCTCGTCACCGGCGACGAGTTCGAACTGCTCGCCGATGTTGGACGCGCGCACCACCTGCCACGGGTAACCGGCGGACTCGGTGGTGTGGACGATGATGGCGCCGGCGGCGCCCTGACGCGCGGCGCTGGCGTACTTGTAGTCCCACCGGCCGTAGGAGAGCTTGCGATCACCGGCGAAGAGCGTCGGGTCCCAGTCGGGGTCATCGTTGAGCATGAGCAGGATCTTCCCCGCGAGATCCGCTCCCTTGAAATCGTCCCAGCCTTCCTCGGGTGCGACAATGCCGTAACCGACAAAGACCACTTCGGCGTCGGTGACGGCAATCCTGGGTTGCTGGACACCGGCCATCAGCATGTACTCGTCGGCGAAGCTGTATGCAGCCTCGGCGCCGTCCGGGCCTTTGAAGGTCCAGCTTTCCGGCGGATTCGCGGTCAGCCCGACAATCTCTACCGGCTGCTCGTACGATCCGCCGTCGAAGAGGGGCTCGAACCCCATCTCGGCCAACCGGCCGGCGAGATAGGCTCGGGCCAGCCGATCTCCTTCGCTGCCCGGCCCGCGCCCGCCGAACTCATCGCTCGCCAGCATGCTGACGTCGGTCAGCAGGTTCCCCTCGACGATGGTTTCCGACGCGCGGCTGAATCCGGTCGGGAGCTCGAGGTTGACCTCCCCCGCTGTGGTATCCGGCGCGGGCGCCGGGGTTCCGCAACCGGTGGTGATGATGGCAATGAACAGTGCGATGGCGAGA
This sequence comes from uncultured Acidobacteriota bacterium, assembly GCA_963712805.1. GTDB lineage: Bacteria > Acidobacteriota > Thermoanaerobaculia > Thermoanaerobaculales > Sulfomarinibacteraceae > JAHECW01. The sequence goes on along the minus strand of CAVQJV010000008.1, from coordinate 69,082 downwards.
GTCCGCATGTGACCTCCTTGGGTCGGTTCCGATGGGCCGGAAGAGAACTGACTTTGATCGTCGGACTCCGATCGGAGATGTCGGTCGCGATCCAGTTGATCTCCCTCGGTTCGTTGCTGAACACAACGACGTCGTTGTGCTGCGATGCCGGTCGACCCGTGCCATCGGACGGAAATGGTAGCGCGGATTCCGCCTCGATGACAGACAAATCCCGGCTCTGCTCCGGGTTCAAAACGTGGTCAAGTGAGCAGTTGTCGGCGATGGCCCTGTTCAGCATCCGGCATCTCCTCTCGGCTTCGCCTTCCGGCAGCGCTATAGTCTCCTGGATCGAACAGTCCACCTCTTTGGGGAGAGCCATGACCACACCATCGACCCGCAGCTTCCGCGTTTGTGTCCTACCGGCATTCCTGATCCTGACTCTGTTTGCAGCAACGGCCGCTGCCGAGGTCGAACGGGTCGAGATCACCTCGCGGGAGACCTTTGCGGGTGGTATGGCCTTCGGCGAGACCGGGGCCTACGAGAAGATCCGCGGCACCCTCTTTTACGCCGTCGATCCGGCCAATCCCGCCAACGCGGCGATCGTCGATATCGAGCTTGCTCCCCGCGGCGCCGACGGCATGGTGCGTTTTCAGGGCGATTTCCTCCTTCTCAAACCGGTCGATCTGTCGCGCGGCAACGGTCGCCTGCTCTACGACGTCAACAACCGCGGCAATCTCTACATGCTGCGCCACATCAACGGCGGGACGCGCACCAACGACCCGTCGACCGCTGAAGACGCCGGCAACGGTTTCCTCATGGAAGAGGGCTACTCGCTCCTGTGGTCGGCCTGGAACTGGGATGTGGTCGCCGGCGACGACCGACTTCAGATCGAACTCCCCATCGCCACCGAGGGTGGGGAACCCATCCGACAGCGCATCGCCGCCGAGATCGTCGTGAGCTTTGGCCGTGAGCCCGAGTCGTCGATGCCGCTCGCATGGGGAAGCAGCCGGTGCTACCCCGCATTGAACCCGAACGACAACTCGGGAGCGGTGTTGACGGTTCGCGACGCGCCGATGGCTCAGCGTCGGACGATTCCAAACAACCAGTGGAGTTTCTCCCGCGTGGAGAACGGCGTTCGAGCGCCCGATCCGACCCGGATCGCCGTCGATGGCGGTCTCCTTCCGGGAAAGATCTACGAACTCATCTACGAGGTTCAAAACCCCAGGGTCGTGGGACTCGGGCTCGCGGCGGTTCGCGACGCCATGGCGTTCTTCCACTTCGAGGGCGAGGATCGCTATGGCAACCCGAACCCGTTGGCCGTCGGCGCCGACGACGGCCAACCGACTTCGGCCATGGATCTCGCCTATATCTTCGGGGTCTCGCAATCGGGTCGATTCATCGTCCACATGCTGTGGCAGGGATTCCACGTCGACGAGCAGGAGCGGATGGTCTTCGATGGCGCCCGTATCCACGTCGCCGGTGGCGGCAAGGGCGGCTTCAACCACCGCTTTGCCCAGACCACCCACCACCCGAGCCACCTCGAGGGCAATTATTTTCCGGCGGATCACCCACCGTTCAATTTCCTGCCCGATGGTTCGCCCGCCGACAACGATGTGTTGGCCGAAGCCAAGCGGCTCGGCGCCGTACCCAAGATCATCATGATGAACAACGCTTTGGAGTACTGGGCCCGGTCGGCGTCGCTCGTCCACACCGATCCGACGGGGACGACCGATGCAGCGCTCCACCCGGACGTCCGCTACTACATGACCAACGGCGCGCCCCATGGCGGTGCGGCGACCCGCGCCCGGACCATCACCGAGCACGAGCGCAATCCCCTCGATGTGGCACGGGTGCAACGCGCCATGCTGGTCAATCTGGATCGTTGGGTGAGCGATGGCGTCGAGCCGCCGCCGAGCCGGTACCCGCGGATCGACCGGGGCGAACTCATCACCGCTTCCGAACATGCCCGTCGTTTCCCCGCGATTCCGGGGATGCGTCACCCGGGCCGCAATCTCGAACCACCACGGGTCGATTACGGCCCCGACTTCTGGACCACGGGCGTCTTCACGGAGGTTCCACCCGAGATGGGTGAGCCCTACCGGACCCTCGTTCCGGCGTTCGACACGGATGGGAATGGCGTCGGCGGGATCCGGCTCCCTCAACTGGCCGTTCCGCTGGGCACCTCTCAGGGCTGGAATCCGAGAGCGGCCGACTTCGGCGCGCCGGAGTTTCTCAGCCGGTTCGACGGATCCTTCTGGGTCTTCCCGACGACCGAAGCCCAACGCGCGGCAACCGCCGATCCCAGACCCTCCATCGACGAGAGGTACGACGGCCACCAGAGCTATGTCGACCGGGTCGCCGCCGCGGCAGGCGAGCTCGCCGCGGACCGGATCCTGCTCGATGCCGACGCCGCCGCCGCGGTCGATTTCGCCGGCCGTCTCGTGTGGCCTCCCGAAATCCTGGACGCCCCGCCTTTCTGGCGGGTTGGCGATTCGCTGGTGCTTCCGAACCTCGAGATCGCCTCCACTACCGCGGACGCAGCTCCCGCACCCGAGGCCGCCGCCGTCGCAACGATTGCCGCAGGCGCGATCCTTGCGGCCGGAGAACCCACCACCTCCGGCACCGATCCGGGCGCGACGCCGAAGGCGCCCGCCGACACCGCCGTCGCCACCGCAGTCGCCGCGACCGCGGTTTCATCGGCCGGCGGGATCCAGATTTCCGCCGAGCCGGGACTGCAGATCTACTTCGACGGCGAACTCGTCGGGACCACGAGTGCGCGGGAGGACGGACTGTTCCTCACCGGTGTCAAGAGAGGCCGCCATACGATCCGTGCGGAAAAGGCAGGCTTCCAACCCCAGAGCTTCGAGGTGGACGTCCTCAATCGGCCGGTCGAGGTCGAGGTCGGGAAGTTCATTCCGGTCGTCGCCGCGCTGCCCGCCTCGGCGACCGCGGCTGCCCCCTCGGCGCAGGAAGTCGGATCGCTGGTCGTGACCTCGGCGCCGCAGAACATCACGGTCGAGATCGACGGCCGGGTCGAAGAGAAGACCACACCGCAGCTCTCAATCGGTGGAATCCCGGTTGGCGAGCACACCATCAGCTTCAAGAAGGACGGCTATCAGACGGTGACATCGGTGATCACCATCGAGCCGGGGGCCGAGAACACCGTCCACGGCGATCTCAAGGCCTCCAAGGTCGAGGTCGTTCATCTCGGGATGGGGTCGCTGCAGGTGAGATCCAAGCCCGTGAGCTGCACCATCTGGTTCCGGGACGAAATCCACGACAAGGCATACGACCGTTTCAATCTCACCAAGATCCCGGCGGGCGAGTACCCGATGATGGTGATGATCCCGGGCCGGAAACTGACGACCACGGTTCTCATCGTCGATGGCCAGCGTACGACCGTCGAGGTCAGCTTCATGAAGGGGGACGACCCGTTCGTCATCACGAGGGTGCAGAAGTAGAAATCCCGCGTCCGCGTCCGCGGCCGAAGCCGACCAGGGCACGCGAGAAACCACGCCCCAACGGGGTGCCGGGTACGCTATTGTGCTGGACACGCACCATCCGGCACGCGCGACGCGCTGCGCACAATGGCGCTATCCGGGCTCCCTCGGCACGCGCGATGGCGGTCTCGCTGTTCCGGCTCAGAGGTAGGCCGCCGGCGTGCCATCGGCGTGGTCGCAGCCTTCCCAGCATCAACCCACGAGCGACCACGCCGATGGTGCGACGCTGGGTCGCCGGACGCATTGGCGTCACAGCGACCCAGAAGGCCGGCGATGAGGGACAGTTCGATGGTGTGATGCGGAGGATCGCCGGTATTGGACCGCATCCTGCGGGCGAGACGCCCGCACCACAAGGGCGTCCCAGAAGGCCGGAGTCGATTCCTGGGCAACCCGCTCGCCGCTTTGACGTACAAACCTGGAGGCGTCGCGTCACGCCGTGGGGACCATTATCTATTCGAGGAGAGAGTATGAGCATCAGGTTACGTGCCCTGTCCGGTGTTGGTGTGTTTGTTCTTTTGATTTTCGCGAGTGCGGCTTCGGCGGCCGATCCCGCTCTCTGGATGCGCCACCCGGCCCTCTCTCCCGATGGCGAGACCATCGTCTTCAGCTATCACGGTGACATCTACCGGGTGCCCTCTCAGGGTGGCCAGGCCACACCGCTGACGGTTCATCCGGCATACGACACCATGCCCGTGTGGTCGCCCGACTCGGCGAAGATCGCCTTCGCCTCGAATCGATACGGCAACAACGATGTCTTCGTGATGGACGCCGCCGGCGGCGCTGCCACGAGGCTGACGATGCACTCCGCCGACGACCTGCCGACGAGCTTCACGCCGGACGGCGAGAACGTGCTCTTCAGTTCGGCGCGGCTCGACGCCGCGTCCTGCGTCCAGTTCCCGACACGGGCTCAGCCCGAACTCTACGAGGTTTCCATCGAGGGCGGAATGCCGCGACAGATCTTGAGCACCCCGGCGCTCTTCGCGGTCTATGACAGTGCCGGAGCTCGGATGGTCTACACCGACGAAAAGAGCTACGAAGAGCTCACCCGGAAGCATGACAACTCGTCGTTCGCTCGCGACGTCTGGCTGTATGACGCCTCGAGCGGGGAGCACACCAGACTGACCGAGTTCGGCGCCGACGACCGTCAGGCGGTCTGGGCGCCGGGCGAGCAGTCCCTCTTCTTCCTCTCCGAGCGGAACGGGACCTTCAACGTCTGGCGGATGGATCTCGCCGACCCGTCGAACCCGGAGCTGATCACCGCTCACGAGAACCACCCCGTTCGATTCCTCAGCGCCTCGGCAAACGGCGACCTCTGCTACGCCTACGACGGCGAGATCTGGGTTCGTTCGGCGGGCGCCGACACGAGCTCGAAGATCGAGGTCGTCGTGGCCAACGACGGCCACAACAACGAGATCGAGTTCATTGACGTCTCCGGTCAGATCACCGAGTTCGACCTGTCGCCCGACGGCAAGGAGATCGCATTCATCGCCCGGGGCGAGCTCTTCGTCACCTCGAGCGATCACAAGGCGACCCGGCGCATCACCTCCACGCCGGAACAGGAGCGATCGGTGACCTTCAGCCCCGATGGCCGCAGCCTGCTCTACGCCGGCGAACGAGGCGGCAGCTGGAATCTCTACCGGACCGATCTCACCGACGACGACGAGCCGAGTTTCTTCAACGCGACCGCCATGGAAGAGAAAGCCGTGCTCGAGATCGACGCCGAGACCTTCCAACCCCATTTCAGCCCCGACGGCAAAGAAGTTGCCTACCTCGAGGACCGGACCGAACTCAAGGTGCTCAATCTCGCCAGCGGCGAGAGCCGAACCATCGTGGCCGGCGATCTCAACTACTCCTACATCGACGGCGACCAGTGGTACGAGTGGTCGCCGGACGGCCGGTGGTTCCTCGTCGAGTTCCTGAGTCCGGGTCGGTACTCGAATGAGGTCGGACTGGTGCCGTCGTCAGGCGACGGCGAGTTGGTCAACCTGACCAAGAGCGGTTACTACTCGATCGCCCCGCGGTGGGCCATGGAAGGCGAAATGTTTTTCTGGCTGTCCGACCGCCACGGAACGCGCCTCCAGGCGGGGTGGCCGGCCGAAATCGATGTCTACGCGGGGTTCCTCAACCGTGAAGCGTGGGACCGCTTCCGTCTGAGCGAGGTCGAGCTCGAACAGCAGAAGGAGCGCGACGAAAAGGCCGAGAAGAAAGACAAGAAGGACGACGACAAAGACAAAGATGACGAGGCCGAGGACGAAGACGAGATCAAACTGCCCGATCCGGTCGAGATCGATCTTGCACGGCCTCGACGACCGCAAGATCCGGCTGTCGGTCCACTCCGCCGACCTCGGCGGAGTCGCGGTGACCCCCGACGGCGAGAAACTGCTCTACCTCGCGAGCTTCGAGAAGGGTTACGACCTCTGGGTCTCGGAACACCGAAAGGAGGAGGTCAAGCTCCTCGCCAAGCTCGGAGCGGAGTCGGTCGACGGTTTGATCATCGACAAAGAAGGCAAGAAGGCCTTCATCCTCGCCGATGGCGGGATGACCTCGGTGGAGATCGAAGGGGGCAAGGTCAAACCGGTTGCCCTGAGCGCCAAGATGGAACTCGACGCCGCCGCCGAGCGGGCGTATTTCTTCGAGCACGCCTGGCGCCAGACCCGGGAGAAGTTCTACGTTGAGGACATGCAGGGCGTCGACTGGGACTTCTACAAGGCTGAGTACGCCGAATTCCTGCCCCACATCGACAACAACTACGACCTCGCGGATTTGATCTCCGAGATGCAGGGCGAGCTCAACGCGTCGCACCTCGGCAGCGCCTACCGGTTCCGGATGCCCAACGCCGATGCGACCGCGGAACTCGGTATTTTCCCGGATCCGGATCATGACGGGAAAGGGATCAAGATCGCCGAGATCATCGAAGGCGGTCCCCTCGAGCAGGAGGAAACGCGGATCGAGCCCGGTGTCGTGATCGAAGCCATCGACGGGACGACCATCGGCGCCGGCGACAACTGGTATGGTCTGCTCAACCACAAGGCGGGAGAGCCCACCCGCCTGTCACTCTTCGAGCCCGGGTCCGGCGAGCGTTGGCAGGAGACGGTGAAGCCCATCTCCGGCGGGGAGCTGGGCCAGCTTCTCTATCGACGGTGGGTTCGGTCGCGCCGCGCCGAGGTCGAGCGGCTCTCCGACGGCCGTCTCGGATATGCCCACATCCGAGGAATGAGCGATGGTCCCTACCGCGAGATCTACGAGGAGGTCTTCGGACGTCACACCGAGAAGGAAGCGATCATCCTCGACACCCGATTCAACGGCGGCGGCAACCTCGTCGAGGCCCTGACGACCTTTCTCAGCGGCGAGACCTACTTCACCTTGGTGCCCCGCGGCCGGGTCGTCGGCCGCGAACCAAGCGGCCGTTGGACCAAGCCATCCATCGTCGTGATGAACGAGGGCAACTACTCGGACGCGCACTGCTTCCCGTCGGCCTACACCGGTCTCGGAATCGGTGAGACGGTGGGGATGCAGGTCCCGGGAACCTGCACATCGGTCTGGTGGGAGACCGTCCAGGATCGGGCGCTCTACTTCGGGATCCCGCAGATCGGCCACATCGACGTCTACGGCGACATGACCGAGAACAAGCACCTCGATCCCGATCACGAGATCGACAACGACCCGGCCCTCGAGGCGAAGGGACGCGATCAACAGTTGGAGGTGGCGGTGGAGGTTCTGCTCGCCGAACTCGACGGGTAGCGCCACCTCAGTCCTTTGTAGTGCCGGCGTCTCGCCGGCACCCAGGCCACGAACCACAAATGCCCCGATCGGTGGATTTTGCAGGTGGCTCAGCTTCAAGCACCCGCCGGTGACGGCGGGTGCTTTAACTCACGGATTGAAATCATAGAGGATCTTCTCCTCGCCGTACTTCTTGATCCGCTTCTTGTAGTGCTTGATGAGTTTCTGCTTCCTGAGAAAGAGCTTCGTCAGCTCGGCGGAGGTGAGGTAGGGCTCGAGGCGTTTGCGGATCGTCTCGTCGTCGGTTTCCAGCAGCGCCGTCCAGAGTCTTCTCTCGCACAGATCGAGATGTTCGACGTCGAAGAGAACCGAGGTCTCCCGGAAGGCGCGGGTGTGGTCGATGAGCCAGAGATTCCAGTTCTTGTCGATGAGGAGGTTGCCCTGGTTGCGGTCGGTGTTGGCGATGAGGGCGTCAAAGACCCACATGATGGCCTTTTGCTTCCACCATTTTGACTTGTTGGGCGGTTTGAGACGACCCTCCTTCACCATGATGTCCTCGGGGGCCATCCCCTCCATCCAGATCTGAACCGTGCCGTCGGCCTGATTCAAGACCCGCAGCGCCGTCGGTGGAACCCGGCCGATGCCGAGGATTTCGCTGAGCTCGTAGGCCGCAACCTCGAAGATGCAGGAGTCGCGGTATTTGACGACCATTCTCGGTGATCCGGTCTTTTCCTTCTCCGAGACATCGATGAGCCGCATGACCGCCTTGAATCGGACATCCTTGTACTCGATCAGCAGTTTGATGTTCTTGGCGACGCCTCGGCTCATCGTCTCGCGCTCGATGATGTCGCCGGTGCGCAGAGCCTCGAGGATCGTCGCCTTGTCCTGAAACGGAAGGGGACCGCCCTCGGCGTCGAGATAGACATAGTCGGTGGGATACATGTCGGATTGAGCCGCGGCGGGCGCAATCAGCGTTTCAGAAGCCGACGAGGTCGAGGAGGAAGAGCACGAGCTCGTGGCGGCCGCTACAAGGATGAGAACCCTGAGGCACCCGAAAACCCTGAGGCGCCCGGAGAAATTGCCACACCCGAAAACACGCCGATGATCTGTCGGTTTCATCTCTTAAGCGTACCAGAAATTGAGCCCCCGGAACCCTGCTCACGGGCGGCGATGGCCCCCCCTCGTGGTCGTCAGTACCAGTCGAGCAGGCGCACCTCGATCTCCGGGTTTCCGGCCACGGCCTTTTTGAATGCGTCGAGATCGCTCATGCCCTCCGAGCCGCGATAGTGATAGGGATAGACGACTTTCGGTGCGAACTCGAGCACGGCGTCGGCTGCCCGTTCAACGGTCATCGTGTATGGGAGGTTCATGCAGACAAAGGCGGCATCGATGTCTTCAAGTGCCCGCATTTCGGGAATGTCCTCGGTGTCGCCGGCAATATAGATCCGTTTCCCACCGATGGTGACGACATAGCCGTTGTCCCTGCCTTTCGGATGGAAGCCCTGCCGATCCTCGGTGAGGTTGTATGCGGGAATCGCCTCGATCTCGATTCCTTCCCAGTCGAAGCTCTCGCCATTGGCGAGGATGTGGAAGTTGCCGGGAACGCCCTCGCCGAGTTTCTCGGCCACCGTGGTGGGCACGATGACCGCCGTGGCGTCGGTGCTGATCGCCTGCATGGTCTCGGCGCTGGTGTGGTCGCCGTGAATATGGGTGATGAGGATGAGATCCGGTGGTTCGAAATCGCCGAAGACTTCGGCTCCGCCGACGGGGTCGACATAGATGACCTTGTCGCCGGCGGTCATGACGAAGGTGGCGTGGTTGATCGGAACGACGGTCAACTCGCCGCCGTCGATGGCGATGGTGTCCCTGGCGAGCTCGGCGGCCGCTCCCGCCGCGGTGAGAAGGGTGACGGTCGCTATCAAGATCACGGTGGCGAACTTCGAAGTCTGCATGAGTGCCTCCCTGCGGGTCTTCGTTATCTCACTCCTAAGGTGAGCGATTCTCGGCGGCGATCTGCACCAATCTCTTGCGCTCTGGACGTTTGCAAAAATACTCGACATCCCAACGGGTATGCCTCCGTTTTTTGCAAACGTAAGAGCATCAAGATCTTGGCGCATCTCATTCACCAGAATCGCTCACCTTAGGTAACAACAACAGCGACGAGTTGATTTACTCCCGCGCTGTCACTGCCACTCCGGGACCCGGCGTTGACCGAGCGGGATCAAGTGTCCGGCGGTGAGAAGAAGCAGAACCCGCTCTCCGGCGGAGATGGTCCCGGCCGCGACGAGACGGTGGAGTGCGGCGACCACCGCCGCGCTTTCAAAGCTGGCCGCGATCCCGATCCGACCGCAGTCGCAAAACCTCGCGAGGATCTCGTCTTCATCGACGGCCACGGCCGTGCCGCCGGAGTCTCTGATGGTGCTGAGAATGCCGTGGCCCATGATGGCGCCGGGAACATCGAGACCGTCGGCGATGGTTCCCAAGGACTGCACCGGGCGCACCTCGGTCAGACCCGCATCGAAGGACTCGACCACCGGGGCGCAGTTCCTCCCCTGGACGGCGACCATGCGCGGCAGGCGGTGGATCTTTGGGTCGATGAGGCCGAGACCGATCAACTCCTGCATCGCCTTCCAGATCCCGACCAGACCGGTGCCGCCGCCGGTCGGGTAGAGAATCCAGTCCGGGAGAGTGTCGGCGCCGAGATCGTTGAAGATCTCGAGACCCATGGTCTTCTTGCCCTCGAGGCGGCCGGGTTCGAAGAAAGTGGACATATCGACATAGGCGCCGGAGGCGAGTTCGCCGGCGACGTCGTCGCGCATCTTCTTGCCTGCGGCGGCGATGTTGGAGCCGTGAAAACGCACTTCGGCGCCGAAGTAGCGGGCTTCGCGGTGGTACAGCCCATCTTCATATCCCTCGGGCATGTAGACGAGACACCCGGGGAGACCGAGTCGAGCCGAGAACAGACTCGCGGCGACGCCGGCGTTGCCCTGGGTCGGCAGGCAGAATCGTTGGGCGCCGCACGCGCGTCCGAAGGCGACGCCCGCCGCCAACCCGCGGTCCTTGAAACTGCCCGATGGGTTGGTGCCCTCATTCTTGGCGAGGACCGTCACACCGAGATCCCGGCTCCAGGGTTTGATCTCGACGGTCGCGGTGAACCCGACATCCGCCGCAAAAGCGGGGTCAGGACCAATGACCGGCAAGAGATCTGAGAATGACCACATTCCGAGCGCTCGCTCGGGTCGTCCGAGTTCGACCCGATCGAGGTCGTATTCGACGATGACGGGTTTCCCCGGTGGGGGACAACAGGAGCACAGACCGATGGGCTTTTGAAAACCCTTCGTATCGACCTCAATGCCGCTCATGGAACACACCAGGCGTTTGATCTTCGGGTTGATCTGCAGTCCCGCGTTTTTCGTCATCGCTCCTCCATTCATGCATTATGGCCGAACCGCCGACAACTCGCGCCGCCGGTTTTCGTATCAATCAGGGATCACGCCCATGAGCGCCGGACCCGGTGATCGTGAGGCGAGATCGGTTAGGGTGGATGGACGTGCAAACCCGACCGGTTCGAGAGGGGTGGGAGATGATCAAGAGGTTTGTCACTTTGGCGGCTGCAACGGCGGTTCTCTCGATCGGTGTGGAACTCGGCTTTGCCGCGCAGTCGACGCCTTCGGTCGACGAGGTGCTCTCAGGTGCGCTCTTGGGCGCCACCAACGAAACCCCCCTGCCGGTGGACAGCGGGACGATCCTCGCCATGAGCGACGAGATGCATCGGTTCCTCGAAGACAACGTGAATCGAGGCGCCACGGATGTTTTCAAATTGCAGCAGTTGATCGATGCCATCATGGGCACGACGACCTTCGGGTTGGAGTACGACGAGAACACCCGCACCGCGGCCGAGACCTTCCGGCTTCAGTTGGGGAATTGCCTGTCGTTCTCGACGATGTTCGTGGCCCTCGCCCGGGGCGTCGGGTTGAAGGCGGAGTTCCAGGAGGTGGACATCCCACCCGACTGGTCCATGAGGAAGGATGTCTTCGTCCTCAACCGGCACGTCAATGTCAACGTGTACCTGGGAGCTGCAGGAACTCATGTCGTCGACTTCAACATCAGCGATTTCAAGAGCACGTACGATGTCGACATCATCCCCGATCAGCGCGCCATTGCGTATTTCTTCAACAATATGGGCGTCGAACGGATGCAGGACGGCGACAACGTCGGGGCGGTGGTGTTTTTTCGTGCAGCCATCGTCGAGAGCGATCGGAGCTTCTCCCCGGCGTGGACGAATCTCGGCACCCTCTATCGAAAACACGGTCACTACGGGCACGCCGAGGCGGCCTACCTCCAGGCCCTCAAGGCCGACAAAAGGGACGCCGTCGCCATGAGCAACCTGGTCCGGCTCTACGAGAAGATGGGCGATCCGGGGAAGGCCGAGATCTATCAGAAACGGGTCGATGAGCACCGGATGCAGAACCCGTATTTCCGCTTCAGCCTCGCCCGCGAGGCGTTCTTCGATCATGACTACCAGGCCGCGATCAAGCATCTCAAGGTGGCCATCAGGGAGCACAAGAACGACGATGAGTTCTATTTCCTCCTCGCTCGTTGCTATCTCATGAGCGGGGACGAGAAAGAGGCGCGCAAGTGGACGGTCAAGGCCGAAGAGGTTGCGGCCACCGACGAGGCTCGGAAAAGATACTCGACCAAGATCGAGACCTTGAGGGCGGCCTCGGAGAAGGTGGATTGAGGTCAGCGCTCCCTTCGGTCGCTGTGAGGAGGTTAGAAAGTGAGAAGGTCAGCGCTCCCTTCGGTCGCTGTGAGGAGGTTAGAAAGTTAAGGGTTAGGGGTTAAGGGTTAAGGGTAAGGACTTTCTCACCTCCTCACAGCGAGCAACGCGAGCGCTGACAGCGAGCAAAGCGAGCGCTCACCCCTAACAGCGAGCGAAGCGAGCGCTGACAGCGAGCAACGCGAGCGCTCACCTTCTTACCCTCTCACCTTCTCACCCTCAACCCCTCCCCACCGTCCGATGTCAAGAAACTGTATCCGCCGCTGAATCGTCCCCCCGGGCCGCGTTATACTGCGCTCGAAACGACCAAGGGCTTGGGACGATGGAGACCATCGCCCGCCGATACCCAAGGAGAGGTGTTCACGATGTTGACCAAGAGATTCGCCCTGATTTGTTCCCTGGTGTTGATTGTCATGGCTGTTGGAATGGCAGAATCGGCTGGACTGAAAGCCAAGGCTCATCGGCGTCATTGTCGATCCGGATGGTAAGTCCGATCGAGGGTGTGACGGTGAGGGCGACATCGGATGATCTCCCAGATTTCAACGAGACGTTGACCACCGACAAGAAGGGCGTCTTCAAGATTGATTTCGACGAAGTCAACGTCACCTACAAGTACCAGTTCTCCAAGAACGGGTACATCACCCTCCTCACCGAGCAGGTGTGGACCAAGGACGGCTCGGCCCGGCACTATTTCACCCTGACTCCCGGCCAATCGGGCTCACCGGGGCCATCGGCGAGGCGCCGGTCTTTACCACGGGCGAGGCGGCCGCGGCTTATCAGGAGGCGGTCGCCGCCTTTGAAGCCAAGGACTGGGTGACGGCCGAGACCAAGATCGAAGAGGCGTTGGAGCACGATTCCGAACTCCGGCAGGCTTGGGAGGCTCTGAGCGTGGTCGAACTCGAGCAGGGGCACTATGGTGAATCGACCCGGGCCGCCGAGAAGGCCATCGAAATGGGCTCGACCGATGTCGCCGTGTTCCGGACTCGTTGGGAAGCCTACCGGCTGTCCGGCGATGAGGCGATGACCGCCGAGGCGCAGGCCGACCTGGAGAAGTTCGGGCTGCTCGCCGAAGAGGCGAAGAGAATCTACAACGAGGGAATCGCACTCTTGAAAGTCGATGACAAGGACGGCGCCTTCGTCAAGTTCGAGCAGGCCCTCAGACGCAGATCCGAACCTCGAACCCGCCCTTTTCGCCGTTGCGACCACCGGCCTTGAAATCGGCAAGCCGGCGGTGACCGCGGCGGCGGCAGAGACGATTTTGATCAACAACCCGGGCAACGAGGATGCCCTGCGTCTCCGTTATAACGCGGCGCTGGAGCTCCAGGACGACGAAATGCTCATCGATGCGCTCGTCGGCCTCGCCCCCGTCGAACCCGAGGCGGCGAAACAGAATCTCTGGATCTTGGCCATGGCCGCCTACAACGCCAATGACAATGAGAAGTCAAAGGAGCGTTTCGCCAAGGTCCTCTCCGTCGATCCGAAGAACGCCCAAGCGCACTATCTCCTGGGCCTCGTGTACCTGGGTGAGGGCGCCAACGAGGAAACCAGGGAACACCTCGAGATGTTCCTCGCGCTCGCACCCGACGACCCCGATGCGCCATCGGCCCAAGAGATCCTCTCCTATCTCGGCAACAGCTGATCGGGATCCTTAAAGAGACCGAATCTCGGCTATCGACTCGGTGATGAATACGGAATTCCGGGCATTTTGTCCGGAATTCCGTACGTTAATCCGGACAGTGGAAGCGGGGCATCTTCCCGGGTGAGGCGAACGGAGTTCAGACGGGCCTCGCAAGTCGGTTGTTTCGGCGCTGCTCACGGTTCGAAAAACCAAGCTGAAGTCGCCTGTTTGGTTTAGGTTAACGTCGACAGTGCAGATTCATTGAGACGAACCGCAGAAGGATGTGCTACAAAGACCCGGCATCGTTGATTCGATGTCGGGTCTTTGACAAATATGGCACGATGTTTGCAATTCTTTTCATGTCTATATGGATTGCTGCGATGACCAGTCACCGAAACCCGATGAGAGGGGAAGGAAAGGCTCCAATAGGGGCCGGTCCTTTTTCGGTGATTTGATGCAGTTTGAAAGTGTATTTCATTTCATTCGGGAACCACGGTGTAGGAGGACCCTGGGACCCACATCAGTTCTTCCAACAAGTACCAGAAACCATTAGGAGGAGGAAGTATATGTTTGACAGGAATCTGAGCTTTCGTCTGGCGCTTCTGATCGGCCTCGTGGCCGTCGGACTTGCCGCCCTGCCCGTTGTGGCGCAGGAATCCGAAACCGATCCGCTCACCGACGAGATGATCGAGCAGGCGATGGAGCGCTCCTTCGAGGGCGAAGTCACCGTCACCGGTTCGCTCATTCCCCGCGCCGACCTCACGGCGCTGAGCCCCGTGACCGTCATGGAGGTCCCGCAGGAGCTCACCTATTCCGGTACGGTCCGCATCGAGGACCTCGTGACCAGCATGCCGCAGGCGTTTGCCGGGCAGAACTCGACGGTTTCCAACGGCGCCTCGGGTACGGCCACCATCTGCCCTTCGTCAGCTCGGCACCTATCGCACCCTCGTGCTGATGAACGGTCGCCGGCTGCCCCCCGGTGATGCTTCCGGTTCTGTACGCGCCCGACCTCAACGTCATCCCCGCGCCGCTCATCAAGCGCGTGGACGTGCTGACCGGCGGTGCGTCGACGACCTACGGTTCCGACGCCATGGCCGGTGTTGTCAACTTCGTCATGGACACCGACTTCGAAGGCGTCCGCGGCGGTGTGCAGTACAGCGCCTACAACCACGACAACAACAACAAGCTCGCCCAGCAGATCAACACCGACGCGGTTTTGACGTCCCGACCGGCTCGACCTGGGACGGCGACGGCATCAACGCCAACGTCGCCCTCGGCGGCAAGTTCGCCGACGGCAAGGGCCACGCGGCGGTCTACCTCGACTACCGCAAGCTCGACGAGGTCACCAAGGGCCAGCGCGACTATCTGAACTGCTCCGTCGGCGCCGACGACCGGCGGTCCGTACTGCGGTGGTTCCTCGAACCTCGGCCCATGGGCCGCTTCCACCCGTTCAGGGCCAGGCGGCTCGACCAAGGTGACCGCACTATCGTGGCCCTAACGGCACCAGTTCGTGCCGCGGCTACCCGTTTTCAACTACGCCCCTACAACTTCATCCAGCGGCCCGACGAGAAGTGGAACGCCGGCGCCTTCGCCAACTACGAGATCAACAAGCACTTCGACGTGTACATGGAAGTCATGTACATGAACAACGACACCGATGCGCAGATCGCGCCGTCGGGCAACTTCAACAGTTACACCCAGATCAACTGCAACAACCCGATGCTGAGCGAACAGCAGCACGACCTCATCTGCGGTCCCGACTCCGGTTATGGTCCCGAACGACACGCCGATATGTGGATCCTTCGCCGCAACGTCGAAGGCGCCCCGCGGTCCAACGATCTCGGCCGCGCCAACATCCGCCTGCTCGGTGGCCTCCGTGGTGAGATCAACGACGAGTGGAACTACGACTTCTACTACCTGAACGGTCAGAGCAACGCGTACGACTCGTACAACAACGACCTCAACATCGACCGCATCGGCAACGCCCTCGACCGTCATCGAGGACCCCGACACCGGTGAGTGGGTCTGCCGTCCGGCAGCGGTGACGGCTGCGTGCCCTGGAACATCTTCACCAACAGCGGCACCGGGATGGTGGTCGACGACTACCGCAATGGCGTGACCCAGGAAGCCATCGACTACATTTCCACCGTCGCGGTGTCCTATTCGGTGACTTCGATCGATGTCTTCAACCTCACCTTCACTTCGGACTGGGAGAACTACGGCGTGGCTCTTCCCTCCGCGAGCGAGGGCGTTCAGATGGCCATCGGCGCCGAGTATCGCGAAGAGTACATTAAGAGCACCCCTGACGAGGTCTATCGCACTGGCAGCGCCTCCGGTCAAGGCGGCAACACCGAGCCGATCGAGGGTTACCTCAACGTCAAGGAAGCCTTCATCGAGTTCCTCATTCCTCTCGTCCAGGACGTCAAGGGCGCCCAGGACCTCTCCCTCGAGCTCGGCTACCGCTATTCCGACTACTCGACCTCCGGCGGCGTCAGCGCCTACAAGATCCAGACGAGCTACGCTCCGACCCAGAGCTGGCGCATCCGCGGTGGCTACAACCGCGCCGTCCGTGCGGCCAACCTCTTCGAACTCTACCGTGTGCAGGGCTTCAACCTGAGCGGTTCGACCGACATCTGCTCCGGCCCCAACCCGACGGCCACCCAGGCGCAGTGCGCCAACACCGGCGTGCTTCCCGGCCAGTACGGCAACATCGCGCCGAGCCCGGCCGGCCAGTACAACACCCTCGAGGGCGGTAACCCCCTCCTCGATCCCGAGACCGCCGACACCATCACCGCAGGTGTCGTGTGGACTCCGCAGTCCATCCGCGGTCTGTCCATCACCCTCGACTACTACGACATCAGTATCGAGGAGACCATCGGCGTCCTCGGCGCCGATGACGTCATCCAGACCTGCGCCCTGACCGGTGACCCGACCCTGTGCTCTCTCATCGTTCGTGACAGCCAGGGAACCCTTTGGGCGACCCAGGCCGGCTACACCGTTTACCGCCAACAACAACATCGGTAAACTCAATGCCGAAGGTGTCGACCTCAACTTCAACTACCTCCTCGGTCTCGGCAACTCCGGTTACCTGGCCATGGACCTCATGGGCAGCTACGTGCTCAAGAATCAGTTCAGCAACCCGTTGGTGGACTACGACTGCGCCGGCTACTTCGGCTTCCAGTGCGGTCAGCCCATTCCCGACTGGCGGCACCGCTTCCGCGCCACCTGGGAGACCAACTTCCGCCTGAACGTCTCGCTGGCGTGGCGCTATGTCGGTGAGGTCACCAACGACGACTTCAGCCCCGATCCCGACCTCCGCAACGAGGGCAACCACGAGCTCTGGATCGATCAACGACATCGACAAGATCGATGCCTTCAACTACTTCGACCTTGCGGCGTCGTACACCCTCCGCAACGGCCTCAAGTTCACCCTGGGCTGTCAACAACATCCTCGACGAAGAGCCGCCGCTGGCGCCGAATATGGCCGACGACAACGGTATCAACATGTACGGTATCTACGATCCCGCTGGGTCGCTACATCTTCGGTAGCCTTCAGTTCAACTTCTAATCAACTTCACTTCGGTGATCTTGGCGGCCCTCCGGGGCCGCCTTTTTTTGTCCGCTTGCTTGCAGGGCTGTCGTGGCCGCTGCCCCGGCGGCGGCCCGGACGCTGCCCCGGAAGGCGCTTCCCGGAGCCCCGGCCTTCTGGTCCGCCTCCGGCGACCCAGCGTCGCACGTGCAGCGCGGTTACGAGGGGCAGACGGGAGAGTTGTGACCGCGCTGCCCGCGCGAGCGGCGGCCTCATGGCGGGCCGGGAGAGATGCACCGGGTCGCCGTCGCCGTGGAGTGCCCGGTATGACATTGTGCCGAAGGCTTTGGGTTGCCGGATGGGTCTAGGGAGCACAATGTCAAACCCGGCACGTCCCGGGGGGCGTTGGTCTTGGGCGTGCTCGGAGCGCTGCCGCGGTCGCTGTCGCACCCTCTGTCGCGGACGCTGCTGCTGTCCCTGCCGCGGCCGCCGTCCCGGCCCCTGGTCTCTGTCGCTGCCGCTGTCCCGGCCCCGGGATGTTTGCCGCTGCCACAATGTTATGCCCGCCCCGCCGCACGGTGTTTCTTTGAACTCTCTCGATGGAACGCGAGACCGGCCTCGAACCGGCGGCCTCCGAGAATCGATTCATCTGGATCGAGAATGCCCCCGGCAGGATTTGGGTTGCAGTGGGAGAGAGGTGAAGCATGCCGATTCTGACCAGAACCGCGATCGTTTGTTGTCTTTTCTTTGTCGGGTCAAACCCGGCGGTGTTGGCTCAGGAGGAACCGGAGGCAAAGACCGGAGAGTTGCCGAAGACCGAGAAGGCGTGCTTCCGCGTCCGGGACACCCGGAGCTTTGACGCCGTCGACGATCGGTTCGTCTATCTGCGCTGCGTTCGCGACAAACACTATCTGCTGACCATGGACAACGCCTGTCTCGGTCTGCAGAACTCCATCGCGGTGGCGGTGGCAAACGGTTACGACCGGGTTTGTTCGAACGACCACGCCTTCATCACCTATCGCGAATTCGATCAGACCCGGCGGTGTGGCATCCTCAATGTCGAGCGGGTGGAGGATCGCGCCGCCGCTCTCAAGCTTGTCGAGCTTCGCAAAAAGCCCGCGCCCGCGGATGATGAAGAAAAGAAAACCGCCGCCCCGGAGGGATCCGGCGGGCGGCGGTAATTCGAACCGAGCTTGTATTCGACTATTTCTTTGCGGCCTTTTTCGCCGCCTTGTCGAGTTCCCTGCGCAGGGTCATGGCCTGGTCCTGGGCCCACATCTCGACGTAGTTCCAGAGCCGTGGCTGAATTGGTCGGGGCGGCGCTGACGGTGTTCATCGCCGACGGCGGCTGGATATACCGGCGATCAGCGGTGCGTGCCTGGATGACGCCGGTTTCGGCATCGATGAGCTCGAAGACGAAGGTTGCCTCACCCATGGACGAGAGATGCACATTGGCCAGTCGACCCACGTTGGGCGGGACGTTGGAGACGATGTCCAGCATCGCGGCGCGAATGAGTAGCGTGCCGGGACCGACGGTGTCGACGATCTCGAACTGCTTGCTGCGGCCGAGTTCCTTGACCACGACGTCGATGACGAGCTTCTTGAACTTCTCCTGATCCTCCTCCGGGAACGGCGAAGTGGTCTTGGTCGCTTCGCGGACATGGCGATGGCTGTGCGATTGACGTTCTTATCGCTGACGTCACGAAACTGGAAGACCGAGTTCCAAAGATAGAGCTTGTCGTACTGTCGAAATGTCCGCATCGGGGTTCGACCCACAGGTCCTGGAACTGACTGCTCTTCTGCTTGACGAGATCGTCGGTGCCGGTGACTTCCTTGGAACCGGTGATCATCCTGGGCGAATACGACACCCGCAGCAAGAAAGACGACAACGGTCAACAACAAGGGCTTTTTTCATTTTGCTTCCTCCAACATTCTCATGATCATAGATTTCAACACGATCGTACTCCTCTTCGTTCCTGGAAAACTCGACTTTTACAGACCTTAACATGGTCGATGAAGCCGGAAGACTCCGATTTTCGGCCGCGATCCGGCCGGAAGAGTCCCAAGCAATCACCGTGCCAGAAGGAAGTAGTCGGAATTACTCGGTCTTTGGTCTCATCGGGTGTCGTCTGTGGACCACGAGGAGAACTCCGGAGAGGACACAGGCTGCCCCGGAAAGGGTCCAGACGGTCACCGGCTCGCCGGCAAACGCCCAGCCGAGAAAGAGTGCGATGGCGGGCGTGACATAGGCGATGAGCGCCATCTTGTGGGCCGGGAGCGGAACGGAGCAGCCAGAAAAAGAGGCTGAAACGTCACCACCGTCCCGATGACCGCGAGATAGAGAACGCTGGCGATGGCCGCTGGAGTCCAGGAAACGACAGCATCGCGTTCGAGGGCGAACGCGGCGCCGAGAAGCAGGGCGGCGCCGACAAACATCCCGTTGCGGTTGAGGAGGGTCGAGTTCACTCCACCGCCGTATCGCTTGACCAGGGTGGTGCCGATGACGACCGCGATCGGGCTCAGCATGAGGAGAAGGCCGGTGGGAATTCCCTCGGGTCCAAAACCCTGGAGATCGGTTCGAAAGAGCAGGATGAGACCGAAAAGTCCGGCGCCGAAACCGACCCACTGGTGCGAGTGGAGTCGTTCGCCATCGAGGAAGAAGTGGCCGGCGAGCGCCTGAAGCATGGGGTAGACCCCGAACAAGAGACTCACGAGTCCCGAAGGGAGAATCGTCTCGGTGTAATAAACGATGCCGTAGGACATGGCAAAGCTCGTGGTTCCTTGAACGATCCACAACCACACGGGTGGCTTTTCGCCACCCTCGTGCCGGCCGAGGAGTGCGGCGACGACGATCATGATCAGAGCTGCAACGGCGAATCTGGCCCCGGCGGAGGTGAAGGGCGGGAGATCCCGAAGCCCGCCCTTGATGACCAACCATGTGCTTCCCCAGATCAAACAGAGGAGGGTGATCAATACGCGCACGACGGCCGGTGATGGTGTTGTCTGTTTGTTCGACAATGCCGCCCTCCGGCGCGAGTTTAACCCATGCTCGATCGAAGTGGGGATTGCGACCCGGTGGCAAAAAAAAGGTCCGGGTCGGGTGACCCGGAAAGATCAAGGTAAATGAGATTTGGCTGTTGAGAGCCGGGGCTCTCAACAACGAACGAAAGTCTTCGAGTCGCGATCCAAGGATGCAAATTTGCGGATCAGTCGTGAGTGGTTCGCCAAGGCGATACAGCTTACCTCGGTCCGAACCACGAATCAATCCTCGGCAAGAAAATCGGCGAGATAGGTGAAATCCGGGGTCAACTCGCCTTGGTGAACGATCACCGCGCGAGCCATCTCCGACGGGATATCGAGGGTGTCGAACGGTCGCGTGAAGTCGGCCCGGGCGAGCGCCGGAAGCAACGGAGCGAGCGCCTTGGCGAATTCCTCCGATGCTTCGAGCGGGAGCTCGGATGGGAGGATGTCGACCGCGAGAACCGCCGGCCCGTTACCGATGCACCCGGAAGTGGTCTCACCCGTCGAGACGTCGTAGACAAAGACCGGGTCTCCGGGTTCGGTGCATCTGGTGGTGCACTGGATGGCTCCTCCGACATCGCAGCCGAGATCGCCGATGACGCGGAGGCGCGGGGCGGTCGACCCCTGGTTGATGGTTCGGAGTTCATCGATGGTGACGAGTCGCGGGTAGCGTTCATCCCAGTAGTTGCAATTCATGAGCACCGTGAGGAGGGGGAGGTGCCGCGCGAAGTCGGAGCGGTATTTTTCGGGGTTCGCGTAGTAGTCCTGGAGTTCGAAGGCGTTCGCAGAGTCGATCGGAGCGACGATATGCTTCTCCTTGAAGGTGACCTGGTAAATACAGTTGCCGGATGGTCGGGCGTGCAGCGCCGTCAGATCGGCCGGCTCGATTTCACGGGCGGGCAGTTCAGCAAGAATCTCCCGCGATCCTTTGGCGACGTTTCCATAACCCGCGATGCCGACCACGAGGGGGGGGAGGCCGGCGGGAAGACCGTGGGATGAAATGCGGTCGCCAACCGAGCGGATGGCGGCCTTGGCTGCCTCCAGATCATCGTATTCGTGGGTGGGCCTCAACTCTGCCAGGGGGGTTCGCTGGCCCTCCGCCGCAAGACGTTGACCGAGAATCCAGAGACTGTCGATCATCCCGGCGAGACCCGCGAAACGGCCGAAGAAGACCAGTCTCCGGCCTTTGTCATCGATGATTTTCTCGTAGTCGATCAAGGTGCAGCCGAGCTCCATCAATCGCCTCAGCATCGGCATGTTGTACGGCTGGCCTTTGATGACATGCGAAAAGAAAAGATAGGCCGTCTTGGGTTTGAGAAGATCGAGCGGGATCTCCTTCACCCCCAGGACGATGTTGGCGTCGTCCAACGAGGTGCTGAGGGTGGCTCCTGCCCGGGTGTATTCCATGTCGGGATAGATCCGACGGGCGGAGGGCTGGATGTAAACATCAATATCGGCGGAGGAAATGAGACGCCGAGCCAGGTCGGGTGTCACGGGACAACGGCGCTCCCAGGAGCTTTTTGTCTCTCGGCGGATGCCGATGGATGGTCTCATTCGAACCTCCGGACTCGTGAGATTACTCCTTGTCGAGGAATCGGGCAAGGGGGATCGACACGAGGCTCGAACACCGTTAGGGTGGTCATCATGAGATGGATCAATTCACTGGTGGTCGTCGGTCTGTTGGTGCTGATTGTCGGTTGTGCGTCGACGGTCGATCCCGGAGACGAGGGATCGGGGACCTACAGCTGGCAGCAGCGAGAGTTGCACGGCAATTTCGCGGGCTCGCTGCTCGATGTTGCGGCGGCTGCCGAGAGAGCGTTCGTGGATCTCAGATTGGTGGCCGTCGATCAGACGGTGGATGGTCTCAAGGGCAGGGTGACGGCGACGACGGCCGATGGAACCTCGGTCAGGGTCAAACTCAAGGCGATGGAATTCAAGACCACCAGGTTCAACATCAAGATCGGCGCATTCGGTGACAAGGCCATGTCGCAGCAGGTCGCCCGCTACATTGCCCGCGAACTCGCCGAAGGCGAGTAGCTCTAATCAAGCCCCTCGACTACAGCCAAGACCTCGATGAGCTGCTGCACACGCTCGCTGGAGTCGTCGGCCGCGGGGTAGCGATACGTGATGGTCATGATCCTGTCGGCGTAGGGGTGGAGGGTGAAGATCGTGGTCTCCTCGGTCTCGACACCATCCAGGACATAGCGCCCGCGTGAATAGTAGGTGGTGCCGAGTGGGCTGGTGAGCTCCCGCGCACCGAGATAGTCACCGCCCTCCTGCTCCTCGATGACAATCTCGTGGAGTTTGAGCTCTGCCGGGAGGTTCTGGCCCGCCTCCGGTGGTTTGTTGGCGAAGAGGATCTCTCCCTCGATCGCGGGATCGGCGACGCTGAGAATGAGCTGGTCGCCGTCGTTTGTCACGGTCATGAACTCGCCGGGGACGCCGGCAAGCCGAAGCCGCAGCGCTGAGTTTTCGACCACCATCGGCGCCGGCTCGACGATCACAGGTTCCGGCTGTTGGTTGCACGATCCGATCAGCAGTGAAGATGCGATGATGACCGATACGCTGACGACTATCCGGGCGATACGGTGCTTGGTGTTCATGCTCATTGCCTCACCCCGAGATCAGCGCCGTGATCTTGTGATGCCTCAGATCGATGGCGTGGTCGGTGGCGCAGTGCATGCATCTTCCGCGGGTCGCTCCCTTGACATTGCGGAAGTCGAGATCACGGGCCCCGCAGGCGCCGCAGAGATAGGACCGAGCGAAGGCCCAATCCATGATGGCCTCTTTGTTTGTCGCGGCTTCGGCGGTCAACTGCCAAGTGAGCGAATTGACATTCTTGCCGTTGAAGTTGATGGGCATGTGGAATTGGAGAACGAGCCTGGTGTGGCCCTTCTTCACCACGAGACCACCACCGAAATCCACATCCTTGATGACCTCGTAGGGTAGGAAGGCGATGACGCCGTCGATGATGCCGAGCATCTGTCGCGAAGTCATGAGAACGGGACCTTCGGCGGCGTTGAGAAACAGGAAGGGGATTTCCTCCTGGGTCAGGACATCCCGGAACGGCTTGACCGTATCGTCGGAGATCGGGCGCGATTCGAGGATCTGTTTCGCCCGCTCGTCCCACTCCTGTCGAATCTGTTCGGCCCGATGCTGCGCCTCCTCGAGAGCCTGGTCGTCCCGCATCTTGCGGAGATCATCCTTCTCCATCTTGGAGAAGATCACCCCGCAACGGGAGCATTCGTCGTTGCCTGCCTGCTGGACAAATCCGCACGACGGGCATTTTGTCATCCCTCCGCCCATGGTTTCGGCGACGGAGCGGGGGACCTCTTCCTTCGGTCGGACCTCACACACCGCGCCCGCGTCGTCGAGGGCGGAAATGATGAGGCGCGCCTGGTCGGCAGGGAGCGTATCGAAGATGGTGAGGCCGACCTTTGACAGGACTTCCTGGCACTCTGCGGTGGACCGGCCGGTGAGGCGCTCCATGGCGAGCACCATGCGTGCGCGGCCCGCAGTGGTCGGGTCCTTGAGACCGAGGAAGGTGATGTCGAACGAGTAGGGAGTTTCCATTTTTGACCTCACTCGCCGCCGACGGTTGGTGGGCCTGCCACGATCGCCGAACGGATTTCCTCTCTAGTTTAGCCCGTCCCCATCCGAAAACAGCGCTTTTCACGTGTTCGAACCCGATCCTCGGCTTTCGTGGCGTGATGTCGTATACCCTAAGGTGAGCGATTCTGGTGGATGAGATGCGCCAAGATCTTGATGCTCTGACGTTTGGAAAAAACGGAGGCATACCCGTTGGTATGTCGAGTATTTTTGCAAACGTCCAGAGCGCGAGAGATTGGTGCAGATCGCCGCCGAGAATCGCTCACCTCAGGGTATATTCAAGATTGGAGAATCGAGACGGTACAATGAGCGCCGATGAGACCGAAGTCCACCGTCGTTGCTCTGCTGGTTTTGTTGGCGGCAGCGACCGCGGTTGGTCAACAGTCGACCGCGGCGGATCAACTCGGTGAGGTCCGAAACCGGATCGGCAGTCTGGAACGACGGCTCTCCGAACTCGACGCCGAGAACCGGAGTCGGATCGAGGAACGAGAGCGGCTGACTTCGGAACTCGAACTCGCCGAGGCCAGGGTCCGCGAGGTCGAACTGGTCCTCGAACAGAGTCACGAAGAGGCAGACGGGGTCGCCGCCGCCGCGGCGGAGCTCGCAGACGACCTCGATCAGCAACGACGGCTCTTGCAGGGTCATGTGGAGATCATGGCACTCCTCGGCAGGCCGGGCACCATGCAGTTGCTTTACGACGGCGCGCGGGGAGGCGACCTCGAGGGGGCCATCAGCACGATCTCCGTCTTGACGAGCGGCCAACTGCAGTTGGTCGAGGAGTACGGAGACCTCCACCGGCAGCGGAGTGTTCGGCTCGCCGAGTTGAGTCGGATACTGGAAAAGGCGCGCCAGGACGCCGGGGTTCTGGAAGCCCGGCAGAAAGAACTCGAAGAGGTTCGCAGGACCGTCGATCTTCAGATTCGGCAACTGTCGAAGTCGACCAAGAGCGCCGAATCCGAACTCGATGAGCTGCGGCAGCGGGAACAGGCGCTCGAGAGGCTGCTCGGAACCCTGAGTGATCGCCGACGGTTTTCCGGAGGAGATGACATTCGCAAGTTCCGCGGTGCGCTTCCCTGGCCGGCGGCGGGTCCGATCGCTCGCAGCTTCGGGAAGCACTATCTTCCCAAGTACTCCAACTACACGGTCTGCAACGGTCTTCGCTTTGATTCGCCGAGTGGGTCGGAAGTGACAGCTGTCTTTCCGGGTGAAGTGGCATACGCGCGCTTCTTCAAGGGTTATGGAAATATGGTGGTGATCGATCACGGCAATGATGTCTATTCGCTGGCAGCCGGTCTTGCTACAATCCACGTACGGGTCAACCAGCGGGTAGACATGGGTTTACGGCTCGGATTGGCGTCGCCGCCGATAGCGGACGGCAATACCTATTTTGAAATACGAGTGGGGAAGAAACCGCAGGATCCCCGGCGTTGGTTGCAGTTGAGGTCCGAGAGAGGAGTCGCCTTCAAATGAAGCGCTTTAGAATCGCGCTGCTTGTGACGTCGGTGTGCGTCATGGTGTTTTTTGCCGGTCTGCTGACCGCCGGTCTGACCTCGAAAGAGAGCCTCTTCCAAGCCCTGGGGAACCTGGCTGAGGTCGTTCATCTGGTGGAGTCCGAATATGTCGACGAACTCGACCCGGATGTCCTCGCGAGTTCCCTCGATGCGGGGATTCTGGAGTCGGTGGATCCGTGGGCGGCGGTCGTGACGGATGACCAGATCGAACGGTATGGAGAGGTTTTCTCCAGCCCACCTTCCTATGGACTCGGGCTCTCACTTCGCCTCGGTTCGGCAGCCGTTCGAGTTGTCTTTCCCGGTTCCCCCGCCGCCGAGTCCGGTCTGGTCACTTGGGAAGTCATCGAGAAGATCGACGGTGTCTATACCCGCGGGCGGCCACTGTGGCAGATCGCCCTCGATCTGGCTCAGCGTGAGGAACGGGGCGAGAGCGTGAATCTCACGGTCATGGACCGCCAGGTCGCCGAGCGTCGTGAGGTCGTCCTCATTCCCGCCGAATGGGCCCCCACACATGCGAGGGTGGAGGTCGTTGATGATCTGCGGATCATGACCATTGAGAGCCTCACGAGCGGGTCGGCGTCGGCCGTCAAAAGACTGGTCGAAGATGGGGCTCCGATGATTCTCGATCTGCGGGGCCTCGTGTGGGGCCTCGAGGATCAGGCGATCGCGGTTGCGGATCTTTTTGTCGGCGAGGGCACCCTTGCCGCGTGGAAGGGCCGCGAGGCCGGCAGCGCCATCATCGCGGCGACCGATGAGTCATCCATGAGTCTTCCGTTGATTCTCGTCAATGCCGAAACCGAGGGCGCAGGTGAGATTCTCGCTTCGGCTCTGCAGCGGTCGGGCGCGGTCCTGCTTGGGAAATCGACCATGGGACACGCACCCCACATGAAAATCGTCCGGCGGGGCGGCCTCAACCTCTGGATTCCCGTGGGACGTTGGGTTGGCCCCGACGATGAGCCGCTGCGCGGTACCGGCCTCACCCCCGACGAGGAAGTCGAGCCGGCGGACGAGGATGAGGAGGGGGACCCGATTCTCGAACGCGCCATCGAGAAACTCCGGCCAGTTCCCGCCGAGCCTGAGCTTGCTGAGGCCGCCTGAGTCATGACGGCGGTCGGCGGCAAAAAGAAGAAGACGACTCGGAAGAGGAAATCGAAGCCGGCCGGTTGGTCACTCTCGGCGATCGGGATCGCGGCGGCGGCCGTTGCTCTGATCTTGGTTCTCTGGTGGGTGCTCCGGCCGAGCCAGTCGTCGCCGTCGCTCAAAGACCAGGGACTCGAGTCGAAGCTCCGCTCCCTGGCGATCGACCACGGCGTGACGCCGGACGAGCTCGAAATCGATACCGAGATTCGAAAGATCGACGGCGCTTTTGTCCGCACCTGGAAGCTCCGGTTCCCATCTCCGGCGTCGCGCGAGGAGTACATCGCCGAGGTCTCGATTCTCGACGATGAGGACGGCATCTCGGTCGCAGACCCGGTGAACAACGTCGGTCGGATGATCGGTCTGAGGATCGATCACGGCATCGAGGTCTTCGATCTCGAACTGGAGCTCCAAAGAAAGGCGCAGACGTATTCGAGCCCCGAGACCATCACGACTCCGACCGAACCGGTGCCGACCGCGACGCCGAGACCCGAACCGCCGGCGGGCGCCAAGGGGCGTCTGGCGATCCTGCTCGACGATGCCGGCCAACGTATGGATCTCATACCCGCGGCCGTCGGGCTTCCCAAGGAGATCGGTATCGCCATTCTTCCCTTCCTGCCGAATTCGACCGAGACCGCGGTCGACATGCACGACGCCGGACACGAGGTCTGGTTGCACCTCCCCATGGAGGCCGTCGGCGACAGCAACCCGGGGCCAGGGGCCGTGATGGTGGGGATGAGCGATCAGGAGCTTCGCGACGCGGTCTTCATGGCCATCAACAACGTCCCTCACGTGGTCGGAGTCAACAACCACATGGGCTCGAAAGCCACATCCAACCTGCGGATGATGTCCTGGATCATGCAGGAACTGGCCTCCATGGATCTCGCCTTCCTCGATTCCCGGACGACGGTTGACACGGTGGCCGAAGAAGCGGCTCGGGCTCAAGGCGTCAAGACCGGCAGACGACACGTCTTTCTCGACAACGAGCGCACCGAGGAGGCGATTCGCGCGCAGCTTGACGAGGCGGTCTATCGCTCTCGAATGGAGGGAGAGATCATCGCGATCGGCCACCTCAACGAAGTCACCCTCGCGGTGCTCGCGGAGGAACTCCCGGGGCTGAGCAAACGAGGTGTGGTGCTGGCGCGACCGACCGCGCTCCTGAGGTGAGTCGAACCGGAGTGAGTCCGCTCGTGCGGCCGCTCGACCCTGAGTCCCGAGACCCGCGCCCGGGAGGGTGGGGGTTGTACAATCCCGAATCCGGAGGAGAGGTATGGCCCCGAAGCTGCGTCTGTTCAACACACTCAACCGCCAACTCGAGGACTTCGAGCCGATCGACGATGGTCAGGCCCGTCTCTACACCTGCGGCCCGACGATCTACGATTATCCGCACATCGGGAACTACCGGACGTTTCTCTTCGAGGATGTTCTTCGCCGCACCCTGAAGCTCTTTGGATTCAGGGTGACTCAGGTGCAGAACCTCACCGATGTCGACGACCGTACGATCCAGCGAGCCAACGAGAACGGTCTTTCTCTCCGCGAGTTCACCGACCACTTTGCAGCCGCGTTTTTCGAGGACCTGGAGACCCTCGGGGTCGAACCGGCGGAACACTATCCGCGTGCAACCGAGTACGTGCCCGAGATGGTGGAGATCATCAAGCGGTTGGAGGCCGAGGGCCACACCTACCGGTCGGATGGTTCGATCTACTACCGGATCAGCACCTTTCCCATCCTATGGCAAGCTCTCCGGGATCAAACCCGAGAAGAACCTCGCCGGAGCTCGAATCGACGTCGATGACTACGAGAAGGAGGATGCGCGGGACTTCGTGCTCTGGAAGGCGCCGAAAGAGGGCGAACCGGTCTGGGAGACCGATCTCGGACCCGGTCGGCCCGGTTGGCATATCGAGTGCTCGGCCATGGCGATGGCGCTCCTTGGAGAGACCTTTGACATCCACTGCGGCGGGGTCGACAACATCTTCCCGCACCACGAGAACGAGATCGCCCAATCAGAAGGTGCGACGGGATGCGAGTTCGCACGCTTCTGGCTCCACGCGGAACACCTCGTCGTCGAGGGCGAGAAAATGGCCAAGAGGGTGGGGAATTTCTTCACTCTGCGGGATCTGGTGGACAAGGGATTCGATCCGCTTGTGGTGCGCTATCTGTTGATCTCGGTGCCGTACCGGCAACGTCTGAACTTCACCTTCGACGGGTTGCACGCGGCGGAACAGGCCATCGACCGGATCACCAACACCCTTCGGCGGCTCGAGAACACGCCACCGGCGGACGGCGACGGCGATCTCGAGCGGGCCGCCATCGACGAGTTTCACGCGGACTTTCGTGAGGCCTTGAGCGACGACCTCAACACCGCTCGTGCCCTTGCCTCGCTCCATAACCTGTTACGGGTCGTGAACACGGCCCTCGATGCCGGGGGGATCGGTCACGCCCGGCGGGAGACCTTGAATGGCGCGTTCGCCGACGCCGACTCGGTCCTGGGGATCTTTCCCAAGAACGAAGCCGATGCCGGGACGGACGCGGAGATCGACGCCCTCATCGAGGAGCGTAGGGCGGCACGAGCGAACAGGGACTTCTCCCGAGCCGACGCCATTCGCGACGAGCTCACTGCGAAGGGCATCGCGCTGGAAGACACTCCGCACGGAACGGTGTGGCATCGAGAGTGAGAAGGAAGGTGAGAGAGTGAGGAAGTTAGAAGGTTAGAAAGTCAGGAAGTTAGGAGTTAGGACCAGCTTCCTCACCTTCTGACAGCGAGCAACGCGAGCGCTCACCTTCTTACCCTCTCACCTCCTCACAGCGAGCGAATCGAGCGCTGACCTTCTCACTTCCGCGAGAACCTACTCCAGGAGGTTCTCGCGTATGTACGTGAACTTGCCCTTGTTCACGAGTCCGAAGCCTTCCTCGAACTCGTTGATGAGGCGAGAGACGGTTTCGCGGCTGGTGCCGATGGAATGAGCGATATCCGAGTGGGTCGGCCGTCTGACGACCACCCATCCGTTGCCGAGACGTTGGCCGTGGTCGCGAGCGAGATCGAGGAGGTATCGGGCGAGCCGTCCGGCCACATCCATATATGCCAGCGACTCCATCTTGGAGTTGGCTCGACGGAGACGACGGGAAAGAATGGCCATGAGCCTCAGCGAAATCCGCGGATTCGATTCCAACAGGCGTTGAAAATCAACCCGGTTGATGACCAGAACCTCGACCGCGCTCAATGTCACGACCGAGGCCGATCGGGGTGCGGACTCGAGGAGAGCCATCTCGCCAAAGACCTGGCCGGCGCCGAGAACGGTGAGGATGAACTCCTTGCCGTCGGATGAGGTGATCACGACCTTGACCCGGCCGCTCGCCACGACGAAGACAGCATCGGCAGGATCTCCGGCGTGGAAAACGGTGGTGTCCTTGGGGAGCTTCTTGATCTGAGCAAGGGCCGTCAGGTCGTCGATCTCCTCTTCGATCATCTCACCGAAGAGTTCGACACTCGCAAGAAGCTCACGGATGCGATCGCTCATGGAGTTGCTCCCGACGTTTGATCGAGTACCGCGTCGATGACCGATCCGCCGCTTGTCGGCGACGGTATGAAAAGACAACCAGAGCCTATCACGTCCCGATCGGTGCACCATTCGGGGGTGGGCAGACCCAGCAGCGACCGGGATTTGTGAACCGCCTGGCGTACGGTTTCCAGATCGGCCTCTGATTCCGGGTAGAAAAGGTGATCGCGCCGGTCGGCGGTCATGATTCCGAGGCGGACGACCGTGATGATCTCGCGTTGGCCAGGCTGATCGACGATATCCGACATGACGGGGACTGCACCGCCGACCATGGTCTCCAATCGAGGCAGGACCGAAACCAGGACGACCGCGAGATCGCCGCGGGTGAGATTCTCGGTGGCCATGGCCGCTCGGGCGTACTTCGGGAGAAGGGTCATACGCCAGAGTGTCTGGGCTCGATTGAGGGCCACGTCGCGCCCGGGGTAGTCTTCGGGCAGCGAAGAATAGCTTTCCATGGCGTACTGCCAGTCACCTCGCTCTTCGCCGATCTGTCCCTGCAGCAGGAGGGCCTCGGGCAGGGTCGCGATGTCGGCGAGCCGGTCCTGGGCTTCGTCGAGTTGATCGTTCGAGATCAAGATCTTCGCCTCGAGCAGCGCGGAGTCACTGCGTTGGGGATCGACCGCCTTGGCGGCCTGGAGCTCGGCCATGGCAGCCGAGGAATCACCGTTTTCGAGGAGGCGTTCGGCCTTGGCGATTCGATCATCGACCCAGCGCCGTTCGAGGTCAGCGGCACGTTCGCCCCACGGCGGATCGGACCAGATCAGGGCGCTGCGCCGAGCGGCGTCGAGTGCGATGGCCTCGAGTCCGGAATCCTCAGCGGCGATCGACAGAGTCAGCCATGCCGCCGCGTAATCGGGGTAGGATCCGCAGAAGGACACGAGCTCATCGACGACATCGCTCTTGCCGTCGATGAGCTGGATCTGATATTTCAACAGTTGGCCCGCTGCGACGTCCCTGGCGCGTTGGACCCGTTTGTCACTCTCGATCAGGTCTCCGGCCGCGAGTTCCCGCCATGCTCGCTCGATCTTCTTTTCCTGGGATCTCTTGACCGCGGGGACACCGGGACCGGAAAGCGGCGACGGAAGATCGAGTCTGGTCTTGGCCTCGACCGGAGGAACAAAAACCGCCCATGACAAAACCACGCCGAGCACGATCACCGCGACAGGACGACGCAGGATCGTCATCATGCCAAGCCGGTTCTCGCTGCGATCGGCCTTCCGGCGCGAGTGGTCGCGGCGATCAATCGTTGCCGTTTTCATCCTGCAGCGGAGCGCCCGAATGACCCCCGGCCCCGGCAGGGGAGATGCTCGCAACGGCGTGCTTGTAAACCAACTGTTCCTGACCGTGGTTCTCGAGGACGACGGCGTAACGATCGAACCGGCGGAGGATGCCGGTCAGGCGCTTGCCGCTGATCAGGTAGATGTGAACCGGGCGCGACTCCTTGCGAAGCTGATAAAAAAACGGATCTTGGATGTTGATTGTACTGCTCGCAGGTTTGCTCATTTCTGCCTTCTCCCCCTGAGCTCTTCCGACCACAGGCGAACCGCCAACTCCGTCCCGCCGGCGTCGGCGGGTGGGAGCCATCGCAGCGTGCCCTCCGTCAGACTCCGCAGCCATGTCAACTGGCGTTTTGCGAGCTTTCGGCTCGCCGCCTTCGTATTGTGGATGGCAGATTCCAGGTCGCATTGACCGTTCAGGTGATCGACAAGCTGGCGATACCCAATCGCTTTGAGTGCGTGCGCGTCGCTTGCCACTCCTGAGGCGAGAATCTGCCGGACCTCCTCCCTCAAACCAGACGCAAACATCATGTCTACGCGAGTCTCGATTTTAGCATAAAGCTCTCGCCTCGGGCGCTCGGGGGCGACGAGAAAAGCGTCAAACTCCCTTGATCGCCGGTGCGCCGCCCAATGCTCTGAAATCGGCGTACCGGTCGCCTCGAAAACCTCGAGCGCGCGGAGGATGCGTTGCCGGTCCCGGGCCCCGATTTTCGCCGCCGCGGTCGGGTCGATGCCTTCGAGCCGGACAAAGGTCGCGATCGGGTCTTGGGCCCACTCAGCGGCGAGGCGAGCGACGAGGACCGGATCTCGGGGCGGGGATCGAAAGAGCCCGAGCAGGAGGGCGCGGATCCAGAAGTGGGTCCCGCCCACGACAATCGGGGTGATCCCGCGGCTGCGGATATCGCGGATCGCGGCGTCTGCGGCTTCGACGAACGCACCCGCCGAGAAGACCTCGGTGGGATTGGCGACATCAATGAGATGATGGCGGATCCGCCGCCGAGCATCGGCATTGGGTTTGTCGGTGCCGATGTCGAGTCCCCGATAGACCGCAAACGCGTCGGCGGAAATGATCTCGCCGCCGATGGCCTCGGCGACTTCGAGCCCGAGTCGACTCTTCCCCGACGCGGTCGGGCCGACGACGAGCAGCAGGGGTTCGCGTTGATCAGCGGAAGAATGTTCAGTCACATTCAGAGGATACGTGAGCGCGATAAATTATGAATTATGAGTTATGAATTATGAATTACATCGCACCATCGCACTTGATTCAACACAATGATGTGACGGTTGTAGGAGCGGGCTTCCAGCCTGCTCTTCAGAGCCGTTCGAGCAGTTCACGCCTCGTACGATAGTTCATTGGCGCTCGAGTACGAGGTCCGCAATTCATAATTCATAACTCATAATTCATTATTATTTCGACAATTACGGGTACAACTTCCACTCGCCGTTCTCCCACCGCGCGCCGCACCGCCCGTCGCGGACCGGCATCCGATACTCGACTTTCCGTTGATCGAGACGCTCGAGGACCTCGGGATGGGGGTGATTGTGGAGGTTCTCGGGTCCGGCGGAGATAAGCGCCAGCCGGGAGCCGGTTGCATCGAGGAATCCCGGCGTTGCCGAGTGGCGGCTGCCGTGATGCGGAACGATGACCACGGCGCATTCCATATTGGTTGAGGCGACGAGCCGTTGTTCGGTGGCGGCGCCGATATCGGCCGTGAGGAGGATCGGACCTCCGACCGTCTGGAGCCGAGCCACGATCGAGCGCTCGTTGTCGGCCGATGGAGCGCCTGCGGCAGGAGGCCAGAGGATTTCGAGCGCCATCACGCCGAGATCGATTCGTGACCCTCGAGCGACCGGGAAGATCGGCACGCCGCGTTTTCGAGCGATGCGCAGCAGTGGCACGGTTTCCGGGCGCGCGCTCAACCAGACCGGCAAGATGAGCCGGTCCACGGTTGTTGTCCGGAGAATCGCGGCCAGGCCGGCGATGTGATCCTCATCGCCGTGCGAGGCGACGACCGCGTCGAGGTGGTGGAGCCGGGTCGAAGCGAGCAGCTGCGCCGCCTCGAGCTGACGACCGCCTCCATCCATCATGAGGTGGACGCCGCTGCCGCCGACTCGGAGCGCGAGACCGTCGGAGACCGGAAGGAGCTCGGCCTCGGTCGACTTCGGAGGTGGGATCACCCGCCACCATATGGCGAACGCCGCGATGGTGAGGGTGTAGGCGATGACCCCGATCCTGGCCCGCCGGCCCGGGAGTAGCGAGACGAGACCGAGGGCAACGATCAAAGCGAGCAAGATTGGTGGAAGGGGAGGGGGGATCAGCTCCGCCGATCGACCCGGCGCGCCGGCGATCCAAAGCGCCCTGCTCCCGAGATCGACGCACTCGAGTAGCCACCCGGCCGCGGGCGCGCAGACCGGCGCCACCGCGGTCGCCGCCGCCGAGGCCAGGACCACCGGGGCCAGCAGCCAGGGAACGAGGAGGTTCGAAACGGCGGCGCCGGGGATCGCGGACGCGAAGTGATGGGCAACGAGAGGCGCCGCGGCGAGTTGCGCGACGATTGGAACCGCGATCGCCGCGGCCAGCCAGCGAGGAAGCGGAATCGCCGCCGTCAAGACAGGCGCCCAACGGACGAGCGCCGCGGTCAATAGAACCGTAAGCTGGAAAGAAACCTCCGCGACCAAAGATGGATCGGCCAGGAGAAGCAGGAACGCGGCGAGCAGAACCGCCGCCATTGGGATCATCGCCCGGCCGAGGAGACCGGCGCCTAAAAAGACCGCGCCCATCAGGGCCGCACGAACGGCCGATGGCGACGCGCCCGCCAGGAGAGCGTAGCTTGGAAGCACCGCGAGGACCGCGATTCTGGTGGTGGTCGGGGTAGCGCCGCAAAACGCGAACAGCAACCAGGTCATTCCCCCCACAAGGCCGACGTGGAGGCCGCTGACGGCAAGGAGGTGGGCGAGCCCGGATCGCCGCCAACCGTCTCTTCGGACCGGCGGTAGAAGATCCCGGCGACCGAGGGAGAGCGCCGCCGCGAGTTCCGCTGCGCGGATTCGATCCACATCGGTTCGGGCCGCGGCGAGGAGCGCAGCGGCAAGACGACCGCGGAGCGCCGGCAATGGGCGAAGCTCGGCGGTGGCCTCGATCAGCCGGTTGGAGCTCGCCACCAACAGAGGGGATTGGGGTGAACCTCGGATCGAGACCAGCGCGTTGACGATCTCGCCCGGCCGAGGGAGATCGCCTGGGTCGAGCCCGCCGCGGATTTCGAGGCGACAACGTCGCAGCTTGGGTATCGGCAGGTGATCGTGACGGGCGTCCAAAACCCGGCATCGCGCCTGCCATCCCCATCGCCCCTCCACCCAGCCCTCGTTGACGAGAATCCGGGCCCGGATCCAGACCGGATCCTCGCGATCCGTGAGGGCGGCAAGCCGCAGTCGGCTCTCGGCGTCGTGAAGACCGTGACCCCCGACCAGCGCGAATCCGGCGGCGAGCCAGAGGGCGATCGGTGCGTCGTTGCCGTGGCGCGCGGCGATGGCGAAGAGACAGAATCCGGCTGCGACCATCAGAATCGGCAGCCAGCCCGGGCAGATTTCTCGTGGTGCGAGGGCGAGTCCGCTTCCGGCGGCCGCACCCAGGGTCAGGCCCCACAGGGGCGTGAGGGCACGGGATTCGCCGCCGCTTGTGGTCACCCGGATTCCAGAACGGCGAGGACCTCCACATGGTGGGTGAAGGGAAAGAGATCGACGAGTTCGATCTGGGAGAGGACGTATCCGTGATCGATGAGGTCCGCTGCGTCCCGGCTCCATGTCGCCGGGTCGCAGCCGAGCATCAAGAGACGATGCGGTCGCCAGTCGATGAGGCGTCGACGGAGCTCCGCCGTCAATCCAGTACGTGGTGGATCCGTGATGGCGATGGCGCCGGGCGCGAGATCGCGATTCTGCTCGAGAAAGTCCTCGGCCGAACTCGCGACCACCCGGGCGTCGGGAAGGTTGCGCTGCGCTGCGGCAGCCCCCGGTCGGTGGGGTTCGACCACGGTGAGATCCTCGTGACCGGCCCATCGCGCCGCCGCGGCCAGGAAGCCGACGCCCGCGTGAAGGTCCACCACCGGTTCGTCGCCGGGGCCGACGAGACCGGCGACCCTTTCAAAGAGCCACGGTACGAGATGCCGGTTGCCCTGAAAGAAAGAACCGATTGGGACCTCGAGTGGAACGGGGAGATCCATGGAGACCTGTTCGAGGCCCCACCCCGGGAGGATCAGGGAAGACTTCGTGAGCCGGTGGAACCCATCGATGAGGGGGCACTCCGCGGCCGGAGGCACACAGCGCTCGGGGATGGACTTCGGCCCTCCGCGGCCCGGTCGGAGGGCCGCCACCGTGGCGCCGATCCCTTCGAGGATCTCGAGATCGACGGGCATGAGGGAATGGTTGATGAGGTTTTCCCTCAGCGAGGGTAAGGCGGCGGCGAGGGTGGGGGAGATGATGCCGCAGTGGCTGATGGAACTGACCCGCCAACTCCGCGGTCCATAAAATCCAAGCACCCGGGTCGACGGATCCCAGTGGAGACGGCTTCGAAGCCGGTAACCCGACGGTGAGTCGGTGATCGAGGCGGCGCGAATCCGATCTGCGATCTCAGGGAATCGTCCCGCCGCTTCGGCGGCGACGGCGATCTTGAGGTCGGCCCCCTTGCGTGGATCCACCTCGGGCCAGTCGCACCCGCCACAGTCCCGGGCGTGGGGACACGAGACCTCGAGCCGAGCGGGGTGGCGGTCGTCGAGAACCTCGATGACATCGGCCTCGATGATTCGGGCCCGCCGGCGTGACGGTGACACCCGCAACCATTCCCCGGGAAGCCCGCCTCGAATCATCCAGGTGGCGCCGTCGGCGTGGGCCAGGGCGCGGCCGCCCCCGATGAGTTTGACGGCCCGAATCTCGATCGCGCCGGAGGCGTCGGGAACGGTCCCTTTCACCAAGAGGCACCCGAAGGAGGAAAGAACATCATCATCCGACATCCAAGCGGGGCAGTTTGAGCAGGAGTCGTAACTCCCGGTCACGCAGCGCCCTGGCGCTTCGCTGCCTGGCCTCGTCGGTGGTGGAGGTGCTGGCCACCGCCTCCTCGACATGCGCCCTGATCGTCATCTGCTCGTGCTCCGCCAGCGCCGCCCAGCACTGGTGCAACATCTCCGCCTCGAGGCTGAAGAGGTGTTCGTCCAGCAACGCCGCGGAGAGGCCGTCACAGGCGGTCTCGACCTGCGCGGCGATTCGAATGACGACCTCGGCGACCCGCGGTCTGTCTCTCCTCTGTGACTCAGCGGTGTTTCTCAGCGAGCGGACCAACGAACCGCAGTCCGCAGCGTCCTCGGATATGGTCTCTCCGGGGGCCGTTTCGGGTTGTCCGGTTCGCATCTCGGCGAGCCGTTTCGCGTTCCGTTTGACCGCGTGCCGGCAATAGGAAAGGCTGACGACCGGATCCCCGTCCTCGCGCTCGCGGTTTTGAGTGAAAACCTCGGTGAGCCCGGAAGCGACGGCCGCAAGGGGGATTCCACCGCGCCACCACGACCGCAGGAGTTGGAAATCGCGTGGCGACAGAACATGGGGCGTGCCCCGGAGCGAGGCGAAGAGATCCTCGACGCTCCGGTAATAGTTGAGTTCCTGATCATCACCATCCATCGGCTCAGTGTAACCCCGCCGCACGAAGCGGTTACAATACTCGGACTGAATGTGGATGTTCCGAGTGGTTCCGCACCGTTCTGGCGAGATGACGGGCCCCGCCCTACCCTCCGGCGAGGGCGATGCCGGCGATGGCATGAAGCCGGCCCCGGCGGCGGTGGAGCAGGTCGTCAAGTCATCATGAGGCCGGTTTTTCTACTCCTCGTCGGGATCGTGTGGACGTTGGCGCCGGCGGCTCATGCCGGGCCGTGGAGCCAGCTGCCGGACGCCATCGATCGCCTCGTGGAGCGTCCGGGTGACGAAGACGCCGAGCGTGTACTTCGATTGGCCGAGGCCTCGATTCTTCGCCAGGCGCAGCAGGGCCGCGTGGGTGTGACTCGATCGCTCTTCGACACCTACGCGAGCCTGGTTCCGAACCTGCCCGATGGGATCACCCGCCTCTCCTCCATCGAGCGGCGGATTGCCGATCAGCTGCTCAAGGTCGGAGATCAGGAAAGATCAAAGGACCTTCTGCGCGCCTCCTCGCTGTGGGCGCTTGCAGCCGAGCTCGACCCCGGGTCGGAGGCGGTGGCCAGGTTGCGTACGGTCCTTCTGCCGCCGGTCAACGCCCGGCCGGGTCAGGTGTGGAAAGCCCCGCTGGACGGAGCAAGACTGGTTTTCCACCCGGCCAGAAGCGTTCGCATCGGCTGTACGGTCGATGACAGTGCCTGTCTCAACAATGAGATTGTCACCCGGGAGGTCGAGGTGCCGGCGCTCTGGGTCGAGGCCCACGAGGTGAGCAATCGTCGATATCGTCTGTGTGTGGTTGCAGGCGGTTGCAGCTCTCCCGAGGATCCGAGGGAATTCAACGATCTCGATCGCGTCGATGATCCCGTTGTGGGTGTGAGTTGGCGGCAGGCGAGGGCCTACGCGCTGTGGTCGAGCCGCCGCCTGCCCTCCGAGGCCGAGTGGGAAAGAGCGGCCCGTGGTGAGATCAACACCATGAGATTCCCCTGGGGCAATGCCCGCCGACGAGAACTCGCCAACCTGTGGTTGGAACCTCGCAGCGCGATCGCCGGTGGGACCCGGCCCGTCGGCAGCTTCCCATCCATGGGTTACGGGACGGCCGATATGGCCGGGAACGTCTGGGAATGGTGTCAGGATCGATACCTGCCCCGGCTCTCGGAACTGCCCGGTGACGGATCCGCCGCCCGTCAGGGATTGGGACGAGTCGTACGCGGCGGATCGTGGCGACGCGCCATCGATATGGCCCGTGTTTCAACTCGATCGTGGTTCGATGTCGGATATTTTGCCGACGATCTTGGATTTCGGTGTGTGGTTGATCACAACCGGGAGGCCTCTGTCGGAGATTTGGTCCGCGCTGCGCAGCGGGCCTTTCCCATCGATGTCGCGACCGGGCGGGACTTCGATGGCTCGGATCTCGAAGCCGAGGACCGGCGATATCTCGAGCGGCGGACGATCACTCTCTTCGTCATCGAAGGCCGGATGGAAGAGGCCCTGATTCCGGCCGCCCACCGACTCAGCAGCGATCCCGGCGACCCGGTTGCCGGAGATCTCTTCACCCGACTCGAGACCGAACTGCTCAATGAGGCGAGCGGGAGCGGAATCGCCGATCTCAAAGATCGACTGGACGCGTACCGGTCGGTGGCCGTCGAGAATCCGCGAGTGGCGAGCCGATTTGCGTCCCTTCAGCGTCAATTGCTCGTGGTACTGCGTCAGGCTGTGACCGAACACGAACGCAGAGGCGACCGGGAAACCGCTCAGATGGCGGCGAAACTCGGCCTCACGGTCGCCCCGAATGATGCGGTTTTTGCGGCGGCGGTGAGCCGGCTCACCCGCAAGACCGGGACCACCAGGGTGTGGCCAGAGGACGGTAAGGGAATGGTCTGGATCGAGGGGCGCCGGCTCCACATTGGAGCGAGCCCCGGCGACCTCGGGGCCAGCAGCAACGAACACCCCGAGCACGAAGTCACCCTCGAGGGTTTCTGGATCGATCGGACCGAGGTCACCAACGACGAGTATCGGAGCTGCGTCCAGGCGGGCGCCTGCACCCCACCCCATCGGACCGAGTTCTTCGACAGCCTCAATCTCGGGGACCACCCGGTTCTGTGGGTCGACTGGTTCCAGGCCAGGGAGTATGCCGTCTGGGTCGGGAAACGGCTTCCCACGGAGGCCGAATGGGAGGCCGCGGCCCGGGGCGGATCCGCGACCGCGTTCCCGTGGGGGCCGAGTTGGGTGACGGGCAGCGCGAACGCCATGGGTGTCTACCGTGATGATGTTTGGGGGGGCACCGCTCCGGTGGCGAGTTTCGAACCCAACCGATGGGGTCTCTACGATGTCATCGGAAACGTCTCCGAGTGGACCGAGGATGTCTACAACGAGACCTACGTCGGCGCGCCGAGGGATGGCAGAGCCTGGTATCAGGAAACCGGTCTCGCGGGTGAACGGAGGCGAGTCGTGCGCGGCGGCGGCTATGACGACCCACCGCCGAGGCAGCGGGTGTCCTGGCGCCGGGGCAGGCGGGCCGACAGTGACGGCCGGTCCGTCGGTTTCAGATGCGTGGCTGACGAGTGAGGGGTGAGGGAGTTAGAAAGTGAGCGCTCGCTTCGCTCGCTGTGAGAAGGTGAGGAGGGCTTGAGGTCCTAACTCCTCACTCCTTACCTTCTAACCTCCGCTTCCTACAACTCCCGCAGCGCTGTCGCGACCGGCATCCTCGCGGCCCGTAGAGCTGGGAGAAACCCCCCGATGAATCCCATCAAAACGGCAAAACCGAGCCCCCACAGCATGAGTGACGGTGTCACCTTGAAGGCGAACGCCAGATGCGAGAAGGTCTGCCAGTTCATGGTTCCGGCGGTGAAACCGTTGAGGGGCAAAACGGCAATGCAACCGAGGACGCCGCCGACCAGAGCGATGAGAACCGATTCGGCGACAAACGAGACGACCACGCTCGTTCCGCCGAAGCCGAGGGCCCGCAGGGTGGCGATCTCCCGCGACCGCGCGGCCACCGCGGAGTACATCGTGTTGAGGGCGCCGAAGACGGCGCCGATGGCCATGACCGAGGCGACCAGGAATCCCAGGACTCGAATCAGCATGCTGACGGCCTGGGACTGTTTGGCGTAATAGGTCCGCTCGCCGGTGATGTCCACGGTCATTCTGGGATCGGAAGTGAGGGTGTCCTTCAGGGCGGTGAAGTCGTCGCGCGAGTTGAGTCTGGCGGTCACCGACTGGTAGACGTTTTCCGATCGGCCGAAGGTCTGGCTGAGCAGGTTCGAGTCGCACCACAGCTCGGAATCGAAGGCGCTGCCGCCGCTGTCGAAGATCCCGACGACCCGCCAGTCCTGACCGCCGATCTCAACGGTCTCACCGAGGCCGAATCCCCGATACGTGGTGACGGCGTTCTTGCCGACCACGAGCTCCGCCAGCCCGGGTTGGAAAAACCGTCCTTCGCTGACGCGAACCGTCGGTCGAACCTCGAGGACTCGCTGACTGAGGCCTCGAATCTGAACATTGGCATCAGTGCCGGTGGTCATCAGCGGAAAGGCGCCGATGACCACGACCTCCGGGCTGAGAAGGGGCGAGCCGTCGGCCGATCGGGCGATCTCGGGGGCGTCGCCGATGATCCGAACCTGATCGAGGCTCACCGCCGAGGTCATCTCCGAGTCGGCTCCGGCGCGGAGAACGATGACGTTGTCGGGCGAGCCCGATGAGATGAGGGTGGCCTGGAATCCGCTCGCCATGGCGAGCATGGCGAGAAAGACCCCGACGGTTCCGGCGATGCCGAGAACCGAGACCACCGCGTTGGCCCAGCGGGCGCCGACCGAGCGGATGTTGTAGGAAATCGGGATTGCCATCACACCCTCCGAAGCGCGTCGACGATTCGCAGGCGCATGGCGGTCACCGCCGGGATGAGCCCAGCCACGAGACCGACAAACAGGGCGAGGACGAGCCCGAGGGCCATGGAATCCGGTCCGAGGTAGAAGAACGGGAGCATCCCGTTGGTGGGATCACCGCCCAGCGTGAAGAGCTTCGCCATGCCGATGCCGAGTCCTCCGCCGACGACAGCGATGAGCACCGATTCGGCGAGCACGAGTGAGAGGACGGTGCCGTCGCCGAATCCGAGAGTCTTGAGAACGCCGAGCTCCGGGATCCGTTCGCGAACGGCGGTCGCCATGGCGGATCCGGTCACCAGCAACAGGGTGAAAAGGACCACGGCTCCGATGGAGAGCACGATGAGCCTGATGTTGCCGATCTGTTTGGCGAAGCCGGCGGCAAATGCCTTTTCGGTCTCGGTCGAGGTCTCCCACGCCGAGTTCCGAAAGCGCTCGTCGATGGTCTCGGCGACCTCGACTGCGTGGTCGGGGTCGTCGATCTTGACGGTGTACCAGCCGATCAACCCCTTGCCCCACTGCCGGCTCTCGTCGAGGTAGTCGTAGTGGAACCAAAACTGGGTCTCGTCAGCCTCGGCTGTCTCGCCTTCGTAGATCGCTCGGATGTTGAACTGCCACGCTCCCTGAAAGATGGTTCCCTTGATCGGGATTCGGTCGCCGATGTTCCACTTGAATCTCTCGGCGGTGGATTTGCCCACCACGGCGCCTTCCCGATCGCCCAGGAAGGCCTGCCACTGGTCGTCCGGGATGACGAACTCGGTGAAGACGTTGCGGTAGGTCTCGGTATCGATGGAGAACTGGGGGAAGAAGTTCCGCTCGTCCTGATAGATCCCGCCGAACCAGTTGGCGAAGGTGGCGTCGGAGACGTGATCGAGCTGGAGAAGTCGTTGTTGGTAGGAGATCGGCAGCGGTTGGATCAGCGAGATCCGGTTGCGAACCACGAGCCGATCGGCACCGGCGACGTCGACGCCGGCGTTGAGGCTGGTCTCGATGGTGACCAACAGCCCAAAGAGAAAGAGCGCCACCGCGATGGACCCCACGGTCAGAATGGTGCGGGTTTTCTTTCGTTTGAGATTGCGCAGGATGAACGGCAGGAACTTCATGGCGAAACCTCGGAGCGACCGGCTTCCACGAGTGCGCCCTTCTCGAGATGGAGTTCGACATCGGCTCGCTCGGCCGCCCGTGGGTCGTGGGTCACCATGAGGATCGTCTTCCCGTACTCTTTCGACAGCGCTGTGATGAGATCCAGGATCTCGTCCGCCGATTGTCGATCGAGATCGCCGGTGGGCTCGTCCGCGAGGAGAAAGGTGGGGTCGGTGACGATGGCGCGGGCGATGGCAACCCGCTGTTCCTGGCCGCCGGAGAGCTGGCGCGGATAGTGGTCCATGCGGTCGGCGAGCCCGACGAGGGCAAGTGCGGTCTCCACCTGTTGCCGGCGCCGGCTCTTGGAGAGCTTGGTCAGCAGGAGGGGGAGTTCGACGTTCTGCGCAGCGGTCAAGACGGGCATCAGGTTGTACATCTGGAAGATAAAGCCGACGTGGCGGGCGCGCCACTTGGAGAGCTTGGGCCCCGACATATGGGTGATCTCGTCGCCATCGACGGTCACCGTCCCGGCGGTGGGTACATCGAGACCGCCGAGGAGGTTGAGCATCGTGGTCTTTCCCGAGCCCGATGGGCCCATGAACGCGACGAATTCTCCGGCACTCACATCGAGGTTGAGGCCCTGGAGCACATCGATGGTCTCCGAACCCCGTTTGTACTGCTTGTTGAGGTTGCGAACCTGAATCAGGGCATTGTCGCTCCCGGTTCCATCCACTCGTACCATGCTCATCCTCCTGATATCGTCTCCGCCTTCCGCGGCAGCCGTCAGCTTTGAATCTTGATTTTCTGTCCGTCCTCGAGATCGTCCGGGCCCTCGATGACAACGATGGCGCCTGCCGAAAGACCGGCGAGGATCTCGAAATCGCCGCCGATTTCCCGTCCGACGCTGACCGCCCGGCGCTCGATTCTCTCCCCGTTGACGGCAAAGACGACGCTGCGGTCGCCATCCTTGGAGACGGCTGCGCGCGGCACGAGACACAGCGCTCGGGGCGCGTCGTCGATCTCCTGGGTGGTCTCTCGAAACGCCACCTTGACCCCCATATCGGGGAGA
Source organism: uncultured Acidobacteriota bacterium (assembly GCA_963712805.1). Lineage (GTDB taxonomy): Bacteria > Acidobacteriota > Thermoanaerobaculia > Thermoanaerobaculales > Sulfomarinibacteraceae > JAHECW01. Next base: position 26,144 of record CAVQJV010000008.1, on the reverse strand, counting down.
ATCCGGGGATCGAGTTCGTCGAAGGTGAGCCGGACCTTGACCGTGGCCTTCTGACGATCGGCGGTGGGGATGATCGTTCTCACCGTCGCCGGGATCCGCCAACCCGGGTAGGCGTCGAGTATGGCTTCGGCCGGCTGGCCCGGAGTGACTCGTGCGATGTAGCTTTCGTTGACGTCGACCTCGATTTCCAGGGAAGTCATGTCGACGATGGTCGAGATCCCGCCGCCACCGGCGAAGACCGGGGCGACCATCTCGCCGGGCTGAGCTTCCTTCGAGACCGCGATTCCGGCGAACGGCGCCCGGATGGTGTAGTTCTCGAGGTCCTGGACGGCCACCGCAAGTTGCGCCTCGGCGGCGTCGAGGTTGCGCTGAGCCACCGCGAGTTGGGCGGAGAGCGCATCCACCGCGGCGGTCGCCGAATCGAGATCCTGTTCCGAGGCGACGCCGTCCTCATGGAGCTTCTGGGTCCGTCTGAACCGTCTCTGGGTGTCTGCAAGATTGACCTTGATCTCTTCGAGCGATGCGCGAGTGACATCGCGGTTGGCGCGGGTGGCCTCGGTGCGACGACGCGCGTCGGCATCGTCAAGGCGAGCGAGCACCTGACCGGCCTCGACGCTCATCCCCTCGTCGACCAGGACTTCGGTGACCCGGCCGGTGATCTTGGAGGCCACGGTGGCCCGGCGCCGGGGTTCGACATAACCGGAGGCGTTGAGCACCGTGGCCGATGCGCCGGTCTCGGCGGCGCGGGCGGTGGCGGTCGTGACTGTGACGGATTTCGCCCCGCGCGTGAAGATGAACGCCACGACGGCGATGGCGATGACCGCGATCGCGAAAACGATCGGGAGCCAGCGGCGTCCCGAGTCGACCTCGCGTGCCCTGTCATCGATGGACAGGTCCGACAGGCTGTGTTTTTGTTTCGTATCACTCACTGGAGAGGGCCCCCTGAGTAGCCGTAACACCGAGATACGGCGTGCTTCTTCCGGAATTGAGCGGGGAGTTTAGCACCGACTGGTGCCACACCCAACGAACGAGCTCCTTGAGCCAGTCGATCACTCGAGGCTGAGGAGGTACTCGCTGATCGCGGACAGATCGTCTTCGGGCAGCATGGCGAGATTCATCTGGACATCGGCCATGCCGCCGCTCGAGAGCTTGTCGTAGCCGAGCGTTTCGCCGAACTGCAGCGCCAGCGTCAGGTCCGAGACATCGGTGTATCGGCCGCGGCCTTCAAGATCGAGCAGGCTGGGGACCAATCCCTCGTCGCCGCGCGGATGCGGGCCGCCGGCAAACGCGCGGCTCTCGTCGGGGATCATCAGGATGTTGCGTGGCGTGTGGCACTCGCCGCAGTGCCCGGGGCCGTTGACGAGGTAGGCGCCGCGGTTCCACGCGTCGGTTCGCTCCGGGTCCGGATGGAACCCAGCCCCGCGGAAAGCCAGCCGCTTCCAGAGGCCGACGGCGCGCCGGGCAAGGCCGGGCATCGGCAGGTCGGGGGCGCGCCCGGGCGACCGCACCGGTTCGAGGGTGGTCAGATACGCCCGGAGGTCGAGCACGTCCTCGACCCGCATCTTGCGGTAAGACGAGTAGGGGAAGGCGGGGAAGTAGTGCCGGCCCTCGGGCGAGACCCCGCGCATCATGGCGTCGACAAACTGCGGTCCCGTCCAGTTCCCGAGGCCGGTCTCGGGGTCGGGTGTGAGATTCCCGGGCCAGAACGTCCCCACCGGCGTCGGAAACACGGCGCCCCCGGCGGGCGGTCCGGTGACGCCGGCGGTGGCCGAGGTCTTGTGGCACGAGATGCAGCCGCCGACGTGGTACAGCACCTCGCCTCGGACCGGGTCGGGAGTGTGCGCCGGTAGTGCTTGATCGCCCGGGCGGGCCGCGGTGAGAACGGAAAGGGCCGCGGCGGCCGCCACGACGGCGACCGCCATGACCGCTGCAATCCTCCTCGTCGCGAACGGACCGCCTCACTGTTTGGGGAGGCGGTACAGGTCGTGACAGCTCTTACAGCCATACCCGAGCTTGCCGAGGGCGGGCGGGAACGCCTCGGCTTCGGTCACGGACTGGAGATCGACCGCCGCCTGGTGCGTGCTCTGGAAAAGCTCGTCGAAGTGCTCGCGGTCGGTCCAGATCTCCGATTTGGCCCAGGTCTGGACCTCGCCCTTGTCGCTGCCCGCCGGGAACACCTCGGCGGCCTGCGCCAGGTGACTCGGCGATCTTCGCGGCGCTGGCTCTGACGACATCTGCGTCGAACGGCTGTTCCTTCTTGGCGATGGCGCCGAGGGCCATCATCCCGTCGCGAACACCCTCCATCTCCTTCTGCCGCTGCTTGATCGCTTCGGTTGCCGTCATCGCCGCCGCAGTGACCGTGATCGCGACCGACGACCGCGATCGTGCTCCAGATTTGGTACCTTTTTCCGCTCATCGTGATTTTCCTCCCCGGTTGGTCGATGTGTTCGACATAGTTTCTATTGCTCCGGACCATAACCGGCCCGCGCCGGGGAATCAACAGGGCGCGCTCGCTTGCCGCGATTTCGCGTGCCCGGCGCCAACGCGTTTTCCGGTTCGTTTGATTCTGTTCTCACACACCGAGGGTGGCCGTTTTTCGCGCTATGGGAGGAACGCAGCGGCATAGACCCAGGTTCCGTCCCGCAGTTCGAAGACGTTGAACGAATCGTATTCCAGTTCCCGGGTGGATCCGTCCGCGCTCCGGATGATCATGTGGCCGCGACCCTTCGCGACCGCCAGGTTTCCCCACCGTCGAACCGCGGAAAGCTCATAGTTTCCCTCAACGATCTCGGGATCCGTCGCCAGGTCCGCGAGTAGGTCGTCCTTGGTCCGAATGCCGCCGGAGTCGACGGCTGTGTAGTCCTCTGCGTACAGGAGATCGAGGGCCTTCCGGTCGCGCGCTTTGTGCCCGGCTACGATGCCGTGTTTCACGGCTGCCACGGCCTCGCGAGTCTCTTCGTCGGCCATGAGACTCTGACCATCGGGAACCGCGGACCCGGCCACCCATCCCGCCCCCAGCCCGATGCACAGACCGGCGGCAAGGCCCAGTCGATGCTTCCGGATCAATTCAAACACCCTCGATCGCGTATTCATGACATCCTCCAATTCACTATCTCCGTGCCCTGGACCCAGCCGTGGTGTTGGGTCCAGGGCACGGAGAAGAACGGAAATCCCGCCCAGAGGTTGCGGGTCGTCTTTTCAACGCAGTGATGGTGCTCGCAATCCCGATGTTCGGTGGGTGCTACGATGCGGATCGCCACCTTGGACGATGGCGGCACCCATCGGATACAGCGATGGTGGACATGATGCCCATCGTTTACATCCCGTACAGCTTGGAGGACCGAAGATTGGATTTCAAAACACCGCGTGAACGCCTTGCAGACTCTTTCAACGCCGGGTCTGAGAGGGAAGAATTCGTCGGTGAGGTGACCAAGATCGTCGCCGACATCGCGGTTCGCATCTTTGACTCGATCAGTCTCGGTTTAGCGGAGCTCGACCGGGTGGCCGAAAAGGTGGAACAGAGGGCCGCGCGATCCTGGGCTTCACGGGCCATCGGTGGAATTCGTGAGATCGAAGATCACGGCTCGCTCGCGCCGGGGCTCTCTCATCAGGAGATCTATATCGAGGAACTCAAGGCGACGCTGACGAATACGGCCACCCTCGAAGAGTTCCTGATCAAGCTCGAGGGTGTGAGATCAAAATGGGGCTCGCGGATGAACTATCCACTCTACGCCGGAGGTAGAAACAGGCAGTTGGAGGAGCTCAAACGCAAGGTCCAGACGACCGACGCGGAGGTGGAGGCCCGGTCTCGAGCTGGCGCAGAGGAGTCGCTCGCGAAGGAGGTCGATCGGGTTCAAAAGGACACCGCCGACAAAATCAACCTCGGCGTCGTGGAGTTCAGGAGCATCTTGATCGATGCCCTGGGCTGGGAGAAGGATGCCGAGTCCGTCGTGCAACTCCGGTGGTATCTCATCGGAGCGATGACCGGCTATATCTTCACCGCCATGAACAAGCGTTTGGGTGAAGAGCAGGCCGGGATCCGAGAGTTGCTGTACTTCGCAATCGAACGGGTGATGCGAACGGTGTACGAGAGTTTCCAGCACGAAGTCAAGAGGAACCAGAAAGGCGGAGCAGCGATGGACAGCCAACTCTCCGCCGGGAGGGATCTCGGCGCGCTGATCAGGGAAGAAATCAAGATGTCGACGACGGCGGTCGCGGAATTCGAAACCAAGCTCAACCGGCAGCCGCTCAACGGCCAGATCATCGCCGCCATTCGGCGGCTCTTGAAAACCCGGTGGGACTTCGTGAAATCGGATCCGGAGCTCTTTGCCGGTATCAGCGCCGGTCTCCGGGGCGATGTGAAGATGGAGGATTTCGTCGGCCATCTCAGGCGTGTCCCCGGACTCGAGGACCAGGGTCGCGAGGAGATTATTGCGGAGCTGAAAACGGCACTGGAACCGTTCCGTTCGCTCTACTACGTCAAGATCAACTACGTGCGATATCTCAAAGGCCTGAGAAACTTCCAGAAATCGCTGTAATCGGCGCCGAGGTTGAATTTCTCGAACCGGGGGGACTCCCTTCGGACTTGAAATTCGGCCTCCAGTAAAAACCGAGAAAACGACCCCGAGTTCTTCCGACCCGCCTCGCCGGTCCCGTCGTGTCCGCTCTACCCGTACAGCGACTCGAGATACTGACTGAGTCGGTCGAGGCGTCCGTCGCGAAACGAGATGAATCGCAGACCCATGCCATCGTTCTCGCCGGCCGCGCCGACGACATGGCGAACGACTTCGGCCTCCGCCACAAACGGGCCTTGGGTGCCTGGAAGGTTGAACGCTGCCGTCACATAGCTGCCCACCGGAGCGAGCCGTTTCGTGATGGCGAAAAAACCGCTCGTGGAAAGGTCTTTGGTCTGCGCCATCTCTCGATTGTTCTGGTGGTCCACCAGCGTCACTTCGGTCGTCACCTTGACCCTGACCGCAGCCCGAGGAACGATGCCGAGCAGCCTGCAGAGCTGCTGATCCCGCACCGACTGACCCCCGAAGGGCCCGATCACGACATCGACGCCATCCGGGGTGACCGCGAGATCGTCGGCCGAATTCGTCGAGGATACGAATACGGCGACCAATGCTTCGCGGCTTGCAGATCCGCTCCCCTTGGCCGCGGCCAGAAAGTCGTCGAGGAGCATCGTCTTGAGGGGGTGATTCACGATGATCGCCTCGAAGCCGACCAGGGACACCAGCTCCAACGCTGCCGCGGGGGTGGGGATTCGATCGACGGCGAAGTCGTTCCGTGTGAGAACGGAGGCGATCTCGCCGTAGGTGGTTTCGTCGATGCCGACAACCAGGACATTCTTGCATTCGCTCATGGCCCCATAGTAGCGACCATGCGGTCAATGGTCGACTTGGCACCTTCAAGCGAGTGGTAAACCTGGCGACGGCCACAACGTACCTTACCGGTGGACCGGGAGGTAGTGCATGGTCGTTCTTGAGACGGAAAGATCCGGCGGCGAAGTCAATATTGAGTGCCGGCTTCGCATATTCATGCATATCGCGGGTGGCCAGTGTGCGTGTGTGAACCTGCCGCGATTCCAAGATTCGAGTGTGCACCACGACAGCATCTTCAGCCTGGAAGGAGGCTTGACATGGTTCGGTTCCGTCATGCTGCCACGATCACGAGTGGACCGGGGCTTCTCGTCCTGATCATTCTTGTTGCCGGTTCCGGCGCTGCCGCTGCCGGCGGCGCCGATCAACTCACAGGGCCCTATTTCGGTCAACAGCCGCCGGGGCTCGAGGCCGAGGTTTTTGCGCCGGACCTCATCTCGCAGAACGGCCGCTACGAGTTCGCCATCAGCTTCGCGCCGGGAGGAGAGCGGCTGCTGTTCACGGTCCAAACGGCTGACGAGCAGGTTCAGGTCATGCAATCGGGAGTGGTAGACGGATTCTGGACTCCACCCGAGCCGGTCAATTTCACAGCCGGCGCACGTCGAGACGAGATGGAGGCGTTCTTCGCCCCCGACGGCAAGTACATCTATTTCGCGCCCTACAATGAGGGCCTCGATGTTCGGATCTGGAGGGTTGAGGTTGCCGGCGACGATTACATCGAACCGGCTCCGCTGACCGGTCCCTTCGAGGCCGCTCCTGCGTTCTACCCGACCTCCGCTTCAAGCGGTGCGATCTACTACACCAACATCGCGGAGCGGAAACCGTATCGAGCGCGGCGAGATCGGGATGGCGCCTGGCAGACCGAACCGCTCGGGCTGGTGTTCGGCGGCCACACCTTTGTCGCCCCTGACGAGTCGTTCGTGCTCGTCGATGCGAGAGCCGACGACAGCCGTGGGAAGGGTGACATCTATGTCGCATTCGCCAAGGCTGATGGCTGGACCACACCGGTCAATCTCGGTGACGGCGTCAATTCCGAGTATTCCGAGTCCTGTCCGAGCCTTTCGGATGACGGCAGGTTTCTCTTCTTCAGCCGCTACGACGAGCCGAACGAAGTGGCGCAGATCTACTGGGTCGACAGTCGGGTGATCGAGGACGCGCGGCAGCGGCAGCTGATCGAGCAGACCGTTTACGACTCCATCGCCTGGGCCCTGACCAAAGACCGCGCTCGTCTCGAGAGCATCATCGCCCACGACGACGACTATTTCTCGTTCCATCCCGACGGTCTCGATGGGGTGCATGGATACGCCGAGTTCGAACGCGGTTTCGAGCTGTGGATGGATCCGCGATTCGAAGCCACCAAGACCGACGTGAGGCAGTTTCGCTGCCGGCTTTCCTCATCGGGTGAGGTCGCCTGGTTCTCGGCGATTCTCGACGACTGCTACACCTGGGATGAGCGGCCCGGTTGTTGGCGTGACACGCGCTGGACCGGCGTGCTCGAGAAACGCGGAGGGCGGTGGCTGATCGTGCAGATGCACTTTTCCTTTGCGGCTGACAGCAGCAGTGGTTCGCCCGACGAGGCCGAAGACCACAAAGTGATACGTGGCACCCAACCAGCGATGCGAAGGGTGCCAACTGTCGACATCACTCCGCTTGCCACGAAATCCGGTAGATCGTGGTTGGATCGCCGGCCCACGAACGCGCTTTGAAGTCGATCCTCGGATTCTTTCCGCCGGCAAGCTCGACCGTGCGCTCGAGCCAACCGGAGATCATCTCGTAGATCGCCGTCCAGGACGGATCGAAGTTGCGGATCTCCAATTCGGCTGAACCAGGGCCGGTCTCGGTGACCTCGAGCTTACCGAAATCGTAGAAACTCCCAAATCTCTGCTCGTAGTTCTTCAGCGAACGATGTGGGTTCCCCGGGATGATGACGGAGCGATAGACCCCCTCGAGAATCGCCGTGCCGTAATCTCGACCCCATTGCCGAACCGTCTGCGTGTTGCCTCTCGCCACCACCGACACCAGCGAATCGAAAAGCCGTTTGTAATTGTCGAATGGGTACCAGTTGATGGGCAGAATCCGCTGGGTGAGAAACCTGCGGTCCTCATCGGTCAGCAAAGGATTGAAGTGCTCTGGTCCGGCGGCACGGACGCCCTTGACGACGAACATCATCATGCTGCCCTTGACCTGCATGTTTTCTCCCATCGGTTTGCGGGTGGCGCCAGACTCCGGTTGTCCAGCGGATCTCAGCTCGGGCGGCGAATCACCGGGACTGTAACTCTCGCGAGTATATGATGCGGACCGGGCTTTAGGAAGCTCGGAAGTTCCCGTACTTGCCACGCATCGGAGAGGAACGGTGATGCCGATCGATTTAACGGAATTCGAGAGGGAATACGAGAAGTGGGTCGACGAAAGCCTGCCTGACTACCAGGCCGGAAAGATGGCGGAAATCGTCAAGAGGTATCCGTTGATCGCGCCTCACGACGTCCCTTGGACGCCCTATCTTGGAGAGTCATCGGAACAGACCATCGCGGTGGTGACGTCCGGCGGCCTGTATCTGAAAGACAGCCAGCCGCCATTTGAAACGACGTCGATTCACGGCGATCCGTCGATTCGTTACCTTCCGAAGTCCGTTCTGCAGGACGAGATCGGAATCAGCCACGCCCATTTCGATCACACTTTGGCAGAGCAGGACATCAACGTCATCTTCCCGGTTCATCGCCTCCTCGAGCTGGAAAGGGAGGGCGTGATCGGCTCGCTGGCTGAGACTCTTTACAGCGTCAGCTATGTCAACAACGTGGTGCCTCTGGTGATGAAGGTGGTTCCGGAGCTGATCTCCCGGCTCGAGCGCGACGAGGTTGATGTTCTTCTGTTGGTGCCTGTTTGACCGAAATGCCATCAGACCGTGGGTCTGATCCAGCGTCTGGTCGAAGAAGCGGGTATCCCAACCATCTCAATCGGCAATGATCGTGCCCGGATCGAGCGCATCAAACCGCCCCGGGTCGTGCACGTCAAGTTCCCGCGCGGCAGCATGTTCGGCGAACCGGGTCATGTCGCCCGCCAACGGCGCGTCGTTCTCGATCTTCTTGATGGATTGAAAACAATGACCACCCCTGGAGAAATTCTCGAACTGTCGTACCGATGGAATCGGTGAAAACAGAGTGGGTGGCACCATTTTGGACACCTTTCTGTGGATCCTATTTGGCGCCGGTCGGTGTTTCCTGGGGCGGACCCGTGGCAACAAAACGCCAAGTCCTGCTTCGCATCCGGCTCTCGACCTCGCAACCCAGGGGCGCTTGAGGATCGGCCGGCGGGCGCAAGAGAATGACAGCGTGGGCTCCTTTGACCCCCGCTTGCTCAAAGGTCACCTCGGAGGATGCGAGATAGAAGGTCACCTCGGTGCGAGCCGGCCCTCCGTCCTCGGTGAATGTCACCCCGATCTCGCACAATAACCCGTCCCGGACCGGCAGCAGCGCATCCTCTCCCGGCAGCCCGGCCGCGGGGATCACCAGGAGGTTTCGGGGAGGGCCAGCCCGCACGCCGAAGAAACGCACATCGGAGCCCTCGATCGGGCCGTCGGCGGTGACGCGCACCAGGGCCGAGCCGTCCTCCCGGTGGGAAATCACCAGTTCGGTCAGAAGCGGTCCGGAGAAGTCCTCGGGCGGGGGAGGGATCGTCGCGAGGCGCTCATCGGGCGCTGCGACCTGGGTCGGGTTTGTCGGCATCGTCGGTGGGGCCGCCAGGGGCTTCTCGGAAGATATCGGGCTCGCCGGCGTGGCGGTTGGCGGAGCTGAGGTCGGCCGGCGTCGGCGGGGCAGTCGTTGCGGTCGCCGACGGAGCCGATCTCGAGAGTCGGGGTGGGCGTTGCGGTCGCCGTGGGAGTCACCGTCGGTGTCGGCGTGGCCGGAACGGTTGTCGGTACGAACGCAGTCGGTGTCGGTGCGCTCGGGGTAGGGGGCCGCGACCCGCCGGAGGTCTCGACTCTTCCGAGGACCACGATCAAACGCTGATCCTGTTTCATGACCCGGGTAATGGCCACCCGGTCGTCGATCAGGTCGAAGACCAGGTGCTCCTCGGGTGGGTTGAACTCGGGGTGGTGACCGATGCGGATCCGACGCACCCGCCCGTCCTCGACCGCCACCTCGTAAGGCCGGTATGCCTCGGCGATGCCGACGATCCTTACCACCGCGCGAGGGTTCTCACCGTCGATGTGGGACCAACGGTGGCCGCTGATCGGTCCGTCGAAGGAAACCGCGATCACGGTGGAGTCGCCGTCCCGGTGCTCGACCGAGACCTGCGTGATGTGGGTGCCGGCCGGTGACTCGCCGGCGGCGGGTCGAGTGAATACGGCTGTCACCACGGCGGCGACCAGCAAAGCTGATGCCGCCATGCGCCTGCGGCGCCGGAGGAACTCGCGTCTGACCATCCTGCCGAGTGTAGCGTGAGTCCGTTACGAAACGGCGCATGACGTGCTCCCAACTTTGGCAACACGGGGAGAGGGAGGGAGCGACAAGTGCGGAAGCGTTTACGTGGCACGCCTCATAAAGGAACACGTGGCACCCATCTGCTGCCCAGGGCAACCCCTTCGACCGGCGCCAGATCGTCGGTTTGGACGGTTCCGCGTGGAGATTGCTACGATGAGATCGGTCGCCCCCTGGACCAGCGATACGGAACAACGTCGCGACCGCTCGAGGAGGACCTCCATGCTTCGGATGACCGCCGTGATCTGCTCGCTCCTCGTGGCTGGTACAGCCCTTGCCGCCGACCCGTGCTCCGACCCGATGTGCGCCGACGAGGGCTTCGGCGCCAGCGGCCGGGTCGCCATCGACTTCGCCTACGGCGACGCCGATCGCGGCAACGCCGTCGTCCGTGTGCCCGGGCAGGACCGTCTCTACGTCATCGGTCAGGTGTCCACCGCGGTCGCCGGCGACGACGACTTCGGCGTCGCCTGTCTGCTCGACGACGGCAGCCCGTGCCCCACCCTCAACAAACACGGCATTGTCCAGCGACAAAACGACACAATGCTAAGGTTCGCACCCATCGTTTTTCCCACGGCGCTCGGGCATGATCTTGGGCAGGTCGCGCAAAAAGAACGCGAAAACGCCCAGTGAGCCGACCCCGAGCACGACGACGGCAATCCAGGTCACCGCGGTCATCATCGTCTTGCCCTCCACCGGTCCGTCGCAGCCCCCGCCGCAAAAGCCAGCAGCGCGATCGGTAAGGTGATCAGCATCGCCGATTCGCGCTGGACCATCGTGCCGGCGCCGGGAACCACGAACGCCATCGAACCGTCCGGGGTCGGCGCTCCTATTGCCTCGAAGGCGACAAAGAAGGCGAGCGATGAGGCCAGTCCGGCGAGCGCGCTCCACCGCCCAGCCCGGTGGGTCGCCAAGAGCGGAGCGAACAGCACCGCCAGCATCGGCCACAGCACCGTCGACAGCAGGACCGTCGACATAAAGATCCAGGCGTCGCGCAGCCGTTCGAAGAGCATCGCCAGTCCCACCGCCGCGGCCATCGTCACCACAACGAGGATCCGGGTGGCAAGCAAGAGGGTACGGTCGCTGAGATCGCGGCCGGTCGCCGCCTGCCAGCCGTCGTAGACCACGTTGCCGGCGGCGATGATGGCGTAGGAGTCGATGGTCGACATCGCCGCCGCCAGGCAGCCGGCGACAAAGAGCCCGAGCACCCCGGGTGGCAGGGTGATCGCCGCCACGTGGAGGAGGATGGCCGAGCCGTCCAGATCGGCGGGCAGCCGGCCGGCGGCGACCAGGTCGCGCCCGGCGAGACCCAGGTACACGACCAGCCAGTCGTAACTCGCCCACAGGACGGTGCCGATGAGCAGAGCCTTGACCACCTGGCGGGCGCTGACCGCGGCGAAGGTCCGCTGGTAAAAAGCGGGTTCGACCAACGGGGTCATGGCGACGCAGGCGAAGACCACGACCTCCCACGAGTTGAGTGTGCCGAACGGTGCCAGAGCCTCCGGTCCGAGCCGCGCGCCGATCGCCTCCGGACCGCCGACGGTCAGCAGCATGACGACCGCCGACCCCGCCGCCGTCCCGCACATCACCAGGAACTGTACGGCGTCGGTGAGCGCGTCGGCCAGAAGCCCGCCGAGGACGGTATACACGACCGCCACAGCGCCACCGATGACGCAGCCCTGCCAAGGTTCGATCCCGAAGAACGTCGCGCCGATGAGGCCCATCCCGGCGATGCCGAGGATCGGCGCGCTGTAGACGAAGGACGCGGTTGCCGCTGCGACCCGCGCCACCGGGCCGTAGGCATTGCCCATCGCCTCCGGTAGCGACAGTGCTTCCATCCGTTTGAGCCGCGGCGCCACCAGCACCGCGGTCAGAACGTAGAACAGGTAGAACGGCGCGGAGTAGGCGAAGAATGCCGCGAACCCTTCGTAGAACGCCGTCTCGGAACTGCCGAAAGTCACGTCGAGACCGTAGTAGGTCGACACCAGAGTGCAGACCAGCAACGGCGTCGTCATGCGGCCGCCGGCGATGAAGAAATCGCGGAACCCGTGGATCCGGCGCGCCACCACGATGCCGACCACGACCATTCCCCCGAGATAGGCTGCCACGATGGCGAGATCGACGGTGGCGAGGCGATGCGGCACGGCGCATTGTGACACACCACGCACCGTCGGTTCCCCTGTCGATGACCGTCGAAATCGGTTCCGGATGGGTGCCACAGATGGGCACCCATTCGGTGCACATCCATCGGGACGCGGTACCCTTGGATGGTGAGGATCACCTTCAACGAGCACTTCAGGCTTCCGGTGGCGGAGGTCTATCAGTACTTCCGGACGCCCGCGGACTGGGCACGGCTCTATGGCCTGGTTGGCGAACCCGTTGACCTCGGCGACGGATGGTACGCCATCGGTCTGAAGGGCTTCCCGTTTCCGCTCGTCGCCAGCAACACCGAATGCGATCCGGAGAGGATGGTCCGGTGGGTGTTTCGCGGTTTCTGGCGGGGGAGGGGTGAGGTTCGGTTCGAGGAAACCGATGACGGTGTCGTGGTCAGCGGATTCGAGGAGATTGCCGTCCGATGGCTGCTCTTCCTCTCGCCGCTGGTCGAAAAGACGTTGCTGGATCGGCGCTTCCGAACCATCTGGGCGATCGGCTGGCACCGACTCCGTAAACGGGAAGCCGCCTGACGAAGAACGGTTCAGGGAAGCTGGTACATCCACGAAGCAGGCGAGTCCAACGAATGTGGAATCCAAGGCGAGCCAGTCCCACCGGCGCCGGAAGATCGGAGAGTGTCCGATCGACCCGCCGCTGTGTCCTTTGGCCTCAGAACCGTGATTGAACGATCGGTTGATTGGCCGCACCCTGGCACATGTCTTGCGAAGGCATGTCAAAGAAACGAAATTCAAATTCACCGGCATCCGACCGATCGGAACCGCAGGAATCGGAGGCGACCATGTCAGCCGAGAAGATCGTGGAAAGCACGTGGACGGCCGCTTTTTCGTGTCGGGCCGACGGCGAGATCACCGCCTGGAACCGAGGCGCCGAGAAGCTGTTCGCAAACCCGGCGGATGCGGTGGTCGGGCGAAAGTGTTACGAGGTCATGGCCGGTCGCGACGTGTTCGGCAATGACTACTGCTGTGCCGACTGCGCCGCCTGGAGGATGACGGCGTCGGACAGATTGGTCCATCCCTACAGGTTGACCGTCCAGGACGATGGTGGTCGGTCAATCGCCCTGCGAGTCTCGGTTCTCGCCGTGCGGACACCGGAAGGGGTGGGGCTCGTTCACCTCATCGAGTCGGTCTTCGGCAGCGGTGTTTTTGCGGTCGTCTCGGACGATCTCGACGAAGACGAGCAGGAGTGGGATTGTGCCGGCCCGACTCTCAGCAGGCGCGAACTCCAGGTTCTGCGCCACCTCGCGGTCGGGAACAGCACCGAGGAAATCGGCAGGCAACTGCTGATCAGCCGAGCCACCGTTCGCAATCACATTTCCCGTTGTCTGCAAAAGCTCGATGTCCACTCCAGGGTCGAGGCTGTCGGCGTCGCACGGCGTCTCGATCTCGTGTGAGCCGCCGGGCAGGCAGCCTCGCAACGAACGTGAACGAAACCAGCGTACGTCCCGGGGGACGTCCCAGCAACGGGCTCGGGCGATTGTCGTCAGGTTTCACCTCACCGGTCTGTCGTTTTGGGATTCTCCGGGGCCAACGGCGCGGGAATAGGGCATATTGATCACCACATCTGGTACAAACGGCTCATTGCCGTCACGGTTTCGAGACACTAACTTGAGAGAAGAGCATCAGCCGCGCCGAACAACCTCAATGTGAACGGGGTATGTATGTGCCCGCAGGCTCCTCTCCGACAGCTGGATCTCACCTCGGTGCTGGATTGTCTGCCGGATCCGGCGGTGCTCATCATGCCGGATCGGCGGATCCTTGCCTGCAACTCATCCTACCGAAAGTGGTTCGGTTGCGGAGAAGACCCCTTGGGGCGGCTCTGCCACGAGGTGTCCCACGACCTTGGACAACCATGCTACACATCCGGGGAGGACTGCCCTCTGGATCGGTGTGCCCGGGAGGGTGCCCCGATCAGCACGCACCACGTTCACGTCACGCCGAGGGGAGAGGAGCACGAGGACATTAATCTGTATCCGATCCGGGCCGACGATGGGATCGGCGGGTTTCTCGAGGTCATCAGAACCTCCCGAATCGCTTCGGCGAAACCGCACGGCTCGCTGCTCGTCGCTCGGTCGAAGGAGTTCAACCGGGTTCTCGAACTCGTCTACAGGGTCGCTCCCACCGAGACCACCATCTTGCTCACGGGCGAGTCAGGAACGGGCAAGGAGGTGGTGGCGCGAGCGATCCACGAAACGAGCCGCCGCGCCAACAGTCAATTCGTTCCGGTGGATTGTTCCGGCATCGCGGAGTCCTTGTTTGAGAGCGAACTCTTCGGTCACGAAAAGGGTGCGTTCACTGGCGCTCACATCCGCAGGAACGGTCTTGTCGAGGAAGCGGCGGGCGGGACCCTTTTTCTCGATGAGGTGGGTGAAATCCCCCTCCATCTGCAGGTGAAACTGCTGCGAATGATCGAGAGCACCTGTTTCCGGCGAGTCGGCAGCGCGCATTGCATTCCCTCCAACTTCCGTCTCGTGTGCGCCACCAACCGTGACCTGGAGAGCAGGATCGAAGAAGGGATGTTCCGCAAGGACCTCTTCTTCCGGATCAGCGCCTTCCCGATTCGATTACCGCCGTTGCGTGAGCGCCCCGCCGATATCGAGGTCCTTGCGAAATCGATGCTCGCACGGGGTGAAACCGGAAGCCGCCGGAGTATCGACCCTTCGGCGTGGCGGCTCCTGAAGGCGTACGACTATCCCGGCAACGTCCGCGAGCTCGGCAACATCATCGAGCGGGCGGTCCTGCTGTCCGATTGCGACACCATTACCGCCGACCACCTGCCGGGAATTCTTTCCGGCTCCGCGTCTGAGGCCCCGGCGGACGACGAACGAGCCGAGAAGATTCTCAGTCTGAAACAGGCCGAGCAGCGATATCTTGAACAGGTGAGCGCACGTTTCACAGGCAGCAACCGAACTCTTGCGCGAAAGCTCGGCGTCACCGAGCGGACCCTGTACCGCAAACTGCGTGAGCTCCGTGACCTCCGCGAGCTCCGAGAGGTCGACCAGATCAACTTCATGCAGGCCTGACCCGCCTCCTCCGCCGTCATCACATTAAAGATCTAAAAGTTAATTAAGTCAGAAAAAACTGACATGTTTTTTTTGTCATGATCTGACAAAAGCGACATGTTCGATCTTCCGAAGATCGCGGAGTAGGAGAGGGTGGTTCGTTTGATAATATTGACGCTAAATAATTGTTTTCAAAGATGTTCTCTCAATTTTGACTGTGTGATTCGTTAATTGGAGCGCAGCGCGATCCGGTTGGCACGAGGGTTGCTATCTCTTGGGAAAACCCAGCTTGAACGTGTTCATCGGGTCCTTTGCGTTGGTTGCCGTGCTCCGACGACACCACGGTGCCGGCTCCCGCTTGCCGGGGCCGGTCAGTTTCATCACCAGCGGCCCCGGCGACTCGGCCGGTGCCCCCGACAGGAAAGGAGATCGGATCGTGAAGACTCTCAAGATCTGGCTCGTGTCGACGGTTCTACTGGCGCTCGTCCTCCCATGTTCGACGTCGTTGGCGTTGCCTCCTGGCGGCGGAGGACCGGGTGGACAGGATCCACCGAACGACGCGTTCGAGCTCTACGGTGATCTCTATGTGGTGCTCAGGGACACAAACGGCGAGGCGATTCGGGATAGGAACGACTGCGTCCGCCCAGTTTTTCCCATCGGGCCCGACTCCGAAGCACCCGAAGGCGTACCTGACGGGTTGACGTGCGCCCTGATCCCTCTGTGTGGCGACGACCCGACGGGGGAGGCGTGCACCGAAGAGGAGTTGAAGTCCACCGACGGTGAGGTTGAGTACTGCGATGTGTGGGATCCGTACCCATACTTCGACGGTTCGCTGTTCGATCAGCTCCAGGAGGTTCACTTCGGTCGTCTCAGCTCCGCCCGGTCGCCGGTCGACGTGATCGACCACGGCTATCTGGAGGCCATCAACCGGCTCAACACCGTACAGCGCCTCGAGGATGAGTACGGCGTTGTCCTCCCCAACATCACGACCGACCCGGCCGGCAGGCTCCACTACTATGCGATGAACGCGGAAACCGGAGAAACCGGCTGGTACACCATCGACGCTCCGCTTGAGAATCTCGGCCTTTACGACCGGATCATGAAGTACGGCACGTTGCTCAGAGTCGAGTACATCCGGGTCGACTCCGGTCTCATGTATATCTTGGAAGAAACCGCTCCCGATTGGGACAAGTACAATTTTTCCGACGAGTTGGCGAGTCTCCATCCGTGTCCCGATGGGCCGGGCACGTGCGAGCTGGCGGATTATACGTGTGATCCCTACGCCGGGGTTGATGACTGCGATGAGTTGCTCGATCCGACGCGGGACGACGTCCTGATCGCGGCGTCGGCCATTGCGGCGGCGGGCGACAAGACCGCCTTCTACACGACCGACACGTTCATTCACGTCAATACCTATCTCGGAATCAACGACCTCGACACCGCGACATTCTTCCCGTACGTACAGGTTCTCGATGTCCCTTACGACCTGTTCGAACAGTTCGGCAGCAAGCCTTCGGTGCCGCTGCTGCAGACCTACCCCGAAACAGTGGCCTGCGCGGACGGGTTGAACATCCTCCTCGACTACCCCTGTTTCTTTGTCGCCGATGTCCAGGCGTACTATGCCGCAAAGTTCCGGTCGATCCAGCATTGCACGTTTTTCGACACCGACTACTTCTACGAGCCGTTGGAGGTCGAGGGTCCGTTGATGGAAGAGATCTTCGAGGGCACTCTCGAGTCGAAAAGCTATGACGCCGAGAATCTCGGCGAGGCGCAACAGTTCGCCCAGGCGGCCGAGGATGCCAGGGCGATCATCTGGTACATCCACAACTGGGCGGTGCCGGAACTGGAACTCCCATAGACGTGCTCTCGCGCCAGGGCGGCCGGCCCCCTGGTTTCCGGGCCCGACTGGTTTGTATCCACAGCGGCCGGTCGGGCCCTTTTGAAAGATCGACTGGGTCAGTTCTCGGACTCGAAGGTGTTGGATTTCGCACGAACTCCAGCCCAAGAGCGCGGATCGGAGGCAATCATGTCGGCCGAGAAGGTCGTCGCGAACACGTGGACTCCCGCGTTTTCGCGTGGAGTCGACGGGGTGATCACCGTGTGGAATCGAAGGGCCGAGAAACTGTTCGCGGTTCCCGCGGAGTCGGTGGTCGGGCGCAGGTGCCACGAGGTCATGGCCGGTCGGGATATGTTCGGAAACGACTACTGCTGCGCCGATTGCGCCAGCTGGAGGATGGCTGCGTCGGGTCGCCAGGTTCATCCCTATCGGCTCACGGTGACGGAAGACGGAGGTCGGAAGCTCGAGCTCCGGGTCTCGATTCTGGCGGTCAGCGGCCCGGACGGTCCGGAACTCGTTCATCTCATCGAATCGGTTTTTGGCGGCGGCGCCTTTTCCGTCGTGTCGGACAAAATCGACGAAGACGAGTGGGAGTGCGGATGTGGCGGTCACAAGCTCACGAGATGCGAACTCCAGGTGCTGCGCCACCTCGCGGTGGGGAACAGTAACGAAGAAATCGGCAGACAGCTGCTGATCAGCCGCGCCGCCGTGCGTGATCACATCGTCCACTGCCTCCAAAAGCTCGAGGTCAATTCCAGCATGGAAGCCATCAGCGTCGCCCGGCGTCTCGATCTCGTGTGAGAAATCACCCTGAGGGGCCTGGCCCGCATACTTCAGACCCCCGGAGTATCGACCCAGACGCTTCGATGGGGCGCCCCCTTGGTCAGGATGAATCGGTTGTGGGTCAGATCCATGATGATCCCGGCGAGGGTGGACGAGGAAGGGTCCGGGTTGTGGTGCCGGCTGATGGGGTAGGGGAGATCCGCTCGTGATTCGAGCACCCGCTGCGCGCGGGTTACCGGATCGGATTCGGTCCCTCCGAGTTCGACGAGCAGGTTCTGCGCACGGTTGAAACGCTTCATGGTGGAAGGGCCGCGGCCGCTCGTGCAACCCAGGCCGAGTTCGGGATCGAGGAAGTGGTTGGTGTGGACCAGACCCGCAGTGCCGCCGGTCAGAGTGGCGACCGCGTTGGGCGAAATCTCGAGATCGAGTGCCTGTGGGCCTGTTGCGTCATGCTGCGCGATGAGGAAGTTGGCTGAGGCACAGCGCGGTGCAGCACTGACCGTCGCCACCGCCTCGTCGATGGTCGAGCAGTTCATGACCGCTCGAAGAAGACAGTGAATGGGGACCCCTCGATCGCCGGGCCAGCCGTCTGCCCGGTGGCTGAGGAAATTGAGACACACCCCGAGTCGGTGCTGATTGAATCCGATCTTTCCGATCATCCCCGCTTCGACCAGGGTGACCAGGGCAGGGCCGTTGGTCGGTCGTGAACGAAGCACGACGGGTGCGTCGGCGAGCAACGGGTCCCAATCCCAGTTCTGGCACAGTGCGATGGTTGTCGGGTGGTCGTCTCCGCCCTCGATGGCCAGGGCGGTACAGGCCGGGATCTTGCGCATGGCGACCTCGGCCTCCACGATGGCGAGGATATCGGTCCGGGCGTTGATCAGGAGGATCTCGTCGAGGCTCAGGCCGGATCCTCGAGCCACACCGTCGATCTCTTCGAGCATGTCCGGGAAATGGACCTCGAGAACCGGCGCAAAGGAGCCGGCCAGTTCGAGGAGCCGCTCGCGGGAGGTCCCGCCCGACCCCGACAACCACTCGATGTAGAAGTCGAGGTTGTCGTTGATCTTTGCTGCAAAGGCTCTGCCCTGGGCGAGCCCGATGTCGCCGGGCCGCCCGGCGGCCTCCAACTCGGGGAACGGCGGTTTTGGCTGCGGTGCGCATGAAGCGACGCCGAGGGCTCCGAGGGAGGCGATGAAGGCTCGTCGATTGATTGCCATAGCTGACTCCACCTCAGGTGATCATTGTCACTGGCCGAACGCGACGGCGTCCGTCCAGATCACTCGGTTTCATCCTACTCGATTCGACGGCGACCGATTGATCGCACACGCGATTCCAGCTCCCGCCGCCCAATTTCATCCACTTGATCAGACGAGTGCCAAGCTCAAATACCTTGGAACGTTGCTCTTGCCTCCTCAACGAGCGGTGTCGGGAACTTTTCAGGGTCCTCAAGCCAGGCACCGAAAGGAGCTGTTCTTCGAAGCCGGCAGACGAAGGCGAGTGGATCGTGGGATCCGAGATCGATGAGTGTGGTAGCTTCGAAACGTCAGGGGAGAGGGACTTCCCGTCCGTTTCTGCTTGCTTCCCCCTCTCCGACGCTCTTCGATTGTGAGGATCTCGTATGGACACCCTGACCAACGTGACCCGGGCGGCCGACTCGACGTCGGACCTGCCCGGCGCGCGCCTGGTGACGGATCGAGTCTTCCTCACCTATCCCGAGTTTGGACGGCTCAAACACGTCAGGGGCTTCGGTCTGTGCCGCCACTACAAATGCCCGGCCCGCGGCCTTCGCCCGGTGCTGACCGACGGACGTCCTCGATGACCGCGTTGCCGCTGATCCTCGGCTTGGTGACGCTGGTGGCGGGAGCCGAGCTGTTGGTGCGTGGCGCCAGTCGGCTCTCGGCCGCGGCCGGCGTCTCGCCGCTGGTGATCGGACTTACCGTCGTCGCCTTCGGGACCAGTGCGCCGGAGATGGCGGCCAGCCTCGGGGCCTCGCTTGCCGGGACTGCCGACCTCGCCCTCGGCAACGTGGTCGGTTCGAACGTGTTCAATGTCTTCGGGATCCTCGGGGTCTCGGCTTTGGTCGCGCCGCTTTGCGTCGCCGTTCGGCTGGTTCGAATCGACGTTCCGGTCGTTCTCGTGGTTTCGCTGGTTGTGGTCGGGATGGCCGCGAACGGCGCCATCAACCGTTGGGAGGGGCTTCTGCTCCTCGTCTTCATTGTCGGCCACACCGTCTGGCTCGTGATTGCCGCTCGGCGTGAGGGTCACGCCGTCGGCGATGCGTTCGGGGTGGATGCACGGTCGGGCGGTGCGGCCATGGCCGGCGCCGCCGCTGCAGTGGTTCTCGGCCTCGCCGCACTCGTCGTCGGCGCCGGCTGGCTGGTGAATGGGGCGGTCGCTCTGGCGACGGTCTTGGGGGTGTCTGAGAGGGTGATCGGCCTCACCGTGGTGGCGGTCGGGACATCGATGCCCGAACTCGCCACATCGGTGGTGGCGGCCGCAAGAGGGCAGCGGGACATCGCGGTTGGAAATGTGGTGGGCTCGAACCTCTTCAACCTCACCGCGGTGATCGGATTGGCGGCAATTGCGTCGCCCACCGGAGTGGCGGTCGCCGGACAGGCAATGAAGATCGATCTGCCGGTGATGGTGTTCGCCGCCCTGATCTGCCTACCGGTGTTCTTCACCGGTTTTGAGATATCGCGCCGCGAAGGGATTGCGTTCCTGGTCGCTCTGGCCGCCTACCTCGGCTGGGTGATTGCCGACGCGGTGGGTGCTGGTGTGCCGACGGGAGTGGTGGTGGTCGTGGTCGTCTGCGGCGCCGCTGCGCTCTTTGCGACGGTGGTGGAATCGGTGGGCGCAGCTCCGGCGATCGCGCAGCCGCGCTCGGCCCAGGTGAATCGGACCCGATGACCCGGATGGCCTCTTCGCCGAACGAGACGTTAAAACCCATTTTCAGAGTGAAAGACTCTGATCTAAACGTCTGAATCGGAGGTTAAACTCCGAAATTAGTTATCGTCCGGCCAAAGGTGCTCGAGAAACCTGGCGCGGAGCTTGCGAATGGAAAATCTAACAGGGCGCGAAGGCGACCCGAAAAAAAGGAGAGATCAAAATGACCCATGTGATGCGTTGCACGATCACCCTGGCGGTAGCAGCTGGAATGGCGATTCTGACCGCGTGTGCCAAACCGCCGCAAGCGAGAATGGACGGTCTGCGGAGCGGGATGGAACTCGCTGAACTCGCGGAATCGGCGACCTACGCTCCGGCCGAGTTCGAGGCCGCGCGCGAGGCCGAGCGGACGGCCCTGGCCGAGGTCGAGGCCCAGAATCAGAAGTTCGCGCTGACCCGGTCGTACGAGACCGCTCGCGAGATGTTGGACAAAGCGACCGCCGCTGCCGAAACGGCGCGGGCGGCGGCGGTGGCCAACCGCGAGATCGCCAAGACCACCGCCGACGAGGCGGTCGAGGCTCTGACCGTTCAACTGGTGGCCGCGGAAGCGGACCTGGCGGCACTGGCATCCTGCCGGAAGACCCCCAAGGGCTTCGCTCAGGATCTCGAGCTCATGCGCGGCAAGGTCGAAGCCCTGACCGGGCAAATGGTCGAACTCCAAGCGAAGGTGGACGCCGAGAATTACAAGGCGGCCGTCGAATTCGCCGAGTCCATCCAGCCTGAGATGTCGGCGGTGGCGACCGACCTTTCGAGCGCTCGCGCCAAGCTCAAGTGCTGACAGACGTTCGGACCCTTGTCGGCCGGCCGGTTGTGCTCCCGTTGGGCCGCCGGCCGGCCGCCGTTGTTGCGCTGGCGTTGATCTTCGTCGTCGTCGCGTGCGGCGGGGGAACGGCGAGCCCGGACGCGGCGAGGTGGCGGGCGGTACTGACCCGCGCGCTTTCCGAGCTGCGCCGGGCCGACCCCGAACGCGCCGGACGGCTCGAGCGGCTGATCCAGGAACGCGGAGGTCGCGCAGGCGGCGGTCAAGGGGAGGCGGTCGGCCGATCGCGCGACCCTGGCGTGGTGCGTCGCGATGACGAACGCGGCCGATGAACTGCGGCAGGTGCGGCAGGAGACCGGCGCGGCGGCGGTGCGAGCGCGAGAGGGAGTCGAAGCCGCGGCGCACGTGGTCGAGCTGGCCGAGGCGCGGGGCATGACGGCGGGAAGCTCGCGGGAGCATGCCCGGGCCGCTCAGACTGCCCGACTCCGGTTTCGCACGGCGGAGAGTCTGCTGCTGTCGGGAGAGTTCGAGGAGGCATCGACCGCGGCCGAGGACGCCATTGCGCTGGCCGATGTCGCGCAGGAGGGGTGGCGCCGTCAGCACGACCGCATTGCCGACCCGGAGCTCCGGCACAGTGGTCGCGGCAGGTGGCCGACACCCTCGAAATGTCCCGTCAGAAGGCGGTGTCGGTGGTGATCATCGACAAGGCGGACCACCGCCTGCTCGTCTACCGGCGCGGCCGGCAGGTGGCGGTCTTCAAGGCCGAGCTCGGCACCGCCGGTCTCGCGCCGAAGCGGCACGCCGGCGACTGTGCGACGCCCGAGGGGCGCTACCGCGTGACCACGGTCAAGACCGGCGGAGCGACCCGTTACTACAAGGCGCTGCTGCTCGACTACCCGAACCCCGACGACCGGCGTCGGTACCAGCTCGAGCGCGACGCCGGAACCATCGAGGCGGGCGTCGGGCCCGGCAGCCTGATCGAGATTCACGGCCACGGCGGTCAGGGCCGGGACTGGACCGAGGGTTGCGTCGCGCTCCGCGACGAGGACATGGATCGCCTGCTCGAGCTCGTCGCGGCCGGCACGCCCGTGACCATCGTGGGTGGGATGGACTGAAGTGAGATCATGAACGAGGTGGCGCTGGAATTCGACGCCCCGGCGGAGGTCGGCGGGAGCGTCAGGCGGCCCTGGGTCCTGGCGGCGGTCGGGGTCGCCGCGTCCGTTGCCTCGTGATCCTGATCGGTCTTCTCGCCGGCAGCCCGGTCAAGGTCGTGGCCTGGTCGCCCCCGGGAGGATCGCGCCGGTCGCGCCGGACCCGAACGCCGTCGGCCGCCTGCTCCAGCAAACCCCGAAAGGGATGGTGGTGATCGTCGACACCGCGCGCGGGCGGCTTCAGCTGATGCGGGACGGTGTGGTTCTTCGCGACGCCGCCTGCTCGGCGGGCAGCGGGACGATTCTGCGTGAACCGGGCGATCGGGTCTGGATCTTCGACACGCCGTTGGGCGAACGACGGGTCGTTGTACAAGCAACGCAACCCGGTGTGGACCAAGCCCGACTGGGCCTTTGTCGAGGAGGGCACCCTGCCGCCGAGCAACCCGGCGGACCGGCGGGATGACGTTTCTCTCGGCGACTATTCGCTGTCGCTCGGCGACGGCTACCTGATTCACGGCACGTTGTTTCAGAGTCTGCTCGGCCAGCCGGTGACCCACGGGTGCATCCGGCTCGGAGATGAGGATCTCGAATATGTGTGGCGCACGGTTCGCGTCGGCACTCGCGTGCTGCTGTATTAGCGCCGGCGTCGCCGGCGCCGGGTCCGAGGCGGCGCCGGACGACCCGGCCTCGCTCGAGCTGGCGCTGGCTCGCCGTCCCGCGCTGTACCTGGTGATCGGACGCGACGGCCAGCGGCTGTCGGTTCGGGTTCGCGGGATCGAGCTCGACTCGGTTCCCCTGAGCGCGGTCCGGGTCGTCCGCGAGGGAGCGGGCGTCGACCCGGACGGATTGACCGAGCTCTCGTCGCCGCAGGTGTGGCGGGTGACGGAGCCGCCGGCGGAGAACTGGCGGCGAGTGGTGGCGCCGGAGGTGCTGGTGCCCTATACGGATGACGGAGCTCAACCGGAGCCGGCGGCCGGGAGCGCGCCGAGCCCGACACCGCCGCCGCCGAGACCCGACCGGTACTCCGTCGCCACCGATTCGGGCTGGCGCCTGGCGGTTGCGCCGTCGGTCGAGGCCGTCGCTCCGGTCGGTTGGTGGCGGCGGGTGGTCCGCGGGTGGCGGCGGATCATCGGCGATCCCGAGCCGGCGCTCCCGCCGACCCTGGTCGTGGTCGTGGCCGACCCGGACGACGCGCGGCGGCTGGTCCACCTCTTCGTCCCCGGTACGGCGGTGCTGCTGGGTGGCGACGAGGCGGTCGCATCGGAGCCGCCGTAACCCGGTTGTCCGCAAGTGATCTTCAGCCGCTGATTTCCGGGCGCCGGTCCCGCCCGAGCTGAGGCCCAGGCATGAGGGCGGCTCGGGCGGCGACGCGCCTCAGCGAAAGTCCTCTTTGCGAATGCCGTGCTTGCGGAGCCGGTCGAAGAGCGACCTCGGGTCGATGGCGGCCAGCTCGGCGGCGACGCCGATTCGGCCCTGGCTGCGCTCGAGCAGCGAGTTCAGATACTCGGTTTCGGCGGCCGTCGCCACCCGGCGGCGGAAGTCGGGCAGGCCGAGGGTCAACCAGTCTTCCGGAATTCGAAGTTCGTCGGCGCCGCGCGCGTCGGCGACGGTCGCAGCCGATGCGCCGGGCATCGCCCGGACCACCGCGCCCGGAAGGTCGGAAGGCGTGATCACGGTGCCTCGGCTGAGCAGCACCGCGCGTTCCATCACGTTGATCAACTCGCGCACGTTGCCCGGCCAGTCGTAGGCTACGAGAGCATCGAGCGCATCCTGCCGGATCTGCATGCCGCCGCGGCCGAGCTGGAGGGCGAAGCGCTCGAGATAGCCGTGGACGAGCGGCGCCACATCCTCCCGGCGACGCCTGAGGGGGGGCACCTCGAGGGCGACCACCGAGAGTCGATAGTAGAGGTCCTCGCGAAACAGCCGGTCGTCGATAATGCGCTGCAGGTCGCGGTTGGTCGCTGCCATGATCCGGACGTCAACCGCCAGCGTTCGCTCCGCCCCGAGCCGCTGGATCTTCCGCTCCTGGAGTACCCGCAGCAGCTTGCTCTGGAGGTGGATCGGCATGTCGGCGACTTCGTCGAGAAAAAGCGTGCCGTGATGGGCCATCTCGAAGTGGCCGCGGTGGGCCCGGATCGCGCCGGTGAACGCGCCTTTCTCGTGGCCGAAGAGCTCGCTTTCGAGCAGATTCTCCGGGACCGCCGCGCAGTTGACCGCGACGAAAGGGCCCGCCGTCCGGTTGCTTGCGCCGTGAATCGCCCGGGCGAGCCACTCCTTGCCGACGCCGGTTTCACCAAAGATGAACAGCGAGGCGTCCGACCGTGCGACCCGGTCGGCAATGTCCAGCAGCTCGCGCATCGCACTGCTGCCGGACGCGAAATCGTCGAATCGGGAAACCGACGCCGATGTTTCGAGGGATCGTGTGGCCGCCGACAGGCGGCTGCTCGCCACCGCCTCGAAGGTCGCTGCGAGCATGGCGTCGTCGAGGCGAGTGTTGAGCACCGCGAGGCAGCCGGCGGTGAGCAGCAGGGCCCGCTCGACCGGGTTTTCATCGGTTTGGAGGACGATGATCTCGGGTCCGTCCGGCAGTCGCCGCAGCTCGGTCACGAGGTCGACCGGGCTCCCCGGAAGGGCGTCTCGACCGAGAACCAGCAGGTCGAAGGGTTCGTGCGCAAGGGTCGACCACATCGCCGCCGAATCCGCCACCTCCTCGATCACGGACGTTCCGCCGAGGAGGCGGTGCAGCCGCTGTGCCTCGGCCGGGGTCTCGATGACGAGAAGTGTTCTTCGCAGCATGGGCAGAACCTCCAATCAGCAGGATACACCCGAATGAGATCGGAGGAAAGCCTCCGAATTGCCTCATGGTGAACCGCTCTCGCGAAGGAGTCGATGGCATCGAATTTGCTCTGATGTGCGGTATGAACGAGTCACGCGGCCAAGTCACACGCACGGTGAGCGTCCCCGACCGGACCCGCCCCGCGCGCCGGCTCGATCGGGTGAGCGGAGCGGCCCAGCAAGCCACCGATCGCACCGACGCCGCCGGTCGCGCCGCGACCGCCGGGTCCGCTTCCCAAGAGGTGACTGGCGGAGCGCCAGGAGTCAAAAGGTGACTATCAAATGCAAGATGCTGGAAACGGGATGACGGCCGGACCGACGATGACCCCGGCGCCGCCGCAGACCCGCGGACAACGGTTTTGGGTTGGCTGCTGGTTTGTTTCTCGGTGATTCCCCTGACCATGGGAGCGTCCGGCGACGGCGCGCTGATCGGCTGGACCGGCGTGGCGATGCTCACCGCGGCGTCGGCGATGGTGGTGATCGGCAAGAAGCCCCGAGACGTCGAGCCCCGATGATCGGGCCAGGCACCGCTACCCACTTCCTGAGACCTATGTCGTACCGAGCGGTGTGCCGCACTGCCGTATGCCTGTGACGCCGCTTCCCACCCGCACCAACCGTCACACCAGGCGCCGTTGGCCGCCCCCCAATGGCACCGCTCCGCTTTGTGGCACTCATCCACTCATCCGAGCTGAGGTACCATTCTCAGCATGTCGGACGAACACCTGCGTGAAACGAAAATCGACGGCGAGACACTCTTTGAAGGGCGGATTCTCCGTCTCGAGGTCGATCGGGTGCGGCTCGCGGACGGT
>CAVQJV010000007.1:0-88469 GCA_963712805.1 uncultured Acidobacteriota bacterium | reverse complement strand
ATAGAATGGTGCCAGGTTCATACATTTGTATATTCTACTGTGCTACCCGGCGTCGAGGCGACCGTGGTATCTACCTCCTCCGTTCTCTGGGCAAATGCGGCGTTGCCTGCTCGTCGTTGGGCCCCACGGCGTCCCCACAGGCTCGCGCTGTCGTACTTGACTTGTAGTGCGGTCGCCATCTCCGTGATCTTCAGGCCGTATCTCTCGACGCCGAGGCTGAACAGGATCTCTCGCGCCCTGACCGCCTCCCGCCGTTTGGTCCCACCGGCCACTTCTTGCCTCGTTATCTCCAGCACCTTCAATACCCGATCGATGAAATCATCGGGTGTGAGCCACGGTCTTTCCAGCGCAGTGCTTCGGCCGAGCGCGTCGATGGACGGCGTCCCAGGCTTCATCCTCAACTCATCCTCTCATCTTCTTTCCGAGGCCTGCCCAACGGCCACCAGGGGAGGGTTCCGGGGGCGCCGTTCGTCCAGTCCCCATCGACGGCTGCCCGCATTGAACTCAAGTAGGCCCTCCTCGCCGCTTTACGAGTCTCGTCGAAGGCCAAGAGGAGCTCGTCGGGATCGACGAATGGGTTTTTGAATCGCTACGAACGATCTCCCGGTGCCCGCTCCACACGTACTCATCGGGCTTCTCAACGATCTCTGCCGTCACAGGATTCAAGTGGATGTACAGCAACAGCTGCCGAAGGTACCCCGGTGTTTCGATGAGCTTCGCCTTGTAGCGACCCTGCCAGAACGGACCGTACACCCGGTAGCGTGCGTTGAAGTTCTTGCTGACCATGGTGTGGATGCTCGCCATGGATCGCCACAGCGGGACTGACTTGCATCGAACGGCCAGGTGGTAGTGGTTACCCATGATGCACCACGCCAGCACGATGAAACCGTCTCGCTCACGGACCTTGCGCATGGTATCGAGTAGAAACAATGCCTCGTGGTCTTCACCAAAGACCCTCTCTCCGCGGGTCACCCGGTTGTAGACGTGGTAGACCCCACCTTCAAGAAAGACGCGAGGCGATCGAGGCATTTCAAACTCCATCGCCATTCTACACAGAATATACAAATGTATGAACCTGGCACTATTTCACTATTTCATCTCGGCCCCCTGGTGCTACGGGGTGGCTGCGCTCCAGGCCGCGGTGGTGCCGTTCTCGAAGCCGTCGGTGAAGATCAAGAGCGGCCGGGCACCATACTCCACGGCGCCGATGTCGCACCACCCGCCGAGGCCGCGGACCTGGCCGACCTCGTCCCAGGAGAGATGGGTGCCGTTGGCGGCCCGGCAGCCCGCAAAAGGTCCGGCGTTGATGAGTGGGCTGCCTGCGAGGGGAACGTTGCCTGTCTTGGGGTGGACGTCGGGTGTCTGGCCGGCCAGCGGGTCGTACAGGATCTCGAGAGGGCCGAGCACGGGGTCGATGTTCGAGGGGAACGGGCCGCCGACGTGGTTGCCGGTGGTGATCCCCGTGACCGTGCAACCGGTGTTCGAGGAGATGAAGTTGTAGCCCTCAGAAGCCACCACGCCCGCGCAGTCGCTCAGGCCGGTGAGGGCATCCGAGGTGCGGTTCAAGGCGAGGACGGAGGCGACCGCGGTGGCGGTGGCCGTGCTGTCGATCCAGGCACCGCCACCCGAGCCGGGGGCTGGAAAGAAGGCGCGTGCCCGGTTGGAGACGATGGTCGCGCTGTTCATGTGGAGGGTCGTGGCCGCGCCGGAATAGATGCCACCGCCATTGCCCCCCGCCGAGTTGCCGCTGACCGCGCTGTCGTCGATCGCGGTGACCCCTCCGGCGACGAACACGCCGCCACCGCGGGAGCCGTGGTTGTGATAGACCGCGCTCGCCAGCAGCTCGAGATTGACTGACGTCCAGATCCCGGCGCCGTCCGGGGCCGTGTTACCGAGCACGCTGGAGTCGAAGATTGTGACGTGAGTAGTGTAATTTCCGCCGTGAACCACCCCGCCGCCGTACTCCGCAGCGGAGTTGGTCTCCACCCAGCCACGCGTGATCTCGAGGTTGCCGTTCGTGGCCTGGATCCCGCCGCCGGAGAGACGGCCGCGTTGTGGCTCACCTCGACGTCGGTGAGCGCGAGGATGCCGAAGTCGGCGTAGATGCCACCGCCGGCGTTGCTCGAGTTGTCGGTCACGACCGTGTCGGTGACCGACGACATACCGATCAGGATCAGGTACATCCCGCCACCCCACCCGTTCGTCGCGGCGGCCGCGTTGCCGTCAAACACCGAGCCGGAGACCTGCAGGCTATTACCGGCGTAGAATCCCGTGTAGGCGAGTCCCCCGCCATCCAGCGTCGAGGAGTTGCCGTGGACCGTGCTGTTCTCGATGGTGACGCTTGCGCCAGACGAGGAAACGCCGCCACCGCTCGAAGACCCGCCGAGGGCCTGGTTGCCGGTGATCTGACTGTTGCGGATGATCAGCTCATTGGAGGGGGCGCCGTCCATTTCGACACTGACGCCTCCTCCGTTGCCGTTGGCGGTGTTGCCGGCGAGCGTGCTCGACGTGAGGTGGACGAGCAACCCGGTGGAGTAGATTCCGCCGCCACCCAGCGCCGCGGCGTTGTCCTGCACCCGGACGTTCGTCAGCACCAGGTTTCCCGCGGCTGAGATGCCGCCACCGTAACCCGGGGTGTTGCCGTTCTTGACCGTGACCCCGGTCATGGAGAACAGGCCGCTGTGGATGTCGAACGCGCGATCGAAGCTCACCGGGCCGTTGGCGTCGACCACGACCGGGCCACCGCTGGCGTTGAGCCTGAGGTCGTCGGTGACGTCGAGATCGCCTGCAAGGGCGTTGGCGTCGTACCCGACGCGGGTGAGCAGGTAGGTGCCCGCAGGCACCGTGATGGAGTCCTGCCCTGGGTGGCCGTTCGCTTCCATGACGGCAGCGCGTAGGGTGCACACTGGCGTACCGGGTGGTGACGTTGCGCAGGCGCCGTCGGACGGGTCGCCGTCGGGAAGATCAGCCGTGCTGTTGACCGGGTAGGTCGCGGCGGCGGCCGGCGCGGCGGCCGCGCAAGCTGTCATGGCGGCGCACAGCACCGCCATCGACCACCGACTCCGAACGAGGATATCCAGACGGACAGCGAGCGACACAGAGTACGCACAGCTCATGACATGAACCCATGATTTCCGGCCTGGAGCGAACGTCACTGGCCGGCCCTCGGCTCCAGACCCCCTGTGCCGAGGGTTCAGGCTACGCGCCGTTGGCTCCACGCCCGCGTCCCGGCGCACCCTGGCGACAGGACAGTGGAATCTCGAGCCCTGCCGTTTATGAAACTGCGTTTCAGTTTCTATTTGTGGCGAAGGTACCACATCCGCGCAGGGTGCGCCACAGGCGATGGGTGCGACCTATCAGCGGGTATTTGTCAGCAAGGTGCGCCTGAAACCCGAACCGGTGCCACGCGGCACCCAATCCGTGCGGCACCCTTCCCTCACCCATCCCCTGGAGAACGTTGCGGTGCCGGGCTTGAGGAAGTTGGGAAGTTGGGAGCCGGCTCGGTCCCATTGAATCGCGCCTCTGAGAATGATGCTCCCATCGCGGGTGGCCGAGAGCGCCCCCTCAAACGATGTTGGGCCCGGAGTGCGTTGCTTTCTGGTGAGGCGCCTCTTCCCAACATCGGTTTGAGACGGCACGTCCGTTCGAGGCCCCTATCGCCAACCCTCAACAGAACGCGGGATGCGTGCCTGGCTCCCCTTGTATTTACACTCACAGTTCCAGAAGTCGGTATCCGACACCTTGACCGTGCATTGCCCTGACGGATGTGCGATAATATGTTTTGATGTTTTAGTGCATATGTGCGAGACCTAAAAAGGAGAGCGGCTATGGCCCGTGTGACCATCTACCTGCCTGACGAGCTCCACCGCGCCCTTAAGGCTGCGGCGGCCAGACGCGGAAGCACCATCGGCTCGCTTGTGGCGGAGAATGTCGACTTCCTACGGCATCAAGAGCGCCGAAGAGGCCGCCGACCTGGTTGCTCAGGCCCGCCGGTGCGCAGCCATGTCTGAGCGCGATGCTCTCGCGCTCGCTGTGAAAGAGACCACCGGCGAACGAGTCCGATGAAGGCGGGTGTCGCCGTTGTCGACACCAATGTGGTCGTGAGCGGGATCTTGACCTCGGGCATCGACGCTCCCACGTCGAGAATCCTCGACTCCATGCTTTCCGGTTCGCTGCGGTTCGCCCTTTCCATAGAACTGCTCGCGGAGTACAGGTCGGTCCTGCTCCGCAAGAAGATTCGATCACGCCACGGGCTCGATGAGGCCCAGATCGACACCATCCTGACTGCCATTGCGGAGAACGCCGTCATCTGCGAACCCGCGAATCCACCGTCTTTTCCACCGGATCACGGCGATCTTCACCTGTGGGCCCTACTCGCAGCCAGCCCCGGGGCAATCCTCGTCACCGGCGATCAGGATCTTGTGGACAATCCCCCGGACTGGGCGTCGGTGATCACGCCGCGGACCTTTCTTCTCTCCTCGATTATTCGCTGAGAAAGCAGCGGAAGAATGGTGCCAGGTTCATACATTTGTATATTCTACTGTGCTACCCGGCGTCGAGGCGACCGTAGTATCTACCTCCTCCGTTCTCTGGGCAAATGGTCATGGCCTGCTCGTCGTTGGGCCCCACGGCGTCCCCACAGGCTCGCGCTGTCGTACTTGACTTGTAGTGCGGTCGCCATCTCCGTGATCTTCAGGCCGTATCTCTCGACGCCGAGGCTGAACAGGATCTCGCGCCCTGACCGCCTCCCGCCGTTTGGTCCCACCGGCCACTTCTTGCCTCGTTATCTCCAGCACCTTCAATACCCGATCGATGAAATCATCGGGTGTGAGCCACGGTCTTTCCAGCGCAGTGCTTCGGCCGAGCGCGTCGATGGACGGCGTCCCAGGCTTCATCCTCAACTCATCCTCTCGATCTTCTTTCCGAGGCCTTCGCCAACGGCCACCAGGGGAGGGTTCCGGGGGCGCCGTCGTTCAGTTCCCCGATCACGGCTGCCCGCATCGAACTCAAGTAGGCCCTCCTCGCCGCTTTACAGTCTCGTCGAAGGCCAAGAGGAGCTCGTCGGGATCGACGAATGGGTTTTTGAATCGACGAACGATCTCCCGGTGCCCGCTCCACACGTACTCATCGGGCTTCTCAACGATCTCTGCCGTCACAGGATTCAAGTGGATGTACAGCAACAGCTGCCGAAGGTACCCCGGTGTTTCGACGAGCTTCGCCTTGTAGCGACCCTGCCAGAACGGACCGTACACCCGGTAGCGTGCGTTGAAGTTCTTGCTGACCATGGTGTGGATGCTCGCCATGGATCGCCACAGCGGGACTGACTTGCATCGAACGGCCAGGTGGTAGTGGTTACCCATGATGCACCACGCCAGCACGATGAAACCGTCTCGCTCACAGAATATACAAATGTATGAACCTGGCACTATTTGCTATTTCATCCCGATGTCGATCTGCCGCTCTTCCGGATCGTGACTCCGACTACACCTCCCGACGATTCATCCGTGACCTACCTGGCAAGAGCCGGGCCACCTCAACCCATCATTCTGCCGGGGCGCGCGATGGTCGATCGTTCGATACCGGGCATCAGCTGTTCGAATCCGAACACTCGGGCTACTCCTTTCGCAGCACCTCCCCATGTTCATTCGGTTCGAAGAGCCTTCAGCGGATCGACCAGTGAGGCTCGCCGCGAAGGGAGATAACACGCGGCAAGTCCCACAACAGCGCAAAGGAATGCAGCTGTAGCGAAAGTCAGAGCATCGTGAGGAGCAATTTCGAAGAGCAGTACGGAGAGGTATCGCGTCAGAGCCAGGGAACAGGCCAAGCCCAAAACGACACCGGCGAGAACCGCAGGGTATGCTTTTGCGACAGCTGCCTTGAGGATGTCCCGCTGTTGCGCACCAAGGGCCACACGGATGCCGAACTCGGAGGTTCTCTGAACCACAGAATAGGAAACAACGCCAAAAACACCGATCACGGCCAAAACCAGAGCGAGAGACGCAAAGGCGCTGAAGAGAACGGTGCGAAATCGTGGGGACACCAGGGAGGCTGAAATGTAATCGTTCATCCTAGGTCTCGTCAAGGCGATGTCCGGGTCGATCTCACGAATCTGCTCTCTGAAGGGTCGGGCCAAATCGGATGGCTGAGACTTCGAACGGACGAGCAGGAAGCAGTTCCTCCAGGCTTCTGCGCGTAGGGTAGATAGATCTCTGCACGGACCTCGGCGTCGAGGCCGACTTGTCGGACACTATCGACAACACCGACGATCTCGATCTCCGGCCCTGGGTTCTATGATCGGGGACGAGTCGTATCCGCTGACCCGAGGGGGCTCCTCCCGGACCAGTGGCGGTGGGCCATCGCTTGATTGATGATGACCACGGGTGGCATTCCCTCGCGATCAGTCTCGTTGAAGAATCGGCCTTCCAGAAGCCGAATGCCCATGGTTTGGAAGTAGTCCGGGGTGATCGAGTTGAAGCCGGCGTTGGGCGCCTTTGATTGCGGGGGCTTCGGGCGTCCGATGATCTCGAAATCGAGGTTGAGTTGCGTTTCGTGGGTTGGAATCGTCGAGGCCAGCGCCGCTGACTCGACTATGGGCAGCCGAGAAATCCGCTCGACAGCGTCGCTGTAAAACCTGAGTCTCTCGTCGATGTCGTTGTAGCGTTGGGTCAACAGATCCAGTCGACTGGCCGTCACGTCCTCGGGATTGAATCCAGGATCGACACCGTTTAGACGGAGAAAGCTCTGGAAGAGCAGACCACCCGCAACGAGCAGTATTTGCGCGAGCGCGATTTCGATGATCACCAGAACAGCGCGGATCCGGTGCCGTCGCTTGTCTTCAGTTGCTGCGCCAAATCCTGAACCCCCCCCGGATGCTTTTGCGGGTAACCATGAGAGCTGGTGCGATACCGACCGCAACCCCCGTAACGAGCGACGCGAGCAGAACAAACACCAGTACCCGGACGTCGAGCTGAACCTCCTGGAGGCGTGGAATCCCCTCCGGATTGAGGGAGCGCACGAGCTGTAATCCCAAGATGGTCAGAAGGACTCCCCCAGCCCCGCTGAGAACACTCAAGAGAGTGCTTTCGGTGACGAGTTGCCGGACGAGACGGAGCTTTCCCGCCCCGAGGGCCGACCTGATCGAGATTTCCTGTTGCCTGACCGTTGCCTGGGACAGCAAGAGATTCGCCACGTTGGTACAGGCGATCAGGTGCAGACAGCCGACCGCCGCGAGCAGAATCAGAAGAGCAGGTCGGACCTGTCCGACGATCTGCTCGTAGAGGGAAATGATGACAACGTCCCGTCCCAGGTTTGTGTCGGGGTG
This sequence comes from uncultured Acidobacteriota bacterium, assembly GCA_963712805.1. Classification (GTDB taxonomy): domain Bacteria; phylum Acidobacteriota; class Thermoanaerobaculia; order Thermoanaerobaculales; family Sulfomarinibacteraceae; genus JAHECW01. The sequence continues at coordinate 81,148 of CAVQJV010000007.1, read as the reverse complement.
TTGCTCCTCGAGCCGATGCGCGATGGCCGACATCTCGGCCTGAGCGCGGCCGACGGCGACGTTCGGCTTGAGCCGAGCCACTGTTCGAAGCCAGGTGCTCTGCCGAAGCAGGTCGTCAAACGGCGGTTCATAGGCCAGGGGCGTCCAGAGGTCCACGTTGCCGGGGAAATCGAATCCTGCAGCCGTGAATGCCGACTACTGAGAAACCGAATCCATTGAGGTCGATCTCTTGCCCGACAATCGATGGGTCGGAACCGAACCGACTCGTCCAGAGTCGATGGGTCAACACGGCGACGTGGTGTAAGCCCTCATGGTCATCTGCCGGTTGGAGTGCACGACCCAGGGCAGGCATCACCCCCATCGTGTCGAAGAAGTCTCCCGATACCCTCGCGCCACGCAACCTCACGGCGTCGTCGGATTTTCCGGCCAGGACGTAGGGGTACCTTTTCCGTAGGCCGCCAGCTGATCGAATGACGTGCTCTGCTCGTGCCAATCACAGAAATCCGGCGGTGAGACCTCTTCTCTGTCGGTGTTGAAGTGCGGATAGGTGTTCCAGAGGGTGACGATTCGGTCGGAACCGGGGAAATGCAACGGCTGAAGAAGGACGCCATCCGCCACGCTGAAGATCAAGGTGCCGGCTCCGATGCCCAGCGTCAGGGACAACACCGCGACCGCCGTAAAACCGGGCTTCCTTACGAACGATCGAAGGCCGAAACGGATGTCCAATCCAAGGTCAGTCACGCTGCTCCCTCCGTTGCCGCTGTCTTGACCGACACGGTGTCGATGATCGAATACGCCAGGGAGACGAACCGCAAGAATCGTGCCAGACTCATATCGGGGAGAGTCCGAGCCGACGTGCCCCCTCTGTCCATTTCCGGAATCCACTGTCCGTTTTCGGGCATCGATTTCGGGTCAAAGTTAGGATTCCACGAGACCTGTCATGGTTGCGCATGAAACGTCAGTCTCCTGGGTGCCGGGTCTGATGCTCAGGTGGCAACTGAAGGCAGTCTGAGAACGGCCTCGCAGCCCGGGTGGTCGTTTCGATTCCTCACCACCACCGACCCGCCGTGGGCCTCGGCGACGTGGCGGCAGAGAAACAGCCCGATGCCGGAGCCGGTGGTCTTGGTGGTGTAGAACGGGATGAAGAGGCTCTCGGATCAACGAGACCGGATCCCTCATCGCGGACGGTGATGTCGAGCCACCGGCCGTCCTCGGCCCAGCCGACCTCCACCGGTCCATCGAGTTTCGAAGCTCGCTTCGACGGCGTTGCGCACGAGGTTGATCAGCACCTGTTCGAGTTGATCCTGGTCCGCCGGGACCGTGACGTGTCGGGCCCCGACCACCCGGATCGGGAGCCGCTTCTCGAACTCGACCACCCGGTGGATACAGGCGCCGACATCGACGGGCGCCAAGGTCGGCTCGGGGATCTTGGCGAGTCTCGAGCAGTCGGTCATGAACCGGTTGAGCGCCTCGACCCGTGAAGCGATGACCTCGAAGCCCCGCACCACGTCGCTCTGCCAGTCGTCGGGGAGGGGATCGCGGCGGACGAGTCGCTCCATGCTGCCGGTCAACGACGTGATTGGCGCCAGCGAGTTGTTGAGCTCGTGGCCGATGACCCGGATCATCCGTTTCCAGGCCGCCAATTCCTCGGCGTGGAGGGCGCGACTGACATCGGAGAGGACCAGCAGTTGGTTCGGCAGGCCGTGCTGCCTGAAGGCGCCGCGCCGCATCTCCCAGCGTGAGTCTGAGCCGTCGATCTCGAGCTGCACCGTGCGGGCGGGGGCGCCCGACAGAGATTCCTCCAGACCGAGTTCGGCCGCCGACGCTCCGATCACCGCCCGCTCGGTACCGAGGAGCCGCTCGCCGGCCGGGTTGACCTGCCGAAGCCGGTGCGAGGCGTCGAAGGCGAAGACCGCCACGTCGATCTCGGCCATGACCTCGCGGACCAACCCGGTCGCTTCGAGATCGTCGACCCGCTGCCGGCGCAGGGTGTCCGCGAGGAGATTGACCTCGGTGATCACCTCGCTGAACGGGTCGCTGCGGGACTGTTCCCGGGCGCGGAAGGAATAGTCGCCCTCTCGGAGTGCGGCCAGGAGATTGGAAAGGGTGCGCAGGTGGTACCTCGACCGAGCTCGAATGTAGATCACCGACAAAGCCCAGACCACGATCATCGCCGCGACCGAACCGAGACGGACGGGCCGGCTGAGATCCGACTGCCACAGGACCACCGCCGCGAAGAGGGTCGGCACCAGGCTCGAGGCCGCGATCGCGACGGTGAGACGGCGGTGCGCCGGTTTCACAGCCCGTGTTTTTCCAACCGGCGGTAGAGTGCGCCGCGGCTCAAGCCGAGCGCCTCGGCGGCCTTGCTCATATTGCCGTCAAACCGACGCAGGGCTTTCTCGATCAGGATCTTCTCGACCTCGTCGAGGCTCATGTCTTCGATGGAGGTCGAGGCGCCGCCGTCCTCGGGCGCGAGACCGAGGTGGTCGGTTCTGATGGTTTCGCCGTCCGCCATGAGGACCGCCCGTTCGACCGCGTGGGTGAGCTCGCGGACGTTGCCGGGCCAGTCATGTCGCTGCAGGGCGGCCATGGCGCCGTGGTCGAAACCGGTCAGCGTTTTGCCGTACTTCTGGACGAAACGTCCGAGGAAGTGGTGGGCGAGCAGTGGGATGTCTTCGGGCCGATCTCTCAGCGGCGGCAGCCGGATTTCCACCGTATTGAGCCGGAAGAGGAGGTCATCCCGGAATCGTCCCGGCCGCCGACTCGGCCCGGAGATCGGCGTTGGTCGCCGACAGGATCCTGACGTCGACCGTCGATGTCTTGGACGAGCCGACCCGTTCCAGTTCGCCGGTTTCCAGGGTCCGCAGCAGCTTCGCCTGCTGATCGAAGGGGACGTTGGCGATCTCGTCGAGAAAGAGGGTCGCGCCGTCGGCCATCTCGAACCGTCCGACGCGTTCGCCCTTGGCGTCGGTGAAGGCGCCCTTGACGTGGCCGAAGAGCTCGCTGGCGAAGACGCCCTCCGGGAGCCCGCCGATGTTGACCGTGACCAGCGGTCGGTCGGCGCGGGACGAGACCGCGTGCAGCCGCCGCGCCACCACCTCCTTCCCGGTTCCGTGCTCGCCGGTGATGAGGATGTTGGCGTCGGACGGACCGACCTTGGCGATGAGCTCGAGCACCGGTTTCATGGTCTGAGAGGTGGCGATGAGATCGGGCGTCTCGCGGGTCAGCAGCGTCTGGTTCTCGGCCTCGAGACGGCGACCGCGGCGCAGCGCCCGGCTCAGGGCGACCTGGTTGCGGAGGATCGACAGCAGCCGATCGTTGTCCCAGGGCTTTTCGATGAAGTCGCGGGCGCCGAGTCGAATCGCCTGGACCGCGATCTCGACGCTGCTCCAGGCGGTCATCACGACCACCGGAAGCGTGCTGTCGAGGGCCTGCAGCTTCGAAACCAGATCGAGGCCCTCGGCGCCCGAGGTCATGTCCCGCGAGTAGTTGAGATCGACGAGGGCGGCGTCGAAGTCCCGGCGCTGAGCGGCCGCGATGGCGGCCGCCGGGGAATCGGCGGTTTCGATGGTGTATCCCTCGGTCTTGAGCAGCAGGCGCAGCGACTCCAGGACATCGGGCTGGTCATCGGCGATGAGGATGCGCGGAGGTCGTCGAGTTGATGTCACGGCGATCTCAGATACCGCACCGCCCCCGTTCCCGATCCCGTTCCCGTTCCCGGATGGCCCGATTTCCGGTTCGGGATCGGGAATAGGAGTGGGATCGATATGAGGTTTGGGGAGATTCGATGAGTGTCTCTCCGCAGTCATGATCGCCGCCGCTCATCCCTGTCTGCGCAGGCTGTAGACCGATCCCGTGTTCTTGCCATGAGCCGCCGCCTCGAGGCGCGGCGATGCTCAGGGGGACGCGGTACAGCGGTTTCGACCTGACATTCCGGGACTCCAACCGCGGACTATTCATCGCGCAGCGCGACGACGGGATCGATCCGAGCCGCCTTGAGCGCGGGGACGAAACTCGCCAACAGTCCGACCGCCAGCATCCCGGCGGCGACGATGACGTAGGCCGCCGGATCGAAGGCGGAGACTTCGAACAGAATACCCTGGAGCGACCGGCTCAGGAGCCATGCGATGAGACCGCCGCAAAGTACTCCGAGCAGGATCAGCGTCGCGCGATACCCCACAACCCGTCCTACTCATTTCGAAGCGCGATGACGGGATCGATACTGGCCGCCCTCATCGCCGGGACCAGGCTCGCCAGGAGACCGACCGCCAGCATCCCTGCGGCGACGGCGATGTAGGCCGCGGGGTCGAAGGCGGAGACCTCGAAGAGGATCCCGCTCAGCCACATGCTCAGCAGCCTCGCGATCAGGCCCCCGGCCAGGACCCCGAACAGGATCAGCGCCGCGCTCCTCTGAAGGATGGCGCGCAGGATCGAGCGCGCCTCCGCGCCCAGGGCCATCCGCACCCCGATCTCCTGGGTTCGACGCCCGACCGTGAACGACATCACGCCGTAGAGGCCACCCAGCGCCAGAACGAGAGCGATCAGGCCGAAGCCGGAGAGGAGATTCGTCAGACTGTCGAGGGATCTGGTGTTGCGGCGACGATTGCGTCCATGGTGTCGATTTCGTAGATCGCGAGGTCTGGTCCCACCTTCCAGATCGCGTTCTGGACCTCGGTGGTGATGGAAGCCGGATCGCCATGCGTCCGGACCACGAATGTCATTGTCGGGGACGGAAACTGGGCCTCGGGATAGAGGGTCTCGAATCGCGGCTCGGTGTCGAGCGAAGTCTGCCGGTGGTCGCCCATCACGCCCACAACTTCCATCCACGGATAGACCGGAGTCCGGCTGCCCGAACTTGACGCGTTTGCCGATGGCGCTCTCGTCCGGCCAGAAGTGGCGCGCCATCATGTGGTTGATGATGATGACCGGTGGCGTGTCGGCGCGGTCGAAGTCGGTGAAGTCCCGGCCCTCGAGCAGCGGGATGCCGATGGCCTTGAGGTAACCTGGCGTGACGGCCTCGTTGCCGACGAAAATCGTGTCGGCGGGATCCGAGATCGGGTGGTCCTCGAGGCTCATTCCCGAATTGCTGTTGCTCCCGAGGAGCGGCAGCATCGACGTGGCCGAGACGGTGCGAACGCCGGGGAGGGTCGCGATTTCACTGACACCGCTTTGGAAAAAGGCGTTCTGCTCGGTCTCCGACGGGTACCGTTCGCCTGGCAGTGAGACCCGCATGGTGAGCAGGTTGTCGGTGTCGAAACCGGGGTCGACGGCCTTCAGGGCCATCAGGCTCCGAATCATCAGGACCGCGCTGATCATGAGCGCGAGGGCGAGGCCGACCTGGCCGATCACCAGGAGGTCCCGCCGGAGCCGTTCGCGCCGGGTGCCGAGCACGGTCCGGGCGTTTGTTCGGATGATGTCGGCAAACCGGGACCGGGAAGCGCGGAGGGCGACGGGCAGACCGAACCCGACGCTGGTGATTCCGAGGACCACGAGGGTGAAGACGAGGGCCTTGCCGTCGACCCCCGGTTCGCCGAGGAACCGCATGGTCGATTGCAGGCTCGCGGTGAGGATGTCGACGCTCCAGAACGCAAAGATGATTCCGAGGAGCCCTCCGCCGACCGCCAGCAGCGCCGATTCCACCATCAGCTGCCGCAGGAGTCGGGTCGGCCCGGCGCCGAGGGCGGTGCGAACGGCGAACTCGCGCTCACGGCTTCCGGCCGTCGTGAGCAGGAGGTTGGCAATGTTGACGCAGGCGATGAGCAGCACCGAACCGACTGCAGCGCACAGGACGTAGAGCACCGACCGGGTCTTGCGGCCAAGGAGGACTTCGGTCAGCGGGACGACGGTGGCGGTGTGTCCCCGGTTGGAGTCGGGATAGGCCTCGGCGAGATCTTCGGCGATGGTCTTGAGCTCGCGATCGGCATCGGCGGCACTCACCCCGTCGCGCAATCGGGCGAATCCGCCGTAGTGACGATTTCCTCGGACCTCGGCCACCTCGCCGTAGGTGAACGGCATCCAGAGGTCGAAGGACCGCACGGCCGCCTCGGTTTCGGGCGGCAGGACGCCGATGACCTCGTGCGGAACATCGTCGATCCGCAGCACGCTGCCGACGACGTCGGCCCTGGCGGAGAAGCGCTCCCGCCACACCCGGTCCGACAGCAGGACCACGTGTTTCGCATCGGGATGGTCGTACGAGGCGTCGGCGGTCCGGCCGAGGGTCGGGGCGATCCGAAGGACCTGCAGGACTCCCGATGAGGCGCGGATGGCCCGCAGTCGGTCCGGGTGCTCCTCGCCCGTGACGTTGACCGCCCCGGCGCCGAAGATCCCGGTCGCCTCGAACGACGAGCTCCGCTCGCTCCAGTCTTTGAAATTGGGGGCCGAGATGGTCATCCTGTCCCACCCCACGGACGGTTTCGATGCGAAGAGCCGAACGATGCGGTCGGGCTCCTCGAACGGCGGGGGCGAGAGCAGCGTCGCGTCGACGACGCTGAAAACGGCCGTGCTCGCGCCGATGCCGAGACCGAGGGTGAGCAGCGAGATCACCGTCACCGTCGGCTGCCGCAGCAGCATTCGGAGTCCGAAACGGAGGTCTTTTCCGAGGTCGATCATTGCGGGTGCTCCCTCCTCGTTTGCGGTGTCAGATCGCCGCCGCCTGCAACATCGGGTCGGTCTCGTCGACGATCTGACCGTCGAAGAGGTGGATGGTTCGTTCCGCGTACTTGAGATACCGAGGGTCGTGGGTCACCATGCAGATGGTCGCGCCGCCGGCGTGGAGCTCGTTGAGCAGGCTCATGACCTGTTCGCCGCTGCGCGAGTCGAGGTTGCCGGTCGGCTCGTCCGCAAGCAGGATCAAGGGCTGGCCGACCAGTGCGCGGGCGACGGCCACCCGCTGCTGCTGGCCGCCCGAGAGCTGCGACGGATAGTGGTTGAGCCGGTGCTCCATCCCGACCCGTTCGAGCGCCTCGCGGACCATGGTCCTGCGGGTCGATGCCGGGGTCGTGCGGTAGACCAGCGGCAGTTCGACGTTTTCGAAGACCGTGAGATCGCCGATCAGGTTGAAGCTCTGGAAGATGAAGCCGATGGCCTTGTTTCGCAGTTGCGCCCGTTCGCGCACGGTCAGATCCTGCGACGGGTGACCGTTGAGTTCGTAGATTCCCTCGGTCGGCGTGTCGAGCAGACCCATGATCGACAGCAGGGTCGACTTGCCGCCACCCGAAGGACCGGCGATGGTGACGAAGGCGCCCGGCTGAATATCCAGGTGGACTCCGGAGAGGGCGTGGGTTTCGACCTCGTCGGTGAGAAAGACCTTCTTGACCCCGGCCATTCGGATGAGAGGTGTGTCGGTGTTGGTCACGGTTCCGCTCCTTCTTTTTCTTCTTTTAGCGCAAACGGATACGTTCGTTTTCATCCCATCGCGAGGTGTCCGAGAGAATCACTCGATCGCCCTCGTGGAGGCCATTGACGATTTCGATCGCATCGACCGATGAGCTGCCGAGTTCGACGCTGACCCGAAGCGCATGTTTGTCATCCGCCTCGAGCCGGTACAAACCGATGGTCGCGTTCTCCTGGCTCTGAACCGGTCGACCGACAAAGAGCACGTCGGTCAGCAGTTCGATCTGAATGGCGCCGTCAACAGCCATGTCCGGACGCGCTCCCTCGGGCAGGGGGCCGTCGAGACCGACCTCGACCATGACCGAGCCTTCATGAACCGATGGGTCGACCCGAGTCACTGTTCCATCGACGATGCCGTTGCGGGTGTCGACGCTGACGCTCTGACCCGGACGGACGTCGCGGGCTCGGGTGGCCGGGACTCTCAGTTCGGCCTGGAGGTGGCTCGGCTCGGCGACTCTGGCGAGCATGGTGCCGGCGGCGACCTGCTGGCCGATCTCGACCGGAACTTCCTGCACGACACCGGCGATTCCGGCGCGAACTGCAAGCGAATCGAGTTGATCGGCTCGCAGTCGGTAGAGCGCCCGGTGCTGTTCGACCTCGGCCTCTTTCGCCGCGAGGAATGCGCGGTTGGCCTTGGGATTCATTTCCAGTCGCTGAGCCTCGATCTCCTGCTGCGTCGCCATTGCCCTTGCCATCGCCTCCGACGAGCGAAGGGTGATCTCCGAGATCAGACCCTTCCCGTTGAGTTCGCGATTGGCTTCGGCCTCGAGGGTGACCCGGGTGTATTCGGCGTCGAGTTCGGCGACGCGGGCGCGTTGGTCGAGTTCCGAAGAAATGAGGCTCATTCGGAGGCTCTCGAGTTCGGCCTCGGCTCGCCGAAGTGCATTCTCGGCGTCGATGGCCGAGCGTGTGACCTCGGGATTGGAGAGTTCGAGGATGATCCCGTCGGCTTCGATACGGTGACCGGGTTTGACGTGGACGACCTCGACCCGACCGGTGGACTGGGCCTGGATCCAACGCAGACTCTCGGGCACCAGCGTGCCGTGGCCGCGGACCTGGCGCTCGAAGCTGCCCCGCTCGACGGTGCCGATCCAGACGGTATCCCGGTCAACGGTCGGAGCGGCAGGTTCGAGACCGGCGAGCACCACGGTAACCACCGCGACCGCGACGACTCCGGTTGCGATCATCAGCCACTTGTTGCGGCGTTTCTTCTCGACGATCCCCTGCCGAAGAATGTCCATCATTCACCTTCCACCAACCGATATCGCAAGTCGCGTGCCAGCTCTGATCGACCCCTTCGGTTTGTGACAGCGGTGTTTTCCGTCCACTCGTGGGCGATGAGTGTCCGGAATCGGACACCAGCGGAGGAGCTACCGGCCGTGCCCATCACTCGCTCCTGAGGACCAGGGCCGGATCGACCCGAGTCGCGCGCCGAGCCGGGAGCCAGGTCGCGAAGGCGGAGATCCCGAGCACCAGGAGTGCGGTGCCGGACAGCGTCAGCGGGTCGTGGGCGACGACGCCGAACAGCCGGCTGGTCAGAACGCGCATCACAACCAACGCGGTGGCCGCCCCCAGGATCAGGCCCGATGCCACGGGGACGAGCCCCTGCTTCACGATGAGAGCCACCACCCTGCCGGGTGTTCCTCCGACCGCCATCCGCACCGCCACCTCGTGCACCCGTCGCCCCACCGAGTAGCTGACGACGCTGAAGACGCCGACTCCGGTGAGCGCGAGACCGACCGATGCAAAGAGGACGAGGAGTGCGGTCACGATGCTGGTCCTGGCCAACGATCTGTTGACGACATCGGTCATGGGCTGGACGTTGAAAACGGCCAGCTCCGGGTCGATCCGGTGGATGGCCGTCCTGATCGGGTTGGCGAGGTCGCCGGCGGTTCCCGCCTCCGCGCGGACCACGAAGGTCGCCCAGTGAAATGCGAGCTGGTCGACCGGCAGGTACATCTCCGGTCCGGCGTCGTCGGCGAGGTCGCGGTGGCGTACGTCGCGGACGACGCCGACGATGGTCCGCCAATCGGCCTCGGGATCGATCGAGATCGGCGCTGGTCGTCCGGCGTCCGACGGCTTCGCCGGGCGGGCAAAGCCGACGGACGAAGCTCTCGTTGACCACGACCACGGCCGGTGAGTCCGCGGTGTCGGAATCGTCGACGAAACGCCCCGCCGCCAGATGGAGTCCCAGCCGCCTCGAGGTAGCCCGGGCTGGTGAATCGCAGCTCGACGAGGGGACCCGTCATCGTGTTCTCGGCGATCGCCGCTCCCTCCACTCTGGCATAGCTGGTGACTCGCCGGCCGAAGAGCGGGAGCGGGTAGACGGTGCCGGCGGCGTCCACCTCGGGGATCGCCTCGATGGCTTCGACCGCACGTCGATAGAACTCGACGCGGCTGCTCTCCTCCGCGTAACGCTCAGCGGAGAGGGCAACCTCAGCGGTCATCACCCGGTCGCTGTCGAAGCCGGGATCGACATGAAGGAGATTGACGAAGGTCCGGATCAGGAGGACCGCGGCGGTGAGCAGGACCACCGACAGCGCGATCTCCGCCACCACCATGGCGGTGCCGAGGGTCGACGATCCGCCGGCGACGCTCCGATCCGCCTCGCGCAGCCGCAGCATGATGCGGTCCTCGCGCAGGCGGATCGCCGGCAGTACGCCGGCCAGCAGACCGACGGTCACAGACAGCAGGACTGCGAACCCGAGAACCCTGGCGTCGAACCCGAGATCGGCGGCGCGGGGAACGAACTCCGCCAGCCGAAGCCCCAGCATCCGCGTGCCCCAGTGGGCCAGCACAAGGCCGACCGCCCCGCCGGCGAGAGCCAGCACGACGCTCTCGGCGACCACCATGCGGACCAGCTGCCGCCGGCCGGCTCCGAGGGCGTGGCGGACCGCCAACTCACGCTGCCGCGCCGCGGTCCGCACCGACAGCAGGATCGTCACGTTCGCCGATGCGATGAGCAGCACGCACGCGACCGCGGCCAGCAGCACCAGCAGAGAGGGTCGAACGGCGCCGATGATGATCTCCTTCAATGGGTAGATGCCGACGCCCAGTTCCTGGTTGGCGTCGGGGTACTCGCGCCGCAGCCACTCGTTGACGCTCGCGAGATCGGCACGGGCGCCGTCGATCCCCACATCCGACCGAAACCGGCCGACTCCGACGACCCGCCCTTCGTTGCGGTTCTCGGCTCCCGGGTCGATGGCGATCGGCAGCCAGAGATCGGTGTCGCCGGGAAAGTTGAAGCCCGCGGGCGCCACTCCGATGATGGTGTGCGAGCGGCCGTCGACGACCACAGCACTGCCGAGGATGTTCTCGGCGGCGGCGTACCGGCTCTCCCAGAGACCGTGAGAAATGACGGCGACGAGGTCACGGCCGGGTTCGTCGTCGTCGGCCCGGAAGGCCCTCCCGAACTGCGGCGGGACGCCCATGACATCGAAGAACTGCGCCGACACCCAGGCGCCCGGCACGCGTTCCGGCGAGTCTCCCCCGGTCAGGTTGAGGTTCTCCGGAAACATCGCGGCCATGGCTTCGAAACTGCGGTTCCGCTCGGCGTAGTCGAGGTAGTTGAGGGCCGACATGGGATGACCGGCCTGTCCGTGAGCCGGGTCGGTATCGAGGATCTCCGCCAGGCGGTCGGCGTCGGGGTAGGGGAGGGGTTCGATCAGGACGGCGTCGATGACCGACCACACGGCCACCGACATCCCGATACCGACCCCAAGGGTGAGAACGGAGATCACCGTGAATCCAGGTGTCCGGAGCAGCCGCCGCACGGAGAGGTGAAGATCTCTGACCAGCATCGCATGCCTCCTTAATTGGGCGAAGGGCGCTCGCGAGTGGTGATCGAACAGCCATCGGGCGCGCCCTCTTGCCTGTTTTCGACACCGCGCCCGCCGATGATCGCTTGACCCTCGGGCGTCACCGTCTCGATGATCCGCAAGTTTCATACCAACGGCATCAAGAGCTCTCTACGACCATTGTCGGCGGTTGTTTGTCCGTTTTCGGAACTGCAGTGTCCGGTATCGGACAGGGACCACCGCCTCTGATTTTGGATGACTGCTGTACGGCAAAGTTTGCCCTCCGTGGGGCGACCCCGATCGACCGAAGGGTTGCAGGAGGCGAAATGGAGTCGGAGGTGCAACTTTCGAGTCAGGCCCTCGTTTACTCTCGGGAGGAGGCGTCATGCGTCGGACGGCCCGCTTTGTCGTGCTCGTGTCGGCCGGGCTGCTGGTCTTTTTTGTCGGCGGCTACTGGGCGGGAACCTCATCGGAGATCCGCACCGCGGTCAAAGTGGCCAATCCGGTTCTTTTCTTGGCAGCCGCCCTGTGGTGTCGTCGGAACGAATCACTTCGTCCGTGGAGCAACGCGTTCATCGGACTCTTCGCAGCGTCGTGTGGTTTTCTCGCCGCTTGGTGGTTGAGTGGACCGCTGGCGCGATTGGTGGGAGCCACCGCCGATTCGGTGAGCGGCATCGCGCTGCTCAAGTTCGCTGACGCCCTGCCCATCATCCTCACGGTGATCGCGGTGGCGCGGGCTGGGGGCATGTCGTTCACCGATCTTGGTCTCGGCAAGGGGAAACCGAAGATCTGGTTGCCGGTGGGTCTGGCGACCTTTGCCGCCTTTGCGGTCGTCTTCGGGCTCCAGGTGATGGAGCTCGGCATTGTTGGTCCCACCCTGGCCGCCTATGTCCCGTGGAGCCTTCTGTTCGTCGGCGCCAATGCGTTGATGGAGGAAGTGCATTTTCGGGGGCTCCTCCTCGGCCCATTCGAGGAACTGGTCGGTCGTCATCCGGCAAACCTGTGCATCGCGCTCTTTTTCACCCTGGTGCACGCGCCGGTCCAGTACGCTCCCGATATACTGGTCTTTCTCGCGATCGTCTTCGTCCTTGCCATCGCGTGGGGATACCTCATCCAGCGATCGGGGTCGGTTTGGGGATCGGTCCTGTTTCACGCCGGGGCCGATCTTTTGATCGTGGTTGGAATCTACTCGACCTATGGTGTCGGGTGATCGGGAGGATCGTCGATAGGTCGACCCCCCGGATTTCTCGCTGGTGTGACGCCCCGGCTTGCGGTCCCGGTACCGGGCGGTCGATATCCACGTTCCGGTGATCAGAACTCGTCGTCGAACTCGGGTTTCGGACGCCGGTGTTTCTTGGTCGCGGGTTTGCGGCCGCGAGTCCCGCGCTCCAGACCCCACTCCTCCTTTTCGTCGAGGTCGAAATCCTCGGCGAGGTCACGGTCTGGCTTGCGCTTTCGGAGAGGAGCCTGCTCCTCGGCCTCGTCCTCCTCGATCCAGTCGTCCATCTTCCTGTCCATTGTTCTCTCCGCTGAAAATTTTACCACTCACCGGCGCATTCGGCGCGGGTCACTTGATCGACGCCTCGCGGCCGTCTCGAATTCCCGCTCGAACCCGCGCGGAACCGAACCACGGTTCCCGTCGGGCGGCTCCATCGACTGGTCGGTCGACGCATCCTTATAGCGGATTCGGACCGGTTTCGGGAAGCACCCTTTTCTCGAGGAGAACCGGCCGGGAGCAATCACCGATCGACCGCCGCTCTCATCGCCCTTTTCGAACGGCGGCCGGGGGCACCCGGCGAACGGGGTCGCCGGTCGTCGATCGGACGCGTCAAACGAGCGACATCCCTGCTACCATGCCCCTGCCTTTGGAGGGGCTCGACATGAGAAAAGCTATTGTTCTGATTGCATGCCTGTTGGTACTGGGCTGCGGCGGCCAGGGAGCCGACCAGCCGGCTGCCGACACCAACCCGTTCTTCGTCGCGTACGACACGCCGTTCAACGTGCAACCCTTCGATCGGATCGACGAGGCGCATTTCGTCCCCGCATTTGAGAAGGGGATGGAAGAGCAGAACACGGAAATCGCGGCGATTGTCGAGAACCCGGAGGCGCCGACGTTCGACAACACCATTGCGGCGCTCGACCGGTCGGGTGAAATGCTCGACGAAGTGTCGCGGGTCTTTTTCGCCCTGAGCGGGTCGAACACCAACGACGAGACTCCAGGAAATCCAGAAAGAAATGTCGCCGCGGCTCGCGGCGCACAAAGACGAGATCCAGCTCAACCCCGGACTTTTTGCTCGGGTGAAGACCGTGTACGACGATCGTGAGTCTCTCGACCTCAACGCCGAGCAGCTCTTCCTGGTCGAGAATCTCTACAAGGACTATGTTCGCGACGGCGCCCTGCTCGGGCCTCAGGATCAGACCAGACTCAAGGAGATCAATCAGCGGCTGTCCGCCCTCCAGGTGGAGTTCAGCAGCAATCTCCTCGCCGAGACCAACGCCTTCAAGCTCGTGGTCGAGGACGAGGCCGATCTCGCCGGTCTGCCGCCCGGTGTGATCGAAGCCGCCGCCGGAGCCGCTCAGCGGGCGGGTCTCGAGAACGCCTGGGTTTTCACGACCCACAAACCCAGCATGCTGCCATTCCTGACCTATGCGGAGAATCGGGACCTGAGGGAACAGATCTTCACTGCCTACACGATCCGTGGCAATCAGGACAATGAGAACGACAACAAGGCCATCATGGCCGAGATCGTCAATCTTCGGGTCGAAAAGGCGAGGCTCCTTGGATACGAGACCTTCGCCCACTACACCCTGGAACCGCGGATGGCGGGTACTCCGGAAGGAGTCTACGGTCTGCTCGACCAGCTCTGGGCCGCATCTCTGCCGGTGGCCAAACGCGAGGTGGCCGAGATGCAGGCGATCATCGACAGCGAGGGCGGCGGCTTCGAACTCGCCCCGTGGGATTGGTGGTTCTATTCCGAAAAGGTGCGCAAGGCCAAGTATGATCTTGACGACAACGAGCTTCGGCCCTACTTCGAGCTCAACAATGTTCGTGACGGCGTCTTTTATGTTGCGAATCAGCTTTACGGTCTGACTTTCGTCGAGCTCGAGGACATGCCCAAACCGCACCCCGATGCCCAGGTTTTCGAGGTCTTCGAGGCCGATGGTTCGCACGCCGCGGTGATCTACATGGACTACCACCCGCGTGAGAGCAAGCGCGGCGGCGCCTGGTGCGGACGGTTCCGCAGCCAGAACCGGGCCGACGGCGTCGAGGTCGATCCCGTCATCAACCTCGTCTGCAATTTCACTTCAGCGACTGAGGACACACCGGCGCTGCTCAGCCTCGACGAGGTCGAGACGCTCTTCCACGAGTTCGGTCACGCCCTCGACGGGATGCTGGCGAATGTGACCTACCGGACCACGGTCAGATCGCCCGATTTCGGTGAGCTGCCGAGCCAGATCATGGAGCACTGGGCCATGGCGCCCGAGGTCCTCAAGGTCTACGCCCGGCACTATCAGACCGGCGAGCCCATCCCCGACGAACTCATTGCCAAGATCGAGAAGTCGAGCACCTTCAACCAGGGCTTCATCCAGGTCGAGTACCTGGCGGCAAGCCTTCTTGACATGGAGTACCACACGCTGAGGGAACCCACCGAGATCGACGTCAATGAGTTTGAGAAGGCGTACTTCGACGAGATCGGGCTGATTCCGGAGATCGTCTCCCGCTACCGCACGACCTATTTCGCGCACATCACCGGCGGCTATGCGGCCGGGTACTACGGCTACATCTGGTCCGGCGTCCTCGACCACGACGCCTTTGCGGCCTTCGAGGAGACCAGCCTCTTCGATGAGGAGACCGCGAACCGGTTCCGGACCGAGATCCTCGAGGTCAGCGGTTCCAAGGACTACATGGACATGTGGGTCGCCTTCCGCGGCCGCGAGCCCGAGATCGGGCCGCTGTTGCGGAACCTCGGGCTGCAGTAGTTCACTTCCTCAGATCACTCGAAACGGGCGCCGAGCGGCGCCCGTTTTCTTGTGCCGATCTCGGCGTCGGATCGCGGCTTCAGGCGTGCTCGCCGGGGTCTGGCGCCCCGTCCGTGCATTGGCTGTCGAACTCGACCAGGTCACGCTGAGGTGACCCGTCCACGCTGCAGCAGACCTTCAGCGTCGCTGTGGCAGCCGACTGCGCAACCCGTTACCGGGCCCGGAATCCCCGCGCCACACCCCTGTACCGCCTCGTCGAGGCGCACTTTGACGAGGTGAGGGGGCAGTGGGAGGAGAGATACGAGCGGAGGTTTGGCTTCTGGCGGAGCTTCATCGACGAGCAGGTGCTGCGCTACCTGGACTGCGGCCTGTTCGAGAACGGTTTCGCCCGTATCCGGTGCCCGGAGTGCGCTGAGGAGGTCCTGCTCGAATTGCTGTCAGGTACGGAGTTACGTAGTTATCTGTAACGTGCTGAGATGCTAGCAACATGGATTGCCGATCATCGCCTGATCGAGAGCTTCGTATCGTCTCGCGAAGCCTTCATCTTCGAGGCGCTGCCTGATGCCTTCGCGTGCAAGGTAGCTGATCGTGTCGGCCGTTTTCCCGAGCGCGGCTCCGAGTTGGTTCGCTCGCTGTGACCAACGTTCCCGGCCTAAAGCAAGGAGCAGCCTTCGGGCTTCGACGACGTCACGTCGACGGGTTCGGCTCGCGAGGTCCTCGACATCGATCCCAAGATGCCGCGCCCCTTCGGCGATGAACTCGTCAGTCGACAGGTCGCGTCTCTCAGGGCCTGTGCTTCTTCCCAGTACGTCAATGTACGGGCCCTCATCATCGGGCTCGAGTTCCCGGTCAGCCCGCATCCAGATTTTCCCGGCATCGACTCGTTGACTAACATCCCCGCCCAGCTCCCGGCACCCGAGTCGAATGCCCGCCAAATAGGCCTTCCGTGCGGCCTTCTCGGTCTCCCCGAAGCACAGCAGCGTTTCGTCGATATCGATCAGTGGATTCTTCAATCGCTTGCGATTTCCCGATGACCGCCGAAGACGTGGTCGGCGGGTCTTCCACCAACCCACCGGCCACCGGGTTGAGGTGGATGTAGAGCACGACCCGGTCCAGGTACCGTTGCTCATTGATCGACTTCGCATGGTAGCGGCTCTGCCACAATGCGCCGGTTCGCCCTCGGCTTCGATTGAAGCGTCGGCTGAATGTCCCCTGGAGATAGTGGAAACCTTGCGAGATCGGCACTGCTCGGCTTCGGATGGCCAGGTGATAGTGGTTCGACATCAACACCCACGCGAAGATCGTCCAACCGTCACGCTTCTTGACGAACCGAATCAGCTCGATGAAATCCACGCCGCTTCCGGATCGGCGAACATCGCTTCGCCGCTCGCAAACCGGTTGTAAACGTGGTAGATCCCACCCTCAACAAAACCCTGGGCGTCCGAGGCACCAACCACCTCCGCCACCCACCCTACCAAACTCCGTAACTCCGTACCTGGCACCGTTGCAGCAGCAGACATCGCTGCGGGATCGTCCCCGCATCACCGGTCGTCCGAGACATTCACTCGACGGTGAAACTCAGCAGCTCCGCCGGCACCTCACCGTTGCTCACCAGCACGTACTGGTGCCGCCCGGACTCGCCGCTCAGGGTGAGGGTGTCGGCCGTGGTGTCGAGGCTCGCGCCGCCGTCGACCCAGGCCGCGGTCGCGTTGTCTCCACGGGAGGCCACCCCGAGCAGCCCCTCGCCGACTATTCCGGGGTGGCCCGCGTAGCTCACCACCGCGTCGTAGGTGGGAGATGCGCCGCCGAGCAACACCACTCCCCAGTGGCGAGCGTGATCGATGGCCAGGTAGGTGGCCGGCGGAAGCAACAGGTTCGGGGGCCCGTCGACGCGGTACAGGTGAACCCCGAACGGCGAGCCGGTCACGTTGCTGACAGTGAGCCCATCACCATCAGGGTGGTCGATGGCGATCGACCCCGCGGGCGGGTAGGCGTTCACGCTCCAGTCGCCGATCCGCACCCCCGACCATAGCCGGTCCTCTACCTCCATGTTGTGGAGCGCGGCGTGGTTGCCGCTTGGGCTCGAATCGGCCGCACTCGCCCCGCTCGTGCCGTCGAAGCGCCAGTAGCCCACCAAGCCGACCTCGGTGCCGGAAAGCCGTCGGCACATGGCGGTCCGAATCTCGTTGGTGGTGCGCGCAACCTCCCATATCCGGACCTCGTCCATCATGCCGGAGAAGTAACGGTGATGGGCTGGAAAGCCACCGATGTGGATGGTATCCGCGTCGTCGAGTGGGTTGTCGTAACCGGTGTCCAGGGACCCCTCCAACACACCGTTGACGTACACCCGGATGGTCTGCTGGTCACGCACCGCCGCCACGTGCACCCACTCGAAGTTCTTTACCACCGATATTGACAGGATGGACTTCAGCGTCCCCAACGCTCCCCCGAAGCAAGTCCCGAACATGAATCGGTCACCGATAATGCTCGCACCGAAGTCGGGTCGTCCCGTATCAGCGCCGGCGCCAGTGAATATCGGCAGCCCGTAGTAGAACCCGGTGGTGGCGCCACCGATTCCGGTCACGTCGCTCCTGATCCACGCCTCGAGGGTGAAACTGGTGTTGACCCCGAGACGATCCACCTCGGCGTACTCGTCGCTGCCGTCGAATATCAGGGCTCGCCCGGCGCCGGTGAGGATGGCAGAGAACGGGTCTCTGCTCGCCCACGCGTAGAGGTGGTGGCCCGACTGCCCGCTCAGGCTGAGGGTGTCGGCCGTAGTGTCGAGGGTCGCCGACGCGTCGGCCCAGCTGGTGTCGTGATTGCCGTCTCGCACCGCCAGCGCGAGCAGATCCTCACCGGCCACGTCCGGATGGCCGGCATAGCTCAGGACCACGTCGTATGTGGGCGCCGTGCCCCCGACAACGTAGACCCCCCAGTGCCGCCGGTAGTCGAGTTCCGAGTGGCCAGGCGGCGGGTTCTGGACGTTGGGCGGGCCGTCGACCCGGACCAGTTGCAGGCCTGCCGGAGAGCCGGTGATCCCGGTCAGGCTGAACCCGTCGCCGTCCGGGTGGGAGATGGCCAGGGACCCGCCGGGTGGATATGCGGCGACGCTGTCAGCGCCGACGAGCGCGCCCGACCACACCCAGTCCTCGGGCTCGAGGTTGTGTCCGTGGATGTGGTTGAACGGCAAGCTGCGATCGTAGATGACGGAGTAGCTCGTGAACGCCCCTGTTCCGGTCCTCCGGTAGTCGAACGGCACGTAGCAGCCGAGCCCGGGCTCGGTGAACGCGACTTGACGACACATGAACGTCCGGATCTCGGCCTCCGAGCGGGCGACGTCCCAGATCCGAAGCTCGTCGATCTCGGCCTGCAGGTATCGCCCATCGATCATATTACCGGCGAGCGTGATCGACGAAGGTGCGTCGAGGGTCAGGGTGTTGCCGGTGTCCAACGACCCTTCCTCGAGGCCGTTGACGTACACCCGGATGAAGCCGGTGACGGCGTCGCGCACCGCGGCCACGTGCAACCACTGACCGGTGTTGACGGCAGAGGTAGAAAGCACGGTCCGGTCGCCGCCAACGGTGCCGTCACCGATCCCGAACGCCAGCTTGCCATCGACGATCGAGACCCCGAAGTCGCGCGCAGGCCCGGCCACGTCGGCATATACCAACGGTGCGCCGTCGGTGAATGAGCTTCCCGAGAGCGAGTCGGTGGTGCGCACCCATGCCTCGATGGTAAAGCTGTCGCCAACCTGGTTGTACTCGGTCGCCCCGTACTCGTTGATGCCATCGAAACTGAGCGCAAAGAATGCACCAGGCGGAGAACTGCCGTCAAACGCGCTTACCGTGACACAGCACACGAGGAACACGCCGACAGCTGCGGCCACAATTGATGAACGCATACCTCTCTCCAACCGAGGTCCTTAGAGTCAATGTCGCACCCACAGCCGGAATGTCAACCCGTGGCAGTGGATTCCCCCAAGCTGAGGCGCCTGTGAGGGGTGCGAAGCGCCCTCCCTACCGAACTCCGCAAGGCGAGGCCCGAGGACGTCGTTCGTTGACCGGGAAGCCCATGATGCCCCACCACTGCAAGGGTCGGCTCATTGACCCGATCGTGTGTCAATTCTCAGCCTGGCACGCGTGATACGCCCCATCCGTAGGGGACAGGAAGTTCCTTTCCCACAGCGCCAGCGAATCACCCCTGTGTACCTGCGAGCCGTCCGTTGATCGGCGCTTTTCGAGCGCACCCCTCGTCAACACACCTCACCTCGGCAACCCCCCTCCCCGAGGAGCCAGGTTCGGCGCGAAAGACCGATCAACACCGGCCCGCAGCCCGCACCCCACCCACGCGCCCGCCGGTGGCAGGTCGCATCAGCGCCCCAGGCTCGAGAGATCGAGGCGAGGAACTCGCACGGGTCGAACGCCTCCACTTCACGCTTATTCTTCCGGTGCCAGATGGGATGAGTAGGCCGGTCTCCTAAAACGGCGTAGCACAATGCTCGCCAAATCTAATGCGGGCTCGAGGCCCAAGATTAAGGAGACCGGCCTACTCATCCCATCTGGCACCTATACCTATACGACCTGGGCGTCGGACGGCATCGACAGGGAAACGATCAGACACATGAGGCAGACGACACGGTACATGCAAAACCCTCCTCAAGGGACTCAAGCGTTCGAGATACAGACTACTTCTCAACACAGTTTAGCTGCACCCGGCAACAAGCGGAAGTGAAGACCGCATGACCCTCGAGAACAGAGCCGGTGGCTGCAACCTCCTTCGAGCGGCTGGCATC
Organism: uncultured Acidobacteriota bacterium; assembly: GCA_963712805.1. Taxonomy (GTDB): domain Bacteria; phylum Acidobacteriota; class Thermoanaerobaculia; order Thermoanaerobaculales; family Sulfomarinibacteraceae; genus JAHECW01. The sequence goes on along the minus strand of CAVQJV010000007.1, from coordinate 61,186 downwards.
GCTGCCTGCCATCCGAACGCACCGGATCGACCGACACGTGAAGCGCCGGCGTCCCCGCCCGCTTCGTCCACGAGCTCGTCGGATGACGGGTGCCATGGACTGGAGACAAATAATGAAATGGGTACCAAATGGCTGCCAAAATGAAATGGGTGCCACGTACACACTTCCACACTTGTGGAGCGTTTGAACATCGGATCCGATCCCCCGGAGAAGTCAACCGATTGTTGAGTCCTCGAGAAACGTAGGCCCACGTTCGCTACCCCGGCTTGCTTCTCTCCCCTACTCCCTCGTTACGACCCAATGATCAGTTGGCTGCAACATCAATCCTCATCCGAGGTCGGCAACAAGTGTGGAAGTGTGTACGTGGCGTGCGCCGAGCAAAGCTCGGGGAAGGGGGAAGGGATGACGTGAGATGAGTCACTCGGAAACTTTCCGAACAGATCCTGCGGGTCGAGTCCCGTCCGGCTAAGGCTGGCCACCAGCCGGAAGCGAGTCTTGCGTGGTGCTTGGGTAACCGTCACTGCGAAGCGTAGACAGCGAAGATGCAGGCCGTGTGATTGAGCCCCGAAATCACACTAATCGTGGGAGCCGACGCCGTGTCACGAGGCGGAAGGCAACATCGCGAGCGCCAAATGGCCTGGCGCTCCGGTCCCGCCGGGGTCTGATGGGAGCAGGGCATGCATCGAGAGGATCTGACGGGAACTCGGGAGATCCTGTTTTCTCCGTCCTGAAGAAGCCGGTAGGGGAGCCGGGAGACCAAAACCCTGGCCCGTCGTAGGCAGTGCTGGCCGACGGCGGGAGCGAAGCAAGCAGCGCGAGGACGGTACCGGCGGGCGAGTCAACGAGCCCCCCGGGATGGATTGCAGGAAGTCGGAGCGCCTCATAGTACCGACGAGTCCGGGGAACCGAACCTAGAGGGACCCGGAGGAGGGAAGGGGGCGCCGGGGCATGGAACCGATGGAGGGAAAGATGGAGAGGGCATCGAACCTCGGAACCATCCAAACGAAACTGTATCGGATAGCTGAGCTGGCGATTATCTCGACCAGTAGGTGTGCGACGGCCTTCCGCCGCGCAGCGAACCCATGAGCCTGAAGAGCCGGATGCGGGAATTCTGCACGTCCGGATCTGTGGGGGGCCCGGGCGGGTAACCGCCCGGGTCTACCCGACACCCATCCGGGCACCCATCCGATCGCATGCCCCGCTTCTCCCCCTTTCCCCGTCTTCGCCTGGCGCGCGCGTGGCACCCATCAACCGAATGCCTGGAGGTCGTCGTGGATCTCCAGGATGTCGGTGAGGGACATGGTCAGGAGGACGTTGCTGACCTTGGGCGAGGGGCTGGTGAGGATGAGCCGGCCGCCGAGGGACTGCAGGCGCAGGTGGGCCGCGACCAGCTCGCCGGTGCCGCCGGAGTCCAGCGAGCTCACGTCGTGGAGGTCGATGACGAGCGTGTGGCAGCCGTGGTCGACGGCGGTTTGCACGGCCTCGCGAACCAGACCGTTACCGTTGCCGGCGGTGATCCTCCCGGAGGCGTGAAGAATGATGGCGTCATCGCGCTTTCGCGTGGTTAGGGGCATTGCTTCCGACTCCTGCTCAGCCGCTGCGGTGCGGCGGGGACGCACCGCCGATTTCGACCGGGCACGTTCCTAGTGTTGAGTACGGCAAAAGCCCGCGAGTGTTTCTCGAAAGGGTGCCAAAGGGTGTCGGGTGATCAGAAGGTCGTCGCCGCTGTCGAACACGGCATCGCTCAGGTTTCCGGGGTGGTGGGTACGACCCGGGTGAACAGGATTGGCTCCAGATCCCGCTGCAGAGGCGACCAGGCGGCCACAACGCCGGCCTTGGGATCGACTGTGAACCCGACCAGAAAGCTCGGTGCGATCACCGACCGCGGGAGCTCGAACAGGAACAGATCGCCACGCGAGTGGTGCAGTGGTCCCTTGAGGCCGTGAAACGACGCCACGAGCCCGTCGTCGCCGACCGAGACCTCGAGGCGACCGTACGCCGGGTTCTGGTAGACCCCCACATATTCGTCGAGCGGCCTCGTGGGGGGTTCGTCCGGCCGTGCGATCGACTCAAGGCGAACCTCCGCATCGTGTTGCACTTCGCGCACGCGTCGATCCCAGTCTTTCAACGCAGCCTGCCAGTTGATGTCCGGCAGCCCGAGGAACCGATCGAAGATCCACCGCGAAATCACCTCGGGCACCTCGTGGTCGAGTCGGTTCGTGAGCACCACGACGCCGAGGTCGTCGTACGGCAGCAGCCCGATGAACGCGTGGTAGCCATCGGTCGACCCTGAGTGCCAGGCGTACAGGTGTCCCCGATAGACCGACAGGAACCAGCCGAGGCCGTAGTTTGTGATCGGAAGCTCCCGTGGACCGAGTGATCGGAGGGTGATTTGTGGCGTCAACGTCTCCATCACGGCGTCCTCGGACAGCAACCGGCCGCCCGCGGACACCCCGCGCTTCAGGGCCATCTGGAGGAACGTCGCGAGGTCGTTCGCGCTGCTATACAGACCCGCCGCCGGAGCGACCGATCCGCCAACGAACATCGGAATCTCCACGAGATCACCGTTCGAGTCGACCGCGTGTGGCCGCGCCGCACCCTGCTGAGTCGGAGGGACGAAACCGCTTTTGACCATGCCCAGTGGCTCGAAGATCCGAGACGCCACGAACTCTTCGTAGGTCGAGCCCGCCGCCTGCCCCACGAGAAGCCCCGCAACCGCGTACATCAGGTTGGTGTACTCGAACTCGGCGCGCAGATCGTGGCGGAATGCGAGGTAAGGCAGCAGCCCGAGGAGCTCGGCACGGCTGCGTCCGGACCCGTACCAGACCAGGTCGTGACGAGGCAGTCCGGTCCTGTGGGCGAGGAGGTCGCGCGGCGTCGCGTGCAGCGACGCGTAGGGATCCTGAAGACTGAATTGGGGCAACCACGTTCGAACCGGTTCGTCCCACGCGAGCTTCCCCTCGTCGACCAACAGCGCCGCCGACATGGCGGTGACGGGCTTCGTCACCGACCCAACGCCGAACAGGGTGTCGGCGGTCACCACCTCGTCGCCGCCGAGGCGAGTGACCCCAAACCCACCGCTGAACACCACCTCGTCGGAACGCACCACCGCGAGCGACATGCCGGGCACGCCCCACCGGACCATCACCTCGTCCGCGACGTGCGGCAGGACCGAAAGGATCTCGGCCTGGTCAGCCGCCGCAACCGGGTAAACGGTCGCGACCGCCATCACGAGGATGAGAGCGATGTTTTGCGTGGTCACCATCGTCTACTTCTTTGGGCGCATTTCACGGACTCCCGGGCAACCGAAGGCCCGCGTGTTCACCTAACCACGGAGGCCCGGCCCAGAACCCAACCGACACGCCCGCCCGGTACACCGACGGCGAATCGTATGGCGCGAACCGGTCGTTCGAATCACGGATGGGAATTTCCTTTCGCCTCCGTCGAAAGTTCAGAATTGGCGGCGAAGGACGGCTCGATGCCCATCTCCCGCAGCAGGTTGTCAGCGCCGTCGACGCGGTCCATCACCCACAGCATGTAGCGCACGTCGACGTGGATCGAGCGCGTCACGTCGGTCAGGAAGTCCCAGTCCGAGATCATGCTCTCCCAGTTGCCGTCGAAGAGCAGGCCCACCAGCTGGCCCTTGCCGTCGAGCGTCGGCGAGCCCGAGTTGCCGCCGGTGGTGTCCACGTTGGTCAGGAAGTTGACCGGCACCGAGCCGACGGCTCGGAGCGTAGGGGCCGTAGTCCGCCGCCGCGATCGCGTCGAGCAGCGGCTGCGGCGAGTCGAACGGCGCCTCGCCGGTGTCCTTCTCGGCGATCCCCTCGGCCGTGGTGAACGGCGTGTAGACCACCGCGTCCCGCGGGCATGTAGCCCTTGACCTGGCCGTAGGTGACCCGCAGCGTGCCGTTGGCGTCGGGGTAGATCTCCGTGCCCCGACTGGCCTTCGAAGGTCAACAGCGCCTCCATGAAGCGCGGCCGGGCCTCGGTAGCGTCCGTCGAGGGCCTCCTCCCTCCTCCATCCGGATCCAGGTCGGGTACAGCGCCACCGCCAGGCGCAGGAACGGGTCGTCGCTGGCCTCGAGGGCGGCGCGATCCGTCCAGCCAGGCCAGCCGCTCGGCGCTGTCGGTCAGGTCGGTGGCCGCGTACATGCTGTGCAGGGTGCCGGCGATGGCCTCGGCGTTTTCGAGCTCGCCGTCGAGGCTGAACCAGTCGTCGAACACCGGGATTCTCTCGGCGCGGGCAGCTCGGCGTACCGCTCCAGGGCCCGCCGCAGTAGCGCCATGTCCACCCGCGCGTCGTAGCTGCGGTCCGAGCGCTCGACGCGGGCGCGAATCCGGGGCAGGTCGCGCTCCTGGTAGCCCGGCTTGCGCTCGGCATTCGGCTTCTCGCTCTCGCGTGCCAGCCGGTAGGCCCTGCCTGCGGCCGACAGCAGCTGGGCCACTGATCGAGTTCAGCGCCTCGTCCCGTTCGCGGTGGGCGCGCTGCTCGTCGAGCAATCGCGCCGAGCTCGCTCATCGCGGAGCCGCAGCGTGCCTCCCGCTCGGGGTCGGCCGCGATCCACGCCGTCAGCTCGACCTCCAGCGCCTGCTTGCGCTCCACCGACGTCGGTCTTGGCGAAGCCGTCCAGCATGCCCTGGTAGTTCTTGAGGGCGTTGTTCAGGCCCGCCACCATGCGCGGCGTACTTGATCGGCGCCTCAGCCGGCCCTCGGTCTCGCGGTCGATGATGTCCAGCATCTCCTGATGCGGCTTGATGCGCCGCGGGTAGTACCACTCGATGGCGTTCTCGACCTCCGTCGCCAGACGGTAGCGGTTGGTGCGGCCCGGGTAGCCCGCGACCATGACGAAGTCGCCGTCCTCGACCCCGTCCGTGCCGACCTTCAGCCAGTGCTTCGGCTGGTACGGGACGTTGTCCGGCGACGGTTCGGCCGGCTTGCCGTCGGGCCCGACGTAGGCGCGGTAGAACGAGAAGTCGCCGGTGTGGCGCGGCCACATCCAGTTGTCGATGTCGCCGCCGTAGCTTGCCGATGGACGCCGGCGGCGCGTAGACCAGGCGCACGTCGCGGATCTCGAGCTGCTTGAAGAGCTCGTACTCCAGGCCGCCGTGGAACGAGCGCACCCGGCAGCGGTGGCCTCGTCCTCCTCGCAGCTCCGCGACCAGCTCCTTCTCCGCGTCCTCGATGGCGTCGTAGCGCGCCGCGCCCGCCGGCGTCGTCGGGCACCGCGGCCAGGACCTCTGTCGGTGACGTCCGTCGACCTCACGCGTCACCAGACACGCGGCTGCCGGGCGCGGCCGGGCAGCTCGTCGCCGGCGATCGCGGCCAGGAAGCCGTTCTCGAGCAGGTTGTTCTCCTGCGGTCGAGTTGTACTGGATGGAGCCGTAGGCGCAGTGGTGGTTGGTGACCACCAGACCCCTGGGCGAGACGAACGACGCGTGCAGCCGCCCAGGGACACGATCGCGCCCATCGGATCACCGGTGAGGTCGGCAAGCTTGGCGGGCGGCGTGTCGAGGCCAGCCGCCTCGAGCGCTTGACCGATCATGGGAAGCTGGTTCGGCAGCCACATACCTTCGTCGGCAAGGACCGGAACCGCCAGCATCAGAACGAGGGACGAAGTCAAGAGCCTACGCATCAATCAAACTCCATATCGAGGTGAGACGGCGCGGGCACCGCCAACCGCATGCTAGCAGGTTCCCATCCAGAAACTCTGGAGGGGAACGGCGTCGTTCTCAATCCAGAAACCCTGGAGGGCCGTCCGTCATCCGCCGGTCGGAACGCGGGTCTTGATCGTCTGGTACGACGACTGGCGGGTCACATGATCGAGGAGCCCGACGGAAACGGTGTGACTGCCCTCCCTGATCAGCAGTGACACGTCGATCTTGAACCGATGCCCCTGCGCGCGCTCGACGGAGCTCGCGGGGACGCGCACCTCGTGATTCTGTTGGATGACCTCGGACTGCCCACCCTCGGAGTCGCGGGCGGCGACGAACAGCACCAGTCGTGACACGTAATCCTCACCCTCCGGGACCATCATGACGGAGCTGACCGGGAAGGACACCTTCAATGGGAGGGTCCAGCGCTCGGTGGATGCCGGCGCCGCGAGTCCCGGTGTCAGCTGGAGATCCATCGGGTTGTCGTCGATGTCCAGCCGCAGGGCGCTGACCACCTTTTCCCGCACCCGCGTCGCGATCGACTTTTCAACCAAGCGGCGACGGTACCGCACCTCGTAGTCCGGATGGGCGGGCAGTCGCACCTTGATGTCGTGGACCTTGTCGGCGCCGCTCTGCATCAGGGGGTAGCCAATCGAGTAGTAGGTGTAGAGGTCCTGCTCGACGCGATCGAGCCTCGTTCTGACATCGTTGGTGTCGATGATCGCGAGGCCACCCGTGCCATCGGCGATGAAGCGAAGAGAGTCGAGGTAATTCTGGCGACCGATCGCGGCCGCGCGCATGTCCTCCGAGTCGGTGTACTCGGCGTTCGCGACCCCCGCCGCGCGGAGACCGCCGGCGTCGATCGTGTAGAAGGTGACTCCCTGGGCGTTGGCCGCCGCGACGAACGCCTCGAACAACCGGCTCTGGTTGTAACTGACCGCCTCGACGAATGCCGAATCATCGCCGTAGGCCGAGGCGTAGGCCTGGAAGAGGTCGATGCCGGGCACCATCGGCAGACCGTTTGAGACATACACGATCGCCTTCTTGCCTTCGAGACCCGACAGCATCGTGATGATCTCGCGCAGCGAGTTCAGGGAGAACTGGAGGGACGTGATCTCCTCACGGATGAGATTTTTGATCTGCACGCGCACGTTGTTCGGAGAGTTGAGGTTGTTCGGGTTGTACTCGCGCGACTGCATGGTCTGGACGAGGTTGGCGCGATCCCGCTCGATCGACGACCGGTTCGCCGATTTCTTCCGCATGCCGCGGAGCTGCTCGATCACCTGTAAGGCCTCCGACGTGAAGTCCTGGATGACCTCCGGACTCTGGAGTCGGCTGACGACCATCATCTGAACAGGCGGTTGAACGTTATCGCGGACGAAGCGCTCCAACTGGCTCAGGACACGGTTCCGATCGAGGGGGTTCAGATTGTAATGGTCGATGTACATCACCAGGTAGACGGGGCGGGGCTCGAGCTCTGACACCTCCGTGGGAGGAGTATCGCGATCGGGCGGCAAGGAGGGACCGCTTGTGGAGTATTGCTTGAAGACGTCCTCGGTGTAGACCTGGAAGTTGGTGACAGGCTTCGGCTCGCCGTCCTGGTACACCTCGAAGTCGTCTTTCGTGAGATCCGTGACGGGTTCTCCGCCCTCGTCGGTGACGCTGACGATTAGGTTCACCAACGTCAGCTCGATCTCGTCCCGGAAGGCGAGCCCTCCAACCGGTTGCAGCTGATCCTGCGGATCGTCGACCTCCGCCGGCAACCCCACCCCCACGGCGCCCAAGAGCACCGCACCGGCGAAAATCCAGCGAGTCCATCCCGACATCGTCACCTCCGCCCCGAGTCTACACCGTGATCGATCTGGCTGCCGGGCGGCGACTACGTTATCATTTTCTCGGAGGTGAATGATGGCAGGCCGATGCCAGATTGTCACGATCGCCGCGCTCACACTTGGACTTCTGCTCGCCTCGTCGGCTAACGCACAGTGGACTGGAACCGGCAGAATTTCCGGGGTCGTCACGGGCTCAGACGGTGAGCCGATCGCCGGCGCCAAGGTCACCTACCGGCTCGCCGATGACCCCGAGAAGGGTCCGGATCCTCTCATCACCGACTCGGATGGGGAGTACCGGTTCGCGGGCCTCAAGAGCGCCACCTGGCTGATCTCTGTCGAGGCCGAGGGATTTCTGCCCGTCCCACCACAGAGGACGTTCGTCTACGCGACACGGAATGACCCCATCCGGATCCAGATGGAACCCGTCCCCCAAGAGGTCGTGAAGGCTCGGAAGCGGGCCAAGGTCAACGAGCGACTCATGAAGGCGGACGAGCTTCGTGCGGAGGGTGAGATCGAGGCCGCGCGAGAGGAGTACCTCGAGGCGCTGAAGGACCTCGAGGTCGAGGATCATCCGATCGTGCTCGCCGCGCTCGCCGACACATATCTGCATGAAGAGCGCATCGAAGAGGCTCGGGAGCAGCTGAAGCGGGCATTGGAAATCGATCCGAACCATGTTCCGTCGCTGATCGGCATGATGGCCATCCTCGTCGACGTAGGGAACTTCGAGGAAGCGGACGAGCTGCTGGCCCGTTTGCCGACCGGCCAGGAGATCCATCCGACGCTCATGATGAAGCTCGCCCAGGGGTACTACAACAGCGATCACATGGAGGAGGCGAAGACAATCCTCGACCGAACGATTCGCGACCACCCCGACGAGGCGATCGCCTACTACTTTCGCGGTCTCACCGAGCTCAACCTGAACCAGACCGGGGCCGCTCGCGCGGACATGCTGAAGTTCCTCGAACTGGCTCCCGACCATGCCGAGGCCGAGGGGGCAAAGGGTATCATCGAGTACCTGCCGCTGCAGGACGAGTGATCCGGTGCTCGTGCAACCAGAACGACCGAATCGGACCGTGTGGGCGGTCTTGGTCGCTGTCCTCGTGTCCGTGGGGACGTTTGGATGTTCCACCGCGAACGTGCTCCCTCCCCAGGAGGTGCCGGTCCTCGAGTCGATCGGTAACGGCGTCGTCCGATACGGCGGTCAGGTCGTCTGGGTCGTGGTGGACTACAGGTTCGCCCGACTCGGCACCGGTGGGCCGTGGTTGGTACTGGACGTCGGCGTGGCCGCCGCAGACGGGCAGCGAGCCACCATCTCCCGCAGCGATATCTTCGTTCGGTCACCGTCAGGACGTCGGCATCCGCTCGCCACACAGCAGGAGTACCGCCAGGCGCACGTCGAGCTCGCCAACCTATCTCGTCGCGCCAACGTCGCCGGCAGCGCGTCGTACGACTTCCCTGGATCGCGCAAGCCGTGCCGCTTCAACTTCTTCGTGAACCAGAGCGAACGCCGCCAGGTGGCCTTCGACGAGGTGTACGTCAACGACAACCGCGCCTGCTTCGAGCGGTTCTACTTTCACGTTCCGGACGGCGTCGAGGCGGGCCGATGGGTGCTCGGCATCGACCTGGACCAGAGCCAGGTAAGGGTGCCTTTCGATCTCTGAAGGCCTGCTGTCGCGATCCGGTCGAAAAATGGTCCGATTGTTCGGGACCACGGAGTGTATCGATGAGGATTCAGATGCCACGCTCGCGGGCCCTGCTCACGGTGCTGGTCGTATCCGTCGGAATCATCCGCCCGGTGCCCAGCTCCGCCACCGACGTCACCTGGTATGACACCGATGGTCAGCCGCTGCCGTTTGCCAGCCTCGACGAGATCGACCGATTTCTCGAGACTGCCGAGATCATCTCGGATCGACCGCTTCACACGGGGCGCAGCGGACCGAGGAAGCTGGTGCTCGAGCATGACGGTGTGCGCGTCGCCGCCGCCTTCAACGGGTCGGATCAGGTGGTTCGGGGGGTCAGCCGGCAGCAGAACGTCAACGTCAGCGACTTCCATGACTACCACCTGTTCAACTGCGCGGCCTACCGCCTCGATCGTCTGCTCGGGCTCAACCGTGTCCCCCCGTCGGTACCGCGCGACGTCGGCCAGACGTCCGGGAGCGTGTCGTTGTGGATCGAGGGCACCATCACGGAGGAGGATCGGGTGGACCGTCGGCTCCAACCGCCCAACCTGTTCCGGTGGAACCAGCAGAAGAAGATCATGGTGGTGTTCGACAATCTCATCGGGAACGTCGATCGCAACCAGGGAAACGTGCTGATCGATCGCAAGTGGAGGCTGTGGTTCATCGACCACACGCGAGCCTTCATCACGACGCCGGAGCTGGTTAAATCCGGAGCTCTCAGCCGTTGTGAACGCCGTCTATACGACGCGCTCGAGAATCTCGATCCGGAAAAGGTCCGACGCGAGTTATCCGTGTACCTGAATGCCCCACAGATCGACGCCCTGCTCGTTCGACGTGATCTGATTCTCCAGCGCCTCCAGCAAGAGATCGACCGGTTCGGAAGGTCGGTTGTGCTGTTCGACCTGGAACCGCCGGGAGCTGACGTCGGTTCGTGGTGATCACCGCCACACGCTGGATCAACGTCCTTTCAAAACACGGGCGCAGTAATAGGAATGGCGAGGAACCGCCGTAGGTGCGCGACAGTCGTCGGTGATGTACGGAAAACGGGATCGCCGTCCGAATTCTCGGACAAAAAGTGTAAAATCTCGGCGTCATACCGTGGTTCGTCAGAGTGGCGTTTGCCGTCTACACGCACCTTGAGCTGGCATCGTAAGTGTTTCAATGATATGGCATATACCTTGCAGCATTTATGTGAGGATGATAATATTCAGCGCGAGGGGTATTGTAAAAGATGTGCCTGACCGAAGCTGCCGATCCGGACATCAGGCTTTTGGGATCCGCACGATCTCGTCGGCGTGGGTCCACTCCACGAATGGCAGTGGTCGGTGCGCGGCAGACCTGCACAGGAAAGGAGGACCGACTCGGAGGGGGGAATCGACAAATGGACTGAACGGACGGTTCCGGACGTGTGCACCGCGCCGTCGGGACACCACCAAGACAGTCATTCATTTTGTTTTCGAGGAATGAGAGGGGGAGCTGGGTATGAAACGCTTGTTTAGGAAGACTTTTCTGTGCGCGATCGCCATCGGGTTGCTGCTCGCAACCGCGCCGGTTTTCGCGCAGGAGACCAGCAGCTCGATCGTGGGCACCGTCGTCGACGCCACCGGCGCACCGCTGCCGGGCGTGCAGGTCGAGGCGGAAGGCCCGCTGGGCAAACTCGTGGCGATCAGCGACACACAAGGCGAGTACCGTTTCCCGCGTGCTCAGCCCGGTACGTACCAGATCACCACCAAGCTCCAGGGCTTCCAAGATTCCTCCGCGGGTGGCGTGCGCGTCACCCTCGGCGTAGCGACGACCGTCGACTTCACGATGCAGGAGCAGTTCAGTGAGGAGATCGTGATCTACTCCGACACGATCGGCATTGACTTCACCGAGAGCCAGGTCGCGACCAGCGTCAACAAGTACGAGATCGACTTCCTGCCCCGTGGCCGGAACTTCACGGATGTCGTGTCGTTCGCTCCCGGAACGGTTAACGATCCCCAGGCGGGCGGCATCTCGATCGACGGCGCGTCCGGCCTCGAGAATCGGTACATCATCGACGGCATCGACACCACCGACCCGCAGATCGGCGACGACGCGGTCCCGATGCGCGCCGAGATGTTCGAGGAGGTGCAGGTGAAGTCGGCCGGATACGCCGCTGAGTACGGCGGTTCGACGGGTGGTGTGATCAACGCCGTCACCCGCTCCGGCGCCAACGAGTTCCACGGCGCCGTGTTCGTCGACTACGAGAACGAGAGCTGGAACGGTAGCGAGCGCCCGACGCTGTACAGCGGAACCGGCGAGTACGAGAAGTACGGCAAGGACGACGAGACCCGCTGGGACCCGGGCTTTTTCGTGTCCGGGCCGATCCTGCGTGACCGGCTGTGGTTCTTCGCGTCGTACCAGCCTGGCCTCCGGACCACAAAACGCACGGTCGAATGGTCGAACGCTCCGGCCGACACCTACACCCAGGACTTCCAGGTCGACTACGGGGTGGTGAACGTGACCGCCAACATCAGCAGCAACTTCCTGTTCAAGCTCGGCGCGCAACATCTCGCCGTACAAGACCGACGGCCTGCTGCCCGGCCGCAGCGGCCGCAGCGGACTGTACGAGCAGGACAACTATGCGCCTCTCGGACAGGAGGGCGAGCGCGAGACCTACTCGCTGAGCGGCGACTGGATCGCCAGCGACAGCTTCGTCGTCGCCGGCCGTGCGGGCTTCTTCCACACCAACACCATGGACACGGGCATTCCGACCTTCCCGTTGATCCACAACTACTCCACGTCGTCGGACGCGGACTTCCTGGAGTCCGTGTGGCCCGAGATCGGATCCCCAGTGGCAGAATGGTCCCGGCTTCTTCAGCGACAACCTGCAGACCGGGGTCAACCAGAGGGACATCTACGAGCGGACCGCCTACGGTCTCGACGGGACCTGGTACTTCAGTGGCGCGGGCGACCACTCGCTGAAGTTCGGCTACCAGAACGAGGAGATTTACAACGACGTCGAGAGCGGCTACAACGCCGACCGGATTCTGTACTACTGGGGTAGGGACTACACGACTTCCTCGGGTCAAAGCGTCTCCGGCGACTATGGCATGTTCCGGCTTCTCAACATCTCGACCTTCGGTAAGGTGAAGACCAACAACGAGGCGCTGTTCGTCCAGGACACCTGGAACGTGCTCGCCGCACGTGACCCTGAACATCGGCGTGCGTGCCGAGCAGGAGGGCATCCCGAACTTCGGCGCCACCGGTCCCGACCCGGCGATCGAGTTCGCGTACGGCGACAAGATCGCGCCGCGCCTCGGCTTCGCCTGGGACATCCTGGGCGACGCCAAGTGGAAGCTGTACGGTAGCTACGGCATCTACTACGACGTGACCAAGTACGAGATGCCGCGCGGCTCGTTCGGCGGTGACAAGTGGGTCGACTACTGGTTCACCTTCGACACCGCCGATCCGGGTCTCAACGATCCCGCCGCCGGTTGCGGCGTCGGCAACAACACCATCTTCGACGTGCCGACCTGCGGCGCTGGCACCCTGATCGACACCGTCGATCAGCGCTTCAACTCGATCGATCCGATGTTCGAGGAACTGTTCGGGTTCCCGGCGGTCGACCCGAACCTCAAGCCGATGGAGAGCTGGGAGGCGCAGATCGGTGTTGACCACCAGCTGACCACCACCATCCAGGTCGGCGCGCGCTACGTGCACAAGGAGATCACCCGAGCGATCGAGGACGTCGGCTTCCTCTACCCGGGTATCGGGGAGGTGTACATCATCGCCAATCCCGGTCGAGGGGATCGTCTGCCGATCCGCAGCCCGACGGTCTGATCTACCCCAAACCGGTGCGCGAGTACGACGCGCTCGAGCTGACCATGGAGAAGCGTTTCTCCGACAACTGGTCGCTGCGCGCGCTACTACACGCTCAGCAGCCTGTCGGGCAACTACTCCGGTCTGGCCAACTCCGACGAACAGAACAACGTCGGTGACAACGCCCGCCTGTCGCCGAACGTCAGCCGGCTGTACGACGTGGTCAGCTCGATGTACGACCAAACGGCAACCTCGTGTACGGCGACCTCGCCACCAACCGCACCCACCAGCTGGGCGCGCAGTTCCTGTACGACTTCGACTTCGGCCTGTCGGTCGGCTGCCACCCAGTACATCGGCAGCGGCACGCCGGTGTCCACATCGGCGACGTCCCGGTGGCTTCTTCTACCCGTTCGGCCGCGGTGACCTCGGCGAGACCGACTGGCTCTGCAGACCGACCTGTCGCTGTGGCAGCGCTTCAACTTCTCGAAGCTCACGTTCTCGGTCGGTCTGACCGTGCTCAACCTGTTCGACTCCGACACCGGGGACCAGGTACTGGACGCATCGCACGCTCGACGAGCTGCCGCTGACTCCGGACGAGTTCGCGGCCGGCTTCGACTACAACTCTATTGCCGCAGGCATGGATCAGGACCCGGCCTTCAACAAGGCGGACAACTTCCAGGATCCGCGGGAGATCCGCCTCAATTTCAAGATCGAGTTCTGATTTTTCGCCACAAGGCGTCATTAGGGGCTGCCCTCGGGCAGCCCCTTTTTCAACGCGGGCCGTGCCGGGCGATTCTCAACCGATGAACGTGCAATGTGCCGGCGAACGACTTGAGACGGCTCGGCAACCGGATGACCTTGTGACGAAACAGCAACTCCGCTGAGTACACATCGACGAATGTAAACGGAATCCCCTCACCGGGCTGCGACCACCCCCCTCGCGACACCAGCGCGTAGACGTGCGGGAGCCGGTTGTCCAGGTTTCCCTCTGCCTGGACGCGGCAACCACATCGTACATCCCTCCTTCCTCGCAGCCCGTCGTTGCGGGCAACGGCACCCATCAGCTCGAGGGCGGCCTCCCACGCCGTCCGGGCGAGCCCGCCGAGGGACGATCGCCCCGATGGGGAGCCAGGCTGAAGCCCGGCGCCGAGTCTTGCGACCGGGCCACCCGGACAGGCTGCCCGGCATCAGCCTGTCACCTCCACTGACGCTTTCTCATCTGTGCTCCGTCGCCGCCGGCAGCTTCGCTGCGCGTGACGGGCGCGGCTCCCAGTTCTTGCACGAGGAGGCGAGATACTCCTCGGCGCATAGATGAAACGAGTTCTGGAGTCTTACGTACGTTCACGTAAGGCTACAAAACGTCGCCGCAGTTTGGCGGCCGGCGGTACGATCAACGATCACTCCTCGGAGGATACTTCAATGAACCAACGTCACCCCTCGCGCAACGACACCGACTGTTTGTTCCGGATTGTTCTGACTCTACTCGTCGCGCTCGCCGTCGCGGCCCCCGGCCGCGCCGACGCGCCCCGCACCATCGTGATCGGCGAGCTGTCCGGCGCCGCAAACACCGCCACCCAACTGCTCCAACGGTTGGAGCTCGTGGACGAGGTGGGGCACTGGAGTCGGTGGCGACGCCGTCCTCGTTCAGACCGGCGACCTGATGGACGGGGGCGAAAACGTCCGCGCCGCGCTCGATCTCTTCATGAGGCTGCAGCAGGAGGCCGCAGCGGCCGGCGGTAAGGTGGTGGTGCTGATGGGCAACCACGAGGTCCTCAACATCATCGGCGACTACCGCGACGTCGACTACATGGCGTACCAGCACTTTGCCGGCGCCGACTCGGAGCTGCAGCAGCAACGGGCCTGGGAGGCCTATGCGGCGTGGCGCCAGCAGCGGGCGGTCGCCACCGGCGGGGATTTCACCGCCGACGAGGCTGCGCGGGCCGAGTGGATAGCGAGCCACCCACCGGGCTGGGTCGAGTACGCCATGTCCATGCGGCCTGAGGGTGTCTACGGCCGGTGGCTGCGAACCCTGCCGGTGGCGTTCGAGCGCGATGGAACGCTGTTCGTGCATGCCGGCTTTTCTCCTGACATGGGCGAGATGGACGTCGTCTATGTCAACGATGCTGCGACCGACGAGATTGCGGCGTTCGACGACTACCGTGCGAGGATGGTCTCGCGACGGTCTCGCCCTGCCGTTATCCTCGGCGAACGACCTGGTTGACGTGATCACCGCCGAGATTGCGTACCTCAACGGGCTCGAAGGCAAACAACAGCGGAGCGCCAGGAAGCGCGCCGAAGCCGCCAACGAGCTCCAGCCGCTGACCGAGACTGGGCAGCTGGGTGGTGCTCTCCAAGAACGGCCCTCTGTGGTTCAAAGGCGCTACCGAGTGGGACGACAAGCTCCATGATGCCGAGATGTCGGAAATCCTCGACAACGTCGGTGCGCGGCGGATGGTTGTCGGACACGCCTCGGGCCCGGCGCAGCACATCCATGCCCGCTTCGGCGGCCGGGTGATCATTGCCTCGTGCCCGATGTCCGACGATCCCTGGGTCGCCAGCACTCCGGCTGGCCTCGAGATCATTGGAGACGAGTTCTTCGTTGTGACGCCAACCGATCACCAAGCTTTGCTCGGCGCAGCCCGGGATCCGGCCCCCAACGTCGCGCCTCGATGATCTCGTTCGCGTCGCGAGCGTCTTGCCACCACGAACGAGCGAGGGTCGAGAGCTGGTTACTTCTGGCTCTGTCCGACTTTCTCGGCCTCGCGCTTCAGGTACGCATCGTGTTCCTTCTTGAGGTCCTTCCAGTTCTTCTTGAGGAACTTCTCCTCGTCCTTGGTCATGATCCTGAAGGGAACCTCGACCGCGCTGCCCGCGAACTGCACCACCAGCCAGTACTGTCCCGGCTCGATCGTCTGGCCTTCGGGGAGCTTGAAGAACAGTCGCCCGAGGCAGTTTCGCTGCCAGCTGATGTCGAAGTTGTCGAACGCGAGCGCTCCAACATTATCAGCCGGATCGGAGAAGAACAGCATCGGACAGGGGGCACCACCCGCGGTCGGGAAGTAGTTGATGGAGTCGCGCACCATGCTGGCGCGTTTGTTGAGCGCCCGCAGATAGCCGGCCTCGGCGAACTCCCGCTGGGACGCCATCGGGACCATGGAGCCGTCCGGCATCTTGACGGCGAAGCTGGCACGCTCCATGGTCTGATTCGGGATACCCTTGAAGACCGTCACGCCCACCTCGAGCAACATCCAGTCGGTGCCCTGCGACGCGTTGGCGGCTCGATAGCCGAGCGTGACCCAGCCCTCATTGTTGTACGCGATTCGCGCGAAGGCACCGTTGATCGTGTAGATCTCCGGCACCGTCGGCTGTGGTTTTTCGACCTCCATCTGGGCAACACCCATTGATGCTCCGGTGCCTGCGATGAACAGTCCGACAAGAACCACCCGCAGTGTGTTTCGCTTGGCCATCGCTCACTCTCCTCTCCTGAAGTTGCGGCTTGACTGTAAAACTCGACCGCACCAGGTTAACAAACTGACATGAATGATACGACCTCAAAAGATGAGCCCGACGTGATGCACCTCGCGTTCAGCCTCTCGCCAACGGAGTCCCGCATCGGCGGCAGGATGGAGACTGCCGACGACCGCGCCGCCTGCCCCCTGTGTCGCTGGTCGCCCGGGAATCAGACCCGCCGCACCACCTTCTGGTCCCCCGGCAGGTCGGCTCGCTCCTTGTCGAGCGACCACCCGGTTTTGAGCCCGACGACGAAGGTGGCCAGGGAAACGGTGCCGGAAACGGAACGGTGGAACGGTGTCGAGTAGACCCGGGCGGGCAACCGCCCGGGTCTACTCGACACCCATTATTCGGCACCCATTCGGGGAGGAAGTTAGCGGCGCGCGATTCCCGACAGGGTGCACCCAAAGGCCGATTTCGCTATACTGAGCGACCGAATCCGCACGAAATGAGAGGGGGTGGTGACCGTGGCTCCCGTACCCAAGAAGAAGCAGGTCGTGGCCGACGAAGAGGCCCAGGAGGGGACCACCTCCGGATCCGTGCGGTTGTTCGGCGCGTCGAATCGCCGGACGAGGACGCCAGCCTCATCGAGCAGATCCGGGCGGTGCAGGAGGGCTTGAAGAAAAAGGACCGGAAGGAGCTCACCGAAGCGGCGCTCACCAAGTACTTCCGAGCCGAGATTGCTCAAGCCCTACCAGGCCGAGCTGATCAAGCTCCAGCAGCACCTCGAACGCACCAACAAGAAGGCGATCATCCTCTTCGACGGTCGCGACGCATCCGGCAAGGGCGGCACCATCCGCCGCGTCGTGCGTTACATGAACGAGAAACGGTACCGGGTGATCGCCCTCGGCAAACCGACCGAGATCCAGCGTACCGAACTGCACATGAAACGCTACATCGAGCACTTTCCGCACGCCGGCGAGATCGTCCTCTTCGACCGCAGCTGGTACAACCGCGCCCTGGTCGAGCCGGTCATGGGTTTCTGCTCGAAGGCCCAGTACAAGCGATTCATGGACAAGGTCGTCGGTTACGAGGAGCGGATCATCGCCGACAAGAGGACCTTTCTCATCAAGCTCTACTTTTCGGTCTCCAAGCAGGAGCAGGTCGCTCCGCTTCGAGCGTCGCAAGAACGACCCCCTGCGACAGTGGAAGCTGAGCGAGGTCGACCTCCAGGCCCAGGAGCTGTGGGACGACTTCACCAAGATGAAGTACAGACTCTTGAAGAAGACCCACACGCCGGCGACGCCCTGGTTCGTCATTCGCTCCGACGACAAGGCGCTCGCTCGGCTCGAAACCATCAAGCTCATCCTGAGCCAGATCAAGTACACCGGCCGCAGCCGGACCCTCGATTTCGCGCCGAACCCGGACATCGTCATCCGGGGCGACCGGGAGCTCAAGATCATGCAGAAACAAAAGCGAAAACACGGCAAGTTCATACGCTGACTCGATTCTTGCGCACGTATACTGGTGGGAGCGGGAGCACCGTGAAAAAGCAACCAAGAAAAAGAGCGAGGCGCCCGATGCCGTCCGGAACGCACGGCCTCCGGCAAACGGACAGCAGTGAAGCTCCGCGAGCACACGGCGCTTCAAGAACAGCGAGCAGAGGAAAAGACAGAGACCGCGTCGTCGGTGTGGGTCAAGAAAGACGACCCTCGACTACGAGCAGGAGCTCCACCACCTCCAGATCGAGCTCATGAAGATGCAATCCCAGGTGCGCGCCGACGGCATGCGGATCGTGATGATCTTCGAGGGACGCGACGCCGCCGGCAAAGGCGGCACCATCAAGCGCTTCACCGAGCACATGAACCCTCGCGGTGCGCGCGTGGTCGCCCTCGAAAAACCGAGCGACAGGGAGCGCACCCAGTGGTACTTCCAGCGCTACGTCGCCCACCTGCCGGCGGCCGGAGAAATCGTTTTCTTCGATCGCTCCTGGTACAAC
The DNA here is from genome assembly GCA_963712805.1 of uncultured Acidobacteriota bacterium. Lineage (GTDB taxonomy): Bacteria > Acidobacteriota > Thermoanaerobaculia > Thermoanaerobaculales > Sulfomarinibacteraceae > JAHECW01. The sequence continues at coordinate 42,791 of CAVQJV010000007.1, read as the reverse complement.
CGCGCCATGGTCGAGCCCGCCATGGGTTTCTGTACCGATGAGGAGAACAAGCGCTTTCTCAAGGACGTGCCGCTCTTCGAGCGGATGCTCGTCAAGGATGGGATCAAGCTCTTCAAGTTCTACTTTTCGGTTTCCAAGAAAGAGCAGCTCCGGCGGTTCAAATCACGCCACGGCGATCTGCTCAAGCAGTACAAGATCTCGCCGGTGGACGAACAGGCGCAGAAGCTCTGGGACCAGTACACGGTCAGGAAGTTCCAGATGCTGTCGGAGAGCAACCGGACCGTGGCGCCGTGGACGATCGTCCGCTCGGATGTCAAGAAGCTGGCGCGGCTGAACTGCATCAAATACGTGCTGTCGAAGATCGATTACCGCGACAAAGCGCCCGTCGAGACCCTCGCGATCGACCCCGACATCATCATCTCCGGCATCGACGAGCTCAAGATGATGGAGGACAACCTGATGAAGCCCAAGTCGCTGCCGGGTTGATGGCTTCGGAGGTCCCTCCGACTTTCAGCCGTTTCGTCGAGGACGCCGAGGTAGTCGAGGAAGGTGTACTCCTCCGGTGGGATGTATGAGGCGCCGTGCCCCGGTGCGTCCCAGGCGATGACCCTGAAGTGACCGGCGAGCAGCGTATTGGTGCCATCTGGCACCTTTTCACCGGCCCGCTCTCGAGCGGAATGGCGGTGCCGCTGTTGGGTTCGACCAGCACCACCTCATTTCCCACTGAGGCTGCGAGGATTCCCGATGAGGTGGTGTCTTTGGCGAGACAGGGAAGACTGATTGCCAACGAGATGAAGACAACGGCGAGGATCCTGAATGCTTGCATCCAGTCCACTTCAGCCGAGCTTTGGGTCGGTGTGTTTCCCGGTCGCGAACACGAGTCGATGTGGAGCGTATATTCAGAAAGGGGGACAGATGGACACAGACGTCTTGAAATGTCTCGGTTGCGGGACCCTCATGAACCAGGAGAAGCGCCACGGGGTCACCATCGATCGCTGCAACAACTGCGGCGGGCTGTGGTTCGACGTCGAAGAGGTCCATTCCTATCTGCAGGCCCATCCGGACGTGCCGAGTAGCTACAAACCCGATCCGAACGATTTCAAGAGTTCGTGCGGAGAAGGTGGCGAGCCCTGCCCGTGTTGTGATCAGACCGCCCTGCGCCCCGGCAGTTTTCGTGGCATCCAATACCAGCGATGTGATTGGTGCGGCGGGTTGTATGTCGGTCGAGGCCAGATCGAGGAGATCGTGCGGCAAGGCGTCGAGTCCAGCCGGACTCTACCGGCGGCCGCCGCGGCTGGGACCGCCGTGGCCGCTGCGGAGACTGTCGAAAACCTCCGCCCCCTTGCCGAGCGGATCGGTGATACGGCGAGCGAGGTTGGGGTGGTGCTGCTCAATGAAATGGTAGAGGCATGGAGCGATCCCCATTCGACACTGGCGGGGGACGCCCTCGGGTTGATATTCAGTTTTGTTGCAGACGCGATTGCAGACGCCATCGGCGGCTGGTGATCTTGGTTGCGCGACCTGTGCGGGCGGGCTATCCCTCGGTGTTGGCCGGGGGTTTGTTCGGCCGTCGCCGTCGCCGTCGCCTCTTCTTTGGCGCATCGGTGTCGGTTGAAGTCGGTGCTGCGGCCTCTCGAGGCTTCGGCCGGCGATCGTCGCGTCGGCCTCATGGCGGGCCGGGAGAGGTGCACCGGGTCGCCGTCGCCGTGGAGTGCCCGGTGTGACATTGTGCGCAAGGCTCTGCTCTGCCGGATGGGTCTAGGAAGCACAATGTCAAACCCGGCACGTCCCGGTGGGCGGTGGTCTTGCGCGTGCTCGGAGCGCTGACGCGGTCGCTGCCGCTGCCCCGGACGCTGCCGCGGTCCCGGACGTTGACGCTGTCGCTGTCGCTGCCCCGGTCGCTGCTCCCGGCTACTCCACTTCCGCCAAAGCCTCGTCGAGCATCTTCACCAATGCGTCGCGGTCGTAGGCGAAGGGCTGGCCCTCGTTGAGCTGGACAAGCTCCTGGATCGCCTTGCTGATGGTCCAGCCCGCCTCTTCCTGATCAGGCACCACCATGTACCGCATCTTCGGATTCTCGCTGAAGAGCGCCTGGTAGACCGCCTCGGCGACCTCCTCGGGGTCCTTTTCATCCGACCGCTCGCCGACCCTCGACACGATGGCTTCGATTTCGTCCTTGTAGAGGGAATCCTCATGAGTGATTCCCTTGGACTCCATTCTCTTCTTCAGACTCAGGCCGATCTGAGACCTGTAGTTTCCCGGTTCGACCAGGCTGACTTTGACGTCGAACTTGGCCATCTCGCGCGCCAGCGAGTCGCCGTAGGCCTCCATGGCATGCTTGCTCATGCTGTAGGGCCCGAAGAGGGTGCCCGAGAGGATGCCGGAAATCGAGCTGATGGTGGTGATTCGTCCTTTGGACTCGATGATGAGCGGGGCGAAGGCCTTGGTCACCCGATAGGGGCCGTAGATGTTGACATCGAAGATGAAGTCGAGCTCGGACTCCTCGACCTCGATGAGCGGCGCGAGGATCGCGACGCCGGCATTGTTGACCAGCCCGTAGAGACCCCGCTCATCCTTGGAGATGCGCTTGACCGCGGCGTCGATCTCCTGCTGAACCGTGACATCGAGACGAATCGACGTGACGTTATCCATGGCGTCGAGCCGCTTGAGGTCGGCCTCTGTCCTTGCGCCGGCCCAGACGTGGACCCCGCGCTCTGCCAGGACCTCGGTGATCTTGAGGCCGATCCCGCTGCTCGCGCCGGTCACCAACACGGACTTCTGCGAGGCGGCCGGCGCCTCGGATTCGCCGGCGGAGCTCGGAGTCGTGAACCCGAACAAACCCACCATCACGGCCACCGCCACCATTGACGCCATCGATCTGCAATTGAATTTCATGAGCCTTCCAGTCTTCTTAAGAGATACTGAGTCGCAATTCGCTGGATGCTACCACGAATTGCGTGCTTCGTCTGACTGTGAAGGAACGAAAATCGACCCCCAGCGTTTGCGATGGGGGCCGATTCCTGGCTTGAGCTGCGGACTAATCGGCGCTCGATGATCTCCGGTCACCGGCGGCCCTCGGCGAGCCGCGGTCGATGACCATGACATCCGCCTCACCGCAGACGGGCTCACCGCCGACGGTCACTGCGACGAGCTGAAAGATGTTGTAGTCGTTCAGGATCAACCCATCAATCGCCTTGATGTCGTCCATCAGAAACTTGGCCACGAAGTAGCCGCGGTTGTCCGCTTTCCATGAGCTTAATGGCGACGTCGTTGAGAAACACGCTGTAGGCGTCCATGTCTGAGTAGAGAATGTCGGTGTGAACGGTGACGACCGTCCCGTTGCTCCTGAGATTGAGGGTCTCCGGCGCGATCCGGATGTCGTTGTCGCAGGCCGAACCGGTGGTCGGTGCGGCCGCCAACGCCATCGCCACCGTAAATGCCAAGAGTGTGGTTCGGCCCATCCATCGTGCATTTCTTGTTTTCATCGTTGCCCTCCAGGGTCGTGGTTGTGGTCGCTGTCGACCGGGTTGACGATCCGCCGGCGTTTTCGACGGCGTCCGTGACCTCACGGGATGTCGAACCGATCAAGAGCACGACCCATGCCAATCCGGGCGCTGTGCGCCATCGTGAGGTTGAATAGGGACTTACGTGAACACCGTCTGATGTCGAGGTGGCGGCCGACTGAGTCGTATCGCCCCGCAAGGTGTGGCTCTTCGACCGTCTCTGAACGCGAGAACCTATCGGTTGAGCCTCTTGCTGAGTTCAAAAATTGGACACTGAGGTCTCCCGACCCTCATTCATCGCCGGCCCTGCAATGGACCTCAGCCCTTTGTAGTGCCGGCGTCTCGCCGGCACAGAAACCACAAACCACCAAGAATTCCGGGGTTGCAAGAGGCTGGTTTCTCAGCTGGAGTCAGCCGATCGACACCTCACGCAACGCGGCCGCGAGCACATCGATCTGGTCTTCGCTGTTGAAGACCGAGAGAGATATCCGAAGACCATTGAGCCCATGGCTGCTCATGGGGCGACAGTCGATACGGTATCGCTCGGCGAGGGTCGAAGCGACATCGCGGACGTCGCGGCCGACGATTTCAACGGTTTGGATCCCGGCCGATAGACGGTCACCGGTCGGAGTCTTGATCTTGAATGCCGGGTCGTCTTGGAGGTGACCCCGAAACTGCCGTTTGAGCTCGAGGATCCGGGCCGAACGTCGTTCCGGTCCGAGGAGGTTCTGGAAGTCGAAGGCGACGCCGAGTCCGAGGACTTCGGGGAGGTTGCGGGTGTTGTAGTTCTCGAGCCGGCGGATGGACTCGTCTTCCCATCCGTGGGCGACGATGAGTGGCCGAAGCAGGGCCTGGCTTTCGTGCCGGGCATAGAAGACACCAACGCCTTTGGGCGAGAAGAGCCATTTGTGCGCAGATGCGGCGTAGAAGTCGCAGCCGAGATCGTGGAGATCGACCGGGATGTGACCCGGGGCTTGGGCGCCGTCGACGGCGACCAGGATGCCGCGCGCCCGGGCTATCTCGGACACCTCCTTGACCGGAAGAATCATGCCGTTGGTGTTGACCACGTGGCACATGGAGATGACCCGGGTCCGGGAGGTGATAGCGCGGCGGTAGACCTCGACGATTTCCTCGGGTTCGGACGGTATCAGGGGAAGGGTCGGCCGGACGAGCCGAACGCCCTTTGGAACCTGCCAGTACTCCCACGGTATGGTGCCGGAATAGTGCTCGTGATCGGCAACGATGACCTCGTCACCGGGTTTGAGATCGAGGCTGAAGGCGACCAGGTTCATGCCCTCGGTGGTGTTGTGGATGAGGGCGATTTCCTCGGCGGATGCGCCGAGCAGTTCGGCGGCCTTTGTCCGCACCGCTTCGAACTCCTCCGTCCATCCGCCCCACATCCATCGCGATGGAAACGCGTCGAGCTTGCGGCGATAGTGCTCGGTGGCGTCGGCGACGAGCGCCGGCGACGGTCCGAGGGAAGCGTTGTTGAAGTAGAGCAGACCCGGATCGAGGCGAAACTGGTTCTGGACAAGCCGCCAGAACGCGAGGTCATCCGCCGCGGTCGCGAGCTCATCGGCGATCGCGTTCCTCGTGGCCGTTCCAAGGCTCGCCAGCAGCGCGCCAGCGCCGAGCGCGCCCACGGTCGAAGTAACGAATCCGCGTCGTGTGGTTTCGGTCATGGCTTCCCCCTGTCGGGTGATCGTACCCCGGCGAGAGGGATTGGTGAGTGCAGCGAGGGGAGACCGAAGATCCGAGGCGCTCAGGGCCTTCGGCTCGTCGATCCGTGGGACCGGGCCGCTACCAGGGTTGAATCGCAAAGAGCGCCAAGTTCGCCATCGCAAAGGGCGCGAAGCCATCGCAATTGAGAGTGGGTACCGCGTGCTTGTGGGTCGACTCGGTACCATGGAGGGAAACCGCTCGTGAACGAGAGATTCGGGCATGTGCGGGCCACGGCTTTCAAGAACGAATGCCACTCATGGCACCGGGACGACTCTCAAGGACCGCGTTGCCAAGTCAAACATGCGATGTCTTGGCGCCCTTTGCGATGGATGGACTTTGCGTCCTTTGCGATTTAACTCAAAAATATTGCTTTCGAGATCTCCTGATCGATGAGCCGCAGGCCACGAAACCGCTGTTGAACCGATGCTGCCTGAGCGCTCAGGTGAACCGTGACACGCGCCCCTTCTTGCTGGTGAGGAACGAGCACATGGCGGGTACGACGAAGAGGGTCAGGAAGGTGCCGATGACGACGCCGGTGGTGGCCGCGGCACCGGTGGTGAGCCCGCCGCCGGCCACGTGATCCGGCGTTCCAAGAGGAGGGCTGAAGCGACCGCGAGCACGCCCGTGGCCAGACCGGCGACGATGTCGGTGACCCAGTGAATTCCGAGCACCAGCGTGGAGAGCATCACCAGGAGCCCGAGCCACAGCGCGACCCACCGATACCTGAGCCGTTCAACGAAACAAAGACCCACGATCACCGTTGTCAACGACACATGAAAGCTCGGGAAGCAGTTGTTGAGACCGGAAATCGGCCGGAACATCTCGATGAGCCGCGGAGCCCAGAGATCCGACAACAGGATGGCGCCGGAGTCGGGCCACGCCCAGCGCTCCGGAACCGGAAAGAAGAGGAAGAAGGGCAGACTGACCGCGTAGGTCATCGCGATACTCGACGCGAACAGACGGAAGGGTGCCTGGTTCGGTCTCTTCGCGAGAGCGACACCGGTGAACACTGCCAGAGCGAGTAGGAGGAAGAAATAGGCGATCGAGTAGCCGTAGATTACCACCGGGGAAACGGCATCCCAAGCTGAGATGACCGCTGATCCTTCCCACCAATGAGAAGCGCGAGCGAGTTGGGACTCCAGCTCCCGGCCGAATCCGTATTGATTCCGTAGAGTGGTTTCCACCATGGTCTCGATGAGGTTGATCAGGAAGATTGCAGTGACGAGCAAGAGCGATATGCGATGGCGCGAAAGAAGCCGTTGAACTCGGCGCCGGATGTTTGTGGAAATGGACGGCGATCCCCTCAGATGTTCGACGAAATCGCGTTCTACCCTCAACGCCCCCGATGATCGCTGCAGGCGGAGAATCCTCAACTGTTCGTAGAGGCTTTCGGCGGACTGGAGTCGCGCGGCCGGGTCCTTTTCCAAACAGAGAGCGATGGCGAGACTGAGCTGCTCGGGAATGTCGTGGCGTTCCGAGGATATGGGCCGGGGTTGTGAGTGGAGAATCGAGGCCATCAGGTCTGCACAGGTCCGGCCGTGAAATGGTCGCTCGCCGGTGAGCATCTCGTACAGAATGATTGCAAGTGAGAAGAGATCGGATCTTTGGTCGATCCCACGCCCGATTACGTGTTCAGGAGACATGTAAGGGATGGTTCCTATCAACTTGTCATCTTGTGTCAGCCGTTCGGAGCCTGGACCCAATGGGGCAGTCTGCGGTGCGCCTTTCACGTCGTCATTGTGTGGATGGTCGATCACCCTTGCGAGCCCGAAATCGAGGACTTTCACGCCCCCGGATTGGGTGATCATGACGTTGTCGGGTTTGAGGTCGCGGTGCGTGATGCCGGCAGAGTGGGCAGCCGCCACGGCTCGGGTCAGCTCCTCTGCGATCCGGAGAAATTCCTCAAACGGGAGCCCGCCGCGGGGAATGATCTCACGCAGGGTGCGACCCTCCACAAACTCCATGGCGATAAAATGGATACCGTTGCACTCCTCGACACCGTGGATGGTCACGATGTTCGAATGGTTCATCGCCGCTACGGCTCTGGCCTCGAGGAGAAAGCGTCGGAGCCGATCTTCGTCGATCACCGATTCCGATGGCAGCACTTTGAGCGCGACATTGCGACCCAGCTTGGTGTCCTTGGCGAGAAAAATCTCACCCATCGCACCCTTTCCGATCCGCTTCAAGATGCGGTAGTGAGCCAGTTTTTGGCCGATTACCGGTCCGTGGGCGGTCACGACGGCAATGTCTCCTCGTCGAATCTGAAATCGGCTCTCCTGCCTCGGCGGGCGGCCGTGACCGTCGCCCCAGCGGCCAGCGCCAGGAGAACCACCAATACCCCGGTAGCGATGCGGTGGAACGTGTTCGGCGGCTCCTGGCGAAGCTCGTACACCCTGAATGCGACGTTGCTCATGGGGTCGAGGGTGATTGGGCCCTCGCCGGTGCGCAGAAAATCATCAATTTCGAGCTCGTGGACGAACATGCTCGATTTCCGGACTCGAGCCGAGAACAATGGTCCTGCACGGAAGCTGTTACGCAGGGGATCGAGCCAGGTGATTCGTTGCACCGGAAGTTCAGTGCCCGGCGCGAGAGCCAAGGTGGTGTCACGGATGACCATGGGTTGGCGGCCGCTGTAGGGCCAGACGGAGCGAATGCGGTGCAGTCGACCTTGCATCAGCGAGACGATGCGCCTGGTGAGGTCCTGCTCGTCGTGGAAGCTGATGGGAAACACCTGGTCATCGATGTCGGTTCCTGGGAGTGTGCAGCGAAGCCTGGCGGCGCCGTCGTGGATTCGGTCGATGGTCCACCTGTAGTCGATGTGTTCGTGAAAATCCTGGTCGTAGAGCACGAATTCCATGCCTGAGAGGCGGACGGCGTGGCGGGCGGCATCGAGCATCTCAGGTGTGGCGGATCGAGAACCGCCGGCCGAAATGACGTCGACGGTTACCGGAACCGCCTGCTCGCGGGCCAGCCAGCGCAGCCGGGACAATGCGGTTCGAGCATCCGGGGTGTCGACGATATCGACCCAGTGTCTGAAGTCTCCGATCCCGATCTCGTCGTCAGCCATCTCGCGGATCTTCGATCGAACCTGCTCCTTGAACTCCGAGGGAGCCCACCTTGAACACACCAACAGGTCGTTGGGAACGGAAAAAGGCAGGGGGATGAAGACCACCTCGTGGCCGAGTGCAATGTCGGCGGGATCTCCGCCGCCATTGGTGAATCGTGCGCGAGTGCCGTCCCAGACCGCCGCGAGATCAGCCTCCCGGTTGGCGACCGCCCGGACCAAGGCGCTGCTGCTGTTCTCAGAGAGTTGCTCCACATCGAGCGCGATAATGGATTCGGTTGACTCGGAGGCATGGAAGACGAGGTTGCTCCGAAAGTGGAGTGTCGGCAGGAAAAAGCTCGAGGTGCTGAACAGGTTGTGGTGGATAAAGAGCAGCCGCTCTTTCGATTCGGAGATCAATGACACGACGTCGGTCGGGGTCGGATTGCGAGGCAGGCTCTCCTGACGGGCGACGTAATAGGCTCGGTAGGTGGAGCTGCCGGTCGCCGAACTGATGTAGGTCGCCAGGACCTCCAGATCGGCGCCGAGCATTTCCGACGCCACCAGCGCATAGGGGGTCGTTCGCGCCAGGTAGACTCCCTCTTCACGCCCCCATGAAGCCAGCCGCTCGACCACCTGGGCGTATTCCAACTCCTCGGGAGCAAACGACAGGGAGACCCGTTGTTCCAGATACGTCCGGAGGCGTCGATCCGCTTCGCGGGTTTCGGTGTCGAGGGCAACGCCGACAAAGGCAACCCGCTCCTGGCCGTTGGCCGTCACGGACGTCAGAGCCAGCAGCGCGAGCGTCGAGAGCAACAGAGTTCTGCGGCCCTGAGGCCGCGGTCGATTTGATGTTTGATCAATCATCTCGTTTCAGAATACACCGTTGCGATTCAGGATGTCCCGAATCCACTGTTCCACAGCTTCTGCGACAACGGGCTATTCTTGGCATCCACTTATTCCAGTAGGTCCACGCAACGTCGTAACCGGTGTTCGCGGCGGGTTGTTTTGGCCATTGTGTCCCCCGGTTTGTGATCGTGCTCCGGCGAGAGGGACTGGTGAACCCAGCGAGGGGAGACCGAAGATCCGAGGCGCTCAGGGCCTTCGGCTCGTCGATCCGTGGGACCGGGCCGCTACCAGGGTTGAATCGCAAAGAGCGCCAAGTTCGCCATCGCAAAGGGCGCGAAGCCATCGCAATTGAGAGTGGGTACCGCGTGCTTGTGGGTCGACTCGGTACCATGGAGGGAAACCGCTCGTGAACGAGAGATTCGGGCATGTGCGGGCCACGGCTTTCAAGAACGAATGCCACTCATGGCACCGGGACGACTCTCAAGGACCGCGTTGCCAAGTCAAACATGCGATGTCTTGGCGCCCTTTGCGATGGATGGACTTTGCGTCCTTTGCGATTTAACTCAAAAATATTGCTTTCGAGATCTCCTGATCGATGAGCCGCAGGCCACGAAACCGCTGATGAACCGATGCTGCCTGAGCGCTCAGGTGAACCGTGACACGCGCCCCTTCTTGCTGGTGAGGAACGAGCACATGGCGGGGACGACGAAGAGGGTCAAGAACGTCCCGATGACCATCCCGCCGATGACCGCGACGCCCATGGGGATCCGGCTTTCGGCGCCGGCGCCGAGACCGAGCGCGATGGGCAGAATCCCGAGCACCGTCGACAGGCTGGTCATGAGCACGGGCCGGAACCGCGATGTGGCTCCTTCGATGATCGACTCGGTCACCGACGCCCCCGCCGCCTTGCGCTGGTTGGCGAACTCGACGATGAGGATGCCGTTCTTGGTCACCAGCCCGATGAGCATGATCATCCCGATCTGGCTGAAGATGTTGAGGGTCTGGTTGAAGTACCAGAGCGAGAGCAGGGCGCCGGCGAGGGCGAGCGGGACGGTGAACATGATGATGAACGGGTCGCGGAAGCTCTCGAACTGGGCGGCCAGGACGAGGTAGACCAGCACCAGCGCGAGCACGAAGACAAAGACCAGACTGGTGGCGCTCTCGGCGAAGTCGCGCGACTCGCCGGCGAGGGTGGTGGAAAAGCTGTCATCGAGCACACTCTCGGCGATCCGGTCCATCGCGGCGATACCATCGCCGATGGTCTTGCCGGGAACCAGCGCCGCCGAAACCGTGGCCGATGCGTAGCGGTCGAAGCGGAAGATCTGCGGCGGGCTCGAGGTCTCGGTGACGGTGACGAGCTTGTCGAGGAGCACCGGCGGCCGGCCCGCGGAGGTGACGTAGAGGTTGCGGAGATCGACGGTCTCGTCGCGGGAGTCGCGCTCGACCTGGCCGATGACCTCGTACTGTTTGCCGTCCATGACGAAGATAGCCGAGCCGCTGCTCGCTGAGCGCCAGCTGCAGGGTCTGGGCGATGCGCAGCGCCGAGATCCCCTGGTCCTGCGCCCGCTCGCGGTCGATGGCGACCCGGAGCTCGGGCTTGTCGAACTTGAGGTCGACATCGACGAAGTCGAAGGTCGGGTCGGCCTCGGCCGCGGCGAGGAAGAGCGGCAGCACCTCCTGCAGCTTCTCCATGTTGGGCGCCTGGATGACGTACTGGACCGGCAGCCCGCGGCGGCGGCCGACGGCGATGGTCGGCGCCTGCGGAAAGATAGGTTCGCGCCTCGGTCAGAAGACCGATCTTCGGCGTCAGCGAGGCGACGATCTCGGATCTGGGTTCGCTCGCCGGTCTTCGGGGTCGGTCAGGTTGATGCGGCCGAACCCCGAGTTGACCGACGACGCCGCGCCGAAGCCGGGAGCGGTCACCGTGACCACGTTGTCGATTTCGGGTACCTCGGTCAGGATCAGCGTGTTGAGCCGGTCCATGAAGTGATCCATGTAGGCGAAGGTCGCCCCCTCGGGACCGCGGGCGTTGATGCTGATGGAGCCGCGGTCTTCGAGCGGCGCCAGCTCGCGCGGCAGAATCTGGAGGAAGAGGGCGACCAGGCCGAGGCAGACGACGACGATGGGCAACGCCAGCCAGCGCCGCCGGAGCATGCCGGTCACCAGCTCCCGGTAGCCCGCGGCGAGGGCGGCGAAAAACGGCTCGGTGGTGCGGTAGAGCCAGGGCTGTCGCGCCCGTTTCTTGAGCAGCCGGGTCGAGAGCATGGGGGTCAGCGTCAGGGCGACAAAGGACGAGATGACCACCGCCCCGGCGAGGGTCAGGCCGAACTCGCGGAAGAGCCGACCGACGAGCCCGCTGAGAAAGAGGATCGGCATGAAGACCGAAACCAGCGCCACCGTCGTCGCCACCACGGCGAAGAAGATCTCGCGGGTGCCCTCGACCCCGGCCTTCATGGGGTCGAGCCCGCCCTCGATCTTGGCGTAGATGACCTCGACGACGACGATGGCGTCGTCGACGACCATGCCGATGGCCAGTACCAGGGCGAGCAGGGTGAGCACGTTGATGGTGAAGCCGGCGAGGTACATGACGAAGAACGACCCGATGAGCGACACCGGGATCACCAGCAGCGGAATGAGGGTCGTCCGCCAGTCGCGAAGAAAGACGAAGATGATCAGCATGACGAGGCAGAAGGCGATGAAGATCGTCTGCTGCACCTCGGCCACCGATTTTCGGACGTACCGGCTGGCGTCGAAGGCCCAGGCCACCTCGATGTCGGCCGGCAGCGTGCGCTTGATCATCTCCACCCGGCGATAGAACTCGTCGGTGATGGCGATGTAATTGGCGCCGGGTTGCGGGCTGGCGACGACCAGAACCATGGGGATGCCGTTGCGTTTGAGCACCGTGCGCTCGTTGCGTGGGCCGAGCTCGGCGGTGCCGACATCGCGAAATCGGATGATCCGGTCGCCCTCGGATTTGAGGATCAGATCGTTGAAGGCCTCGGGGGTGTCGAGCCGGCTCATGGTCCGCACCGGAAGCTCGACCTCGGTGCCTTCGATCCGGCCCGACGGGAGCTCGACGTTTTCCCGGGCGACCGCGTCGCGGACATCCATGGGCGAGAGCCGGTAGGCGGCGAGCTTGTGCGGGTCGATCCACAGCCGCATGGCGTAGGTCTTCTCGCCCCAGATGTCGACGCTGGCGACGTTTGGGATGGTCTGAAGCCGCTCGACGAACACCTCCTGGGCGATGCGGCTGAGCTCGAGCAGGTTGCGGCTGTCGCTGCGGACCGAGACCCCGACGATGGGCCGGGCATCGGCGTCGGCCTTGGAGACGATGGGCGGGTCGACATCCGGCGGCAGGCTGGACTGGGCCCTGGAGACCTTGTCGCGGACATCGTTGGCGGCGCGCTCGAGATCGGTGCCGAGGGCGAACTCGGCCTGGATGGTGCTGCGGCCGTCGCGGCTGGTCGAGGTCAGGGTGCGGATCCCGTCGACGCCGTTGATCGACGCCTCGAGCGGCTCGGTGACCTGCGACTCGATGACATCGGCCGACGCGCCCCGGTAGTTGGTGGAGACGGTGATGTTCGGTGGATCGAGGGACGGGAACTCGCGAACGCCGAGGAACGAGAAGCCGAGCAGACCGAAGAGCACGATGGTGATGGACAGCACGATGGCCAGCACCGGGCGACGGATGCTGAGCGTGTAGAGGGTCATTGCGCTTCGACGCCTGCGGCGGCGGTTTCGTCGAGCTCGACCTCGAGCCCGGGTTGGAGCTGGAGGATGCCGCTGGTGATGACGAGATCACCTTCGACGAGGCCGCTGGTGACCTGAACCTCGCGCTCGTTGCGGATGCCGGTCGTGACCGTGACGGGGTCGGCGCCGACCGTCGCGGTAGACGTAGACCTTCTTGCCGCCGAGCTCGGGGATCACGGCGATGGCGGGAACCGTCAGCGCGTCGGAGACCGAGCGGACCGCGAGATCGACGTTGGCGAAGGTGCCGGGGAGGAGGACGCCGTCGCTGTTCGGGCTCTCGGCGCGCATCCGCAGCGACCGGCTGGCGGCGTCGACACTCGGTTCGATGGCGTAGATGGCGCCGGTGAAGGCGCGCTCGATGCCCTCGACGGTGAACGAGATCTCGTCGCCGATGCGCAGCAGTGCGGCGTACCTCTCGGGAACGGAGAAGTCGAGCTTGACCGGGTCGAGATCGTGGAGCGAGGCGATGCGGGTCTGCGAGGAGAGATAGCTTCCCGGGCTCACCCAACGCAGGCCGATGACGCCGCCGAAGGGGGCGCGGATCTCGGTCTTGAGCAGCTGCGCCTCGATGAGCTGGAGCTCGGCTCTGAGCACGTTGAGCTGGCCGAGGGCGACATCGTAGGTCTCGGTGGAAATGACGCCGTCATCGAGGAGTTGCTGCTGCCGCGCCTCGGCGCGCTCGGCGAGCTCGACCCGGTAGAGCGCCCGCTGACGTTCGGCGAGCAGCTCGGAGTCGTCGATCTTGAGCAGCAGGTCGCCCTTGTTGACCCGGGCGCCTTCGTCGAACTGGATGGCGGCGATCTTGCCCGAGATCTCCGAAACGATCTCGACCGACTCGTTGGCGCGGACGGTGCCGATGGTCGCCAGGCGCTCGGCGAGCTCGACCGGCGCGACCCGGTGGACCTTGACCCGCAGCTTCTGCTCCGATTCCGGGGTCGAGGCGGACTCGTCGTTGTCGCGGAGTTGCAGGATTTTTGGAACGGCCAGGGCCGCGATCAGGGCGAGCGCGATGGCGAGGGCGAGGCCCCATCGTGGAAGAGTCAGCATGAAGTTCTCCGGTTCGTCGGGTCCGGCGAGGCAGCCTGCCCGATCGATTGACGGTTATACCATGGGGACCAGCGCAGAGTTGAACCGCGAAGGCGCAAAGCATCGCACCATCGCATTATTGAAACGCAAAGAACGCAAAGAGCGCAAAGGCCATCGCAAAGGCCATCGCATGGTTGGGTTGGCGTTACGATTGTGGATCTCGTTCCGGTGCCATAATCGGGATCGATTCTCGATCGCCCGAAAACGGTGCCCATCGCGTGAATGAAATGACGATATCACTTGATTTCTGTCATTTTGAGCACCGCCACGCCCTGCAAGGCGTCGCCCCGCGGCGTGGCGGTGCGCAGAATGAGAGTGGTTTACGCACCTTGCACCGGGAGAACCCCCAATCTCCGCAAGGCCAACTCAATCATGCGATGAACTTTGTGGACCTCTTCGTGTTTCATCGTGGTCTTTGGGTTTCAAATCTCGTGCGCTCGAGCACCGAGGCCAAATCTGGCACCGGGTCACCGACCAAGAACGAGGCGCCAACTCTCAAATGCGATGTCTTTGCGTTCTTTGCGTTTCAATAGTGCGATGGTGCGATGTTCTGCGCCCCTTGCGCTCCTGCGGTGGAACTCAGGCGCCGGCTGGTACGAGGGTCAAGGTCGTTACCGTCTCCCCGGGGAGAAAAGGCGTTGGCTCGCCGTTGATCCAGGCCTCGTGGCCGGCGCGATAGAACGGCGACATGGGGTGGCCGCTCTGGCCGCCGGGCATGTGAAAATAGCCATCGTCTTCGCGTCCGGGAGAGACCGCAAAACGCTCGGAGGCACCGAATCCCGGGCTCTGAACCCGCGGCATGAGGCTGTCGCCAGGCAGTTTCACCGGTTTCGTGTTGAGCCAGCCGGAGAGCTGCGGAATCGCGAGGCTGATGGGGTGCCGGATGGTGACGGTGTTGCGCTCGCCCCAGGTCCAGAGCTCGGGGTCGGGCCCGATTTCGGTTTCGAAATACGCCATCGCATTGTCCACCGCCGCCAGCAGGACCTCGTCCCAAGAGGCGTCGTCAGGTCCGAGCAGGTGATCCGGACGTTCGGTCACCATCCGCCACAGGGAGTCCTCCCACTGAACGAAGCGGTAGATGTCGAACCGCTCATCGGCCGCCGACAGGGGCGCCATCAAGCGGCCGTAGACGAGCTCGAAGGTCTCGATTCGGAAGGCGCGGACCATCCGGAAGGCCTGGGAGTCGATGCTGGCCCGACCGGTCCAGGTGCTCTCGACGAGCTCGCGAAAAGTCCGACGCGAGGGATGGTCGGCGACGGCCTCGTCGGTGAGGATCTCGAGCGCCAACCGCCGCCAGCGGTCGAGAAAGAGCGCCCGGTCGTCGAGTTGGACGGCGAGCATGTCCTCTTCGTCGGCCTCCGAAAGGGCAAGCAGGTCATCGCGGATCTGCTGCGCTCGAGCACCCAGGTCGAAACCGCCGTCACCAAGGATCGCCAGGGCCTCGCCGGAGACCTGGCGGTTGTTGGCCGTCCACAGGATGCCGTCCTCGGGATCGACGATCCGCGGGTAGTCCCCGGGTGCGAGCCAACCGTCCCACGAACGCGAGCCGTCGGCCCAGGACGTCGGCACCAGCCCGCTGAAGCCTTGCCGGTTCGGGATGCTGCCGATGATGGTCCAGCCGATCCGCCCGGTCGAATCGGCGCAGACGAAGTTCTGCGGCGGGATGCCGGTCCGGTTGGCGGCCGCCATGGCCTCGTCGATGGTCGAGGTTTCTTCGATCTCGAAGAGACCCATGTCGGCGCCCTCGGTGGAGTGGGCGATCCAGCGCAGGGCGCGCGGCCGGCCGAGATGATCCTCGTCGACGACCGGACCCCAGATGGTCCAGCGCGCCTCGAAGATCTCGGGTTCGCCGCCGCGGACCTCGATGGTCTCGGTCCGGATTTCGAACTCGCGTGGGCCCTCGGGCGACAGGTAGGTCTCGCCGTCGATCTCGAGGATCACGAGATCGGACCAATCGCCGTAGGAGTTGGTGAAGCCCCAGGCGACCCGGGAGTTGCTGCCGGCGACCAGCGCCGGTGAGCCGGGGAGGGTGACGCCGGTGACGCGGCGGGTCGCTCCGCGGCCGCCTTCGGGCCACTCCATGGAAGCCCGGTACCAGGTGTTGGGCAGGCTCAGCCCGAGGTGCATGTCATCGGCGAGGATGGCCCTGCCGTCCGCGGTGCGGGATCCGGCCACCGCCCAGTTGTTGCTGCCGACGACCGACGAGTTGGAAACATCTTCGATGTGAAACGAAGCTGCCGCGGCCGAAGGTGCTTCGGAGTCGGCGGTGAGCGCGGCCGGCATGGTTGGGACCGCCATGGTTCCGCCATCGAGGGCCGCGTCCCAGCTGGTTCCCGAAGGCACCAGGAATGCGGCGAGCTCGGGATCGATGAGATCGGCGAGCAGCCCGCGGGCGGACTCGCGGCTGCCGGTGGAGTCGTTGAGCTCGAAGTACATCGCATAGAGCACGAGGACGGAGTCTTCATCGCGCCAGGGCTCGGGATCGAGACGGAGCAGGAGATACTCGAAGGGCACGCTGCTGAGGGTCGCCAGACCGGCATTGACGCCGTCGACATAGGCATCGAGGAGGCGTCGGTGCTCGTCGGGAAGGCCCTCGACCACGTCGTGGGCCAAGGTCCGGAAGCCGTGCAGCCGGGCGGCGCGATCGGCTTCGACGGTGGCCGCGCCGAAGAGCTCCGAGAGTTCACCGGCGCCTTTTCGCCGAAGAAGATCCATCTGGAAGAACCGGTCCTGGGCGTGGACGAAACCGAGCGCTCGAGCGACGTCCGCGCGGTCTTCCCCACGGATGGTCGGTACCCCGAGCGCGTCGCGCTCGATGGTGACCGCGGCGCTCAGACCGGCGACGGTCGATTCGCCTTCGAGTTGGGGAAGGCTCCCCGTGATCAGATTCCGCACCCACAGACCGGTGACGAGAGCCAGCAACAGCACCGCAACCACGATGATCCCGAGAATCTTGACCCAACGACGCATGCCGGCCTCCTTCGGAACGCCAACACCCTAGCAAATGAACGGTGTCTGCGGTTCAACCCGCCGAACCCCCTCAGTCGGTCAGCGGCAGCCGGAGGATGGTCGGCTCGACGAGTTGATCGACCAGCAGCTTGCCCTGCTCGTCAAACGACCGCCACTGGCTGGCGGCGACATAGATGAGATCATCGCCGACGACGGTGCCGAGGGTGGGTTCGCGGTAGAGGTGGTGGGCGCGTTCGAGGGTCTCGACGCCGGCGATGGAATCTCCGCCGGGACCGAGAACGATGCGCACCACCCGCGGCGGCTCGATGCCGTTCTGGATCGCGATGAGGTCGTCGCCGTGGCGCTCGAGACCGTCGATGCCGAGCAGGCACGGGCCGTCGAATTCGAGGAACCGGACCTCGCAGGTATCGACGTTCACTGCGGCGACTCCGCGGCCGTAGTCGGCGGCGTAGAGGATGCCGCCGTCGGCCGAGAGCTCGAGCCCCTGAGTCGAGAGGAAAGTGCCCGGCGGGACCATCACCTCGAGGTGCTTCCCGTCCCGGTGGAGTCGGTGGATCGCGCCCGCGCCGCTGTCGGAGACGTAGACAGTGCCGTCGCGGCCGACGGCGAGCGAGTCGAGTACGGATCCGTCGATCTCGGGCGCCTCGAATCGAGCGGTTTCCGAACCATCGCGCAGCGAGAACTGCACCAGCGCGCTCTGCATGGGCTCATCGGGCGCCGCGTCCTGCATGCGGGGGCCGCCGACGGTAATGCTCCAGAGATGACCGTTCTCGGAGTCCACCACCATCCCCAGCATGGACCACAGGTCCTTGCTCGGCTCGGTGAAGGCGACCATCTCACCATCCGGAGTGACGCGAGCGATCCGCCGCAGATAGAGACTCGAGAGGAAGAGATCGCCGGTCGCCGGGTCGTGGGCGACGCCCTCGACCAGGAACGTCGGGTCGGGAACGGTGAAGGCCACGGTGCTTTTCTCGATGGGTTCGGTGATGGCGGCCATGGTCTGAAGGAGGCGATCGAACCGAGGCTCTCCGCGCAGCGGCGCCATGCTCGCGCTGGCTTCGAGATCGACGGCGTATTGCATGGCGGCGATGCGCTCGAGCCGGTCGAGCGCCGCCTCGCTCTCGCCGGTGAGGGCCAGGGCGCAGGCCGTGTTGAAGAGCAGACGGGGGTGATTGGGAAGCATGGCCTCGGCCTGCAGGCTGAGCTCGAGGGCGCGGTCGTAGTCGCCGGCCCGGTGCGCTTCGATGGCGCTCATGACGACCGAGTCCAGATCCTGCGCGGCCGACGCTGCGACGGCGCTATCGACAGCAGGCGGTTCGGCCTCTCCGCAGGCGGCAGTTACGACGAGAATCCCGGCGAGCACTAACCTCATTGAACTCATTGCTCCCTCCTCGCGAGGCAATACGGAGGGACGGGCAAAAGGGTGCATGCCTCGTCCGGCCGGAGCCTGTTCGATGGTCGCCGCGCCAGGGTCCTTGACATCGCAGTGTTTTGAGCATATGTTCGTAACTGGAGGTTCCATGGGACGACCCGAAAAGCTCAGGAAGATCGGTTGCACGGCCTGGGGCAGGGGGTTCAAACCCGTCGGCCGGCCGGCCCGGGAGCTCGAGGTCGAGACCTTGCGCATCGACGAACTCGAAGCTCTGCGGCTTGCCGATCTCGAAGGGTTGTACCAGGAGGCCGCCGCCGCGCGGATGGGGGTCTCGCGTCCGACCTTCGCCCGGATCCTGACCAGAGCACGATCCATCGTCGCCCGGGCGCTCATCGAGGAACGGCTCCTGCTGGTCGGGGACGGTCCGGTGACGACCGGACCGGAAGACCCCCTGCCGTGCCCGGAGCACGGTGTCGGGCGGAGGCGCGGACGAGGCTGCTGTTGCCACCGTGGCAAAGAAAGGAACGGAGAGACATGATCATTGCAGTTCCCGTATGCGAGGGCAGATTCACGAGTCATTTCGGCGGAGCCGAGGCCTTCGCCCTGTACACGGTCGACCTTACCGGCAAAGGGATCGACCACCACGAATTGGCGGTGCCTCCAGACCACGGCCGTGGCGTCTTCCCCATGTGGCTCCGCAACCAGGGCGTGACCACGGTGCTCGCCGGTGGGATGGGCCCGAGGGCGGCGGACATTTTTCTCTCGCAGGGTATCGAGGTCGTCCTCGGCGCCGAGGGCGAAGATCCAGAAGCCATGGCGCGAGCCTTTCTCGAAGGCACGCTCTCGACCAGCGGCGAGCTCTGCCACGACCACGGATTCCACGATTGCGGACACGACCATGGACCGGGTGGGCACGGCGCCTGCCAACACTGAAATCGGAAGGCGGAGGACGCGGGTTCCGCCGGGGAGGACACGATGAGCGGCCGGAATGGAAATGGCGGACAGAGGCGCGGCAGAGGACCGGGCGCCGGTGGTGATTTTGTCGGGGCGCGCGGGGCGGGCAGCCTTGGCTGTGGAGGACTCATGGGTGCGGGTGGGGCCTGTCTCTGCATCAGATGCGGTCATCGCCTGCCACACCGGAGAGGTGTTCCATGCCTTCAGGAACGGTGTCCGGAGTGCGGCGCGGCGCTGGTCCGAGAGGGGTCGATCCACCACCAGGAGGTGGTCTCCCGCCGCGACAACGCCGCCGACGCCAAGAACGAGGGATGAGCGGGGCGGTGGGACTGAGAGGATGACGAAGCTCGGAACCCTTATCTGTGCCCGGCACCCACCCGGTCCCGCAACGCTCCCTTGAGACCCAACGGGCGTTCGGCGCCTGGACCGGGAACGAGTGGCCGGGCCGGCTGGAGCCAACCCTCGGCGACGAAGCGGCCCGCCGGGCCTACGACTGATCTGAGTTCATGTCGTAACGGTCGACTCGCATGACTTCGGCGTGGGCCTTTTCCACCCAGTCGCGCATGGTCGGCAGCGCCCACACGGCTTCCATGTACTCCGCGGCGACACCGGCCGTTTCGACGCCGTAGGTTCTGAAGCGGCTGACGATGGGCGCGAAGAAGGCATCCGCGATGGTGAAGCTCCCGAAGAGGAGGTCGCCCCCGGCGCCATATGAGCTCCGGCAGGACTCCCACACCGTGGTGATCCTCTGCACGTCCTCGTCCACCCCGGGGCCGCGGCCGGCTCCCGGGTAGGAAGCGCGGATGTTCATCGGCATGTTGCCGCGCACCGCGGTGTAGCCCGAGTGCATCTCGGAAACGACCGATCGGGCGACGGCGCGAACCTGCGGGTCGGAGGGCCAGAGGCCCGCGTCCGGGAAGCGCTCGGCCAGATACTCGCAGATGGCGAGCGAGTCCCAGATGGTGAGCTCGCCGTCGCGCAGCGCGGGTACCCGGCCGCTCGGCGACCAGCGCAGGATCTCGGCGGCGGTCTCGGGTTGGCCGAGGGCGACCAGGACCTCGTCGAAATCCGCGCCGGTGGCCGCGAGCGCGAGCCAGGCCCGGAGCGACCACGAAGAGTAGTTGCGATTGGCGATGATGAGGGTGAGCTCAGGCATAAGGTTCCTCCAACTGATGACGATCGAGTGTAGACCAAGGCGGGCGAGAATTCTCCGGGTTTCAGCGGAACTTTTCCCGCGGGAGCGACGTCTGATTGCACGACCCTGGTTTGGTCGAACTGACCACGTTCAGCCGCCGGTTCCCGGTCGGAGGTTGTGGTCGTCGCCCGAAATGATCCACAATCACCGGTCGGGGGGTGCTCATGCAATCGAGAGAAAACTGGTCGACCGACGCCTTTCGCCGCCAGGGCGAAATGGTGCTGGGACTGTTGGCCGATTTTGTCGATCGCGGTCACCGCGGCGACGGCGCGGTCGTCCGTGTCCGGTCGGTGGATGAGCTGGCGCGGGCCATGGATCTGGCGCGGCTCATCGCCGAGGGCGGCGCCGACGACGATCGATCTTCGGGTCCTGGTCGACGTCCTTCCTCGACACGCCACCAATGTTCATCATCCCGCCTACATGGCTCATCAGATCTCGGTTCCGCACTACGCCTCGGCCCTGGCCGACCTGATTTCGGGCACCATCGCCAACGGGATGTCGGTCTACGAGATGGGTCCCGCCGCCGGAACCATGGAGATCGCGGTCATCGACTGGATGCTCGCCAAGGTCGGCTGGCAGCCGACCGGGCGGAATCGCGATCGAATGCGCGGTTGTGCGGGGGACGCCGGGCGGTGGCGTGCTGACCCACGGGGGTTCGCTCGCCAATCTCACCGCCATGCTCGCCGCCCGTGCGGCGGCGGCCCCCGAGTCCTGGGAGAACGGCACACCCGCGCGATCTCGTGGTCGTGGCGCCGGCGTGCGCCCACTACTCGCTCGCCCGGGCGGTGGCGGCGATGGGCCTCGGGACATCCGCGCTGGTGGCGGCGCCGGCCGATCGCCTGGGACGGGTGCGGTCCGACGACCTGCCGGCGCTGCTGGATCGGCTCGCGGCCGACGGCAGGCGCGTGATGGCGGTCTGCGCCAACGCCTGCGCCACCGCCACCGGACTCTACGACCCGATCCGCGAGATCGGCGAGCTCTGTCGCGATCGCGGACACTGGTTCCACGTCGACGGGGCGCATGGGGCATCAGCCCTGCTCGACGAGGACGAGGCGTGGCGTCTCGACGGTGTCGAATTCGCCGACTCGCTGGTCTGGGACGCCCACAAGTTGCTTCAGACCTCCGCCCTGTGCGCCGCGGTCCTGCTGCGCGACGGCCGGAACCCTCGGCGCCGCCTTCCGCCAGGACGCGGTGTACGTCACCGAGGGTGAGCGGGAGATCGGCTTCGACTTCATCCCGCAGCAGTTCGAGTGCACCAAGGCGCCGCTCGGGCTCAAACTGATGCTGGTCCTGGCGCTGGTGGGGGAGGACGGGCTGGCGGCGAACATCGCGGCGCTGTGGGAGAACACCCGGTCGCATCCACGATCGGATCGAGTCCCGCCCGGGTTCGAGGTTCTGTGCGAGCCCGAGTCGAACATTCTCTGTTTCCGGTCGCGGTGACGACGACCCTCCAGACCCGGGTCCGGAAGCGGATCATGCACGACGGCGATTTCCTGCTCAGCCAGGCCGATGTCGGCGGCAGGCGATGGCTTCGGATGGCGCTCATGAACCCGCTCACCGATGCCGCCACCGTCGACCGCCTCCTCGACCGCATCGAAGAGATCGCGGCATCGCTGGGTTGAACCGTTCGAGACGCCTTGGTCGCGAAGGCATCGCAACATCGCAGTATTGAAACGCAAAGATCGCAGAGACCGCCAAGAACATCGCAAAGTGCCATCGCATTTCGAAAGTCGCGCCTCTCGAGTGCTCGAGTACGTGAGGTCCCGGTGCCAGTTGCGGCTATCCGAAGCGTGTCCTGAGCTACGAGGGGTTCTTCGACTACTGTCGTGCGTTGAGCACCGCCCCGATGGCGCGGTCGGCTCGAATGACGCGACGAGCTTTGCGATGTTCGTAGCGTTCTTGGCGATCTTTGCGGTCAAGCGTGCGATGTCTGCGGTGCCTTCGCACGTGAAATCACGATGTCCGGCCTCAATGCAACGACCTTCTGCGTTCATTTCGAGGCCGGCGCTACAATGTGTGCCCGACTGCCGATCGGGATGGAGGGCCTGTGACAATCGACGTGACAAATGAGCTTCGCGACCGGATTCGGTCCGCTTTTCCGGCGTTGGCCGGCGACACGGTTTTTCTCGAGAACGCCGGCGGGTCGCAGGTGCCCGCGGTGGTGGCCGACCGCATCCGCGACTACATGGTCTCGAGCTATGTCCAGCTCGGCGCCGGGTACCCGCTGTCGCAACGGGCCACCGCCCTGGTGGACGAGGCGCACGACTTCGTCCGTCTCCTCTTCAACGGGACCGATGGCGAGGTGATCCTCGGCCCGTCGACCTCGGCGCTGCTGCAGATGCTGTCGAACAGTTACTCCAGGGTCTTGACCCCGGGCGACCAGGTTGTCGTAGCTCAGATCGGTCACGAGGCCAACATCGGTCCGTGGAAGAAGCTCGCCGAGCACGGGATCGAGCTGGTTTGGTGGAAGATGGACACGAGCGATTTCTCGACTCCCATCGAGACACTCGAAGAACTCCTCAGCGAGCGCACTGCCCTGGTGGCCTTTCCCCACGTTTCCAACCTGCTCGGCGAGATCCTCGATGTTCCGGCGATCACCGAGGCGGCCCACCGCGCCGGCGCCCGGGTCGTGGTCGACGGGGTCGCCTATGCGCCGCACCGGGCTCTCGATGTCACCGCCTGGAACGTCGACTTCTACGCCTACTCGACCTACAAGGTCTACGGACCGCACATGGCGGCCATGTGGGCGAGCCGGGATGCCCTGGTCGAGCTCCAGGGCCCAAACCACTTTTTCATCCCGGACGACGAGGTGCCCTACAAGTTCGAGCTCGGCGGCGTCTGCCACGAAGGCTGCGCAGGGATCCTCGGGCTGCGCGACTATCTCGCGATGGTCGCCGGGGTGGGGGAGTCTGACACCCTCGATCGAGCTGCGGTGGAACGCGCGTTCGAGTTCATGACCGCGTGCGAGCTGCCGCTCCAGGAGCGCTTGGTTGACTATCTGCGGTCGCGGTCCGACGTCCGGATCATCGGACCTGGGCACGGCGGCCCGTCGCGGGTCGGCACCATCAGCTTTGTCCACGAATCCAAGACCTCGCGGGAGATCACCGAGGTCGTCGACCAATCGGGGATCGCCATCCGTCACGGTCACATGTACGCCTACCACCTGTGCGAGGCCGTCGGTCGAGACCCCGATGACGGCGTCGTCCGGGTCAGCCTGGTGCACTACAACACCCTCGAGGAGATCGAACGACTGATCGCGGTGCTCGACCGAGCTCTCGGTTGACCTACTCTCCCGGCAGGTTCTCCTCCAGGACGTTGAACCAGTTGGTGACCAGGGTGACGTGACTCTGGAGTCCCTGACCCTCGCCGCCGAGGAGCACGACGAACCCGTCGTCGTCCGGCATGGTATCGAAATCCGAGAAGATGCTCCCGCTGACCGCGATTCCGACCTGGTCGCCGCTGAAGCTGCCGCGGGTCAGCATCTTGGGCCGGCCGGCCCGGAAGCTGCCGTCGCCGGTAGAGACCGGCGCCGCCATGAGTCCATCCTGGCTGCGGTAGATGATCTCGGAGCCGTCGCGCGACCACGTCGGCCAGCTGCCGCCGCCGTCGGAGACCTGCCACTTGCCGCTGGCGGCGGGGAAGGGCCGGACATAGATCTCCGGCCGGCCGGACTCGTCGGACATGTAGGCGACCCAGTTCCCATCCGGGGAGATCGCCGGGAAGCGCTCGAAGAACTGGGTCGCGAGGTAGACCTCGGGCTCACCCGAACCGTCGGCCGGCACCGCCCAGAGATCGAAGGTCTCGGCCTGGACCTCGCCGAGAATCCACTTGCCGTCAGGCGACCACGAGGTGGCCCAGAAGTCGTGGTCGATCACCGCCAGCTCGCTCGGGTTCGCCCGAGCCGTCGGCGCGCTTGACGTAGGGGTTCTCGCGACCGTCCTGGTCGGAGGTGAAGCTGAGGAATTTGCCGTCCGGCGACCAGACCTGATCGCCGTCGTAGCCCTCGTTGAAGGTGAGCCGAGTCGCCACCTCGCGCTCGAGATCGTAGACCCAGACATCCCAATTGCCGTCGCGAAGGACGGTCATCGCCAGCTTGCGGCCGTCGGGCGAGAGCTTCGGGCAGGCATAGGTCCCGGGCGCCTCCCACAACGGCGAGACCACGCCCTGCCGGTCCATCCGCAGCACCGGATACTCGGGCACGCCGATGACGCCGCTGACATAAGCCAGGGTGCCGGTCCGCGAAAAGCTGATCTGGGAGCCGCCGTTGCCGCTGTTGGTGGTCACACCCTGGACCATGGGCGACGGAGAACCCGTCGCCTCCATGCGGTCGATGTCGAAGGGCATGGCGAAGAGCGTGTTTTCGCGGATATAGACGAGGTGGCCGGAAGGGGCCCAGCGGCCGTAGGCGCCGCCGCGGTGGAGGACTTTGCGCTCGCCGGTTTTGAGATCCACCGACTCGATCAGGCCCTCGTCGGCCACGCCGGAGCCCTGGTGGAGCACGGTGAAGATCGCCTTGCCGCCCGGCACCACCTGTGGCCAGTAGTGGCCTCCCTCGTCGGCGTCGGTGTCGAGGGTGGTCAGCGGAACCGGCTCACCGCCGGCGGCGGAGACGGTGAACAGACCGCCGTTGCGGCTGGCGGCGAAAACGATGGTGTTATCCGGTCCCCAGCTTGCGCCGCGGCTCCGGTTGACCTTGCACAGCCCGATGGGGGTGCCGCCGGTGATGGGGACCTTCTTGAGC
Source organism: uncultured Acidobacteriota bacterium (assembly GCA_963712805.1). Taxonomy (GTDB): domain Bacteria; phylum Acidobacteriota; class Thermoanaerobaculia; order Thermoanaerobaculales; family Sulfomarinibacteraceae; genus JAHECW01. The sequence continues at coordinate 17,606 of CAVQJV010000007.1, read as the reverse complement.
TCCACCGGCGTGACGAACCCGACCCACTGGCCGTCGGGCGAAAAGAACGGGTGGTAGGGCTGGGTCTGCGAGTTGCCGGTCACCAGTGGCGTGCCTTCGAGCTGGTCGAGGGCGCGGACCGCCATCGTCCTGCCCGCCTCGCCGTCGGTGACGATGATCATCCGCCGGCCGTCGGGTGAGAGCTCAACCGACGCCCCGAGATCGACGAAAAGGGGGTCATCCGAGACCTTGACCTCGAGCCGCATGGTGGGCTCATCGGCCGGTCCGTGAGGCCAGAAAACGGCGGCCCCGACCAGGGCGACGGCCAGGACGCCGGCGACGGCCCAGGGAAGGACGCGCTTGACGGCGGAGGGCGGAGCGGCGCCAGGCTCGATGGCCACTTCGTCCGCCGTCGGGTCCTCGATGAACTGTTCGATGAGGATCCGCGCCTCGCCGATGGCCTGGAGCCGCTGCGAGGCCTCTTTTTCCAGACACCGCTCGAGCAGCTTGCGGATCCGAACCGGTGTGTCGGCTGGCAGATCGTCCCACTCGGGTTCTCGGGCCAGCACCCCCGCCAGGGTGTCTGACAGCGTCCGTCCGGCGTAGACACGATGGCCGGTGAGCATCTCCATGAGGACGATGCCAAAGGCCCAGATGTCGGCCCGGCGATCGGCGTCTTCGCCGCGCGCCTGTTCCGGGCTCATGTAGGCCGCGGTTCCGAGCAGGACGCCCGCGGTGGTCATCCCCGCGGTCAGGGTCGGCGACAGCGACAGGCCCTGCGGCCCCGAACCCGAAGCGGCCGATGACTCGAGCGCCTTGGCGAGCCCGAAATCGAGGATCGTCACCGCTCCCTTGCCGCTGAGGGTGATATTGGCGGGTTTGAGGTCGCGGTGGATGATGCCCTTGTCGTGCGCCGCCTCGAGCCCGTCGGCGATCTGGAGAGCGATCTTGAGCGCCTGCTCGATTGGGATGGGGCCGCGGTCGATGCGTTCGGCGAGGGTCTCGCCTTCGGCCAACTGCATGACCAGCAGCTTTCGGCCGTCGACATCCTCGAGACCGTAGATTCCGGCGATCCGCGGGTGGTTGAAGGAAGCGAGCACCCTCGCCTCGCGCTCGAAGCGCGCGAGACGCTCGGCGTCGGCGGTGAACGCTTCCGGCAGTACCTTGATGGCGACCTCGCGGCCGAGGGTGGTGTCCTGGGCGCGCCACACCTCGCCCATGCCGCCCTCACCGAGCTTGTCCAATATCGTGTAATTCGCCAGAGTCTGGCCGATCATGCATGCCTCCCGCCCCTCGGTCGACCCTGCGGTTCCAATCGGGGGGCAATCGTACGACCCGTCCCATCCGTTTCCCGGTCGGTGTTACCTTCAACCTCGGGTTTCGGAGATGTATTCTCAATTCATCCGCGGATGCCGTCGCCGCTCGTGGTGAATCCTTGTGAGTGATGCGGTCGGAAGCGGCAACCGTCATAAATGAATGGTGTTATTCTGTCCGGACTACGAGCGCGTGCGGACGAGGGAATGATCGAGGACGCGAGAACAAATGGAGGCGAGTTGAAATGAAACGGAACCTGATCATCGGTGTCGCTGTGGGGTTGCTGCTGAGCGTGTCCGGGGCCTGGGCTCAGGACGAAATCATCGACGGCGTGATGGAGGCGTGCGAGCCGGAGATCACCGCCTACTGCAGCCAGGTGACTCTCGGCGAGGGCCGCCTGCTCGCGTGCTTCTACGCCCACGAAGACAAGCTCTCGGGGCGCTGCGAATTCGCTCTCTACCAGGGCGCCGCCCAGCTCGAGCAGTTTGCCGCGGCGGTCACCCATGTCGCGGTGGAGTGCGCCGACGATCTCGAGAAGTACTGCGCCGAGGTCGAACTCGGCGAAGGCCGGGTCGGGACCTGTCTGTTGGAGCACAAGGAGGAGGTCACGGACGCCTGCCGGCAGGCGATCGCTGACACCGAGCTCGAAGTCGTCGAAGAGTAGCCGACGCCGGGTTGGGGGAGCGGTCCCTTAAGGGCCGGATTCACGGTTCTCCGAGTTTTTTCGGTCCATCATCGCTGACCGGGCTCGGTCCGGTGATCCGCCCCGAGGGGCACTACATGGATCGAAGGCAGTCCGCGGGTTCAACCCGGGCAGCCCGGCGGGCCGGTAAGAGCATCGCAAGGAGCGCCGCCAGGGCCAGCACGCACGCCGCGACCGCAAAGACCAAAGGGTCGGTCGGGGGGACCCCGTAGAGAACCCGGCGGATCAGCTGCCCGAGGATCACCGCACAGGTCGCTCCGGCCACGAGGCCGATGGCCAGCAGCCTCCCGCCGTCGCCGAGAACGAGCTTGAAGATGTCGCTTCTCTCGGCCCCGATCGCCATCCGAATGCCTATTTCACGAGTCCTGCTGGCAACGGAGTAGCTCATCACCCCATACAGCCCGATGGCGGCGAGGACCAGGGCCAGACAGGCGAAGATGCCGATCAGGCGGGCGCTGTCCCGGCGTCTCGCCAGCGACCCTTCCATGAGTTGGTCCATGGTCGCGATTCCGGCGACCGGCTGATCGGGTTTGACCTCCATGACAGCGCGGCGCAGCGGGTCGGCGAGGGTCATTGGCTCCACCGACGACTGCAGAACCAGGGTCATGTAGGGCCACGGCGCCTGCGCGAACGGTTGATATGCCTCGGACCGGGGCTCATCGTCGAGTCCGTCGTACCGCGTGTTGCCGACGACTCCGACGACGGTGAGCCATTCAAATCCGTCCTCCTCCGGATTGCCGGCGCCGATCCGTCGGCCGACCGGATCCTCATCGCCGAAGATCTGTTTGGCGAAGGCCTCGCTGACCACGGCGACAGGTGGACTGTCCGCCCGGTCGTCGGTGGTGAAGCCGCGACCGCGGAGGACCGGAATGCCGATGGTTTCGAAATAGCCCGGACTGGCGGCCTGGAGCCCGGCGTTGGGTTCGGTGCCACGGTCGACGATTCTCCCCTCCACCGAGTAGGTGGTGCGGGAGGAGACGCCGACACCAATCGGGAGGCTGAGCACGGCACCCGCGCTGATGACCCCGGGCAGGGCGCGGCTGCGATCGAGAATCTCGTCCTGCAGGGTGCGGATCTCGTCGTCGGTGAGTTTGCTGCCCGACGCCAGCCAGACATCGGCGGTCAGCACATTCGTGGCTGAGAATCCGGGATCGGTGGCGCTCAGGACCGCATACGTCCGCATCAACAGGCCGGCGCCGACAAGCAAAGTGAGGGAGACCGCGATCTCGATCGTCACCAAGACGGCACGAAGCCTGGCGTAACCTGGTCCGCTAAGGGTTCGGCCTCCGGCTTCGCGCAGCGCCTGCGACGAATCACGACCACTCAACCACAGCGCGGGGACGAGACCGAAGATGAGACCGGAAAGCATGGAGATTGAGAGAGCGAAGAGCAGGACCGGGAGGTTGACCGAGATATCGGCGGCGCGGGGCACTCCCTTGTCCGCCATCGAAACCAAAACACCGGTACCCCAGAAGCTGAGCAGCACCCCGCCGATTCCGCCACCGATTCCGAGCAGCGTGGATTCGACGAGGACCTGTCGTACCAGCCGCAGCCGGCTGGCGCCGAGGGCGGTGTGGATCGCGATTTCGTGGGTGCGGCTGACCGCCTTGGCGAGCAGGAGGTTGGCCACATTGGCGCAGGCGATGAGCAGGACCAGGCCGACGGCCCCGAAGAGCACCATCAGCAGCGGCCGTACGCGCCCGGTCAAAGACTCGTGCAGACTTGTTGCCTCGAAGCTGAAGCCGCGCTCGGAGTCCGGGTACGCGTCTGCGAATCGCGAAATGATGGCGCTGCCTTCGGCCGCGGCCCCATCCAGGGTTTCCCCCTGTTTCAGCCGTGCGACAGCGTGAAAGTAACGGTTGGAACGGTCAACGGCCGGGTCATCCTCGGGGCTTCGGACCGGTTCGGGTACGCGGTATCGCGAGGCGACCCAGATCTTGGCGCCGGTCGGGTAGGCGAAGTCCGGCGGCATGATTCCAACCACCCGGTAGCTCCGGTCGTTGAGGTCGACCTTCATCCCGAGAACCGGTTTCCCGGCGAACTGCGTCTGCCAGAAACCGTAGGCCAGCACGACGGCCTGTTCCGACTCGTCCGAGGCGTCGGTGGAGACAAACGTGCGCCCTTCGATCGGCTCAACGCCAAAGACCTCGAAAAAATCGGCGGTCACCGTTGCGCCGGTCACTTTGATGGGGAAATCGTCGGCGCGCATCGAGTAGTCGGCGTACTGAAATCCCGCCACGGTTTCGTAGACCGAGGACTGCTGCTCGAAATCGACATAGTTGGCGCCGGACCACGGCGCGGACTCACCGGTCGTGCCGACCGAGGAGACCCGCACCAGCTGCTCGGGCTGGAAATACGGCAAGGGCCGGATGACGACTCCGTAGAGAACGCTGAAGATCGAGGCGACGGCGCCCACCCCGAGACTCACGGTCAGCAGCGCCGCGGCCGTCAGACCGGGTCGGCGCGCCAGCGAGCGGGTTGCGAGCAGCAGATCGTGGCGGATCAGATCCATCTCGAGATACTCCTACGATTGAGTTCTCGACGAGGTTCGAGAACGCAATATCCGTGCCACAGGGTCGATCTCGTTCCACGCGTGCTCCGGGCGGTCGAGACTGTCCGGATACGGAATGCCGATGCCCGGAATCGGACAGTCGAATCGGAGTTCTCGAACGGGATACTGAAGAACTGGGCGCGGTGGAGCGCAGCCAATCCATCGGCATCGGCGGCAGAGGCGCCGGCCAAACCCACGCGATGGAGATAGGCGTCGAGCTGGATGCGGCTGAGAAGTTCACTCATGGTGGGAGGATTCGAACCGGGTGTGGCCCCGAACGCCGCACGGGCCGCGCAACCGGGGGAGGTCTCTCGCGTATCACCTGGGATGGAATCGGATATCAGCCGGGAGGTTTGAGTGGCCAAAGATGTGGATCGTGCCCTGTCTTCGGAGGTGCTCCGGATTCCTCGACGAGCCTCCGCCCCGAGCGTCTGCTTCCTGAATCGACTCATCTCCGGGCTGGGGATTTTTTTCTTCGGCTTGGTTCCGGTTGTATCGGCGGATTCCGCGACCCAAAGTGACTGGTCGGGAGGTGCAGGCGAGTCCGGGGCGGTAACGGCATGGGACCGTACTTTCGCCGAGGCGGAGGCGATTTCATGGCTCGCCGTGCCCGGTCAGATCACTCTGTCGGGAGTCGCTCTCGAGACCGCGGACATCCAGGTGATCGATGACGGACTGGTCGCGCCGTCGTCCCTCGATCCGGTGGATTTGGATGGTGACGGCGATCTCGACCTGATCGGTGCCGCCTTCGACGGGAGCCGGATCCGCTGGTGGCGCAACGAGGGTGGCCGGCCGCCCATGTGGACTGTGGTCGAAATCGAATCGGGTTTTATCGGCGCGTCTTCCGCCCGAGCCGGAGACATCGATGGTGACGGCACCATCGATGTCGTGGGGTGCGCCTGGGTCGGGAACGAAGTCGCCATCTGGTTCAACCTCGGCGAGGGCCTGAACTGGACGCGGCAGAGCGTGATGACCGATTTTGCCCAATGTCACTGGGTCGACCTGGCCGATCTCGATGGCGACGGCGACCTCGATCTTCTCGGGGCCGCGGCCGAAGCCGATACGGTGGCGGTGTGGATCAACGACGGCGCCGTGCCGGTTGGGTGGACCATGCAGGTCATTGACGATTCGTTTGGCGGCGCCCGTTCGTTGGTGCCGGCCGATCTCGACGGCGACGGAGACGTCGATCTGATCGGCACCGCGCTTGAAGATGACGACCTCAATTGGTGGCGCAACGATGGCGGAGAACCGATCGAATGGACGCTGGGGATCGTCGCCGACGATCTCTCGGGGTCGCACCACGCTGATGCGTGGGACATGGATCTCGATGGCGACCTCGATATCGTCGCCCTCGGCTACCGCTATCCCTGGCTCAAGTTGTTCTGGAACGACGGCGGGGATCCTCTGACGTGGCGGGAAGAGGATGTCGCCAACGCCATTGTGACGCCGTTGGTTCTCGGAGCCGGTGATCTCGACGGTGACGGAGACATGGATGTGGCGGCGACCGCCGATGCCTGGAATCGGGTCATCTGGTGGCAGAACAGTGGCGGCTCCCCGGCGGATTGGACGTCAGCGAGTGTCGCAAGTCAGTTTCCCCATCCGTGGCCTTTGGCCATTGCCGATGTCGACGGTAACGGTGCGCTGGACGTTGTCGCCGGGGCGAGTGGCGGGAGCACGGTCGCCTGGTGGCGGCTGGCCGAATTTGCCGCCGCCGGATCCATCACAAGCCGGATTTTGAGTATTCCCGACGACGTGGTCGCTGTCGAAGTCGATATCGACGCGATCGTGCCTCCAGAGACCGAGATCGCTGTCGCGCTCCGCTACGGTGCGACACCAAGCGAACTCGGTGAATGGATCGTGCCGGAGCCCGATCGTCCTCTCGCCGTCATGGAGCGTTCACCGGTGTATCTCCAGTACCGGTTGGAACTCAGCACCGCTAACGCGACCGTGGCGCCCACGGTGCGCGCGATCAACATCCGATGGACCGGTGATCTGCCGTCGCGTTCGGGTGAGGGCCGACGTCTCTCCCCTTGAATCGAGGCGCGGACCGTAAATACGGTCGCGTGGACCCGGAAGGAGCCCTGGTCGGCGCCTCCGAACCCGCGACGACTTCCCACCACCTTTCGGGCGTAGAAGAACGTGCCCCCCGCCGTCTCGCCGTGAGGGCGAGACGGCGGGAACAGTCATCGCGCGGTAAAGAACCCGTGCGACGGCATCAACCCTCACCGCGCCAACCGACGCGGAGCCAGATCGTCCGTCCGGGCTCGTTGACCCTGACCGCTGCGGGGTCGAAGGCGCTGGCGCGGTTGAGGTGGTTGGCGTAGGTCCGGTCGAAGACGTTGGCCACTCCGGCCTGGATCCCGAAGCCGGCACCGATCTCCACCGTCGCGGCGAGGTCGAGGACCACCCATCCCGGTGTCGGACCTGCATCCTGACCGCTGCCGGTCATGGGGTTGTCGTCGACCCGGGTCTGCTCGGCCGCCCAGCGGACGAGCCCGGAGGCCGACCAACGCGACTGAGCCCAACCGATGCTGATATTGCCGTGCAACGGCGGCGTCTGTGCGATGGCGCGGCTGTCGGTGGTGTTCTCGGCCCAAACCCACGCCAACCGGCCGGCGAGATTCCACTGTGACGACAACTGCCACATGCCGTCGGCCTCAGCGCCGTAGCGGCGGGCGTCGACATTGCGGTAGATGGTCGCGTTGTCGTTCTGGAGGATGCCCTCCTGCCCGTGCGCCCGGTCGCGGAGAATATAGTCGTCCACATCGGACGCGAAGAGGGTCATGTTGACGCTGGATCCGTTGCTGCGCCAACCGGCGCCGAGATCGAGTTGGTGGTACCGAGCGGCGTCGAGTTCGGGGTTGCCGATCCAACGCATGGGTGGCATGGAACTGTTGGCGCCGAGATAGCGTTCGGTGGCATCCGCGGCGCGGATCGCGCGACTCAAACCGCCGAAAAGCTGCCACCGACCGACCCTGTGCTCGATCCGTGCGAGGGCGCCGAAGTCGGTGGTCGACCACGAAGTGTCGCCATTGCCGGTGTACATCATCCAGAGCTGGCGCGGGGCCGGTCCGTTGCCACCCATGGTCCTCTCATCGGCTCGGCTCGCCTCGGTATCGAAACGGTCGACTCGCGCGCCGTAGACGAATCGGGTCGAGACCACCGAGCCCAACGGCTCCTTCGACGAAGAGACCGGCCTGCGTTCGGTTGATCCCGGCCCAGAGAATGGACTGGAACATGTTGACCATCTCGGCGTTCGGTCCAGCGAATCGGTTGGCGTCGGCGTCGGCCGACTCAATGGTCACGCCCGACCTGGATCGGATTTGTCTGGCCGAACTCGAGGTGGCCGCGGAGACCCCACGTCGAGGTATCCGAGGGGACCCGCATGGCCATGGGCGCGGTCAGCGGTCGCAGCGAGTAGTTGTCCATGAGGTGGCTGACGCTGTCGTAGAAAGCGTCAACCCGCCACCCCATTCGTCCACTCGCGGTGGTCCGTTCGGTCTGGAAACGAACGATGTCCGCGGTGCTCTCGGGAGCATCCATCCCGGCGCCGGCAAAGAGCGCGTCATCGGTGGACGAGAGTTCATAGCTCAACTCGAACTCGGTGTCGGCGCTCCGGCCGCCAGCCGACCATCAGCGTGCCGCCCGCGCTCTTGGCAGCCGATCGAACCTCTTCACCGCTGCCGTCGTCGTAGTTGTTGGTGTTGCGATAGGTGCCGAGGGCGCGCAGGCTCCAGTTTCCGAAACCGGCCGCGGCATCGAGGTCGAAATCGGGCGTATCGGACCAGGTGGACACCCCGGTGGTGGCGTTGAGATTCCAGCTCGTGTCGTCGAATTCCGGGGTCTTCCGGTCGTAGATGCACCGTTCCACCGGGCGCGCCGGGGCCATACGCGCAGGGTCTGGACGCCGCGGATCACGAGGAGTTCGTCAGTCGCCGCGGTGGTCGAGTACGACGTTGCCGGGTCCATCCGGTTCGGGCACCCGCCGTGGACGGTGGCGCCATCGAGAAGGACGGTGAGATCGCCCTGACTCTGACCGCGGACAAAGGGTTCGAGACCGTGTCCGCCCATGCGGCTGAGATCGGCGCCGGTGACATCACGGAGCACCTCCGATCCGTCCCCCAACGGTACGGTGGAGCGGATCTGATCTTCTCCGACCACGACCAGGGCGGGAATCGGGATCACGTCGGCGGTGACTTGGAGGCTGCCGTGCATGACGGGTTTCTTGGGTTCGTCGGTGGGCTCGTTCGCCTCCACGGCGGAGGCGAACGGACAATAGAAAATCAGTGCTCCCGCGGCGAGATACCGAGGAACCGAAAGGGCTCGGGCAAACATGATGACTCCTTTTCGGCGCGCGTCCATCGAGGGCGCGCGCCAATCCGTTCTGTTGCTCTGTGAACTGTGTTTCGAACGGAAGGGGTCAGGATCTTGGAGGGGGAGTCTCGGGCAGAGGGCCGAAATCGGTTGTCACCGGTCGGTAGTGGACACTGTGCCGTGAAAAAAACTCGGGTACGGGCACCATCATCGGCGCAGGTGGCCCGAGGGGCGGATTGACCTGCGGTGAGCTGACGTCCGGATCCGCAGACCCCGTGCAGCGCATGGCGAGGGGAGAGGTGGGCCGCGCGACGCAGCAGCAGGCGCCCTGCGGATTTCCGCAGCCGCATTTGCACATCGTAGGAACAGTTTCGGCGTCGGCTTGGCTGACTACAACCGGTGCGATGGCTGGAAACACCAACACCAGCGCGAGAACAACCGCTGTGCCCCGCCATCGCCCTGCGCCGGATCTGACCGACCTGAGCATCAGCATGAAGTCATACTTGATCAACTCACGAAGCGTAACACAGGTCTCATCTGGAATATTTTCGCTGAGAAAATAAATCACTGGAGTGTCAGCGGCGTTTGAGAAAGGTCCCGTTCCGGTACTCCGCGAACGCCTGTCGCAGCTCGGCCTCGGTGTTCATGACGATCGGCCCGGACCAGGCCACAGGTTCACCGAGGGGCTTGCCCGAGACCAGGAGGAAACGGATGCCCGACTCACCCGAGTCCACCACCACCTCATCGCCGCGGTCGAAGATGACGAGCGAACGATTCTCGATCACCGAGGAATCGGGTGGTGTGAGTGCCCCGACGGTTTCCGTGGCAACCGGGCGGGGCGCTGATGCATTGCCGAAGCGGCCAGAACCGGCGAAGACATAGGCGAATGCGTGCCGCGTGGTCTCTACCGGGAGGCGTTTCCTGGTCAGCGGCGGAACCCGGACATCGAGGTACTGAGGGTCGGCGGCGATTCCGTCCACCGGTCCTGTAGCGCCCCAGAAGCTGCCGCAGATGATGCGAACCCTGGTCTCGTCGTCGTCCACGATCTCGGGGATCTCGGACGATGAGACGTCCTGATAGCGGGGATCGGTCATCTTGAGCGACGACGGCAGGTTGGCCCAGAGTTGAAATCCGTGCATCCGGCCCTGATCGTCGCCGTGCGGCATTTCTTGGTGGATGATCCCGGAACCGGCGGTCATCCATTGGACATCACCGGCGCCGAGACTGCCGGTGTTGCCGAGGCTGTCGCCGTGCTCCACATTGCCCGCGAGAACGTAGGTGATGGTCTCGATCCCGCGGTGGGGGTGCCAGGGAAACCCCGGGAGATAGTCCGAGGGACGGTCGTTGCGGAAGTCGTCGAAGAGCAGGAACGGGTCGGTTTCAGAAGTGTCGCCGAATCCGAAGGCCCGGCGGAGGTGAACCCCAGCGCCTTCGATGGCCGGCACGGATGTGGCGAGCTTCTTGATGGGACGAACGGACATGGGGCCTCCAGGTCTCTGCCGCCGAGTCGGGCCATTAGGCACAACCGTCGTTCAACCCGGCACCATTCCCGGGGCCGGTGCTCGGCGGAAATCCGGAGTCGCCGTAGGGAGGGGCGATTGGCCGGTTCAGCCGCAATCGTCCGTCGGCGTAGCAACGAAGAGGACTTCCTCGGCCTCACCGATGGCGGTCCGAGAGGCGACCACGATTCCGAACCTGAAAATCATAGTTGCACCGTCGGCATCCGTCAGTTCGATCTGGCCGCGGGCGATCTCGCCCTGGGGCGCGATCACCAGGTCCTGAACCATCGTGCGCAACCGGTCCATCGAGGAACCGGCGATGATGGTGTCGAAGAGATTGCCTCCTGACGCCGCGACCCTCTCCGGCGAGATCCCGAGGAAGTCCTCGACCCTGCCGTTGATGTAGTGACATTTGAGCGTGTTGACATCCACGGTCGCCATGATGCAGGGCGCCGACTCGATGAGCCGCTGGACGAAGTCGTTGGTCCGGCGAATCCGGTCCTCGGTCGCACGCCGTTCAATGACCTCATGGTTGAGAGCCTTGACCGAGCGGGTCAGTTCCTCGGTGCGTTCCTTGACCCGATTCTCGAGATTCGCATTGACGTACAAGAGGGCGCTTTCAGCAGTTTTTCGTTCTTTGATGTGGAGCACCATCGGTCGAAACAGGAGAAAATACAGGAACGGCGACGCCAAGAAGGTCAGCAGGACCGCGTCGAGGATCGCTTCGAAGGCCATCGGAATCTCACCGATCAGGGGCATCAAAAACATGATCAGTGCTTCAGCAACGAAGATCCCGAGGGCAGTAAGGCCGAGCAGTTGCACCGGTGAGAGATAGCCGGCGGCCGTCAGATACGGTGCGATCTCAGGGGTTGGTTGGATGGGTTTGTCCTGGGGATTCTTGCTCATGATGCCCGGCCCGTCCGGAGATTCGGAAAACTAGATTTGGCCCGTGACCGAGAGGTGGGCGGGGCCGCCGAAGTCCTGCTTCGACTATAGCGGATTTTGCGAATTATTGAGCAGCCGATCAAGTAACGTTCATTGGCCTCTCCTGGTGGGTTCGATTCCCGCCCGAAAACCCGTGTTGAGAGGGATACAGGACAACAAGAATGCGGGCCGGCCCGGATGGGTCGGCCCGCGAGATTGAAGATCAACCGACCCGTTCTAGGGAGTTCGCAGACCCCGTTCCGGTCGGCTGAACGAGTGACACCACGAGCAGTCGTAGCGCTTGTCCTTGACGTGCTTGTTGTGGAGCTCGGTGAAGGACTTGTCTTCCTTCGATCCATGGCATTGGTAGCAAACCTGGGATTTGGGACCCTTGAGGGCATATCCGAGCTCGCCCTGGAGATCCATCCGCTGTGTCGAGCCGTGACAATCGTTGCACTCGAGCGCCGCTCCACTGGTGCTCACCTGGTGGTTGAGCATCTGGAAGGTGTCGGTCTCGACCCAGGAGTAGGGTTCGTTCTCGCTCAGACCCATGTTGACGAGTCCCTGTTCGGTCGCGGCGATGGGGTCGCCGGTCGCGAAGAAGACGCTGGTGTCGAGGGCGATGAGCTTGCTCTGATCGTGGGCGAAGGGCTGCTCTGCAGTTTTGTACTTGAACGCGTAGAGCTTGGCCTGATCGTCGGCGACATCGCCGAGAGGTCTCGAGGTGGGGTAACGCCCCGTTACGGGGTCGATGACCGCCGAGTCGTGCAGGAGGTAGTTGCTGCTCTTCCGATTCCAGAAGCGGTACTCGGGCACGAGATCGTTGTCCTTGTACAGCGCCGGGTGGAACGGCGGAGCGGTGCTGTGTGTCGTCAGCCACGTCCGGTGGGTCTCGGTCGCCTCTGATGACGGACTGTCGGAGGCGTCCTTGGCGTAGATCGGGATGTGACACGTCTGACAGGCGACGCGAGCGATGTGGCGTTCGACGTACTCACCTTCGTGACCGTCCGCTGTCGTCATGTTCGAGTGGCAATCGGAGCACTCGAGTTTGTCCGCCGAATCGGTGGGCCGCAGGTCGGATCCCTTGCCGGCCACCTTGTGATCGGTGAAGGTGTGGCACTCCTGGCACCGCATGTTTCCGCCGGTGGTCGCCATGTGGACATCGAAGTTCCGATCCGTGGTCGAGATCTGCGCCAAGGTCAGATCGCCACGTTTGACCGCATCGCCGCCGCCGGCCTTGGCGTGGCACTGGAGACAGTTATAACGTCCGGGCGGGTGAACGGTCCGAGCCGCCTGATCCATCGAGATCGTCATGGCGTTCGTCGTCCGGGACGAAGGCGCCGTTCACCTTCTTGCGGCGATACGCCTCCTGGTGGCACACCATGCAGTCGATGTTCGCGAGTTGCTCCGGGGTCGCCTCCGGTGTCGGCGGTTGACCCAAACCGACGTGGCAGTTGCCGCAGGTATCCCAGTTGCCCAGGATGTTGATGCAATAGCTGTTGACCGCACCCGAGATCTTCCCCTGAAGATTGGGACCTGAGGTCATATCGGGTGTTGCGCCTTCCCACTGGTACATCACAGAGGCGTGAACCTCGTGGGCTTGAGTGGTGTGGCATTGCAGGCAGGTCTCCGACCCGTTCCAGACGAGACCGTCATGACCCTCGCCGCATGAAAGATCGGCGCCGTCGCAGTCCTGGTCGATCCCGTCGCCGCAGACCTCCGGGGCGCCGGGGTAGACGGTCGGATCACCGTCGTCGCAGTCATCGCCACCGCAGGCGGCATCCTCGTGGCCGTCGGCATCGGCGGCATGCGCATCGGCCGTCGCAGTCCTGGTCGATCCCGTCGCCGCAGACCTCCGGGGCGCCGGGGTAGATGGTCGGATCACCGTCGTCGCAGTCATCGCCCCCGCAGGCGGCATCCTCGTGGCCGTCGCCATCGGCGTCCGGGCAACCGGCTGGATCGTCGCTGACCTCGAAGGTGAGCGAGGCCGTCGCCCGGTTGCCGTCGCGATCATTGACGCTCACACTCACTCCCCATGTTCCCGCCGGTACGGACGCGTCGAGGAAATACGCCGCGGAGTAGACCCCACCGCCTTGGTGGGAGAGTGACGATCTGAAACGGCGTTGGCCGGCCGGATCGTTGATGGTGACGGTTGATCGTCGCAACCGCGTGACGGGATCACCGTTTTCATCGGTGACGACGGCCCGCACCTCAACCTGATCTCCAGGCGCGTAGACCGTCGCGCTTGTGGTGGCGATCAGGTTGATGTCATGGGCACCCTCGGCGGTTTCGACGGAGCCGAGAGCTGCGACGATGGATACCGCGAATGCCAGAACCTTCAGATGAAACACGCTCGTTCTTTCTCTACACATGGTGCCCTCCATTTTGAATCTCGGGACAGTGAAGAAACGTTCCTCGATGACCCGAGTAATTGAGATTGACTCTTGAAAACATGACTCCTTTCGTTAACCTCATGGTTATTGGACGATATGCTCAATCATGCGATTAATCGAGTGACCGGGGTCACGAGCCGTTTTCAGGTCATCGGGTGTCGTATCCGGGCGAGGAATCGGGAATGGAACGGCTGGGCCTTGACACATTTTTCGGCCTCGACGATGATCGCTGTATGTCTCGGCATCGACCAAGAGCGATCGTGTGGTTCGCTGCGTTTCTCGCATCGATAGCTGTCTTTGCGGCTGCGCAGGGGCCGCCGCTCCCCGGGCCGAAGGACCGGTGCGCCGTCTGTGGGATGTTTGTCGCCAAGTACCCCAACTGGGTGGCCACCATCGTCTACGCCGATGGTTCGCATCGTTTCTTTGATGGGCCGAAGGATCTCTTCCGCTATCTTGTGGGGGAGGGTGACTCCGCGACTGTGGATGCCGAAATCTGGGTTACCGACTACTACACGACCAAACCCATCAAAGCCCGCGATGCGGTCTATATCGCGGGATCGGATGTCTTGGGGCCCATGGGCGCCGAGCTCATTCCACTCGCCACGATCGATCTGGCAGAGAGTTTTCGGGTCGATCACGGCGGCGCCGATGTGCTCACCTTCGACCGTGTCGATGAGGCCGTGCTCCGGTCTCTCGAGTAAGCATGGGGTTCCCTCCCTGCATCGACAGGAACCCTGAGACCCGGAGTCGCTCGTGACTCGAGCGTGGAGATTCTTGGCCGTCGTCGCGGTCGGTTTCGCGCTGCTGACGTCGTTCGTCGGCTGGGCCGCACACGAAAACCGCCGCTGGCGTCGGGAAGAACTCCCGCAGCTTCATACCCTGACTGCCCGGCTCAATCTCTCGGACCTCGCGCTGTGGACCGAGGCCCGCTACACCCGACACCCGTCCCAGGCGGATCTCTTCTCCGCCTTCCAGGATTCCCCGGGGGCGCCCGAGCACTTCCCGGCCGGATCGATTCTGAGCCCCCCGCCGGCCCTGACCGATCCGGCCGCTTTTGTAGCGCCCACGTCCCGTGGGCGTGTGGGCGATGATCAAGGCGAACATCGCCGACGGGACGTCGGCGCTACAAAGGACCCGGGCGATGGGGACGTCGGCTCTACAAATCGTTCGAACGCGGGTGACGGGTCGCCATGAGGCGGCACCTCAAGATCCTCGACTTCGCGCTGGCGTCACTGCAACGCAGGCCGTTCAAGAACTGGGCGATCGTCGCGGTCTACGCCTTCACCGTGGCGGTGGTCGCCTCGGTCCTCTTTCTGACCCAGTCTCTCCGGCGGGAAGCGGCCCAGCTCTTTGTCGGGGCGCCGGAGTTGACGGTCCAACGGATGGTCGGCGGCCGGCACGTGCCCATCGATATTTCGGTAGGGGAGACCATCGCCGGCTTTCCCAGCGTCGTCGGTGTCGAACCCCGCTTCTGGGGATACACCTACGAAGCCGTCACCCAATCGACCATTACCATCATGGGAGCGGGACCGGGCATGGCCACCATCGATCTCGTCGAGGGTCGCTTGCCGACTCATCCGACCGAGTGCGCCGTCGGCGCCGGGGTGGCCGCCATGTGGGGATCATCGGTCGGGGGCGAGATCATCCTCATCGATGCGGCGACAACTGGAGTTCTCTACGAGGTGGTCGGCACCTTCACCTCCGAGTCCGACATCCTGACCAACGATCTTGTCGTCCTGACCGCCGGTGAGGCGGCCCTCTTTCTCGGTCTCCCCGAGGGATCGGCGACCGATCTCGCGGTCAGGGTGGCCAACGAGAACGAAATCGACACCATCGCGGCCAAAATCAAAAGAGCGTTTCCCGACTCGCGGCCGATCACCCGATCGGAGGTCCTGAGGACCTACGACGCGGTTTTCCACTGGCGGAGCGGAATGATGTTGGCCGTGTTCTCGGGTGGGCTCATCGCCTTTGTCATCCTCGCGTGGGACAAGGCAACGGGCCTCAGCGCCGAGGAACGCCGCGAGATCGGGATCCTCAGGGCGGTGGGTTGGGACACCAGCGATGTCCTCGAACTCAAGATGTGGGAAGGGACGGTCATCTCGGTCACCTCGCTGATCCTCGGCCTCGTCGCCGCCATCATCCACGTTTTCGTGCTCGGAGCCCCGCTCCTGGTTCCCATGCTCCGCGGCTGGTCGGTTCTTTTCCCCCAGCTCCATCCCACGCCCCACATCGATCCGTACATGCTCTTCGCCATCGGGTTTCTGACGGTGGTTCCCTATGTCGCCGCCACGGTCGTGCCGTCGTGGAAGGCCGCGGTCACGGATCCGGATGCGGTGGTGCGCGGATGACCACCTCGAACGGTCACCACCTGGTGCTGGTCGAGGATGTGACCAAGATCTATCACCGTGGGGCGCCGGACGAGGTCCGCGCCGTCCGCGGAATCTCCATGTCGGTATCCCGGGGGAAGTCCTTGTTCTCGAGGGCCCCAGCGGCTCGGGCAAGACCTCGCTGCTGACCATCATCGGCTGCATGAGCCGGCCGACATCGGGCCAGGTCGTGGTGGGTGGCCGGCAGGTCTCGCGGCTCTCGGAGACCGCGCTCACCTCGATTCGTCGATCGACCTTCGGTTTCATCTTCCAGCACCTCCATCTCATCCCCGATCTCACGGTCAGGGACAACGTCATGCTGCCGCTCTTTCCAACCGGGATGTCGGTTGCCGAGATGGAAGAGCGGGTCGACGCCGCCCTCGAGAGCATGCATCTTCAGAAACGAAGGACCGCGCGCGCAGGCCGAATCTCGGGAGGCGAGCAACAGCGCACCGCCATCGCGAGAGCCCTCGTCAACGAACCGACCATCGTCATCGCCGACGAGCCCACCGCTCACCTCGACAGTGTGCTCTCGGCCGAGCTCCTCGACATCCTGGCCGAACTCAACCGGTCGGGGACGACCATCCTCATCGCGACCCACGATCCGAGGGTCATGGATCACCCCCTGGTGAACCGGCGTTTGGTTCTCCGCGATGGGCTCGTCGTCGAAGAGTCGGCGCCGTGATTCTCCACCCGGGAGTGCTCGGGCTGCTCATCGGGGGCGGTCTGGTGGTCGCGCTGATGCTCGCGGGTTCCCTCGTCGGCGTCCGCGTCCTTCGGGGCTGGGATCCCTCGTCGGCATCCGAATACCAGCTCACCCTGGAGCGCAGCTCCTATCTCGTCTCGGTCCTGGTCAACGTCGCCCTGTGGATCGAGATCGGCTCCGCGCTGCTCTTTATCCACACCGTCGACGATCTCAACGAGCTCTTTGTCGGCGCCATGTGCGCGACCGGGTCGCTCAACGCCAACCCCGTCGGCTGGTGGGTGCTCGCGACCAAGGCCGCCATGGTGCTGCTCTTCCCCGTCTGGATCGCCCTCAACCGGCTCGACCAACGAGCGGGCGACTATCCGGTGATGCGCCTCAAGAACCTGCTGCTGCTCGCGCTGACGCCGATCGCCGTGGCGGATTTCGTCCTCGAGTTCCTCTATTTCCGGGGCATCGAGCCGGACATCATCACCTCGTGCTGCGGTTCCCTCTTCTCCGAATCCAGCGACCGGGTCACGGGCGACGTCGCCTCGCTGTCGGCCGCCACCACGTTGCCGCTTTTTGCCGTCGGGTCGGTGGTTTTTCTCGCTGTCCTTGTCTCGGCGCGGGCCGGTCGCAGACCGGGACCGCGGATCGCCGCTGCCGTCCTGGCGCCAGTGGTCTTCGTCATGGGGATCGTCGCCATCATTTCCTTCATCTCGGTGGCGTATTACGAGCTGCCGACCCACCATTGCCCTTTCGACCTTTTTCAAGGGGGAAACGGGTATGTGGGGTATCCTCTGGTGACAAGTCTCGTGGTGGCGGTGGTCGCGGCGTTTCTGCCCGGGCTCTTTCTGTCCATTGCGCGCCGGACAAGT
>CAVQJV010000006.1:0-68566 GCA_963712805.1 uncultured Acidobacteriota bacterium | reverse complement strand
TGAGGATTTCCGACCCTCGTCAACCGCAGGCCGGCGAGACGCCAGCCCTGCAACGGATTTCAGTCCTTTGGAGCGCCGGCGTCTCGCCGGCACACAATCCACGAAGCATCAGAAGATGTTCCTGCAAGAGGCTCGAGGAGACGCCGCTAGGGTTGTGCAGTGCGCTCCGGCGGCGATTTCAAAGAGTGGATGATCGCGGCGTCCACCCAGTAGTTCTCTCCGACCCCCGAACGGTCGCTGGTGAAGAAGAAGTACTTTCCATCGGGTGTCACACTCGGGCGGAACTCCGCAGCCGCAGAGTTGACACCCTCTCCCATGTTGATTGGGGGGCTCCATGAGTCATCCTGCGTTCGGAACGAGATGTAGAGGTCATAGCCGCCGTAGCCTCCGAGTGTCTTCGAGCAGAAGATCAGAAAACTCTCGTCGGCGCCGATAAATGGATCCACCTCGGAGTTCTCGGTGTTGATCGGTCCACCGATATTTTCCAACTCGGTGTACTCGCCACCGATCAGCCGTAACCGGTAGATGTCGTCCTTGCCAAACCCTTCATCACGCCAGCTCATGAAATAGAGCGTGCCGTCTCGGGTAATGGAGGGGTAGTTCTCGAAGTGGTCCTCAGAGTTCACCGGGGCGCCGAATGTCTCCGGCTCGGACCAACCTTCAGCCGTTCTCTCGACTTTCCATACCGCTGCTTTGGGCAGTATCACGCTGTGATCGTCGGCTGATCTGAGCGAGGCAAAGTACACGGTCTTTCCGTCCGGAGCCGCGGTGAAGTTGTACGGGAACAGATCGCTGAAGGGAGCAACCTCGGGGTCGGTCCAACGGCCGTTCTTGAGCTCGATGAAGTAGATCGGCTCGAACTTCCAATCGAGATCCGGTGAGAGCTGCTTGAAGACAAAGACGGTGCCGTTTTCCAGGAAGCCTATGCACGCACCCCGCTCTGCCTGCGACAGCACCTCGGGGAGGAACACCTCAGGTTGCATCCCGGGCGGTTCGAGCCCCAGCAGGGGACCGGTTACATCGCTGACGTCGGGTTTTTCTTTGAAATCCGCGGCGACGGCGTTGAACCAGTACTCGGTGTTCAACACGGGGATGAACTCGCCCCAGCTCTCGTAGGGTTGGAGTGACTCTTCCTTCAGGATCGCCCGCTTCGTCTTGCCCTGGGAGAGGGATGTCTTGATGATCTCCGCCGCCGCCGAGAGCTCCCGGTGGTACTCCGCGACATCGGCGATGGTCCCCTCCCGACCGTGGCCGCAGATAAACCGCGTCGACTCCGGAAAGACATCCACCACCGTCTCCAGAAACTCCAGATAATCCCCGGCCCTTCGGGTCACCGACGGGAACGACTGGAGGATCAAAAGATCCCCGATGTGGACCACGCCGGACCGGGTGAAATGAACGAGGAGATCGGCGTCCGTATGGATTCCCGGGTACGGGATCAAACGGATTTCCTCACCGTTGAACCTCATCGTGTAGAAGACCGGGAAGCTCTTTCCGGACCTCCCCTCGATCGGACCGCCAACCGCCGTAAGAACGCCGTCGGCCGCCATCTGATCGAGATTGTTGAAATCGATGATCCTTACACCGTCGCCGCCGATGTTGTTTCCGGCGATGTGGTCGGGGTGAAGGTGGGTGTTGACGATCATCTTCAGCTCACCAGCGCCGAGCGAAGACATCGCCTCTCTCAGCTTCCCCATGGCCCTCGCGCTGAATCCGGTGTCAACGAGAAGAAACCCGTCGTTGCCGGCCGAGAGCCCGATGTTCGAGACATCGCCAAACGGGAACCGAATCCGATAGACGGGACCCGAAACCTGAACCACCTCGGGATCTTCGATCACGATCATGGTCCCGCCTTCCTTTTCGAGGAAGCCGGACAATTCCCGTTGCTCGTTCCTGGCGGCGAGATCCAGCGGTTGATAGCCGTAAAAATCGACCGCGTTGACATCGGCGCCGTTGCTGATCAGCATGCGAGCAATCGGCACCGAACCGCTGAACGCCGCGTAGTGCAAAGGTGTGTTGCTGCCGGTGTCGACCGCCACCGCCGAGGCGCCGTGTTCGAGGAGGACCCGCACCACGTCCTCGTGCCCCATCGCAGCTGCATAATGGAGAGGGGTCTCGCCGGCGTCGTTGGCGCTGTTGGTCTTCGCCCCGGCCTCTATCAAGAAGGCGACCAACTCGGTGTGTCCGCCCTGGGCGGCATAGTGGAGCACCGTCTTTCCATTTTCGCTGGGCACGTCGACGAGACCCGGATCATCGACCACCATGGCCTTCATCTTGTCCAGATCACCCTCGATCGCAACCTCGAAGATCACCTGAGCCGGCAAAAAGGCGGCGATGAGCAGCATGATCACCGATACAAACCCAGCCACGGCGCCCCATCGTGTACCCACAGAACCCCCATCGCGTGAGGCTGACACCGTGTCCAAGGCCTCGGATCTGGTTCGAATTCACACCAACGTTGTGACTACGGGGAATCCGGGTCGATGTTGCGCAAGCGTCCGCGTTTTAACAATTTTTCGTTCGGGTTGATGGGGCCGATCTTGCGCTCAGGTGCGCGCCCGCGATTGAATCGGGCGTTCTCTTGAGTTTTTGAAAATGAAACACTATCTTGAATTTAACAATTTTTGCAGTTTCCGATTGGAAGGCCTGAAAGACCGTCCATCAACAGTGCGATCGCAGTATGAGGGGGGAAACATGAAGCGAATGTCTTTGTTCTGTTGCGTGCTTGTTTGTGTCGCGGCCGTTGCCGGTGCGTCGGGTCCGGGTATTCAGGATCACGGGGTTCGTTCAACCGAGACGATTCTGCCGACCGAGGGCTATGACGCAGCCCAGGCATCCTTCGAAATGGAACTGCTCCACGACAAGCTCGTCGCAGCCCGCGCCGAAGCCCGGATTGTGGAGCTCGGCGAACTCAGCCACGATGAGGCCGCGTTTCTTGCTGGAGAACAGACAAGCGAACACCGCAGATACCTCGTCGGGGTGGACCGTGGGATTCACGCCGTCGTCGATCTCGCGGAAGCAAGCGAGAAGATCGGCGCACTCGGCGCAGTGCACACCCTGGTCGATGGGACCATGGTCTGGACCGCCAGCTTCCGGTCCCCCGGCGCCACCGCCGTGCGCGCCCACCTCACCGACATCGATCTGCCCAGAGGCGCCGAACTCTTCGCCTACGGTCAACTCGGGGACGCCTTCGGCCCTTACACCGGGAGCGGCAGTCTCGGTAACAGCGAAGTGTGGACCAACACCGTCGCCGGCGACACCCTCAATCTGCAGTTGCAGATCCGGGGACCGGTCTCCGACTCGCAGCGTCACGCGTCTTACTTCGTGGTCGATTCGGTCGGTCACATGGGCGAGCGCTTCGAGCTCGCCAATTGGCAGGTGTCCGAAGCTCAGACAAAGACCCACTGCACCGACAGCGCCGGGCCGGTCAACGCCGACTGTGTCATGAATGCCGAGTGCGGTTCGGTCGGGCCGGCCGGCGCCGCCCAAAGCGCCGTCGCAGCCATGCTCTACAGATCCGGCGGCGGATATTACCTGTGCAGCGGTGGCCTGCTTTCCAACGACACCGGCAATCCTCCGCCCTATTTCCTGACCGCAAATCACTGTATTTCCAAGGGCAACGAAGCCTCCAGTCTTGAAACGTACTGGGACCACAAGGCTCCCTGCGGCACCAGATCGTGTGACTACGGCTGGGCCGGTGGCCGGACGATCACGGGCGCGTCCATCCTGTCGACGAACCGCACCAGCGACTACACCCTGCTCCAGCTTGCCAGCGTCCCGTCGGGTCGCGCATACCTCGGTTGGTCGAGCGCCGCAATCGCCAACAACAACGGCGCCGGCCTGCATCGAATCAGCCACCCCGCCGGTTCGCCTCAGGCCTACTCGACCCACACCGTCAACACCAGCGCCGGGACCTGCCAGTCCTGGCCCCGCGGCAATTGGATCTACAGTCGCGATACCTATGGCGCAACCGAGGGCGGCAGCTCCGGCTCACCCGTACTCAACAACTCCGGCCAGGTCGTGGGCCAGCTGTCCGGCGGTTGCGGCACCAACGTCAACGACTCCTGCGACGCGGTCAACAACGCCACCGTCGATGGCGCCTTCGCTGCCTACTTCGGCAATGTCTCGCAATGGCTTGACGGCGGCACCAGCTGTTCTCTTCCACCGAGGTCTGTGACGGCGTCGACAATGACTGCGACGGCCTCATCGACGAGAACAATGTCTGCGGTGGCGCCGGCTGCACCCTCGGCCAGATCGGAGACAGCTGCTCCGATAACTCCGATTGCTGCTCCAACAAATGCCGCGGACGCGGGGGCAACAAAACCTGTCGTTGAGCCTCGTCTTCGTCAGCGAAATCAAACCGGGGGCCGAAAGGCCCCCGGTATTGTTGGATGAGTGCCGCAAATGATCGCTGATTAATCGGGTGCTTCAACTCGCCGCCGGAGCCGGATCATCGGCGAAAGGCGGTCGCGGTCCGGAGCGACTTCAGAGCATCAAACCCGGTGGTGGGTCCGAATCTCCGCAGTGTTGCTCGTTGTCTGGAGCGCGACACCGCCTCAAAGCTCAGGGTGGTGGATGGAGGTGGACCTGACGTACGATTGTCCTCGAGAGGAAGACCCTATCATTCACCCCACCATCCCTGCCGCGACATGCCGCGTCCTGTCCCTCATCCCGCCGATGACGCAGTTGAACACCCCCTATCCCTCGACCGCCTACCTCACCGGTTTTCTGCGTTCCCGTGGCGTCGATGCGGTGCAGGAAGACATCGCCCTCGGCCTCGTGCTGGAGCTGTTCTCGCCGGCCGGTCTGCGGGCGATTCGCGACTGCATCGACGACCTGCCGGCGTGCGAACGCGCCCCTGTGGTGGTCGGTTTCTGCGAGCACTTCGACCGCTATCTGGCGTCGATCACACCCGCGGTGGCCTTCCTCCAGGGCCGCGATCCCTCCATCGGCCACCGCATCTGCGGCCGCGACTTCCTGCCCGAGGGGCCGCGCTTCGCCGTGCTCGACAACTTCATCGACGAGGACGGCGGCGATCCGCTGGCCTGGGCCTTCGGCTCGCTCGGCGTTCAGGACCGGGCACGGCATCTGGCCACCCTTTTCCTCAACGATCTCGCCGACGTGTTGCGCGACGCCGTCGATCCCCGCTTCGAGTTCGTCCGCTACGCCGAATCGCTGGCCCACAGCCAGCCGAGTTTCGATCCGCTGGCCGAGGCCCTGGCTGCGCCGCCAACGCTGGTCGACAGCACGTTGGAATCCCTGACCCTGCGCGCCGTCGACCGCAGCAAGCCGAACGTCGTGCTGCTTTCGGTCCCTTTCCCCGGTTCGGTCTACGCCGCCTTCCGCATGGCCCAGGTGATCAAGGCCGAGCACCCCGAAGTCGTGACCGTGCTCGGCGGCGGCTGGGTCAACACCGAACTGCGCGAGCTCAAAGAGCCGCGTGTGTTCGACTATTTCGATTTCGTCTCGCTCGACGACGGCGAACGGCCGCTGTTGGCTCTGCTCGAACACCTGGACGGCGACCGGCGGGATCTGAATCTGGTTCGCACCTTCACCCGGATCGACGGCGAGGTTCGCTTCTGCACCAGCAGTCGACCCGACGTGCCCTTCGCCGAAGTCGGCACGCCCACCTGGGACGGTCTGCCTCTCGATCGTTATCTCTCGGTGCTCGACATGCTCAATCCGATGCACCGCCTGTGGTCCGACGGCCGCTGGAACAAGCTCACCGTGGCGCACGGCTGTTACTGGAAGAAGTGCAGCTTCTGCGATGTCGGCCTCGACTACATCGGCCGCTATGACGGCGCTCCAGCCGAAGTCCTGGTCGATCGCATCGAAGCCATCATCGAGGAAACCGGCCAGAGCGGCTTCCATTTTGTCGATGAAGCCGCGCCGCCAAAGGCCCTGAAGGCGCTGGCCGAGGAACTGCGACGACGCAACCGTGCGATTTCCTGGTGGGGCAACATCCGCTTCGAAAAGTCCTTCACCCCCGAGCTCTGCTGCCAGTTGGCCGACAGCGGCTGCATCGCGATCTCCGGCGGCCTGGAGGTCGCTTCCGATCGTTTGCTGAAACTGATGAAGAAGGGCGTTTCGGTCGCCCAGGTGGCTCGCGTCACGCGCGCCTTCAGCGAGGCCGGCATTCTCGTCCACGCCTATTTGATGTATGGCTTCCCGACGGAGACCGTGCAGGACACGGTCGATGCGCTGGAATACGTCCGGCAGCTCTTTGCCGAAGGCTGCATCCAGTCCGGCTTTTTTCACCGCTTCACGTGCACCGTGCATTCGCCGGTCGGTCTGAATCCGGCGGAGTACGGCATCACCTTGAAGCCGCTGCCGCCGATCACCTTCGCCACCAACGATGTCGATTTCATCGACCCGACCGGCGTCGACCACGACGCTCTGGGCACTGCCCTCGACAAGGCGCTCTACAACTTCATGCACGGCGTCGGCCTCGATGAGGATGTTCGCACCTGGTTCGACCGGAAGGTGCCGAAAACCCGAGTCGGCCGGAATTTCATTGCCAGGGCGTTGCAGGAGGGCGCAACTCGCGGATTGGAGTGACGGGGCCTGCTTCGGTCGAAGTGGGGCGACGCGGATTGACCCGGGTTTTCAGACCGGAGTTTCGTTTCTCGCTGTCGAGGTGGTCGGGTTCGGATCGAGGCTGATATTGTGTGGGTGAATGCGGATCAACAAATACTTCACCGAGCATGGTGTATGTTCGCGGCGCGCGGCCGACAAGCTTGTCGAAGCCGGGAAGGTGTCCATCAACGGAGTGGTCGCGAAGCACGGCGACACCGTCTCGGAGGGGGATCGCGTCACCCTCGATGGCGAACCGGTCACGGCGCCCGAGAAGCGGCCGATCGTGCTCGCGTACCACAAGCCGCCGGGGATCGAGTGCACATCGGATCAGCGCGTGCCCGAAAACATCATTGATGCGGTCGGATACCACGAACGTATTTTTCACGTCGGACGCCTCGACAAGTACAGCGAGGGCTTGATCCTGCTGACCAACCGCGGCGAACTCGTGAATGAGATCCTGCGCGTGAGCGGCAACCACGAGAAGGAGTACCTGGTCGAGGTCAATTATCCGATCTCGGATGCGGCGCTTCAGCGGATGCGCGATGGCATGATGATCCTGGGGCGTCCGACGCTGCCGTGTCGCATCGACAGGCTCGGTCCGCGCGGCTTCCGGATCGTCCTGACCGAGGGCCGGAATCGGCAGATCCGGCGCATGTGCGAAAAAGAAGGTCTTCACGTCAAACGGCTCCGCCGGGTGAGGGTGATGAACATCGAGCTCGGCACCCTGCGCCGTGGGAGGTGGCGGCGGCTCCGGGACGACGAAGTCGAGGGCATCGAGGAGCGCATCGCGAGGTCGGGACTTAGCGGGGTCGCCAAGCCAGAGGTTCCGAAGCCATCGACGAAACGGGGGAGTCGCCGAGATTCACGCTGAAGTCCGGCGCCTATCCCAGCCCTCAGTCGGGTCGTTCTTGTCTCTTCTGCTGATCAATCACCTGGCCACAGCACCTCCTCGCCGTCGCGGCGAAACCTGGTGAGAAGTACGGGCTAGATGCGTCCCCGTTCGGGGGAAAACAGCGGATTGAGAACGAATGCGACCGCGATCAATACGACGCAACCGATCACGTTGAACCACAGGTAGGGTATTTCGGTGAAGAAGAAACAAGCCAGGACCAGAGCCTCTGCGATGATCGCGGCGATAAACGTGGCATCTCCGCCGATCTTCTTGAACGAAAACGCGATCAGGAAGATCCCCAGGATCGATCCGTAGAACAACGATCCGAGGATGTTGACGGCTTCAATCAGCGAGCCGAGGCTGTTGGCGAACATGGCGAAACCGATGGCGTAGGCCCCCCAGAACACCGAAATGATCTTCGTCACGGTGAGGTAGTGGTGATCGGATTCATCGGGTCTGAAAACACGTCGATAGATGTCGATCACCGAAACCGACGCCAGCGCGTTCAGCTCCGCGGCGGTGGACGACATCGAAGCCGAGAGGATCGCCGCCAGGATCAGCCCCACCAGACCCACCGGAAGGTAGTTGATGACAAAGCTCAGAAAGATGTAGTTGATGTCGTTGGTATCGGCCCCGGGATCCGACGAACGCGATGAGCGATGCGGCTTCCCGGCGCAACTGTCGCTCCTGATACTTGGATCCCTCGAGCGTCGCCTGCGCCTGTTTGATGGCTATCTCCTCGCCGCCGTCGATCGCAGAGAGCATCTCTCGAAGCTGCACCTGTTTCTCATCGTGGAGCTGCTCGAACTCCGACTCCAAGGTTCTCGTAGGCGCCGCCTGGGCACCGTTTCTCACGGCGGCGGATCTCGACCGGGTTGAAGAACAACGGCGGTGTGACGAACTGATAGAAGACGAAGATCATCGCGCCGATGAAGAGGATGCAGAACTGCATGGGGATCTTCAGCATGCCGTTGGCCAGCAGCCCGAGCCGGCTTTCGGCGATCGAACGGCCGGACAGGTAGCGCTGGACCTGTGACTGATCGGTTCCGAAATAGGAGAGCGCCAGGAACGTCCCCCCGATGAGTCCGGACCAGACGTTGTACTTGTCCTTCAAGTCGAATTCGAAGTTGATGACGTTGAGGTTCCCCATCTTCCCGGCCACCCTGGTGGCGTCGAGAAACGAGATGTCCGGAGGCAGGAGGCGGAGGATCATGACGAACGCCGCCACCATCCCCATGGTGATGATCCCCATCTGCAGTAGGTGGGTCTTGTTGACGGCATCGGTTCCGCCCGTCGTGGTGTAGAGCGTCACCAGCCCGCCGATCACCAGGATCGTCAGGCGGATATCCCACCCCATGAGGACGGAGATGATGAGCGATGGGGCGAAGATCGTGAAACCGCAGGCGAGGCCCCTCTGGGTCAGAAAGAGGATGCTTCCCAGGGTGCGGTTCTTGACATCGAAACGCTGCTCGAGAAATTCGTAGGCCGTGTAGACCTTGAGCCTGTGGAAATGCGGGACGGCGGTGACGCAGAGGATCACCATAGCGATGGGCAGCCCGAGATAGAACTGCACGAATCGCATCCCGTCCACATAGGCCTGGCCGGGAGCGGAGAGAAAAGTGATGGCGCTCGCCTGGGTGGCCATGATCGAGAGGGTGATCATGTACCAGGGTGTGGCCCTGTTCGCCAGGATGTAGCCATCCATGTCCTGCTTGCCGCGTGATTTCCAGACACCGAAGACGACGACGAACACGAGCGCGGCGACCATCACGATCCAGTCGATGGTACTCATGGCCTACCCACGCAATACTTCCTCGTAAAACGCTTCGTATTTGGGAATGATCTGGTTTGCGTTGAAGCCCTGGACGGCGCGAGCCCTCGCCTGAGTCCCGAAACGCTGGTGCTTTTCATGGTCGTGAAGGAGACCGGCCGCGGCCGCGGCCATCTCTTCGGTCTCGCCGATGGGGAAGAGGAACCCCGTCTCGCCGTGGACAACGAGTTCCGGCAGCCCGCCGACATCGGTCGCGATCACCGGCACACCGCAGTTCATGGCTTCGAGGGCCGTCAGACCAAAGCTCTCCTGCTCGCTGGGAAGCAGAAAGAGATCGGCGCAGACAAGCAACGGTTCGAGCTGATCCCGCTCTCCGAGAAAGTGCACCTTGTCGCTGAGGTTCAGATCGTTCACCAGTTGTTGCGTCTTCCGGAGTTCGGGGCCGTCTCCGATCAGGACAAGCCGAGCTGGAATGAGCTCTTGAACCCGAGCAAAAATGCGAACGACATCGTCCGTTCTCTTCACCGGCCGGAAGTTCGAAGCATGTATGAGGAGCTTCTCGCCGCTGGGAGCAAAGGTCGCGCGCAAACCCGGGTCTCGATTCAACGCCGGCCGGGCGGGGTCGATGAAGTTGTGGATGACTCGAATCTCGCGCTGGATTCCGAACTCTTCGATGGTTCTTTGTTTGAGATACCGCGAAACCGCCGTCACGCCGTCGGACTCCTCGATGGCGAACTTGATCACCTTCTGGAAGGAGGCATCGGCGCCCACCAAGGTGATGTCGGTTCCATGGAGAGTCGTGACTGTCTTGATGCCTTGTGGTCTCATGATCTGCTTGGCCAGGTACGCGCTGGTGGCGTGAGGCATCGCATAGTGGGCGTGAATCAGTTCGATTTTGAAGGACTCGGCCAGATCGACCAGCTTTGTCGCCAGGGCCAGCGCGTACGGGGGATATTTCAACAACGGGTAGGTCGCGAAATCGACCTCATGCATATACAGGTTCGGGTGGAAACCCTGCAGGCGAAAGGGGGTCGCGTAGCTGACGATGTGGACTTCGTGCCCACGTTCGGCCAGCCCGATGGCGAGCTCCGACGCCACGACACCGCTTCCGCCGTGGGTCGGATAACAGAGCACGCCGATCTTCACGGGATCGTCTCCAGATACTCCGGACCGAAGAACTCGACCGGGTCATCGATTCCGAGCGCCTCCCGAGTCAGAAACGGTTCTCCGAACTCGACTCCGATATAGGTCCCGTACTGGCGGTCCCTCGTCTCGATGCGCGTGATGAAATCCGGTCTGCTGATCAGGGTTTCGTCCGTCCCGTGGATCGCCTTGTTCGGGTTGTCGAACTGAGACTCGTACGACCTGATGGCCGCGAGTTTGCTCGCGTGAGCTTCCGAGATATCGACGACGAACGAGGGAGAGAACTCGAAACGGGACTGGTAGAACAGCACCTTGAATGGTCGGTGGGCTTCCTGTCCGGTGTCGATCTTCTTCAAACCGGCAAGATAGCTCGCTTCGCGGACGATCCGGGAGGCCGCTTCGTGGTCGGGGTGGCGGGCGACCCAATACTGGGCGAATACGATCCTCGGCTTGTGGGCTCTGATCTCCCGGATCACCTTGACCTTGTTCTCCCAGTTCGGTTCGACCCGGCCGTCGGGCATGTCCAGCGTCGTGTGCATCGACACGCCCATGACATCGGCCGCGGCCGCGAATTCACGAGCGCGGATCTCGGCGCTGCCCCGGGTGCCCATCTCGCCGCGGGTCAGTGCGACGACACCGGTCGTGTAGCCTCTGGCCCCGAGTTTGATGATGGTCCCTCCGCACCCGAGCTCGACATCGTCGGGATGTGCACCGAACGCGATCACGTCAAGATTCACTGTTCCCCCGATCGATCATGCCTCGAAGCCGAGGATCTGGTGGTCGAAGTGACTCAGGTCGACAGCCCCGTAGAGTTCATCCAGCCAGGAGAAACCGTACTTCATGAGGAAAGGGGTCACGTTCAAGACTCTCTCCTGCAGATGTCGATTGGGACAAAGGGTGTTTTCCAGTTTCGTCAATTTTCGTCCGACGATTTCCTGCTTTTTCTTTGCCGCCTGGATGACCTTGCCTTCGATGAGGTTCAATTGATGTTGGATCTTGCGATGCACCCCATCAGCTGTTTGTCCCAGGGAGCCATCCATCGCGGTGGCCTCCCGGCAAACGGATTCCAGATCGCGTTCGAGATTGACCTTCGCGGTGTCCAATGCACGTTTCAGAGATTCCGGAACCGCCTCGGCGGCGAGGGCGTTCCTCTTCTCGGT
Organism: uncultured Acidobacteriota bacterium; assembly: GCA_963712805.1. Classification (GTDB taxonomy): domain Bacteria; phylum Acidobacteriota; class Thermoanaerobaculia; order Thermoanaerobaculales; family Sulfomarinibacteraceae; genus JAHECW01. The sequence continues at coordinate 57,024 of CAVQJV010000006.1, read as the reverse complement.
CAGACCGGTCCAGACATCTTGAACCGAGAGCGAAAGACCCTCCAGGATCGACCCGATATGCCTTTCGACGAGGGTGAAACCCTTGCGCGGATACACGACGGGCATCGGAATGTCGAACTCCTCATACGCCCCACGAAGCTGCGCGAGGTAGGCAATCTCACCCGGGCCACCGACATAGGCGACCGTCGGAAGGATCGTGTCTTGAACGAGGGGCCGCATCAGGACGTTCGGGCTGAAAGCGTGAGGGGTGGTGCGGGCGATCTCGACGAGCTCGTCCCTGGTGAATCGGTGTTCCGGGTCCTTGACGACGAAGTCGTCACCCACGAGGTGAATCGGACGTCGCTCGGGCTCCGCGAGAAACAGGTTGAGCTTTCCCTCCTGCTGCCGCACCTGAGGTGTGTAGTTTTTTTCGGTGAGCCGCTCGGAAGCCTGGATCGCGCACCGGCTCAAGGGTGATCCTTCGCCGACCTCCTTTTCGATCGGCTGCCGCGCCATGGCCATCAAATCAGGGTGAGACGGATCGATGAGCACCAGGCCGTGGGCGCTGAAGAGATGTGTCATCCAGATGGAAAAGGCCTCCGCGAATGTGCGCCCGGGCTGATAGGCCTCCTTCAGCAGGGACAGGACCTCCGGTTTGAATTCGGTTGCCGGCGTCATCTCGTCCAGCGCGTCGACACAGGCATCGATCTCGGCCGAGAACCGCAATCCACCGACCGGCAGGCGCGTGTCCGATGGACGGTCGTCATAGGAGATCCGCCTCAGCTGACCCGTCTGATCCAGGAGATCGACGTGGTTGATCTCGGCGAAGTCGTGATCATCGGTGGCGAGCCAAAACACCGGCACGACAGGCATCGAGGCCCGCTGACCGAGTGCATTCGGCGAGTTTGATGGCGGTCAGGGCTTTGAAGATCGTGTAGAGGGCGCCGGAGAACAACCCGACCTGCTGCCCGGTGACGACTGCACACGCATTGTCCTTCGCCAGCGTTTCGATGTTCTCGAGAGTTCGGGGCCCACAGCCGAAGCTCTGGTTCTGCTCTTTGAGGATCTCGGCCAAACGACCGCGATCATACACACGGGATCCCAATCGCTCGATCTGTCGTTCGTAAGCGGCGATGTCGCGAAAGTCGCCGTTGAAGAACTCGCGCACTTCGCCGAAGGCGAAGTAGTAGTCGCGAACGAGCGCCGAGAGCGAAGGCAGGTCGGCTACCGAGATCCGCTCATCGTCGATTCCGGTTGGTCTGGTCATTCGAAGGCCTTGGTGAACGCGTAGAAAACGGCAATGAGCACCGCCAGATTCACCAACACGAGAGCGTAAAGGCGGTTCCACGAGGAAACCAGAGGGGGTTTGCCCTCGTCGGTCCTCACGATGTCGGATTTCTCATTCTGCATTCGCTTGCCCGGACGAAATCAGATTTGCGAAGAGCCGATAGGCTCCCGGCACGCCCGCGGGAAGTTGGCGGAACCAGGAAATCCCAGAGTAGATGAACACGCCGTCGCCGTAACGCGCAAACAAAAGGCCCCCGGCCGTATCCGGTTCATTCACGTCATGAGACGCCAAGACGGTCTCGTATCCGTCATCCCACTCGGTCGCAAAATACAACCCGCGTTCCTGCACCCAGCCTTCGAAATCTCTCTGCGTGATCGTGTTGGGAAATTTCAGGAGTTGATGATCGGGAGCGAGGATCGTGACCGCCGCATCCTCCTCGGTCACACGGTCGCGCCCGATGGTGATGGGATATGGTCCGATGTCTTCCATCACCAGGCCGCGGGAGACGTTGTACTGGACGATCAGCGTCCCACCCTCCTCGACATACTCCAGCAGTCGAGGTTGCACGATTGCGAGCCGCTCCCGTGTGTTGTAGGCCCTGATGCCCGCCACGATCGCATCAAAACGACCCAGGTCCCCACTTGCCAGATCATCATCGCTCAACAGGGTGACGTCGTAGCCCAGGTGGCGCAGGCCGTCGGCCACTTCGTCGCCCGAGCCCATGATGTAGCCGATGGTGTCGCCGCGCCGTTCGACATCGAGCTTGACCACCTTGATCGTGCTCTCGGGGAAGTACACCTGGCGTTTGATGTGCGGGTACGAGATCGTGACCAGAGTTCGGGAGAATCGCCTTCCCCCGACTTCCGCTTCGGCAACAAACATCGTATCGCCGGCGCCCACCGGCGGCGTCACCTGGAATGAAAATTCGGCCTCGTCGTACTTGTTGGACAGGGAGAAGGAAACGCTCCGAGGAACCACCTGCCAACTCGAATCTCCCGCAAGCTGCAGCGTGCCGTCCACCCCGGACGTGTTCGCTTTGACCCTGACTCGAATTACCTGTGGGCTGGTGTCGGCGAATATCCTGACCCCGCCCACGAGCTCCACCGTGACTTCCGGGCGAACCTCGAACAGTCGGTAGGACTCGCCATCGACCCGGTCCGTCCAGCGGTAGAGCACCGGGAGGAGATACTCCAGCTCGGGTCCCTGACCGTCCAGTGTGATCCTCGCCTGCAGCGATGGGGCATTCTCCGCCGCGCCGATGAGCGATTGATCTCGAACCGAGAAAAGCGCGTTCTTCGGATTTTCTCTCAACCAATACGGCTGCGATATGGGATAGCCGGTTGGAATCCGGACCGAACTCTCGATCGTGTGCGGTGTGTTGTTTTCAAGAACCGCGTCCTGGGCGCTGGAAGCTCCGAGATTCTCGAACGAGATGCTCTTCAGTTTGAAAGGAAAATCCGAACGATTGACCAGCGTCGTGTTGACCGTGACCGAGTCGCCCGGGGCGGCGGCGAAATCCGTCGAAATCGCCTCCATCCACAACCCCGCACACGCCTGGATGAGTCCGAGCAGTTCCTTTTCTTTGACCTGGACCCAGCCCGTCGGCGCCAGCCTTTTCATTTCCGAATAGGCGTCGAGGAGCTGGGGCAGGGATGCAGCCGGGTCTCCAGGATTGAAGTGCTCTGTGATCTCGGCCAGCGTCAAGCCCAAGGCGGTTCCGCCCGGCACCCGCGACCATGTGGTGTCGATCCCCGACAGCAGGTCCTTTTCATCGAGCGAGCCTTCGACGAGCTTGAAGTATTCGTATCGGGTCCCCCTCCGGCCTTCGGCGCCGAAACCCTGGCTCTTGTGCATCGACCGGCTGATGGCGGCGATCTCCGAGTACGAGGCCCCGAGCAGGGGATTGAACTCGCCGATGTCCACGCTGGCCGCCTCCGCCTGCTCTTGTTCACTCAGCCGCCAACCGTTCCAGAAAAGTCTCTTCGCCTGCCACGGTTCGACGCGGTCGAGTTGTTCCGGAAACCTCTCGGGATCGGCCGCCGCGAGGAACGCTTCGCGCGCCAATTGCGCGGAGGCCGTGTGGTGACCGTGTCCGCTCGACCCGTCGACGGGAAAACGGGTGACGATCACGTCCGGACGGAACGAACGGATGACCCAGACGACATCGGCCAGGACAGCCTCTTTTCCCCAGAACGCCAGGGTCTCTTCCGGGGTCTTGGAGTATCCGAAGTCGACCGCCCGGGTGAAGAACTGCTCCGCACCGTCGATCCCGCGGGCCGCCAAGAGTTCCTGGGTGCGGATGATCCCGATCTCGGCGCCCTGTTCCGAACCGATCAGGTTCTGCCCGCCGTCACCCCGGGTGAGCGACAGGTAGCCGGTCCGCCATTTCGCGCCCTTGGAGAAATAGGCGAGCGCGGCCGTATTCTCGTCGTCCGGATGGGCGGCGAGATAGAGGACGCTGCCCAGGACGTTGAGTTTTTCCAGCCCGAGCTGGATCTCCGCGGCATCGGGCATCCGGATTTGTTGCGCGGTTGCCGGCGCCGTCAGCGCCAGCGCTCCCAATAGGAGAATGCAGGAACACCTGTCCACTCGTGTCTCCCCAGTCCGTTCGGTTCTGTTCGAGTCGGCCGGATCGGAAGGCGCCGCCCGGCGCACCGGGTTTGAGTCGAGAGCTCGACATCAACCCGTTCACCGGGTGGCCTCCGATCACTGCTGTTCAGTTCGAGACGTTCTTCCTTACTCCGCCACGGCGATCGTGAACGGCACCTTCAGCTTCTCCCACAAAAGGGACGCGACCGTCGATGTTCCGGCCAGATCGTCGAATCCAAAGCGCATCCACTCCTCGAACGGGGCCTCGACGGGCGTCACCGTCAACCGGAGTGCGTCGAGGGATTCGTCATAGTCGTAGCTTCCCCAACCCTCGCTGTTGGTGTTGAAGATGACGATCCAGTCCTTTTCGGAGGGAATCATGTGGATGCTGTATTTGCCTGCCGCAAGCGGTTTCCCGTCGACGGTGACATCGCTGCTGACTTCGATGGTCGTCTTCTCGTTGGCGCCCGCTCTCCAGGGGAAGGGCTTTTCTTCCGAGTACTTGTTGCCCGGAGCGAGTCCGTACGGGACGAGTTCGCCCCAGATGGTTCTGCCCTTCACACCCGGCCGGCTGAAGTCGAACGTCACCACGGTGTCGACCCCGATGGTCTGCGAAACACTCGCGTGCAGACTGGGACGGACCTTCTTTTCCTGCGCGAATGCGGTGCTCGAGAACACCAGACCGATCGCCACAACCGCCACCAAACCGAGAACCAGTTTCCTTTTCATGCCTTCTCCTTTTCACGCGATCTATTCTCATTTGCGCGCATGAGCCTAGCACAAACGCAATCGTCCCCAGGGCACCCATCGGGTGATGAATAGACAACCCATCCCGTGCTTTCTCGTATTTCAAGAAAGGTCGAGACCAGCCCGGCCGCCTCGACCATCGTCCGATGCCCGTTATGATCAGGCGGACGGTATCCGACCGGGACGTCCGCACCACCAAAGGAGTGAACGATGTTGAGGAGACTCGCCTTCGTGGCGGCGCTTGTCGCCGGTGTTTCGATCGGCGGGAATTCGCTCGTGTGGGCGCAGACCGCGGTGACCGCGGAGGAGGCGCTCGCGGGCAAACTTCTTGGCGCCAGCGACAATCTCGAGACATCGATCCAGAGCAGCTCGGTGCTCGCCCTGAGCGACGAAATGCGGGCGTTTCTGAGAGAGAACGTGAACCGTGGCGGCACCGATGTTTTCAGAATGCAGCAACTCATCGACGCGATGATGGGTTCGACCAGTTTCAAGTTGGAGTATGACGAGAACACCCGAATCGCGGCCGAAACCTTTCGGCTTCAACGCGGGAACTGCCTGTCGTTCACGACTCTCTTTGTTGCCCTCGCTCGGGGCGTAGGTCTGAAAGCGGACTTCCAGGAGGTGGAGATCCCGCCCGACTGGTCCACGAGGGAGAATGTCTTCGTCCTCAATCGGCACGTCAATGTCATCGTCCGACTGGGGGCATCCGGGAGTCGCGCCATCGACTTCAATATCGGCGATTTCAAGAGTACCTACGAAGTCGACAAGATCTCGGACAGACGCGCCGTCGCGCATTTTTTCAACAACATGGGGGTCGAGCGAATGCAGACCGGAGAGATCGCCGACGCGGTCGCCTTCTTCCGTCGAGCCATCATCGACGGCGACGGTGACTTCTCCCCCCCATGGACAAATCTCGGCATGCTGTATCGAAAGCACGGCTACTACGAGCACGCCGAAGCGGCCTATCTCCAGGCGCTCAAGATCGACAAGGAAGACGATGTCGCCATGAGCAACCTGGTGAGTCTCTACGAGAGGAATGGAGAGCCGGAGAAGCTCCAGATCTATCAAAAGAAGGTCGACAAGCACCGGTTGCGCAACCCTCACCTTCGCTACAGCCTTGCCCGCGATGCCTTTTCAGACGGTGACTACGACGTTGCGATCGAGCACCTCAAGAGTGCGACTCGAAGGGTGAACGACAATGCTGATTACTACTTTCTCCTCGGAGTGTGCTACCTCATGCAGGGCGACGAGGAGAAGGCGCGTCGGTGGACGGCCAAAGCGGAGAAAGTGGCCGAGACCGAAGAAGAAAAGCGCAGGTACTCGAAGAAGATCGAGGACTTGATGCTGGCCTCGCGGAGGGTGCATTGATTGGCCGGATCAAAATACCGAAAATGCCGACTCGGTCTCCACTATGATTGGTTTCCATCCGAATTTGGAGGCGAGATGTCAAGAACCTGCGTGGTGGCGATCCTCATGGTTTTTCTCTTCAGCGCAGGTGTTCAATCCTCGCCGCCCGAGCAGGTCGAGGAAATCGCCGAGAGGTATATCGCCACCTGGAAGGTCTTCTATCCATCCGTCGCCACCTCGCAAGGATTCCTGTCGTCGTCGACCGGGGTCGAGGACTTTTCCGTCGAGTCGATCCAGGGCTGGGTGGGATTCAACAAAGAGACGCTGAGAGTCCTCGAGAGTCTCTCCGCCGACCTCCCACATGACAGTCAGATCGACGCCCGGCTCCTTGCGAGACAGATCCGTTCGGAGATCGAGAAATGGGAGCAGGATCGTCCCCACGAGAATGATCTCGGCCTCTATGCGACTCCCATCGCAGAATCCAGTCGCCGAGTCGCGGACTCCGACCTTTTTTCACCCGCTGAGAAGACCGCCGTCCTGCTCCGTCAGTTTGGTCAGATTGAAGCCTTGTGCTCGGCTGCGGAGAGCACGCTCGTGAACGGGCGCCCGGGTGCGACCGAACGCGCGATGGGTGATTTGGAGAAAGCGGTTCTCTTTTTCGAAAACGAGCTTCCCGAGAGATCTCGTCTCTGGATCGGCGGGGACGAACTGGACTCCTTCGTCAAACGATCGAGGCAGACCTCGACGGCCATCCGCGCCCTGATCGAAGATCTGAGAAAAGAGCTCCTGCCCCGACTTGCCCTGCCGGATGAGCCGATCCTGGGACGCGACGACTATGCGAGAAAGCTGGCGATCTACACCGACAGCGACCTCACACCCGAGCGGCTCGAGGCCATGGCTTTGGAGGAGATCCGTCGAGCCAAGGAACTCATTCGAGAGGCCGCCTCCCAGTACTGGGACGAAACCTACGGCGACCTGGAGGCTCCTCGCGATCCCAACGAACTCGTGGCTCGAGCGTTGTCGGACCTCGAAGACGACCGGCCCCGGGGGGAGCAGGAGTATCTCGCGACGCTCAGAGAGTACGCTCAGGGAGCCGAGGACTTCGTCCGCGAACATGACATCGTCACTCTGCCAACGGAAAAGACGCTCAGCATCGTGTTGGCGCCGGAGAGCTCCGGCCCCATGGCCCGCATCGGCTACGTCGACGTTCCGCCGCCGTTTCACCCCAATCCGTGGACGACCTGGTACCTCGCCACCATCCCCGACACCCATCCCGAGCAGGAGCGCGAAGACTTCTGGCGATCATTCAACTATCCCTTCAAGAAGTTCATCGTCATCCACGAGCTTTTCCCGGGCCACTACCTTCAGCTGAAGATGCTCCGAGAGAATCTCCATCCGGTCCGCATTCTCTTTCTCTACGATCCGTTCACCGAGGGCTGGGCGACCCTCTGTGAAGAGGTCGCCCTCGATGCGGGCTACGCCGAAGGTGAGTGGCTCACCCTGATCGCACAGCTTCGCAAGCGGCTCGAGAACGCCAACCGCGCATTCACCAGCGTCCAGGCCCACTGCAACGGTTGGAGCGAGGAGGAGGTCTACCGGTTCTCCATCGAGTCCTCGCTGCTCGCGCCGCAGTTTGCCAAGAGCCTCTGGGGGAGACTCATGGATTCGCCGATGCAGATGATCACCTACATGCTCGGGTCTCTGGAGCTTTCAGAGATCTATGAAGCAGAGAAGATCCGCCTTGGCGAGGACTTTCGGATCAGGGACTTCATGGACACCTTGATCCGGACGGGGCCCATTCCGAGCGATGAGTACCCGGCGATTTTGGAACGACCCAGGCGCTAGCTGATCGGCGCCGCGCGGAACGCTCCTCCGCGGCGGCGACCGTTCGGCATCCCATCCATCCATCCATCGTCATCCATCGACAGGGTGCGGCAGGCTCGTAGTAGGAGATCCCGGCGCGCCGCGTTCGTGTGGGAGTTTCCGGCCGGGGGCGGAGGCCAAGAGTCGGTGGACATGACACAACCTGATCAATCCGCCGAAATCACATTCAAAGCGATCTTCGAGTCGATCCCGATCTCGATCTGGGTCGAGGATTTTTCCGCGGTCGTCGCTGCTCTCGACACCTTGCGGGACCAGGGTGTGGTCGATATCGGGAGCTCCCTGCGGGATCATCCTGTAGCCGCCGATGAACAGCAGCCGACGAGACCATTGACCAATCGAAGAATGGGACCTGTCGTATGATGTGGCCTCCACGACAGGAAGGAGTCCGGCATGGAGACCCAAGTGCCCGATGTGCTGGCCATGGTCCACCTGATCGTTCTTTCACTGTGGGGCGGGGTGGTCGCGACCGAGGCGGTGATCGAGGTCTACCCTTTTCGAAAACCTGAACTCCACGCGCCAGCCATTCGCTTCCATTACTGGATCGATCTCCTGGTCGAGCTGCCGCTGGTTCTGGGGGTGATCGCCACCGGTGTTGCCCTCGCCCTTTCGGTCGGGACCCTGACCGGTCTTCACGTCGTCAAGATCCTCCTCGGGGCGGCTGCGGTGGCTGTCAACCTGTTCTGCATCGTCGTCGTCGTCAGGCGTGGCAGGGGACTGGACCACGGCGATGCCGAGGAGCCCCTCTGGCGTGCCTCGCGAGTCGTGCTCATGTGCTTCGCCGCAGGGTTGATCGCCGCGGCGGGAGCGGCAACGCTCGGTTTTCGTTTCGCCCTCGAACGCTAGCCCGTACTTCTCACCAGCTGTTCGGCTGCGGCCAACGATGCACTGCCCCCAGGCGTGTTTTCTCAGTTCGAGGTGCTCGCCTCGGAGCGATGCGGAGAGACGCAAGCCGCGTAGCGGTGCCAGCGAACGTACCGCAAAGTACGCCTCCGCGCCTCGAACTGAGAAAACACACCTGGCCACAGCACCTCGTCGCCCTCGCCGCGAAACCTGGTGAGAAGTACGGGCCAGCCCGTCAGAACTTCAGGGTCACCACCGTTGTCCCATACTTGAACGACGTGTCGCCGCCGGCTGAGGTGGGCGGCAACTTGTAACGATCGGGGATGGCGTCCCAGCCCTTGTAGATATTTCCCTCGATGACAATCAACTGTTTATGCGGCGGCGTCTCTTCGGGCATCTCGCCGAAGACGTCGTAGACCGACCCCGGCGTCAACGCTGCGATGTTCTCACCGAACGGTATGAGTTCGTAGAGCCCGTCGCCGTTGGCGTCGACCCGAATCCACCCGACGTTGAGGATCTCCGCATAGGAGCCGTCCCCCAACATCTTCCGAATCTCGCCGTCAAACGCCGAGATGATCTTGTCGGCGTTGGGGATGTCGCGGCGGATCGCGAAGTGCAGCATCTGTCGGGCCAGCGGGGTGAACGCGATCTCGAGGTTCGCTGCGGTCTCCTCAGGTTGGAAGGTCAGCAGATGGCGCGCCACAAGCTCGTCGACCAGAATGTAGTCGACCTTACCGGAGAGCAGCTTATCGAGGCTGTCCTGGTCGTTGTCTGAATTGACGAACAGCACGCCCGCGGCCTTTTCGACCACGTCGCCATAGGCGTATTTGCCGACGGCCGCCACGCGTTTGCCGGCAAGGTCGGTCATCCGGGTCGCCGAGACATCGCTGCCGGAGCGCCCGACGAGCACCAGCCGGTTTTCCAGATAGGGCGCAGAGAACAGAAGGTGCTGCTCGCGCTCTTCGGTGCGCCAGATGGCCGCGCTGCCGTCGAACTCTCCGCGTCGGATGCCGATTTCGACGGCCTTCCAGTCGACGATCTCGGTGGATGCGGTGATCCCGGCGCGGCCGAGCGCCGTTTGCACCAAATCGATGGCGGCCCTTTCGGTGCCCGGGCTGCCCGTGAACGGGGGCCACTCATCCGACGCGAGATGGAGCTCGACCGGTTTTTCGGCCATCGCTGGGAGAGTGACCGCCGCGAACAGAGCCGCGAGAGCGAATCGAATCACGCCTCCTGAACGGCGAGAAGGCCTCATTGGCTGTGGTGTCACCGACACCGGGGCATCGAATGGAACTGAGGAAGGGTGTTTCATGATTTCATTCCTCTCGTTGGTCGCGCATCTCTCGAGAGCGATCCGGGTTGACGGTGACCGGCTTCTATGAGGAGCAACACCAGTTGGGTTCCGAGTTATTGCCTCCCAGGAGCAACGGTGCTGCCTCGCGCTATTGATTCTCGGTTGCTCCGTGGACGAACGGAGCCGTCGCCATCCGGCGATCACCCCTCCGAATGACGTCCCTCTCCACTTTGCGATGGCCCGGTACGACCCGACTTACCTTCGCTGAGGTTGTCGTAGTAGCGCGTCGTCGGATAGGCGAAGTCGATGTCGTCCGCCTCCCAGAAGGCCACGAGAATGTCCTCCCAGATTGCGTTCTCGGCCGAACGCCGGCGCCGCGGGTCGGTCAGGTAACGGATGGTCAAGGTCACTCCGATATCGGCCACCGATGTCCACACGATCGGCGTCAAATGCTCATAGCGGATCAGAAACTTGTTGGCTGCCTTCCGCAGTTCCTGCCGCGCCTGATCGCTCTCGATCCGGCTGTGCGTAACCGCAATCGCCGACAGGATCTCCTTGGCTCGACGCCAATCACTCTCGAAGGTGACGGTGACCGGGATCTCGTCCCAGATGAAGTTGAAACCCTGGGTGTAGTTCGCCACGGTCTCCTGGAAAACCTTTCCGTTGGGGATGTGGAGGATCCTGCCGGTGCTCTGGTCGGCCTTGACCCAGTTGCCGATCTCGACGAGAGAGAAGGCAAAGAGCCGGAGGTCGACGACATCACCGGAGTGTTCACCGATCTGGATGCGGTCACCCACCGTAAAGGGTCGCCGAACGGTCAGAAAAATCCAACCGGCGAAGTTGGTCAATGGGGCGTGCAGAGCAATCGCAAGACCCGCCGAAATGATCCCGATGGATGCGGCGAGACCCGTTACACCGCCGAGCCAGATCCTCAGAAGCGCGAGCACCGATACAAACCCGAGCAGATAGTTGACCGTTTTGATGGCGATGTACCGGCGGGCCGAGTCCTCGAGGCGACGGTCCAGGACAAAAGCCAAGCCGCGCCGAAGCAACAACAGAAACAGAATCATTGCCAGCGACAGAAGAACCTTGTCGAAGGTTGATTCAGGGATCCCCAGGTACTTGCCGAGAGACGCGACCACTTTACCTGCCCGTTCGAACACTTTTCCTCCGTCGGTCCATCATAGATCGCCCGAGATGGATCACGGATGGGAATTCCCATGTGTACGTGGCACCCGTCATCCCCATCCACCCATCAGTTGCTGATAGACTAAGGCCAAAGCATGCGCTATTCAATAAGGGCCCCGATCGTTCTGCGTTGGGCGCTGATCATCGCGATCTCGAGCGTCGCAGCCGCGGCTCTCGCCGGTCAGGATCGAATCGACTTCGACCGCCTCTCGCTCGAACAGGGGTTGTCGCAGAGCATCATCGAGCAGATCCTTCAGGATCAGAAGGGCTTCATGTGGTTCGCCACCGAGGACGGCCTCAACCGGTTCGACGGTTACCGGTTTTCGGTTTTCAAGAATGTCCCCGGCAACCCCAACAGTCTGAGTTACAACGAGCTGAAGGCGCTCTACGAGGATCGCGCGGGGATCCTCTGGGTCGGAATCTTCGAGAGCGGCCTCAACAGCTTCGATCCTTCCACCGAGGAGGTGGTGAGGTACCGCCACGACGACGGCGACCCAGCGAGCCTCGCCGGCGACACTGTCCGCTGCATCCTCGAGGACCGTTCCGGCCGACTTTGGATCGGCACCCAGGACGGCGGCCTGGACCGTCTCGACCGCGAGACCGGTGAGTTCACCCATTACCGGATGGAAGAGGCGGCTCCAGCAGCCGCCGGACACGACGACATTCGCGCAATCCACCAGGATCGGGAGGGCACGCTGTGGATCGGCACGAACGGCGGCGGGCTTGTCCGGTTCGACCCGGACTCAGGCGTCTCGACCCGGTTTCTATCCGACCCGCAGGACCCCCACAGCCTCAGCGACAACCGCGTTTTCGCGATCCTCGAGGACCACACCGGCACCCTCTGGATCGGCACCTACGGCGGCGGGCTCGATGTCCTCGATCGGGCGACGGGCCGGTTCAACCATCACCGCGCCGACCCGGAAGATCCGGCCGCCATCAGCCACGACCTCATCAAGGCGCTGTTCGAGGATCACGAAGGAACCCTTTGGATCGGAACCGACGGTGGAGGGCTCAATCAGTTCGACCGCAACAGCGGCGCCTTCGTCAGCTACCGCCACGACCCGACCGATTCCTACAGTCTCAGCGCCGACCGGATCTACGCGGTGTACCAGGACCGGTCGCAGGTGCTGTGGGTCGGCACCTACGGCGGCGGTCTCAGCAACGTCGATGTCTCGAGAAAGAGATTCCACCGCTACCAAAACGATCCCAACGACCCGAACTCGCTCGACCACAACATCGTGTGGTCGTTCTTCGAGGACGAGGATGGCATCCTGTGGATCGGGACCGACAGCGGCGGGCTGAACCGGCTCGACCGCCGGACCGGCCGTTGGCGCCACTACCTGCACCAGCCCGGCGAGCCATCGAGCCTCAGCCACAACACGGTGCGCTGCGTCGTCGGCGGCCGCGACGGCGCGCTCTGGATCGGCACCAACGGAGGCGGCGTCACCCGGCTCGAGCCGAAGACCGGGCGGATGACCCACTACCGGCACGACCCCGATAACCCGAACTCGCTGAGCCACGACGAGCTGCGGTCGATCTATCAGGACCGTTCGGGAGCGCTCTGGTTCGGGACTTTCGGGGCCGGACTCGATCGATTCGACCCCGCGACCGAGACGTTTACCAATTACCGGCACGACCCCGAGGATCCAACGAGCATCAGCCACAACTTCATCCGTTTCACCTTCGAGGACAGCAAGGGTGCGCTCTGGGTCGGAACCCAGGGCGGCGGGCTCAACCGCTTCGACCGCGAGACCGGCGTCTTCACCCACTACCGACACGACCCGGCGGATCCTTCCAGCATCAGCACCGACCACGTGTTCGCCGCCCTCGAGGGGTGGGACGGCATCCTGTGGTTCGGCACCTTCGGCGGCGGCATCAACGAGTTCGACCGGCAGACCGGGGGATTCCGCCGCTACCGGGTGCGGGACGGGCTCGCCGCGGACTCCGTCTACGCGATGATCGAGGACGACAACGGGATGTTGTGGATCAGCACGACCATGGGTCTTTCGCGATTCGACCCGCTCACCGAGATCTTCCGTAACTACGACGTTCGCGACGGTTTGCAGAGCAACGAGTTCAACGGCGGCTCCGCCTATCTCAGCCCGCGCGGCGAGATGTTCTTCGGCGGCATCAACGGCTTCAACTCCTTCTACCCCGATGAGATCGCCGTCAACGAGGTGGTGCCGAGCGTTGTCATTACCGATTTCCAACTCTTCAACCACTCGGTCGCCGTCGGCGAGGAAATCGACGGCCGGGTTCCGCTCGAAAGACCGATTACCTACAGCGACGAGATTGAGCTCTCATACAAGGAGAATGTCTTCGCCCTCGAGTTCGCCGCGCTGCACTTCAGCGCTCCGGGCAAGAACAAGTACCGCTACCGCATGGCCGGCTTCAGCGACTCCTGGATCGAGGTCGGCGCCGACCGGCGGTTTGCGACCTTCACCGGACTCGCCGCCGGCAAATACGTGTTCAGCGTGCGCGGTGCAAACCGGGACGGCGTCTGGAACAACCACGGCGCCTCTCTCCGGATCATCGTCACGCCACCGTTCTGGGCGACCTGGTGGTTCCGGCTGCTGGTGGCCGTCCTTCTGGCCGCCCTCGCCCTGATCATCATCCAGAGCCGGATGCGCGGCGTCCGCATGAAGACCGAGTTGACCGCCGCCCATGATGCGCAGATGGCGATCATGCCGCAAACCAACCCCGACGCGCCCGGCTTCGACATCTCCGGTGTGTGCATTCCGGCGCACGAGGTCGGCGGCGATTTCTTTGACTATTTCTGGTTAGAAGGGGAGTCCAGAAGGTTGGGCGTGGTGGTCGGAGACGTCGCGGGCAAGGCGATGTCGGCCGCCATGAACGCGGTGATGTCCGACGGCATGGTCTTCTCCCGCGCGAGGCAGACCGGTTCGGTCGAAGAGATCATGACCAGCCTGAATCTCTCGATCCACGACAAGGTCGGGGCGCGGATGTTCACCGCCCTTTGCCTGGTGGTTCTCGACCCCCAGACACGCAGCATGACCTTCGCCAACGCCGGGCTCTGCGAACCGCTGCTCAGATCCGGCGACTCCACCGAGTACATGGGCTCTCCCGGTGACAGGTTTCCGCTCGGCGCGATTCGCGACTCCACCTATCAGCGCAGGACATTGGATCTGAGCCCGGGGGACGTCGTCGTGATGTTCACCGACGGGGTTCCCGAGGCCCGAGACCGCGCGGGCGAACAGTACGGGTACGATGCGCCGCGAGACCTGCTCGCGGGGCTCGATATCTCGGTTCTCAGCGCCGACCAGATCAAAGAAGCGATCGTCAGTGACGTCTACCGATGCTGTCGCGGGTTCCGACTGAGCGACGACATGACGATCGTCGTGATCAAGGCGGTCGACGCATAGGGCTCCATGGGAATGCCGCGCCCCGGCTCGGCAGTCGGTTTCCCTTGTCGGTTCCCGCCGCGAGCCCCATACTCTGAGAAACTGGAGGTGCCGATGAGCGAATCCGGATGTGCGACGTGCTCTTTCCGCGCCAGGTATGACCAGAACCCGACATCCATCCTGGGGCGCGTATGGCGGTGGCACGCCAACTTCTGCCCCGGGTGGAAGTCGTACATGAAATCGCTTCCCGGCGACGAGAAGAAGGCGATCACCGAGAGGTACCGGTTCCCGGCGGCCAAGTTCGCCTGACCGGCTCGCCGCGGGACTCGGCCCCCGGTCCCGGCTACTCCTGCTGCAGCGCGTCGATGGGCAGCAGGCGTGACGCCCGCAGTCGCCGGCCACATCCCGGCGACGAGGCCGACGACGGTGCAGAAGAGCAGCCCGATGACGGCCCACTCGAGGGGCACGTGGACCTCGAACTCGGTGAAGACGGCCACCAGGTTGCCGAGCCCGAACCCGACGGCGACGCCGATCAACCCCCCGATGTTGCACAGGATCACGGCTTCGAGCAGGAACTGGACCAGGATTGCGCGGCGTTTGGCGCCGAGGGCCTTGCGGATGCCGATCTCCCGCGTCCGCTCGGTGACCGACACCAGCATGATGTTCATGATCCCGATGCCGGCCACGACGAGAGCGACGATCCCGAGGACAAAGGCCCCGGTCTTGATGCCCGCCGATGCCTGATTGAAGGCCTTGATCTGCGAGTCGCTGGTGAAGAAGAAGAAGTTGTCCGGATCGCGCGGGCTCAGTCCCCGCACGTTGCGAAGGACGGCGCGGGTTTGCTCCATGGCCTCGTCGAGGAGCTCGGGGCTGCGGGCGCGAACCGTGATGTTGATCGACCTCTCGCGGCCGCCGCGATCGCGGGAACCGTACTGCTTTTCGTAAACGGTGATGGGCATCAGGACGTAGTTGTCGAAGTTGCCCCCGAGGGCGCTCTTCTTCTCCGCGAAGACCCCGGCGACGGTGAACTTGCGGCCGTCGACCTTGACCGTCTTGCCAATGGGGTCGATGAAGGGGAAGAGCCGGTCGGCGATGGCGAAGCCGAGAACCACCACCCGCCGGCCGACCCGGACATCCTCCGGGCTGAGATTGCGGCCGAGCTCGACGAAGTGGGTGTTGTTCTCGGGGTACTCCGGGGTGCCGCCGCAGATCATGCAGTTGGGCTCGGTCGACTCGCCGCGGTATCGACACCCGGACGTTGTAGTGCCAGAGCTCGGCGCCGACGAGATCGACGGTGGGCACCCGCTCGCGGATCGCCTGCGCGTGCTCCGCGGTCAGCGGCGGCCAGCGGCCGATCGTGCGGAAGTCGGTACTCCTGGTTCTGAAACCCGCGGGGAGGAAACTTCTGCGCCTGGAAGACGGTGTTGCCGAGGACCGCTGAGCTCGTACTCCATCTGATTCTGCGCCACCGACACCCCGGTCATGGTGGCGATGATGGCCGCCACCCCGGCGATCGACCCCGACCAGGGTCAGGGCCGTCCTCAGCTTGTGGGCGCCGACCGCCGCGAACGCCATCTTGAGTCCTTCGCTGAACCGCATGGCTTGCCGTGACTCTCCTCTCCTACTCGTAGCGCAGCGCTTCGATGGGGTTGAGGCGTGACGCGCGCCACGCCGGGATCAGACCCGCGATCAGGCCGACCAGCATCGACACACCGAGGGCGAGACCGACGATGGGCAGCGACACGGTGGCCGGCATGAGCATCCGGTCGATCACCGCTGCCACCCCGAACGACAGCGCGACTCCGATGGTCCCGCCCACGAGACAGATCGCGGCGGCCTCAAAGAGGAACTGCTGCATGATCGCCCGTCGTTTGGCGCCGATGGCCTTGCGGATGCCGATCTCGCGCGTCCGCTCGCTGACCGAGACGAACATGATGTTCATCACTCCGACCCCGCCGACGAAGAGCGAGATTCCGGTGACCGACATTCCGATCAGCAGCAGGACGCCCATGACGTTGTTGAAGAGCGTCGAGGAGCGAGTCCATCTTGTTGATGGCGAAGTCGTCGTCCTCGCCCGGTCCGAGGCGGCGGATCTTGCGCATCTCGCCGACCAGCTCGTACTCGAAGTCGGCAAGATCGGCCCCGGGCGGGGCCTTGACCGCGAGGTTGAAGTCCCGGAACTGCCCGCCGAAGACCTTGTTGAAGGTCGTGATCGGGATGAAGACCTGGCTGTCGAAGTCGGGGCCGCCGAAGAAGCCGGCGCTGCCCTGCTTCTCCATCACGCCGATGACCCGGAAGCGGTCGCGCCCGATCTTGAGCTCCTTGTTGACGGGATCCTGGCCTTCAAAGAGCCGCTCGTGGATGGTGGTGCCGATGACGCAGACCCGCCGCCGGGTCTGAACGTCGAACTCGGTCAGGAACCGGCCGTGCTCCGGCACCGCGCTCGAGACCAGCATCTGCTTGTCCGTGGTGCCGACGATGCGGATGTTCTCGCTGGTCTCAGAGCGATACTTGATCGGCCGCTGGGTCTCGGCGGTCGGGTTGACCGCCACCGCCGAGCGCAGGGAACGCACCAGCTTGTCGCTCTCCTTGAGGGTCAGACGCGGCCGGTTGCGGAGCTCGAAGAAAGGTCCGTTGAAGATCCACGGGACCCGGGAGACGTAGAGCACGTCCGTGCCGAGAATCGACACGTTGTCGCGGAAGCTGGTGGCGAGACCATTGGCCGCCGTCATGGTGGTGGCGACCGCAACGATCCCGATGACGATTCCGAGGGTTGTGAGCACTCCGCGGGCCGGGTTGGCCCGCAGCGCCGCCAACGCGATCCTCAGCGACTCGACGGCGGCGTGGGCTCGCCTCATGCCGCCTCGTCGAACCTGAGATCGCTCTCGATGATCCCGTCGCGCAGTCGAATGACGCGGCGTGCGTGACCGGCGACGCTCTCCTCGTGGGTGACCAGGAGGATCGTGTTCCCCTCGCTGTGGAGGCGGTCGAAGATGGCCATGATCTGCTCGCCCGTCGCGCTGTCGAGGTTGCCGGTCGGTTCATCGGCGAGGATGATCGACGGCCGGTTCACCAGGGCGCGCGCGATCGCCACCCGCTGTCGTTGCCCCCCCGACATCTCGGTCGGCCGGTGTTGCACCCGATCGGCCAGTCCCACCGCCGCGATGGCTTCCATCGCGCGCGCGCGGCGGGCCGACGGCCGCATCCCGGCGTAGATCAGCGGCAGCTCGACATTGTGCAGCAGATCCGCCCGCGGCAGCAGGTTGAAGGTCTGAAAAACAAAACCGATCTTGGCGTTGCGAATCTCGGCCAACCGGTCGTCGTTGAGCGAGCTCACGTCGGTGCCGTCCAATCGGTAGCTTCCCGAGGTCGGAACGTCGAGACATCCGATAATGTTCATCAGCGTCGACTTTCCCGAACCCGACGGCCCCATGATGGCCAGGTACTCGTTGTGCCCGACATCGAACGACACGCCTTGCAGCGCCTTGACGCCGATGCTGTTCATCGCATAGGTCTTGACCACATCGTTGAGCTCGAGCGGCATTGCTCAGCCCTCCGCCCCGTCTGCCGGACCCGAGACGATGACCGCCGCGCCGTCGGTGAGATCGCGGCTGATCGCACGATAGCTTCCCACCACCACTTGATCGCCCTCCTCGAGACCGCTGAGAATCTCGATATGGGTCTCGCTCTGAATCCCGGTCCGCACCTGCCGAGCGACGGCGCGACCCTCCTCGATCACCCACACCACCTCGACAAAACCGTCGCGGTCGGGGACGAACCGCGGTTCTTCACCTTCGCCCGCGCCGCCGCCCGCGGCTCCCCCGAGCTGCTCGGGGTCCGCACCGCGACGCACTGGATCGGCACGCTGAGACAGTCTTCCCGGACATCGGTGACGATCTCGGAAGAGGCCGTCATTCCGGGCCGCAGATCGCCGCCGGGTTCGGTGACGGCGACCTTGACCTCGAATTCCGTCTTCTGGTCGGTGGTCCCCTGCGCGCTGGTCTTGGCGCTCGACGCGATCTCGGTGACCTCGCCCGGGTAGCGGATTTCGCCCAGCGCGTCGACCTCGATCTCCGCCTCGTCACCCAGCGCCACCGAGACGATGTCGTTCTCGTCGACGTCGACCAGCGCCTCCATCCCCTCGAGGTTGGAGATCTCGAGGATCACGTCCTCCTGGAACTGCGACCCGAGGGCCATCTCTCCGAGCTCCTTGTTGAGCTTGGAAATCGTCCCCGACATCGGCGCGAGGATGGTGGTCTTGGCGAGATCATCGCGCGCCTGACGGAGGCTGGCGCGCGCCTGCTCGACCTGCTCGAGCGCCGCCTGATGGCGAGCCACCTCGACCTCGGCGGCGGCGTAGGCGGAGTCGAGGCTGGCCTCGGACTCGAGCTCCTTGTTGTACAGCTGGGCGCTCCGATCGTGGTCCTTGCGGGCCTTGTTCATGTTTTCTCTGACCAGGTTCGCGTTGGCCTCGGCGGCGGCGAGGTTGGCCTCGGCGGACGCCACCGCAGCCGCATAGCGCTCGCGGTCGAGTTGCAGGAGCAGCGTTCCCTTGTCGACCCAGTCACCCTCGGCGACATCGAGGCGGGTGATCTTGGCGCTGACGTCCGCCGAGATGTTGACCTGGGTCATGGGCTGGATTCTGCCGGTCGCGGTGACGGTCTGAATCACGGTATGGCGCCCCGCCGGTTCCACGGTCACGCTGATCCCCCTGTCATCGCTTTTCCCCCGCAACGAGACCGCCGCGACCGCGACGACGATGACGATCACGACCACCGCGATGATCACTTTCTTTTTGCTCATGCTTTCCGTTCTCCCGTTCCCGTAGTTTCCAGGTCCGGCGACTGCAGTTGGCGGCATCGATTTCTGCTTCACCGAGTGGTACGTGGCCCGGGCGAATGGGTTGCGACGTTCCGGGTCGATTGCGGGCCCCGCCCGGCCTTCGACACCCGGTGCGGAGGGCGGCGTCCACCCCACTCGTTCAACAGCCTGCCCATCCACCCATCGGGACAATGCGACAATGCGAAACATGGTTCCCCAGCGGCGCCGCCTCACCCCGGCCCTCACGACCGCCGTCTTCGCCGTCTTCGCCGTCGTCTGCGCGTCGCGGGTCGTCGTCTTCCCGGCCTCGATCTGGGAGCAGGACGAGGCCTACTTCGCCGCCGCCGTGGTCGCGATCGACATCACCGATTCGGCGCCGCACCCGCCGTTCTTTCCGCTCTGGATCGGGGTCGGCACGGCGCTGCACGAGCTCGGTCTCGAACCGGCCGCGAGCCTCCAGGTCGCGAGCGCGTGCCTCGGTTCCCTCATGTTCCTGCCGCTGGTCGCTGTCTGGTCGAGGTTCATGAAGCCCTCTCTCGCGATCGCGGCCGCGGCGCTCGGACTCGCCGTCCCCGGGGTGTGGCTGCTGTCGGGGCGGGCGTTCTCGGGGACGCCGGCGACCGCGATGCTGGTCGCGGCGCTCGCCTGCTGGACGCGACCCGACCCCGGTCGCCGGTGGCTGGCGGCGGGCTCGCTGGCGGCCGGGCTCGCGATCCTGATTCGGCCGCACTTCGGTCTCGTGGTCTTAGCCGTGATCCTCGTCATGCTGGCAGGGCCGGCTCGACGGCACTGGCCGGCCCTGGTCGCGCCGGCCGCCGTGGCGACGGTCGCCGGCGCCGCGGTCTTCGTCATCGCAGCCGGCGGGTCGGCTGCGGTTTGGGCGGCGGTTTCGCGGCACGCGGCGCTCCACTTCGGCGCCCTGCCGGAGGCCTCCCGCGGCCTCCTCGACTCCGGCCTGTCCCGAACCCTCGGCCACCCGCTCATCGCCGTCGCCTGGTGCGCGCTCGCCGCTCTCGGAGGGTGGCTGGCGCTGCGCTCGACGGCCGAACGCGCCGCCGCCCTGCCCGTCGTCGCGGCCCTCGTCTCGACCGTGGTCCTGGTCTTCGGTCTGTCGAACCCGGCCCATCCCCGGTACGCGGTGCCGCTCGTTGTCCTGTCGTGCGGCTTCGTTGTCCTCGGACTGCGCCGCCTGCTGAGCGAACGCTGGACGCCGGCCGTCGTCGCGGCGGCCGTCGCCGCTGCCGCGGCCCAGGTCCTGCCGGCCGCGCCGGGCTACCGGCGGCAGCCGAGTCCGCCGCTCGCGGCCCTCGATCATGCCGACCACTCGGCCGTGCAGCGTGGGGGAGTCGTGGTGGCCGACCGGACGCTCCACTCGTTCGTGGTCTACCGTGATGCGGTCGGGAGGTCGGCGGCGCCGGCGATTTTCGACCACGTCGTCGAGCTCGGGGCGAGCCCGCCGCCGCCGGCTTCACGCACCGTCTTCGTCTTCGACGACGGCCACGCCGGGCTGCTTGTCGCCAGCGAGCGTCGGCGGACATTCAGCTGCACCGAAGAAGTGCTGCGTCGTCTCGCTCAGAACCGCTTCCTCGACGTCACCGTGGCCGACGGTGCCCAGTTGACGAATCGATCCGGCAACGACGGGCCGTTCGTGATCCTCGACTGACGGCGGCGCCCTATTCCGACCAGCCCGAGGTGTCGCCCGATTCGAAGCCGTCGGCGAAAATGACGGTCTCGATCTCGAAGGCTCCGGTCTTCAAAGGTAACGATTCCGCGGCCCCGTCCTTCCAGTCAACCGCCGACTGCAGCTCGCGGGCGACGAAGAGCATTCCCGGCGCCGGGTCTACGCCGACCACCTGCCCAGAAGGTCCCACGCGTTCGGAGGCCCGGCGTGCGAGCACACCGGTACCACACGCGACGTCGATGACTCGCGAACCCTTTTCGACGGCGGCGGCATCGAGAACCCAGTCCGTCCACTGGTGGAAGAGGGACGGAACCAACAGAGACTCGTAGCCCTTCGCCGCTTCGATGGATTCCTTGGATGCCACTTCGCTCATGCTCGACTCCGGGATCGGCGCCAGATTCGAATGCGGCGCATGGATCGATGATGGGCGCCGCCGTCCGCATCGTTGAATGATCGGTGCTAATCCTGATATGCCCCTGCGGAGTACGTCAATTCGTAGCTGTGAGAGTAGATCTCGATGAGGTTCCCGAACGGGTCTTCGCAGTACACCATTCGGTAGTCTGATGTGTGTTTCACTCGAAGGCCGGTTCCCCATCGACAACGCGGGAGCCGGGAACCAAATTTCTTTTCCGATGGGTGGCACTGACCGCAACCTGATAGGCGCCTCGATAAGGAGATCAAGGCCAAACGGGATGAGAGTGAACTTCCGGTGTAATTCCCTTGGAATCCCGAAGACGATGGTCAGCCGCCTGACGCCATTCCTGGTGATGGCATCTACAGTTCGTTGGGTGAAACTGGCGGCCAGTACCCCGCCATCACAGACGTCACCATCAGGGTCAGCGCTCAAGATGATGACGGCCACGTATTCGTGCGTGATGTGGTGCTCTTCGTCTGTCCGTCTGCGGGATGCTCCATCTTTTCAGACGGTTTTGAAGATGGCACCACGGGTGCCTGGTGATAAGGGCGGACGGCTGCCACCATTGATGGATCGTTGCCGCCCCTCACTCCAACAGCGGCGGTCGACGCCGGTGGCTTGCGTGCTCATAGCCGGAGGCGATCTCGATGAGAATGGGTTCAGCCAGCGCCGTGCCGATGAATGAGATCCCGACGGGAAGTCCATGCACCGCCCCCATCGGTACGGTGATGTTGGGGTAGCCGGCGCGCGCCGGAAAGCCCGAGCTGCCGCCCAGGAAGTGGTCTCCGTTGACGAGGTCGATGACCCAGGCCGCCGACCCTGTCGGCGCCACCAGCGCGTCGAGTTCGTTCTCGGCAAGCAACCGATCGATCTCGATTCGCGACGAACCGCGCGAAAGCGCGAGGGCGTCGAGGTAGGCCTGATCGTCGAGCGAACCCTTGCTCTGGCTCGTGACGAAGATCTCCTGCCCGAACCACCTCATCTCGACGCCGGAGTGTCGCTCGTTGAAGGCGATGAGCTCCTCGAGCGTGGTCGCCGGCAACCGCTCGGCGCCGGGAAGTCCGGACAGATAGGCGTTCAGGTCGTGCTTGAACTCGTAGAGCAGTACGTCGTACTCAGCCTGGTCCAGGCCCTCCGGCTCGTCGAACTCGAGACCGTCGATGACCGTCGCACCCGCTGCGCGGAGATCCCCGATGGCCCGCTCGAGCAGTGCATCCACTCCGTCGTGGAACCCGGCCGTTGATCGCACGACGCCGAGCCGCTTGCCCTGTAGCCCGTCGGATCTCAGGTTCTCCGTCAGCCGCCAGGTGGCAGCCTGCGCCGCGACCTCGGATGCCGCATCGCGGGCGTCGACACCGATCATTACCTCGAGGGTGACGACGGCGTCGGCCACCGTGCGCGCCATCGGGCCGGCAGTGTCTTGGGTGTGGGAGATCGGCACGACACCGAAGCGGCTGACGAGCCCGACAGTCGGCTTGATCCCGACCAGACCGTTGGCGTTCGCCGGGCACACCACCGAGCCGTCGGTTTCGGTGCCGATCGCCACCGGCGCGAATCCGGCCGCGACCGCGACGCCCGACCCGGAACTGGATCCGCAGGGCGATCGGCTCGGATCGTAGGGGTTGCGGGTCTGGCCGCCGACGCCGCTCCATCCGGACGACGATGCCTCGGATCGGAAGTTGGCCCACTCGCTGAGGTTGGTCTTGCCGAGCACCACGGCGCCCGCGGCGCGGATCCTCTCGGTCAGCCCGGCGTCCCGCCCGGTCAGGTTGCCGGCCAGCGCGAGCGACCCGGCTGTGGTCGGCATCGGGTCGGCCGTCTCGATGTTGTCCTTGAGCAGCACCGGAATTCCGTGCAAGGGGCCGCGCAGGCTACCGCTCCGGCGCTCGGCGTCTCGTTGCCGAGCCTGCTCGACGGCCTCCGGGTTGACGACGATCACCGACCGCAGGCCGCCGTCGAGGCGTTCAATCCGACCCAGGAGCGCGACGGTGATCGTCTCCGAGCTCAGCGTTCCATCGGTCATCCACTGCTGCAGATCGGCGATCGTGGCCTCGGCCACGAGCGCCTCGACGCCGGCTTCCGCAGCCGCTCCGACCACCGGAAGAGCAACGACCATCCATCCGACAACGACCACTTGACACAGCCAGCGCATAGGTCCTCCTTCGATCTTCCTCGGTTCTGCAGTGTGCCCGATCCGTGTTTGCTGTGCCAGTCTGCCGGCGGTGTCGGGTGTAACCGGGGGATCGTACACGCTTGCTCAATTTCGGTCTGTCCGTCTCGCCGCGGGCGACCCGGCAATAAACGTGATCAATCGCTCCAGGAAGAAACAAATGAGGGTATCTTGATGGTGGCACCCTTCGCATTCCTCACAATCCTGATGGGTACCACCCTCAGCATTGTGAGTTTCTCGTCGCTTGACATTGCGATGTATGCGAAGGGTGGCGCCTGTCAGATGCCCGTCACGGGCTGGCAGCTGACCACGCTCCGAGGTCGTTGGATTCAAACCCGTCATAGAACAGCAACAGAACCTCGAGCTCGAGGACATGGACCTGCGCCGTGTCAAGATCGGTCATCCAGAATCTGGTTCCGTCATGGGCGATTCCGTAGATAAGCCCGAATGTTGCATCGACCGGCAGGTAACTCTCGAGCACGCTGCCGTCGACCGGATCGAGCCGGTAAATGGCATCGTCAGGATACGTGTTCGCATCGACGACCCACAACGATCCGCCCACCATCTCGAGTCCACGGGGAGTCTGGTTCCCCGGCGACGGAATCGTCCGCACCACAGTGCCCGAGGTCGGATCCATCAACGTGAGATTAGCGCCAAAACCGGAATGCCAAACCAACCCGCCGTCGTAGGCAACACCGTTCGGTGCAGCGTGAGGCGATGCGAACGAATTCAACACAGCACCGTTCGAGTCGTCCATCTGGTACACCTG
Organism: uncultured Acidobacteriota bacterium; assembly: GCA_963712805.1. Classification (GTDB taxonomy): domain Bacteria; phylum Acidobacteriota; class Thermoanaerobaculia; order Thermoanaerobaculales; family Sulfomarinibacteraceae; genus JAHECW01. Next base: position 32,650 of record CAVQJV010000006.1, on the reverse strand, counting down.
CCCGGGACTGTCGGTGTCGCCCCACAGCGTCAGGCTGTCGTGGTCGAGGCCGAAGGCGTAGCTCGCAGCCGGTGCCGAAAGGAAATCCAGCTCCGTCCACGTCGAGGGATCCATCTTGTGGATCATCTGGTTGCTGTCGTCAACGAACCAGATCGACGCACCGTCCCAGCCGATGCCGGCGGGGCGGAGGACCGGAGAGGAGTACGTTTGGACGACGTGGGCGACTCCCGTGAACGGTCGTGCTCGACTCACCTCTCCGTCGTGCCTCGGCGCGTCACCTCCGCGAGCAGCGTCGTCGTTTGCGAGTGTCGGGCCAACAAACATCGAAAGCAAGACAACCAGGGCCAATCGTCGAGTCATCGTGTCCACCCCATCTTTCGTCCCAATGTGATGATAGAAAATATTTTCCCGATTATTGCATGAAGAGTGTCGGGGTCGGCCCGTTCATACAGACCCGTACATGCAGTAGTTATACTTGTTCTCGATATGAAACCTGAAACGGCTGATCTTCTTGGTCGACAGGTGGGCCACATCCGCGTGGTTGACGTGCTCGGTGAGGGTGGCATGGGTGTCGTCTATGCCGGGTTCGACAACGCGCTTCAGCGTAAGGTCGCGCTGAAGGCCATCCACTCCGACTTCCGGCTGCAGGACGACGCCAAAGCCCGCTTTCTGCGCGAGGCGCGAATCCTCTCCCAGCTTGACCATCCCCACATCTGCACCGTGCATGACCTCATCGAAGAGGGCGAGCGTGACTTTCTGGTGTTGGAGCTGGTCAGGGGCAGAAACCTCAGGGACGCGGCCGAGGACGACCTGGACAGGTCGGCAAAGCTGCGGATCGCCAAGCTCCTCCTCGAGGTGCTGGTCGCCGTTCACGGTCAGGGAGTGGTCCACCGCGACCTCAAACCGGAAAACGTCATGGTCACGAAGGACGGAGGCATCAAGGTGCTCGACTTCGGACTGTCGCGTTCCGCGGATGAGGACGGTCCCCGGATGTCGCAAGTCTTGACCCTGTGCAAAAGGGACGCCTCGAGCCTGCCCGAGACCGAGACGGACCGCGACGATGCAGGTGACACGAGATCCGTGTACGTGAAAACCAGGCGCGGAACCGTGCTCGGAACCGTCGGTTACATGAGCCCGGAGCAGGCTCGGGGGGAACCCGCGACGACCGCGAGCGACATGTACTCGCTGGGCTTGATTCTGCAGGAGCTGTTCACCGGACAATCGCCCTTCGAGCCGGGCCTCGACTCGGCGGCGCTGCTCAAACGGGCTTCCGAGGGGCAGACCCTCCCGGTCACCGGTCTCAGCGCCGATCTGACGGATTTCATTGAGCGTCTCAAGGCGTACGCGCCCGGAGCTCGTCCGTCGTCCATCGATGCGCTTGCGGCGCTCCAGCGGATCATCGACCGACCCAAGAGACGGGCAAGGACCATCATCGCATCGGCGGCGGTCGTCGTCTTGGCGGTTTTCGCCGTGATCGTGTCGTACCTGCTCGTCAGGGTCAGCAACGAGGCGGAGAGGGCGAATCTGGAGGCCAAGACCGCGACCCAGGTCTCGCAGTTTCTGCAGAGCGTCTTCAGAGTCTCGGAGCCGGGCAAGGCTCTGGGCAACACCGTCACCGCGCGAGAGCTCCTCGATCGTGCCGCCGAGAGGGTAAAGACCGAGCTCGTGGATGAGCCCCTGCTTCAGGCGAGGATGATGGACACCATCGGCTGGGTGTACCAGACACTCGGGCTCTACGACCAGGCCGAACCGTTGCTCGAGAGAGCGCTGAGCCTTCGTCGTGAACACCTCGCCGGGGATCACGATGATCTGGTGATCAGCATCGATACGATGGCGGTTCTCCAACGCCACAAGGGGAACTACGTGGCGGCCGAGCGGCTGAGCCGTGAGGCCGTTGCCATGGAGAAGCGACTCAAGGGCGACCAGCATCCCGACGTGGCAGACCGCCTTCACAACCTGGCGGCCATGGTCCAGTCGAATGGGGACTACGATGCAGCGGAGGCCCTGTGGAGGGAGACCCTGGCGATCCGGCGCCGCCATCTTGGCGACGACCATCAGAATACGGCGATGAGCTGCAACAGCCTCGGTCGATTGCTCCAGATCAAGGGTGATCACGAGGCCGCGGAGCCCCTGCTCCGTGAGGCGGTGACCGGCCTGCGCCGATTCTTCGGCGATGATCACCCGAGGGTGGCGTCGGCCCTCAACAACCTCGCGATTACTCTCGCCGCCAAGGGTGATTCGGATGGCGCAGAGGAGATCTACCGAGAGGTGCTGGCCATGCGGCGCCGCGTCTTCGGCGATGAACACCCCGTCCTCGCCGGGAGCCTCAACAATCTGGCAATGTTGCTCAAGGACAAGGGTGAGTACGATCAGGCCGAGTCACTCTTCCGCGAGGCTCTGGCGATGCGAAGGCGTCTTCTCGTCGAAGAGCACCCTGACGTGGCCCGGAGTTGCTACAACCTCGCCAGGCTGCTCGAGGACACGAACGAGGTCGATGCGGCCGAACCTCTCTTTCGCGAAGCCCTGGCGATCGCGGAACAGTCCCTCCCGCCGGATCACCCGGATCGGCTGAAATACGCCGCACAGCTCGCCAATCTACTCCGCGGAACGGACCGTGAGGCGGAGGCGACGGCGCTGGAGGATCGGGCTGGAGGGCGGCCGGAGGAGGCTTTGAGTCCGGGTGCCCCACGGTGTCGGGTGGGGCACCCGCCGGCACACATCGCAGATCAGTTGCCGACCGTCGCGCTCCACCACAGCGTGTCGCCGCTTTCAAACCCGTCGTCGAAGAGCAGGTCGCTGAACAGTCGGGCGTGGATGTCGTAGGTGTTGGAACCGGATCCGGCTGGCGTCTCCTGGGCCCAAACCCTCACGAATTGGCCCTTGACGGCCGCGATGTCCGGCATGAACGAACTCAGGGCATGGCTCTGCGGAGACCTTCGAACCTCGGTGATCGGGCCGAGAGATCCGTTCACCGACACCCGGCGGTCGACGATGTCAGGGGTGAAGCCGATGGTGTTGTCGGTCCACATCCACACCACCCGGCACCCGGCGCCGTGATCGTCGCACGCCACCGCGTTCAGGTGGGCGCTGCCGATTCCGCCGTCGGTCAGATCGAGCGGGGGGCCGGCAGGCAGGCCGTCGCTGTCGGCCCAGCGGGCGTACGTCCGGTCACCGCCGAGCCACACGACGAGAGGCGAGCCGTTGAGGACATCGAGCGAAACCAGGTGCTCGGCGCCGGGCCAGGCTGCGATCCCGGTCTCGACGCCGATCTGCGCCCCCGACCACGATATCCGACGGAGCCAGACATCCTCGCCGGTCGAGCTCTCGGACCGGTTGTAGGCGAGAATATAACGCGAGTTGAGGTCATCCCAGGCGAGGGCCGCCGAATAGCGGGGTTGCGGTCCCTCAGAGAGGATCAGGTCTCCGGTGGCGAAGCCGGTGCCGTCGGCGAGAACCCGGCGTCCGACGATCCTGTAGGGATTGGTGAAGTCATCGTTGGTCCAGACGACGAGGAACTCGTCGGCCCCCGGCGCGTAGGCGAGACGCGGAAAGAGCTGCTGGTCGACGGTCGTGCTGACCGGGAACGGAGGTTCCCCCGGGTCCGGGCCGGCGATGGAGATGAACCGCGCGTAGATGTCGGTGTCCGCCGGGTTGGGAGCGTAATCGGACCTCCACACGACGAGGAACCGGTTGCGGACCGGGTCGTGTTCGACCCTCGGGTCCGATTGGATCGTCGTCGCGTTCGAGATCGGGAACGGCTCGCCGAAGGCGATGCCGTCGATTCCGACCAAGCGCCCCCAGATCGACGATGTGGCCGGGGTGTCCGCCTGCCACACCACCAGGCAGGTCGTCGAGGCTTCGCTGCAAGACACGTCCGGATTGAAGTCCGCGTCCGGTCCGTCGCCGACCGTGAAGATCGCGTCCGGTTGCAGGGGACAGTCCATGAATCCGCAGCCGCCGGGGCTGGTCTGCTTCACTGTCGCGATGAACAGGGGAAAGTCGACACAGTCGATCAGGCCGTCGCCGTTGAGATCGGCGTTGCCCACCGTGCAGCTCGGATAAGCGGCGGCATAGCCGTCCGGATCGGTCATCGCGAGAGCCATGACCGTGCAGTCACCGCTGTCGACCAACCCGTCGCAGTTCATGTCGCCCGGATCGAATGCCATCGCCGCTGCGGCTCCCCCAAGCACCACCGCCGCGGTCACTGCTGAAACCACAGATCTTGCTCGCATGCCAACCTCCTGATATCGGACAGACCCACAATGAGTCGAATCGACGGCCACATCTGGAAAAGAGATCAGAGAATCCTCAGAAGACCGAAGTTTTTGGCGAATGTGCCACATAAGTGATGATAGTGGCGATTCAAGACGTCGAACACTTTTGATCCTCCAGATGGCGGGCGCGCCACCGGTTTTCTCCGCCTTGAAATTCAAGGTGACGAACGAAATCGAAAACTGTCACGCTGATATTCAATCGACCGGGATTCGGATTTCCCTCAGTCGAGGGGTGCAACCCTTCGCATTCATAGCAATCTCGGTGCTGACGGGTGCGTGCGCGCCGATCGAGAGACTCGTCGGTCGAGATCGTCGATCCGGCGTCTGAACCGCGGGCTTGATCTTTCATCGAAGAGCCCGCGGTCGATCCAGCGAGAGACCGATGTTGGGTGTTTGAACAGTTTGCCGGAGATTCAAACGGCGTGGCGGATCGAATGACCGCTCTCTCAACCGACGGCACTCACAACGATCGTCGGGGCGTTCTTTCAAGAACTCGTGCTGGTGTGTGTCGTCTTCCGGCTCATCGAGGAGTTCGCCGGTTCATGGGTGGCTATCGTGATCAGTTGGTTTTCACGTCGACGAGAAATAGCAAGAAGGCACCCGTCAACGGATCGAAGAACCCCGAGCCGCAGAGCAAGCAGGTTTGGAAAGTTGCTCCCGACCCCAATCCTCGATCGCCTCGACGCCGGCTTCGAGAACCGGATCCCGCCCCTCGACGAGATCCCGCTGCGTCGGTTCGATGGCCACATCGGGCGCGATCCCGTATCCGACGAACTCCGTCCCATCGGGAAAGAGGTCGCGCTTCGAGACCACCCGGAAGTTCCCGCCGCGGGGGAGATCTACGTAGATCGGGTTCCCTGTGCTCCCGGCTGTCTTTCCTCCCACCAGTACTGCGCGACCGGAGGATCTGAGAGGTACGAGAAAATCTTCTGCCGAACTATAGGTTGCAGGCCCGGTCAGGACCACGAGCGGTCCCGGATACCGCGCCCCTTCCCGGGGTTGGATGATCGCGGCCTCCGACTGTGCCCATTCCGGTTCATCGCCCCAGGATCGGTAGGCCGGCACATACGCGATGCTCTTCCACATCGAGGCCTCGACGGCTTTATCGATGAAGTAACTCACCACGTCATAGGCGTTCAGGGTTTCACCACCGGGGTTGAAACGAATGTCGAGAATGATCCCTTTCGTCGAAGGGAGATCGAGGTGGTCGAAGACCTCCCGAAACTGGTTCCGACCTTCCTCCGTCATGAAATTGGCGAGCCGGATGTAAGTGATTCCGCTGCCCAGATCCCGTGATTCGACCGTCGAGGTCGCCCCATACGACTCGAGGAGGCGCCACTGGAAGGTCGTGCCGTCTGCCTGCTGAGACCTTCGGGTCAACACGATGTCCCTGACGTCACCATCCAGATCTCTGACCTTGAGTGAGACTGTGCTGTCTTGGGGGCCGAAAAGGAGCGTGATCAGGCCGATCGCCTCGTCGGCCTGCTTCGTGCCTCGCGAGCCGTATCTGAGAACGGTCTCGTCAAAATAGGTCTCGACGGGCGTTGCGTTCCCGATCTCCAGGATCTCGAGGCCCGGGGAGACGCCCTGGTTTTGAAGCTCGTCCGAGGTTCCCACCCGTGCAATGAAGAAACGGTCGCCGAGTACCTGAACCTCCACGGGGGGTTGATCCCATCCAGGTCTGACCATCCGCCACGGTGGGATCACGGCGGTGTGACCGTCTTGCAGCTGCGCGGCAAACTCCATCAACACGAGGTAATAGCTCTCCGTGTCCGGTGCGGCGAGGACTCTGGGGATGACCTCCTGCGCGCTGGCATCCCAGTCGAGGTCGGGGACCTGGTCGAAGAAAGGGAAGTTGAACTTGGCTTCAGCCCAGACTTGCATCAACCCCCAGATCTTCTCTTCGGATGTGAGTCCCTCCTCGTCGGCCTGCGCCGTAAAAACACCCGGGACCAGCATGAGGAACAATGCGATCACGAAAACGGTGCGGCCAGAACTCATCGGTCCACCCTTCAGTCAGAGGGATGACGTGAGTCGGTCACCCCAACCTCGAAGTACGGGGTCGGTCTCAATGAGGTTGCGCCGAGAGGTTCCAGGTGGGTGCCGCTTGTCAGGATAGGAACCCATCGTCCGCCGCGGCCGTATCATCGGAGACGAGGGCTTCGACAAGAACCGCGAGACGTTCGATCGTGAAGGAGCTTAACGATGACAATCCGAGCACCGATGGTCGTGGTCACCGCCGCCGCATTGCTGGCCGGATATCCGGTGGTTGGTCTCTCCGATGGGGCAGAAGAGGCAACCGCGGCCATCACCGGCGGCACCTTCGTCATGGGGGCCGAGGTCGAGGACGATCACCGGCCTCCGCACGAGGTCAGCGTGGGTGATTTCCTCATGGATCGCCGGGAGGTGACCAACGCCGAATACGCCGAGTTCTGTCGGACGACCGGACGTGATCTCCCCGAGTTTTGGGGCATCGACGAATTCAAAAGCGGTCCCGGGTATCCCGACCACCCGGTCGTGGGGGTCACCTGGCACGACGCCCGGACGTTCTGCGAATGGCGGGGCATGCGTCTTCCCACCGAGGCCGAGTGGGAGTTCGCCGCACGTGGTGGCCTCGAGGGCAAGAAGTGGCCCTGGGGCGACGAGATCGACTCCGAGAAGGCCAACTTCAACCCCTCGGAAGGGCTGAAACCGGTCGGCAGCTACCCGCCCAATGCGTACGGTCTTTTCGACATGGCCGGGAACACCGCCGAGTGGGTCGGCGATTGGTACGACCCGGATTTCTACGCCGAGAGTCCGGCCGAGAACCCGACGGGACCCGAAAAGAGCAAATACCGGTCGGTCCGGGGCGGCGGTTGGCACTCGGGCCCTTACTGCACCCGTGTCTACCGCCGATTGGGTCTCCTCGCCTACTGGGTGGATATCAACGTGGGCTTTCGCTGCGCCGCCGATGCGCCCGATTCAATCGGAGAAGCGCCGTGATCGGTGCTCCTCGGAAGGGGCATTGTGAGCGGGTGATCTGCTCGGCCGCAATGTTGCTCGTCCTCTCGATGGCCACGACCGCGATCGTGGATATGCCGCCTCCGGTGGTGGACGGCCGCAACCACGATGCCCTCTCGGCGAGAGGCGGTTTGGGGACGAGGTCGGTCTGCTGTTCTCATGTGATCCTGACGGCGGCCGCTGACACGACGGGTGGGTGTCACCCACCGAGAGGCTCACGTGGCGTCTATCGATCCACCGCCACCGAAAAACACACCACCCGGGCGATCTCGGCGGCCACGATTCGATGTCCGAACTGATTCCAGTGTCCGTAACACGGCACGGCGTTGTCGTAGCCGCTGAGACACTCGCCGGTGCGATCGGCGATGCCCCGCATGGTCTCACCGAGTGGAACGAAGGGCATGCCGTGAAGATCGGCGAGGGCGTGGAGCCTCTCTTCCGAGTAGTCGAGATTGTCGACACCGTAGAAGTCTTTGACCTGTTGCCGATATTCGGCATCCGGGTGGACCGAGTGCGGCGACGGGGCGTTGGCGAGAACGAGGACGGCGCCGTCCTCACCGACCTCGCGATCGAGCTCGACCACCAGGCGTTCGAACAACTCCCACGCTTCGATGGCGGCTTCTTCGGTCGCAGGCGCGAAGGTGCCGTCGGGGTCGATGAACATGGGTCCTCCTCCGGCCGGCGCGAGCGGTCTGGACGCCGTCAGATTACGGTAGATGCGCAGACCCGCTCCACCAAGGTGGAGAATGCGGAACGCGCGCTTGGCGCTGTCATAGGCGCGAGCGAGCGACGACGTGCGCCGACGGAAGCTCGAGCTCGAAAGGAAATCGGTATTGAGCACCAGCTCGCCTTCGTCGAGCTCGAAGTACGGTTGGAAACGTTTGCGGGCGCCGATGGTGTTGTCTTCGATGTCGTTCGGGGCATAGACCATCAACACCACGAGATCGGGCGACCACAGCCGCGCCCGGTGGCGGTACGTCAACAGCTCCTGGGCCGTCGAGTATCCGGCCACGCCGAAATTCAGCACCTCCACATTCGCATGGCCCAACGCCTCACATCCGGCGAGCTCCCCCTCGAGAGTCGCCGAGTAGGTCTCGTGTTCTCCGACCTGTCTGCCTTCAGTGAGACTGTCGCCGAGGATCGCGACTCGAAAGACGCCGGGACCCTTGGTCTTGGGATAAGGATGGCCTCTGAAACCGTACTCGTTGATCTCGATCAGGGCCTCGCCTTCGAGGTACTGGCGCTGGGTCAGACCGGGAATCAGCGAGTATCCGAGCTGGGGATCGGGGCGGGTAAACACCTGATCGTTGAAGCCGATGAGCCGCAGGGAGACTTCCGCCAGGACCAAGACCAGCAGAGTGCTCACCGCAAGCGCGAGCAGTTTCCTGCGGAGGGTCGATCCCCTCGACAGCGCGGCGGCCATCAGTTGGTTGCGCACCGACGGGTCGCGTCGCCGGTTGCGTTCGGCACGGTTCGAACGGCAGGGTCGTCGTCGTGTCCAAAAAAGGCCATGCCATCCGTTCCCTTCTGCGCGACGGGGCTTGCGAGCGTGACGATGATGATCATACAAGCACGTGAAGGCGTCTCAAGGGCGTCACCCAGCAATGGTGGCACCCCTCAAGAGAGTTTCTCCTGGCGCCGTTCTCGGCACCGTTCCATTAAAGTTCCGCGGTTACGGTTGATTGCCGCGTGACACCGCACCCCTGGGTACAGCTGCGGTACCCGTCCACTATCGAGCGTAATAGGCCAAGACACGCGGGTCGTTGGCGATGCGGTCCCGGTGCTCGGCCAGAGCCGGCGCGAGCTTTTCGACAATGTCGGTCGGGACGTGGTCCAGAACACCCTTGGCCAGGCTCCGGGTGGCGACGAAGACCTTGAGGTCCGCGACGGTCATGCGCCCCTCCGCGAAGAACCTGCCGCCACCGCGGGCGAGGAGTCCATCCAGACCCTTGATGTAGGTCGTGAGCCGACCCTCGACGAGTTCGGCGCGGGCCTGTTTCAGTGCGTCGCCCTGCAGACCGTATGTTCTGCCGATGGCGTGACTCAGATCCTCGACCGCGTCCATCGCCTCGTCGCAGTAGAGCGCCTGCATGTCGTCAGCGGGGTAGAGGTTCGCCAGCTTGCCCACGTAGCGAACGAGGGCGGTTGACTGGGTGATCGGCTGACCGTCGATCTCGAGCACCGGAAGCGCGTGGAACCGAAAGGACTGCCGCGCTTCCCGGAACTCGGGACCCGTCAGCCGGACGTCCTCGAACTCGAGGCCGCCGATAAAAAGAGCGAGCCGGATCGACTCTCCTCTGCCGCCGTCGATATCGAAATAGGTGAGCTTGAATCGGGTCATGATGCGCTGTCTCCTTCCGGTCAGGGCCGCCGCTTGGGTCCCGGCCTACAGGTGTCAACGTCCGGGACTCGCGAAACATTCTGGTCGATGAGAACCGGGTTGGCAGTTCCGCGGTTGAGCTTCCCGACTGCAGAACTGCGGACTCACAACCCATCCATCTGTGAACGAGACACCCATCTTGTGAGGTTGTGATCAGTGGCACCCATCATCAGTGGCACCCATCGGCACCCATCAGAAGCGTCGAAAAACACACTGCCGAGATCAATGTCGCCGCGACCAGCCGGCGCAGTGGAAGACGCACGCACAGCGATGCGACGACGTAGAGAACCGCGGCGCCGCCGAGACGAGGCGAGGGCGGCGTGGCTCTTGAGATCGGGAAGCCGAACGACCTCTCGAAAATGCCAGACGAAGAGGGGGCTGACCGCCAGTGCCGCGACCGCCCCGGCGACCCGGTTCAGCCCGATGGCGCTTCCGACACCGAGAACCGTGGCGGCCGAAAACGCCAGGTAGAGCACAACCACCACCGTCGGTGGACCGGCCTCATTTCGGCCCCACGATGCGACAACAAGCATCCAAACCGTCACGAGGAGAACCGCCGACAGCGCCACCGCGTAGGCGCCTTTGGCGCCTGGATGGATCTCCGCCCGATTCTTCGGTCTCGAGGTCATGAATCACAGCCTACTCCAGCCCGAATGAACCGACGGCCCGGGACCCTGTTCTGGGTGCTGCGCTCGGCTTGGGCGCTGACCGCCGGAACCGTCATCGTGCTCCTCGCCAGGGAGCGCTACCACCTCGTGCTGTGGGTTGTGCTCTTTCTGGCAGTGGCTTGGGTCTCCACGCTGTTCTTCGGTCGAACGGTCTTCGCCGACGGGGCGGCACCCGGGTTGGTGCACGAGTTGACGTCCTATGTCACACGCGCGCTGTACCAAGGACGCTCTTCTTCCTGCTGCCGTTCTATGCGACCTCCACGGTGGTTGACTCGCCCAACGTCGTCTTGGTGGTCCTCCTGGGGGTGCTGGCGGTGGTCGCCTGCATCGACCTGCTGTTCGACCGATGGCTCCGCACCCGCCCGGTGTTCGCGTTGACGTTCTTCGCAGTCGTCGCGTTCGCGGCTCTCAACCTCCTCCTCCCCCTGATCGCAGGGCTCCGGCCGCGTCTCGCCGCGCCTTTGGCTCTGCGCATCGCACCCAAGAATGCGGGCGCCCGGATGCGGCTGATTGCGGCCGCGGTGGTGATGCTGGTGGTGGCGGTGGGCCTGCCCAGCCTCATCCCGCCGGTCCCGCTCCGATTGCAGCGCGCGACCTTCGCGGCGGGAATCGACCCCGGTTCGCTCGTGCTGGCGGACACCCTGCCTGATCCTGCCACTTCGGGACAGGTCAGCGCTGCGCTCGTGGTGCTTGCCGAGGTCTTCGCGCCGTCGGCTCTCCCCGCGAACGTGCGCCTCGAGTGGTGGCGCGACGGGGAGCTCCTGCGCGTCTCCCGCGAGGTCGGGATCACCGCGCACGCCGAGAGCTTCAGGGTCTGGGATGCCTGGCGCCCCGACTCCGGATCGGTCCTTCCCACCCAAAGAATCAACAAGTGTGCAATCTCTACGTGGCACCCACCGCACGTCCGGATCTGTGGGGGGACTGGGCGGTTAACCGCCCGGGCCTACCCGACATCCAACACCAACGACCCGTGATACCGTGACGCCTACTGGACTTGGAGATCACATGACCCTGGAAATCGCCTTTCTGTTTTCGCTTCTAGGTGTGATGGTCGTTCTGTTCCTCACCGAGAAGCTCCCGGTCGACGTGACGGCTTTTGCGGGCCTGTCGTTGCTGGTGGCCACGGGTCTCGTGACCTCCGACGAGGCGTTTCAGGGGTTTTCGTCGCCTGCCGTGATCACGATGATGTCGGTATTTCTCCTCAGCGCCGGACTCCAGTACACGGGCGTTGCCGAAGCCCTCGGGAGCCGGATCTACAAGGTCGTCGGTGCTCGAGAAGTGCCGTTGATCGTCGCGATCATGATTGTTGCGGGTGTCCTCAGTGCTTTCATGAACAACATTGCGGCGGCGGCGGTGCTGCTCCCAGCTGTGGTAAGCCTGGCCCGGAAGGCTGCCGTGCCGCCTTCGCGGCTTCTGATGCCGCTGGCATTCGGTGCAATTCTCGGTGGCACCACCACCTTGGTTGGAACACCGCCAAACCTCCTGGCTTCAGAAGTTCTGACCGATCAGGGACTGCGCCCCTTCGGACTCTTCGAGTTCGCACCCTTCGGATTGGCGTTGTTGGCCGCCGGTATTGTCTTCATGGTCACGATCGGCCGCAAGCTCCTCCCGGACCGCAGCGGCGGCATGGCCGAGATGGAGAGGGCGAATCTCGCGGAGGTCTACCGCCTCGAGGAGAGTCTTTTTTCGATCACCATTCCTCTGGTTTCGAAGCTCGCCGGCAAAACCCTGGCGGAGAGCCAGCTGAGTAGCCTGCTCGGGATTCAGGTGGTGTCGATCTTTCGAAATGGCGAAGAAATCCTCGCGCCCGAGGGTGGTTTCAAGTTAATGGCAGGAGATCGTCTGGTGGTCCAGGGCCGGCGGCGCGATCTACAGGAGTCTATGGATTTGCGGGGGATCGAGGTGGCCGATCTGGGTTCGACGTCGATGATGTCGGCCGCAACTTCGGTGAGCGGGATTGTGATCCGGCTGGCCGCCGACTCGGAGTTCCTGGGGAAATCCGTCAAGGACCTGGACGTGCGGAACCGCTTTCGGGTGACCGTGGTTGAAATATGCCGCAACGGCCGACCGATTCGGGACGGGTTCGTCGATCTTCCGTTCGAGGCGGGAGACGAGGTCCTGGCCCTGGGACCGGTCGCGTTGATCAACGAGTTGGCGTCGCGGACGGAGGTCGACGTGGTTGCCGAGGGCCGCGAGGCCATCGAACGTCTGGAGGAGGGACTCTACGTCCTGCGGGTTTCCGAACGCTCGTCGATGGCCGGCTCGAGTGTCGCCGAAACCCATCTGCGCGAGAGGTATGATCTGACGATCGTCGGGGTTGTCAGAGGCGATGAAACCGAGCTGGTCGTGTCGCCGAACGAACCACTCCTCGCCGGCGACAAGCTGCTTGTCACTGGTCGGCCGACCAAGATCGCGCAGCTGCTCGAGCTCGGTCAGGTGGAGGTCGATGACAAGGCTCCGGGTGCCTCCCTTGAGTCGGACGACGTGACGCTGCTCGAGGCCGTGGTGGCGCCGAGGTCGGCGGCCGTCGGCCACAGCCTGCGGGAGCTGGCCTTCCGAAAGAAATATGGACTCCGCGCCCTGGCGATCTGGAGAGGAGGAGAACCTCTGCGATCAGGTCTGCCGGACATCAAGCTCCGTCTGGGCGACGGGCTCTTGCTGCACGGCCGTCGTGACAAGGTCGCGCTTTTGAGATCAGACCCCGATTTCATGGTGCTGTCGGAAGGAGAGTCCGGGCCTCGAAGGCCTGGTCGGGCGGTCGTTCGCCATCGGGGCACTGCTCCTGATGGTCGGCCTGGTGGTCGCCGGGCATCTTCCCGATTCAGGTCGCCGCCTTTTTTGCCGCGACGCTGGTGATCCTGACCAGGGCCCTGCGTATGCATGAGGCCTACCGGGCCATCGAATGGCGAGCCATCTTCCTCGTGGCGGCCATCCTGCCGGTCGGGGCAGCCATGGAACGTACCGGTGCGGCCCAGTTGCTGGCGGACTCCGTGGCCGGTCTGGCCGGAGACGCCGGCCCCTACGCCGTTCTGCTCGCCCTCATGGTGCTGTCGAGCCTGCTGAGTCAGGGGCTCGACGGAGCGCCGACGGTGGTCCTCCTCGGCCCGGTGGTGATTTCGACAGCCGCGCAGCTGGGTCTTTCGCCCTATCCCGCTGATGATGGGCGTCGGCCTTGCCGCCTCGGCGGCCTTCATGACGCCCTTCAGCCACAAGGCCAACCTCCTGGTCATGGGAGCAGGCGGCTACCGCTCGATGGACTACGTCAAGGTCGGGACGCCGCTGACGTTGGTCGTGCTGGCCATCCTGACTCTGATGATCCCTGTGTTGATGCCGTTTTAGTCGGCGGTGCCACGTACACACTTTCACACTTGCTCGGCGGTCAGTCCCTGTTCGAGATGACGCCGATTGCGTGTAGACTCAACGACCAAGAAACCGCGTCAAACAGGTATGGTCCGGCGGCTCGGTATCCGAGCGCGGATCAGCGGCGCCCTTCTCAGAAAGGCAGGTTCGGGATGTCTCATCGTGGTCGAACTCCCCTGGTGTTTGTGTTCTTGGTTTGGTCGTCGATCGTGGGTGGAACCGCCGCGGCGCAGACGTGGCAAGACGTGCTGGGTGCGATCACGGGCGAGGAAGAACCGCAGGCCGGTGAGATGGAGGCTGTCGAGAGTCTCGAGGATGATCCCGCGGCAACAGCCGGCACGCAGCCGGTGGACAGCGTCGAGGCGGGGTTTGCACTCAAAGAGGCGCTCCTCATCGCAGCCGAGAACGCGGTGTCGAAGGCGTCCCGCGTCGACGGGTTCCTGGCCGACGCCGAGATCCGCATCCCATTGCCGTCGGCGCTCGGGGTCGCTCGCGAAACGCTGAGCAGGTTCGGTCTCGGCAAGGAGGTCGACAACCTCGAGGTGGCGATGAATCGCGCCGCGGAGGGAGCGGCAGCCGATGCCCTCCCGCTCCTGAGAGACGCGATCAGAGAGCTCGAGATCGACGACCCGCTGGCGGTCCTCGGGGCCGGCGGCAGCGCGGCCACGGACGTTCTCCGCGCCGGAGCAGGAGCGGATCTGATGGAACAGTTCACACCCGTCGTCAGTATCACGGCAGAGCAGGCTGGTGTCGGAATTGCCTATGATCGCCTGGTGGAGAAGGGGGGCAATCTTGTCACCCAGGCCGGAGTCAATCGGGAGGATCTGATCCCGTATGTGACCGCCCGGACGTTGGTCGGACTCGGCACCCTGATCGCCGCAGAGGAGTCCGCCATTCGCACCGACCCCGAAGCGCGCACGACCCCGCTGCTTGCCAGGGCGTTTTCCTCCTCTGAAGGAGCCTCGAGCAGTGCAACTGCGACTCCACAGGGTGCCGGCGCTGAGCCGCCGGAGGACGAAACCCGGTCGGCGCTCAAACAAGCCCTGGAGATCGGCGCGACCAAGGCGGTCGAACTCGCGTCCGCGCCGGACGGATTTTTCGGCAACCCTTTGATCCGAATCCCGATGCCGTCGGCGCTGGACAGGGTGAGTCAGTCAATGCGGAGCTTCGGCATGGGCCAGGTGGTGGACGAATTCGAGCTGAGCATGAACCGCGCGGCGGAGATGGCCGCAGCCGAGGCGACTCCGATTCTCATCGATGCGGTGAGGGGGGTCAGCTTCGGAGATGCGGTCGCCATCCTCAATGGAGGGGACACGGCGGCCACGGATACCTTGCGTACCAAGACCGAGGGAAGCCTGACCGCCGTTTTCGAACCGATCATCAAGACCAAGATGGACGAGGCCGGGGTGACGCGCGCCTACGAACGGCTGATGGAGCAAGGTGGAAGTCTGATGGCGATGCTGGGAGGCGGCAGCCAGCTGGACCTGCCTGCGTATGTCACGGAAAAGACGTTGGACGGGCTGTTTGCGTTGATCGCGGAGGAGGAGGCGAAGATCAGGACGGATCCGGTCGCTCGTACGACCGACCTTCTCGGGAGGATTTTCGGATCGCCGAGCCGCTAGCGAGCCCCAACCGCTGCCAACCCTGAACCTGGCCCCCATCCCTAGTCGCCGCGGAGACCTCGGTTGGGATCGAACCTGGCCACTCTCAGGGCCGGGACAACCGAAGCCACCAAGGCCACGAAGAGCAGAATCAGAGCACCTACCACTACGGTACGTGGCACCTATCCGTCCTGATACGATCAACGCGATCGAGCAGGGAGGTCGCCCATGAAGAGCAGACCGCGATCGGCGCTTGTCGCCATCTCTGCCATAGTCGTCTGTACTGCGTTCACGGCTTCAGGTGTGGCGCAGGAATGCGGCAACGGCATCGTCGAACCCCCCGAGGAGTGCGATGACGGCGCCGCCTTCCGCCTCGACGGTTGTGCGCCCGACTGCACCTTCGAACACGTCCAACGAATGACCCTTCTCGAACTTGGCGACGGTCCGGGACCGTCCTCCTGCACACCGGCGACCAATGCTTTCGGTTCCGCATTTACCAGCCTCGGCCTGACCGCGCTCAACGCCCAACTCGCGACGGTGATTTCGGATCAGACGCTGAACCAATTGCTCCAGCTCGTTGCCCTCGATGACCCCGCCGCGGTCGACGATCCCGATCTCGAGGTCGGTTTCCTCGCTTCCGGTCTCGACCCTCGCGGCCCGGCCCCGGGGTTGGATGCGTGGTATCTCGCGGACCCTGGATTCCTCGACCCCAATGATCTCCCGGCGACAAGCCTCTCCGGCGCCGTCGCCGCCCGCGAGCTCACGGCGGGGCCGGGCCGGGTCGAGATTCGTTTTCTCGAAGGACTGATCACCGCGCGGGATGCACGGATGTCCGCCGTTGTCGGATCATCGACCAGCCTGCCGGGTCCGCCCCCCGACGAGTTCGCCCCCGGTTTCGCCGCCTTCGAAGGCGTCGCGGCGGATGACGGCAATCACGGAATCTGCGGCAACCTCACCGTCGAGTCGCTGGCGCTGATCCCGCTGCCGGCGGAGTTCACGTCCGGTGGAAGCGGCGAGTGCTCGGATTCCTGTTCGGGCTCCGGCAGCTACACGTGGTGCGGCGCCGGCAACCCGGTCGGACCCGGCTGCAACTCACTCCTCGATCTGATGGTCGGTGGCTGCTCGGTTTTCCCGCCGGGGTGCATCGGCATCGTCACACCGACCCAGCCCGATGTCGGCACGGGCGGCCAGCCACCCGTGGTTCTGGTCGCCGATCCGACAACTGGGAAGGTCACGGTCGTCGAGCCCGATGATGCCTACTCGACCTGGTTCGAGTTCACCGCCGAGCGGGTCCACATGACCAACCACGTCGGGGGGATCTTTGCCGACGGGTTCGAGAGCTCCGATCTCGGGGCCTGGTCGTCCTCGTCGCCCTGAAGCGCGGCGCCGGCCCTGGCACCGTTCAGATCGGCACCGTTCAGATCCAGAAGGCGAAATCCCGTTGCGGCAACGACTGGTTGGGTCATCACTTGGGCATAGGGGAGTGAAGCAGGCTGGGTCTGCGTCTGCGGCGGCGCAACTCCTGAGGATCAAGGAACCGTTTGGCTCGTCCCGAGCTGTGATTCCGACGATTGTGAGACGGTTTCCGTGCGAATGTGTACGTGGCGCCAATCCGGAAGTGTTTGCGTGGCGCCCATCCCCATCAATTCGTCGTCACAATGCACCAATGCGGTACGTGGCACCCATCCATCCACCCATAGTGGCACCCATCCAAAGGCTCCCCCGGCTGACTGGCTACTGAACTACGGCTGCGGTACGTGGCACCCATCATCAAGGCAACAATGGTGCACCGGTGAACGTGGTACCGATCTGGCACCCATCCAACTGGACTCTCCGACCCACTTCAGGTACCGTAACCTTAAGCAATCGTTCAATTATGGTGGGTCTTGGAAGAGATCGCCTGGGCCGATATGAGATTCTCGGCGCCATCGGCGCCGGAGGGATGGGAGAGGTGTATCGCGGGCGCGACTCCCAGCTCGGCCGAATGGTGGCCGTCAAAGTCATCCACACCGATATCGCCGAGCATCGAAGCGCCGTCGCGCGATTCGAACGCGAGGCCAGGACTGTCGCCCAGCTTTCACACCCCAACATTCTGGATATCCATGACTTCGGCGAAGACGACGGAGTTGCCTTTTCGGTGACCGAGTTACTCGAGGGTGAGGACCTCCGACATCGGCTGACGCACGGCATGCTCCCGCTTTCGACCGCCCTCAAAGTGGGGGTTGCGGTTGCGAACGGACTCGCCGCCGCCCACGGGAAAGGAATCGTTCATCGGGACATCAAGCCGGCGAACGTCTTCTTGACCTCCGACGGGCAGGTCAAGATCCTTGACTTCGGGATCGCGGATGTGGAGCACAGCCCCAGACGTCCCGGTGGATCCAGAGACGCACACCGCCACGCTGACCGAGTCGGGTCGCGTCCTCGGCACCGCCGGTTATCTCTCGCCCGAACAGGCGAGGGGCGAGACCGCCGACGCCCGCAGCGATATCTTTTCCCTCGGCTGTCTCCTCTACGAGATGCTGACGGGGAAACGGGCGTTCGCGGCCCAAACGCCTCAACAGACCATGCTCGCCGTGCTCAACCAGGATCCGGTCCCCATGGCGGAGCATACCGACCGCGTCCCGCCACTACTCGAGACCGTGGTCATGCGTTGTCTCGAGAAACAGCCCGACGAACGATTCGAGTCGGCCCGCGATGTCGCCTTTGCCCTCGAGCGATGAGCGATCTTCGATCGTTTTCGGCAGGAGAACGCCCGGTTACTTCGCACCGCAACAGGGCCGTATCCAAGCCGGTCCTGGTCGGCTTGGCGGTTATCATCGCCGCGCTGGCGGGATGGTGGGTGGTGCAATCCACGCTGACAACCCCATCGAATCTCCCGATCAGGAAGGCAATCGCGATCGCCCCATTTTCCCTCTCGAGCGACAGCCCCGAGACAAGAGCATTCGAGACGGGTCTTCGGCAGAGCCTCACCGAGGATCTGGAGGTACTGGCGCAACAGGAGGACGGAATCGACTGGGTGGTGCCGTTCGATCAGACCGGGAGCACTGGAGATCCCACGGTCGAGCGTCTCGGTCGGGACTACAACGTCGATCTTGTCATTACCGGAAATCTCGCCCGGTCGAATGATCGGATCACGCTCGAGATCGACGTCGTCGATCCGGCAACCGGCAAACGGCTGCGCTCGTCCACCATCGATGACTCGCTAAGCAACATCGACGAGATCCAATTCGGTCCAGTTGATGCTGTCGCCGACCTACTGGAGATCGTTCCGAGCCTCGCGACCCAGGAACGACTCAGGTCGACGTCCACTACGATGACCCGAGCCTTCGAGGTCTTCACGCGGGGACGCGGGCTACTTGCTATCGCAACGTCCTACGACGAACTGGGAACCGCAATCGAGATGGCGGACGAGGCCATTGCGGTGGACCCGCTTTTCGGCCGGGCGTGGCTGTTTCGGGCACGATCTAGGCTCGCCCTTTACTCGTTCACCGGTGACGGCGAGGCAATTGCACTCGGTCTCTGGGACGCGGAGCGGGCGCTTGATCTCGGTGCCCGCCCCGAGGATGCGTGGCGGGCCGCAGCGGACCTGCATCTTGCCGCGGGCCGCATCGACGATGCGATCGCGGCGCTCGAAAAGGGACTGGAGGCCGCCCCGGATGATGCCGAGCTTCACCTGGCACTGGCGTCCGCCCTCGAGGCGGCCGACCGGCCGGCCGAGGCCGAGTCCGAGATCCGGCACGCCGTCTATCTTCGGCGGGACTACTGGGTGGGCTATGACCGGCTAGCGAAGTTTCAGCTCGCCAAGGGTGAGCTTGAAGCGGCAGCGGTGGAGTTCCAACACGTGATCGACAGCGCTCCGGAGTTCGCTCTCGGATTCGTCAAGCTGGCCGGTGTTTACATGTACCTCGATCGGCCCGAGCCCGCGGCTGAGCTCCTCGAACGATCACTCGAACTCGAGCCGAACCCGTGGGCGCTGACCAACCTCGGGACCTACCACTATGACGCCGCGAGGTACGCGCGCGCTGCCGAGTACTTCGAGGCGGCCGTCGAGCTTCAAGAGGACAACGCCACTCTCTGGGGTAATCTGGCCTTCGCCTATCGCTACGGTTCCGAACCGGAGAAGGCCGACCGGGCGTTCGAACGTGCCGTGGAACTGGGAACTGCAGCGTTTCGGGAAAACCCGGAAAATCTCATACTCGCGATCGACGTAGCCGGCTACCACGCCATGCTGGGACAGTCCGACCAGGGGATCGAGGTTCTCGAGGGGGTGGTGGCGACGAAGCCGACGAGCCCGATTCTGCTCTCGCTTATCGCCGAGACCTTCGAGGATCTGGATGACCGGAACCGTGCCCTGGAGTGGGTCGAACGGTCCTTCGCCGCCGGCATCGAGCCGTCAAGATTCGAGGATCGACCGACCCTCGGCAACCTGGTCGCCGACGAGCGCTACGCCGCGCTCGTGGAAAAAGTACGCCGGCGCAGGACTAGTCTCGCCGGCGCGACAAGGGGAGGACCTATGGAGATTCGTAAGGCCACGATTCTCGTGGCGATCGTGATGCTCGTGGTAGCGGCGTCCGGCTGCCAGACCGTCGCGAAGTCCGATTACATCGTCGTGAGCCTCAGAAATGTGACCAACCCCTCGCTGAAATGTGGGTGGCATCCGGAGGTGCTCGACCGTAAGAGAGAACACAAAGTGGATCGTCATCGCGAACTACAGCCCGAAGGATCCGAGCGATCCTGCGTATAACTCCATTAAGGTCACCGTGGGTCCCGAGCTGACAAACCAGTCCGGAGTTCTCGTTCAGGAGCTGATGCCCGGTGAGATCATGACCTTCAAGCTCAACCAAAACCTCGCGTCCGGGACCCTATGGGGCAATCACTGCCATGGGGGACCCGAGCGATTGCACCTCGGGGCTGCCCAATCCTCAGATCGTCATACCGTAGCGCGCGTGGCTAGACGGGTTCGGACCGAGTCGTTAGCTCCACCGGGTCGACGACTGGTGCCCGTGTTCACGACTACAAATGCTAGTTGAACGGCGCGGATTCGTTCATCGGGTCCTTGCGGTCGATCTTCGTCCGCCGTTCGAAAGGCCATCTGATCGTCTTTCGACTCTGGGTGCTGCTCCGGCGAACAGAGCCGTGGTCGCCTTAGAAGCGTTGCCGAAAGTAACGTCGATCGGTCCCTCCGAGCTTGAGCTCGATCGCGAGCGGAGGAACGGCTGTCGGAATCTGACTCGAAACGCCATTCGGCAGCCACCCTGGAGCGAGCCGGCCACCCAGTAGCTCCACACCCCGTGGTACACGTCGGGTTGATAGCTGTTGTTCGATTCTTCATCGCAATCCGAAGAGGCCAGAAGCACGCTGCGGTCATTGATCGGCGCCATGGCATCGACCATGCAC
This sequence comes from uncultured Acidobacteriota bacterium, assembly GCA_963712805.1. GTDB lineage: Bacteria > Acidobacteriota > Thermoanaerobaculia > Thermoanaerobaculales > Sulfomarinibacteraceae > JAHECW01. Next base: position 11,970 of record CAVQJV010000006.1, on the reverse strand, counting down.
CCGCTGTGGCAGCTCTCGACGGAGAGCACGCTTCGCCCGGCGGCCGTCGATCCGACCCATTTCACCAGAGTTCTGGAGGAGATCTCCGTGCGTCCGGTGAGGGTGAACTTCGTGGATCTGTTTTGGCCAGTTTCTACCTCAGGGTAACCGTGGCTTCGCCACCAGACGTAGAGGAAGTCATCTTTGGTGAGCGGGTGAATGTACGGCAGCGTGCCGCACTCAAAACCGAACTCGACGTTTGGGTTGCAACCGTCTCTTTAGGCATCGGAAAAACCGTTCGAGCCAGAGCACACCATTTTTGTCGATGTCCGACCCGTTGCGGGAGACGGTTGGAATGTCAGTGATCGCCTTTTGAACCGAGAGCGTGTTGCCCGGGAATCAGGATCCTCAAGGCCCTGGCAGAACGGCTGCTGGAAATACACCTCGGGCCCGGAGGTCGCAGGCAGATAGTTGGCCGGTTTGGGTTTCGAACAAAACCACCTCCTGCGGTAGAAACCATCCTTCCCATATGCGTAGAGCACCCAGATGTTCTTATCCGTGAAACCGTTCGCGCGAAGCATGCAGTAGGTGTGGACGAGGTCGTACCAGGCATCGGCGTCGTAGATGTTGGTCATGATTTCCGCATACTCGGTGCTGATCAGGACCGCGACCTTTCGACCCTCGGTCGGCGCCGAAGGAGGCGGTGGCGGGTTGGTACAGGTGGAGCGGCAGCCGGACCCGAGCAGCACACCGACGACGAGGAAGACGGCCATTCTTCATGGTGACCCCCAGGAATTGATCAGGAATCGAGGCGATCGTTCCACCTCGAGGAGAATCGCATAGGTCGTATTGCTCGTTCCCCGATTCTCGCCCGGTGTCCGACTGACCTGGACCCACCATCAACCAGACCCCGTCGTGGGCGGCCGCGACCGCGACGGTCGGAAGCCCTCTGTCAAAGGTGTAGAACTGTATGGTCGGCCTTCGCGCGATGGCCGCCCGTTTCGGAGGGGACCCGTTGAGAGGGCGCTCGATGAGCACCATCGGGTTGGCTGGGCCGTTGTCCGCGAGGATCCACAGACGCTCGCCGTCGGGGCCGATGGAGATGTCGACGGGCTCGCACTTCGGAAAGAACCTCCCGATGATCTCCTCGCTCTGGCCTCTGTCCGGATCTCGGAGCTCGACGCAAGAGCACAGGCCTCCGCCGCGAGATACCCAGATCAGGCGGTTCGCGAGGTCGTCGCCCAGACCCGGATCGAGGGTGAGGCCGTTGATCGGGGCACGGTTGGCCACCTGGTCGATCTCGACCGGTCTGCGTGATGGGGGTCCAGCGTCGCCGCGGCGCCGGTGCCGACGATGTCAAACCCGCGATACAGGGTCTTCCCGTTTGTGTTGAGGGCCCAGAGTTTTCGGGTGACGTTGTTGAAAAAGATCGACTCCAGATTCACTCCTCCAGCCACGTTGTATTCCCTGCGGAAACCACCCGAGACCGCGACGCGGACTACCTTGTTGGTGTCGGTGTCGACTGCCCAGAGGAGCTCGTGGTCGCCTCCGGGAAGCACTTCCCAGGCGAATCCCGCCGGATTCGTCATTGTCTGGCTGAGCACCACCTTCTTGATGGCGGGTGAGAGATCGCTCTCCACGACGATTGCGTGCTCCGGCGCCCAGACGGGAGACGCCAGGGCAAGGAGACAGATCGCGCCGACTCCGATACGGTCTTGTTCGACGGTGCTTCACAACACGACCTCCACCTCGGTTCGTCTTGAACGATCGATCTGTCGGTTTGGCTGACTCTCAACATAGTGCTCGCGGTCGAGAGAATCAAGGTCCCAATTCCATCTTGAGCAGATCTGGTAGGTTCACAAAAGAAGAAGGGTGCCAAGAAGAAGAGAAGAAGAAGGCTACGGTGCCACGTACCGCATTGGTGCACTGTCGGTCGAACGTTCGGAGATCGCGTGGTCGAGAGTGTCGAGACGAAGACTGAAATCGCCGTCGTCGCTTTCCGTCACCCATCCATCGCAACTTCCCAGACCGATCCGCGTATTGGTCTGACAATGAACTCATCAACATCCGGGTCGGGGATCAGGTGACGACAACGGGCAACACCAGTCGCTTCGGCTCATCCGCAGCCGCGCGAACAGCACTTGGCGTTGTTGCTGCGTTGGTCGCCGGCTTCGGTCAGGCTGGTGAGTTCCCCGAGCTGCGGGGACCATACCTGGGACAGGATCCACCGCGGCACGGCGCCGAGGTGTTTCTCCCCGAATGTCTGAGACCATCCAGCGGGTTTCACAGCTCGGTTGTCTTCAATGGCGCGGGAGACGAAGCGTGTTGGACGGAGATGGAAAAGGGCCGGACGTTCTGCTCGAAGATCATCGACGGGCTGTGGACACAACCCGGAGTCCTGCCTTTTGACCCTGAGTTCGGCGTTCGCGAGCCGATGTTCGCTATGAGCGACCGACGGCTCTACTACATTTCCCGGAGACCGCTCGATCACGATCCAGTCGACAGGGAACGCATTTGGTTCGTCGAGCGGGAGCAGTCCGGATGGTCGACTCCACAAGTCGTTGATGACGTGGTCACAGCTCATCCCACTCACTGGCAGTTTTCATTCACTGCAGCCGGCGATCTCTACTTCACGTCGGAAATCGACGGCGTCCGCGGGGAGCAGGACATTTATGTCGCGCGGTTTCGGGACGGGGCGTTTTCCCAACCCGAGAGCGCCGGCGATCGCATCAACAGCGATGTGCGCGATTTCTGTCCCTTCGTCGCACCGGACGAGAGCTACCTGATCTTCGCCCGTTCGATTCCGGAAGAACGCGGACGTTCCGACCTCTTCATCAGCTTTCGCGATGGCGACGGCGCTTGGACCGATGCGATCAACATGGGCGACGACGTGAACTCACCAGCCAACGAGGTCAGCCCGGTCGTGACGCCCGACGGTCGCTACCTCGTGTTTCTTCGCGCCAGCAGTGACATCAACGATGTCTATTGGATCGGGGCAGAAGTCATCAAGACGCTGAGGCGGGAAGCCCAATCGAAGGTCGGCGAGCCCTGAACGGTGCCACTCAGTCCTCAGTCCGCTTTCTCCATCTGATCAATCAGACCATCCCGAAGTGTTGCCCGTTTCGAACCCGTCGCTGAAGATGAGTCCACCCTCGACCAACTGGCCCCAGATCTCGAACTCGTCGTCCACAGCTTGGGGAAGGTGTAACGGAGATTGTCGCCCCACCAGACGGTCAGATAGCGGGTGAGCCCAGGGATGAATGCCACCGCCGGAGTCAAGGCATCGTAATCGGGATTGCCGTTCGGTCCCATGTCGCTCAGCCGGAAGTCGTTGGCGCCGAACTCCGACAGGGTCTCGGCGTCCACCAACTGGCCGAAGATCTCGACCTCGTCGTCGACGAGTCCACCATACCCGGTTTCGTCGGAGTCCCACACCACCAGACACGTGCTCCATTGATCGCAGGTCAGCGACGTTGAGGAGACACCGAAAGCCAGCACCCCGAATCCGCCCACATCGGACAGCCGGATCCGGTCACCCGCCGGGCCGCCGCTGCCGCCGGCGATCGCCTGCATGTAGACTTCCCATTCCAAGGTCATCTGTGGCTCCGGATCGTCCTTTGCGGTCCACGCAACGATGTACCGCCCGGGCCCGGGCGAATAGGCCGCGTCCAACCGCCAGATGAAATGATCGTCCACCGCCACACCGTCGATCCCGGTGAACGAGATTCGGAAATCGTCGATGCCGATCTCAGCGGCAGTCGCGCCGTCGAGACGCTGTCCGAAGACCTCGTCGCCGGTTTGTTGGCTCGCAATGTTTCCTGCCCACACAACCAGGTACTCATCGTGCTGGGCAGCGTGGACAACGGAGACGAGGTTCGATTTGCTGGTAAAAGGAGCAATAGTAGGAGTTGCATCGCCGGAGATCAGGAGGTTGGCGCCGATGAGAGAGCCCGTCGCGGCGTTCAGCCGCTGGACCCAGACATCCTTGTCACCAAAGAGCGAAGAAGCCATCCACCCGACCAACAGCTCATTGTGACATCGAATCGAGGCCGCAAACAGAGCATGAACATGCGTGGCGGTGTCGAGTCGACCCGACACCCATCAAAGTGATCCCTTTCTCCGCAGGATGTCGTTTGAGTAGGTAATGGTGAACCGCAATCCGAGCACCGAGACCCTCAGCGACCGTTCTGATCGCTACCTGAAGGGAGCACTGCCATGTCTCGAACGACCACTCGTCAACCCGTCGACCCGATGATCGCCCTCTTCGCGGTCACGGCCCTCGTGGCCGGTCTTCTCGTCGCCGGCGACGCGGAGGCCCAGGCCGTCGACATCGCTCTCATCAAGGACATCAACCTCACCACCGCGGACGCGTTGACGAGCAACACCTACCAGCAGGGCTTCGCGGAGCTCAGCGGGGTGTTCTACTTCGTCGCAGACGCCGGCTCGACCGGTCAGGAGCTGTGGCGCAGCGACGGCACCCCGGGCGGAACCTACCTCGTCAAGGACATCCGCCCCGGGACTCAGGCCTCACAGGTCGAGGAGCTCGTGGTGTCGGGCGGCAAGCTCTTCTTCACGGCCTACACCCAGGAAACAGGCCGAGAGCTGTGGGTGAGCGACGGCACCGAGGTCGGAACGACGATACTGGAGATCCAGGCCGGTACGGCGGGGGCCTACCCGCAGGCTCTCGTCGACTTCGGCGGCACGCTCTTTTTCAACGCTGACGACGGTATCAACGGACAAGAGCTGTGGACGAGCGACGGCACACCGGGCGGCACCTCGATGCTCAAGGACATCCGTATCGGGTCCTACGGCTCCAGCCCGTATCTCCTGACCGTGGTTGGCTCCATGCTCTTCTTCGAGGCCAACGACGGCCTCGGCCTGGGCCTGTTCGTCAGCGACGGGACCGCTGCCAACACCGTCAAGTTGAAGACCGTGTATATCGCCAACGAGATCACGGCGGCCGCCGGGCTGGTGTGGTTCGAGGGCGATGACGGCTCGGGCTCCGGTGGCGAACTCTGGCGCAGCGACGGCACCGGGGCCGGCACCTACGAGGTGGCCGACATCAACCCGGGCTCCGGCAACTCCAGTCCCGTGCGTTTCACCGACGTCGGCGGCACGGTCTTCTTCAGCGCCAACGACGGCGCCAGCGGCGCCGAGCTGTGGAAGACCGACGGCACCGGCGCCGGCACCGTCCGGGTCAAGGACATCCAGGCCGGCTCCGGCTGGTCGGACCCGGCGGCCCTCTTCGAGTTCGGCGGCGTACTCTTCTTCAGGGCCAACGACGGCAGCAGCGGCGTCGAGCTGTGGACCAGCGACGGCACCGATGCCGGCACCACCCGGGTCGCCGACATCTACTCGGGCGCCACGGGCTCCTATCCCCTCCAGTTCATCGACTTCGGCGGCGCACTGTTCTTCAGCGCGACAGACGAGGGCGGCGGGCGCGAGCTGTGGACGACGGACGGCACCGGCGCCGGCACGACCCGGGTCGTGGACATCCTGACCGGCCCGGAAGACGGGCTCTTTAGCGACGCCTCGTTCCTCGTGTTCGGCAGCGAGCTCATTGTCGCCGCTGACAGCTGGGAATACGGCCGCGAGCTGTGGACGACCGACGGCACCGGCGCCGGCACGACGCTGGTCCATGACATCAACACCAACACGGCCTCTTCCGGGTCCCGTCTCTTCGCCGAGACGTCGGGAACCGTGGTCTTCATGGCCGACGACGGCGTCAACGGCCGCGAGCTGTGGACGACCGACGGCACCGAGGCCGGCACATCGATGGTGATCGACCTCAACCCGGGCTCGGCAGGGACCTTCGACCAAGCGCAGTATGCAGGCACGGCCGGCGGGGTGTTCTTCTTCGGCGGCACCGACGGCGTCACCGGCACCGAGCTGTGGACCTGCGACGGCACGGCGGGCGGCACCGTCCAGCTCCGAGACATCAACACGGGCCCGAACGACTCCGATCCCCAGACCTTCGTCGACTTCAACGGCGTGATGCACTTCGAGGCCGACGACGGCCTTGTCGGCGGCGAGCTGTGGCGGAGCGACGGCACCCCGGCCGGCACCTACCTGGTCAAGAACATCAACCCCGGCGTCTCCGGCGGCCAGCCGCTCGGCTGCGGCATGCAGTACCCCGAGGTGGTCGGCGACACCCTCTTCTTCTCCGGCATCGACTGGAACTACGGACGGGAGCTGTGGAAGAGCGACGGCACCGAGGCAGGCACCGTCATGGTCAAGGAGATCTGGGGCGGAACCGGGAGTTCGTATCCGTCGTACCTGACGGCACTGAACGACATCGTCCTTTTCAGCGCCACCGGCTCGGGCGGGACCGAGCTGTGGAAGAGCGACGGCACCGAAGCCGGCACCGTGCGGGTCAAGGACATCCGCCCCGGCAGCGGCAACTCGAGCCCGAGCCAGCTGACGGCCGTGGGCGACGTCGTCTTCTTCGGCGCCGACGACGGTGTGAACGACAACCAACTCTGGAAGAGCGACGGGACCGAGGCCGGCACGGTCATGGTCAAGGAGATCAATCCCTCGGGCTACACCCAGATGACGCAGCTGATGGCGGTCGGCGACGTGTTGTTCTTCTGGGCCAACGACGGCTCCAGCGGGTACGAGCCCTGGATCAGCGACGGCACCGAGACCGGCACCCAGCGTCTCCTCGACATCAGCCCCGGCTCTGGCTCGAGCGGCACCGGCCCGGGCGTCATCGTGGGCGAGCACGTCTACTTCTCGGCCGACGACGGCGTGTACGGCCGCGAGCTGTGGCGAACCGACCTCACACCGGCCGGCACCGAGCTGGTGGTGGACGTGCGGCCCGGCCCTATCGGCTCGTACGCGTCTCCCGTGTTGTACGCCGACGGCGTGCTGTACTTCACGGCCGACAATGGAACCACCGGCAATGAGCCCTGGCGGCTGCAGATACCCACGGCCGACCTGCAGATCACCAAGAGCGACGGCCTCACCGGCGTCGTGCCCGGTCAGGAGCTGACCTACACCATCGTGGTGTCGAGCCCGACCGGCCCGAGCGACATCGTCGGCGCGGTCGTCACCGACACCCTGCCCGCAGAGCTCAGCTGCAGCTGGACGTGTGACGCCACTGGTTCGGCCTCGTGTACCGCGGGACCGGTGGCCGGGAACATCGACGACACCGTCGACCTGCCCGTCGGCGAAACCCTCACCTACACCCTCGCGTGCACCCTCTCCACCTCGGCGCCAGGAACCCTCGAGAACACCGCCTCGGTGGCCGTGCCCGATGGGGCCATCGACCCCGACCCGGCCAACAACGACGCCACGGACACCGACACCGTCCTCGACTTCGACGCCGGCGACGCGCCCGACCCGAGCTATCCCACCCTGGTGGCCTCCAACGGCGCCCGGCACGGGATCGACGGCGGGCTCTACCTCGGCGCCTCGGTGGACGCCGACGCCGACGGTCAGCCTTCGGCGCAGGCGGACGGCGACGACGTCGATGGCTCGGATGACGAGGACGGCGTGGTCTTCACCTCCGGTCTCGGCCGCGGCCTGAACGCCTCCCTCAACGTCACTGCCTCGGCCGCCGGCCTGCTCAACGCCTGGGTGGATTTCAACGCTGACGGCGACTGGCTCGACGCCGGCGAGCAGATCTTCACTGATCAGGCTCTCGCCACCGGCGTGAACTCGCTGAGCTTCGCGGTCCCGGCCGACGCCACCCTGGGCGCCACCTTCGCCCGCTTCCGTATCGACTCCACGGGCGGCCTCTCCCCGGACGGCATCGCCCTCGACGGCGAGGTGGAGGACGAGCTCCTCGAGATCGTGAACGGCGCCGACGTCGCGGTGGAGATGAGCGCCTCCGTCAACCCGGCGCCCTCCGGTCGCGCCCTGACCTGGACCGCCACCGTCACGAACAACGGCCCACTCACCGCCACATCGGTCACCCTCGCCGACACCCTGCCGGCCGAGGTGATCTTCGTCTCCTCCACACCAGGATCTCCCGCCTGCACCTTCGCATCCGACACGCTCACCTGCGACCTCGGCACCCTGGCGCCTCACGCCAGCACCCAGGTCGCCATCGAGGTCACCCTCGACCACCCGGTTTATGGCGGCTTCAGCAACACTGCCACTGCCTCCGCCGCCGAGAACGACCCCATCCCGGCCAACAACTCGGCCACTGTCGACACGACCATCGGTCTGTTCCTCGATGACTTCGAGAGCGGTGACATCAGTGCCTGGGAATAAGGGAGACCCCTAGGGTGTCAAGAGGACCCGGGCAGGTGACTGCCCGGGTCTGCCCGACACCCATCGGTGCCACGTTCACCGCCCCTGAGAATCCTCTCAGGTGCCACTGATCACAACCTCACATCCCATGCCCGATCGGAGGCGGCGACTGCGGTAGAGTGAACGAACCGGGCAACTCGCCGAAGAGCGAGCATCCGGTCGCTTCGACGGCTCCCGAGCCGAACCACGACACGAACATGAGAGGTACCATGCGGATAACCGTGGCCTACAACCTGCGAACCGACGCGTCGGAGGAGACCGCCGAGCTGCTGACCCAGGAGGATGTGGACCGCATCTGCGGCGCGCTGCGTGAGCTGCGGCACCAGGTCAGCCCCGTCGAGGTCTCCGGACAGCCCGACGAGGTCGTCGACCGACTGCTGGACAGCGCGCCCGACCTGATCTTCAACTGGCCGAGGGCACCATCGGCAGCTCGCGCGAGGCGTTCTACCCGGGTCTGTACGAGCAGCTCCGGATCCCGTTCACCGGCGGCAACCCGTCGCTGCTGCACATGAACCTGGACAAGCACCTGGCCAAGACCGTGGTCTGCCGCCCGCGGCGTCCGCGTGCCGCGGGGCGTGCTGGTCACACCGCCGATCGCGACGCTCCCGACGATCTGCACTATCCGCTGATCATCAAGCCCAACGCCGAGGGCTCGTCCAAGGGGATCACCCAGGACTCGGTGGTCGAGAGTCCGGAGCGTCTGCGAACGTCGGATCGACGAGCTGCTCGGACACTACCCGGCCGGGCTGGTCGTCGAGGAGTTCATCGTCGGCCGGGAGCTGAGCGTCCCGATTCTCGAGGCTTACCCGGGCAAGATCCTCGAGATCGTCGAGCACACCTTTGACCTCGACGCGATCGGCGGCAGCTACAACATCTACGACTACGACATGAAGCAGGGCGGGCGAGCGCGCGAGGGCGTCGGGGTGGCGTGTCCCGCGCGACCTGAGCGCCGAAGAGCGAGAGGCGGTGGTGGAGATGGCCCGCCGGGTCTTCGAGATCATGCACTGCCCGGACCTGGGGCGCGTCGACATCCGGCTGCGACGAGACGGCACGCCGTTCTTCATCGAGCTCAATCCGCTGCCGAGCCTGCATCCCGCCGCCTCGCTGATGACCGCCGGCCAGGCGCGGGGGCTCGACTACCGGGACGTGCTGCGGCTGGTGGTGCGCTCCGCGGCCCGGCGCTACGACCTCGCCGCTGCGCGCACCGCGCAAGGTGACCGGCGGAGGAGACCATCGCGTCCGACCGCCCGCGCAGCTGGGTATCCGGGTCGGGCGGTTCGCAGCCCGGGGTTCACAATGCGATCACCGACGTGGAGGGGGTGCGGGTCGGACACGTGACTCGCATCGAGGACGCGGCCAGGATTCCCGGCATCGAGCGAAACGCACGCGGGTTCGCACCGGCGTGACCGCCATCGTGCCGGGAGACGGCGACGTGTTCCGGCGGCGGGTCGTGGCCGGCGGCTTCGTTCTCAACGGTGTCGGCGAGATGGCGGGACTCACCCAGGTCTGGAGTGGGGGTACCTCGAAACCCCCATTCTGCTGACCAACTCGCTGTCGGTGGGCCGCGTGCTCAGCGGCGTGATCTCGCACATGATCAAGAAGCACCCCGAGATCGGGAACCGCGAGGACGTCGTGCTCCCGGTGGTGGGCGAGGCGGACGACTCGTTCCTCAACGACGTGCGGGTGGGACTCTGCACCGCGCCACGACGCGCAGACGGCCCTCGAGGCGGCGCAGCGGAGGGCCGGTGGCGCAGGGCTCGGTCGGCGCCGGCACCGGCATGATGAGCTTCGATTTCGCCGGCGGCATCGGCACCTCGTCCCGCACCTTCGAGCTCGACGGAGGCAGCTTCACCGTCGGCGTGCTGGTGATGTCGAACTTCGGCCGCATGCGCAACCTGACGATCGACGGGCGGGTGGTCGGACGGGAGCTGGACCGCTCAGTTTCCGACAGGAGGGCCGCGAACCGACAGCTACGGCTCGGTGATCGTCGTGGTCGCCACCGACGTGCCGCTGCTGTCCAGCCAGCTCAGCCGGGTGGCGAAGCGAGCCGCGCTCGGGCTCGGCCGGGTCGGCTCCCACGCCGCCTCGACGAGCGGCGAGATCGTCATCGCCTTCAGCACGGCCAACCGGGTCCCGAGATCGTCCGCTCAGCCGAGCAAGTTCCTCACGCTGAAGTTCGTGGCCGACGCCCACATCAACACGATGTACGAGGCGGTCATCGAGGCCACCGAGGAGGCCGTGCTCAACGCCATGTTCTGCTCGGTCGGAGTGATCGGACGGGACGGGCGCTAGGCGCCGGCCATTCCCCAGGAGCGACGTCCTCGAGCTGCTGCGGAGAGAGGAGAGCCATCCATGCTGGTCATTGAGAAGCACAACTTCAGCCTGCACAACCCGAGCTGGAAGTTCACGCTCGGGCCGGAGACCTACGAGACCAAGGACACGCCGCAGCGGGTCGAGCGGATCCGCGAGGCGCTGGCTGCGGACGACCGCTTTCGTTTCACCCAGGCCAGGCGCTTTCCCGAGGCGCTCCTGGCGCGACTTGCACCCCTACCACGACTTCATCAAGAAGACCTCCGCAGCGGCCCGCAAGACGCGGCGAGGAGATCTACCCCGATCTGTTCCCCGGCGAGGGAGCCCACGCTCGCAGCGCAAGATCCACCCGCTGTGGGGCGGGGCTGTGGTGCACCGACGCCGTGACGCCGATCATGGGTCGAACCTACGAGGTGGCCAAGGGCTCGGCCGAGGCCGCCATGACCGGCGCCGACGCTCCTGATCGACGGCGCGCAGCGCGAGGTCTACGCGCTGTGTCGGCCGTCCGGCCACCACGCCGGGCCGCGGGTGTTCGGCGGCTACTGCTACTTCAACAACGCGGCCACCGCCGCCGAGATGCTGGCGCCGCACGGGACGGTGGCGATCCTCGACATCGACTACCACCACGGCAACGGCACGCAGGAGTTCTTCGAGGAGCGGAAGGACGTCTTCACCTGCTCGATCCACGGCGATCCGGACGGGAGTACCCGTACTTCTGGGGCTACCGCGTCCGAGAAGGGCAGGGGCCAGGGCGAGGGCACGCAACCTCAACCTCCCGCTGCCTCTCGGGAGCCGGCGACGAGCGGCTACCTCGAGGCGCGTCGACCGGCCATGCGGGCCATCCGCCGGTTCCGACCCGCCTTCCTCATCGTCGGCGCCGGCTTCGACACCCACGCCGACGACCCCATCGGCGGCTTCGCAGCTCAGCACCGAGGTCTACGAGGAGATCGGCCGCCGGCTGGCCGCGATCGACTGCCCGATGCTGATCTGCCAGGAGGGCGGCTACAACCTGGACGTGCTCGGACGTGCGTCCGCCGTCTGCTGACCGGGTTCTCGGAGCGCCGCTGACGGTGGGTGAAAGAAATATCAATAACCGGAGCGAGCGCGCCCGGACCCAGATGATGGTCATTCGACCGCTGCTCGAGTTCGCCCACGGATCCAACCCGCATCGGTGCGAGCGCAATCTCCCTGGCCTCGGGCCAATTGAGGTTGATGCAGATGTTGCGCTTGCCGGCATTCTGCTGGGCGTAATACCCCGATACCCAATTCGGATTGACCGGTGCGGCGAATCGCGTGACATCCACACCTGGCGGCTTAATCTTGATCACTTGGGCGCCCAGGTCCTGCAGCGCACGCCCTCACGGCGGTCCGGCAAGCACGCGCGAAAGATCGACGACCCGGGTTCCCTTCAGCGGCGCTGCCACG
>CAVQJV010000005.1:0-124406 GCA_963712805.1 uncultured Acidobacteriota bacterium | reverse complement strand
ACCTCCGCCGACGACCTCGATCGGATCGCGACGCTCGGTTTCCGCGGTGAGGCGTTGCCCTCCATCGCCGCGGTCTCGCGTTTCGAGTTGCTCACCGCGGCCGACCCGGCCGAGGGCGGGATCCGGATCACCGTCGAGGGTGGGCGGATTCTCGGTACCGAGGTCGCCGCTCGCGCGGGTGGCACCACGGTTGAGATCCGAGATCTTTCAACGTGCCGGCGCGGCGCAAGTTCCTGCACGCGCCCGAGACCGAGCTCCGCCACGCATCGGAAGTGGTCTGGGGGGCTGCGCTCGCACGCCCGGATGTGGCTTTCATTCTGCGTCACGGCACGCGAACCCTGCTGGATGTTCCACCATCGACCGACCGCAGCGAGAGGTTGCGGGCCCTCTGGCCCAAGGCCACGAGGGTTGCGCGATTTTCAGCGGTAGCGGGAGACGCCGAGGTCGAGGGTCTCATCGCTCCCGGTGGCGGTCACGGGCGGCCATCCATGATCTTTCTGGTCAACGGCAGGGTGGTCAAAGATCGTCTCCTGGTCGGGGCGGTTCTCAGAGTCCTTCGATCCACCGGATCCGGTTTTGGCGGCGCCCGGGTCGTCGCCTCGCTGCAACTACCCCCGGATGAGGTGGACGTCAATGTCCACCCGGCCAAGACCGAGGTGAGGTTTGCCCGTGGCGGGTCCATCTTTGCGCTCGTCGAGCGCGCGCTCCGCGAGGGAGTCGCGGCGTCCCAGGGGCGGGTACCCGTCCGACGGCTCGACGACGGTGACTCGATGGTGGCGGAGCCGCCCAGGGCGGCGGTTATGGCGAGCTCCTCCGCGCACGACGGGAAGCGGGAGCGCCACCCCTGTTTGCCCATCCCGCCTATGGTGAACCCGCCGGCGCAGCCTCCGACCCGGTCGTGTTCGGCGCCCCATCTGCATCACGGTCGGGCGCCAAGGCGGGGCCGTCCGACACGCCATTCGGTCGACTCCTCGGCCAGTACCGCGACTCGTTCATTCTGCTCGAGGACGACTACGGGCTGGTCATCGTCGATCAGCACGTGGCCCACGAGCGGGTGCTCTATGACCAGATCCTCGCCCGGCTCGGGGGGGAGGTTGCGCCGTCTCAACGGTTGCTCGTGCCGGTCCTGGTGGAGGTGGGAGACGCTTCGGCGGCCGCGCTGGAAAGGGTGGCCGAAACCCTGCTCAAGGTGGGGATCGAGGCCGATGTCTTTGGCCCCGACACCGTCAGGATCAGCGCCCTGCCACCGGAGATCGAGGCCGACGAAGGATCCGAGCTGGTGATCGAAGTCCTCGATCGGGCGACCGCCTTCGACGGGGTTCCCCGACGAGTGGCTTCCCAGGTCGAGGAGGAGCTCGCGGCGGGGTTGTCCTGCCGCGGCGCCATCAAAGTGAACCACCGTCTGACCGATGTCGAGCAACGCGCGCTGCTCGACGACCTGGCAGAAACGACGAATCCATATCGTTGTCCGCACGGGCGGCCGATCATTCTCCGGCTCGGCCAGGAGGAGATGGAGCGCCGACTGGGGAGGCGTTGAATGCGCAGTGACTCGTGGCGTCTGACCGAGGGACTCATTTTTGTCCACTTCGCGGTCTTCATCCTGAGCTGGGCGAATCGCGATGGGCTCATCAATCTGGTGTTGGTTCCGGGTCGGGTAGCGTCGCATCCGTGGACGCTCGTGACCTACCAGTTTGTCCATGGGCCGTCCATGTTCTGGTTCTTCATCTCGATGTTGGTCTTGTGGATCATGGCCAAACCCCTCGAGGAGAGCTGGGGCTCGCCTCGATTCGTGGTCTTCTGGCTGGTCGCCACCTTCGGCGCCTCGCTGACCGCCGCCGGCCTCAAGCTCTCACTCGTCGGCGACACCGGCGTCGGCACCTCGATCCTGCTCACCTTCGCCACCCTCTTCCCGGAGGTCGAGTTCCGGCTCTTCTTCATCATTCCGGTGAAGGTCAAGTATCTCGCCGTCGTGGCGGTTGCGTGGCTCGCGTTCTCGAGCCTGCAGATGGGGCTCCTACTGGGCGTCGCCAATATCGCCGGGATGAGTTCGGGTTATCTCTTCTTCCTCGCCACCCGCCGCTTGCCGACCCGCCGCAAGATCGCCTTCGAGCTCAAAAGGCGCAAGGCGTCGGTCGAGGTCAAGGCCGAGAATATGATGGCCGAACAACGAAACCGTGCGTGGGACCCCAAGGTGCGCGAGGCTGTCAAACGGGGCTCGGCGAATGGCACGATCGCGGCCGAGGACGAGGCGCTGCTCTCCGAGTTGGATGCCAGCGTGGATCCCTCCATCACCATTTGCGCGCCCTCCGAGTTCGGCTACATCGAGGACGACACCTGCCGCACCTGCCCCGGTTTCGCGGAGTGTGGCGCGAGGGCAATCCGGTTGGCTGCGAAGGGCGAAGGCGACTGACATCGTCTCGGATGCGCGATGGGAGGGGAGCCAGGCACGCCGACTCGCGGTAAAGCGCTTCCGAGCGGGAACGCCCTCGTGCGAGTCGGGATGCCAGGCACCCATCCCGCGTTCTCCGGGTGCCCGCGACCCGCGGCAGATGAAGGAAACGCGGAATTGGCGTTGAACGGACGTGCCGTCGCCGACGTTTTTGGATAGTGGACTGATGCAACCAACGTGGGACGTAGGGGCCAAACAACGTCGGAGGGGGCAATCACGGGCATCCGCGACGAGGAGAACGGGCTCAGCGGCGCGCATCAGAACCATGGCGTCTGTGGATTACAGCTCCATCACCGAACCCGGCTCCTCGGGGACGATCCACTCGGCCCGCTCCTGGCCCTGGAGTTTGGCGAGGGCGAACCCAACGGTGTCGCGGAGGTAGCGGCCCCAGATTTTGATTGGGAGCCCTTCGACGCGGACGGTGGGAGAGATCGCGACCTGGAGCATGTACTCGATGATGGACGACGCGTTCTGCGCGATTCGCCCCGAGTAGGTCGCCCGGTCGCGCTGCTCGAGGATCCGAACCTCGTGGATACAGCGGCCGAACTCGGACTCGACCAGATCGTCGATGGTCGTCAAAATCAGTTCGATACGAAAGGTTGGGCTCGCCGAACTCAGAAAGTCGATCAGGCTCTCTTCGAGGTGATAGGCCGACAGTCCCCGTCCCTCGGCGAACGA
The DNA here is from genome assembly GCA_963712805.1 of uncultured Acidobacteriota bacterium. GTDB lineage: Bacteria > Acidobacteriota > Thermoanaerobaculia > Thermoanaerobaculales > Sulfomarinibacteraceae > JAHECW01. The sequence continues at coordinate 121,279 of CAVQJV010000005.1, read as the reverse complement.
CCAGTCAATGCCGTTGAATCGAGTGATGATCTTCTCGATCGGCGGGAGCTCGAGATCGACGAGATAGTGGGTTCCGGAGTAGCTGCCCTCGTGGACCTCGCTTTCGCAGGCGAAAGTGCCTTCGCGGGCATCGAGGGCGGCCTCGATCTCGGCGAGCTCGGACGGTGTGCCGATGACCTTGACTCCGATGACGTCATCGACGCGCACCAGGTCGGGATCGAAGAGCAGGTGACCGGTGCGGATCCGATCGGCGACGATGCGTTCGGCGGCGGCGAACTCGTGGACCATCTCCTCGCGGCTCGAGACCATCCGGTCGAGGGGAAGACCGACGCTGCCGGCGCGGGCCGCGGCCAGCGACTTTGCGGCGACCGCGATCTCACCGGCCAACAGATCAGCGACGCGGCGCGAGACCTTGTCGGCGATGCGTCGGATTCGCTTGCGCCGGACCATACCGACCAGCGACCCGTCGCCGTCGGTGACCAGGCTCATGTGGACCGGCGTCCTCGGAAAGAACTCCTCGGGGAACTCGCGATAGTGGGCGAGGAGTTGTTCAACTCGAGGGGTGGGGTCGTGGACGGCGTCCACGATGGCCTTGCGAACGGCATCCTTGCTGTTGACCCGAGTCAGCCGAAGATAACCGGGTCGGATGGCGCGAGCCAGGTCGGCCAGCAGGGCTCGGACCACAGGTGATGTGATGGCCCGTTCGAGGGCGAAAATCTCAGTGAGGACCCGGCCGTCGTCGTTGTTGACATGATCGGCCAGCCATCGACTGGCGATATCGAAGAGCCGATCGCGGTGGATTAGGCCGGAGAGATACATGGGCCGAGGACCATCATAGCGTGTTTCGGTTGGACATCTGCAAATGTGTCTCACTCTTAGACTTGTTAAAGTGAAAACTTTCACATACCTTGTATGATGACAACGCCGAGAGTATCCTTGGTGCCCGGATTCGCGGTCAATGATCATTTTGGGAGGGCGCATTGTTGGAGCAACGGGTGACAGTTCTCGTCGGCCACTTCGGGAGTGGCAAGACCGAGATTGCACTCAACCTCGCTTTGGATCTGGCGGCGAAAGGCGCGCTCGTGACCATGGCCGATCTCGACGTGGTCAAACCGTATTTCCGCACGCGCTCGGCGCGCGCGTTGCTTAACGAGTCGGGTATCGATCTCCTGGCGCCCGAAGGGGACAACATCCACGCCGACCTGCCGATCATCGTTCCCCAGATCCGGTCGCAGCTTCGGCGATCGGACCGCCGTCTCATCATCGACGTCGGCGGCGATGACGTCGGCGCGCGAGTGCTCGGGTCGGTGTCGGATGTGGTTCCGGCGGCCGAGACCGAGTGCCTCCTGGTGCTCAATTTCCGACGACCTTCGACCCCGGATCCGGCCGCCGCTGCGGCGATGGTTCGGCAAATCGAAGCCGTCGGCCGGTTGCCCGTGACCGGCCTGATATCCAACACCCATCTCATGGAGGAAACAACCCTCGAGGTGATCCTCGATGGGCTTGAACTCGCCCGCGAAACCGGCGATCTCTTGGGCCTTCCGGTGGTTGCCACCGCAGCCGCCGAGGCGCTTGCCGGCGATGTGCGCGAGGCGACCAACACTCCCGTTGTGAGCCTTCGTCGCATCGTCCTGCCGCCGTTTCTGGTTTCCAGGCGGCGAACGACCGGACCGCTCTTCGTGGTGAACTGAAAGGAGGCTTTCGTGCCGCAGATCAACATCAGCCCGGACCGTTGCAAGGGCTGCGAGCTCTGCGTCCAAGCCTGCCCGCAGCAGATCTTGGGTATGAGCCGGAAGATCAACCGGAAGGGTTACTTCTACGCGGAGGTGGTGGAACCGCCGAGGTGTATCGGCTGCCGCCTGTGTTGCATCACATGTCCCGACGTGGCCATCGAGATGAAGGTCCACGGGACCATGTATCACTACTTCGCGTACTGAGAAAATTCCCGCGTCTGACGACGCAGGAAATTTGGTCGAACGGAGTTCGAAATGACCAAAAAACTCATGAAAGGCTCGGAAGCCATCGGTGAGGCGGCGGTGCAGGCCGGCTGCCACCTCTTCTTCGGCTACCCGATCACGCCGCAGAACGAGATCCCCGAGTACATGTCCATGCGGCTGCCCCAGGTCGGCGGGACCTTTGTCCAGGCCGAATCCGAGGTGGCGGCGTCGAACATGCTCTACGGCGCCGCCGGGAGCGGTGAGCGGGTCATGACCTCGTCCTCGTCGCCCGGGGTGTCGCTGATGGCGGAAGCCATCTCGTATCTTGCCGGCGCTGAGCTTCCCGTGGTCATCGTCAACATCATGCGGGGCGGGCCCGGACTCGGCGGCATCCTGCCGTCGCAGAGCGACTACTTCCAGGCCACCAAGGGCATGGCGCACGGCGATTTCCGACTCCTGGTGCTCGCGCCATGGTCGGTCCAGGAGGCCGCCGATCTGGTTCAGGACGCCTTCGACCTCGCCGATTTCTACCGCAACCCGGTGCTGATCCTCGGCGACGGTCTTATCGGCCAGATGATGGAACCGGTGGAGTTCGTTGAACGCCGCGAGCCGATCAAGGAGCTGCCGCCCAAGGACTGGGCCGCTACCGGGAACAACGGCAGCAAACCCCGTTCGGTGATCAACTCGCTCTTCCTCGATCCGGCGGAGCTCGAGCAACACAACTTCCGGCTCAAGCAGAAGTACGACCTCATGGTGCGTGACGAGGTCCGATACCACAGCCATGGGCTCGACACCGACTACGATGTCCTCATCGTCGCCTACGGAACGGTGGCCAGAGTGTGCTTGACGGCGATCGAGGAGTTGGCTGAAGAAGGCGTCAACGTCGCCATGGTTCGACCCGTGTCCCTCTTCCCCTATCCATCCGCAGCGGTTCGCGAGGCCGCGGCCAAGGTCAAGGCGATCCTGGTGGTCGAGCTCTCCATGGGCCAGATGATCGAGGATGTTCGGCTCGCCGTTGGCAGGTCCAAGCCGATTCACTTCCTCAATCGGGTTGGTGGGATGTTGATCTCGCCCGATGCAGTGGTCGACAAGATCCGCGCCATCAAGGACGGCTCATCCGCGGAGGTGCCCAATGCTTGAGACCGTGTTTTCCAAGCCCGACGCTCTCAGGGATGTCACCACCCACTATTGCCCGGGTTGCACCCACGGAACGATTCATCGGCTCATCGCCGAAGTGATTGATGAACTCGGGGTCCGCGAACGGACCGTCGGGGTGGCGCCGGTGGGGTGCGCGGTGCTGGCCTACAACTACTTCGAGACCGATTTTCAAGAGGCGTCGCACGGCCGGGCGCCGGCGGTGGCCACGGGGATCAAGCGGGCGCGGCCCGATCTGGTGGTCTTTGCCTACCAGGGTGACGGCGATCTCGCCTCCATCGGGATGGCCGAGATCGTCCACTGCGCCAACCGCGGCGAGAAGGTGACGGTGGTCTTTGTCAACAACGCCATCTACGGCATGACCGGCGGCCAGATGGCGCCGACCACCATGCCCGGTCAGATCGCCACAACCTGTCCCCTCGGTCGCGATGTCGATCATGCTGGTCATCCCATCCGAGTGTCCGAGATGCTGTCGACGCTGCGGACACCGGCCTTTGTCGCGCGGGCGTCGGTCCACACCCCGCTGCTGTCGGTCAACACCAAGGAGATGCTCCGCCGGGCCTTCAGCTACCAGGTTGCGGGAACGTGCTTCTCGCTGGTGGAGATTCTCTCCACCTGTCCCACCAACTGGGGGATTCCGCCCGCCGAGGCGACCCGGTGGCTCGAGAAGAACATGATCCCCTACTACCCACTCGGGGTCTTCAAGACACCCGAAAGCGGCAGCCGCGAACCCCTGCCGCTCGAAGGGTAGGTAATACAATGCAGAACGATGTCATCATGGCCGGTTTTGGCGGGCAGGGGATCCTGCTCATCGGCAAGATGCTCGCCTACGCCGGGATGCGCGAAGGCAAGGAGGTCTCCTGGTTGCCCTCCTATGGTCCGGAGATGCGGGGGGGCACCGCCAACTGTACGGTGGTGATCTCTGATCGCCCGGTCGGATCGCCGGTGATCCAATCGCCACGGGCGGTTCTCGCCATGAATCTGCCGTCGCTGGACAAGTTCGAACCTGACCTCCGACCGGGCGGTCTGCTCCTCGTCAACACCTCCCTCATCGAGCGCAAGCCGACGAGGAATGATGTGACGGTCATCGAGGTGCCGGCCAACCAGATCGCCAATGAACTCGGCAACCCCCGGGGCGCCAACATGGTCGCCCTCGGGGCCTATCTCGGCGCCACCGATGCGGTCTCCCTCGACGGGGTGGTGGAGGTGGTGCGAGAGACCTTCGCCGCCAAGCCCGGGGTCATCGAAGTCAACATTCAAGCGCTGCACCGCGGCCACGCGATCGGCGCGGCGAGCGCGGTCCGGGTGTGAAGGGGGACGCATGGCCGAACAACCGTGTGTCGATCGCTCCAAGACCGAGGAGATCCTCGGTAGTTATCCACACGAGGAGCCCTCGTTGATCCAGGTCCTCCAGGATGTCCACCGGGCCTACAACTATCTGCCGTGCGATGTGCTGGTGCGGGTCGCCGAGGTTCTCGATGTGCCGTTGGCCAAGGTCTTCTCGGTGTCGACCTTCTACAAGGCCTTCTCGCTCGAGCCCCAGGGCGACACCATCATCAAGGTCTGCACCGGCACGGCCTGCCACATCCGCGGCGCGGGCCAGCTCGTCGAGGAGCTCGAGCGCAAGCTGGGGATCGGTGCCGACGAAACCACCGAGGACCTCAAGTTCACCGTCAAGACCGTCAACTGCGTCGGCGCCTGCGCCATGGCGCCGGTGATGATCGTCGGCGAGAAGTACTGGGGCAGCGCCAAACCGGCGCGAATGTCCAAGTATCTGGCCGGGGGGGGCGACGATGAGAATTGAGTCCTCAGACCAGTTCGAGGCCTTCCAGCTCGAGGCCAGGGAGCGCGAGGTCAGCCAGAAGAAGAAGGTGCTCGTGTGCTGCGGCACCGGCTGTCTCGCCACCGGCGCCAAGGAAGTCGCGGAGGCCTTTGCCCAGGAGATCGCCACGCGGGGCCTCGATGTCGAACTCGGTCTCGGCGTGAAGTCCACCGGCTGCCACGGTTTCTGCGAACGCGGACCGTTGGTCGTCTTCCAACCCGAGGGACTCCTCTACACCAAGGTCCAGGCCAAACGGGTCCCCGAGATCGTCGAGAAAACCATCCTCGGCGACGAGATCATCCCGGGGCTGCTCTACAAGAATCCTGCCGACAACGAGCGCATCCCTGCTTATGAAGAGATCCCGTTCTACAAGAACCAGGTGCGGGTGGCGATGCGCAACATCGGCCGCATCGACCCCACCGATCTCATGGACGCCATCGCCCACGACGCCTACTCGGGCCTGGCCAAAGCGCTCTTCGAGATGACCCCGGACGAGGTTCTCGACGAGGTCGAGGCTTCGGGCCAGCGGGGCCGCGGCGGCGCCGGTTTCTACACCGCCCGCAAGTGGCGTTCGTGCAAGGCCGCGCCGGGTGACCGTCGCTTTGTGCTGTGCAACGGCGACGAGGGTGACCCCGGCGCGTTCAAGGATCGCTCGATCATGGAGGGCGACCCCCACTCGGTGCTCGAGGGGATGATCATCGGCGCCTACGCCCTCGGCGCGCACGAGGGCTATATCTATGTCCGCGACGAGTACCCGTTGGCCGTGGTCCATCTCCAGGTCGCCATCGTAGAGGCGCGCAAAGCCGGTCTTCTCGGCGAGAACATCCTGGGTTCGGGTTTCGACTTCGACATCCGGATCTCACGCGGCGGTGGCGCTTTTGTCTGCGGTGAGTCGTCGGCGCTGATGAGCTCCCTCGCCGGCAAGACCGGCGAGCCGAGGGCCAAGTACGTCCACTCCACCGAGAAGGGCCTCTTCGATCTGCCGACGGTGCTCAACAATGTCGAAACCTGGGCGGGCATCGGCGCCATCATCCACCACGGCGGCGCCTGGTTCGCCGCCATGGGAACGGCCAAGTCCAAGGGGACCAAAGCCTTCTCCCTGGTCGGCAAGGTCAAGAACACGGGTCTCATCGAGCTGCCCATGGGTACCACCCTGCGGCACATCATCTATGACATCGGCGGTGGCGTTCTCAAGGACCGCCCCTTTAAAGCGGTCCAGACCGGCGGCCCATCGGGAGGGTGCATCCCCGAAAATCTCCTCGATCTGCCGGTGGACTACGAGAAGCTCACCGAGGCGGGCTCGATGATGGGCTCCGGCGGGATGATCGTCATGGACGACCGCACCTGTATGGTCGATGTCGCGCGCTACTTCCTCGGCTTCCTAACCGAGGAGTCCTGTGGCAAGTGCACACCCTGCCGCGAGGGACTCAAGCAGATGCTCGCCATCTACGACGCGCTCATCGCGGGTCGGGGTCGCGCGGGCGATATCGAGAGAATCGAGACCCTGGCCGCCGGAATGCAACTCGGCAGTCTCTGCGAGCTCGGCAAATCGGCGCCCAACCCGGTGCTCTCGACGCTCAAGTACTTCCGCGCCGAGTACGAGGCCCACATCTCGGACCACGCCTGTCCGGCGGGGATCTGCCGCGCGCTGACGGCCTTCGAGATCATGGATGATTGCGACGGTTGTCACGTCTGCTTCAAAGCCTGTCCGACCGCCGCCATCGAGGGAACCATCAAGGAGCTTCACGTGATCCACCATGATCTCTGCATCTCGTGTGGCGCGTGTCTCGATGTCTGCCCCACCGATTCGATCCGGACATTTCCCAAGATCGAGCTCGCCGCCAAGGAGGTGGTGTGATGCCGACGCTCAAAATCAACGGTCGCAAGGTCACCGTGGAGGAGGATGTGTATCTCCTCGAGGCCTGCCGCGCCGCGGGTGTCGAGGTGCCGACCCTGTGCAACTTCGACGGCCTCGAGCCGTGGGGTGGGTGTCGGCTCTGTGTCGTTGACATGTCGCTGGCCAAGTGGGATGACGACTGGTTCAAAATGGTCACCGCGTGCAATCACCCGGTGGAAGAGGGAATGACCGTTGTCACCAACTCCGAGCGGGTGCTGGCAACCCGAAGGGTGGTATTGGATCTCCTCCTGGCCCGTTGTCCGGAGACTCCGCTGATCCAGCAGCTCGCCCGCGAGCACGGCATCGAGGAGACCAGCTACGAGCTCAATCCCGAACCCACCGACTGCATCCTCTGCGGGCTCTGCACGAGGGTCTGCGATCACATCGGGGTTTCGGCCATCGCCAGTACCGATCGCGGCTGGGGGCGGGAGATCGCGCCGCCGTTCAACGAACCGCCGCCGGACTGCATCGGCTGTCTCGCCTGCGCCGAGATCTGTCCCACCGATCACATCAAGTTCACCACCTCCAACTCGGTCCGCACCATCTGGGGGAAGGAGTTCGAGATGCTCCGCGATCCCGGCACCGGCGATGCGGTGATTACAAAGGCCCAGGCCGAGCATTTCGCCAAGCGGAGCGGGGTGCCGCACTCGTATTTCGAGACCTCGGACAGGAGCAAACGGCTCGAGGTGGCGAAGACGTTTGAGAAATTGCAGGTCGTGAAATGACCAACGCGAGTGACGGGTGCCAGGCTTTAGGATCTTGGGAAGTTGACATACGAAACGAATGTCAGGTTTTGCGGGAGGCTGTGTCAACTTCCCAAGATCCTAAAGCCTGGCACCCGCTTCGTTCCCGGAGGAATTGATGAAGATGATCTACAAAGTCTCCGTGGAGCGCTGCATCGCTTGCGGCAAGTGCGAGCTCGCCTGCGCCTTTGCCCACGGCAGCGAGGGCCGGCCGTCCAAGACCCGGATCAACATCCACCGCCGCGGCCCTGAGCTCGGCACACAGGTGGTGTGCTTCCAGTGCGATGACGCGGCCTGCGTTACGGTGTGCCCGACGAGCGCTTTGGTACGCAACGAGCAAACCGGCGCCATCGAAATGATCAGATCACGCTGCATCTCCTGCCGCATGTGCGTCGCAGCGTGCCCCTTCGGCAACATGCTGTGGGACGAGATCTACAACTGCGTCCAGAAGTGCGATCTCTGCGGCGGCGAACCACGCTGCGTCCCGTTCTGCCCGACCGGCGCCATCGCCTGGGTCCCCGCGGCCGAAGCGGTCCTGCGCCCGGAACCCCTGGATCGGGAAAGCCTTGAGGTGAGGCCATAGTGGGTGCCAGGTCAAACAAGGTTAACAATCTCGCCGAAGGCAGAATTGTTAACTTTGTTTGACCTGGCACCCCCGGAGGTATTCAATGCACGATGACATCCGCGAAGTTCTCAAAAAGGCATATCAGATCGAGGTCGATGGCTACACCTTCTACTCCATGGTGGCCGATCAGGCCGACAAACCCGCGGTGCGGGAACTCTTCGACAAGCTCGCCCGCGACGAAGTCCAGCACAAGGCCTATCTGCAGAGCGTCATGGGATCTTTCGAGGACAAGGGGGTCGCGGCGTTCAATATCCACCGCCGCGATCCGGATCTCAGGGCCTTCACCGGCACCATCTACACCGAGGGATTCAAGGCGCAGGCGCTCGGCGCCGACTTCGAAATGGGCGTTCTGTCCATCGGGATGACCCTCGAGACGCGGGCCATTCAATACTTCACGGGCGCCGCCAAGACTGCGGCCGACAATGAGGTCAGGGAGTTCTACCAGTTCCTCGCCGACTGGGAGAAATCTCATCTCGAGGCCCTGCAGATGCTCTACGGCGGGGTGCGCGAGGACCACTGGGCCGAGGGCGGGTTTTCGCCGTTTTAGGGTTGTTTGGAGTTAGGGGTTAGGAGTCAGGTGTAAGAAAGCAAGAGGTTGTAGGCACCGCCATCGTGATGCGATGGGTCTTCTCACAGCGACCGAAGGGAGCGCTCACCTTCTTACCTCCTCACAGCGAACGAAGCGAGCGCTCACCTTCTCACTTCCTCACCCCTGACCCCACATCCATCGGCCCGCTCCGGATGATCTCCAGGATCTCCGCCGGCGGCTTCGGCTTGGAGAACAGATATCCCTGGGCATAGGTGCAGCCGAGGTCGCGGATGATGTCGAGCTGTTCTCTGGTTTCGATGCCCTCGGCGAGGGCGTCCATTCCGAGGTTTCGGGCGAGGGTGATGATCGTTTCGACGATCTCGACGCCGCCCCCATTGCTCCCGAGCCGTTGAATGAACCCCTGATCGATCTTGAGGGTGTCGATGGCGAACCGCTGGAGATAGGCGAGGGAGGAGTAGCCGGTTCCGAAATCGTCGAGGTGGACCTTGACGCCGAGGCTGCGCAGCCGGCGCATGACTTCGATGGCGAGTTCGGGAACATCGATGGTGGCGCTCTCGGTGATTTCGAGTTGCAGGCGGTTCGCAGGCAACTGGAGTTCATCGAGGATTTCTTTGATGTAGACCACGAGCTCGGTGCGGGTGAACTGGCGAGAGAAGAGGTTGACGCTCACCGCGGGCGAGGTGTCGGCGTCGATCTCGCGCATCCACTCTGACGCCTGCTGGCACCCGGTTCGCAACACCCACTCGCCGATGGGGATGATGAGTCCGGTTTCCTCGGCTACCGAGAGGAACTCGCTCGGAGGGAGCAGGCCGCGTTCGGGATGCTGCCACCGCAGGAGCGCTTCGCAGGCGACGATCTGACCCGACGAAGTGTTCACGATGGGCTGGTAGTGGAGTCTGAACTCCTCGTTATCGAGGGCCCGGCGGAGATCGTTTTCCATCTGCAGCTGGCTGAGCACCAGGGGATGCATCGTCTCGTCGTACACGTGGTGCCGCGCCCTGCCCTCGGCCTTGGCCCGGTACATGGCGATGTCGGCGTCGCGGAGGATCTCGCCCGGGGTGTCGTAGTGGGGCGAGCTGATGGCGATGCCGGTGCTCGCGGTGGTGAAGACCTCTTGATTACCGACCTGGAAGGGGGCTGCCAGGGCGTCGCGGATTCTGTTCGCGACCGAGACGGCTTCGCTCTGGTCCTTGACGTCGGGGATGAGCACCGTGAACTCGTCACCACCGAGTCGGGCGACGGTATCTCCGGGTCGAACGGCCCGGCGGAGGCGGTGGGCGATCTCGACCAGGAGCCGGTCGCCGGCCTGGTGGCCGTAGCCGTCGTTGATCAGCTTGAATCGATCGAGGTCGAGGAAGAGCACCGCGAAGGGGGACTCGGAGCGGCCGCGCGCCCGTTCGAGAGCCAGGTCCACGCGATCGTGAAACGAGGCTCGGTTCGGCAGGCCGGTGAGCGGATCGTGCAGCGCCGACTGCAGCAGCTGTTCTTCGGCGTGCTTGCGCTGGGTGATGTCGACCAGAACGCCCTCGACGCCGAGGTCGCCGTCGAAACGCACGGTGCGGGTCTGCTGCAACACCCATTTGACGGTGCCGGATTTGCTGATGAGCCGATATTCGGACTGGGGGCTCACATGGCCGTCCCCGACTTCGAATTTGTTGACCGCAGCGACGACAAAGGGCCGATCCGCGGGGTGGATGATCCGCTCCAACTCGGTCTGATCGAACCGGAGGAACTCATCGAGCGGGTACCCGGTGATGTCGGCCATCATCTTGTTGGCATAGGCCACCCTGCCACGCTTGACGACAAAGATGCCCTGCAGCGACTGTTCGGCGAGTGAGCGGAATTTCTCCTCACTCTCGCGGAGCGCGGCTTCGGCCCGCAGGCGGTCGGTCTGATCGACGTAGATGCCATACACCAGAACGACCTTCCCGTCCTGGATCACGGGCACCCCGAAGACCTCGACCGGTACCGGAGTCTGGTCTTTGCGACGGCGAACGGTCCGCTGGGCGATGGTCTCGCCGCCAAAGGTCCGGCGGGACAGCCAACTCGCCTCGTCGGCGCGGTCCGGAGGGGTGATCAAATCGTTGATCTTGCGGTTGACGATCTCGGCGCGGCTGAATCCGAACAACTCTTCGAAGGCCGGGTTGGCATCGACCACGGTCTCGTCGGTGGCAGCCATGAGGATCGCCAGTGGCGTATTCTCGAACAGCTGCTCGAACCGTCTCGTCTCGAGGCGAAGGGCGCGCTCGACTCGCAGCCGCTGGATGGCGGAGCCGATGACTCCGGAGGCCGATCTGAGCGCCTCGATCTCGGCGATGAGCCACTGCCGCTCGATGGCGCAGTCGTCGAACTCGATGAATCCCCAGAGTTGGTTGTCGACGAAGATCGGCGCCGTCACCACCGACAGCACCTTCTGGTCTTCGAGGATCCGCCGTTCGTTGCCCGAGAGCTCGCGAACCCGAACGTGGACACATCGCCCTTCGACCAACTCCTCGTAGAGCCGGCCCAACCCGACCTTGCACATGGGGACACTCTGCAGATCGGGGCGGTCCTTCCGGGGTTCGTATCCGTCGCCGACCCATTCGAAGCGGTGCTGAAGGAGGTGCTCGCCATCGACATCGCGAATCGAGAATAGGGTCACCCGGCTGACCTCGACGGCGGCGCCGACGGTCTTGAGCACGTCCTCGACGTTGACGGTCCAGTCGCTGTGCTCCACCATCGCCCGAGCGCAATAGCTCATTGCACGGAGGATCTCCGTCCCTTGCGACAGCAGCCTGGCCGATTCGATCCGACCGGTGATATTCGAATACATCCCGAGAACCCCGGAAACACGGCCCCGTTGGTCATGGGTGGGCACCTTGGAGGTGTCGATCCAGGAGCGCCGCCCGTCGGCCTGGAGTTGGGACTCGATGATGTGGTACTCGGGTGCATCGTTGGCCATCACCCGGCGGTCGACCTCTCGGTAATAATCGGCCTCGCCATCGGTCCAGGGGAGGTCGCAGTCGGTCTTGCCGACGATCTCGTCGGGCGAGCCGAGACCGGCGATTTCCGCAAAGCGCCGGTTACACCCGAGATAGACGGAGTTGAGGTCCTTCCAAAAAACGAATTCGGGTTCGTCCTCGAGGGTTTTCCGGGCTCGACTCAGGGCGGCCTCGACGTCCGCCGAGCGGCGCGGTTCCTCGGCGGTCCCGAATCGGTCTCCCCGGGTCGAAACCGACGACCGGGGCGCACCCATGGATTCGGGTGGAGGTGGATTCTCGTCCTGTAGACTCAAGCGCAGCACTCCGGCTCATGAACTGAGCACATCAAGCATAGCAGCGAGGAGCCTGAATCGAACAGGATAAGATGAAACGGGGGAAGAGAATGGACCAACACCAAACCTTTGAAGCTGCCGTTGCGCGAGCCAAGTCGCTGCCCCATCAACCCAACGAGGTCCTCCTCGATCTCTACGGTCTGTTCAAGCAGGCCACCCTGGGAGATGTCTCGGGCGACAAGCCCGGGATGTTCGATTTCGTAGGCGCGGCCAAATATGACGCCTGGGAACGGCGGCGGGGGATGACCGAGGACGAGGCGATGCAGGCGTATACCGAGCTTGTCGACAAGCTCGCGGCGGGATAGCTGCGGCGCCTTCAGGGATCGCGGTTTTCGCCTCGAACGGGGTGCCATTCTTTGCATTGTTCGGGGCAAGGACCTTTAATCCACGACAATCTTGAGTCCGAACAATGCTAAGGGTGGCTCCCTCGGCTACCAGCGCTGGGAGCATCGGGTTCGGCTGCGCGTTCCCCGGAGCTCTGTCCCAATCCCGTTTCTTTGGACGCCATTCCCGTGCGGTGCCAGGCACCTTTTCGTCGGACGAAAAGGGAGCCAGGCACGCGCTGCTGAGCGTGCCCCCTTCGATCCCGGTAGAATGCTCGTCCTCGGAGGATCTGAATGAACGATCACACAACCGTCACCGTCGACGGACAATCTCTGACGATCGACGCCGTCGAAGCCGTCGCGCGGGGCGGCGCATCGGCGGTGCTCACCGATGAAGCCCGCACGAGAGTTACGGCCACGCGTCGAGTCATCGACGACATCCTCGCCTCGGGTCAGGTGGCCTACGGGATCAACACCGGCTTCGGGCGTCTCGCCGAAGTGGGGATCCCTCCTGACCAACTCGAACAGCTCCAGCTCAACCTGCTGCGGTCCCACGCCTGCGGTGTCGGTGAACCGTTCAGCGAAGAGGTGGTCCGAGCCATGCTCCTGCTCCGGGCCAACGTTCTTGCGACGGGCCACGCCGGCTGCCGTCCGGTGATCGTGGAGAGGGTGCTCGATCTGCTCAACGCCCGGGTCCATCCCGTGGTGCCGAGTCTGGGTTCGGTGGGCGCCTCAGGTGATCTGGCGCCGCTGGCCCATCTCGCCCTTCCCCTCGTCGGCGAAGGGTCCGCCATTGTCGCTGGCGAATGCCACACCGGTGCGGACGCCTTGAGGCTGGCGGGTTTGGAACCGGTGTCTCTCGCGGCCAAAGAAGGTCTCGCCCTGATCAACGGCACCCAGGCCTCCGCCGCCATCGGCGCCCTGGCGGTCGCCGATGCGGGCCGGCTGCTCGGGGCCGCCGATGTGATCTGCGCCCTCACCCTCGATGCGCTGGCCGGGACGGACGCGGCTTTCGACAAGTCGGTGCACGAGGCCCGGCCCCATCCCGGTCAGGGCGAGAGCGCGCGCCGCCTGCGGCGGTTGCTCGAGGGCTCGGCGATCCGCGAGTCGCACCGCGAGTGTGGCCGCGTCCAGGACGCCTACTCGCTGCGCTGCTCTCCCCAGGTTCACGGTGCAGGCCGCGACGCCTTCGAGCACACCCGGCGGGTGCTTACCATCGAGCTCAACTCGGCGACCGACAATCCCATGGTGTTTGCCGATGGTCGGGTGATTTCAGGCGGCAACTTCCACGGTGCGCCCATCGCTGCGGTCTTCGACTATTTGACGACGACCATCACCGATCTCGCGTCGATCTCGGAGCGCCGGCTCGCACGGATGGTCGACACCTCGCTCTCCGGTCTGCCGCGATTCCTGATCGACGACGCAGGTCTCAACTCGGGGTTCATGATGGTCCAGGTCTCGGCCGCGGCGCTGGTGAGTGAGTGCAAGACCCTGTCCCACCCGGCATCGGTGGACTCGATTCCGACATCGGCGAACCAGGAGGATCACGTTTCCATGTCGACCTGGGCGGCCCGCAAGCTGGCCCGCGTGGTCGAACTCAGCCGGCGGGTTCTCGGGATGGAGTACCTGGCGGCGGCCCAGGCCCTCGAATTTCACCGTCCGCTGACCACGTCCTCGACCCTCGAAGGTGTCGTTGCCCGTCTTCGGGAGCATGTACCCAGGCTCGAGGACGACCGCTGTATGGCAGAGAACATGAACACCGCCGCCGATCTGCTCATGGATTTGGGCTGATCGGTGAGTCCCCTGCGGCGATGGCCTCCAGAACCTCGGCATTGGCGGTCATGACGGTCATCCAGTCGCCCTCGGGGCCGGATCCTCCGCAGGCTGCAAGGATGATCAGAAGGGAAATGGCAAGCGAGGATGCGAGACGCATGGATGGTCTCCTTTGTGGCGCCGGTCGATCTTACTGAAGAAGAAGGCCGCGCATCACGGCAGACGCGACTCGAGCTGTCAGAATCGTAGGGATCCCGGCCAGGAGCAGTAACGAGTGACGAGCAACGCAAGAGGGGCGGGGATGATCCCCGCCCCGATGCATTTCAGGTTGTGTCGCCGCTACGAGCAACCGGTGGTCGCGCCGCAGGACTCGCACTTGAGGCAGGTGCCGTTTCTCACCAGAGTCAAGGAGCCGCACTCGGGGCAGGGATCGCCCTCGTAGCCCATCCATCGGGCCTGTTGGACGGCGGTGGTGGTGGGCGAGGACGAGCGGCCCACCGTGGCGGCCGCGGATCCGCCGGCGCTCATGGTCGCGTGGGTCCGGCTCTGGCCGACCGCGATGGGACGTACGTTGGCGTCATCGGCTTCTTCACCGGGCGGTTTTTTGTGCTGGTCCTTGCCTCCACCGACGGCGTCGTGCCGGATGTCCTCGATGGAAACCTGGGCGAGATCGTCCCGGCCGAGATAGGTGATGGCGAGCTCGCGGAAGACATAGTCGATGACCGAGGTCGCCATCTTGATCCGGTCGTGGCCGCCGACGATGCCCGACGGCTCGAAGCGGGTGAAGACAAAAGCGTCGACGAACTCTTCGAGGGGCACTCCGTACTGGAGACCCAGCGAGACGGCGATGGCGAAGCAGTTCATGAGCGAACGGAAGGCCGCGCCCTCGCGGTGCATATCGAGGAAAATCTCACCGAGGGAGCCGTCATCGTACTCACCGGTGCGGATGTAGACCTTGTGGCCGCCGACCCCAGCCTTTTGGGTGAAACCGGTTCGGCGTTGAGGCAGCCGGCGGCGCCGCGCCTGGTAGCGGATGACCACCCGCTCGGCGATGGCCTCGGCGACGTGTTGGACATCGTGGCCGGCGACCGCCTCGGCCAGCTCATCTTCTTCCTCGGCGCTGATTGAGATGGACAGGGGTTGGCTGAGCTTGGAGCCGTCGCGGTAGAGGGCGACGGCCTTGAGCATCTTCTGCCAGGACAGCGTGTAGGCACGCTTGATATCGCCGAGGGCTGCCTCGGCCGGCATGTTGATGGTCTTGGAGATGGCACCCGAGATAAAGGGCTGGGCGGCGGCCATCATCAGGATGTGGCCGTCGTAGGCGATGGATCGAGTGCCCAGTCGGCCGCAACGGTTGGCGCAATCGAAGACCGCCAGGTGCTTTTGCTTGAGGTACGGCGCGCCCTCCACCGTCATGGTGCCGCAGGCCCAGGTGTTGGCGGAGTCGATCTCGTCACCGGAGAAACCGATCCGGTCGAGAATATCGAGCGTCCAGTCGGCCAGCTCTTCGTTCGAGAGCCCGAGCTGTCTGAGGAAGGCCTCACCGAGCACATGGGGGGCGAAGGCGTTCTGGATGTCGAACGAGGTCGGCAGCGCCTTCTCTACCCGGTCGATGGCGTCGTCGTCGAAGCCGCGGGCCTTGAGCGCCTGATGGTCGATGGTCGGGCAACCGGCAAGGGTGCCGTGACCGACGGCATAGTGGACGATCTCCTCGATCTCTTCCGCACCGTAGCCGAGAGTCTTCAGGGCTGCGGGGATGCCCTGGTTGATGATCTTGAAGAAACCGCCGCCGGCGAGCTTCTTGTATTTGACCAGCGCGAAATCGGGCTCGATTCCGGTAGTGTCGCAGTCCATGACCAGGCCGATGGTTCCGGTCGGGGCGACCACCGTGGCCTGGGCGTTGCGGAAACCGTGCGCGTGGCCGAGTTCGAGGGCGCGGTCCCAGGTCTCGTGGGCGGCGGCAAGGAGATCGGGCGGGGCCAGCTCCGCGTCGAGACCCACGGGTTTGACCCTCAGCCCGTCGTACATCTCCGCCGGGGCGTTGTAGGCGGCACGGCGGTGGTTGGCCATCACCCGAAGCATGGCCTCGCGGTTGTCGGCGAAACCTGCGAAGGGACCGAGCTCGGAGGCCATCTCGGCCGACGTGGCGTAGGCCTCGCCGGTCATGATTGCGGTGATGGCGCCGCAGATCGCGCGGCCCTTGTCCGAATCGTACGGGATGCCCGAGCGCATGAGCAGCGACCCGATGTTGGCGAAGCCGAGACCGAGGGTGCGGTAGCGATAGCTGAGCTCGGCGATGCGACTCGACGGAAACGACGCCATGAGGACCGAGATCTCGAGGACCATGGTCCACAGCCGGACGGTGTGGCGGAAACCGTCGATATCGAAGCTGCCGTCCTCTCGGAGGAACTTGACCAGATTGATGGAGGCCAGGTTGCATGCGGTGTCATCGAGGAACATGTACTCGGAACACGGATTCGAGGCGTTGATCCGGCCCGAGTTCGGGCAGGTGTGCCACTCGTTGATGGTGTCGTCGTACTGAAGACCGGGATCGGCGCACTCCCAGGCGGCCATGGTCACGTCATCCCAGAGCTTGGTCGCCGAGACGGTTTTGGCGGTCTTGCCGTCGGTGCGCTGGATCAGCGGCCAATCGCCGCCGGCTTCCAGCGTGTCGAAAAATGCGTTAGGCACCCGGACGCTGTTGTTGGCGTTCTGACCCGAGACCGTGAAGTAGGCGGCCGAGTCCCAGTCGGTGTCGTACTCCTCGATGGGGTACTCTCGGATTCCCTGCTTGGCGAGCTGGAGCGAACGTTGGATCGCACCGTCCGGCACACCGCGCCGTCGGGCGGTTTTGATCCGCCGCGCCAACTGGTGGTTCTCCTTGGGATCGATCTTGGCCGTCCCGTCACAGGCGAAGCAGGCATCGAGGATCGCCGCCGTGTGGCGTCGATTGGTCAAAGAGCCGGACACCAGGGCGGCGACCTTGCGCTCCTCCACCGACTTCCACGAAATGAACTCCTCAATGTCGGGGTGGTCGAGGTCGAGGCAGACCATTTTGGCCGCGCGACGGGTGGTGCCTCCCGATTTGATGGCCCCGGCAGCACGATCGCCGATCTTGAGAAACGACATGAGACCGGAGGACTTTCCGCCCCCGGACAACGGCTCGCCTGCACCCCTGAGTTGGGAGAAGTTGCTGCCTGTGCCCGATCCGTACTTGAAGAGACGGGCCTCGCGGACCCAGAGATCCATGATCCCGCCCTCGTTGACGAGATCATCGGACACCGACTGGATAAAGCACGCGTGCGGCTGCGGGTGTTCGTAGGCGTTGGTCGATTCCTTGAGCTCACCGGTCTTGGGATCGCAGTATCGGTGACCCTGGGGCGGGCCGGTGATGCCATAGGCCCAGTGCAAACCGGTGTTGAACCACTGCGGCGAGTTGGGCGCCGTCATCTGGTTGGCGAGCATGTAGCTGAGCTCGTCTTCAAAGGTCTGGGCGTCATCATCGCTGTCGAAGTAGCCGTGCTCGCGGCCCCAATGGGTCCAGCATCCGGCGAGACGATGAAAGACCTGGCGCGCATCGCGCTCGGGTCCGGTAACCGGGTCGTCCTCTTTCATCGAGGATCGGGTTGCCGTCCGCATCGAGCTGCGGGACACCGGCTTTCCGGAAGTACTTCTGGACCAGAACATCGACCGCGACCTGAGACCAATTCTTGGGTGCTTGAACGTCATCCATCGCGAAAACAAGACTGCCGTCGGTGTTGCGTATTTCAGTCGATCGCGTAACAAACTGAATGTCGGCGTATGGATCGGCTTCCGCGTTGGTGAATCGACGCTCTACCTTCATCTGGCCCCCTCGACCTCCCGTGCTTTTTGCGATTCCGAGCGAAAAAACTCCCCCAACGTATGCAACCAACGTCCCACTGATCGGGGTGAATTTTGCTGACTTCGACCACTATATATTGGGCCTTTGTTGATTGTCAACAACAAGATGTTGGGGTTTTTGCCTTTTTCTAAGTAATTGAAAAAAAGTGGGTTCCAAGCCGGTTCAGGGAGCTTCATACGCGGCCGGATGGGTTTCTCAGAAACGGTGACCGATTGGAGAATCGCCCGCTGAACTTGTCAATTTTCTGTACAGCGAATGGGACCATGTCTCGGCGGTGATTTCCTGCCCCGACCAGTCCGGGACAGCGCTAGTAACGCTCACTGATGGTCGGGATCAGATAGTCCGAGAAGGCCCGTTCGAGGTCGAAACGCGGGTCGAGACCCCAGTCCTTCCGAGCGGCGCTGTCATCGACATCGGCCGGCCAGCTGTCGACGATGGCCTGGCGCTTGATATCGGGCTGGAAGTTGATCTGGGCCGACGGAAAGCCGCGGCGGACGAGTTCGGCGATCTCACCGGCGGACGGGTTGAAGGCCGTGATGTTGTAAACCGATCTCGAGAGACTGGATCGATCTGCGCGGGCCAGGCGGAGCAGGGCGGCGACCGCGTCGGGCATGGTCATGAACGGGATGCGAGTGTCGGGCCGGACGAAACAGGCGTAGGACTGGGCCTGGGCTGCAGCGTGGATCATCTCGGGGGCGTAGTCGGAGGTGCCGCCGGAGGGAACGGTGACGGCCGAGATCAGGCCGGGAAAACGGATAGAGCGAAAATCGACCTTGCCCGACAGGGTTTCCGCGGCCAGTTGTTTGTAGTGGTTGGCATAGTATTTCCCGAGGTGTTCGCAGTAGAGCTTGTTGCAGCCGTACATCGTGGTGGGTTGGTTCCACTCGTGTTCACAGAGGCGGCCGACGGTGTTCTTGGTTGCGAGATCGGGCAGACCGTACGCGGCAATTGAGCTGGGATAGAGAAAGACCACCGGACGGCCGTGGGACTCACCCTGGGACTGGGCGAAGTCGAGGAGCTTGAGGGTGCCCTCGACGTTCACCTGGTGGCCGGCGATGGGCGAGAACTCGGCGCGGGTCGAGAGCAACGCCGCGAGGTGGTAGATCGTCCTGACTTCGAACTCGGCGAGGATCCGCTCGAGAAGGTGGATCTCGAGGATCGAACCCAGATACTCGCGGTCGACCATGTCGCGGTGCGCCCGCGGCAGGGGCTGGAGATCGACGGTGATGATCGATGTTTGCTCGCTGGCGGCGAGATCCTCGATGAGTCCGTGGCCGATCTCGCCGCTCGCGCCGGTGATGAGGATGACTGGTTTGCGCATGAAGCCTCCGGTTTGCTCGACTGCCACGAAGATTCTACGCGGGCCGAGGCGGAAGTCCATGCAGCGAGTGCCGCCGGGTCCGGCGCAGCCGGGCCCGGCGGCACTCGCTGCGGGTCATGGCCCTAAGGTGCCGAGCTGGAGCTCGGCGGTCCCAGGTGATGGCTCTGGGATCGCCGAGCTCCAGCTCGGCACCTGACCACTCGCCCTTTGAAACGCGATGGGAGGGGATGCCAGGCACCGAGCCCGCGTCCTCAACGGAGCGCGAGAACCCGGTCTTTCGAGGAAACGCGGCATTGGCCTCGAACGGGGTGCCACTTGTTGCATTGTTCGGTTTCGAGCGTTCCGGCGTTGGTGGTCCGTCGATGCCGAACAATGCAACGGGTGGCTCCCTCGGGCAACCGCGCCGTTGAGCATCTCGTCAGTGTTGCGTTGTGGAGACGAGTGACGGACGCTGTCGAATCCAAACCACCGCCGCTCCGGCGGCGTCCAACAGGCGAGCGCGAACCGAAGCGCGTGGGTTTACGTAGACCAATGCGAGGGAGACATTCGCCATGGGCAAGCTGTTGCGGTTGCTGCTGGTCTTGATTGTTGTGGGAGGCGTTGGCGGCGCCATCTACGCCTTTGTCGGCAAGGGCGGCGGTGAGGAGAACGGTCTCACCCTGATCGAGGCCGAGCTCGGCGACATCACCGAGAAGGCGCTCGCGGTCGGTCAGATCGAACCGCGCGAACGATTCCAGGTCAAATCGAAGATCTCGGGAATCGTTGCCCGTTGCTATCGTCGAGGTTGGCGACACCGTTCGGGCCGGGGACCCGCTCTTCGAGATCGCGCCGGACCCGACACCGCAGGAGCTGCTCAACGTCGACCACGGCGTGCGCTCGTCGGAGGCCAGTTTCCTCAAAGCCGAAGGTGACTTCAGGCGCGGCCAGGAGCTCTTCGACGACGGGCTGACGTCGAAAGGAGACCTCGATGCGCTGCGCGAGACCTACGAGCTGGCGCGGATCGCCCGCCAGCAGGCCGCCGACAACCGCCAACTGACCCGCAGCGGTCGGGTGAGCGGTGGCGATACCGAAGTCGAGGCCATCATCCGCACCCCCGCCAGCGGCACTGTGCTCAGCCGCGCCGTCAACGTCGGCGACCCCGTGGTGCCGCTCACGTCGTACCAGCCGGGCACCGAGCTGGCGTCCGTCGCCGACATGTCCGACCTCATCTTCAAGGGCACGGTGGACGAGATCGACGTCGGCAAGATCACGGTCGGCATGCCGTGCCGGATCAAAGTCGGCGCACTGCCCGACCGGCCGGTGATCGGACGGCTATCTCGGATCTCGCCGCAGGCCCAGAAGAGCGAGGGAGCCACCCTGTTCGATGTCGAGATCGAGCTCGAGCCCGACCAGGGAGTGTTGCTGCGCGCCGGGTACTCGGCCAACGCCGACGTCGTGATTCGCGAGAAGACCGGCATCCTGCTCATCCCCGAGCGTCTGGTGCTTTTCGAGGACGACAACAGACCTTCGTCGAACTCCCGGGCCAGGGCCCGGAGGCCGAACCGCGCAAGGTCGCGGTCGAGCTCGGGCTGTCAGACGGCCTCAACGTGGAGATCACGTCCGGCCTCGTCGAAGGCGACGAGGTCGTGCAGAGGCCGCCCAAGGAAATCAGCTGATGCGACTCGCGGACGCCAATCGCGGTGGGATGGTCGGGTGACCAGCTTCGGGTCGTTTCTGCGCCAGCTCGGCCCGCGACCTGTGGAGCCAGAAGCTGCGTACCTTCCTGACCGCTTTCGGCATCATCTGGGGCACGGTGGCGGTCAGTCCTGCTGCTCGCCTTCGGCCACGGGCTGCACCGGCAGATGATCAAGAAAACCGCCGGGCTCGGCGACCGGATCGTCATCGCGTGGACGATGCGCACGTCGATGAACTTCGAGGGCCTCGGCAAGGGTCGCCGGATGCGGATGACCGAGGAGGACATCGAGTACCTCAAGGCCCAGGTGCCGCTCATCGCCGGCATCTCGGGCGAGTACTCCGAGAATCTGATCGCCCGGTTCGGCGATCGCCAGCGATCGGTGGACGTGTCCGGCGTGTCTCCGGCCTACGGGCCCATGCGCAACATGGTGCCGGCCTTCGGCGGTCGTTTCGTCGATCCATCTGGACGTCAGGCAGCGACGGCGCGTCGTGTTCGTGGGCAACGAGCTGGCAGAGGATCTGTTCGGCACCCTGGACGCGGTCGGCGAGACGGTGATGATCCACGGCTCGCCGTTCCTCGTCGTCGGCGTGCTCCAGCCGAAGGAACAGGACTCGTCCTACTCGGGCCGCGACCACTCCAAGATGATCATCCCGGAGTCGACCTTCCGCGCCCTCACCGGCCAGAAGTACGTCAACAACTTCATCTACAAGGCGCCGCGCGCCGGACCTCAACGAGGCGCTGAACGAGCAGGTGCGGGCGGCACTGAGCAGCCGGCTGCGCTTTCACCCGGACGACGACCAGGCGATTCAGGTGTGGGACACCTCCGAGATGTTCGTCTTCATGGACGCGTTCATGCTCGGCTTCAAGGTGTTCCTCGGCATCATGGGGGTGCTCACCCTGGTGGTGGGCGGCATCGGCGTATCCAACATCATGAACGTGGTCGTCGAGGAGCGGACCCGCGAGATCGGCATCAAGATCGCCCTCGGCGCCCGCGGCCGCGCGATCCTCGGCCAGTTCATGCTCGAGACCATGATCCTGACCGCGGTCGGTGGCGGCGTCGGGCTCGCCATCTCGTTTGCGATCTGCAGCGTCTTTCCGACCAATCTCGAGGAGTACGTCGGCCTCCCGAACCTGTCCCCGGGTCTCGCCCTGCTGACCGCCTCGGTCCTCGGGTTGGTGGGCCTCGTCGCGGGCTATTTCCCGGCGCGCGACGCGGCGCGCCTCGACCCCGTCGTGGCGATGAAGCTGTGATCTCGAGGAGGACGAGCCATGGGTCGTGATCTCGCAGTCATCGCAACGCTCTTTCTCAAGGCGTCGTCGCTCCAGCGCAAGCGGGCCATGCTCACGGTTGCGGCCATCGCCTGGGGGACGGTCGCCATCGTCATGCTGCTGTCCTTCGGCGAAGGCCTCAGGCACCAGCTCATGAAGGGGCAGCGGGGGATGGGGGAGAACATCGCCGTGTGGTGGCCCGGCGAGACCTCGAAGGTGTGGGAGGGTCTTCCCGAGGGTCGGCCCGTCCGCCCGATCCTCGACGACATCGGCTATCTCCGCGGGCGCATCACCGCTGCCTCTGGCGTCATCGGCGAGCTGACCAGCTGGTCGAGCTCGCTGAGCTGGGGAACCACCACCATCACCGGCCGGGTGACCGGCGCCAATTCGGAGTACGGCGAGATGCGCCACCACTTTCCGCAGACCGGCGGCAGATTTTTCAACGCCAACGACGAGCGCGAAAAGCGGCGGGTGATCTTCCTCGGCGACGAGCTCGCAAAGGACATCTTCGGCGAAGCGGACCCGGTCGGAGAGACGATGTTCGTCGATCGCATCCCCTACCTGGTGATCGGGGTGCTCCAGCACAAGATGCAGATGGGCACCTACAAAGGGCCCGACGCCAACGGCTCGGTCATCCCGATCACGACGTTTTCCGCGCAGTTCGGCACCCAGCGGCTCTCCAACATTGTGTTCAAGGCGAGGACCGCCGAGGACATGCCGCTGGCGCGGCAGCAGTTCAACGAGGCGCTGGCCGCCAAGTACCGTTTCGATCCGACGGACGAGCAGGTCACCGGTTTGTGGGACACCGTCGAGGGCGGCAAGGTCATGGCCAAGATCATGATCGGCCTGCAGGCATTCCTCGGCATCATCGGCGGGCTGACCCTGCTCGTCGGCGGCATCGGGGTGGCCAACATCATGTACGCGGTGGTCAAGGAGAAGACCCGCGAGATCGGCGTTCAGATGGCGGTCGGGGCTCACCGGGGCTGGATCACCGGGCCTTTCGTTCTGCAGGGGATGACCTACACCCTGCTCGGCGGCGCCTTCGGTCTTCTTATCGCGGTCATCCTGATCATGCTCGTCCAGCTGGTCCCGGTGGAGGGCAACCAGGCCCTCGAGTTTCTCGGCAAACCGACGCTGAGCGTCGAAATCGCGGTGGCGACGGCGGCGCTGCTGGGATTCATCGGGATCATCGCGGGCTATTTCCCGGCGCGGCGCGCGGCGAGCGTCGATCCGGCGGAGACGTTGAGATATGAGTAGCATGTGGGTGCCAGGAGAAACTTTCTTAACTTTCTTGCATTCCGTAACGGCAGTCGATACCGCCACTTCTTTCTCTGAGCAAGAAAGTTAAGAAAGTTTCTCCTGGCACCCTCGGAGGAGGAGACATGAACTGGCCACTGAAGAAGAACGACGAACGGCGACGGGCACTCGAACGGGCACATCATCGAGATGCTCGGGATCACCAAGGTCTACGACACCGGCAAGATCAAGGTCGAGGCCCTCAAGGGGATCGAGCTCGTGGTCGACAAGGGCGAGTTCGTCGCCGTCGTCGGTCCGTCGGGTTCGGGCAAGTCGACCCTGCTCAACCTCATCGGCTGTCTCGACACCCCAACCGTGCGGGAACTTACTACATCGGAGGCGAGGCCGTCGCAGGGCTCGACCGCGACGCGCTCGCCGATGTCCGCAACCGACGGGTGGGTTTCGTCTTCCAGAACTTCAATCTTCTCCCTCAGCTGACCGCGTTGGAGAACGTGGAGCTGCCCATGCTCTTCGGCGGCGTTGGTCGTCGGGACCGGCGGCGCCGCGCCATCGAGCACCTCGATCGGGTCGGGCTCGGTGATCGGGTCGAGCACCGGCCCACCGAGCTCTCGGGCGGACAGATGCAGCGGGTGGCCATCGCGCGGGCGCTCGCCATGGAGCCCGACATCGTCCTCGCCGACGAGCCCACCGGCAACCTCGACACCGGCTCGGGCTCCGATGTCATGAGCCTGCTGTCGGAGCTCTGGGGCCAGGGCAGGACGCTCGTTGTGGTCACCCATGATCAGACCCTCGCCAGGAGGGCCGGCCGCATCGTCGAGATCCGTGACGGCCTCGTCGTCACCGACCAGCGCGCCGTGGCGTAGCGCCGCGAGCGAAGCCGGACCCCGCATGCGCAACTGCGACGCCTCCACCTGAAACACGGAGAACACGGGGAACCACGGGGATTCCACGGAGTGTTTCTTGTGTCATCGCAGGGCTCCAAGGAGTGCGGTGTTGCTCCGGAACGGAGGGAGCCCGGGTCAGATGCTGCGATGCCTCGTGGGATCACCGTGGTTCTCCGTGTCCCCCGTGTTTCAGTTGCGATGGTGCGATGTCTTCGTACCGCCTCTTGCGTCCTGGTGGTTGCGACGTCGGCCCAGCACTCGTCCCGAACTTGGCGAAGAGCTCGGCGAGCTGCGCCGCATCGAGACCCTCCCACTGGCCTCCCGCTGGCGAGACAGAGCAGCACCATCTTCGCCGCCTTGTCGAGGACGTTGATCCGGTCCAGTGCGGTGGATGGGTCGGGTGCGTGAGCGATGCAGCCGTGATAGCGCCACAGGATGGTGTCGGCGCCGTCTCGCACCGCCCTCGCTGTGGCGGCGCCGAGCTCGTTCGAGCCCGGGAGGAGGTAGGGCACGAGGGTGGCGCCCCGGGGCGCGAAGATCTTGGCTTCGGGGTGGGTCATCCACAGCAGACGGTTGAGTTCGGCGGGATCTGCGCAGCGCTTGAGATGGCTGATGGCTGCGAGGTGGGTCGGGTGGGTATGCAGAATCGCGCGGCTCGAGGACCCCTGCTGGCGCAGGATCGCGTGGATTTCGAGGTGGCTCGGGAGTTCGGAGGTCGGGTTGAGGTCACGGGCGTTGAAGACCAGCGAGTTCCAGCTGATGCGATCACCACCGCCCGAGACCTCGACGAGACAGACTTTGTCTTCCGGCGAGTTGCGGAAGTCGCGGAATCGTGACCCCGTGGCGGTGACGAGAAACCTGCGGCCGGCGATGGCCGGCAGCGGCATCGGGAGAACCTGCCCGGTCCGACCTCGCGACAGAGGAACCTTGATCAACGAGGTGACATCGGCGGAGATGTTTCCGGCGCTCGCCTCGGCCCACCCGAGGTCCCAAAGATGGCCGGCGACAGCGGCGAACTCGCGGAGTATAGGTTCGAGTGGTTTTGGAATCGTCCCCGGCATCCGACGATCATCGCACGAGCCCGGGGTCGAGTCACGCGCTACAATCAGCCCATGACACAAGAAGAAACCTATACGGGTGGCTGTCTCTGCGGCGCGGTTCGCTTCGAGGTCACGGCCCCGACCAAGTGGTGCGCTCACTGTCACTGCAGCCTGTGCCGGCGGGCGCACGGCGCCGCCTTCGTGACCTGGTTCGGGGTGGCCGACGAGCAGTTCCGCTTCACTGCGGGCGAGACCGACGTGGGCTGGTACGCGTCGACGCCGGCGGCGCTTCGCGGATTCTGTCGTTCCTGCGGCAGCACGCTCTTTTTCAAGAGCGAGCGCTGGGCCTGCGAAACCCACATCGCGCTGGCCCACATGGACGGCGCCATCGACCGAGGGCCGACCGCACACGTCTTTTACGACACCCACGTCGAGTGGGTGACGCTTGGCGACGACCTGAAGAAGCTCGGCGGTGCCTCAGGCACCGAGCCGATCGACTGAGACCCACGTCGCAGGGCGCGGGCCTGGCGCAGGGCGATTCAACGGACGAGTCGTCTCAGCCGGGCTCCCCTTCTCGCGCCTCCGGAGAGTGCGGAATGCGTCCTCAGCCGGTCACCCGCACTTCCTCCTCGTCGAGCGGTTCAACCAGCCCGTCCCAGTACAGTCGTGGATCGTCGCACGGCGCGAAGCCGCACCGCGGACATGGATCCGACCCGAAATCCTCGAGCCCGGCCCCCTCCCATGTGACGTAGTCCTCACCGCATTTCAGGCATGTCACGACGATGCTTTCGATCGTGGTCGCCATGGTGACCTCCATACGCGAGGGATCGCACCGATCTGCCGCTAATGTGGGTCTTGCAAGCCGACAATGCAAGAGCGTGGGCGTTACGCTCCTGTGCCGCGTGAATCCCTGACCGCCGTCGATCGACTTGAGTCCCGAGCGACGAGGGCAACCCGGTCCCGGGCAACCGAGCCGACGGCGCCCGGTCCGGGCGTTTCTACTCCAATAATTCCTCAGTGAGCTCAAGCACATCATCGTCGACGATGAGCTGCCGCGACCGCGACTCGTGGCCGCGCAGCTTGCTGGCCAGTTGGTCCATGTAGGCGTAGACCACCGGTACCAGGAAGAGGGTGAGCAGGGTCGAGGTGATCATCCCGCCCATGGTCGCCACCGCCATGGGCGCCCGTGCCTCGCCGCCTTCGCCGAGGGCCAGGGCGACCGGCAGAACGCCGAAGATCATGGACACCGCGGTCATGAGAATGGGCCGCAGCCGAATCGGGCAGGCCTCGCGAAGGGCGGCCTCCCGGTCCAAGCCCGCCTCCTGTTTCTGGATCGTCAGATCGACGAGCAGGATCGAGTTCTTGGTCACCAGCCCGAAGAGCAGGATGATCCCGATGACCGACATGATGTTGATGGTGTAGCCGGTGATGAAGAGGGCGATGAGTGCGCCGACCAGGGCCGGCGGCAGCGCGAACATGATGGTGAAGGGGTGGATGAGCGAGTCGAACTGGCTCGCCAGCAGCATGTAGACGATGAGAACCGCGAGACCGAGGGCGAAGAGCAGCGAGCCCATGGACTCGGCGAACTCCTCGGCCTGGCCGGTGGCCTTGGCGTGGTAGCCGTCGGGGAGCTCTTCGGCGAGGACCTCGTCGACCTTCTCCAGCGCCCGGTTGAGCGGCAGACCTTCGAGGTTGGCGGTGAGCAGGACGCTGCGTTCGCGGTCGGTGCGGTTGATGTTGATGGGGCCGACGCCGTGGCTGATCTCGACCACCGAATCCAGGCGCACCATCTCGCCCGACGGGGTCCGGATCTGGAGGGCGCCGATGTCCTCCGGCTGGAGCGCCTGGCTCGGCCGCACCTTGATTCGGACGTCGTATCTCTTGCCCTCGGTCGTGTAGGAGCCCACCTCGCGCCCGGCGATGAGCGAGTACACGGTTTCGTAGACGGTCGCGGCGTCGAGACCGAGATCGTGAGCGCGGTCCCGGTCGACCTTGACAAAGAGCTGCGGCTGCTCGAGCTGCAGGTTGTGGTCGAGATCGACGAAGCCCGGTTCGGTGGAGAGCCTCTCGATGACCCGGTCGCCGATGCGCTGGAGTTCGGTGAGCTTGGGACCGCGAATGGAGTAGGCAAGGGCCTTTTCGCCTCCCTCGCCGGCGACGTTGTAGAAGCTGAACTCGATGACGAAGGCCTGGATGCCCTCGACCTTGGCGAGATCGCGGCGGAGCCGCTGGACCACCTCCTGCTGGGTGGCTTCGCGTTCGTCGGGCTTGTACATCCGCATGAACATGATGCCCGTGTTGACCTGACCGCGCTCCTCCATGTCGATGGCCATGAACCCGGCCCGGATTTCGGGTTGCGAGAGGACGACGCGCTCGATCTCCTGCATCATCCGGTCCATGTGCTCGAGCGAGGTCCCCACCGGCGCCTTGGTGGTCAGCATGAACGACGACATGTCCTCGGCAGGGGCGAACTCGGCGCCGATGTACGGAACCAGCAGGAAGCTCGCGGCGAGGACGAGGCTCGTCGTCACCAGCGTGATGATCTTGTGCCGCAGCACCACATCGAGGAGCGCCGAATAGCCGCGTTCGAGACCCTTGAAGGCGTTCTCGAGGGCGTCATAGAGCCGACCGTGTTTGGGTTTCACGCTGAGGATCCGCGAGCACAGCATGGGGGTCAGGGTCAGGGCGACAAAGAGCGAGATGAGGATGGCGGCCGCCACCGAGATCCCGAACTCGAAGAGAAACTGACCGATCATCCCCTTCATGTAGGCCACCGGGATGAAGACCGCGGCGATGGAAAAGGTGGCGGCCATGGCGGCGAGAGCGATCTCCCGGGTTCCGCTGAGGGCGGCGGTCATCCGGCTCTCGCCCTCCTCCTGGTGGCGGTAGATGTTCTCGAGCACGATGATGGCGTCGTCGATGACGACGCCCACGGAAAGAGCGAGTGCCAGGGTGGTGAGGTTGTTGAGCGAAAAACCGAAGACTCGCATGAAACCGAAGGTGGCGATGAGCGAGGTCGGGATCGCCAGAGAGACGATGAAGGTCGAGCGCCAGGATCGGAGAAAGACAAAGACCACGAGAATCGCCAGGATGGCGCCGTAGACGATGTCGACCTGGACGTTCTCGATGGATTTCTCGACGTACTCGGCGCCGTCGAAAGCGACGTCGTAGAACAGACCGGGAGGAAAGTCCTTGGAGAGCTCTTCCATCCGCTGCCGGGCGGCGCGGTTGACATCGACCAGATTGGCGCCCGATCGGGGGGCGACGCCGATGCCGAGGGTCGGTGTCATGTTGTAGCGGGCGCCGCCGCGTTCGTCGGCGACACCGAGTTGGGTGAAACCGACATCGGAGAGCCTGATCGGTCGGCCGTCGACGGTCGCGACGATCATGGCGTCGAAGTCGTCGACGGTTTCGAAGAGGCCGAGATTGCGAACCGCGAGCTCGGTCACCGGTCCTTCGATGAACCCGCCGGGCAGCTCGAGGTTTTCGCGTCCGAGGGCCATGATCACATCGGTGACCGTCAACCGGTGCGCGGCCAGTTTGTCGCGGTCGATCCAGATCCGCATCATGGGCTCGCGGAAACCGGGGACGAGGATGTTGCCGACCCCGGGGACCGCCTGGAGCTGCGGTTTGACCACCTGATCGGCATAGTCCGAGAGTTCGCGGGCGTCGAGACCGGCGAGCGCCATCCACAGCATGGGTTGCGAGTTGACGTCGAACTTCTGGACGATGGGCGGTTCCGCATCCAGCGGCAACTGCCCGAGGGCGCCGGAAACCTTGTCGCGCACATCCTGGGCGGCGATGTCGATGTCTCTCTCGAGGGTAAAGGTGACCGTCACCTGCGATACGCCCTGGCCGGAATACGAGGTGATCTGCTTGATGCCCTCGATGGTGTTGACCGCGGACTCGAGGACATCGGTGACATCGGACTCCATGACCTCGGGCGACGCACCCGGGAGGATGGTGATCACCGACACGATGGGGATGTCGAGGGACGGCAGGAGGTTGATGGGCAGCGTCTGATAGCCGAGGATGCCGAAGACCACCAGGGCGATCATCATCATGGCGGTGAAGACGGGGCGGCGGATGGCGATGTCGTACAAGATTCATCGTGAGTCCAATCGCGGAGAATTCTTAGTTTTGAATTTTGAGTTCTGAATTTCATCTGCAACGGTCGTCCGGAGAATTTGCCGTAATTAAGAACTGAGAATTAAATTGATTGACGGCAACGTTCAGCCGACAATCGTGACCGGCAGGCCGCGGGTCAGTCCGCTGACATCGAGAATGACCTGCTCGCCTTCGCTGAGACCGTTGACGATCTCGATGGTGCCGTTGTCGCGTCGCCCGATCTGGACCTTGCGATAGATGATCGTGTCATCCTGGACCATCAGCACCTGTGGCAGATCCGACGTGGCCACGGCGGAGGCGGGCAGCCACAGGGTGCGTTTGGACTCCGGCGAGGTCAGGGTCACGTTGGCGAACATCCCGGGCCGCATGGTGTCGTCGGCGGGTGCGGTGCCGACGATCTCGAATGACCGGCTGGCCTCACTGACCACGGGTTGCAGGCTGTAGATCGTCGCGGTGTGGACCGTCGATCCGGCGTCGATGGTGAAGTCAAACGTCTTGAGCCCGACAAAACGACCGACCCAGCTCTCCGGCACCCGGGCGGCGATCTTGACCTTGCCGCCGAGGGCGAGCTCGAGCAGACCGGCGCCGACATCGGCCCATTGACCGGCGACGGCCATGCGCTCGGTGATGGCGCCGGCTGAGGGGGCGCGAATGACGCTCCGTTCGTAGTTGCGTTGGGCGAGGCCGAGGGACGCTTCGGCGGCCGCGAGCCGGGCCTTGGCGAGATCGAAGCCGGCCTGAGCCTGGTCGAGGGTCGCCTGGGGAATGGTCTCGTCCGAACGAAGATCGGTCTTGCGATCGAGGTCCTTCTGGGCGAGCGCGAGATCGGCCTGGGCGGCCTCGACGTTGGCCTTCGACTGGGCGAGGTAGATGGCGAAGGTCTCGCGGTCGACCTCGATGAGCGCAGCGCCCTTGGCGACCTCGATCGCCGACCTCGACGAGAACCCGGTCGATCCTGCCGCCGACCTCTGACGACATGGTCACGGTGTCGAAGGCGCGGATCTCTCCGACCAGTTGGACCGAGGGGTTTTCCTCGCGGATCTCGGGTGTGACGAGCTTGACCTCGCGCGGCGCCAGCGCCCGATCGAGGGCCTCGGCGGCGTTGTCGATGCCTTCGGCGGAGCGGTCGTCATCGGCCTGGCCGCAGGCGCCGAGAGCGAGAACGAGGACGGCGATGGAAAGGGCAGTGGTGAGACGGAGGCGTTCGGGTTTCATGGTTGTCACTCCTCGGTGTTGGCGTCGAGATCGGCGTAGTCGAGATCCGGCAGGGGAAACTGGCCGATGGCGTGGCGCAGCGAGATCGCCTGGAACTCGCGTTGCGCCCGCGCGATGATGTGGGTGGTTTCGGCGTCGGTGGCTTCGGTGGTGGCATCGAGCAGATCCACCGACGAGGCCTCGCCGACCCTGAAGGCGCGCTCCACCTGACGGTAGGCCTCCCTGGCTGCCTTGGACCGTTCGCGGGCCGCGTCGAGGGCGGCGTCGGCCGCCAGGTAGCCGATGTGGGCCGAGTCGACCTGGTCGGCGATGGTGCTGCGGAGCGTCTGGTCGAGGAGCTCGACCTGCCGGACGTCCTCCCTGGCCTTGGCGACATTGGCGGAGGTGACGCCGCCGTCGTAGATCGGCACCTTCAGACTGAGCATGAGCGAGGCCCAGCCCTGCGATGGAAAGGCGGCCTTCTGCTCGAAGTACTGCGCCGAGGCCTCGAGCTCGGGCAGCCATGCGCCCTTCTCGAGCTTGACCCAGAGACCCGCGGCCTCGAGTTGGTTGTAGAGCGTCTTCATCTCCCAGACGATCGTCGATAGGCCGTCGAGATCAAGGTCGTCGGAGTCGCCCTCCGGGATGGGGACCGGACCGAGCTGTTCGAGCGTGCCGAGCTCGCTCACGCCGGTCAACCGGCCGAGGCTCTTGCGCGCGAACGTGGCGTCACCGAGGGCGACGATATAGGCCTGTTTGGCGCCGGCAACCTCGGCGCGCCAGCGGGCGACATCGGCGATGGTGGCCTCGCCGACCTCGTAGCGCCTCTCGGCGACGTGGAGCTGTTTCTCGATCTGTTCGAGGGCGACCCTGCGGACCTCGACCCCGTCCTCGGCGGCGCGGGTGGAGAGGAAGGCGGCGGCGACCTCGAGGGTGAGATTGTTGATGATGGTCAGTTTGTCGAGCTGCGCGATGTCGTAGTTGAGCTTGGCGATGTTCTTGGCGCGCCAGGGGCGGAGGCCGTAGAACAGGGTCTGGCGGAGATCGGCGCTCCACGACCAGTCCTGTGACGGTTGGATGACGAAGATCTCGCCCGGCGACAGCTCGATGGCGACCTCCTTGCCGTAGAAGGTATAGGCGCCGTTGAGGTTGATCCGCGGCATGATGGCGGACCGGGCGAGCTTCTTGTCGGCCTGGGCTCGCCGGATCTCGCTGTCGGCGACTTCGACCCGCTCGTGGGTATCGAGCGTCGAGATCACGAGCTCCTTGAGGGTGGTCTTTTTCCCGGCGGGCTCCTGGGCGGAGACCGTGCCCGCCGCCAGGACAAGGATCAAGATGACGGGCAGCGCCCGGTTTTCGGCTCGATTCATCTGCGCCCTCCTGTCCGGAACTCCTACGGAGTCCGGCGCGGATCGGTTTTCGGAGTTTCGTCATGGGTGCACCTCGAGTCCGGCGAGGAGCACCTCGCCGAAGGCGGACACGGTGATGTCGGGATCGAGCTCGCGGTCGAAGAAGATCTGAACCCCGAGTCCGTCCATGGCGGCGACCACCATGGCCGCCACCGCCTCGGGATCGACGTCGGATCGAATCTCACCCGCGGTCTGACCCTCTCGGATCACATCGGCGACCAGCCGGCGGTAGGCGCGAAAGGTCGTGAGACATGCCTGGTTGTAGCGCTCCTCCACCTTGGTGCCGCGGGAGGCCGACCAGAAGTCGAGCACGACAGCCTGCATCTCCATCTGCTCGCGGGTGATCTGCGCTCCGAGATCGAGAAGTCTGCGGAGTCGCTCGATGGGTGGTCCCCCCGACCTCGATGAGGCCGTGGATCCGATCGAAGATCCCCTTGTTCATCCACTCGAAGACGGCGAAGAGCAACTCGTCCTTGGACGAGAAGTACTCATAGACCGTCCCCTTGCCGATCCCGGCGCGATCGGCGATGGCCGCCACCGTCACCGAGTTGAAGCCCTGCTCCGCGAAGACCTCGGTGGCGGCACGGAGGATGAGCGGCCCCTTCTCCCCCCGGGCTGTTGTTGGTGTTGAGGTCATGTCTCATTCCTGTTCTGACCGACCGGTCGGTCGGAAGCATGAGGGGCACGATAAAACGAGAGGCTGGAGCTGTCAAGGAGGCCACGTCATCGATTGGGCAGGAAGGAGGTCAATTTTGAATTATGAATGACCATCGCACCATCGCCACGGATCGAAGAGGGTTCGCCGCGATGAAATTCACAATTCAGAACTCACAATTCATAATTCAAACTGTTCGCTTCTTCCACCCGCCCCGGCGAAAGACGACGATGCCAACCACCGCGATCAGGGCCTCGGCGATGGTGATGGCCATGAAGACGCCGGTGGCGCCGAAGCCGCCACCGTGGGCGAGAAAGTAGGCGAGGGGGAGCTGGAAGAGCCAGTAGCAGAAGAAGTTGATCACCGTCGGGGTGTAGGTGTCTCCGGCGCCGTTGAAGCTCTGGACCATGACCATGCCCCAGGCATAGGCCGGATAGCCGTACGAGACCCAGCGAAGGCAGGAGACACCGTATGCGATGACGGCTGCCTCGGTCGTGAAGAGCCGGATCATGGGTTCGGCGGCGGCTACGAAGACAACCGCGACGCCGAGGAGGAAGACCGTGTTGTAGATCCCCGCGCGCCAGGCCGAGGTCTCGGCACGTTCGGGTTTGCCGGCGCCGAGGTTCTGACCGACCAGGGTGGCGGCGGCGTTGGCCATTCCCCAGGACGGGAGGATGGCGAAGATGACGAGCCGGATGGCGATGGTGTAGCCGGCCACCGCGGCCGCGCCGAAGTTGCCGACGATCCAGACCAAAAGAGCCAGCTCGAGTGGCTGATCGCGTTCTGCAGTATGCCGCCTACCGAGAGCCTGAACAGACGCAACATCACGCCGAGACGGGGCAGAAGGTCCAGAAGATCGATCCGGATGCGGCTGCCGCCGAAGAAGAGGACCCCGAGCTGGAGGACAACCCCGATCCCGCGGCCGATGGTGGTGGCGACGGCGGCGCCGGTGACCCCCATCTCGGGGAACGGGCCGAGACCGAAGATGAGGCAAGGGTCGAGGACGATGTTGATGGCGTTGGCGATCCACAGGACTCGCATGGCGATGGCGGCGTCGCCGGCGCCGCGGAAGACCGCGTTGAGCAGAAAGAGCAGGACGATCGTGCTCGAGCCGCCGAAGATGACCTCGGTGAAACCGTAGCCGGAGGCGACGAGTTCGGGTGATCCGCCCATGGCCGCGAGCAACCGTCGGGCGAAGAACACCCCGGGCACCGCGAAGCACACCGAAATGCCGACCCCGAGCAGGATCGCCTGGGCGGCGGCCACCCGCGCGCCGTTGATGTCTTTCTCGCCGATCCGCCGCGCCACCATGGCGGTGGTGGCGATCGACATCCCTCCGGCCACCGCGAAGAGCAGCGTGACCATGGCCTCGGTGAGCCCCACCGTGGCGACGGCCTCGGTGCCCACCCTCGAGACAAAGAACGCATCGGTGAGGGCGAAGACCGACTCCATGACCATCTCGAGCACCATGGGGATCGAGAGCAGGATGATGGCCCGGCCAATGGGACCGGTGGTGAAGTCGAGCTCCTTGCCGGCGAGTGACAGCTTCACCGTGCCCCACACACCGAGATCGGCGTATGGGTCGTGCGTCGGCGCCCTAGGGGTCATCGGTTCTCGTTCCATGTCCGGAAACCATACGCGAGTCGGCGGAGAGGTGTCTGTCAAGAACTGTGAAGCCGGAGGCTGCGTATTTCTTTCTAGGAGCGAGGCTCTTTCGGGAGCGGAAGGATCAAGAAATGGAATCGAACAAGGCGACGGTGGCGGGCATCCTCGACATCACGGCGGGTATCTTCGGGTTTGTCGGCGCGATCCCGCTGTTGGTTCTGGCATTCGGCGGCGCGGCAGTCCTGGGGATGGTTCCCGAGCCCGAAGCAAACAGGCTCGCGATCCTCCCGTTGGTGCTCTTCCTGCCGCTGGCACTCGTCGGATTCGTGGCCGGGCTCGTCGCCATTTTCGGCGGGATGGCGGCCCTCAACAAACGGCGCTGGGGTCTATCGGTCGCGGCGTCCATCGCGGCAGTCTTCGCGTTCTTCCCCGTCGGCATCGCCGCCGTGGTCTTCACGATCCTCGCCGAGCCGGAGTTCAGATTGGCCAGGGAGGCTAAAGTCGCCATCGTCGAATCGTAAGTCGTAAGGCGACGGAGTCGGAGTGTCCAGCGACAGCATATATCCGTAAACGACGCCGCAGCCACTTGTTGAAACGCAAAGGACACATCGCAGTTTCAACGCAAAGACCGCAAAGAACGCCAAGAACATCGCAATGGACATCGCGCAATTAACCCATCGCAGGATCTCATCAACGGTTGAACGCAAGAACCGCTGATGCCACCGCTGCTTACAGTCAGAAGCCTTATGCCAAAGTCTGATGCGATGGCTTTTTGAAATGGAATCTTTGTGATGGTCTTTGCGATCATAGCGGTCTTTGCCTTTCAAACAAACCGCTGAGGTCACAACAGCCAATCCACGGAGTCGTTGAACCTCCCGGTATGGAAGGCCCGCGATTCACGACTCACCACTCACGACTTACGATTCACGACCTTCGATCGTTAACGAACCGCGCAACCACCACCGCCGCGCTTTTCGATATAGCGCTGGTGGTAGTCCTCGGCGCGCCAGAAGGTTGGGGCCGGTTCGATGGCGGTGGCGATGGGGCGGGCATGGCGAACGGAGGTTTCGAGCTCGGACTTCGCCTTCTCGGCGGCAGCCTGCTGCTCGGGCGAGTGGAAGAAGATCACCGACCGGTACTGATCGCCGATGTCGGGTCCCTGGCGGTTGACCTGCGTCGGGTCGTGCATCTCGTAAGAAGGCTTCGAGGAGTTGCTCGTAGCTGATTCGTGCGGGGTCGTACTCGACCTCGACCACCTCGGCGTGACCGGTGCCGTGGCCGCAGACATCGTGGTAGGTGGGGTTCTCGGTGCGACCGCCGGCGTAGCCCACCGCGGTGTCCGTCACCCCATCCAGCCGCCGGAAACTCATCTCCACGCCCCAGAAACAGCCCGCACCGAATGTCGCTTTCATGTGCATCCCTCCTGCTTGGAGAACCCGGTCGTTTCATTCTGCCTTCCCATATCGGCTTCGGCCGGTGGGAAGGCAGAATGAAAATATGGGAGTCAACGATGATTTGTAGCGCCGGCGTCTCGCCGGCGATGGGACGTATGCCGCTGCGGGTTGGTTCCATCGCCCACGAGACGTGGGCGCTACAAGGGGGCCACCGACAAGGAGCAGCAGGGGGGAGAGACCGACCTTTCGCGGATCATCCGGGTTTGAAGATGTCGTCGATGCGGACGTCGAAGACATCGGCGATTCCGAAGGCGAGGGAGAGCGATGGAACATACCGCTCCTGCTCCAACATGATGATGGTCTGACGGGTGCAGCCACAGAGCTTTGCAAGCTGGGATTGAGTCATCTCCGAGGCCTCCCGCAGTTCGCGAATTCGATTCTTGATTTGTGCCTTAGCCATCGATGGTGCCGGAGAAGTCGATGATCAGCCGAAGTACGGGGTGGAGGAACGATACCCAGACAATGGTTCCGTACGCCAAGATGTAGAGCCACCCCACCGGTACGGCGCCGAGGTCGAGGTATGCGTCGTAGAGGCCGATGCTGGCGAGGAAG
The DNA here is from genome assembly GCA_963712805.1 of uncultured Acidobacteriota bacterium. Classification (GTDB taxonomy): domain Bacteria; phylum Acidobacteriota; class Thermoanaerobaculia; order Thermoanaerobaculales; family Sulfomarinibacteraceae; genus JAHECW01. The sequence goes on along the minus strand of CAVQJV010000005.1, from coordinate 84,815 downwards.
AACGTGAGCAACACGATGATGGAGGCGATCTCTGTCGCCCGGCTCTCGACCTTCTTGTCCCGTTCGTCGATCTCGCCGGCGCGCTGCCCGTTGCGCGTCCACCAGATGAGCGCGAAGCCGATGAGGTAGCCGGGGAGGATGATGGTCGCGAGGACGGACCGCGTACGGTCGCCCGAGGGCGACGCGAGCTCGTCCAGGCCGCTGTCGACGATCAACAGCGTGGACGCGATGCCGATGAGCAACCAGGCGACGCTCGAGATGATGGCGAGCTTGCGGGCGAGTGACATGACGGCCTCCGGGTGTGGTCTCTCGGTGTAAGATTAAATGTACATTCCGAATCAGATGATGTCAAATTTTTCTTACCTCTCCCCGGGATGGAGGCTGAGCCGCAGAAAGAAAATGGGAGGGGCCGAAGCCCCTCCCGCGAGTTGGTCGTGGTGATCCCGCGCTATTCCGGCTGCCAGGTCGGCACGCGCCCCGGGGTCCAGGGCGCTCCTTGGGTCTCGAGTTCGCTTTCGAGAGTTTCGAGCCCGGCGATGAGCGCGTCGATCCGCCCGAGTTCGACGGTGAATGCCTCACCGGCCCAGCGGTAGTTGTCGCGCTGGGTTCCCGTCGGTCCCTGGGTCGTCGTCCACAGCCCGCCGACGAGTCGGTTGACCCGATCGCTGATGGCAGGTGGAGTGAAGACGTTGCGACCGAGTTTGGTGGGGTCGCCGACGAGGGCGATGTTGATGTCGTCGAGCTCGGTCTGGAGGGCCCGCGCGGTGGCGAGCTGGGCGGCATCGGCGGCCGGGGTGTCGAGGATGGCCTTGCGGAGGTGGGCCAAGCGGTTCCTCGATCTCCCGGTCAGCTTGACCGCTCCGTCGACCGCGCGCTGAAGGCGCGCTACCTTGGATTCAAATGCGAGGGCCTCATCGGGGGGAGCGCCCGGCAGGGCGGCAAGCGACAGGTTGACAACCTCGAATTCCACCGGACCGGCAACCTCGGTCATGACGCCGTCGATCTTCTTGGCCATGCTCACCGAGAAGGTGCCGGGCGCCGCGAGGGGGCCGATCCACGGGGTTCCCCAGCGGCTCGGCTTATTGCCGGAGATGTCGGTCGGGCGGGAGCTGGGATAGCGGAGATCCCAGGTCGCTCGTTGGATGCCCTTCTTGGCACAGCCCTCAATCCGGCGAACCACGTTGCCGTCGGCATCGCGGATGGTGAAGACCATCGCCGGCTCGAGCTCTTCGTCCTCGGCGCGGAGCTCGTCGAACGATGGAATCACGAGTTCGGTCTCCTTCTCGACGGCCTTCTTCTCGGTCTCTGCGCGCTGGTCGGTCAGGCTCGTGAACCCATCCTTGAGGTAGTAGGTGAATGTCGCGCCGAAGGGCGGGTTGTCCGCGGCATAGAAGTCGTGGCCGCGGTCTCCGATGCGGGAGGTCTTCTCGACATAGCGCAGAGCGTCCCTCACCGGGAAGAGGATGGCCTCTCCCTCGAGAGCCTGCTCGCTGATCTGACGAAGGGCCGTGTAATCGTCGAGGACGTAGAAACCGCGACCGAAGGTGCCGAGCACGAGGTCGTTCTCGGTGCGGTGAATATCCATGTCGCGGACCTGGATGGTGGGCAGGCCGCCCTTGAGCTTCACCCAGTTCGTGCCCTCGTTGACGGTGGCGAAGACCCCGAACTCGGTACCGACGAATATGAGCTCGGGTTTGACGTGATCCTGAATCAGCGAATAGGCGGGTCCACGCTCCGGCAGATCGCCGGCGATCGACGACCAGCTCGCACCGCGATCGCGGCTGACATAGACATAGGGCTTGAAGTCGCCGGCCTTTTTGTTGTTGAAGACGGCGTAGAGCGTGTCGGCGTCGTGCAACGAGGCCTCGACGCGGAAGGCATAGCTGAGCTTGGGCACGCCGGGCGCCGCTGCGGCGACGCGCCAGTTGGCGCCGCCGTCCTCGGTGACCTGGATGAGCCCGTCATCGGTGCCGACATAAATCAAACCCTCGACGAGCGGCGACTCCGTGAGCGCGACGATGTTGCCGTAGTGCGAAGTGGACTGGTTCTTGGCCACCGCATCGATGGACTGGATCTTGCCCATCACCGGCAGGGTGTCGCGGTCGATGGCCTGGCTCAGGTCGCCGCTGACGGCGGTCCACGAGTCGCCGCGGTCGTCGGAGCGATAGAGCCGCTGGCAGGCGTAGTAGAGCCGGGTGGGCGAGTGCGGGCTGATGATCAGCGGCGAATCCCAGTTCCAACGGTGGGCGTCTTCACCGGGCTCCTCCTGCGGTTGAATGTCGATGAGCTCGCCCGATGCGCGGTCGTAGCGGACAAGGCCGCCGTACTGCCACTGCGAGTAGACGATGTCGGGGTTGGTGGGGTCGACCACGGTCTCGTAGCCGTCACCGCCGACGGTGACGAACCAGTCTTCGTTGGAGATGCCGCTGGAATCGAGAGTCCGGTGCGGGCCGCCGAGAGAGTTGTTGTCCTGGGTTCCACCGTAGACATAGTAGAAGGGCTTGGAGTTGTCGACCGAAACCCGGTAGAACTGGGTGATCGGCAGATTGGCGATGAACTTCCAGGTGGCGCCGCGGTCATAGCTCAAATAGGCGCCGCCGTCGCAACCCACCACGAAGTGATCGGTGTCGGCGGGGTTGATCCACATGGCATGGTTGTCGACGTGTTTGTTGTCTTCACCGACCTTGGTCCAGGTCGTGCCGCCGTCCACGGTGTGGTGGAGCCAGGTATCCATGGCGTAGACCGTGTTGACATCCACCGGATCGGCCACCAACTCGTTGTAGTACTGCGGGCTGCCGGCGACGTACTCGGAGACTTTGCTCCAGGTTTCTCCGCGGTCGGTGGATTTGTAGATCCCGCTTTCGTCGCGCTGCGCCTCGATCACGGCGTAGATGACATCGGGGTTCGCGGGCGAGATGGCGATTCCGATCTTGCCCATGTCCGCCTCGGGCAGACCGGTCTCGAGCTCGGTCCACGTGGCGCCGGCGTCGGTGGATTTGTGGATCCCGGTCTCGGGGCCGCCGTTGATGAGGGTCCAGACGTGGCGTCGGCGCTGGTAGGACGTGGCATAGAGCACGTCGGGGTTGCGGGGGTCCATGTGAACCTCGTTGAACCCGGTGTCGTCGGAGACGTGAAGGACGCGCTCCCAGGTCGCGCCGGCGTCGGTGGTCTTGTAGAGACCGCGGTCGCCACCGGATTTCCACAGCGGACCCTGAGCCGCGACATAGACGACCTTGCTGTCGCGCGGATCGATGACGATGTCACCGATGTGTTCGGAATTCTTCAGCCCCATGTTCTTCCAGCTGTTGCCGCCGTCGTCGGAACGGTAGACCCCGTCACCGAAGGCGACCGAACGCTGGCTGTTGTTCTCACCGGTGCCGACCCAGATGGTGTTGTAGTTGGTCGGGTCCATGGCGAGGCAGCCGATGGAGTAGGAGCCCTCGGAGTCGAAGATCGGCTTCCAGGTGGTGCCGTTGTTGACGGTCTTCCAGATCCCGCCGGATGCGGTTGCAGCGTAGATGACCTGCGTCTTGTCGGGTTGGACCGCAAAGTCGACGACCCGGCCCGAGTTGTAGGCCGGCCCGATGAGGCGGAACTCGAGACCCGAGAGGGTCGTGTCCGACATCAAGGCTTTTGGTTCATCGGCTGCGGTGTCTTTCGCCTTCTTGGCGAAGACATCGGCCGCGGGGAGAAGTACGAGGACCGCAAGGGCCAGGACGAGGAATCGGCGCATGGGTTTCCCTCCCAGGAATGACGTTGGCTGGGCGCCGATCAGCTTCCGGTCCGATAGCGGCGCGGCAGCGTTGTGAAGATTAGCACGAGAGAATTATGAATTTTGAATTTTGAATTTTGAATTCCATCGCGCATCGCACATCGCACGCTGCATCAGTGGCGTATTTGGAAGGCTTGCGATGAAAATTAAGAATTCAGAATTGAGAATTCAGCTTGTGGCGCCGCCCATGGTGTGCATGGCCTCGAGGAAGGCAACCTCGTTTTCGGGGTTGACGAAGACCCGCACTCCCGGTCCTACGATGAGCACGCCCTGTTTGACCGAGGTGGTGTAGAGCCTGGTGTTGTTCCCGTCGACGCGGAAGGTGCCGGTGTAGTAGCCGGGCGCTCCCGCTCCCCACAGCCTCATGCCGACACGGGGACGGTGTGGGCGCGCAGTACAGCCGGCGGTGACGAACCTCCGGGCGCCGAGAATGGTCGTGACCTCGAGACCGCCCGAAATCACCCGGTAGCGCAGCCGATTCGGGGCAACGAGGAAGACCGCCGGAACCGTGAGAGCGGCGAGGGGCGCAATCAGAACGAGGAGCTTGACCAAGATCCATCCGCGTCCCGTCTGCTGTTGTTCTTGGCTTGCTTCGTAACCGCCGCCGGTCTCGAGGGCGGCGCGGAAGCGATCGCGATCGGGTGGGGTCAGAACGATGGGGATGTCGTTCGCCCGCCGCAAAACCAGAACATCCCGCGAACAGTCCGTGGCCTGCCAGACCCTTCCCAGATCGTCGTAGCTGAAGCTACCGACGCAGTAGCCGGGCATGGCGGTGCCGGCGATCCTGCTGCCGCGACCGAGATGGACCTCGTCGACGGCGACAACCGTGGCGAGGTCGAAGTCGTGGTGGCGGCTGAAGGGCTCGGGTGCGGTGGTGACGTGGAGTCGGCCGTCGTCGACGCGGAGCTCCACCACGTGCGGCGACCACACCAGCTGACGAGAAAGAAAGTGGGAAGCACCACCACCAGCGACAGCGGCAGACCGAGGGCCAGCTGGAGCCCCCGCTTGAGCCGCGGTGGCCGGAAGACCATGGGATCGGTGTGCAGCGGCGTTCATCCGCTTCCTCAGTACGGGAGTGCATTCTCCGGGGTTTCGGCCTGGTCGAGGCGGAACTGGTCGGGCCGCGCGCGGATGACCTCGCGGAGCCAGCTCTCGGGGTAGCCGCGCTCGACGTCCTCGTCGCCTTCGCCGGCGACGTAACCGTCGTTGTACTTGGTCAGCAGGCCTCGCCGAGCTCCTTCCAGCGCCGGACGACCTCCTCGGCCTGGCCCACCGAGTACTGGGTGAGGAACTCGCGCATGAGCTCGGGGTCGGTCTCGGCCAGGGTCAGTGCCGTCGCCTCGATGACCGGCTGCATGGCGAGGAAGCGGCCCTCGAGCTCGCTCTGGACCGCCTGGATGTCCTCGATCATGAACGAGTACTTGAGGTTGGCGATGTTGGCGACGAAGTTGAAGACCCACCACGCCGAGTCCCAGGAGAACTTCTCGAGTCGGCCAACCGTGAAGGACTCGGGGACCCGGGTGATGCCGGCGTAGAGCGGGATGTAGACCGAGGTGGAGGTGTCGTCGAGACCGTACCAGTAGACCCCGCCGACGGCGTCGGGGAGCCACGACCGCGACTGCGAGACGAAGGAGAACCCGGTCTGCTGGGTCGAGATCGGCCGCTCCCAGGTGTACTCGGCGCCGTCCACGGTCCAGCTCATGGGTCGCCAGCGGTTGGGGTCGCCGTAGGGACCGGCATCGATACCCTTGGTCATGTCGTAGTCGGTGCCCTCGTAGTGATCGCGCATGAGGGCCATGACATCGGCGAGAGAGAGCTTTCTCTCGGGCTCGATCCACAGCGGGTAGGGCTCCGCCGTGGGATCGCCGCGGTGGTAGGCCGGGTCGAGCTCGAGGTTCGGTGCGGCGCGCCGGAAGATGCTCCACACCCGGGTCGTGGTGTAGCGGCGGGACTGTTGGGTCGGCACGTCGTAGGCGGCGGCGAAATCGAACGGCTTGCCGGAGGTCGGGTCGTAGTAACCGCGGTCGACGGCGAAGGAGATGACGTTGTTCGAGTACAGGCAGTTGTCGGGGTCGTCGAGGGGGAACTGGCCGGATTCGGATGCCGTTGGCGTAGGCCGCGATGGAGCCGTCGGGGATCCGCATGGCGACCCAGATCGCGCCCTTGCCGCCGGGACCGGTGCCGATCATCTCCATCAGCCAGACCTCGTCGGGATCGGCGATGGAGAAGGATTCGGCGGTCGAACGGTAGCCGTACTCGTCGACCAGCGAGGTCATGACCTGCGATCGCCTCGCGGGCGGTGGCGGCGCGCTCGAGGGTGAGCTTCATCAGGGTCCAGTAGTGGATGAGCCCGTCGGGATTCTCGAGCTCCTCGCGACCGGTGGTGGTGGTCTCCGAGATCGCGAGCTGGTGATCGTTCATGAGCCCGACCACGCCGTGGGTGTGGCCGGCCTGCGGGATCACTCCGCGGAGTTCGCCCGACCACTCGCGGATCTCGTACTCGGCGTTGGGGTCGTGATCGGCCGGCTTGCTGTGGTTGAGCCGCGGGTGGAAGCGGCCGTCGCAGGCGTAGGTGATCATGGTCGAGCCGTCGGCTGAGGCGCCCTTGGTGACCAGGATGTTGGTGCAGGCCTCCGGCGGAAGGTGTCGAGATGACCGTGGTTCCCGCGGCGAAAATCGCGATGACGACGGACGAGAAGATGCGATGAGATCCCATGAGCGCGCCTCCATTTCCGATCGGGAATGGTATCAGGACTATCCCTCGTAGAGTTGCTTCACCCAGTCAAGAAACCAAGGCGGTCGGGCGAGCAGGACATAGGCCGCGAACAGCCCGGTGAGCGGCAGCACGAAGAGCGTGAGATCGATCAGCACGACAGCGATGGCGAGAAGAACACGTTCGTTGATGGTCATGGCTGCTATTCTGCCTGAACCACCAGATTTGGGGGCGAGATGAGCCGACGCGACTTCAGCCACGCCAACAACCCGGACTTCGACTGTGCCGCCAACGTCATCCTGCTGCCCTTCGGTCGGCGCAGCTTTCTCGAGGCGCTGGTCGCAGCCTACGACGGTGAGCCGGTGACGCTGGACGAGACCACCGACCGGATCGTCTACCGGCTCGGAGCGCTGACCCTGGTGTACTCGGGGATGGGCGGCCCGGCGGCCGCCAACGCGCTCGAGATGATCAAGGCCAACGGTGGTCGGCGCGTGGTGGTCTTCGGCGCCTGCGGCGGCACCGATCCCAAGGTGGCGGTGGGCGATCTCGTCGTCGTGAGCGGGGCGGTCCGCGGCGAGGGCACCTCGCGCTACTACGCCCCCATGGAATTTCCTGCCGCCTTCGACCCCGTTCTCACGACCCGGCTCCACGAGGCGGCCGGGCGCGCCGAAACCGGCAACCACCTCGGTGTCGTCTACACCACCGACGCCGGCTACCGCCAGGGCCCCGAGATCTACGAGACCTACAAGGGCCTGGTCATTGCGGTCGAGTCCGAGTGCGCCGCCGCCGCGGTGGTCGGCGCCCGGCTCGGGCTCGAGATGGGCGCACTGCTCTTCTGCAGCGACAACACCACGCTGCCCAAGACCGAGGATCAGGTCTACGGCGGGCTCAGGAACCCCGCGACCCGCCGGGGCTTCGAAGCCGGCGCCGCCGCGGTCATCGAGGTGCTGACGAATTTTGAATTATGAGTTACGAATTACGAATTGACATCGCAATCGGTCTGGTGGAGCGCGACAATCGTAGACTCGTTGCGATGAAATTCGAACATTCATAATTGATAATTCATCATTCAGCGTCGAGCTTTTGCTCGACGCTGGCGATCTTGTCGTCCATGGTCTGCGTCTTGTCGGTCCGCGTGCCGAGCCGCATGTTGGTCGCGACCCGTGGGGCGCCCATCTCGTGCAGGACCTCGTGGCAGCGTTTGAGCGCGGCCATGACCTCGTCCCACTCTCCCTCGACGTTGGTGCCGTTGGCGTGGAGCTGGGGCTCGAGACCGGCGTCGCGCAGGACCCGCTCGCAGGCGGCGACATAGGGTGAGAGCGAGAGACCCACTCCCAGGGGAATGATGGCGATGTCGGCGATGGCGTGCATGGGGTCGTTCCTCCTGCTTCAGCATACCGCTCGTTCAAATCCTGCCGCCGGCCTACGCCGACGGCAGGATTTGAAGGTTGGTTACGATGCCCGATGTGCAGCGCACATCGGTTGCAGCGAGTGCCGCCCGGTCCGGGCACCACGTGGTAGAGCGAGTGCGCTACCCGGTCGTAGCAGCGGCCGTCGCCGCGTCCGCCGTGAGACGGGTGACCGGGACACCGGTCGGGTGCGACGTCGGGTCAGCCGGATCGGCCCGGAATAAAGCCCGCCCCGGCGAGGGCCGGGGCGGGCGTCGGTCACGGGTTGTCGGTCACCGGTCGGGAGACCGGTGGGCCGTGGGTCACGGAAGCACGGACGACCAGGCCGCGGTGGCTCCGCTCTCGAAGCCGTCGCAGAAGACCGGCAGCTCGAGGGCGTTGGTGTCGCTGTCGGTGTTGTTGGTCAGGTCGAGATCGGTGATCCCCGCAGCGGGCTCGACCGTCGCCGTGTTCGTCAGGTAGCCGGTCGCGGCGCCGTCGACGGTCGCCGTCGCGGAGTAGGTCACCGACCCGCCCGGCGGCACGGTGACGAGGTCGGAGATGTCGCCGCTGCCGATCCCGGTGCACGAGGCGCCGGCCGATGCGGCGCAGGTCCAGGAGACCGCGGTGACCTCGAGCGGGAAGGTGTCGGTCACGATCGCGTCGGTCGCGATCGCCGGGCCCGCGTTGGTGACCGTGATGGTGTAGGTGGTGTTGCCGCCTGGCAGCACGAAGCAGGAGTCGTCGTCCTTGTCGATCGCGAGGTCGACGTCGGAGCTGACGAGGAGGTCGACGTCGGTCGCCGAGTTGTTGGCCAGGTTCGGGTCGGCGACATCGACGTTGGAGAACACGTTGGCGGTGTTCACGATCGCCGCGGCGCCGTCGACGATCACGCCGCGGGCGGTGGTCGCGACCGTGGCGTCCACGGTGTACGTCACCGAGCCCCCGGCCGGAATGGCGACCGGGTCGTTGATGTCGCCGGTGCCCGACGGGGTGCAGACGCCGCCGCCGGCGCCGACGCAGCTCCAGCTCACGTTGAGCAGATCCGGCACGAAGACGTCCGAGACCCGAGCGCCGACGACGTCGTTCGGCCCGAGGTTGTCGACCACGATTGTGTAGGTGACCGGGTCGCCGGGTGCGACCTGGGTGACGCCGTCGTCCTTCGAGATCGCGAGGTCGGCGAAGACGATCGACGTGGTGTCGATACCGGTGTTGTTGCCCGGGTTCGGGTCGGTGACGTCGACGGCCGGCGTCACCGTGGCGATGTTGTCGAACGGCCCCGCGGGTGCGGTGAAGGCGACGGTCGCGGTCGCCGTGTAGGTCACCGAGCCGCCCGCGGGCAGGTCGGCGAGGTCGGAGATATCGCCGGCGCCCGCGGCGCCGCAGACGCCGCCGCCCGCGCCGACGCAGGTCCAGCTCGCACCGGTCAGCACCGGTGGGAACAGGTCCTCGACCAGCGAGCCCATCGCGTCGGACGGTCCTGGGTTGGTGACCACGATGGTGTAGGTCACGGCCTCGCCCAGGGTGGCGTCCGCGAGCCCGTCGTCCTTGGTGATCTCGAGATCGGCCTCGAAGACGATGGTGTCGCTGTCGGTGGCCTGGTTGTTCGCCGGCACCAGATCGGGGACGGATCCCAGGTTCACGGTCGCGGTGTTGTCGAGGGTCCCGGCCGCGAAGCCGGGCAGGACGCCGGTCGCGGTGTAGGTGACCGTGTCGCCGACGCCGAGCATCACGGTGTCGTCGATGGAGTCGATGCCGGCCGCGGTGCACTCGCCGCCGGTGGCGACGCAGGTCCAGGTGACGGCGACCAGCGCCGACAGGTCGTCGAAGACCGTCGCGTACATCGCGGGCGACGGACCGTTGTTGGTGGCGGTGATCGTGTACGTCACCGGGAGACCTGCGACCACCTCGATGACGCCGTTGTCCTTGGTGATGGCGAGGTCGGTGCGGTCGGCGCAGGTGTAGGCCCTGGTCGTCCACGGGGCGTAAAGGTAGGAGCCGTCGTAGCCCCGCCCCGAGGTGATCCAGTAGGTCAGTCCGTCGCTGTCCGCCTCGGAGGCGTAGAGGAAGTGCTCCATGATGGAGAGCGACCACGTGTCGTTCACGGCGTCGTAGATCCATGCGCCGTTCGATGCCGTGGCCGTGCTCGTCGAGGCACCGCCGGTGATCACCAGGTACCGGTCGAGCAGGACTCCATCGCCGCCTTGGACCCAGCTCGAGGGCATCGAGGCGATGGGGGACCAGGTGTTGGCCACCGGGTCGTAGACCTCGGCCGAGCTGAGATAGGTTGGGTTGTAACCGCCGGCCACGTAGATCTTGCCGCCGATGACGCCGCTATGGAAGTAGCGCCGGGCGACGCTCATGTTGGGCACCGTCGCCGAGTCCCAGGTATCCGTCACCGGGTCGTAGACGATGGTCGTGGCCTGGTAGGTGGTGGTGTAGCCGCCGATGACGTAGTACTTCCCGCCGAGCGCCACGCCCTGGTAGTTGTACCGGTTGGCGGGAAGGAGGGCGCCGGTCGACCAGGTGTCGGTGGCGATGTCGTAGATGTACAGGTCGTCCTGGGCGCTGCTGAGGTAGCCGCCGCCGCAGTAGATCTTGCCGCCGATCTCAGCGCAGTCGATCCAGTACCGGCTGGCCGGCATGTCGGGCCCGGTGGACCAGGTGTCGGTGGCGACGTCGTAGATGTCGAGGTACGGTCTCGCCGAGCCGTCGTAGCCGCCGATCTTGTAGAGCTTGCCGTTGGAGTACACGGTCGAGTGGTTCCGGGTCGGCCGAGCGATGGGGGGACGGGCGAGGTCGCCCCAGCCGGCCAACAGCGGCACCTCGGTGGTGGCGGTCGCGCTACCGCTCACCGTCCCGGTGGCGGTCACCGTGACGGTGTCGAAGTCGCCCGGCAGCGCTCCCGGTGGCACGTCGTGAGTGAACGTGATCGCCTCCTCGCCGCCCGTCGCCAGCGTGCCGGTGGTTGCCGGGCCGCCGGCGGGCCACATGTTCCCGGTGTAGGTCAGAGAGAACGCTTGGGGCGTGGTGGTGCCGTTGAACACCGTGAGGTCATAGATCACGGTGTCGGACGCGCACGCCGCTGCGCCCTGCGCCGCCGGGTCGAGGATCACCACGTCGGTCTCCATGAAGAGGGTCCACTGCTCGACGGTGCCGGTGTCTCCGCCGGCGTCGTCGCACACGTCGAGGGTCCAGTCCCCCGCCGACGGCACGCCGCGGAAGGCCGCCAGCGGCTGCACCGGGGTCCACGGGTGGTCGGTGTAGTACGGCGGCGGCGGGGTGTGGCTGGTGGAGTCCGGCGGCCCCGGCGCCGAGTCGTCGAACAGGGCGTTGATGTTGTCGGCGCCGCCACCGAGGTCCGCGATGAGCAGCACCGTGGTGCCGTCCGGCGAGCGCAGCTGCATCTCGACGTCGCCGCGGTAGGTGTGGGTCATCCAGATGCCGACGTTGACGTCGGCGATGAAGAACGAGTCGGGGACGTTGATGATCGAGGACACCCAGCCGGCGCTGCACTGGCTGTCGGGCACCGGCAGCGGTGTGGTGTTCGTGTCCTCGCTTGGTGGTTTCGGGTTGGTCGTTCAGCGAGAAGGTCCTCAGCGGGAGCTTCATCGCGACGAACGACTCCTCGGAGGGATCGTCCTTGTCTCCGGCGGCCACCGGCGCCGCTGCAAGGGCAACAACGAAAGCACAGATCAGACCCATCAGACACAAGTTCCGCATGCGCATTCCTGCCTCCTTCGATGTCGGTGTTGCAATCGAGTAGATTATGGGTCTCGGCAGCTGGATTCGCAATGGCTTCGTGAGACGATCGGGCGGTTTCGGGAGTGGAAATGTGATCTGGGACCGGTGGCGACCGCGGCCGGAATGCGCCGGGTGCCGAAATCGTCTTTTCAAGCAGGACCGGGTGCCAGGAGAAACAAAGTGCGGAGTCGGTCGGATCATCCGTCAGACCCGCTCGAACAGGGTTCGGTCGAACGTACACCATCACTCGATCGAAGTACTCCCGGTCGTCGATCACTCGGGCTCGATAGAGACGTTGCCGCAGCGGTCCCATTCGCCTCCATCTCCGGTTCTCCTGATACCAATGATGAAAGCGGGGAGCCGAGGCGCCGAACGCCGCGAGATTTGAATGCGGAATACCGCGATCGTTGAATCCCGCGTAGCCCGGCGTTTGACCCTGTCTGCCGAAGTTGTTTTTTTCCAATTATTTAAGATTTCTTAGGAGATTGTTGAACGTTGGCTCGTCGCTTGCTACAGGGGTGGCGTGCACACTCGCCGATCGGCGGTCCGCCGGCCGGCAACTGCAACAACAACGGAGGTGAGTGATGAGAAACGTGACGATCTTGGCCCTCGTGGTCGTGGTCCTGGGTGTGGCCGGTGGGGCCCAGGCCCAGTGCGATCAACCCAACAGCCTGTTGACGGAAGACCAATGTGGATTCGACACACCGGCGTCGATCGGCCCCGACTCCTGGCGGGCGATCCCCCAGCTCTATTCGTGGGATCCGAACTACGGCACGGTGGAGCACCAGGCGACGGGCGGCCACACCAGTCCGGGTGCGCTCTGGGCGGACGGTGCGGAGAATATCGATCCGTTCGGTAACTTCTATGTCGGTGGAGCCGACATCTGTATTCCCCACGTGACCGAGCCTGGTGACATCATCGAGTTCAATGCCTGGGCCAAGGTCAGCGCCGACCCCGCCAATCTCTGGAACTGCAACGTCAATATCACCACCACAAACGCGACCTGTGACGCGGGGTATGATTACCTCAATCACACCTTCATGCCGGCGGCGGCCGACACCTGGACCGAGCTCAACCCGGCCGGGGTGAAGCTCGAGGTCGCAACGGGCGCCCAAGCCATCAACTACAACATCAACTGCTGGGGTGACGCCGACGTCAACATCACCCTCGACGACGCATTCATCGGGATGTACATCGAGCCCCGTCGTTACGTGGTCACGGCGACGGGTGTGGTGGAGTGGAATCAAGTCAGCGCGCCGCCGCTCGGAAACGCGAGCGTCGGCGATCCCGTGGAAATGCGGTTCGAGGTCGTCAGCACGGACTACGTCGATGGGGCGGTCTATGCCACCCGTGGTTATGTCATTGACCAGGATTCTTTCCAACTCCGTCTCGGTGATGGCGTCGTCGGTCTTCAGGATCCCTTCCCCGCAGGTCTGCTGCCTTACTTCACCATCCGCAATGACGACCCCGGGGTGGACGGTTTCATGTTGCTGCTCGATCCCGACGCGGCGTGGCCGACGGGGATCTACCTCGACCAGGAAGGCATCTTCGGCAACTTCACCAACAACTTCTACGTGACCTACGAAGCCACCGCTCTTTCATCCCTCGATATCGCGGACGCCGTCGGCGTCTGGGCCTTTGATCAGCTGACCGTCTACAACTGGACCGTCGATGACGATAGCTTCAACGCCATCGGCATCAACTTCCTCCAGATGGAGATCCTGGATGGCGTGATTTTTGGCGACGATTTCGAGTCGGGCGATCTCGGAGCCTGGACATCGTCGTCCGGCGAGTGAGCGCTCATCCGTTCATCTTTTGACAGGACCGTCGCCCGTGGCCTCGGCCGCGGGCGGCGCGTCCGCTTTTTTTGGAGATCCCCACTATGTCGACTCGAATCAAGCCCGCCATTTTCTTCGCCGTGGTCATTCTTGCCGGCGTTCTTTCGCCGGGTAGCGCCCGGGCGGCCGGTCTGTACGTCTGCGACGACCCGCAGATTGTCGGGGCGTCGGCGGCGTTTGACGTCACCCCAGATGGAATCTGGGTGGTCGGGACCACCAACGGGAGGGTGTTCCGCTGGTCGGCATCCGCGGGGCTCGAAATTCTCAGCCCTTCGGAGTGGCTCCATACTCACACCGCAGGCGTCTCCGACGACGGCACGATGATCACGTCGACGGTTGCCGACGACCTCGGGATTTTCCAGCCCTCCCGGTGGATCGAAGGTACCGGTTGGGAGCCGCTCGGGGGTCTCCCTGGCGAACCGCCGCTGGACGGCTCGTTCGGATCGGGTTGGGATATTTCGGGCGACGGCTCGGTCGTTGTCGGCCTCGGTTGGCACAGCACCTACAGAGCCGAAGGCTTCAGGTGGGATGCAGCTTCCGGTGTCGTCGGTCTCGGTCGCCCGGCGGGCCGGAACAGCCGGGCGACGGCGATTTCGGCCGACGGGTCGGTCATCGTGGGATTCGACGAATCGGAGAGCGCGGGTTACCGCCGGCCGGCACGCTGGATCGAAGGGGGCACGGTCGATCTTTTCCTCGGCGAGGAGACGTATGGAGAAACCGACAGTACGTCCTCTGACGGCCGGACTCTCGTTGGCCAGTACGCCCATGTTTCGATGGTCATGGCAATCGGTTTCACCTTCACGGACACAGTCGGTGCGACGCCTTTGTTACCGATTCTCGATGGCGACTACCAGGAATCCTATGCCGGTGGAGTCTCCGATTCGGGGTGTGGTGGTCGGGTGGAGCGGGAATCAGTCCGCTTCTGCGGTTGAAGCGGCCATCTGGTTTCCCGGCGAAGAGCGGATGCGGTCGTTGAAGGGTTACCTGGTCGATCTCGGAGTCGACGTGCCGCCCGGGGTTTCGCTGATCAGCGCCCTTGCCATCAGCGCCGACGGCTCCACAGTCGTCGGTCAGGCCATCCACCCGGATCTGCCCCCAGGAACGACGACGTTCTTCGTCGCCACAATTCCGAACGTACTCTTTGCCGATGGGTTCGAAGGTGGCGACACCGGTGCCTGGACGGTACCAGTCATCAACTGAGGTGGCTGTCGCCCCCGGTCTGAGATCCGATCGGACGGGTGGCGGCTTTGTTTCGATCTGAGGCGGATGACCGAGTTGATGGCCCGTGGTGCCGCCGGCTGCTATCCTGCTATCGGACAGAGCAGAATGCAGGCATGGACGGTTTCGCTGATTCTCGCGAGCGGCATCTGCGCCGCATCGGGGATCGTCCATCTCGGTGTCGCCAGACGCGACCACCGGGTGGGGCTTCACTTCTGGGTTGGTCTCGCGTCTCTCGTGGTTGCCGTCGCCTCGCTGTTGATGGCGCTTGTTCATCACGCGGGCGACGAGTTCAGTCTTCTACGGGTGCCCTATATCGGGGTGATGGTCTTTGTCGTGGCTGTTGTGGTGACGACGGTTGTCCTGGGTCTCGAAGCAGTTCGTCGATCGTGCCTGGCGGTGGAGGTCGGCCGGGTCAGATGGCGAGCACTTCTCGACAATCTCGATCTCGCGATCGTGGCCTACGACACCACGGGCCAGGTCATCTACGTGAATCCATACCTCGTCCGGATCAGCGGTCGTCCCGAGGAGGAGATCGTCGGGAGCCACCTCGGACAGAACGTGGCCGTACGGTACCAGGATCGGTTCGAGTCGGCGCTGAAGAAGATCCTTGCCGGTGAGGCCATGCCGTCGCTCGAGGTGGCGTCGGTGCTTGCCTCGGGAGAGGAAAGGCTGGTGGTCTGGTCGACGGTCATCTTCGAGGACGATCTCGGTATCCCAGTGGAGTTCGTGGCGGTCGGCGCCGACGTGACCGATCGTCGGGACGCCGAGCGGAGCCGTGACTATCTCAGAAGAGAACTCGATCGCCTGAGTTCGGTACTTGCCGAAGAGAGCATCACCCTCGTTGAGGGGCCCCTCGATCTGACCGTGTTTGCGGGAATCGTCGGCGAGAGCCGATTGCTTGAAGAGGCTCTCAACAAGGTGAGGCAGGTGGCTCCCACCGAAAGCACGGTGTTGCTGGCTCGGTGAGACCGGAACCGGCAAAGAGTTGGTGGCGCATGCGATTCACCATGCCAGCGGAAGGGCGGACGGCCCTTTTGTCACCGTCAATTGTGGCGGATTGCCGCCTTCACTCGTAGAGAGCGAGCTCTTCGGGCACGTGAAGGGCGCCTTTACAGGCGCTGAAAACGAACGGCGCGGCAGGTTTGGCCTGGCGGCCGGCGGCACGATCTTCCTCGATGAAGTGGCTGAGTTGCCCCTCGAGCTCCAGCCAAAGTTGCTGCGGGTGCTCCAGTCCGGAGAATTCGAAAAGGTGGGAGGAGACCGGACCTTCACCGCTGATGTCCGGATCATCGCCGCTACCCATCGCGATTTGGCACGCGAGGTGAAGGAGGGGCGCTTCAGAGAAGACCTCTACTACCGGCTCAACGTCTTCCCCATCACCCTTCCACCCCTCCGAAGTCGACGTGAAGACATCCCTCTGTTGGTCCGCCACTTCGTGCCCAACCTGGCAGTTCGAGCCGGCCGTGAAATCGACGAGGTTCCCGGATCGGTAATCCGACGGCTGCAGGACTATTCCTGGCCGGGCAACGTCCGCGAGCTGATTTCGGTGCTCGAGCGCGCCGTGGTCACGAGCCGCGACAGGGTTCTCAGGCTCGAGGATGCACTCGATTCTGGTGGCGCGCCTTTTTCGCCCTCCACCGGGGGCGGGGTCGACGACGATCGCCTCATCACCCTCGAGGAAAACGAGCGGCGCCACATCCTCAAGGCCCTGGAAGCGACCGATGGCAAGATCTCGGGCCCCGGCGGCGCCGCCGAGGTGCTCGGGATCAACCCCTCGACTCTTCGTACGCGGATGAAAGGCTCGGACTTCGGAGGTAGGGCAGGGCACCCAACTCCGGGTCCAACACCGACTCGGTTCAGCTTCCTTCTGCCGTCGAGGTCCATGCGGATGCGTCGCCACTTTCGAAACCATCCGCGAAAAGGACTTTCGGCAGGGTGGCGACAAACCCCCTGCTCTCGTGGGTTGTGCTGTTGATGGCCTGCCCGGCCAGGGTCTCCCCGTCGGAGGAAATGTCGTAGACGATGGCGATGAACCAGTCGCCGAGATTGGCGCCGGCTTCAGTCAAGACTTCGTCGAGCCGGCGCATCCCCGCATCCGGCGTCCAGAGATAGCCGAGCGCGACGCCCGTCCAGGGATTGCCGTCCCAGCCCACGACTCGCGTTCCGTCGTCGGACACCGCCGAGCCGACGCTGCGCTCGTCGGCGCCGAGCCCGCCGAGAAGACCGAGGTTCTCCAGACCGCCGTCATCGTCGTAGATGAATGCGGTGGTGAACCAATTTCCGACGATGTGTGCGCCGTTGGAAGAAATATTGAGCGCATCCGTGGCATCGGTTTCTCCGAGGAAATGTTCCACCGGTTGATCGTCGACCCACCGCGCCGCCAGACGATACCCCTGCGTCGGATGTTGATAGAAGCCGACCACGACCGAGCCGTCACCGGAGACCCGGGTTCCGCGGCTGCCGTAGGTCGCCGACCGACCGAGCCCCACCATCCCGGTGGACGCACTCCATCGAAAGGCCTGCGCCCTCGAGCCCGAGTCGTTGCCGTAACCCACCACGACCGAACCGTCATGGTTGACGCCCCAGCCCGAGCTCAGGCTCCCGTCGAGCGCAACACCGTCCGGGAAGGTCCCGAGATGGACCCATCCGCTGTCGGCACTCCAGATCGCGGCGTTCCAGAAACCCGAGATCGGGTCCGGTTGATTGGACACGATATGGGTTCCGTCGCCCGAGAGATCGGTGTTGAAGACGTGCTGATCGTCGGCTACGGTCCCGGGCAGGAACTCGATGGCCGAACCCATGGACGCCTCCCAGCGAAAGATCGCGCCGGCGTCGATCCCGACACCGACGGTGCCGTCGTCGGACAGGCTCTTGATCGAACCGTAGTAATCGGTGGTGTCGATCAGTGTGAACGTGGCCTGGGCGCCGGCATCGGCAATGCCCAGAATCAGGATGGCGGTCACGAGAACGAACAGCTGCACTTTTGTCATGGAAGCTCTCCTTGGGTCGGGATCCGTTGCGTGGAACCGCGCTGAGATCGCTTCCCTTGGAGCAGATCTCGTGCCAGGGTTGACCGATTCGAGGGAATTGGACGTAAGAGGCACGAATTGAATATCTTGCGTCTGCAATCGAGGTTGCCCGGCGACCGTTGAGCCTCGGTGTCGCGGGATACCGCGGCGTCATCCCGCGTTTGGGTCAACCGAGAGCGGCATTCACTTACGCCTTCATCAAGTTCTTCCCCAGTATCGCCGAAGCGCAGAGCACCCCGCCGAAGAGCGCGCCCGCGATGCCGGCGGTGCAGACATCCTGGCCGGTGAGCCAGAGACCGGGGACGGGGGTCTTCGGTCTGAGCCCCTTGGTCTTGAACCGCTCCGGCGTGTGCTCGAGGCCGTAGATCTCGCCCTCGACATAGGCGCCGAAGTGGCGGGTCGAGAGCGGGGTCGAGAGCTCGTGATAGTCGATGTGGCCTTCGAGCTCGGGCACCTCGCGGACGAGAACCTCGAGCAGCCGCTCGGTGAGTTCGCTGCTTGAACGCCTCGTAGTCGTCGCCGCGTTTCTGCCAGGGCTTGTCCTCCCACGCCGAGAACCACTCGTAGGGCGCGATGCTCACGACCTCGACGGTGGCCTTGCCGGGATGTCGATTCTGGAAATCGGGATCCTTGCCCGAAGGGAATGAGATGTAGGTCACCGGAATCGGCGCCGAGGGATCGGCGAGGTAGCGCTCGACGGTGGCGTCGTGATCCGGACCGGGGAAAACCCAGAGATTCGAGGTGCCGATTCCGAGTTCGGAGTCGCTGGCGTCGAGCCCGACATAGAGACAGATGTGCGAGGTCGAGGGGGTCACGCGCCTGAGCACCGACGCCAGGGCGCGCCGTCCGGGCGCGTCGGCGGGGAGGAGCCGGTGGACGGTGTTGGGGACGCCGGCGTCGCTGATGATGATGGGCGCGCGGAATTCGCGGTCGTCCGCCATGGTGACACCCACCGCGCGGCCCCGTTCCATGACGATCCCGGTGACCTCGGCGCCGACCACCACCGCGCCGCCGGCCGCCTCGATCTCGGGGATGATCTCGGCCGCGATCCGACCCGAGCCGCCGACGGGATAGCCGGCGCCGCGGAAGTAGTGGTTGAAGACCATGGCGTGGATGCCGAAGCTCGCCCGTCTTCGGGGTCAGACCGTAGTCGCCGTACTGGGCGGTGAGGACGGTCTTGAGCAGGGCGTTGTCGGTGAGCTCGTCGAGCACCTCGGCCACGGTCCGTCGAGGCGTGGCGGAGAAATCCGCGACGCATCCATGGTCCGGCGACGGCGGCGATGGGACCCGGCAGCGCCTTGGCGCCGAAGAAGCCGCGGGCGCCGCGTGTGGTCTCCTTGACGAGCTCGAGATAGCGGTCGATGGCGGCTTCCTCATCGGGAAAGGACTCAACCATGCTCTCACGCCAGGCGGTGCGCCCGGCGACATACTCAAAGCGCTGATCGCCGACGACGACGGTGTCGTAGACATCGCCCATGGCCTGCCACTCGAGGCGGTCGCCGGTGATCTCGTCGAAGAGCCGCCGGATGGTGGACTCGGGGTTGTGAACCTCGCCGACATAGTGCAGACCGACGTCCCAGTCATAGTCCTTGCGCTTGAACATATGGGTGAAGCCGCCGGCCTTGGCGTAGCGCTCCAGGACCAGAATCCGCTTTTCGGCGCGTTTTGCGAGCAGAGCGGCAACCCCGAGACCGCCGATGCCAGACCCGATGACGATGGCGTCGTAATTGCCTTCCGGCTGCCAGCTGCGATAGGAAGTTCCGGACTTGCTCATGATTTCACCTCGATGTTGTGACTCGGCGCAGCATATCGTATCGGCTACACTCCCCTGCCATGGAACACGACAACGTTGAGCTCTGGCTGGTGCGCCACGGTGAAACCACCTACAACGCCGCCCGGCGGATCGCCGGCTGGTGCGACCCGCCGTTGACCGATCTCGGTCGGGAACAGGCGACGGCGGTCGGACCGAAGCTCGCAGGCACCGACCTTCGACTCGGTGTGGTCGTCCGATCTCCAGCGGGCGGTGGAGACATCGCGTCTCGCATGGGGTCAGGCGGTCCCCGATCCCCGGATTCGGGAGTGCAACTTCGGCATCTATGAGGGCATGCCCTTTGAAGACGTGGATGCCGCCGACGCCAGGGTCTTTCATCGGCTTCCGCGATTTCGCCATGCCGGAAGGCGATTCGCACGAGTCGTTCCTGCAGGCGGATCGGGGGCTTCGTGAACGAGTTGCGCTCCCGGTCGCCATCTGCTCTTCGTCCACGGCGGGGTCATCCGCATCCTGACCCAGGATCTCGGTGTCGACCGGTTTGTCCCGACCGGGTCGGTGGTCGGCGTTGACTGGACGAACCGCAAACTCCTCTTCGTCAATGAGGCAGGACTCGACCTAGATTCGAGGTTCCGCTCGGCTCCGAAAATCGGGCTCTCTGCGGCTCGAGCCACAGAGAGCCCGATTTTCCGGAGGTTGGAAGAGGGAATATCGAACCCTCGTGAGGCTTCACATCTACGTGAATCGGGCATTATTGAACCTAGGGTTTACGTGCCTCGCGGTGGTGATGGCCACGGCTGTGACGGCCGAGGAGAGCCACGTCCGAGCGCGGCTGGTGGCCGATGCCGACGGGCTCCGCGCAGGCGAGAGCTTTCACCTCGGGGTGCTCCTGGAACCCGAACCCGGCTGGCACGTCTACTGGCGCAACCCCGGCGAGGCGGGGCTCGCCACTGAGATGCCTTCGAACTGCCCGACGGTTTTGCGGTGGGCGAGTTGCACTGGCCGATCCCGGTGGAGTTCGAGCAGCCCGGTGGCATCATCGGCTACGGATACGAAGACCCGGTGGTGCTGGCCGCGGACGTGACTGTGCCCGACCGGCGTCGCCCGTCTTCGGCGCCGGTCACCCTCACCGCCTCCTGGCTCGCCTGCAAGGATGTCTGCGTTCTCGGTTCGGCGAAGCTCGAGGCCGAGCTGCCGCTCAAGGGCGCCGAACTCGAAGCCTCGAAGGCGGCCCTCGCAGACGTGGTCCGAGACGCTTCCGATCGGGCTCGAACCCGGTCTCCTCGACCTCTCGGTCACCGGTGGTCCGGTTCCCTCGAGCCGGCGCCGTCGGGATGGTCGCGTGGCTGAACTGGAAAGCGGCGCCCGGCAGCGTCGAGTTCTTCCCCGATCCGGGCCCCGGTCTCAAGGTCGAGGGTGTTCGCGTTCAGACCCGCGGGCAGCTGACCCGGATCGATTTCAGTGTTTCTCGTTTGAAAAGCTCGAGCGACCCCGGCGACGACGCTGCGGTCGCTCATCGTGATCGAAGATGAACGCGGCAGGCGATCCGCCCGGGTCGCCGACATCGAACTCGACTGACCGGGCCGCCGGCGGCGGCCCATGGAAAGGAACGAACCATGATCAAGATGATGAAAACCATGACGATGATCGCCATCCTCGCCGTGGCCGTCGGGGGCGCGGTCGCCGGATCGGGGGTCGATGTGGGCGACCAGGCGCCCGGTTTCACCCTCAGCGACAGCGCCGGGCAACCAGGTGAGCCTCGCCGATTACAAAGGTCAGGTTGTCGTCCTCGAGTGGACCAACCCCGACTGCCCCTTCGTCAAGCGCCACTACCAAGAGGGCACCATGAAAAACCTCACCTCGGCCTACTCCGAGAGCGGCGTCGTCTGGCTGACCATCAACTCGACGAACTACATGGACGCCGCGGCCAATGCCGCCTTCGCCAAGAGCCGAGGACATCACGTGGCCGATGCTGGTCGATCAGGACGGCGCCGTCGGTCACGCCTACGGTGCAGCGACGACGCCCGCACATGTTCATCATCGACGCCAAGGGCGTCGTCGTCTACGAGGGCGCCATCGACGACGACCCGCGGGGCAACATGGAGGCAGGCGCGCGGACCAACTACGTTTCGCAAGCCCTCAACGAGCTCGCCGCCGGCCAGACGGTCTCGACACCGGAGACAAAGCCCTACGGTTGCTCGGTGAAGTACAAGAAGTAGGCTCGTTAGTCGTGAGTTCTCATCGCGATCGTGACTCGTAGCTCTTGGGAATGTAGCGCAGCGGATTCGAGACAAACCAACAGAGTCTGAGATCCTGGTATGATCCGCGACGGACTCTCAAACACACAGACAGATGAATTGCTGCCCGTGGCAGCGCCAACCTCGGGAGGGTTGCATGAAAAGAAGAACACTCGATTCTCGGATCTTTGGTGTGTCTCGCATTGGTGGCTGCAGTCGTCGCCGGCCGCGGCCCAGGACAAACCCAACATCCTCGTCATCTGGGGTGACGACATCGGCCAGTTCAACGTCTCCGCCTACAACATGGGGATGATGGGCTACCGGACCCCCAACATCGACCGTATCGCCGCCGAGGGCGCGATTTTCACCGACTGGTACGGCCAGCAGAGCTGCACCGCCGGCCGCGCCGCTTTCATTACCGGTCAGTCGCCCATGCGCACCGGTCTGACCAAGGTCGGACTCCCCGGCGCGCCGGAAGGCATGAAGAAGGAAGACCCGACCATCGCCGGCCTGCTCAAGGAGCACGGCTACATGACCGGTCAGTTCGGCAAGAACCACCTCGGCGACCGCGATGAGATGCTGCCGACCAATCACGGGTTCGACGAGTTCTTCGGCAACCTCTACCACCTCAACGCGGAGCAGGAGCCCGAGCATCCCGACTACCCGAAAGACCCGGAGTTCAAGAAGAAGTTCGGCCCGCGCGGCGTGATCCACTCGTACGCGGACGGCCGGATCGAGGACACCGGACCACTGACCAAAAAACGCATGGAAACGGTGGACGAGGAAGTCACCGTCGCGGCGCTCGACTTCATGGACCGCGCGGTTGCGGCTGACAAGCCGTTCTTTGTCTGGTGGAACTCCACCCGGATGCACATCTGGACTCACCTCAAGGCCGAGTCCGAGGGCAAGACCGGTCTCGGCGTCTATGCCGACGGCATGGTCGAGCACGACGGGATGGTGGGCGAGCTGCTCGCCAAGCTTGACGAGCTCGGCATCGCCGACAACACCATCGTGATGTATTCCACCGACAACGGTGCGGAGTTCTTCTCCTGGCCCGACGGCGGCACGACGATGTTCCGCAACGAGAAGGCCACCCAGTGGGAAGGTGGCTTCCGTGTGCCCACGGCAATTCGCTGGCCCGGCGTCATCAAGCCCGGAACGATCAACAACGAGATCGGCGCGCACGAGGACATGCTGGCCACTTTGCTCGCGGCGGCGGGCGACCCCAACATCAAGGAGGAACTCCTCAACGGCAAACAGGTCGGCGACATGACCTACAAGGTCCACCTCGACGGCTACAACCTGCTGCCCGCCCTCAAGGGAGAGGCTGAGTGGCCGCGAGAGGAGTTCCTCTATTGGACCGATGACGGTAACGTTGCGGCGCTGCGCTACAAAAACTGGAAGATCACCTTCCTGAGGCAGAACGCCGAAGGCATCGACGTCTGGACCAGTCCGTTCGAGACACTGCGAGCGCCCATGCTTTCGAATCTCCGGATGGATCCATTCGAGATTGCCTGGGATGAAAGCATCGGATACTCGAAATGGTGGGTGGATCACATGTTCATTTTCGCGCCCGCTGGCGCCTATGTCGGCCAGTGGCTGCAGAGCTTCCGTGAGTTTCCGCCGCGCCAGAAGCCAGGCAGCTTCAACCTCGACCGCGTGATGGAAGCAATCACCAAGGGCGCGGGCGACAAGTAGCCGACTCGACGGCCGGCGTCACCCTCGACCAGGTGACAATGATGCTCGTACCGCCGATCGAACTGAGGCGGACCATCGATCTGGCGGCGGGCCTCCGGGCCCGCCTTTTCTCCAAAGGAAGCAAAATGAAGACCGTGAGATTCACCACAGCCCTGTTGGCATTGACGCTCCTCGTGTCCTGTGCCCAGCCCACGACCGACGGCCCACCCGTGAAGGTGATCGATCCGCTGCCGTCATGGAATCACGGTGACGCCAAACAGTCGATCTTCGATTTCGTCGTTCGGGTCACCGACCCGGCAAGCCCCGATTTCGTACCCGAGCCCGAGCGCATCGCGGTCTTCGACAACGACGGCACCCTGTGGTCCGAGCAGCCCGCGTACGTCCAGCTCCTCTTCGCCATGGACCGGGTCAAGGCGATGGCGCCGGAGCACCCCGAGTGGGCGACACAGCAGCCCGTTCAAGGCCGTGCTCGAAGGCGACATGGAGGCGCTCGCCGCCACCGGAGAGCACGGGATCCTCGAGCTCGTCATGGCGACCCACGCGGGGATGACCACCGACGAGTTCGAGGCGGTCGCCACCGACTGGCTCGCGACGGCGAGGCACCCGACCACCGGAAGGCCGTACACCGAGATGGTCTACCAACCGATGCTCGAGCTCCTCGACTATCTCCGCGCCAACGGCTTCAAGACCTTCATCGTCTCCGGCGGCGGGATCGAGTTCATGCGGCCGTGGACCGAGGCGGTCTACGGCATCCCGCCCGAGCAGGTCGTCGGTTCCAGCATCAAGACGGTCTTCGAAGTCCGCGATGGCGAGCCGGTCCTCGTGCGGCTGCCCGAGCTGAACTTCATCGACGACAAGGCGGGCAAACCGGTGGGGATCAACACGCACATCGGCCGCCGGCCCATCGCCGCCTTCGGCAACTCCGACGGCGACTTCCAGATGCTCGAGTGGACCACCGCCGGCGACGGGGCGCGTCTCGGCGTCTTGATCCACCACACCGACGCCGAGCGCGAGTGGGCCTACGACCGCGATTCGCACATCGGCCGGTTGGACCGCGGCCTCGACGAGGCCGGGGACCGGGGCTGGACGGTCGTCGACATGGAGAAGGACTGGGCGAAGATCTACCCGGCTGACTGATTCGGAGGCCCGCGATGCGAGGGATGAGACGGGGAAGATCGGCCGCGGCCGACCCGGTGGAGAGCGGTCCGCCGCCGCCGAAGGTGCCGGTCAGCCGGTTGCTGTCACTGGCCGTGCCCGAGTGGCGGCGGCTGGCGGTGGCGACGGCCTTTCTCATCGTCGGCGGCGCGGCGGGACTCGCCTGGCCGCAGGTGGTCCGCGTGCTCATCGACGCCGCCGTGGCCGGTGGGCAGGAGACGCTCAACAACGCCGTCCTCGCCATGGCGGCGATCTTCGCCGTCCAGGGCGTCGCGGTGGCCTTTCGCTACTACCTCTTTTCGGTCGCCGGCGAGCGCATCGTCACCCGGCTCCGCGAGTCGGTCTTCGCCGCCATCGTCGAGCAGGAGATCGGTTTCTTCGATCTGCGCAAGACCGGCGAGCTCACCAGCCGGCTGACGAGCGACGCCACCGTCGTCCAGAACACGGTCAGCGTCAATCTCTCCATGGGGCTGCGCAACCTGGTGATGCTCGTGGGCGGCCTCACGTTGTTGGTGGCGTCGTCGCCGCGGCTGACCCTGCTCATGCTCGCCCTCGTGCCGCCGGTGGCGGTGGGCGCCGTGGTCGTCGGCCGCAAGATGTCCAAGATCGCCCGCGAGGCGCAGGACGCCCTCGCCCGCGCCAACGAGGCCGCCGAGGAGGTCATCGCCGGGATCCGCACGGTGCGCAGCTTCTCCCGCGAGGAGGCCGAGACCGAGCGCTACTCCGAACGGGTTTGGGAGTCGTTCCAGGTCTCGCGTCGGCGGATCCGGCTCATGGCGATATTCGTCGGGATCATGACCATGGCCGCCTTCGGCTCGGTGGCGGCGGTGCTGTGGTTCGGCGGGCGGATGGTCATGACCGGCGAGCTCACCGTGGGCGAGCTCACCTCGTTCATCCTCTACACCCTCATCGTCGCCATGGCGCTGTCGGCGCTGGCCGATCTGTGGTCCGACTTCGCCCGCGCCCGCGGGGCGTCGGAACGGATCTTCGAGCTCCTCGATCGCGAGCCGCTGGTGGATCAAGGGGCCGGCGAGACCGTCGAAACCGTGTCCGGCAGGATCGAGTTCGACAACGTCGGTTTCGCCTACCCCGTTCGACCCGAGGTCAAGGTCCTCAAGGGAATCGATCTCGCCCTCGATCCCGGGACCGTGACCGCGCTGGTCGGCCCGTCCGGGGCGGGTAAATCGACGGTGGCGGCGCTCATGCTCCGGCTCTACGATCCCGACGAGGGTTCGGTTCGGATCGACGGACAGGACATCAAGGGGCTCAATGCGCGATGGCTGCGCACCCGGATCGGTACGGTGGCCCAGGAACCGGTGCTCTTTTCCACCTCCATCGCGGCCAACATCCGCTACGGCCGGCCCGATGCCACCGATGACGAGCTCGAGGCGGCGGCCCGCGCCGCGCACGCCCACGACTTCATCCTCGGTCTTCCCGACGGCTACGCCACCGAGGTCGGCGAGCGCGGCGTCCGCCTGTCGGGCGGTCAGAAACAGCGGGTCGCCATCGCCCGCGCCCTGCTCAAGGACCCGCCGATCCTCATCCTCGACGAGGCCACCTCGTCCCTCGACGCCGAGTCCGAGTCGCTGGTCCAGGACGCCCTCGAGCGGCTCATGACCGCCCGCACCAGCCTCGTCATCGCCCACCGGCTGTCGACGGTGAAGAACGCCGACCGGGTGGTCGTGCTCGACGGCGGAATGGTCGCCGAGACCGGGACCCACGACGAGCTCATGGCGGTCGACGGCCTCTATCGGCGGCTCGTCAGCCGGCAGCTCGTCGAGGGGTGACGTCGGCGAAGCTTCGCAAATTAACGCAGAGACGCAGAGACATCGCTCGTCGCAAACACGAAGGCGCAAAGACGCAAAGGAGTTCACGAAGACATCGCACTTGAGAGTGGGCGAACGGTGAATTGATGGTTGTCAGACTTCGTGGGGACGGGTTCGAGACCGGAATGGGCCTGAAGGTGGGCCCAGGCCCACCCTGCGTTTGATCTGGCCGTTAATGCCGGATTGCAGGCGGGATGCCCGCCCCAAAAGTACCCCGGCATGTCACCTTGAGCGAGTGAGTCCGCGAACGAGTCGAAAGGTCCCCACAGGTACAAAAGCGCGATTCTCGCGAAGGACCGTGTCGTTTCTTCGGTGGGCCTTTCGATTCCGCGACCTCGGAGGTCGCTCCACTCAAGGTGACATGAAATCGGCGACGCGGGTTACTGTTCGCTGCCGCTGCCGCTGCCGCTGCCGCTGTCCGCGTGCCGCTGTCCCGGCCGCTGATTCTCTCGGCACCGGCCTTCTGGTCCGCCTTCGGCGGCCCAGCGTCGTCCCATCGGCGTGGTCGCGTGGGTGGAGGATTGGAAGGGCTGCGACCACGCCGATGGGACGCCGGCGGCCTCCCTCCGCGCCAGGAAAAGATTTCCGAATCGCGCGTCCCGGGGGAGCCCGGCAGCGCCATTGTGCGGAACGGGTTGCATTGCCGGTTGGGTGTGCCGGCACAATGGCGTGCCCGGCACGCCCGAGCGAGGCTCCTGTCCTTCCGACCCGGGACAGCCTCTGTCGCAGTTGCGGTCGCTGCCGCTGAACATCTCGCCGGGCACGGGCACGGGCAGGCGGGCACCGGCACGGGCACGCGATCGGCCGCGGAAACGGAAACGGAGACGGAGACGGATACGGACGCGGACGCGGACGCGGGAGAGGGAAAGGGAGAGGGATGCAACCGAGCGTTCTCGGTCGTACAATCCCCAACCATGAAACTCGACTCACGATCGCTGTCTCGCCGGGCGCAGGGTCTGCTCGCCGGCGCCGCCGTGCCCGAATACCTCATCCGTCAATTCGAGGGTTCGAAGGACCCGTATCACGCGACCGACAACCCGAAAGGCTACATCGGTCTCTGTGTCGCCGAGAACAAGTTGGTGGCGGACCTCGTGGCGCAACGCCTCAATCAGATCCCGATGGTCCCGGCATCGGTGCTCGGCTATGACGCCATGACCGGGTCCGTGCGGTTTCGCGAGCAGCTCGGTCGGTTCATGGGTCGGACGTTCCTCGGTCGGGATTTCCCGCCACACCAGATCTCGGTCCTCGCCGGGGCGGGGAGTGTGCTCGAGATCCTCTTTCACGTTCTCGCCGATCCCGGCGATGGCGTCCTGGTGCCGACCCCGAGCTATGCCGGGTTCTGGATGGATCTCGAACTCCGCGACGAGCTCAAGATCGTCCCGGTCCACTGTTCCAGCGCCGATGGCTTCCGGCTCACCCCCGAGATGCTTGATCGCGCCATCTCCGAGGCGGGACACCCGGTCAAGGCGCTGCTCTTCACCTCGCCCAACAATCCCCTGGGGACGGTGTATTCGGCCGCGGAGGTTGAGGAGATTCTGGCCTGGGCCGAGAGTCGTCGCCTGCACGTGGTCTTCGATGAGATCTACGCGCTGTCGGTCTTCGGCGAGCGGGTTTTCACCAGTTGTGCCAGCCTCCGAAAATCGCTGGGTGAACATGTCCACATCGTATGGGCCTTCTCCAAGGACTTCGGCGCGTCGGGGCTTCGCTGCGGTGTGCTTGTGAGCGAAAACCGGGCCGTCAACGCTGCAGTGGACGCCTTCGCCTATTGGGCGTGCTGCTCGGGTCACACCCAGTATCTCCTTGGCGAGATGATCTCGGACGAGGCCTGGGTTGATGGCTACATCACCACCATGAGGGATGGCCTGTGCTACGCGAACCGCCGTCTCACCGAACTCCTGGACGACGGTGGAGTTCCGTATGTTCCAGCTGAGGCCGGTGTCTTTACCGTGCTCGATCTGCGGTCGTATTTGACCGAGCAGACGTGGGAGGCCGAGCACGCGCTGTGGCTCCGGATCCTCGACGAGGCGAAGGTCAACCTCACCCCCGGCGCCGCGTGCCACATCGGCGAACCCGGGTTCTTCGCGCCTGTGCTACGCCGGGCTGCCGACCGAGACCGTCGAGGTTGGAATCCACCGGATGCTCACGGTGTTGGGCTGAGTGGGTCCACCGTCGTTTTCGACGGCGGTCGTCAATCACGGGGATTTGGTGGTGCCATGAGTGGCTTTCATGAATTGGCTCAGATCGTGGAAATTTGTGAGCTGGCGGACGGCCGTGGTGGCCGCTGTCGTGCTTTACGGGTTGGTCGGGTTCTTCGTGGCCCCGTCGATCGCGAAGAAGCTCATCATCGACACCGTCCGCGAGCGAACCGGTCGCGAGGTGACGGTGGGCGAGGTGAGCGTGCAATCCGTTCGCGCTGTCGTTGACGGTGCGCGACTTCTCCATGCCTGATCGACCGGGCTCGGTCTTCCTGTCCTTCGACGAGCTCTACGTCAACGCCCAGGTCTCGAGCCTCTTTCGTTGGGCTGCAACCCTCAAAGAGCTCAGGGTGGACAACCCGTACGTCGGGATCCGGCGATTCGCGGACGGCGGCATCAACGTGCTCGAGCTGATGGACGACATCGAAGCGCGAACCCCACCCGATGACGGACCCGGACGAACGGGGGGATTTCCGCGCGCTGTTCTCGAGCACATCCTCATCACCGGGACCGAGATGGATGTCGAGGATCACGCTCGCGAGGAGCCTTTGATCTGGCAGTTCGGCCCGTCGCACTTCGAACTTCACGACATCAGCACCCTGCCCGACCGGCAGGGGAAGAATGACTTCGTCATCGCCATGAAACGGGGTGGCACGATTCGTGTCGATGGTGATGTGATCGTCGAGCCCCTCGGTCTCGAGGGCGTGGTTGTGGTCGAAGACGTCGTGCTCGGAAAACACTGGCAGGTACTGGCGCCGTTCTTCTCGTTCACCCTCACCGACGGCGATGCGGCGGCCCGATTCCGCTACTCGTCTCGATCGCCGGAGGACGGTCCTGCACGCCGTCCTCGACGGTGTCAATCTTCGTGTCGGGGATCTGGAGGTGACCGCCGGTCGGAAACGACGAACCGGTGCTCCGGGTGCCGTCCTTCGAGGTCGACGACGGTTTCATCGCCTGGCCCGAAGCCAAAGTCACGGCTGCGGCGTCCTCGTCGAAGGGCGCCGAAGCGCTGCAGTGGATCCGCGCCGACGGGACGCCGTCGTGGGATGCGCTGGTTCCCAAGGAAACCCAGGAACAGGTCGTCCAGACCTATCGCAAGGTCGAGGAGGCTTTTCCCTGGGACATCGCGGTCGATCGTGTCGAGATCAAGGGTTCGACGGCCCGGGTCGAGGATCGGACCTTTGACGAACCGGAGGAACTCGTCGATCGAACAGGCCGATGTCGTCCTCACCGACTTCCAGGACCGGGCCCGGATCACCGGTGGGAGGTTGACGGCGTCGGGGTTGCTTCCGGGCGAGGGCCACGGCGCCGGCGAAGGGGTCGTGACCACCGGTCCGTGGGGCGTCGAACTCGAGGTGGCGATGGAGAAGCTCGACCTCAGCGGTTTTCAGCCCTATATCGAGCGGTCGCACCGATCGAGCTGGGCGCCGGTCTGGTGGAGGCATGCCGGAACGGTCAAGGTGGGGTGCGGTGGCCGAGGGTTCCGTCGGCGACCTTCGACGGTGACGTCACCATCCACGAGATCGATCTCGGGAAACCGTGGTCGGCTCCCATGTTCTCAAGTGGGGGCGGGTCGAACGCGCGTGGGATCAACGCCGGCGTGGGCCCCCTGTCCCTCGAACTCGAGAGCCTCGACATCCAGGACGCCGGAATCGACGTGGTGGTTTCCGAAGACGGCAAGATGAACCTCATCGAGTTCATGGCCGCCATGGCGGAGAAATCGAAGGCGGGCACGGGTGAGGCGGCGGTCGACGAGGTGGCGAAATGCTGCCGATTTCCGTGGCCGCAGTGACGCTGCACGGCTGTTCGACGGCCTACACCGACCGCACCCTGACGCCGCCGTTCACCATGGCCGTCGATCCGGTCGACGGCAGCATCAAGAGGATCTCGACCGGCGCGACGGCG
Source organism: uncultured Acidobacteriota bacterium (assembly GCA_963712805.1). Lineage (GTDB taxonomy): Bacteria > Acidobacteriota > Thermoanaerobaculia > Thermoanaerobaculales > Sulfomarinibacteraceae > JAHECW01. Next base: position 54,326 of record CAVQJV010000005.1, on the reverse strand, counting down.
GGCGCGGCGCTGGACATCGATGGTCCGGTGCCGAGCGGCGGCGATCTTCATCTCGAAGGTGAGACGGATCTCTTCGATCCCAAGCGGTTCACCGATCTCGCCATCGACATCCGGCAAGCCGAGATGCCGCCGGTCTCGCCCATGGCGGTGCGCTATGTCGGCCACCCCGTGAAGCAGGGTCGGGTGGACATCGATCTCGACTACGAGATCACCAACTCGGAGGTGGTCGGGACCAACCGATTCGTCACCCAGGATCTCAAGCTGGGCGAGCGGGTCGAGGGCGACCGGGTCTTCGATCTGCCGGCCAAGCTCGGGGTTTCCCTGCTCACCGACAAGAACGGCCGGATCACCCTCGAGTTTCCCATCGAAGGCAGCCTCGACGACCCGGGCTTCGGCATCGGCAACGCCATCAGTGCGGCGGTCAAGGAGATCACCAGCGAGCTGGTCAAGTCGCCCTTCCGACTGCTCGGCAAGCTCGGCGGCGGTTCCGGCGACGACGATTTCGGGTTTATCGAGTTCATGGCGGGAACCGCGGAACTCGGGAGCAACGCCGTGGGCAAGCTGACCACGCTGGTCGCGGGCGCCGACCAGCGCCCGGAGTTGATCCTTCTCGTCGAGGGTTCGTGGGATCCGGCCGCCGATGCGGCTGCCCTCCAGGAAGCCGCGCTCGAGGCGGTGCTGGCCGACCGGAGTGCGGGCGGCGACGTCACGCTCGATCTTCTGGAGGAACTCTATCTCGAAGCCACATCCGCAGAGGCGCTCGCCGAGCTGCGGGCGCAGCACGAGAGCGACGGGGCCGTTGACGAAACCACCTACTACCGCGATCTCCGCGGTGTCGTCGTCGAGGCGCAGACGGTGGACCCGGCGGCGGTCGAAGCCCTCGCGGGTGCGCGGGCGGAGGCGATCTTCGCGTCCATCACCGAGGCGCAGGGGGGCGACTCGTCGCGGGTCAGGATCATCGATCCGGTGGCCGTGGAAGAAACCTCGGGGGACGGATGGGTCCGCTGCCGGCTCGATGTCGCCGCCGAGGAGTAGGTGATCAGAGACCATCGGTCTCGATCGTCGCAGCTTCGGAGGCTTCTCCCCTCCCGATGACAAACCCTCATCGGCACCCTGCGGGCAGGCAGGCTTCGTTCTGAACTTCGCCCGGCCAGGGAGCGTCCCCACCACACTCTGCTCGCGTACTCTGAGCACTCGCGCCGTCTGGTGCGATGGTGGGCTTTTTTTAAAACACGGGGATCACGGGGAACCACGGAGATTCCACAGAGGACATCTCCTGAGCCATCGCACGGGTTCAGGAGGAAGTTCGTGTTCCGCTCAAGAACGGTGATCGGATGTGCTTCACTCCGTGGTATCCCCGTGGTTCTCTGTGCCCTCCGTGTTTCAACTTGCGGGTGCTCGGGCGGGTCGACTGTTGAGGAGAATTTCGGGCCGAGACTTGAGTGTCTGATCAAACGATAAAGTCAATCATTGGTTGGCTTTGCGGTGCTATACTCCGACGCTAGAGATGATGCGGAAGAATAATTCCCAATATCCCTCAGCCTGCCCGCACTGCCCGGTTTCACCCCCCGAACCAAATTTGATTTCGAGTATCAATTCAATCGCCCGGCGCACCCCTGCGCCGAGCGACGGTTGTTTTCAAGGAGGACCCGTATGGATGTCGTGATCCTCGCGCGTCTGCAGTTCGCCGTCACCACCGTCTACCACTTCTTTTTCGTGCCCCTGACCCTGGGTCTCTCGGTGCTGGTCGCCATCATGGAGACCATGTATGTCAGGACCGGCGACGAGACCTACAAGAAGATGACGAAGTTCTGGGGCAAGCTCTTCCTCATCAACTTCGCCATGGGGGTCGTCACCGGCATCGTCCAGGAGTTCCAGTTCGGGATGAACTGGTCGGAGTACTCGCGCTTCATGGGCGACATCTTCGGCGCGCCCCTGGCCATCGAGGCGCTGCTCGCCTTCTATCTCGAGTCGGTCTTCATCGGGATCTGGATCTTCGGTTGGGACAAGATCTCGAAGCCGCTGCACGCGGTGGTGATCTGGCTGGTGGCCATCGGGTCCAACATCTCCGCCCTATGGATCCTGGTCGCCAACTCGTTCATGCAGCAGCCGGTGGGCTATGTCCTGAGAAACGGCCGCGCCGAGATGGACGACTTTTTCGCCCTGCTGGGCAACGGCCATGTCTGGGTCCAGTGGCCGCACGTCTTCTTCTCCGCCGTGGCCACCGCAGGGTTCTTTGTCGCCGGGATCTCGGCCTGGCATCTGCTGCGGAAATCAGATCAACTCGAGGTCTTCAAGACGCTCGTTCAGGATCGGCATCCTCTACGCGACCATCGGCATCGTCCTGTCGATGCTCGTCGGTCACAACCAGGCGCAGTACATGACCCGGATCCAGCCCATGAAGATGGCGGCGGCCGAAGCCCTCTGGCAGACCGAGGACCCGGCGGCCATGTCGCTGTTCACCATCGGCAACGAGAAGGAGCGCCGCGACGTCTTCGCCATCCGCGTGCCCGGGTCTGCTGAGCTTCCTCGCCTACAACAGATTCTCCGGCGAGGTCAGGGGCATCAACAACCTCCAGGAGGAGTACCATGCGGACCTATGGCCCCGGTGACTACGTCCCGCCGGTGGCCATCTCCTACTGGACCTTCCGCATCATGGTCGGCGCCGGGATCGTCGATGTTCGCTGCTGGCGGCCTTCGGGCTGTGGAAGGCGGCGCGAAAGGGGGTGCCGCTCAGCGCCGTGGTATCTCAAGCTCATGCTCTGGGCCATCGCCCTACCGTATCTCGCCAACTGCGCCGGTTGGATCTTCACCGAGGTCGGGCGACAGCCGTGGATCGTCTTCGGTTTGCAGAAGACCGCCGACGGGGTCTCGCCATCGGTCGGTGTCGGTGAGGTGCTGTTCTCGCTCATCGCCTTCACCCTGGTCTACGGAGTGCTCATGGTGGCCGATGTGGTGCTGCTCAAGAAGTACGCCGCGGCCGGGATTCCCGACGATGTGGCGAGCGAACCGGCCCCGGTCGGCGCGGTGTAGGGAAGGGAGGACGACATGGATCTCAACACTCTCTGGTTCGCGCTCATCGGCGTGCTCTTCGTCGGTTTCTTCTTCCTCGAAGGCTTCGACTACGGCGTCGGCATCCTCCATCCCTTCCTCGGCAAGAACGACACCGAGCGTCGGATGATCGTCAACACCATCGGTCCGGTCTGGGACGGCAACGAGGTCTGGATGATCACCGCGGGCGGGGCCATGTTCGCGGCCTTCCCGCACTGGTACGCCACCCTCTTTTCGGGCTTCTACCTCGCGCTCGTGCTCATGCTCCTCGCCCTGATCGTCCGCGGGGTCGCCTTCGAGTTCCGCTCGAAGATGGATGAACCCGGTTGGCGCACGACCTGGGACTGGGTGCATCTTTTTCGGCAGTGTCATCCCGGCCCTGCTCTGGGGCGTGGCCCTGGCGAATCTCATCCGCGGCGTGCCCATCGACGAGAACATGAACTATGTCGGCGGGTTCTTCAACCTGCTCAACCCCTACGCCCTCATCGGCGGTCTCGCGTCGCTGACGGTCTTCACGCTGCACGGCGCCACCTTCCTGACGCTCAAGCTCGGCGGAGGTCTCGAGGACCGGGCGCGGGCCTACGCGGGCGAACTCTGGTACCCGGCGGTGCTCTTCCTCTTCCTCTTCGTCGCCGGCACCTACTGGATGACCGATGTCCACGAGCGCCTCGGTCTCAACCCGGGTGTGGTGCCCACGGTGGCGGTGCTGGCGCTCTTCGCCACCCGCTGGACCATCACCAACCGGCGCGACGGCTGGAGCTTCATCCTCACCGCGGTCTCCGTCGTCTTTGCCACGGTGACCGTCTTCATCGCGCTCTTCCCGCGGGTCATGGTCTCGAGCCTCAATGCCGACTGGAGCCTGACCATCTACAACGCGGCCTCGAGCCCCTACACCCTCAAGGTCATGAGCATCGTCGCCGGTCTTCTCGTGCCGGTCGTGCTCGTCTACCAGGCGTGGACCTACTGGATCTTCCGAAAGCGGATCACCCCGGAGTCGCATCTGCACTACTGAGGTATCGACAACGACAACCATCGACCGGGGAGGGGAAGCCTTCCCCGGTTTTCTTGGCCATTGGAGTCATTGTGCGCGGCGGTACGCTCTCCTCTGCTGTCAGAACTCCAGTCTCAGTCCGACCTCCCAGCGGCGGGGGAGCTGATACTCGAGCGGCGTACCCCATGGAAGCACCTGGAGCACGCCGGACTCGTACGCCACCGGCTGTTCAGATGAGAAGAGATTGAGGACCGTCAGCACCAGCTGGAGCTGGGTGGAGCCCAGCGCAAACCCCTTGGAGAGCTGGAGGTCGAGTTGGTAGTTGGGCTCGCCACGGCGACTACCCCGCGGTTCGAAGAGGACATCACCGAACCGAGCGCCTGCGCAATAGTCGTGATGGTACTGGCGGGTGATACCGAGTTCCTCGAGCCGAATGCTCGAAGCGGTCAGGATGCGATCGCAGCCGATGGTCCGGTTGAGAGCCGGCCCCGAAGCCCATCTCGCGTCGAATCCGACATTCATGTTCCACGGAAGCAATACATAGCCGTAGACCTTCAACCTGTGCCGCCGGTCGTCCGAGAGATAGCCGTAGGTGTTCACGAAGTCGCGGGGGAAGAGGTCGTACTCGAGGGTGGAGAAGGCGTAGTCGGCAGTAGCCTCCGTCGAACCCTTCGAGACCGAAAGGGTGTAGTTGGCGAAGATCTGGAGACGGCGGCCGCGACTCTCGAGCTTGACCAGGAAAGCTTCGTAGTCCCGTTTCAGCCCTGGAGCATTGGCGAGGACGTATCCGTCACAGTCGCCGACGTCGTTGTGCGTCGACGGGTCTTCGAGGACCGGAGGCTCGCCGTCGCCCCAGAACCAGGTGTTCATCCGACAGGTGTCCTCGATGAGCCCACGAGTCTTCTTGTTGATGTAGGTGAGCTCCAGGGTTCCATCCCGCCAGAGCCGGTGTTCGGTGCCGAGCATGAACTGGTCGGCTCTCGGTGTGTCCAGCTCACCGATTCCGAGGCTCTCGATCGATTCGAACGGTGTGGTCCAGAACTGGTCGTCGAGATAATAGAGATGTTCGTCGCCCTCGTCGTCGATCCGGACGATCGGCGGACCGAAAAGACTCTCGAGGTAGTCGTGGTTGCAGTAGCCGGCGTTGCACCAGAGCTCATAACCGTAATATTCGCCGATCCCGAATCGCCTTCCGTCGGCGACGAGGCCGATGCTGAGAGCGGCCGGATGCATGAATCGACCGGCGTTCGCCCGGAGTACGTGGCGACCCCGACCGGTGATGTCCCAAGCCAGACCCAAACGGGGTTGAAACGACTCGAGGGAAGCGATGTCGCGCATCCCGTCATTGACGTATTTCACCGCGTCATAGCGAATGCCCGGTTTGATGGTGAGCCTCGGCGTGGGACGCCATTCGTCCTGAAGGAACACCCCCCACGCGGTGCCGGTGGAGTTGACGGGCGCCCCCGCTTCCGGGTCCATCATGAGGGCGAGGGCATCGGTCAGTCCGTCGCCGTCCTCGTCGAAATGGCCGTACCCCGGCAGGACACCGGTTGGGTCGTAGGTCATGGCGGTGAGGAGGGCGTTGCCCGTTTGGTGCCATGCGACATCGGCTCGCATGTCCCGGATCTCGATCCCGCCCTTGAGTTCATGCTCGCCCGACCCACCGCTCAAGAGCCCGGTGAGATTGGTTCTGAGCTGGAGCGAGTCGATCGTGTTTCTGGCGACGACGCCGGAACTCTGCGAAGTCATCCCGGTGGTCCAGTTCACCAGACTCGGGATCTCGGGATCACCGTGCATGGGTCCGACATCGACCTCGGACGAGATCGCGCCGAGCTGCGCATCGAGCAAGAGCGAGTTTGTGAGCACCGAATTGACGCCTGCCTGCAGGATGCTAATGCCCGATTCATATCTCTGGCCGGCGTCGGTGGCGATGAACTGGTGTGCGCCGTTGTTGTCGATCGAGGTGCTGCTGTAGACCCCCTTTGCGGTCACCCTGTGGTTCGGAGCAGCCTGCCAGGTCAGTTTTCCGAGCCCGTCGATGAGCCGCTGCCTTTCGGTGAGGAGAGCGAGATACCTCGTGGTCTTCGCCTCGCTGCCGAGTAGACTCGTGAAGTACCACAGTCGGTCGCGCAGGATCGGGCCGCCGATCGTCGCCGAACCGACGAACTGGGAGGTCGGGTTCCGATCCGGATCGAAGAGGTCGCTGGACTCGGCAAGCCTCGGATCCCGGTACCTGAGGTCGAGGGTGCCGGTCACGCTGTTGCCACCCGACTTCGTCACCGCGTTGATGACGCCCCCGAGTGCGTGACCGTACTCGGCCTCGAATCCACCCGTGTGGACCGCGATCTCCTGCAGGGCGTCGAAGTTGATCTCCAGCGAGGCCGTGCCGAGGATGGGATCGGTGGTGTTGAGTCCGTCGATGAGAATCACATTCTCGGAGTAGGTGCTGCCCATGATCCGCGGCCGGGCGCCGCCCTCGACCCCGGCCTCTTTGCCGATGATTCCCGCCACCGATCGCCCGTCGATGCCGATACCGGCCACCTCGAGAAACTCCTGGTTGTAGGTTTGGCCGACATCGACCCGGGTGATGTCCATCTGGACCGAATCGGCGGCCACTTCGACGGTAATCTCGTCCTCGAATCGGGTCGAGGGCATTTCGATCCTCAGAACTGTGCGGCGGTTGAGACGCACCACGGTCTCCGTCTCCACCGGGATGAATCCGTCGAACTCGGCGCGGATCAGGTACGAGCCGGGCGGCAGGAGGCGGAAGCTGAATCCGCCGTCGTTTCCGGTGGTCCTCTCGTAGACGCCGCCGATGAGCACCGCCGAACTCAGGGCGACGCCAACCCCCGGCAGCTCGACCCCGTCGGCGTCGACGACGACACCGTGAAGCTCGCCGGTCGTGTCGGCGGCCTCACTTGGCGCTGCAATGAGTCCGACGATGAGACAACACACCGGCAGGACAAGGGACCCCGACCTCGATCCTCCGCGACCTCCCATGGTTTCCCCTCGAAACAACCATGACAATTCACTCAATCCGAGGTCAATCTCGATTTCGTCAAATATTGTGAAACCGTGGGTTCGCCAAGGGCAGTCTGTTTCGTGGAGCGAGGCCACCTCTGCCTGTCATTCCGAACGCCGCCACGCCGCGGGGCGGCGTATCCTGATTCACGATGTACCTCGATCGCCGGCTCCTCGCGCTTGCCCGGCCGCACTGTGGGGCGCTCGTTCTGAGCGTCGTTTTCGGTTGGCTGGGCGGTGTGGTGACCGTGGTCCAGGCCTGGCTTTTGGCGCACATCATCGCCGATGTCTTCCTCGGCGGAGCGGATCGCGCGGCGGTGGCGCCGAGTCTGGGCTGGCTGCTCGGCGCCATCGTGGTCCGCACCGCAATCACGTGGGCCACCGACGCCGCGGCGGCTCACGCGGCCGCCGGCGTCAAACACGAGATCCGCAGCATGGTCTTCGCTGCGTTGGTCGATCAGGGCCCGGTGGCGGCGGGCCGGCGGAGAACGGGCGAGCTCATCACCCTCTTGACCGACGGCGTCGAAGCGCTCGACGCCTACATCGCCGGCTATCTGCCCCAGCTCGTCCTGGCCGGTGTGATCCCGTTGACGGTGGCGGCGGTTGTCCTCGGTCGAGATCTCCTGTCAGGCGTGGTGCTCATTCTCACCGCCCCGCTCATCCCGTTGTTCATGTACCTGATCGGCCGGTTCGCCGATACTCTCGCGCGTCGCCAGTGGCTCGACATGGCCCGGCTCGGCGCTTTTTTTCTCGACACCATCCAGGGTCTGGCGACGCTGAAGATTCTCGGCCGGTCGCATGCGCAGATCGCGGCCATTGAACGGGTCAGCGACGCGTTCCGATCGTCGTCCATGGCGGTTCTGCGCATCGCCTTCCTGTCGGCGTTGGTGCTCGAGTTGGTGGCGACCCTCAGCGTCGCGGTGGTGGCGGTGGAGATCGGTCTGAGATTGCTCGGTGGGCGGCTCGGCTTCGAGTCGGCCTTCTTCGTGCTGCTCCTCGCGCCCGAGCTCTATCTCCCCATGCGGAAGTTGGGTGCGTCCTTTCACTCGGGGCTCGCCGGGGTGGCGGCGTCGGCGCGGCTCTTCGAGATTCTCGAGGTCGTTGAGCGATCCAGTCAGGCAGCGGCTTATCAGACCATGCCCGATCCGCCGACCATTGTCGTGGAAGAGGTGTCCTTTGCGTACCCGGGAGACAACGGGGGATCGAGACCTGCGCTCGATCGGGTGAGTCTGACCATCGGCGCCGGCGAAACCATCGCCCTGGTAGGGCCGTCCGGTTCCGGGAAGACCACCCTCGCCCGTCTGCTCCTGCGGTTCATCGAACCCGACAGTGGTGGGCTCGCGGCCAACGACATCGATGCGGTGACCATCGATCCGACCGCCTGGCGGCAGGTGATGGCCTGGCTGCCGCAGCACCCGCACCTCTTCGCCGACTCCATCGATGCGAACACCCGGCTCTCTCGCCCCGGGGCTCCGGACTACGACGTCACGGCGGCGCTCCGGGCGGCGGGGGCGGAGGAGTTTGTCGCCGCCCTGCCCGACGGCGCATCCACCCGGATCGGCGAGCGCGGGGCCAAGCTGAGCGGTGGTGAGGCTCGTCGACTGGCCCTGGCCCGCGCCTTCCTCGCCGACGCCCGGGTCGTGATCCTGGACGAACCGGGAGAGGATCTCGATCCCCGGCTCCGGGCCGAGATCGATGACTCTCTGGCCGTCCTGTTGCACGGGCGTTCGGCTCTCGTCATCGCTCATCGGCTGCCAACGTTGATGGCCGCCGATCGGATCGTCGTTCTCGACGACGGTCGGGTCATTGACCATGGCTCCCACCCCGAACTCGCGGATCGCTGCGAGGTTTACCGAGGCCTCGTGCGGGCCTACGGGGGCGGCCAGTGATCACCCTGATCCGCCTGTTTCGGTTGCTCGGGGCCTTCCGCTGGCAGCTCCTCGCCGCGGTGTTGTTGGGTGTCGCCACGGTCGGCAGCGGGGTCGGTCTCATGGCCACCGCCGCGTATCTCATCGCCTCGGCCGCGCTGCAGCCGTCCATCGCCGAGCTCCAGGTGGCCATCGTCGGCGTGCGGTTTTTCGGTCTCAGCCGTGGGGTTTTCAGATATCTCGAGCGGTTGGCCTCCCACGATTTGGCCCTGCGGGTGCTGGGTCGCCTCCGGCGCTGGTTCTTTCGCGCCCTCGAACCGCTGGTTCCCGCCCGGACGGTGGAGATGCGGAGTTCGGATCTCCTGACCCGGGCGGTGACCGATGTCGAGTCGCTGCAGAACTTCTTCATCCGGGCGGTGGCGCCGCCGCTGGTCGCCGCGCTGGTGGCGATGGCGGCCGGGTTGGTCCTCGGGATCTACTCCTCCGGGCTGGCTTTCGCTTTCGTTGTCGGTTATACGGCCGCCGCGGTTGTGGTCCCGCTCGCGGTGATCCGGCTGGGCGCCGACACCGGCGTGGAGCTCATCGCGACCCGATCCGATCTGGCCGTGGCGACCGCCGACGGGATCGAAGGGATGGCCGATCTGCTCGTCTTCGGGCGGGCTGACGCGCAGAAAACCTTCGTCAACGAGCTGTCGCAGTCGGCGTCGGCACTGGGTGAGCGGGCCGCCCGATTCGAGGCGCTCGGGACCGCGGGTGTCTCCTTCGCCACCCACGCCACGGTCTGGCTGGTGCTGCTGCTGGCGATTCCCATGGTCGGCGACGGGCGGTTCACCGGGGTCGGTCTCGCGGTCACCTGCCTCGTGGTGCTGGCCGCCTTCGAGGCGGTCCAGCCGCTGCCGGCGGCGGCCCGCGGGATGTCCGAACAGCTCGCGGCGGCGGACCGGATCTTCGCCATCCTCGACACGAGCCCGGCGGTGACTGATCCCGTCGAGTCTCCGGTTGAGCTTCGGCGGGATGCGGGCGCCGCCATCGAGGTGCGTGGCGTCTCGTTCACCTATCCGGGCGCTCCCGGACCGGCGCTGGGTGATCTCGACCTCGAAATCGCTGACGGCCGCCGGGTCGCGGTGGTGGGGCCGTCGGGCTCAGGAAAGTCAACGCTGGCGCGTCTGCTCCTGCGTTTCTGGGATCCGACCCATGGCGAGATCCGGCTCGCGGGCACACCCCTGGGTTCGTACTCCCAGCAAACGCTCCGACGGGCCATCGGGGTGCTGCCGCAGCGGACCGATCTCTTCACGGGCACCATCCGTGACAATCTCTTGTTGGCCGGGCCGACGGCGGATCAACGGGGTCTCGACCGGGCAGCGGCGGCCGCGGATCTCCTCGACACCATCCGCGCCCTCCCGGATGGCTGGGAGACCTGGATCGGCGAGCACGGGATGCAGCTCTCGGGCGGCCAGCGCCGACGCCTGGCCCTGGCCCGATTGGTGCTCCAGGACCCGCTGGTCGCCGTGCTCGACGAGCCGACCTCGGGACTCGATCCCGTCACCGAGGACCGGGTCATGCGCTCGATGCTCGAACTCTTCAAAGCGCGGACCACCATTGTTATCACCCATCGCCTCGTCGCTCTGGACATCTTCGACGAGATCGTCGTCCTCGACCACGGCCGCATCGTCGAACGCGGTGAACACGCCGAGCTCATGGCAGCTGACGGGCTCTACCGGCGGCTCCACGACGCTCAGCGCCTCGAGCTCGCCACGGGATAGCGATTTCGTTTCACCAATGGACAAGAAGGGGCGCCGCTTACGTCGTCAATCTCGAATACCTCTTCTGTAATGGTGAATGCAGCGTTCGATTTTGAACCGCAAAGAACGCCAAGAACGTCGCGAAGGACATCGCAAAGCATCGCAATTTTTTGGCCATCGCAGTTCGCTTCGACGGCAGCCGACTCCGTGGTGGCGTTCTTCCGGCAGATATGTATCTGAAGGTGGGCCCAGGCCCACCCTACGTGCGCCGGGCATGGCGCGAAGCGACGTGCATGGTGCACGTAGCTTGAGAACCGGTAAGGGAAACCGAGCCGGGAAGTGACTAGGAGGTGAGAGTCCTCTGGAGGCCTAGATGACGGGAACTCCGAGCCGAACAGCAAGGGCGACCCCCGCGAGGGGGCGTCTGAAGGAAGCTGGAGGCGAACTTCCGGCCCGAGGAACACGAAGCGCATACGAGGCATGGAAGACCTGGGCGAGGTGGCGTAGGACACCAAACCCGAAAGTCACACGGGAGGTCGACATGTATATGCGACGGGTAGATGGAAGGAAAGTCACGCGTCTTACCCCGGGAGATCTGGCGCTCTACCCCTGAGGGGCATTCTGGGGCGTCAGAAGTCAGCCGGAGCCATAGTAGGCGGGGAAACTCGCCAAAGGGCTCCGCGAAGCGAGGAGATCTGGTGCGTAACTCTCGACTGTTGAAGAAGGAGCAGACAGATGGCTGAGATGCCGGAAAGACCTTTCTGCGCGGGCAGCGGAACTGCCGGGCGGGCTGGGGACGAGCACCAAGCAACAGCGGCGGGGGGCGAGAACACCGGGTCACGGAAGAATGTGGTCGCAAAGGTGACCATGGAGGAGGTGCTGGGAGCGGAAAATGTCGAGAAGGCATTGCGGCGAGTCAAAGCCAACAAGGGCGCTCCAGGGGTGGACGGGATGACCGTCGATGAACTTGGGGAGTTTCTGTCGGGCAGAGGCTGGCAGCAGATCGAGAGGGCATTGCTCGAGGGTCGATACAAGCCTCAGGCCGTACTCGGGGTAGAGATACCGAAGCCGAATGGCGGGAAGCGTCAGCTCGGGATACCGACGGTTATCGACAGGCTGATCCAGCAGGCGATATTGCAGGCGGTTCAGCCCGACATCGACCCGACGTTTTCCGAGCACAGCTACGGATTTCGACCTGGGCGACGAGCAACTGATGCCGTATGTCAGATGAAAGACTACGTGGAGGCGGGATGCGAATGGATCGTAGACTGCGACCTGGCGAAGTTTTTCGATGAGGTGCAGCATGACGTGCTGATGGCCCGAGTGGCCCGCCGAATCCAGGACAAGCGCATATTGCGAACGATCAGGAGATACCTGCAGGCCGGGCTGATGCTCGGCGGACTGGAGAGCCAGCGGCTCAAGGGGACCCCGCAAGGAGGCCCTCTGTCGCCCCTGCTCAGCAACATCCTGCTCGATGACCTGGACCGGGAGCTTGAGCGACGCGGCCACCGCTTCGCCCGGTATGCGGACGACTTCATCGTTTGCGTGAAGAGCCGTAGGGCCGGCGAGCGAGTGCTCGAATCGCTGGAGCAGTTTCTGGCGAAGAAGCTGCGCCTGCGAGTGAACCGAGACAAGAGCAAAGTGGCTCGTGTCGACGAGTGCACCTTCCTTGGGTACTCGATGATCTACCTGAAAGACGGCAGTACACGCCTGACGCTTCCACGGGGGACGCTTCAACGACTCCGAGGGAAAGTGCGAGGGGTGATAGGCCGCCGTGCCAGGGGACAATCGATCGAGTCCGTCATCAAGCAGCTGAAGCCGATTCTGCGGGGGTGGTACAACTACTTCCGATTTGCAGAAACTGCTTGGAGTTTCAGCGCCCCGGACGGATACGTCCGGAGGCGACTCCGGTGGCTGTACTGGCGGCAATGGAAGACGCCCCGGACCCGAAGGAAACGTCTAATCACCTTGGGTCTTCGACCGGATCAGGCGCGGAAAACCGCCTACTCCACTTGCGGACCCTGGCGGTGCTCGCGGATCCCTGGGGTCAACCAGGCCCTCTCAAACAGCCATTTCGACAAACTCGGGCTCTTCAGCCTTCTTCAGGCCCACCAAAGGGTCGCCGTTTGACTCGCTTCGAACCGCCGTATACGGAACCGTACGTACGGTGGTGTGGGAGGAACGGGCCCGCAAGGGCCCGGTCCTACCCGATAATGGATCTCTGCACTTTTGTAGTGCTGGCGTCTCGCCGGCACCGAGACCACGAACCATCAAGACAGTGAGGCTTTTGCATGAGGCTCGGAACACCCCCAAGTGACGCCGGGATCGATCCGCTCAGCAGATTCTCCGTCATGCGAAGAATTGAAGCACCGACTTTGCAACCTCGCGGAATGGGGTGAACCGGTTCAAGCCGGTCTGCCTGATCTTCTCCACCGCCAGTTGCGTGTCCCTGGGCCTGACGGCGCGGGTCGGTGCGCCTTTTCGATCGGGGAAGACGTGATCCATGGACAGGCCGGCCAGATCGGCCAACTCCCGGGCCCACTGATGCTTGGTGCCTCCTTCGAGAGAAGAGTAGTGGTAGATCCCTCGCTCCTCCAGCTTCAACAGGTGGGCCACGGCCTCGGCCACGTCGTCGGTCCAGGTGAGGAAACGAATCCCGACGTCATCCAGGCTCGATGGGGTCGGATCTTGGATCTTCTTCAGGATCTTGTAGATGAAGCCGGAACTCTCCCACGTCGGACCGGCCCCGATCAGAAGCGGAACGCGTAGGACCGACCCCGCGGCGCGCTGAAGCACGAGATCCTCTGCCTTTACCTTGAGCCGGCCGTACTCATTGACGGGATGTCGTTCATCTTCCTCGCGGTAGGGTGCGCCTTCCCCGTCGAAGACGTATTCCGAGCTGATGAACAGAATCGGAACCGACTCCGGCAGCAGTTCGCAGAAACGCTCGACCGGGGCAACGTTGAGGCGGAAGGCCTCCTCGGGATGGTCCTCGCAGAAGTCGGGATCCCGGTAGGCCGCGCTGTGGACCACGGCATCGGGCTTCGCCTCGTTCAGCAGAGTATGGAGCGCATCTGCATCGCGCAGATCAACCGGGACAAGAGACTCCGCCCGATTGGAGTACCCGACCCCCGTTACTGTGGCCAGGTCCTTAAGGCGAACCATCAGACTACGCCCCAGCAGACCGCTGGCACCGGTGATCAGAATGTTCTTCCCGTGGTTCATTCAAAAGGCCCTCGTTCGATGTCGGAGATGGAGAAATCGGGGTCAGTCCCGGAGGCCTACCAATAGTGATGCACCGATGACCGGATGAGCCGGTCGTAGAGCGAGCTAACCGCGATCATGGCTTCTTCCGACAGGGCCGGTAGATCGGCGGCGCTGAAATTCTCGTCAGCCTGGTCGGGTCGTTTGGCGCCCGGGATCGCGCAGGTGACGGCGTCGAACATGAGGATCCAGCGCAGGGCGAACTGGACCAGGGTCATTCCGGGCGGGCAGCACTGCCGAAGTTCCTCGACGGCCTGGAGACCGAGTTCGAAATCGACCCCCGAGAAGGTCTCGCCCCGGTCAAACGAGGCGCCTTCGCGGTTGTAGGCGCGATGGTCGTCGGCTGAGAAGGTGCTGTCTTCAGTCAGTTTTCCGGTGAGCAGACCCGATGCCAGAGGCACTCGGGCGAGAACACCGACCTTCTTGCGGCGCGCCTTGTCGAAGAAAACCTCAGCCGGCCGTTGCCGAAACATATTGAAGATGATCTGGACGCTCTGCACTCCCGGATACTCGATGGCCTTGAGGGCCTCGTCGATCTTCTCGACGCTCACCCCGTAGTGGTGGATCTTCCCGGCGCTGACCAACTCGTCGAGGGCGCCGAAGGTCTCCGGCATGGAGTAGACCGCGGTGGGAGGGCAGTGGAGCTGAACGAGATCGAGGGCATCGGTTTCCAGATTGACCAGGCACCGTTCGACGAATGCCGTGAGATTTTCCAGGGTGTAGCCCTCGGCGACATGAGGGTCGAGCCGGCGACCGATCTTGGTTGCAATAAAGACCTCACCGCCGTGCTCACGACGGAACCGAGCGAGCAGCCGCTCGCTGCGGCCGTCGCCATAGCGGTCGGAGGTGTCGAAGAAGTTGACCCCGAGTTCGGCTGCCCTGTGCAACGTCGCCAGCGATTCGTCATCGTCGACCGGACCCCAGGAGCCGCCGATGGCCCAGCACCCGAGGCTGACAGCCGACACATTCCACCCGGTTCGTCCCAACTCGCGGTACTTCATCAGGGTTTCTCCTTCACAGCCGGTACTGGGTCCATACCCATCGACGGCGTTGTCTTCTTCTCAGCCATGTTCGTCAACGAGGTAATCGGCGAAACCGAGATCTCGCAACCGGGTCGTGAGATCAGCGATGCCATCGACGGCGTGAGCGGTGAGGCCTGCGCCTCGAGCAGCCTCGACGTTGACCGGTGTGTCGTCGAAGAAGGCGATCCGGTTCGGCGGAACATCGAGATCGCGGATCACGTATTCGAAAATCTCGCGATCCGGTTTGACCGCGCCGATTTCGTCCGAGAAATAGAAGGTGTCGATGACGACTTTGAAACGTTTGCGGTGGAGCGGCGTGTGGAGTTCGTTGGCGTTGCTAAGTGCGGCGATTCGATGGTTATTCCCGAGCCTTCTGAGAAGGGAAATCGCCGCCGGGGACGGCTCGCGCGCCCATTCGACGAAATTCCTGAGGAAATCCGATGGCGAAAGAACGATTTCGAGTTCCTCGATCACGCTGGTGGCGAACTCATCGCACGGGATCTCGCCGCGTTCGAAGCGCCGTACCGCCTCGCACCGGATCCAGCGATCACGGATCTCGGACCGGCCGGGCGCACCCGGCATGAACTGGGCCAGTTCGTCGAATCCCGCGAAGTCCATCAGCACGCCGCCGAGGTCGAAGACCAGAACATCGAATCTTGGTTCCTGGTTCATGTGCACCCTTGCTGTCGAAAATCGGGCGCCGGTAGAGCCGGCGCCCGATGTAGTGGATCGAATGATCTCGGCACAGCACCTAGCCAAAGATCTCTTTGAACGTGCCCACCGAAGCGCGGAAGCCGTCCTCGTAGGTGCCACCGTCCGGGTGATAGACGCTCTCGAGCGAGATCACGCCTTCATAGTTCTCTTCCTTGAATCCGGTGGCGAGGTCCTCGAGATAGGGCGCCATCTCGGCGGTGCCCATCTCGCACTGCCAGACCGTCGCGGCCGGGATGTCGACGCGGCAGTCCTTCATGTGGACGTGGGAGATGTAGCCGCCGCGAAGAACATCGAAGCCATCGGGATAGACGATTTCGCCGCAGTAGAGGGTGTTGGCGGGGTCCCACATGAGCCTGAGATTGTCGGAGCCCATGTCGTCGATGAACTTGCGGGCGAGGACCGCCGAGGTGATCATGGCGTTGTTCCCGGTCTCCACCGACAGGATGATGTCGTTGGCCTCGGCGAGCTTGACCGCCGGGGTCAGGAGCTCGATGAGCTTGTCCCACGAACCTCGACTGGCGTTCCAGTCTTCGGCGCCGTTGTAGCCGAAGATGATCATCTCTTTGCGGAAGCTCATGGTCCGCACGATCCTGGTGTTGAAGGCCTTGGCCATGTCGATGCAGCGCTGCAGAGCGGCCATGTGTTCCTGGTGGACGGCGTCGCCGACCTCGACCGCGCCGACCAGCAGGCCGACGAAGTTGTGGCGGGTGATGGACGACACCTTGACGCCGTACTTGTCGACGAGGGCCAGAGCCTTGGCCATCTGGTCGTCATCGAAGTCGCCGACCTGTTTGTCCCACACATACTGGAGCTCCGCGTATTCCAGATCGTGCTCGGTCGCCACCTGGAGCGCGCGCTCGAGATCCCGACTGATTCCGTCCGTGATCACTCCGAGTTTCGCCATTTCAATCTCCTTGATTTCTGCTGGATTCAACTCGAGAACCGTCACCCTGAGAACGGCATCGCCGTAAGAACATGGGATTCGTACCGCCAGGCACAATGGAACCGCAAAGACGCGAAGCACGCCAAGACTCCGCCAGCGTCGCTTTTTGACCCGGGCTCCTTCCGACTTCGGAAAGCGGACCCGATCCTGGTGCTGCGATGAGTCATCGAAATGACTTCGCGGCCCTTTGCGACCTTGGCGTCATTGCGGTTCCAATGTGCGTCGAGGTCCTCAGAGGCCGCTTCCGCTCAGGATGACAGGGTTGTGTTCTTACATGCTGGTGAGTTCACTACCAATGAACCTCCGTCCCCGCGATCTGCTCCAAGAGCTTGACGATGGACCAGTTGTCCTCGTCGGGGAAGAGCGAGATCCCGGACCGGAAGAGTTCGTAGGCGGCGGCGGTGGCGAACATGGCGGCGCCGGTCTCCTTGGAAAGAGCCATGGTGATCCCGAGGTCCTTGTACATGGTGGCGATCTGACTTCCCGTGTCCTTGAATTTTCTTTCCATGATGAGCTTGGCGCAGCCCTTGAAGAGGGGACTGCTGACTCCGGTGGATCCGAAGACCTCGTACATGGTCTCGCCTTTGACCCCGGCGGAGGCGCCGAGGACCAACGACTCGAAGACCGCCGCAAAGGTGGTCCCGATGAGGGCCTGAAGCGCGGCCTTGACCGTCTGACCCTGACCGATCTCCTCGCCGACGTGGAAGATCACTTTGGAGACCGCATCGAGAACCTCTCGGTTGTCCTCGAGAACCTCGGATTTGGCGGCGGCCATCAAGGTGAGCGCGCCTCCGTCCGCGCCCGATTTGCCGCCGCTCACCGGGGTGTCGATGAGGTGAATGCCCAGCTCGGCGAGGGGCGCCTCGAGCGCCCTGACCTCGAACGGATGGATGGTCGCCGAGATGACGATGGTCGAACCGGGTTTCAGCCCCTTCGTCAGACCGTCATCACCGAAGATCGCCTGGTTGACCTGATTGCCGTTGAGCACCATGACAAAGACGGTATCGCTCGCCTCTCCGACCTCCCGACAGCTGCCGGCGCGTGTCCCGCCGATTTTTTCGAGCTCTTCGAGACGGGTCTCCCGGAGGTCGAATCCCGTCAAAGGGAACCCCTGCTTCAGGAGATTCGTCGCCATCCCCATTCCCATGTCACCGAGACCGATGAATCCGACTCTTCGCATCAGCCTTCTCCTTTTTCTCGCACCACCCCGGCTTCCACCTAGGGCCACCCAAACGCGCAACGCGCGGTGTGTGTCGTTTCAGGCATCTCTATCCCATGAACAGCGACGGCAGCCAGAGCACGATCGCCGGGAAGAGGATGCACAGGACCATGGTCAGAACATTGGCGGCGAGGAAGGGGAGGGCGCCGATGAAGATCGGTCCGATACCCAACCGCGAGACCGCCGAACAGACATTGAGACAATTGCCCACCGGTGGCGAGCAGGCGCCGACCGCGAGGCCGGACACGAGGACGATCCCGAACTGGACCGGCGAGACCCCGATGTCGACGGCGGTGGGCAGGAAGATCGGCGTCAGCAGCAGGATCGCGGGGCTGACATCGATGAAGGTGCCGATGAGCAGGACGATGAAACCGAAGATGAGCATGAATGCTGTCGGACCGAGGTCGAGACTCACGAGATAGGCGGTCATGGCCTCGGGAATCCGCTCGATGGCGAGGACGTAGATATAGAGCTGAGACAGCGCGATGATGACCATGATCTTCGAGCTGATCATCACGGTCTGGTTCACCGCTCGCCAAAGGGCTGGGAGCTTGAGCCGCCGGGTGAACGCAAAACCGATGACGGCGGCATAGAGCGCGCCGATGGCCGATGACTCGGTGGGGGTGGCGACCCCGAAGACCACGATGCCGACGATCAACACCGGCATCATCAGGACGTGGATCGAAAGCGCGGTCTCCTTGGCGATCTCGCCAAAGGAGGGATGGATGTCCTCCCTGGGGTAGTTGTAGCGGCGCGCGAGGATCGTCACCGTGACGAGCTGGAATACGCCGATCATCAAACCCGGGATCGCGCCGCCGAGGAAGAGCTGACCTACCGACTCTTGGGCGACCACCGCGTAGAGCACCACCGGGATCGACGGCGGGATGATCATCCCCATGGTCGACGAGGCGACGGTGATCCCGGCCGCGAACTTCCGGTCGTAGCCGCGGCGCTCCATCTCGGGAATCAGGATCGATCCCACCGACGCCGTGTCCGAGGTCGAGGAACCCGAGATCCCGCCGAAGATCATGGATGCGCCGACGTTGACGAGCCCGAGCCCGCCCCGGAAGCGACCGACAAAGAGCTGGCAGAAGTTGATCAGCTTCGCGGTGATCCCCGCCTCGTTCATCAGAAAACCCATGAGGATGAAAAGCGGCAGGGCGATCAACGTGTACGAGTTGAAACCGGCGAACATCCTTTGCGGCAGAATCTGCACCAGATCGGGGTGGTTGAGGGCGAAGAAGAACAGCGATGACAGACCGATGGCATAGGCGATGGGGATGCCCAGGAAGAGCAGGACCGCGAGGCTGAGCAGCAGGATGACCATCTAGCTGTCCTGCATCCAGGGCACGCCGAGTTCTTCATCGCCCTTGAACCCGAGCCAGAGCTTGATCAGGCAGAAGACCACCGATGCGCCGGTGCCGATGGGAATGGCGATCTGCGCCGTCCAGCGGGGCACCTGGAGGACCGAGATCATCCGCGCGCCGGTGATGTCGATCCACCGGATGGAGTACCAGAAGATGATCGCGTTGAGGAGCGCCAGAAGGACGAGGCCGATGACGTCGATGATCTTCCGTCGATGTCGGTCCCAGTCGTTCGGTGAACCACGAGATGGCCATGTGGTCGCGTCTCGCGATTCCGATGGCGATCCCGAGCGCCGAGGTGTAGGCGAAGAGGATGGTGGCGAGTTCGTTGGCGCCGCCGATGGACTCGTTGAATCCATACCGCAGCGCCACCTGGGTGACGATCAGGGTGAACATGATCGACAAAGGCGACGCCGCAGGTGATCTCGAGCGTTCGGATCAGACCGAGCTCAAGGCGTTTCACGGCGTCATCTCCCGACATCCCTTCGCTGCCGCGACAGCAGCGTTGATGTCGGCCCAGGTGAAATCGCCCCGGTCGACAAAGAAGTCGTAGACCGGGCGGGTCCGCTCCCGCATCTCGGCGCGGACTTCCGGAGAGGGTCGGATGATCTCCACGAATTCGGCGAGGTCGGCGATGATCTTCTCCTCGCTCGCCGAGTAGAGTTCATCGCTGCGTTCGAGAGCTTGCCTCGCCACGTCATCGAAGATGGCTCCGCAGCTCGGCTGGGAGCCGCTGGTACCAGTCGAGATTGACCATGAAGGGATCCGGCCCGGTGGCGTGGGTGTCGATGGTGACCCAGTCGAGAACCTCGTACTGCCGCCGGTCCCAGAGATCTGAGGGCGGTGCCGTCGTGCCGTCCACCACTCCGGTTCTCAGCCCCGAGTAGGTTTCGGATTGGGCGATCCCCTGGGGGTTGGCGCCGAGGGCGTTTTCCATCCGGTGGAAAACCTCCTGGGCGTTGGGCACGCGGATCTTGAGGCCGTCGAAGTCGGCGACCGTTCGGATTGCTCGTTTCTTGGAGCCGTGGGCGCGGAAGCCCTGGGAGATCCCGACCGCCGGGATGTGAAATCCCTTCTGCCTTCCCTCGGTGGCGATCGCCATCATCCATGGAGCTGCGGGCCAGACAGATGGCCTCGTCCCACCCTTCCACCAGATAGGGGAGGAGGACGATGTTGAACTTGATGGAGGCATCCTCGAACATCCCGCCACGGGTGCCCTGGAGGGCGCCGATGGCGACGGCGTCGGCGATCTCGCGCTCGGTGCCGAGGATCCCGCCGAAGTAATTCTCGACCTTGATCCGGCCACCGGTTCGCAGCTCGAGCTCGGTCTTGAAGAACTCCATGGACACACTGCGTGGGTCGTTGGGGTTCTGGGCGTTGGCGTATCTGAAGAGGAAGACGCCGTCATCCCCATACAACGGTCAACGGCCCTCCGAGAAGGGCCGCGACCAATGTCGAGCAGAATTCGCTCGTTTCAATCGATCACTACGCCGTTCGGAGCCTTGACGAGATCGTCGCCTGCGATGTCGTCCCAGGAGTAGTAGTGGAAGGTCTTGTTGTCCGACATGGCGACGAAGAGACCGGACGGAAAGCGGGGATCGAGGACGGCGCTCGTGACCTCGGAACCGTCGCTCTCGTTGGTGGACACCGCGACGGTCTTGACGAAGCGGTGGTTGTGCGGGTCGCCCGGCTCACCCTCCCTCGTGAAAATGCGGAACGCATTGCCCTGTTGGTCGGAAACCAGGATGTAGCCGGTTCCGTCGTTGATCGCGTAGATCGAGATTCCCTCGCGCTGGTCGGCGAACCCATCGGTGCCAAAGATCGCGAGCTCGACGTTCGCGTCCGGGGCGTCAGGATCCGCCTGGTACTTCCTGACCCCCGCCAATTCGTCCGAGTAGTAGACGTAGCCGAGCGCGTCGTCGATGGCCACCGACTCGATCTCACCGAGCTCGGGAACGCCTTCGTCCATGCTCGTGACGTCGCTGAAGGTCCCGAACTCGCGCACCTTGGTCCCGGTGACGGTGCCGCTGCCGTCGTCGGCGAGCCGGTACTGCCAGAGGTAGGAACCGGAGGGTCCGGTCTTGCGGCTGACAATGGCGAAGATCGCGTCGTCGGATGGGCGCTTGTAGAGTGCGATTCCCATCGGCAGGCTCCCGTCTCCTTCCTCGCCCTCGAAGACCGGGATCCCGCCGTTGTCGATCGCCGTCATCTCCGGCAGACGATAGACCCTCAGGGCGCTGGCCGGGCGCTCGGTGGCGACGGCGATGTCGGTCGCCTCATCCCCGAACATGAAACCGTACTCGACGTCGATGTTGTTCATGCGCTGCAGCCCGGTGACGGTCTTCTCGGGGATGATCTTGCCGTTGAGATCGAAGACATAGATCGCACCGCCCTTGTCGGTGCCGAGGATGAGGCTCTCGGCGGGGTCGTCCGGGTTGATCCAGATCGCCGGGTCGTCGGTGTCCACGGCGGTGGGTTCGGTGATGAGGACGGGGACGAGCGCGTCGGCGGCGGCCGCTACGGCAGTGTTCTCGGGTGAGTCGGTCGGTGCTGCGGGAGGGGCATCCGATCCCGAGCAGGAAGCGAGGAACGCGATCGAGACGATCACGAGGCAGATTCGGCGGGTTGCGAACCGGGGTGCTGTTTTCGTTGTCGACGCGGCGTTCGTAGTCATTTTCTTCTCCTTTTCGCGTTCACTCGGCCATGAGATGCTCATACATGCCAATTGGTTTAAATAGAAATTTTATGTCTTAGCTTCAAAACGAGGTGGTCCTGTCGTAGATCGCACCACCAGGCTGGGCGAAACGACGTCGTGGCTCGGCTCGGTCCGGTCCCCGTCGATCCGTTCCACAAGGCGCTCGACCGCCGATCGACCCATGTCGTCTCCCGGCTGGTCGATGGTGGTCAGCGAAATGTGGCGCAGCGCCGCCATGCGGTTGTTGTCGTAGCCGACCAGCGACACATCCTCCGGGATACTCAGCCCGGCTTCTTCAAAGGCGTTCATGGCGCCGATGGCGCAGAGGTCGTTCGAGGCGAAGACCGCGGTCGGAAGGGCTCTCATTTTGAGGAGTTCCATGGCGCCCCGGTATCCTCCCTCCTCGGTGTGTTGGCCCTCGACGGTGAGAATTTCGTCTTCGAGGCCGAAGTCGTGCATCGCGCTGAGATAGCCCCGGTGGCGGATTCGGGCGCCGGCGCCGGCGCCGCCCTCGATAAAGCCGATACGGCGATGTCCAAAGCTGACAAGGTGTTCAATGGCGAGGCGGGCGCCGGCGATATTGTCGTTGGTGACGCTGTCGCTGGTGTCGTCGGCGGTGTCGCGGTTGAGCACGACAACGGGAACCGATCGTCCGACACGGGCGATGACCTCGTCGTCGACCCGTGGCGAGGCGAGGATGAGACCGTCGACCCTGAGCTGGAGGAGGTTCTCGATCGCGCTCTCCTCGACACTCGGGGTGCGGTCGCCGCTCGTGATGAGGACTCGAAACCCACGTCCCTGGGCGCGCTCCTGGATCCCGGAGATCACAGCGGCAAAGAACGGATTTTGGAGGTCCGAAACCATGACTCCGAGAATCCGGGTCTGGCGCATGACCAGACCCTGGGCCATGGCGTTGGGTCGGTAGTCGAGTTCGTCGATGGCCTCGAGGATCGCGGCGCGCTTTTCCTCGCTGACCCCAGTCTCGCCACGGGCGACCATGGACACGAGTGATTTTGAGACACCGGCTCTTCGAGCGACATCGAGGATGGTCGGCAATGTCTGGGGTCCCGTCTTGCCTGTGTTCCCTCGTGGTGCCACTTGACTTCCGCCGATCTGAGTTATATGTTCCTTTTGGAACGTTCCAAAATATAGCGCTTGGAACGCGGGATTGCAACCTGGAACGTTCCAAAAGGAAATCGATGCAGCCGCAAACAAAAAAATCTGCAGCTTCGACCCGCGGTTCCCACGGGGCCCTCGATGGCTCCGGTGGGCGCTGCGGCGATTTTTGTCCAGTCAACGATTTCGGTGTGGGTTTTCCGCACCCGGGGGGGAGGCCCGTTGGTGGGTTTCTTTCGATATTTCATTCCTGACCGACTTTAGACAAGGGGGAAGCAATGGCGTCCACAAAGACACTCAGGTACTTGGCTCTTTTGGCTCTGTTTATCGCGGTGGCGGTGACGCCAGGCATTGTTTCCGCCCAGGATGGCACCGGCGTCATCTATGGAACGGTGATCGGACCCTCGGGTGATGTGGTTTCAGAGGTCAAGGTCAGCATCGACGGGAGCAACCAGAGTGCCGTGACCGGCCTCGACGGGATCTACCGGATCGCGCCGGTCCCGGCCGGCGACCACACCTTGACCTTCAGCTACCTCGGGATGATCAGCGCCACCGCTGATGTCACGGTGGTGGGCGGCGAGGAGGTGACTCAAGACATGACCCTCGCCTACGGCGGCGAGATCGAAGTTCGGGGGTCGCCACTCCTGGAGGGACAGGCCAAAGCCCTCAACACGCAGATGAACACCGTCAACATCACCAACATCGTGTCCGGCGATCAGATCGGTCGCTTTCCGGACAAGAACGCCGCCGAAGCCACCCAGCGCATTCCCGGCGTCAGCCTGAATCGCGACATGGGTGAGGGCCGCTACGTCATCATCCGCGGAACCGAGGCGAGACTCAACTCGACTACGGTCAACGGCGAGCGGATTCCGTCGCCCGAGGCCGGCGTCCGGAACGTCGCCCTCGACACTATCCCGGCCGACCTCCTCGGTTCGATCGAAGTATCAAAGGCCCTGCGGCCGGACATGGACGGTGACTCCATCGGCGGCACTGTCGATTTGGTGACCATGCGAGCCCCGGAAGAGCTGCGTCTTTCTGTCGCGCTCGGCGCCGGTTACAGCGCGCTTATGGAAGAGGCCGCCCCGAACGGGAGCATCACCTTCGGCACCCGTTTCGGCGAATCAAAGGACTGGGGCCTGCTGGTCTCGGCGAGCGGTAGCGACACCAAGCGGGGCGCTGACAATATTGAGCCGGCCTACGACGACGGCGAACTCGACGAACTCGAGATGCGCGACTACTCCACCGAGCGCGAGCGCTACGGTCTGACATTCGATCTCGACTTCCGGGCGTCCCAGCGCTCCAACTATTTTCTGCGGGGGCTGTTTACCAACTACGTCGATACCGAGCTCCGGCGCGCGAAAAACAACGCGGTTTCTGACGACGAGATTGAAAGATCCATCAAGGACCGGCAACAGACCTCCGACATTCTCTCCCTCTCCTTTGGCGGTGAGAACAACATCGGTGAGTCCTTTGTCCTCGACTACCGTGTGATGTACAACAAATCGCAGGAGGACACGCCCGACCAGTACACCTCCGCCTTTGTGATGGAAGATGTCATTTTCGATCCCAATGTCAGCCCCGATCAGATCGACGCGAACAACATCCAGGCCAACCCGCTCAACGAGCGTGCCGATGAGTTCTGGTTCGACGCCATCGAGGATCACGCCAAGAATTCGGTCGAAGAGGACATCGTCGGCGCCATCAACCTCACCAAGGGGTTCTACAAGAGCGCCGGTTTCAGCGGCCTGTGGAAAGTGGGCGCCAAGTACAGGACCAAGGAAAAGATACAGGACTACGAGACCTTCGACCTCGAGTCCGATGAAGATCTGAACATGGCCGATTATCTCAGCGACTGGAACTCGGAGACGCCGTTCTTCGGTGGGATCTACGGCAACCAGATCATCCCGTTCTTTTCTCCTCAGGCCATGAGAGACCTGGGAGCGAGCGGGCTTCTGGAATCCGAGAAGAACCTCGAGGACGATCTCGTCGACTTCGAAGCGACGGAGGACACCCTGGCTGCCTACGCCCTGGGCGAGTTTCTCATTGGTGCGAAGGCGACCTTCATGGGTGGCGTTCGGGTAGAAAGCTCATCAACTAGCTACAAAGCGTACGAGTTGATTGTAGACGAAGAAGGCGATGCGGATTCCGTGTCACCGGTCTACGGCGACAAGAACTACACCGAGTGGCTGCCCCAGTTCCACTTCGTCTACAAGACCGGCAAGGACTCGCAGCTCCGTGCCGCTCTCACCCGCAGCCTGGCGCGGCCCAACTTCGAGGACGCGGTGCCGTGGCGATTCGTCAACCTGGAGGATCGTGAGGCCGAACTCGGAAACCCCGATCTCAACGTCACGACCGCCTGGAACGTCGATCTCATGTGGGAGAAATACTTGCAACCGGTCGGCATCATTTCGGCGGGCGTCTTTTACAAGGATCTGACCGATTACATCTACATCTTCCAGTCGGATGAAATCATCGACGGCGAAGATGTTGAAGTGACCCAGCCACGAAATGGTGACAAGGGCACCCTGGCCGGTCTCGAACTCGCCTTCCAGAACCAGTTCACCAACTGGAAGGGCGCCTGGGGCGGTCTCGGTTTCTATGCCAACTATACCTATGTCGACTCCGAGGCGAAGTATCCCGATCGCGAAGCCACCTCGCTTCCCGGTCAGTCGGAACACGTCGGCAACCTCGCCCTGGTCTATGAGAAGTACGGCATCACGACCCGCCTGTCGTGGAACTACAACGGCAAGAAGCTCTTGGAGGTCGGTGGGGACATCGAGGAAGACATCTGGGTCGACAACCACGCCCAGCTCGATTTCCTGTTCCGGGTGCAGGCGACCAAGAAGTTCAGCATCGTCCTTGAAGTCATTAACATCACCAACGAGCCGTACACGGCATATGAGAACGACCCCGACCGGATCCGCCAGCAGGAATACTACGACTGGTGGGCGACCCTGGGTGTGAGGTTCGATCTCTAGAGGCAGCGACAAAATCTGAAAACCGGCGGTAAGTCCGGAGCCTGGGTTCCCTCCTCCCCCTTGGAGGGATCCAGCCTCCGGCTCGCTTCGGGACACGATAAGAACAGTTACTGATACAGAAGGACCAAACCAATGAGACAGATCACGGTGGGAATCCTCGGCGCAGGGCGAATCGGGCAGGTCCACGGGAACAACCTCCTGCGGATGCCCGGGATCAACCTCAAAGCGGTCACCGACCCCTATGTCGACTTCACGTCGTGGCCGCCGTCGACCGTCATCACCGGCAAGGGCCCGGAGCTGATCCTCGAGGATGACGAGATCGAGGCGGTGCTCGTGTGCTCGCCAACCCCGACCCACGCCGAACTCACCGAACGGGCGGCGCGGGCAGGCAAGCACGTCTTCTGCGAAAAACCCATCGATCTCGATCCCGAACGAATCCGGCGCACCCTGGCGATCGTCGCCGAAAGTGGGGTCAAGCTGCAGGTCGGCTTCAACCGCCGCTTCGATCCCACTTTTGCGAGGGTGAGGCAGGCCGTGACCGACGGCGACGTCGGCGAGATCCACCTCGTGAAGATCACCTCGAGGGATCCGGAGGCGCCACCGGTGGCCTACGTCAAGACCTCGGGCGGTATCTTCGTCGACATGACGATCCACGACTTCGACATGGTCCGATTCCTCACCGGCAGCGAGGTCGAGGAGGTTTTCGCGTGCGGGGCGGTGCTCATCGATCCGGCCATCGGCGAAGCCGGTGATGTCGACACCGCGGTCACCACCCTCAAGCTGGCCAACGGCGCAATCGCGGTGATCGAGAACAGCCGGCAGGCGGTCTACGGCTATGACCAGCGGGTCGAGGTCTTCGGGACGGGCGGCAGCGCCGAGGCGGTCAATGAGACTCCCAACCGGGTGACGGTCAGCACCGGCGCCGGGGTCCGCTCCGACAAACCCCTGTACTTCTTCCTCGAGCGATATCAGGCGTCTTTCGTCGCCGAGATGGAGTCGTTCTTCACCTGTATCAGGGACGATGGCCAACCTCCGGTCGGAGGCGCCGACGGGCTCATGTCGGTGCTCATCGGTCTCGCGGCTTCGCGCTCGCTGGCCGAGAACCGGCCGGTCAGAGTGGAGACCCAGTGAGTCTCGCGAGGTTTTTCCGAACCGGTGAAAACCGGGCGCCGCTCACCGACAAGGCGCAGATCGACGCGCTGTACAAGCGCCACCGGCTGCGGATCATGCTGGCGATCACCATCGGCTACGGGGTGGTCTACACCTGCCGTTTGGCGCTGTCCATGGTCAAGAAGCCGCTCATCGACGGCGGCATCTTCACCCCGGTCGAGCTCGGCATCATCGGTTCGGCGCTCTTCTACACTTACGCCTTCGGCAAGCTCACCAACGGTTTCCTCGCCGATCACATGAACCTCAAGGTCTTCTTCGCCTTCGGGGTGTTGATCTCGGCGTTCCTCAACATCGGGATGGGCTTCTCCACGATTCTCGTACTTTCGGTCATCCTCTGGGGTCTCAACGGCTGGTTCCAGGGATTCGGCGCGCCGACCGGCGCCGTGGCCATGGCCAACTGGTTCTCCAACAACGAGCGGGGGCGGATGTACGGGATCTGGAGCACGGCCCACGCCATCGGCGAGGGGCTCACCTTTGTCGGAGTCGCCGGTCTCGTCAGCCTGTGGGGCTGGCGCGCGGGGTTCTGGGGTCCGGGGGTACTCTGCATCGTGGTTGCGGGCGTCCTCTATATCTATATGCAGGACCGGCCGCGGACCATGGGCCTCCCCCCGGTGGCCGACTGGCGGAACGACCACAGCGGCGAATCAGCCGCCAAGAAAGCGGTCGATGAGAGCACTTGGGCCGTCCAACGGACGATCCTCAAGATCCCGGCAATCTGGGTTCTCGCCATGGCGAGCGCGTCGATCTATGTCACTCGCTACGCCATCAACAGCTGGGGCGTGCTCTATCTCCAGGAGGCCAAGGGCTACACCCTGATGCAGGCGGGCAGCGTCATCTCGGTCAACACCATCGCCGGGATTCTCGGCGCCCTGGCTTTCGGATACACCTCGGACAAGGTGTTTAACGCACGCCGGCCGCCGACCAACGTGATCTTCGCCGCGATGGAGATCGTCGGTCTGCTCATGGTCTTTTTCGGACCACCCGGCAACCCGGTCTTCATGACCGTGGCGTTCTTTATCTACGGCTTCGGTCTGACCGGACTCGTGACCTCGCTCGGGGGCCTCTTCGCCCTCGATATCGCTCCCAAGAGGGCGGCCGGAGCGGCCATGGGCTTTATCGGAGTTTTCTCGTATATCGGTGCGGCCCTTCAGGATCAGATCAGCGGTC
The DNA here is from genome assembly GCA_963712805.1 of uncultured Acidobacteriota bacterium. GTDB lineage: Bacteria > Acidobacteriota > Thermoanaerobaculia > Thermoanaerobaculales > Sulfomarinibacteraceae > JAHECW01. The sequence continues at coordinate 26,001 of CAVQJV010000005.1, read as the reverse complement.
ATCTCATCGAGCGCGGCGTCACCATCATCGAGGGCGCACGTCACTACGATTTCAGCGCGGTGATCTGGTTCTGGATCGGTTCTTCGGTCCTCTCGTTCGTATTGGCCACATCGCTGTGGCGGGTTCGTGCCAGAGACTGAGATTGAGGATTACATGACCACAAAAGACGCTCAATTCGACGTCGCAACCATCGGCAACTACACCAAGGACACCATCGTCACGGCGGCGGGCACCAGCCACGCCGACGGCGGCGGGGTCAACTACTCGGCCAACGCGGCGCTCGCCCTCGGTCGAAAGGTCGCGGCGATCATGCGGCTGGCTGAAGAGGATTTTTATGTGGTCCGGGCTCTCGAGGAGGTGGGGATCACGGTCTTCGCCACCGCGACCCCGAGCTCGACCCTCATGCGTCTCGAGTATCCGACCGACAACCCGGATGAGCGAATTCTGACCGTGGCGGACCACGCAGGTTCGTTCACGCCGGACCAGGTGCGGGCCGTCGATGCGGCGGCATTCATCATCAGCCCGTCCTTCCGGGGTGAGATGCCCGTCGAGACGATCCGAGCGCTGCGCGAACGAGACGCCATGATCAGCGCCGATGCCCAGGGGTTCATCCGGGTCCGTCATCCCGACGGCCGACTCGAACACCTGCCCTGGCCGGAGCAGGAAGATGTTCTGGGTCTCATCGATATTCTCAAGGCGGATGTGGTCGAAGCCGAGGCCATGACCGGCGCAGCTGATATCAGGAAGGCCGCCGAGATCCTGGCGTCGCAGGGCCCGCGGGAGGTCATCATCACCCACCGCGACGGAATCGTGCTCCTCGCAGACGGAGAGCTGTTCGAGGCGGCCTTCTACGCTGAGTCGATGCTCGGCCGCAGCGGTCGGGGCGACACCTGCGTCGGTTCCTACGTTGCGGCCCGGCTGGAACACCCGCCCGAAGAGGCCCTTCGGTGGTCGGCTGCGGTCACGAGCTTGAAGGTGGCGGTTCCCGGGCCGATTCGCCGAAGTCGTGAACAGATTGTTGATCTGCTCGAAAGAAAGTACCGGGGAGTTGCTCTCTCGGTTTAGGTGCGAAAAACACGGTGTCGAGACGTCGTTCCGGCACCGAAGAAAATCAACGGAGGTTTGTGATGAAAGGACTCGTTCTTGATGCGAAGTGGGACCCCAGACCGACCTACACGGTTTCGGATTGGGAGAAGAAGACTGGCAAAGCCATCAGTGGTAACGAAATCTGGAGGAACCCGACACTGGAGGTTCGTTCGTGGCCCGATCCGAAACCGGGCCCCCAGGAAGTGCTCCTCGAGATCCAGGCCTGCGGTGTCTGCGGCTCGGACATGCATTTCTATGAGACCGATGACGATAACTACATCCTTTACCCTGGACTGACCAAGTTCGCCACCATCCTCGGTCACGAGTTCTCGGCCAAGGTCGTGGAGATCGGCAAGGAGGTCACGCTACTCACCCCCGGCGACATGGTCACCGTGGAGGAGATGATCTGGTGCGGCCGCTGCATTCCGTGCCGCAACGGCTACCCGAACCACTGCACCAATCTCGAGGAGCTCGGGTTCACCATCCCGGGCGCATTCGCCAACTACATCGCGGTGGATGAAAAGTTCTGCTGGAAGATCGACGCCATCGCGGAGAAGTTCGGCAGCGAGGAAAAGGCCTACGAGGTCGCCGCTCTCACCGAGCCGACCTGCGTTGCCTACAACGGGATGTTCGAGCGCGGCGGCGGGTTCCGCCCCGGTCATTTCGTGACGGTCTTCGGTGCGGGTTCCATCGGCCTCGCGGCCATCGGCCTCGCCAAGGCGGGGGGAGCGGGCAAGATCGTCGCCTTCGAGGTTTCGAAGCCTCGCATGGAGCTCGCCAAGCTGGTCGGCGCGGACTATGTCTACGACCCGCGCGAGGTCAGTCCGAGTGAGGTGCTCATGGAGCTCAGCGGCGGCGCCGGGTTCGACTTCCACGTCGAGGCCGCCGGTGTTCCCCACCTGACGATCCCGGAGATGGAAAAGGCCCTCGCCATCAACAGCAAGGTCATCCAGATCGGCCGCGCCGCGCAGCGCGTGCCCATGTACCTCGAGGCATTCCAGGTCCGCCGGGCCCAGGCCTTCGGCGCGCAGGGGCACTCGGGTCACGAGACCTTCCCCAACGTGATTCGCCTCGTCGCTTCGGGCCGCGTCGATCTGAGCCCGATCATCACCGCCAGGTACGGTCTCGACGACACGGTGGCGGCCATCGCCAAGTCGACCGACCGGACCGACGGCAAGATCCTCGTCAAACCGAACTGAATTCGACGAGATTTGGAGAGCAAAACGGTGAACGATCTGCGCATGGCCGTCGTGGGAGTGGGCCGGATGGGTCTGACCCATGCGGAGAATCTCGTCTCACGCGTCCGGGGTGCGCACCTCGTCGCCGTGACGACGTCCAGTGCCGAGCGGGCCGCCGAGGTCCGCCGGCGCTGCGGCGCCGTGTCCGTCTACGACGATCTCGATTCGTTGCTCGAGGCCGAGAGCCTCGACGCGGTCGTGATCGCGAGCAGCACCTCGGCCCACGTGGCCAATGTCGAAGACTGCGCCGCCGCCGGGCTGCACATCCTGTGCGAAAAGCCGCTCGGTCTGAGTCTCGAGGGGTGTGACCGCGCGGCGGTGGCGGCCCGGGCCGCGGGTATCAAGCTCATGCTCGGTCACACCCGTCGATTTGATTCGGGATATATCGAAGCCAAGCGCGTCATCGATGAGGGAGGGATCGGCAAACCCGTCCTCTATCGTTCGATCAGCGGCGACATGAACCCGCCGCCGGTCTCCTTTGCCGATCTCGAGGTCAGCGGCGGTCTCATCCTGGACTCCATGTACCACGACATCTACCTCGGGCGGTGGCTGCTTGGAGACGAGATCGTCCGGGTCTACGGCGAGGGCGGCGCCCTGATCGACCCAGTCCATCGCGACGGTGGGCGATGTCGACAACGCGGTGGTCAGCGTGCGGTTTGCCGGCGGCGCCATGGGCGCTCTCACCGCCAGCCGGACCACCCGTTACGGCCACGATCTGCGTGGCGAGGTGATCGGCGACGAGGGGGCGGTCCAGATCGGCCGCCTCCGCAAGACTCCGGTCCGAGTGCTGGATCGCAACGGCGCCCACCACGATGCCGTCCACACGACGCCCGAACGCATGGGTGACGCATTCGTGACCATGCTCCAGGCATTTGTTGATTGTGTCGTCGATGACACCCCACCTCCGGTCACCGACCGGGACGGGGCGGCGACGCTGGCGGTGGCCCTCGCCGGGCGCCGGTCGATCCAGACCGGCGAACCCGTCGAGGTCGAAACAACAATGACAACCGGGTCGCCGACCGGCGACCCACAACAAAGTTGACGAGAGAACGAAACGCGACAAGGAGAATCACATGTCGAACAACCCAGAAGATCCCCGGTTGCTGGCCACCGATCAGCCGGATCTGTTTTTTGAAGACAACACCGTCGGACGGTGCAAGAAGGAAGTGTGGGACGCGAGCGACGCCGAGGTCGATGCGATGCTCGCCGAGTACGGAGTTCCTTCCCCCTGTGAGTGGGGGAAAGCGGGGTCGTATATCCAGACGACCGTGCGCCACCAGGTCGAGGCCGAACGCCGGAAGAACGACATCGTCATGATCCCCATCGGTTGTACCGAACTCCACGGCCGCCACCTGCCGAGCGCCTCGGACACCCTCTACGTCAGTCAGATCTGCGAGGGCGTGCGACGGTTCACCGCGAAGCGGGGCGCGCCGGTGAGCCTGGCGTTGCCGCCGCTCAACTACGGGTCACACCCGTATCACCACCTGGGGATGCCGGGCACCGTCATCATCCGTGAGAACATCGCCCGCGAGTTTCTCATCGACGTCATGCTGGGTCTCTGGAACGACGGTTTCCGCAAGCAGATCCTGATCAACAACCACGGTCATCTGTGGATGCTCGAGTCGGCCATCCAGCAGTTCCAGAAGCGCTACCAGCTGCCGGGCGTCTTCCGCGTCATCGACTGGCACCGCGCGGTTCGCGAGTTCTTCCGGACCGAGCCCAAGGGCGGCCAAGATGGACACCAATTTTGTCCACGCGGATGAGTCGGAAACCTCCCTCGGTCTGCTGCTCCACCCTGACATGGTGGACATGGACTATGCGGTGGACACCGAAGGCATCGGCTATCTTCCCGACGGTCACTTCGACAAGTCGGTTGATCCCTTCAGCCGGCCGAGCCGCTGGTCCGAGGGTGAAGGCCACTTCGCCATCGAAATCGCTGCGACCCCGGAGGGAGTCGTCGGCAAGGCCACCCACGGCAAGGCCGAGAAGGCCAAACGACCGGTCGCCGCGATTCTCAAGTACCTCACCCTGCTCAACGACCAGACTCTGGAAGCCTGGCCGGCGGGGACCGTGCCTCCGGTGGAGATGGTCACGCTGCGCACCGAAGCCGAGATGGAGCCCTATCTCCGCGAACCCCTGAGCGAGGGATGGAAGCCGGTCTATGCCCTGCCGCGGATCGGTCAGGGATCGAACTCGTAGGACAGTCGAAATGAAACTCAGCGTCGTGCTGTCGACCCACGCCGCCGCCTTCCAGGCGGTGGCTTTCAAGGGCGATTTCGAGGCCAATGTGGCCAAGATCGCCGGCTGCGGTTATGACGGTGTCGAGCTCGCCGTGCGGGATCCGAAAATGGTGAACGCCGGCGAGCTCGAGCGCGTCATTTCATCGCACAACCTGGTCGTGCCCGCCATCGGGACCGGCCAGGCGTGGGGCGAAGAGGGTCTGTCCTTCACCAGCGACGACGAGAAGGTGCGCGCCGCGGCCATCGCGAGAATCTCGAGCCACATTCCCCTCGCCGCCGACCTCGACGCCATCGTGATCCTCGGTCTGATCCGTGGAATCACTCCGAAGGGGCAGACCCACGAGCGGTCCATGGAGTATCTGGTCGAGGCGATCCAGGCGTGCGCGGCCGCGGCTGCGGGCACCGGAGTGCGATTCGCCCTCGAGCCCATGAACCGATACGAGACCGATCTCATCCACACCGCGACCCAGGGGCTCGATCTCATCGAGCGGGTCGGCGCGGACAACTTCGGCCTCCTGCTCGACACCTTTCACATGAACATCGAAGAGGCCGAGATCGAGGACAGCATCCGCGCCGTCGGCGATCGTATCTTCCACTTCCACGTGGCCGACTCGAATCGGTGGTACCCGGGAGCCGGGCATCTGGACTTCGGAGGGATTCTTGAAATTCTCTACGGCACCGGTTATCAGGGTTTCGTGTCGGGCGAGTTCATGCCGATGCCCGACGCCGACACTGCTGCCGAGCGCGGCATTGCTCATCTGAGGTCTGTGACCTGAGCGCGCGATGGACGGAGCAGGGTGAAGACGAACCGGCAAATCCCCGTGTCCGGAAGAGCCCGCGCGGGCAGGGTCACCGCGGTGACCGCGATCGTGGTCCTGATGGCGCTGGGCGGCGGCGCCGCGGAGCTGCGCTTTGACGCGGCCGCCTTCGATGAAGAGCCGATCATCGATGGTGTGCTCGATGACGAGGTTTGGACCCTGGCTTCCGAGATCGAGGGTTTCGTCCAGTTCGAACCCGAGTTCGGCAAGGCGTCGCCGTTCCGAACGGTGGTCCTGGTCGGCTTCACTTCTGAAGCGCTCTTCGTCGCCTTCCGGAACTTCGATCCTGAGCCTGGGAGGATCGCGGCCGCCGTGACGTCCCGCGATGGCGACCTCTATCGGGACGACTCGGTCGTGGTCCTCCTCGACACGTTTCAAAACGGCAGGACGGCGTACTATTTTGCGACCAACATCCTCGGCGTGCAGAGCGATGGCAAGGTGGCGGACAACGGCCGCACCGTTGACAGCAAGTGGGATGCGGCCTGGGAGTGCGCCTCGAGCCGCACCGACGACGGGTGGTCCGTCGAGTTCGCGATCCCGTTCAGGATGCTGCGGTTCAAAGGCGGCGACGAGGTCAGCTGGGGGGTCAACTTCATCCGGAGGGCGCCGCGGCGGCTCGAGACGGCGGTGTGGTCGGGACCCGGGGAATCGGAGTGGCGGGTGTCGGCCTTCGGCGTCGTCGACGGTCTCGCCGTGACCGCGACCGGGTTCAAGAGATTCGCGTTCATCCCCTATGCCTTGGTCGCGGGTGAAAACGGTGGGAAAATCGAGACCGAGATCGGGGCCGATCTCAGGTTCCGGATCACCAACAACCTGGGCGGCGATCTGACGATCAACCCCGACTTTGCGCTCATCGAGGCCGATGTCGAGCAGATCAATCTCACCCGTTTCGAGATTTTCGTTCCCGAGAAGAGGCCGTTCTTCCTCGAGGGCGTCGAGATGTACGACCAGCGGATCCGCCAGTTCTACAGCCGGCGGATCGGCGACATCACGGCCGGCGGCAAGCTCGTCGGCGAGGCCGGCGGTTTCGATATCGCCGCCATCGCGGCTCGAGCCGATCTCTTCATCGACAACGAGGTGACGGGATCACCGGAGACGAATGATGCGGATTATGCCGTCGTGCGTCTGCAGCGGGGGGTTTTCGGCCCTTCGACCATCGGCCTGCTCGCCGCCAACCGCCGCGTCGCTGGTGAGGACACCGGATCGGTCGGGGTCGACGCCACCCTCTTCTTCAGCAAGACCCTGGGGCTGACGGGCCAGTTCCTGCGCTCGCACGGGGCGACGAACGACGGCGCCCGCGGGTGGTTCCTGCGCCCGGCCTTCGACTCGGCCAACAGCCACTTTCACGTCCGGTACACGTCGCTCGACGAGGGCCTGCTGGACAACGTCAACGCCGTCGGCTTTCTCGAGGACGACGACCGCAAGGAGTGGGATGCCGAGGCGACGCACCAGATCTGGTTCCAGGACAGCGCGTTCGAAAGACTCGAGGGCAAGGTCAACTACAACCGTTATTACAGTCAGGCGGGCGATCTCAGGAGCTGGGAGCTCGAGGCCGACGTCGAGCTCGTTCTGACGAGCGGGTGGCAGTTTGAATTCTCGGTCGACCGCGGGATCGAGGTCTTCGAGAAGGAGTTCCGCAACTCCCTGACCAGCGCCGAGATCGGATACGACAATCGAAGGGGGAGAGCCGTCTTTTTCGAGGTCGGCAGCGGCACCAACTTCGACAGCGATCTCAAGCTCGCGACCGTCCGACTGGAGTACCGGTTGTCGAAGGCGTGGGATCTTACCTACGAGGCGACCTGGCTCGATCTCGACCCGGACCCGGAGAACGAGAGCACGTGGATCCACGTCCTCCGATCGAGCTATTACTTCACCAACGATCTCTACCTCACGCTGTTTGTCCAGACCAACTCCGTGATCGGCAAAGAGAATGTCCAGTTGCTCGGGGTGTGGCGGTTCCTCCCACCGTTCGGTTCACTGCAGGTCGCCTATCAGAAGGGGACCTCCGAGATCGGGGCCGTGTCGGAGCAGGAAGACACCCTGTTTACCAAGCTGTCCTGGGTCTTTTGAGAAAAGGAGCGATGATGAAACTTCTCACCGGTCTGCGTTCGGTCGCGGTTCTTGCCCTCGTTCTCCTCGTCGGCGCATCGGTGGCCGTCGCCGCCAAAGCGAGTTCCACCGGTTACCCCCGTTTGATGCAGGGGCCCATGGTCGGGGCGGTGACCGATACCGATGCCAAGATTTGGGTCCGAACGAGCGGTGCTTTCACGGTGGCCGTCAAATACGATCTGACCCCCGACCTCAGTGCGGCGAAGCAGACCGAACCCGTGATGGTCAGCAAAACTTCTGACTACACCGCGACCATCACCATCTCGGATCTCGAGCCATCCACCGAGTACTTCTACGAGATCATCGTGGACGGCATCAAGGACCGATATCTCAAGGACCTCAAACCCCTTCGCTTCGAAACCGGCCCGCCCGAGGGCGAGGCGGCCGATCTGAGAATCGTCTTCGGCTCCTGCCCCAAGTGGCAGGATGATCGCATCCAACCGATCTGGCCGTGGGTGGCGCACTACGAGCCCGACATCCTCTTCTGGATCGGCGACAACATTTATGGCGACACCCTCGACCCGGACATCCTCCGCGAGGAGTACCGTCGGCAGCGAGAAATCGCGGCGTTGCAGCCTGTAATCCACAACATCTCCAACCTCGCGGTCTGGGATGACCACGACTTCGGCCTCAACAACCACGATCGCACCAACCCGGTGAAAGCGGGCGCCTACGAGGTTTTCCTCGATTACTGGCCCAACCCGTCCTTCGGGCTGCCGGATGTCAAGGGCATTTTCTACACCTACACCTGGGGCCAGGTTGAGTTCTTTGTCATCGACGGTCGTTGGTATCGCGACCCGTGCGAGGACCCGGACACGCCCGAGAAGACCATGCTCGGAGCCGCCCAGTACAAGTGGCTCACCGAGCAACTCGAGGCCAGCACCGCGGTCTTCAAGGTTCTGGTTTCGGGCAGCGGCTGGAGCAAGAACAAGGGTCCGGGCGGTGACTCGTGGGCCGCGTTCCTGCACGAGCGCAATCGGCTTTTTGACTTCATCCGTGATTCGGAGATCACCGGGGTGGTCATGATGTCGGGCGACACCCACATCGGCGAGCTCAACGTCATCCCGTGGTCGGAACACGGCGGCTACGATCTCTACGACATGGTGAGCTCACCCCTGGCGCAGGTCATCCCCGACAGCTGGCTCGAGCGTCGGCCCGAACGGCGGGTCTGGCCCGCCTACTTCCAGGGCAGCAACTTCGGCCTCATCGACTTCAAGATGGGTGATGACCCGATCATGAGCTACCGGCTGGTCGATACCTTCGGACGGGTCGTCCGCGGTCCATTCGAGGTCAAGGCATCGGAGCTCGTCAACGGAGTCACCTCGTGGCCCGACAAGGTCGAGGAGGTGCCTCGGCAGCGGCAGGAAAACTACGACGCCGGCGAAGGCTATTACGAAATCCAGGTGGATGACTGAGCTACTAATTTTGAATTATGAATTATGAATTTTGAATTGAGAACCCGGGCGATTGTGGTGCGGGCGTCCCGCCCGCAGGGAGTCGATGGGGGGATGTTATGAGCCGTGCATCGCGTTTTCCAATCAGGTTGATCATGCTCTTGCTTGCCGTGGTTCTCGTCGGAGGGATCGCCCCGGTGTTCGCGGTCGAGGCCGCGGACGAAGACCTCGTCTTCATCATCGCGGCGGACATGAGGAATTTCGCGGCGGCGGGTGAAGAATCCGAGCACTTTTCGGGCTGCGTGCAAGGCCATCGCCGCGGTGGGCGCCGGGGCCTTCATGATCAGCCCCGGCGATCTCGATGTCGACCCGCCGTCGGCGGTGCGGGACATGATCGACCGGACCATCGGCGAGGACTATCCGTGGTATCCCGTGCTCGGCAACCATGATCCCGAGTCGCCCTCGAGCATGCAGTACCTTCGCGAGTACAGCCTGACGGTGCCCAATGTCGTCAACCGCGGTCCGGCGGGCTGTGAGTCGACGACCTTCTCCTTCGACTGGGCGAACACCCACTTCGTTGCGCTGGCAACCAGTACTTCGACGGGATCAAGGACTGGGGTCTCGAAGGCGCGGTCGTGCCCGAACTCATGGCGTGGTTGGCGGCGGACCTCAAGGCCACCGACAAGGACAACATCTTTGTTTTCGGCCACGAGCCCCTGCTCCCGATGCCGGACATGGACAACGGGAGGATCCGACACCAGGGCGATTCCCTCGACGAAGACCCGGAGTCCGCGTTTGCTTTTCACCAGCTGCTCTTGGAGTACGAGGTCGACGCCTATGTCTGCGGCCACACCCATAACACTTCTGTCGGGAAGATCAACGGTTTGTGGCAGCTCGACCCGGGCCACGCCCGTGGTCTGGAGGAGGCCTCGTACGCCGATCAGATGTATGCGGCCGTCCATCGCGCCATCGAGGAAGGGAAGGCGAAGGGCGTCGGCGAGGCCAATTCAATCAGACAGCTCTATCGGGATGATGAATACCACATCGACTACTGGTTCAAGTACCTCGGTCTGACGGGTCGGCCGGTCACTCAGACCCTGGCCCAGTTCTACACCGAGTACGGCGACGACCCGGAAGCGCGTGAGCGCTGGTACGAGGCGCAGATAATGGGCCGCGGGCAGACGAGGAGTTCGTTCTTCAGGGTTATCGTCGGCAGTGAAAGCCCCGTGGTCGAGATCTATCGCGACGACGCCCACGGTGGGCCATACACCCTGATGCATACGGTGGTGCTGAATTGACCGCGTTGAGGTGTGTCGTCCGTGAAATGTATGTTGAAGCTGAGTTTGCGATGGCTACTGCGAGATCCCGGTTGACGACTGAGCGACACAAATGGTTCTATACTGGCAGCCGAGCAGTGCTGGTGGTGATGAATGCCGACGATTGCCACCGGTAGACAGAGTAGCCCGGACACCGCCCATGAATTGATGTGATCGAGGAGAATGAATGAACCTCCGTGAAGATCTGCTGAAAATCATCGAATCGCCGCCGGAAGGCGCGGATCGAGTTCCCATCGCCATCGCCGACCGGTCGCTGGAAATCTACCCGCATTCCGCCAGTCGCCATCGGTCAAGGCGCTGCTGTTCATGGGTCGCGGCACGCCCGGCCGCCGGCTCTACATCGTGGCGCCGCCGAACGATCCGGTGTCGGACCGTTTCGAGGGCACCTGCTTGAAGTGGGCCTTCGACACCGAGGATCAGGTTCGGCGCTGCCGCCTCACCCCGGGCAACGCCGCCGTGCTGCGAGAGTTGCTTGAATGGACCCGGCCGCGGGTCCTGGGCCTCGCCGACAGCTTCGGGCTCGGCGACCGGCTCGGGATCGCCGGACCGGCGCATCTTCGCGCCATGGCCGGCAGCGGTTTCGAGGTGGTCCTCGCTCAGCAGTCGATCCGCGAGCTCGAACGAACCGAACGGACCCCCAACGAGGTCATGGACGCCGCCACCTGGGCGGTCTTCCAGGAGGGCTGGCGCTCGGGATTACGGCGCCGATGCCGATCACCTCAAGACCCCCGCCGATGTCGACCTCATGGCCGCCGCGGGTTTCACCATGTTCACCATCGATCCCGGCGACCACGTGGTGGACGCCGCCGACGAGATGTCCGACGCCGAGCTTCGCGCCGCGGCCGCCGATCTGCCGTGGGCGGCGCTCGATGAGAGTCTCGACGGCGTCCTTTCGAGATTCGCCGGACAGCGGTTCGAGATCGGATCGGAGCTGGTCCTCGAGCCGACCACCGAAGACGTCCTCCGAGGGCTGGTCAAGTACGGCGCAGCGCTGGCCCACGTCGCCACCATGTACCGCCACATCGTCGAGGTGATGGGGGAGCGACCTTTCGAGGTCGAAGTCTCGGTGGACGAAACCGCTTCGGTGACATCGCCTTTCGAACACTGGCTGGTCGCCTCGGAGCTCAAACGCCTGGGAGTGAAGTGGGTCGGTCTGGCGCCGCGTTTCGTCGGCGACTTCGAAAAGGGCATCGACTATCGCGGCGATCTCGGTGTCTTTCAGAACCGAAGTACCTCAAGCACCTCGCCATCGCCGAGACCTTCGGCCCCTACAAGATCAGCATCCACTCCGGCAGCGACAAGTTCGGGGTCTATCGCACCATCGGCGAGATCGGATCGGGTGGCGTCCACGTCAAGACCGCGGGGACCAGCTACCTCGAGGCGCTGCGTGCGATCGCGGTCTGCGATCCGGGGCTCTTCCGCGAGATCCTCGATTTCGCGCGCTCGCTCTACGAGCACGAGCGGCGGACCTACCACGTCTCGGGCGAACTCGAACGGGTGCCCGCGGCGACCACGCTTGACGATCGAGCTCTGGTCCGGTTGCTCGATGACGAGGATGCGCGGCAGGTGCTCCACGTCACCTTCGGCCGGGTGCTGACCGAGCGTGGTCCGGACGGCAGGACGCTCTTCAAGGATCGGATCATGACAGTTCTCAGAGAGCACGAGGATGTCCACTTCGGCAATCTGGTGACGCACTTCAAGCGCCACACCGAACCGTTCGGGAGGGTCTGATGAGCTATCTCGGAGAATCTGTTTTCGTTGGACGGCAAGGTCGCGGTCACCATCGGCGCCGGCGGCGTCCTCGGCGGCGCCATGGCCACGGCGTTGGGCCGGGCCGGTGCGCGGGTCGCTGTCCTCGATCTCGTCGAAGAGGCGGCGGTGGCGCAGGCCGACATGATCTACGGCGCGGCCGGGGTCGATGCCATGGGAATCGGGGTCGATGCCACCAACGAAGACGACCTCAAGATCCGCACTGGATCGGATCGTCGAGAAATGGGGTCGGGTCGACATCCTGCTCAATGCACCGGGGATCAACTCGGGGACCCCGATCTTCGAAATCACCCGCGAGGAGTGGGACAAGATTCTCGCCGTCAACCTGACGAGCTATTTCCTGGCCAGCCAGATTTTCGGTAAGCAGATGGTGGAGCAGGGCGAGGGCGGGTCGATCATCAACGTCTCGTCGGCCTCGTCGGGGCCACCGCTATCTAAGGTTTTCACGTACTCCATCACCAAGGCCGGGATCAATAATATGACCCAGTTCCTCGCCCGCGAGTGGGCGCCGCACAAGGTCCGGGTCAACGCCGTGGCGCCAGGGTTCTTCCCCGCCGAGCAGAACCGAAAACTGCTCACCGAGGAGCGGACGGCGGCGATCATGGGCCACACCCCCATGGGTCGGTTCGGCGAGGCCGAGGAGCTTGCCGGCGCGGTGGTGTGGTTGGCGGCCGAGGCGGCATCGAGTTTCGTGACCGGCACGCTCATCCGTATCGATGGCGGCTTCACCGCCATGACGATCTGAGGGAAATGTGGAGAGTTTTTCTCGCCCCGCCCGATCCCTCACCGAGGCCGAAATTCGTCAGGTCCTCACCGACGGCCTCGATCAATCGAGGTACGCCGGCAAAAAGGTGCTGGTCGTCATCCCCGACAGCACCCGCACGGCTCCCATCCCACTGATGTACCGGCTGCTGCACGAGGTACTCGGCCCGCGGGTCGCAGCGCTCGATTTTCTCGTCGCTCTCGGCACCCACCCTCCGATGGACGACGCGGCGCTCGGCCGGTTGGTCGGCGTCGATGTCCGCGACGGCTCGACCGGCGATTCGATGATCTTCAATCATCGCTGGGATCTGGAGGAGACGTTTGTCATCGTGGGAACGATTCCGGCCGTAGAAGTACGCGATGCCAGCGATGGCAGGATGGATCTCGATGTCCCGGTCCGGCTCAATCGACTCGTCGGCGACCCCAAAGGTGAACGACCCTATGACGAGCTCCTGGTCTGCGGACCGGTCTTCCCGCACGAAGTTGCCGGTTTCTCCGGAGGCAACAAATATTTTGTTCCTGGGGTAGCGGGGCAAGAGGTCATCGACGTCACCCACTGGCTCGGGGCGTTGTTGACGAGCAAAGAGATCATCGGTGTCGCCGATACTCCCATGCGGCGCCTCATCAACCGTGCCGCGTCCTTCATCCCGACCCCGAGCTCGCTCATCGCCATGGTCATGCACGGCATGGATCTGCGTGGCCTCTACGTTGGCGAGATGGACGAAACCTGGCACGCGGCCACCGAGTTGTCGGCCGAACTCGACATCGTCTGGGTCGATCGGCCGTACCGACGGGTCCTGTCGATGGTCCCCGAAATGTACGACGATCTGTGGACCGGCGCCAAAGGGATGTACAAGCTCGAACCGGCCATCGCCGATGGCGGCGAGGTCGTGATCTTTGCACCACACATCACCGAGGTCTCCTATGTCCACGGGCGGATCATCGACGAGATCGGCTATCACGTCCGTGACTATTTCACCGCCCAATGGGACAGGTTCTCCCGCTTCCCGTGGGGGATCGTTGCGCACTCCACCCACGTGCGCGGCGCGGGGATGTATGTCGACGGGGTCGAGGAGGCACGCATTGATGTGACTCTCGCCACTGGGATACCGAAGGAACGCTGCGAGCGGATCGGCCTCGGCTATCTCGACCCGGCGTCCATCGATTTCGACGACTGGAAGGACAAAGAAGACGCGGGAATCCTCTTCGTCCCGCGAGCCGGCGAACAGCTCTATCGAGTTAGGGGCGAGATCGATGCATCGTGATTCTCGGCCCCTACCGCGTCATGCGCGGGCGGGTATAAAACCCGCCCCTACGAAAACCACAATCAATGAAAGAACCGTAGGGGAGGGTTTTACACCCTCCCGACCAGGCTGCTGTTGGTGCGAGACGCCTCGCGGTCGGTTTCCGGTTGGAAAAAACCACATATTTATCAATGGAGGAGCGAATGACTGACAAAGCGGATCTCGGGCTCATCGGGCTCGCGGTGATGGGCCAGAACCTGGTCCTCAACATGAACGATCACGGATTCAAGGTGGCGGTCTTCAACCGCACCACCTCGGTGGTCGACGAGTTCATCGAGGGCAACGCCAGGGGCACCGATGTCGTCGGCACCCACTCGATCGAGGAACTGGTGGATTCTCTCGCCTCACCGCGGCGGGTGATGCTGCTGGTCAAGGCCGGTAAGCCGGTGGACGCGTTTATCGAGATGCTGATTCCGCTCCTCGACAAGGGCGACATCATCATCGACGGCGGCAACTCCAACTACAACGACACCATCCGGCGCACGGCGTGGGTCGAGTCCGAGGGACTGCTCTACATCGGCACCGGGGTCTCGGGTGGAGAGGAGGGCGCCCGGATCGGCCCGTCCATCATGCCCGGCGGCTCGCCGGCGGCGTGGGAGCACGTCAAGCCGATCTTCCAGGCCGTCTCGGCCAAGGTCGAGGACGGTTCACCGTGCTGCGAATGGGTGGGAGAGAACGGCGCCGGCCACTTCGTCAAAATGACCCACAACGGGATCGAGTACGGCGACATGCAGCTCATCTGCGAGGCCTATCAGCTCTTGAAGGACGGTCTCGGTTTCGATCACGATCGGATGCACTCCATCTTCGCCGAGTGGAACGAGGGCGAGCTTGATTCGTATCTCATCGAGATCACCCGGGACATCCTCGGCTACCGCGACGAGGCCGGAGAGCCCATCGTGGAGAAGATCCTCGACACCGCGGGTCAGAAAGGCACCGGCAAGTGGACCGCCATCTCGGCGCTCGAGATGGGCGTCCCGCTCACCCTCATCGGCGAGGCGGTCTTTGCGCGTTTCCTGTCGGCGATCAAGGACGAGCGCGTGGCGGCGTCCAAGGTTCTCGACGGACCCGACGACTCGAGATTTCACCGGCGACCCCGTCGCATTCGTCAACGATCTGCAGCAGGCGCTTCTGGCCTCGAAGATCGTTTCCTACGCCCAGGGTTACATGCTCATGCGGGCCGCCGCCAAGGAGTACGGCTGGAACCTCAACAACGGCGGGATCGCGCTCATGTGGCGCGGCGGCTGCATCATCCGCTCGATTTTCCTCGGTAAGATCAAAGAAGCCTTCGACAAGAATCCCGATCTCGAGAATCTGCTCCTCGATCCGTACTTCGCCGACAAGGTCCAGACAGGCACAGGCGTCGTGGCGGCGAGTGGTGGCGTCGGCGGTCGCCATGGGCGTCCCGGTGCCCGCGCTGTCGAGCGCGCTCGCCTTCTATGACGGCTACCGTCACGATCGGCTCCCGGCGAATCTCCTCCAGGCCCAGCGCGACTACTTCGGCGCCCACACCTACGAGCGCGTCGACCGGCCGCGCGGCGAGTTCTCGCACACCGACTGGACGGGCCACGGCGGGGACATCACGGCACGGACGTATATCGCATAGAACCGGTGTGAGTGAATAGGGGAATTATGATCAGTGAATTGACGAAGGCGAGAGAGGATCTCGTCGGACGTGGAGGAGTATTCATGGCTGAACTGAAGATCAGAAAAGACGACTGTGCTCTCGATTTCCTGTCCCTGGGTTCCCTGGTCCATCGCCTGGATCCGGGCCGAATCCCATTTCGGAAAGCACGTTCGGTGGCGATCCACGTCTCGGGTGGTGAGTACAACGTCGCCGCCAACCTGGCGGACTGTTTCGGTCTGAAGACCGGGATCGCCACCGCCATGGTGGACTACGGCATCGGCGAACTGGTGCAGACCCGGGTCAGGGAAATGGGCGTCAAACCCTTCTACAAGTGGTTCGAACATGACGGCGCCCGTGGACCGAACATCGCCACCGTCTACAGCGATCTCGGCTACGGCGTCCGGCCGCCGGTGGTCTTCTACAACCGGGCGAATGAAGCCGGCGCCATGCTCAAACCGGGCGACTTCGACTGGGAATGCCATCTTCGGCGAAGGCGTCCGCTGGTTCCACTCCGGGGGCATCTACGCGGCGCTGTCGGACGACGACGTCCGAACTCATCATCGAGGCGATGAAGGCCGCGAAGCAACACGGCGCCGTCACATCCTTCGATCTGAACTACCGCGGAAAACTGTGGGAGTCCATCGGCGGGCTCGAGGCCGCCCAGAGCACCTTCAAGCGGATCGTCGAGAACGTCGATGTCCTCATCGGCAACGAGGAGGATCTGCAGATGGGACTGGGCGTCAAGGGTCCCGATGTCGAGAAGAAGTCCAAGCTCGACACGGCGGTCTTCTTCGAGATGATCGCCGAGGTCAATCGCGACTTCCCCGACGTGAAGATGGTGGCCACCACCCTCAGGGAGGTTGAAACCGCCAACCGCCATCAGTGGGGGGCCGTGATCTGGTGCAACGGGGAGCGGGCCATCAGCTCCGACGTGTGAGCTCGGTGTCATCGACCGCATCGGCGGCGGCGACGGATTCGCCTCCGGTCTGATCTACGGGATGCTGGATGGACGGGAGCTGGATGAAGTCGTCCGTCTGGGATGGGCCCACGGCGCCCTGTCCACCACATTCCCGGGAGATGTGACCATGGCCAGGCTCGCGGAGGTCGAGACCTTCGCGAAAGGCGGCTCAGCCCGAGTTCAGCGGTAATCGAGGTCCGCGGGTTTTGTTGGGATTCAGGTCACGGCCGAGGAGCGCGATCGTTGTTTCGGAGTTGTAGGCAGGGGCTTCAGCTCCTGCGACCCACCCGTTGCGGGTTGGTGTGGCGGCCCGGTGGATCATCGCTCACAGGGTCATGACGATTTTCAGGTTGGCACTGTAGTCGTGAACACGGGCGTCCTCATCCCCGGCCTTCTAGTCCGCTGTAAACGCTTTGGGCGTCCCATCGGCCCAGCGTCGCGCCATCGGCGTGGTCGCACGTTGATTGATTGGAAGGGCTGCGACCACGCCGATGGCGCGCCGGCGGCCTGCCTCGAAGCCGGGAGAGTAGACCGCATCGCGCTCACCGAGGGAGCCCGGTTAGACATTGTGCGGGGAGCGCCGCGAAGCCGGGTGGTCGATCCGGCACAATGTCAAACCCGGCACGCCCGGTGGGAGGCGAGGTCCGCGTGTCCTTGATGCGCCCCGTCTTTGTGCCTCGAAAGAACGAGGGATATTTGCTTTGAGGGTACTCGGTATTGGCTTCGAACGGACTTGCCGTCTCATGTAGGGTGGGCCTGGGCCCACCTTCAGAGCCATCGAATGACCCGGCTCCGCAGATGATCCGTTTCGCCTCAAGGGCTCCACATGGCTGCCTCATTCTGCTGTCATGATGGGGACCATGGGGGTGGCGCAATGACGGATCCAGGCCGGCTTTCTTGGCTTTGGTGGTTTGTGATCGCGGTTTCCCTCGTGGCGATTCCGGGACCAGTCACGGCTCAGGAACTCGAGGTGGCCGAGAGCGACGAGCCGGGTCTTTACCAGATTGACTTCGGCGGCGGGAACGCAATGGAGGTCGCGCTGATGATAGAGGGACTCCATCCATTGAGAGGTCGAGCGATCCAGAGTGCATGAATAGTGTCGATTTCCGTTTGGTGGTCGATGGATCAGATGGGGCAGGCCGCGAGTTTGATTTTTCTGTTCCGAGTAGAGAATCCGAGCCAAGTCCGCAAAGTTCGAGCAGTGAGGAGCGGAAATCGCGTGTTGCTCGCGATCTCTCTTGAGTATCACTGTCTCTAGCTCTTCTAGAGGACGAGAGTATTCATCCGACAGATGGGTGGTCTTGGAGAAGAGTCCCTCTGGGGTCAGCCTTCTTCAAAACTCGGCTCTCACCCCAGGAGGCGATTGTGGGCCCTTCGAGACGCGAAAAGTAATCCCTCAGATTGAGCCGACACTGGTGGTAAGAGGAGATGAGCTCTGGGGAATATTGGGGGTCCGCAACGGCCTTTGTAATTCTCGGGCCGGAGAGGATCGAGGTGCCATCGAGTGGAAGGTGGGTGATGCGCCAGAGGCCGCGCAACTTCCGTTTTCGAAGAAGCTCCAGCCGTTGATTCTCGAAGCGCAGGCTCTCGGATTCCAACCATACATCCAGTTTCGGCTCGGAGATGGCATTACCGGAGTGCTGGCGGAGGTCCCAACCAGCATGGGCGCGCCGCGGTTGCTCACTCTTGCCGATAGGAAGGGGCGAAGCACGGGGGTCCTGCTGCCTCGGTTTGGCTATGAGTCGAGAATGAGGGCGAGACCGCCCGATCCATCCGATCTTGATTTCAGGGTCGCGAGCATCTTGGCTGTTAATCAGGGCCAGTGGCCTCAGCTCATGGCGGTCGAGGCGTTCCAATACTCTGAAAGTTTCCTCTCGGATCGGGGCAAACCTTCTGTCATGACGTTGCTCAAGAGTCGCAAAGTGTCGATCGTCCAACTCTCACTGCCCTGCGTCGATGCGATTGGTCCGGCGCCGACAGGTGCCGAGAACGAAAGATGGCTGTTTCGAGTCGAACGAAACGCAGAATCTCTGCGTTTCTTGAAGGAGCCCTCGTTGAGCCCTGCTCCGAAGGCTGGTACGGGTTTTCAGGCGAAACGTTCCATTTCTGCCGGGGGAGACTGAAGCATTGGACGATAGAATTCAGCTTACGTACGATCCGCCGCAAGTCGATCTGAATGTCCTTGCGCTCAACAAGAACCTGTTTGACAACATACGGAGTCTCAACGTTCGCAACTGAACCGCCGTCATTCGAATGCGTCTGAACGGGCCGACCAGACGATTCCGCGATGTGAGTCCGTGCTGCCGACGACCGGCAGAGGATGGCTGGCCACGGAGACCGAGGGTGCAACAGACTCAACGTGCAGTTTGGGTATGGTAAGCGAAGATATCCGAAGACGAGACGCCGGCTCGATTCATCGAGGAACCGTCGATTTCCCATTGGTGTGCCGCACGCGGTGAGAAGCCGGAGTGGAGATCGGTTGACGTGGATCTTGGCGCGGATGGGGCCGTCAAGGGATATCTCCGCACCTATCCTTCATGGCCTGTGCCGAAAGAGCTCATCGGCGACATCTTCGGATGGCGAATTTCACCGGCGAGAGATGCCGATGGGACGCCCGTTGCAGTCACCATGAGGATCGACGTCGGGCGAGGTCTGCCCCAGTCCGAACAACCCACCGTGTGCCAGTAACGCCGACTACGGGATGGCGACGACATCGCGGGCGGGGCGGTACGACTCGTAGCCGCGGTGGAGAACGATTCCAAAGGACGTGATCTCTGAGACTTCCTTTGTCATTTGGTGGATATTCCACTCTTCGTGGTGGATTTTCATGAGATGGCGAATGGATGTCGGATCTTCATGGCGCGTGAAACCAACTGACCGTCTGCGGACGAATCACGAGGTGTTCTGAAGGTCGGTCTGCGAGATCATTGGTCCGCCCGTCGTCACCCTCGTGATCAACGAGGAAATTCCTGGCAACACCGGTGAGAACGCGGCGAGCCGCCCTCATGCTAGACTCCGTCTCAACAAGGATGTGGTGCGCACAGCAGCGGTCTAGGATCGAAGGAAGGCGAAATCATGACGAGAGAATCGGTTTCGTAGGCGTCGGCATCATGGGCCGGCCCATGGTCAGAAACCTCGTCAAGGCGGGCTTTCCGGTGACGGTCTTCGACATCGTCCCCGCGGCGGTCGAGGCCCTCGCCAACGAAGGCGTACCGGCGGCCGCCTCGGCGAAGGACGTCGCCGAGAAGAGCGATGTCGTCATCACGATGCTGCCCGAAGACCGGCACGTCGAGGCCGCCATCCTCGGTGAGAGCGGCGTCTTCGCCGGCGTCCGGCGGGGCCAGCTCGTCATCGACATGAGCACCATCTCGCCCGTCGTCTCGCGCAGGACTCGCCGACGAAGGGAAGAAGCGGCGGGTCCGCGTGCTCGACGCTCCGGTGAGCGGCGGCGACGCGGGCGCCATCGCCGGCACCCTGTCGATCATGGTCGGCGGTGATGCGGCCGACTTCGAGGCCGCCGAAGCCGATCTTCGAGGCGATCGGCAAGACCATCACCCACTGCGGCCCGCACGGCGCCGGCCAGGTGGTGAAGGCGTGCAACCAGATCGTTGTGGCGCTCACCATCGAGGCGGTCTCCGAGGCCCTCGTGCTCGGCTCAAAGGCCGGCGTCCGGCCCGAGATCATCCTCGAGGTCCTCGGCGGCGGACTCGCCGGCAACAAGGTGATGGAGGTCCGCAAGCGGAACTTCCTCGACCACGACTTCGCTCCCGGCTTCAAGATCAAGCTCCACCGCAAGGACCTCGGCATCATTCTCGCAACCGCCCGGGAGTACGGTGTGGCGCTGCCCGTCACCGCCCTCGTCAACGAGATGTTCACCACTCTGGTCAACGAGGGTCGGCAAGAGGAGGACCACTCCGCGTTGCTCTCCCATCTCGAGAGAGCTGTCCGGCCACGTCATCGGCACGCTCTCGGAGACCTGAGGCGGCGTCCCCGTCATTCGCCTGACGGGAGTTGGAGAGATCCGCGATCATGACCAGCACCACAGATGACCGGAAGCCGACACGGCACCCGCTGGTGGATCGTCCTCCTCCTGTTCGGCCGTCACCGCCATCAACTACGCCGACCGGGCGACGATCTCCATCGTCGGCACGGATCTCGCGAACGACCTGAAGCTCGACCCGGTCGCGCTCGGCTTCCTGCTCTCCGCCTTCTCGCTCAGCGATGGTGACCCTGCAGATACCCGGCGGTTGGCTCCTCGACCGCTTCGGATCCAGGCTGGTCTATTTGTGGAGCATCATCGCGTGGTCGGTATTCACCGCCCTGCAGGGTTTTCGTGGGTATCCTCGGCGGTACCCGTTTCGCGGCGCGGGCGCTCTACGGTTTGCGGCTCCTGCTCGGGGCGGCCGAGGCCCCGTCGTTCCCGGCGAACAGCCGCATCGTCGCGGCCTGGTTCCCTGCCTCGGAGCGCGGCACCGCCGCCGCCATCTTCAATTCGGCGCAGTACTTCTCCATAGTCCTTGTTCTACCCGGTGATGGGGCTCATCACCCACCACCTCGGCTGGAAGTTCGTGTTCTGGATCATGGGTGCGCTCGGGCTCGCCTTCGCCGTGCTCTGGCCGCGCGTGGTCCATGCCCGCGGGAGCATCCGCGGGCCAATGCCGCCGAGATCGCGCTCATTGAGGAGGGCGGCGGTCTCGTCGACCTCGATCGGAGATCCGGGACCGGAGGCGGGGGCTTCCGCTGGGCCGACCTGGGTCAGATGCTCAGCCACCGGATGCTGCTCGGGATCTTCCTGGGCCAGTACTGCGTCAACGTCATCACCTGGTTCTTCCTCACCTGGTTTCCGATCTACCTCGTGCAGGACCGAGGCATGACGATCCTCAAGGTCGGTTTCGTCGCGGTGCTTCCGGCGCTGTGCGGGTTCTTCGGCGGAGTGCTCGGTGGCGTGGTGTCCGACGCGCTGCTGCGGCGAGGTTGGTCGTTGAGCGCGGCCCGCAAGTCGCCCATCGTCGCCGGCATGTTCGTCGCCTCGAGCATCGTCGCATGCAACTACGTCTCCACCGAGTCGGCCGTGATCTTCTTCATGAGCCTGGCCTTCTTCGGCAAGGGCGTGGGCGCCCTCGGCTGGGCTCTCATGTCCGATGTCGCGCCCAAGTCCGCCACCGGGCTTGCCGGCGGGTTGTTCAACACCTTCGGCAATCTCGCCGGCGTCGTGACCCCGATCGTGATCGGCTTTATCCTGAGCCGCACCGGCTCGTTCAACGGAGCCCTCGTCTACGTCGGAGCCCACGCCCTGCTCGCGACTGTGAGCTTCGTCTTTATCGCCGGCACCATCCGGCGGGTCGAACTCCGACCGTCGCAGGAATCGACTGTTTGATTGCATGGGACCGGCCTACGATCGCGTCCCTCGCGAATGGTAGAGTTGCAGTCCGATACAACGTAGTGCGGTTGGAGGCGAACCCGAAAAGGATGA
The DNA here is from genome assembly GCA_963712805.1 of uncultured Acidobacteriota bacterium. GTDB lineage: Bacteria > Acidobacteriota > Thermoanaerobaculia > Thermoanaerobaculales > Sulfomarinibacteraceae > JAHECW01. Next base: position 3,888 of record CAVQJV010000005.1, on the reverse strand, counting down.
AGCACCTCAAAAGACGACTCCACGATGGCGAAACGCTGGTCGGCTGTTTCTTGAACCTTGGCTCCTCGCTGACCGCCGAGATCATGGGGCGCGCCGGGTACGACTTCGCCGTCATCGATCTCGAGCACGGCACCGGCAACGAGGCGGATGTGCTGCCCCAGCTGCAGGCTCTCGAGGCCACCGACGCCGGGGTCATCGTTCGGGTCGAGTCGCACGCACGCCAGCGCGCCCACCGGGTGCTCGATCTCGGCGCCGAGGGGATCATGTTCCCGCGGGTGGATTCGGGCCCCGAAGCCGCGGCGGCGGTAGCTGGGCTCCGCTACCCGCCGCAAGGGGTGCGCGGCGTCGCGGCGGCCAACCGCGCGTGCTCGTTCGGCGTCACCTACCGCGAGTACATGGAGACAGCAGCGTCCACCCTGCTCGGCGTCGTGCAGATCGAGTCGGAAAGCGCCCTGGCGGCGGTGGACGCCATCGCCGCGGTCGATGGCGCCGATGTGCTCTTTGTCGGCCCGATGGACCTGACGCAGAGGGCGATCTGGTTCTGTACAACCTTAACCATCGTATTGCTCACGCTGGTGGCCAACGGAGTGTTAAGGGAAGAGTACCTCGCGCGAGCAGCCGAATTGGAGGCCACGCCACAGGTGGCAGCGGCTGGCACCGGCAATCCCCCCTGGCACGCACGATTTGTGCGGAACGTCGCCCCGATGGGGCTCTTTGAGCTCGGCTACGTCGGTCTGCCGTGTGCCCTTGTCGGGGGTGTCTTTCTCATCTTTCTGGCACCGCGAGTACTTCCGGATCGCACGGACATTGTCGAGCAACTTGGGGAGCAACGCCGCGAATACCTGGTCGAAATGCTCGTTCAGCAGGACTGCCCGTTGATCGGCAGCACGGTCGAGGACGCCGGTTTACGGCAACTGCCTGGGTTGTTCTTGATTGAAATCGACCGCAACGGCGAAGTCATTACGCCCGTGACGCCGCAGGACATTATCCACGGTCACGACCGGCTGTTGTTCACGGGTGTGGTCAGCACGATTGTCGATCTGGAGAAAATCCCGGGACTGGTGCCGGCCGGCGACCTGTCGTATGAATTCCATCCCACGGCACAGATGCACAGGCACCTGACCGAAGTCGTGTTGTCGCCCTCATCGCCGCTGATCGGCAGCACGGTTCGGGAAGGGAATTTCCGTCAAGCCTACAACGCAGCGGTGGTGGCTGTGCATCGCAACGGTATCCGCCTGGCCTCCAAAATTGGGGATATTTGCCTGGGGGCCGGTGACACCCTTCTGCTGCAAACGCGCACCGACTTCGTGACGACGCGCATCGCAACAATCGAGACTTTTACCTGGTGAGTGCGGTCGAGGGATCCACGCCCCGCCTGCACCACAAAATGAAGCTGGCCGCCGGGCTGGCGTTGTTGCTGATCGTGCTGTTGTGCGTTTCCACGTGGCTTGGCAGAAATCCCGCCTGGACCACTATTTGCACCGTGTCCGTGGTGGTCCTGATGGTGTTGACGCGCTGCATGTCGATCAACGAGGTGCGCAATTCGATCGACCTGCAGCTGCTGTTGACGATTGTGGCAGCGTTAGGATTGGGCCGCGCACTCACGGCGAGCAGCGGCAGGCCAGAGTATATCACGGCGTTCTTGGTGGAGCGCGTTCGGGCTCGCACCCCTTACTGTTATTGATCGTCGTCTACCTCATGGCGGCTGCTTTCACCGAGACGATCACCAATAACGCGGTGGCAGCAATGTTGTTGCCCATCGCCATCGCCGTGGCATGGGAAGGCCACTACAACCCCAGGCCCTTCATCATCGCCATCACCCTGGCAGCCTCTTTGTCATTCATAACCCCGATTGGCTACCAGACCAACTTGATGGTGATGGGGCCAGGTGGATATCGGCCGGTGGATTTCCTGAAATGCGGGATTCCGCTCGCTCTTGTCGTGACGTTCACCGCTCTGCTGCTGATACCCAATATTTGGCCGCTGGGAGCGAATGGAGAATTTGGCTTGGCGGCGGAGCTTGTGTCCCCCGCCGGAGCATACTGACTCAAAGTGCAAGCCTTCCCGCCCCTGCCAACGGATCCAACGCCGGAAAAGCCTGTGATTTCGCCAATCTGCACCGGATGTGAATTCCGAACCCTTTCCGATGGGAAACGAGCCACAAAAATGCGGCTTTACCGGCTACATGGACCGCGTGATTTACAGTTTGAGTGCTAAAAAGCGTGAAAATGACGAATTTCCTTCGAACAGGGCGTTTGGCACTCAATCGCAAGAGGAGTCAATACGATGCACCGCAGACTGTTTATTCTCGGCGTTACCTGTGCCCTGACGGGGGTCACAATCGGCAGCCTCTTTCAGTCTTTCAGTGGACCGATCGATCTGGTGGCCGACGAGCCGACGGCGACCAGAACAGAGGTCGATCCGTCAACTTCGGCAGAATTTACCCGGAAGAGTTGGTGAACATCTCGGTGTACGAGAACGTGAATCAGAGCGTGGTACACATTACCACGCACACCGTACGCTCGGACCTGATGTTCATGGACGTCACCCCCATGGAAGGATCGGGTTCTGGTTCGGTGCTCGACAAAGCAAGGCCACATTCTGACCAACTTCCACGTCGTCGAAGGCGCCCGCACATCGAAGTCACGCTGTACGACGGCAACACCTACGAAGCCTCGCCGGTCGGTCGATCCGGACCCCTCAACCGACATGGCCGTGCTCAAAATCGACGCACCGGCCGAGTCGCTGTTTCCGGTGGCCTTGGCGATTCCCCGGACTCTGAAGGTCGGCCAGCGGGTGTTTGCGATCGGCAATCCGTTCGGGCTTCGAGCGGACGCTGACCGTGGGGATTATTTCCAGCTTGAACCGTACGACTCCTGCTCCCGCAGCGATCGACGAATCCGTCTCGATTATTCAAACCGACGCGGCCATAACCAGGTAATTCCGGGGGCCGCCTGCTGGACGGCCGCGGCCACGTGATCGGCGTGAACACGGCGATCTACAGCAGCCGGGTCAAAGTTCTGGAATCGGTTTTGCAATTCCGGCTAACACGGTAAAACGAGTCGTCCCACAACTGATCAAAGATGGCCAAGTCACTCGCGCGGACCTGGGATCCGCGTCTACCAACGCGACGACGGCTTGCTGATCGCCGCTCTGTCACCCGGTGGCCCGGCCGAACGCGCCGGTCTGCAAGGCTTCCGACTCGTCAAGATCCAATCGCGACGAGGACCGTATATTCTCGAGCAAACGAAGATCGACCAGAGCCAGGCCGACCTGATCATTGGAATCGACGGCAAACGCATCCGCAGCGTGGACGATGCTCACCTTGGTGGAGCAGAAGAAGCCGGGTGACCGTGCCTTGGTGAGCGTCATCCGTGAGGGGCGGCAGGTGGACGTCGAGGTGGTGCTCGGCGCATCCGAGAGAATAGCGACCGATCCTGCGGACGAGTGCGGACGTTGCAGGACCCCCAATGCGGGCAATCCTGCACACACAGAAACCTGTTCGCTATCGCGGGGTTTAATCTGTGTTAACGCCCAGGGCCTGCGCGGTGCATGGATTCGCGGTAGATGAATCAGAGTCGGTCAGGGATAATGGAATGGTCTGCGGCTCGGTTGACATGGGCCCGCCAAGCGTCGGCCGCTCATCTGTTGCCAGAGTAACAAGCTTTTGCGATTATGGAGCATGGAGTGCGGCCCAACGATTGGCTTGGCGGCCGCCGCAACCAGGCTACGGTGAAACCCCCTCATTCGAGAACGAGTTGTGTCATGACCATCATCCCAATTCCCAAAGCCTGTGGTTGGATAAGTCTGTTGGTGCTGGTGGCGATCACGGCAGTGGACGCTCTGCAGGCCCAACCGCCTGGCCGGGACCGCGGTGGACGAGGTGGC
>CAVQJV010000004.1:0-27432 GCA_963712805.1 uncultured Acidobacteriota bacterium | reverse complement strand
TGGTGGAGGTTGGATGGGGCGGTGGTGCCGAGGCCGGCGTCGAGTGTTTCTTGGGACACCGGGAGCTGCGGCTCTGAGAGGCTGGTGGCGTAGCGTAGGAAGTGGCCCTCGGGTGTTTCGAGTCCTGTCTTGTCGGCGAGGTTTCGGAGGAGTTCGAGGCCGAAGGGGATCGAGAATCGGCCGCACCACGGCAGGTTGTAGGTGCGGACATTGTTGTGGTCGACCAGGGTGTACTCGAATTGGGCGAGCTTGTCGGCTTCGAGCGTGCCCGCGAGATGCTTCTTGGCCAGGTGTTCGTCCCGGTCGACGGCTTTCTGGTAGCCGGCCGCGTCGGTGCCGAAGGGGGCGTGGTCGAAGTCGGGGCCGTAGTGGACCGCGTCGGAGGAGACGACGATGGCGAGGTCGCGGCCGAGTTGCCAGTCGTTGTCGTCCATGATGTGTGCGAGCGCGGTGGAGAGTTCGTCGGCGAGCTCCGAGAGGCGGTCCCACGAGGCGTAGGGAGCCAGGATGGGCAGGATCGAGACCTCGGGGTTGCGGTGCTGGAGGAAGGGGACGATGGCCTCCAGCGAGTGCTCGCGGCAGTGCATCGTGTTGCTGACGACCACCGAGGCCTCGTCGGACGGGCGGGCAGCGAGCAGCTCCTCGCGCAGCGGGTCCACCGGCCACCGGCTCCCCACGGGCCGTGCCACGCTCTCGAAGCCGGTCGAACACCAGCACGGTCCCGCAGCTCCCACAGCCGCGCGGCTGTGGAACACGCCCACCAGCAGCACCCGCGGCGCGGCGATCCGCTCGGTCACGTGCACGTACGCCCCGCGCCGCGTAGAGGTGGTCGTCGTGGGGACACACCCCGCCGATGTATCCGTGTTCCGGCGACAGATCGAGGTTCGTGTCGCGCTCCAGGATGGCGTCCTGCTCGAGCCGGATCGCGGTGGAGATGACGTCTTCGGCCTGGTCGGCGTTGACAACGAAACCGAAGGTGTTTTCATCGGGGATCCGGCCTCCGGCGGCGAGGAAGGCTTCCCGATCGGCCATGATCTCGGGGTCAAGGTAGAGCGATCCGGGACCGTGACATGCCTCGCAGCTCACGCCTTCCTCCTGCCGAAAGCTCGGCGCAAAGAGGGCGTCATCATCCTGCCGGCCGGTGACGTGGCAAAGGAGACAGCGTTCGTCGGAGATCGGGTCCTCGAGGTCGGCGTACTGCGGTCGCAGCTTGCCGAGGAAAAGCGACCAGTCGGCAGCGAACCGCCAGTAGGCGTGGCCGTGTCTGCTCTGGAGCCACCAACGTACGGGTTGCCGTCTCGTGCGCTGTGGCAGCTCTAACAGGCGGTCGACCCGACGAATCGCGGTGACGCGGTCTTGCGCCCTCGCACCGATCGCCGGAGATATTGGAGCACGATGGATCTCGACATCGCCGTCGTCGCTCCGCCCGAACTCGACCCGCCAGGGTTCCTGGTCGCAGAAGAACGGCTCGGCGCCGATGGGTAGAGGCCGTCCGGCGCGAACTCGCGGATCCTGAGGGCGTCGTTTTCGCGCCAGACCTTGGTCGCGGAGCCCTCCCCCAAGGTCGTAGATGCCGACGTAGTCGTCGAGGATCGCGAGATCGACCTCGACCGGCGCCGGCCGGGTCCGGGCGACCTCGGCCGGCGTCCGTCCGTCGGCGTCGGTGGCGGCGGGGTCGGCCCCCGCCTCGATCAGCACCTCCACCACCTCGGGCTGGTCGCTCATCTTCGCGACGTGGAGCGGCGTCCAGCCCTCGCGGGTCACCGCCGCAGGATCGGCGCCCCACTCGAGAAGCAGCGCGACCACCTGGACGCAGCCGCGACGCGATGCCACGTGAAGCGGAGTCCGCCCCCAGCGGTTGCTGATCGAGACATCGGCGCCGGCGTCGAGCAGCAGGGCGATCATGTCGGGCCGATCGTGGTGACACGCCCAGTGCAGAGGCGTCCCGCCGTCGCCGCCGACGGCGTTGACCGGCGCGCCCGCCGAGACCAGCTCGATGAAGATCCGCCAGTGACCGCGGATCCCGGCCCAGTGGAGGGCGGTGTAGCCATCCGAGTCGGTGACGGCGATGGCCTCCGGCGAGTCCCCGATGAGCCGGTGTACGGCGTGGTAGTCACCCCGCTTGGCCGCATCGACGATATCGGTCACGAAATAGTCGGCATGGCCGGGGACGCTCCCGAGCAGGAGCAGGGTTCCGATTCCAAGGCCAATCAGGGGCCGGTTAATCCGCATTGCACAACCTCCACCGTCGTCTTGAGACGACATATGGAGGATGTACGTTCGGCATCGATCAATGTTCGACGCCGCTGCGGCCCTTTTTCAGCTTTTACAGTCACCGGTCGGTGCGCTCGGTCCCGGGCCGTCGTCAGAACGTCGCGGACGACCAGGCTCCGGTGCCGTTCGACTCGAAGCCGTCCGCAAAGATCAACCCGCCACCATCGAGCATCTGCCCGCCGGCGTAGACGTCCACCGAGTCGGCGGTGCCGCCGGCCTCGTTGCGGTTGTCGGTGAAGATCGCGATCAGATCGCTCATGACGACATCCAACCCGTTGTAGTCGCCGAACTCGAAGATGTCCTCGATGTGGGGGGAGATCTCCGAGGTCAGCTTCGTCGGTGTGCCCCAGGTCGCACCACCGTCGGTGGAGTTCGACCAGTAGAGATCAACCGATGTCCGGGTCGGGTCGTTGCGGGTGTCGTAGAAGACCACGTGGACGGTGCCGTCCGGGCCGACCGCCAGCCACTGGTGCCAGCGGTCGACGGTGTCGGTCGGCGGTCTCGTGCGGGGTCGACGTGTCCAGGTGGTGCCGCCGTCGCGCGAGTAGGCGACCTGGATCCGAGCGTGGTTGCGTGGCGCTGCTGACCTCGGGCGGCCCGGTGGAGTCGGTCCAGGAGGCGTAGATGCTGCCACCGTAGGGTCCGGTGCTGAGGTCGGCAGCGGCGGCGACATAGACGAAGACGTTTCGATTGTCCATGGACGGGATCGGGAAATCGTACGCTGCCTGAGTCGAGGCAACGTCGACGGTCGGGTTCCAGGTCACGCCGCAGTCGGTCGACGTCCTGACATAGATCTTCCTGCTGTTGTAGGCCGGCCAGAAGTAGTAGACGGCGACCGTCATGTCCGAGGTGATGTCGGAGCCGATGCCACGCTCGCTCGAGGAGTGAGACGGTCGTCGGGGCGGTCCAGGTGTGGGCGAAGTCGGTCGAGCGCGAGAACTTCATGGTCGTTGCCCTCGTGCCAGGTGACGTAGAGGTCGTCGAGACACGCCGAGGCGGGATAGCCGTCGACGTGGAGGTACTCCTTGTCGACGCCGCTGCCGACCTCGCGTCGAGGATCGCCGCCGGTTCGTTGACGAGATCGGTCCAGGTCTGGCCGCCGTCGCCCGAACGGTAGACGTAGACGTTGTTGCCGAGGGTCGCCGAATAGGCCTTGGTGCCGTCGGATGACCATGCCACGGTGGGATCGCAGCACGTGCCGCCGTAAGGCAGAGCGCCGGCTGCGGCCCAGGACTCACCGCCGTTGGTGGAGTACTGCATCTCTTGGCCGCTGCCGGGACCGTTTGTCCCCGAGATCACCAGATTCGGGTTGACAGGGTTGATGGCCACCGCGGACTCCGCCGCGCCGACCGGGTTGGTCACCCGGACATCACCCGCCAGCGACTTGCCGCCGAGGTCGTCGTACTCCTGCTCGCTCATCCACGGCTCGGAGGTGTCGACGGCATAACGGTCGCCGACGAGCCTGGCCTTGCGGTAGAGCATGCCGTCGATGAGGAAGCCGCCGTACTCGGTGAGAAAGCGGGGCAGGGTGCTTCGTGGGTACTGGACCGGGCCGGTGGTCGGCATGTTTCCGAAACGCTGGCGCAACTCGATGCGGTAGAAAAGCGGTGCGCGAACGGTCAGCTCGATCTCGTTCTCGCCGAGCAACGCCAGATCATCCTGGTTGAGTCCGTAGTTCCGATCATCCCAGGGGCCGTAGTCGATGAGCGAGGCGTAGTCGACGCGGGCGTCGACGCCCCGGCTCTGGACGATGGTCTGGGCCGAGGCGGCGCCGGCGACGAGCAGAATGATGACCGTGGCGATGGCGGACGTGCGCATGGTGTGTTCCTTCCAGTGGGTAACCCTGGGGTGGTCTTGAATGCTGAGATCAAATCTCGAGTGCAAATATGGAGGCATCGAATCGCAGTGTCGATTAATACCACCGAATTGCCCGGAGAGATGTGATCCGGATGACGTTGATCGACCGAGGTGTGATCGTCGGTGTCGCCGCGCCCGGTCCTTGCCGTCAGTCGCCGGTCCCTGCGTCGCGCACCTGCTCGCCGGTGCCCGCGTCCTTGATGGCGACGGGTTGCCGGGTGCGCACGGTCTGTTCGATGGCCGCCGCGATCCGTGAGTGGTCCCACGCCGAGTTCACCCGCAGTACGTTTGACAACAGCGCGACGATGTAACGTTTCTGATCGGGGCCGCGAGCGGCGGGCGACTCGATGATCGCCACCGAGTTCATGAGGTTCTCGACGTTGCCGCGGTACTTACCGCAGGTGAATCCCTCTTCGGGAGCGCATTTGTAGAAGGACCCACTCTTGAAGTAGACCGCGGCATCGGTGAGTTCGGGCGCGTAGACATAGCGGTAGCGTTTCTTGGTCATGTAAAGGTACCGCTTCATTTCGAGGCTCGACCAGGCGTCGACCATCCGCCCCTGTTCGATGCGGAGCAGGATCCGGGCAAGCTCCAGAGGCGTCGAGTAGGAGCTGGTTCCGGGCACCTTCCTCTGTCCCGCTTTGGTGAACATCGTGCCCTGGCGAAAACCGTCGAGATTGATGCCCGCTGCGGCCAGCGGTTCGTTGATGACGGCGAGCGAGAGTTCGCTGAGCCGGCTCTTCGGCGTGTCCTTGAAGAAGGCGTGTTCCTGTTCGACCGTCGGCGGGTACTCGGAGCCGAAGTGGCGCAGCAGCATGGCCTCCTTCCACACCGTCGATCCCGCCGAGTTGGCCGACGCCGAGATCATGTGGTCGATCCACTCGGCGAGGCTGAATCGCTCGCCGACGGCGATGGTGGAAAACCGGTTGCGACCGGTCTCGGGGTCGAAGTGGGGTGTGGTGTGCGGGTCGCCGACCGCCCAGTCCTCGGCGACAACGATCCGCTCCTTGAGCACCACCTCTCGCACGGCAGGATCGGGGAATGCTCGCCGCAGAGAATCGAACAGCCCGATCATCACGCCGAGCTTGCCGACGCTGCCCGGGAGCTGTGAACGATCTTCCCGCACCGCCGCCCAGACGACCTGGGTCGGATCGGTGATATCGACCACCGTCACGGCGTAGGACGGGTCGCGGCGGCCGAGGACGGTTTCGAGGGCGTTCTGGAGAGCCGGGTCGCGGTTGCCATCGGTTAAATCCACGCTTCCTGCTGCGGCGAGATTGAGCTTGATCTCATCGACGCCGAGCAGGGCTCCGGGTGGCAGTTTGAAGCCCCCCGCCTGCGCCTGCAGGTTGCGATAGCCCTCGAGTCGTCGGATGCCGGTCTGGTCCTGCCCATCCAGGGGATACGGGAGGGAACCGACCGCCGGCAGCAAACAGCCGAGAAAAACGACGATCAACAGCGGTCGTCGGGGTTCGAAACGGATCGTTTTCACGATTCTTCTGACCATGGTCTCACCTCGTGTCGGCTTCCATCGGAAGGTCGCGCACCGGGATCATCCCATCGAGCGGAACCGATTCAACCGCCGCCGTCGGCCGCGGCGCCAGCACTTCCAGCGCGCGGTCCGCCCGCGCACTCCCGCGTTCGACGAGCGGTCTGATCTGGAAGAGCTGCAGCTTGCCGCCGACGAAACCGAACTCGATGTCCCACGGCAGCTCCCGGCCGTCGACTCCGGTCTCGGGTTCGAGCCGAGCGGCCACTTCGGCGGCGAGATCCCGTAGGGCAGCCTGTTCGGCCGGGGTGAGCACAGCCCCTGCCGCTGCGGGGACCCATTCCACACCCCCGGTTTCGCGCAGTCGCCGTCGGTAGGGGGCCTTGGCCTCGCCGACCATCAGCACCCCGCCTCCGGGCTCGAGAACCAACGTCTCCGCCGCATCGCCGTCAACCGCGCCGCCGACTCCCCAGGAAGTGGCGACGGTGAGGCCCGGCCGGCGGCGAACCAGATCGGTGGTGACGAGGACGCCGGACTTGTCGGCCGGGACGCTCTTCATGAGCAGCACCGAGGTGTAGACCTCCTCCGGCCGGGTCAGGATCGGCGCCCGCCACGCCACCGCCCGTTCGCGGTAGGGAGAGGCCCAGACGCGAGCGATGGCCCGGCGCTGGGCGGCCGGGTCGACGACGTTGGCGATCGTCTCGTTGAGGCCGGCGCCGGTGAAACCGGGCAGGTCCTCGACGTTGGTGTCCGACCGCACGAAGACGCCGTAGCTTCCCGGCTCGCCGAAGACCGCCGCCATCATGGTGTCGAGTTCGGCGGTGAATTCGGGATGCAGTTCAACGGCGGCGACCAACTCGTAGACCGACGCGATTTCAGCCCCCAGTTCGGCGTCGCCGATCTCGCCGTTCCGCTGCCGCGCGTAGGCGCGATCGAGCTTTGCTTTGGCTGAGCCGCTGCCGGAGGAAACGTGATCGGCGAAGACTCCGAAAGGAAGCGCGATGGCCTGTTCGACGCGACCCGGGAAGAGACTCGCAAGCTCGCCGAGGTTGGCGGCCTTGGGTCCGACCACGGTGCCCGCCATCCCGCTGCGGAGTTCGGCCAGGGTGATCGGGCGGTCGATCGCGAGATCCGGAACCGGGGGATCGAGCTTGGTGGTGGCCGTCGGTTTTGCGGCGCCGGTCGGAGCCACCAGATCGAGAACGGGGTCTGGAAGATCCGCCAGCTCCTCCATCACCACCGATCCATCGCTGCCGACGCCGAGAACGACCTCTCGGCCGTCGTGCGGCTCGAGCACCGAGGCGAGCACCGGCGAGACGACGGCGTTGGGGATGCCGAGATTCCGGGCCAGAAGTTGGACGTGGGAGAGCAGATTGCCCTCGGCGAGAGTGAGAATCCCCGCCACCGGCGTCAGGTCCGACACGGTCTTCGCGAGAACCACGATCTCCTTCGGGTCGAGGACGAGGTCCGAGTCGGCGTTGTCGCCGTCGACGACGTGGAGGCGACCGGTCGCGATCCCCGGGTTGAGACCGAGGACGCCGCTGTATCTCGTGCCGAAGAGCCGGTGCGCGACCCCGGTGAGGCGGTCGGCGTCCCCCGCCAACGACGTGGTTGCGGTGGCGAGCGGCAACATCGGCGAACCTCGGAGAATGTCGTCCACCAGGCGCAACGCCTCGGGTTCGACGGCGCCGTAGCCGAGCAGGGCCTCGGCAAAGGTGAAGCGCACGGTCGCCATGCACCAGTTGGGCACCCGGCGCAATCCGTGGACGGCTTCGCCGTAGTCCGCCGGAGAGACCCTGTTCGCGCCGGCAACAGCCCCGAGCTGGGCGGCGACGGCTGTGCGTTCAGCTGCCGACAACAGGCCGCTGCCGTAGACCCCGTCGAGCAGGTGGCGGGCGAGCAGCAGAAGGTCGCCGCGCGACAGTTTCTCGCGATCGAGCACGGCGAACGACGCCTTCAGAAGTTGCCGTTCGACGGCGAGGGACAGGTCCATGCGGGCCAGATTCCGGGCCCCGTCCGAGCCGCTTTCCACGGCGTCCCGCAGAAGTGACTGGGCGCGGGCGAGGCGGCCGCAGGACTCGAGATCGGAAACGGTTGAGAGACCGCTCAACAGCATCTCGAGCTCGGGCCACAACGGGTCGCGGCGCATCCGGTGGGCGAGGCCGTCGAGCCAGTCGTCGCTGCTGCCGTAGAGCTTCTCCAACTCCGCCAGCAAGGTCTCGGCGCTGACCAATAGCGCCGGGTCCACCTTGCGCCGGCGGGCCAGGGCGATCCACTCCGACGTTCGATCGATGTCGCCTGGTCCCGGACTCGTGTGAATCGAGATCCGCAGCTGTTCAAAGCTCGGGTCGCGTTCCGCGATCTCCTGGGAGAGCCGCCGAATCGACCCGGTTCCGTCGGATCCGGAGCTGTGCGGCAGAGTTCTCACCGCCTCCCGCGCAAGCACGAAATTGGCCGCCACCCAGTCGTGCTGCGCGAGCATCCGAACGAGAAACTCGCGGCCCGCGTGCTCCTCGTCTTCGACCTGGATGTAGCCGCGATAGAAGCGGGCCCGGCGCAGAACCCAACCGTCATCGACCTCGACGAGATAGCGCTCGACGAGAAGCTCGCGCAGCCGCCGGTTGCGGCGCCCCCCATCCCAAAGCTCCTCATACGGCGTCGCCGTCAGGATCGTCCCCGCCGGCCAGCCGAGCTCGGCGAGGCGCCGTCGCTGCTCCGAGTACTCGGCGTACTGGTGGCCCCCGCCGTGCTCGCGGCAGGCGTAGGGCTGGGGGGGGAGCACGACACCGTCTTCACAGGTCCACCGCAGCCGCGAGTAGGGGCCGCGCTCGTTGATTTTCATGGCCTCGATGAGGCCTCGGCCTTCGGCGACAGCCGCGGGTTCGGGCGGCGTCAGCGCCGGAGCGGCGGCTCGCGCCGGTCCGGCAGCGGCACACGCCCAGAGCGCCATCGCGACCGGAACGCGAATCCAGAGCGGGGATCTCGGTGACAACATGACCGGGATTATAATTTGAATGAGTCAGAATCTCGTCAATAAATCCGGCCGGGACCGGCGAACCCGATACATTGAATCGAGACTCGATGTAGAATCCGCGCGCTCGCGCCCCGGGGCGGACCCCATGGAGGCAGCCGATGAGATTCGTGGTTGTGACGATGACCCTGGTCTTGACCATTGTGGTTTCGCAGACGGGTGCGGCCCAGGCCCCGCCCGCGCTGCCGTCGCCGGTCCCGGACGATGCCTGGCATTCGCTGTACGAATCGGGCGACCCGGAACTCCAGGCGGCCCTTGAACGGGCGCTGAACGCCAAACCGGAGTGGAAGAGCCTGATTCGCAAGAAGAAGATGGCGGTCGGCATCGTCGACCTCAGCGAGATCGACGTCCCCCGGTTCGCCCGGGTCAACGGGCCCGTGATGATGTACGCCGCGAGTCTTCCCAAGATCGCGATTCTCCTCGCGGTGTACCAGTCCTTTGAGGACGGCAGCGTCGAGGAGACCGACGAGATCCACGCCGATCTGGCGGCGATGATCCGGACGTCCAGCAACGAGGCGGCCACCAGGATGATCGATCTGGTCGGGTTCGACAAGATCGAAGAGGTTCTGACCGACCCGCGGTATGAGTTCTACGACCCGGATCACGGCGGCGGGATCTGGGTGGGCAAACGCTACGCCAAGAGCGGCAAGCGGGTCGGCGACCCCATCGCCAACATCTCGCACGCCGCCACCGTGACCCAGACCTGCCGTTTCTACTACATGCTCGTCACGGGTCGGATCATCAGTCCCGAACGTTCGCGTCAGATGCTCGACGACCTCTCCGATCCCGGACTCCACCACAAGTTCGTCGGCGTCCTCGAAAAACGTGCGCCCAGGGCGCGGTTGTTCCGCAAATCCGGGAGCTGGCAGAACTGGCACTCGGACTCGATCCTCGTCTGGGGACCGACGTGGCGACGGTATATCCTGGTCGGCATGGTCGAGAGCTCGAACGGCGAGACAATCATGCGGCAGCTCGTGCCCGTGGTCGAGGAGCTCCTGCATCCGCCGGGCGTGGCGCCGCAGGTGGGGACACCGGTCGCGGTCGCGGAAACGGCGGCCGACTGATCGGCACGTGATGGTTCCACTGAGCTGGTTGCAGCCGACCGACGATCTCGACGAGGAGCAGCGCGATCGGGGTCTGCGTCTGCTGACCCTCGACGGGATGTTCACCCAGGTCATGGGTGCGCTGACCGGCGGCGCGCTGCTGGTCGCGTTTGCGCTCATGCTCGGCGCCTCGCTCACCGTCATCGGGCTGATCGCGGCGATCGGTCCGCTGAGCCAGCTGCTCCAGATCCCGGCGATCTGGATCGTCGAGAGACTCCGCCGCCGCAAGGCGCTGGTGGTGATGACCCTGGTGCTCTCGCGCACCGCGTGGTTCGCGGTCGCGATCATCCCCTGGTTGGTTCCTCAGCCGCACCGGGTGACGGCGCTCCTGGTCAGTCTGGCCCTGACCTTCGGGTTCGCGTCGATCTCGAGCTCGGCGTTCAACTCGTGGAAACGCGACCTCATCCCGGACGAGAACATGGGCATCTTCCTCGCCCGGCGCCTGTCGCTCGCGACCGCGGCGGGAGCGGTGGTGACGCTGGGCGCCGGCTTCAGCATCGACTGGGGGGGCAGGAACCTCGGCGACCCGATGGTGATCTACAGTTGCCTCTTTCTGCTCGGTGGTTTTTTCGGGCTGCTCGGAGTCGGTTTCCTCAGCCGCATCCCGGAGCCGCGGATGGAGCTCCCCGACGGCCGAGGCATTCTCGCGACCCTTGCTGAACCGCTTCGGGACGAGAACTTCCGCCAGCTCCTGTGGTTTCTCGCGAGCTGGAACTTCGCCGTCAACATGGCGGCGCCCTTCTTCACCGTCTACATGCTCTCGCGCCTCGGCCTCCCGGTCGGCTGGGTTCTCGCCCTGTCGGTGATCAGCCAGATCGCCAACGTCTCCTTCTACCCGATCTGGGGGCGGCTGGCCGACCGTTTCAGCAATCGTTCGGTGCTCGGCCTGGCGGGCACGTTGTTCATCATCTGCATCGCGATGTGGCCGTTCACCACCATGCCCGGGCGCTACGTGCTGACCGTGCCGCTGCTCCTCACGATCCACATTCTGGCCGGGATCTCCACCGCCGGCGTGAACCTGTGCGCCGGCGGCATCGCGCTGAAGATGGCGCCGCGCGGCAAGGCGACGGCGTTTCTCGCCACCAACGCCCTCATCAGCGGTGCCGCCGCGACGCTCGCGCCGGCCCTCGGCGGTGTGCTGGCCGACCTCCTCGCGAACGAGCACCTGACCATGGAGATGCGATGGACCTCCTTCGAGTCGCTGCGCATGGTGCTCACCGCCATCGATTTCGAGGGTCTCGATTTTCTCTTCGTGATCGCGGTGCTGTTCGGCATCTACGCCCTCCACCGCCTCATCGCGGTGCAGGAGCGGGGAAAGGTGGACGAGGCTCTCGCGGTCAACGAGGTCTATCTCGAGGTGCGCAAGGCGATCCGCCACGTCGGCAACGTCGCCGGTCTCCGCCGGATGACCACCTTCCCCTTCGCGCTACTGAGACCGTGGAAGAAGGGCGGCGATCAAGGAAACGGAGACGACAGCCCGCCCGCGGCATGAGGCGCAGGCCGCGAAGACCTGAGGCAGCCCCCACGGGGAGGTTCGCTACTCGCGGTCGACCTCGTAGAGCGCATTGAAAAGCAGCTTGAAGGTCCGCAGCGGCTGGCCGCGGTGCTGGGCGCGGAAACCGATGAGCACGACGCGGCCTTCACCGACCGTGTACTCGACCACCGCCGCGCGGCGCTCGAGGATCTCACCGCCTTCGAGGTAGCCGCTGAGCAGGATGTCACGGACGTGGTCCGGGTAGCGTGCGACGACATGGCGGTCGAAGCGCGGGTCTGGGACGCTGGTCTTGAAGGCCGGTGAGTCGGCGAAGTAGATTGCCTCTTCCTCGCGCATGCCCCAACCCAGGGGGTGGGTGGTGTCGACCTCGACCCGGAGCGTCGATCCGGGGCAGACGAGCTCCGAGCTTCGCGTCGGCAACGACATCCTTCGACCGGGAGCTCGAAGAGATCGATGAAGTAGTCGGCCGAGGAGTCCAGCGCAACGACGGTGCCGCCGCCCTCGACCCACTTCTTGATTCGCTCACCGCCTTTGGTCGGTTTGGCGGCGGTTACCTGCTTCGATTTCTTGCCGTCTTGCGATGCGTCGTCGTCGGACTTCCACTCGTCAATGCCGCCCGAGTACTCAGGTGGCAATGGGACAAAACGACCCCAATAGCTGTCGCCGGGGACGCCCTTGGAGATGATCCCCGCCTCGACATCGGGGAAGAGCAGGACATCGACGGTGTCGATGAACTCGCCGGATCGGATCTGCTCGTTGGCGATGTTGACCATGGGGAAATCGTACTGCTCGAGGACCCAGCGGGTCCAACCCTCGTCCATGCTCGCGACCCAGGGTTTGAAAAGACCGATGCGCTGAGCGCTGATGGCGCGGGTGGCCTCCGGAGCTTCGGCGACCTCGATGGTGGGGAGCTCGAGCTCGTCGGCGAGAGCGGCGACGGTCGAGCGATCGACAGTGGTGTGGTCGATCCAGACATCGCCGGTCTCCGGGATGCGGGCGACGGTGCGGCCATCGGCGAGCAGCCGGTTGACCGCCGTGTAGAGCGAGTCGGCGCCGGCCGGGATGATCGTTCCGGCGGGATCATCGACGATGATGGCCTGCCGCGGCCAGTCGGCGGAGGTGATCGGCTCGAAGGTCCCGATCACCGGTTCGGGCGTTTCGACCACATCGACGCCCATGGTCAGCGGCAGCGACCACGAGGCGACGTCATAGGGCTCGATGATCGGGCCGTTGACCGACGGGCGGACCTCGGGGTAGCGCTGGGATCGCAGCATGGTCAGGAGGAACGGCCGGTAGGGCTGGGCGGCGGGGATGACCACGGTGCCGGCGGGATAGGTGGCATAGCCGACCTTGAAGGCATCCTTCGCCTGCTCGATCTCGACGCCGTGGCGCAGGAGCAGCGCGACCATCTTGCGGGCGGCAACCTCGTCGTGCTGGTCGGGTGGGATGATGAAGGCGAAGGGCGCCTCGGTGCTTCCCTTGTCGATGGCCTCACGGGCCATCCGGTCGACGTTGGTGAGGATGTGTGTGCGGTCTTCGGCGATGGCCTCGAGGTAGGCCCAGGTCGCGACCATTTCGTACTCGACGATGTCGCGCAGCCGCCACCAGCCGCCGGGCCACGGCGACGGGAAGTTCGACCGCCGGCCGTACTCGGGGAAGCCCTTGCCGCCGCCGCGGAGCTCGCCGGGATCGATATAGACGGGGGTCGCGATGCGGGCGCTGGCGACCTCGGTGAGCAGCCCGGTGACGTTCTTCCACCAGGCGGTGTTGCGGGTGCCGCCGGGCCAGTAGCTGTCGAAGATCATGTTGTGGCCGACGCCGGTCTTGTCGTTCTCCTCGAGCCGGCGCGACATGTTGGTGCCGATGCTGTCGGCCATGCGGAAGACGAGCGAGTGGACCTCGGGGTCGAGGGGATCGGTCTGGGGCGGGACGAACATCCGCGGCCCGGTGGAGCCCATCTGGTGCTCGTCGAGGAAGACCTGCGGGAACCAGCGGTGGTAGAGCGACGTCGTTGACGACCTGCGTTTCCTTCTGGGTCAGGGCGTAGAAGTCGCGGTTGTTGTCGTGGCCGACGTAGTGGTGGTAGAGCCACGGCATCCGGCCGCCCTCGTACTCGGTGCCGAGCCACTCTTCGTACCAGTCGACGATCATGATCTGACCGTCGGGGTTGATCGAGGGCATGATCAACAGCACCACGTCGTCCATCCACGCCAGCCGCTCGGGGTCCTCGGTGGTGGCGAACTCGTAGACGAACTCGGTGCTCATCTGGGTCGAGCCGACCTCGGTCGAGTGGATGCTGCAGCTCACCAGCGCCACCGCCGGGGTCGTCCTGATGAGCTCGCCCGAGGCCTCGGGCGTCAGCCCGCCGGGTTTGGCGATCTGCCGCGCGTGTTCGCGGATCTCATCGAGGCGCGTCTGGTTGGCGGCCGAGGTCAAAACCACCACCGGCATCCGGTTGCCCAGGGTCGAGGTCCCGGCCTCCTCGATGGACACGCGGTCCGATGCCGCCGCCACCAACTCGAGGTAGGAGAGGACATCGGGGTAGGGGATCAGCGTGCGATCGGCGCCCACGACGTGACCGAAGTGTTCCTCGGGACTCGGAATGGTCTCGGCGTGAACAGGAAAGCCATCAGCAGACAGAACACGAACACGAGTTTTCGCATTGATCCCCCCATCCTGGATACCGCTGCAAGGCGGCCCGATGATGATACCCCGGACAGGACAAGGACCGCGACAGGACCAGGGCGGCAGTCAGGGGCTGGCGCACCAGCCAGAATCAGCGGCGGCAGTCAGCAACGTGGACAGCAACCCATCGGTGCCTAACGCTTTGTTGGTAGACCAATCCTGCCTGAATAGCGAAATCCAACGGTCCGACAAAGCGTCAGTGCGAACAGTGGACCCATCGGGTGTTCGAGACGTCAAAAAGAAAAGCCCCCCGACGTGCTGCGGCACGCCGAGGGGCAGGTCATTCATCACGAGCTGATTCGTGTCACCGCACCAGCTCAGTCCGGTCTCAGTTGCCCGTCGGTAGCGAGAGGCTGATGCCGCCCTTTTTGAGCTGGTCCCGGATGTGCTGAAAGCGTTGGTACTGCGTGAGAGTGATCGGGCCCGTGTAGATCTCGCTCTGGAGCTTTCTCGGCGGGTACTGGACATAGGTCTTCATCTGCTCCTTGACCGCGTCGTTGATCGTCACCAGCGTCCAGGTGCGCTCGGTGTAGTTGTTCATGAAGATGTCGTAGCGTTCCTGCGGATCCTCCCAGAGGTCGAAGACCTGCGGCACCGTAGCCACGTACTTTTCCGCTCCCTTCCAGCCGAGGTTGGAGTCGACCGCGAGGCCGCCGGTCGTCATCCCGTTGTCGCCCCGGAGGTTGAAGACCGCCTTGTAGTTGCCGACACGCGCCGCACCGGGCGACAGCTCGTTCTCGGTGAAGTAGAACCACGAGGTCCGATCGGATTTCGCCGGTGCCGAAGAGCACCGGCGACATGTCGAAGCTGTCGAAGATGATCGGCTCGCCCTCGCGGTCCTTCTCCGGCAGCTGCTTGATCCCCGCCACCGACGCGAACGTGGCCATCAGGTCGAGGCCACCGACGATGTCGTGGTTCGCGACGCCCGACTCGATCCTGCCCGGCCATACCGCGATTGCCGGGACGCGGTTACCACCCTCACGAACCGTCCCCTTGGTACCACGGAAGGGCGTGTAGCCGGCATCCGGGTAGACGTCCTGCCAGGCGCCGTTGTCGGTGGTGTAGAACACCAGGGTGTTCTTTTCGAGGCCAAGTTCACGCAGCTTGTCCATGATCCGGCCGATGCGCGCGTCCAGCTCCACCACCGAGTCCGCGTACTTGCTCTTCGACAGCGACTTGTGCTCGAACTCGGGCGCGGGCATGTTCGGCTGGTGGACCTTCATGAAGTTGACGTTGATGAAGAACGGCTTGGTCGGGTCCTGCACTGCGGTGTCCAGGAACTCCAGCGCCGCCTTCTCGACGTAGCCGTCGAAGTACGGAATGCCGACCACGCCCTTTCCCGGCGTGTCGACGTACTGCCCGTTGATCTTGAAGTCCTCCTTCGGCTTCTCGCCCGCCTTCCCCGAGAGCGCACCCTTGGTCACCTTCTGAAACATCTCGCGCAGCTTCGGATCCATGTCGGGGAACCAGGTCGGATCCGCATAGGTATAGGCATTCAGGTGGTAGAGCCCGACGTACTTCATCTCGTCGTAACCCTGGGCGTTGGGAAGCGCGTAGTCGTCCTCGCCGAGATGCCACTTGCCGGTGAAGTAGGTCTGGTAGCCGCCCTGCTTGAGGACCGACGCCAGCGTCCACTCCGCCGCGGGAAGCCCGCCGCCCTGGCCCTGGAAGGCGACCGTCGTCATCCCGCTACGGTTCGGGATGCGCCCGGTCTGCATCGCGGCGCGGCCGGGTGTACAGCTGGGCTGTGCGTAGAAGGAAAAGAAGGTCATTCCATCGGCAGCCATCTGGTTGATGTTGGGTGTCGGCATCCCACGGCCTTCGCCGCCGCCGTACGGCCCGAGATCACCGTACCCGGTGTCGTCAGACACGATGAAGAGAATGTTGGGCTTCTCGGCCCCCTGCTGCGCCTGCACCGGGGCGGCAAATATCGCCACCGTCAGCGCGACTGCAACTCCTATTGCGAATTCTGACTGCGGCTGTACTTTTCACTGCTTCCTCCTTTTGATCTGCCGTTGGTTGATGTTTTGCGTGCCTGGAGTGTCCAAGACCCGATATTCGAGCGAGGCATTTCATCGTTTTCTTCAGTCTTCCTTCTGGCCGGAATGCCCATCGCAGCCGGAACCGCCGCCGAGCAGCAGGCGCAGGTACGGTGACGTGCCCCACAGCTCCGCCCCGCGCGCTTCGAGCGCCCGCAGCGCCGCTCTGCCGGCACCGTCGGCCGACCGGAGGTCGGCCAGTTCGATCCGGGTTCCCCGTACGCGTTGTTCCATCGCCTCCTCCAGTGCGGTCACGTCTCCGGCCGTCAGCCACCCGTCGACGCGGACCACGCGCCTTCGGTTCTCGTCGAAGCAAGTGATTTTGACAGTCACTGGACCCCATTTTGCGAAGAACGTGCCAATGCGCTCTGCGGACGTTTCCCTTCAAACCCACGAACCGTCATCTCAACTTCACAGCACTTTTGCCGGCGTCTAAGAACACTGGTACTCACGACCGGTCGTGAGTAATCACGAAATATTGTGACTTCCGATTCGGATCCTGATACGGTCGATGACACCAATGCCGGACTCCGATTCTTTCGAACTCTTCGTGGCGGATCTTTCCGCGCGGTTTACCGGCCTGGCGGTCGAGCGGGTCGACGGCGAGATCACCTCTGCGCTCGAACGGCTGTTAGAGGTTTTCGGCACCGACCGCAGCACGTTGTTCGAGGTCGTCGATGATGGCAAGGAGCTTCACCCCACTCACTCGGTGGGGGTACCGGGTCTGAAAACCTTTCCAGAAGACTCCTCGGAGCTTGTCCCGTCGTGGTACTGCCGCGATGCTCTCGCGGGGCAAGACCATCGCTCTGTCGCAGCTCCCGGACGACCTGCCGGCCGAGGCAGGCTCCGAACGGGCGTACGTCACGCGTCGTGGTATGAAATCGCACCTGGCGGTGCCCCTGATGGTGGGTGGACAATACGTCCTTGTGCTCGCCACCGCCACGTTCAGAGCCGTTCGCAACTGGAGCGAGGCCGACGAGAGACAGCTCCGGATCATCGGGCAGATCCTCGTCAACGCGTTCTACCGCGCGCGCATCGAGAGCGAGTTGCGGGACAGCCTCGCCGAGGTCGTCGAGCTCAAGGACAGAATCGAGCAAGAGAACGTTTCCCTGCGCATCGAACTCGGTGAGTTCGCCAACCCGCACGAGATCGTCGGCGACTCGCCGTCGCTGCGGCGGGCGCTCTCGCTGCTGGCACAGGTGGCGCCGACGGACACCACGGTGTTGTTGCGCGGCGAAACCGGAACCGGCAAGGAGCTGTTTGCCGACGCGATCCGCAGGCAGAGCGGGCGGGCCGATGGGCCGATCATCAAGGTCAACTGCTCCGCGATTCCATCCACCCTGATCGAGAGCGAGCTCTTCGGTCACGAAAGGGGGGCCTTTACGGGCGCGGTCAACGCCCGCCCGGGTCGCTTCGAACTCGCCGAAGGCGGCACGCTCTTCCTCGACGAGATTGGCGATCTGCCAGGCGAAGTGCAGGCAAAACTGCTGCGAGTGCTGCAGGACCACGAGGTGCAGCGGCTCGGTGCCACCCGCGCACGCGCGTTCGACGTGCGTATCGTGACAGCGACCAACCGCGACCTCGAAAAGGCAGTAGCGGAGGGCTCGTTCCGTGAGGACCTCTACTACCGTATCTCGGTGTTCGTGATCACCATCCCGCCGCTGCGGGACCGCCGCGAGGACATCCCGATCCTGGTGTGGTCAATCATCAACCGCCGACAGAAGGAGCTGAGGCGCTCGATAGAAAGGATCCCGAAACGGGTCATGGACGCGCTGCAGTCCTACTCGTGGCCGGGCAATGTCCGGGAGCTCGAGAACGTGATCGAGCGGGCACTCATCCTGTCGCCCGGGACGGTGCTGGAGCTCGATGATGCGGTGATCGCCGGTCATGGCGGTTCGGGACAGACACGCCGCGAGACCGAGCGGCTCGACCAGGTGGCCGGCGACCACATCACGGCCGTCCTCGAACGTTGCAACTGGCGGATCAGCGGTCGCGGAAACGCCGCCGAGGTCCTCGGCCTCCACCCCAATACGCTGCGTTCGCGCATGAAAAAGCTGGCCATCGTCCGGCCTGATCGCAGACTCGAATAACGGTGTCAGTCAGATAGGTGCCACCCTTCGCAATCATCACAATCTTCAATCTCAAGAATGTTGTGAATACAAACGGTGGCACCTATCGGAGGTGCGTGCGGCTCTTTGCCGGTGAACCGGAATTCACGCCGCGTGACGCTCCTCATTTTGAGGGCGTTCGAAACTGAATCGCTGCCCCAAACGAAGAAACCGGCGAGGGCCGAAGCCCCCGTCGGTGATGGATCGCGATCTATTGGGTGGCACCGATGTTACTCACCTCGGAGAGCCCGGATGGGATCACATGAGGTGACTCTCATGGCCGGGATAACCGAGGCCGCCAGGCTCACGATGAACATGATCAGCGCAGCCGCGGCGCAAGGGGATGACGGCGACGGAACTCACGCCGAAGAGCTGGCTCTTGATGACACCTACTGAAAAGGAAAAACAGCACCGACCCCAAGACCAGGCCGAAAACCGCCAGCCGCAGCGCCTGGCGCAGCACCATCGAGATCAGATCGGCGGGGACGGCTCCAAAAGCAACCCGGATGCCGATCTCTCGGGTGCGCTGGGCAACGCTGTGGGACATGATGCCGAACACACCGGCGGCGGCGAGCAGCACCGCGATGACCGCAAACAGGCTCACCAGCAGCAAAAGGAACTGACGACCCCGGGTTGCTCTGGTCAAAACCTGTTCCATGGTGCGCACATTGGAAATCGGCAGGTTGGCATCGAGGTCGGCGATCTGTTGTCGGATGGCCGGCACCAGTTGCAGGACATCGCCACTACCGCGAATGATGAGCTTGGAGTCCGGTTGGGGATAGATGTGGTAAGGCTGGTAGATCTCGGGAAGGGGTCGGTACTCCGCACCCCACTGCCTCACGTTCTCCACGACGCCCACCACCACCGCCGACCACTCCGACTGCCTCCCGTCCTGGTGAATCCGCTGACCGAGCACGTCCCTGTCGGGCCAGTAGTGATCGACAAACGCCCTGTTGACCACCACGGCACGCTCGGTATCGGAACCTTCGTTCCACTCCATGGTCCTGCCGGCGAGAATGGGAATACCCATCGCCTCGAAGTAGCCACTACTGACAAAGGAACTTTCAACCAGCGGCGCCTGCCTCTCGGGATCATAGACCTCGCCATCGACCAGGACCGAGAAATTGCTGCCACCTTCGAGGGGCAGCTTGGTGGTCACCGCGGCCCGCTCGACGCCGGGGAGGGTTGCGCACCTCTCGAGCAGGCGCTCCCAGAAGTCGACCCGAGCCCGATCGGCTTCGGGATCACCTTCGCCTCCAGCGAGTGAGATGTCGGCTGTGAGCACCCGATCGGTATCGAAGACCTGCGGAGTATTCAGCACGTTCCGGTAGCTCTTGACCAGGAGGACGGCGCCGTTGGTGAGCAGAAACACCACCGCCAGTTGGGCCACGGCGAGCATCCGGAGCATGCGGTTTCGTGCAACGCCGCCGGTGATCGTGCCACTGCCCTGGCGAAGATGGCCCATGATGCTCGTCCGCGACGCCGTCAGTGCCGGCGCCAGCCCGGAGGCCAGGCCTACCAGGGGCGCCAGAATCAGCGCAAACAGGATGACGCCGCCATCCAAAGCGATCCCGCCGGAGCGGGGGACCGAGGCGGGAATGATGGTGCGCAGAAACGCGAGGCTCCAGGTGCCGAGCAACAGCCCCGCCGCGCCCCCCAGTAACGACAGCAACAGGCTTTCCATGAGTTGCTGGGAAAAAATCCGCGCCCGGCTCGCTCCCAGCGATGCACGGATCGCCACCTCCTGCTGTTGACCGGCGCTCCGGGCGAGCAGTAGGCTCGCCACGTTGGCGACCGCGATGAGCAGCACCAGCCCCACCGCACCCAGCAGCACCAGCAGTTGCCCGGACATCCGACCGATGATCTGCCGCAGGAACGGGTTGAGCCAGACCGTGGTGCGGGCGTTGCTCTCCGGATACTGCTGCTGCAGTCCTTCGGCGATGCTCTTGAGCTCCGCCTCGGCCGACTTCCACTCCACCCCCGGCTTGAGCCGTCCGATCGCCAGCAACCAATGACTGTCCCTTCTCTCCGGACCGGCGTAAGAGGGCGGTATCACCAGGGGGGTCCACAGCTTGACGTCTCCAGCCCGGGTCCAGGGCGAGAGGAACTCGGCCCCCGCCGGCATGACTCCCACCACCACGTGGGCTTCACCGTTGAGGGTGGCGGTCGCGCCGACGATTTCGGGATCGGCGCTGTACCGCTCCCGCCAAAGCTGGTCGCTGAGGATCACCACCCGGCTGCCGTCTTCCACCTCGGCGCGGCTGAAGAACCTGCCCAGACTCGGCTTGATGCCGTAGGCGTGCAACACGCCAGCGGTGGCCATGTTGCCATTCACCCGGAGCGGCTCACCATCTCCGAGGTTGTACGAGCGCGGCGAGAAGACCCCGAAGGCCGAAAAACTCGAGTTCCCGTCTCGGAGATCGACGAAGTCCGGATACGAGAAAGGCTGGTAGCCCATGACCCCGGTATCGGTCTCCCAGACCTGCACCAGACGGTCGGGCTCAGGGTAGGGCAGCGGCTCGAGCACCATCGCCTTGATCACACTGAAGATCGCCACGTTGGGGCCGATGCCGACCGCCAGGGTCATCACCACGATCAGTGCGAAGGCGGGCCGCCGAAAGATCCGTCGTCCGGCCAAGATCAGATCCCGGAAGATCCCGTCCAGGAATGGCGCACCGTTTTGACCGCCGATGTCGTTTTGCCGCTCGTGTGCATCGTCGCCCATGACACCTCCGATGACTGAACGCTCCCCAGGGTTGCAAGAGCCGGGCCACCTCCTTCCGCCGCGTTGCGAGGCGAACTGCGGGCCGATCGTTCAATTGCGGGCACTGTCTGTCCGGATCCGAACAGCCCGGCCTGGACCTTCGGACCCGGATCAGCCGACGACGATCAGCTCTCTGGGAAAGCGGCTCAGCACCTGCGGTCCGGTCGGTGCGATCAGCACGTCGTCCTCGATTCGGACGCCGCCGTAGCCCTGGATGTAGATGCCCGGTTCCATGGTGGTCACCATCCCCGGTTGAAGCTCGAAGGGGTCATCGGCCAGGATGAATGGTCTCTCGTGCAGATCGAGGCCGATGCAGTGACCGGAAATGGCGCTATGCCGAGCGAACTCCGTCCGGTCGAAGTGGTTCTTGATCGCTCTGCCACACGTCCTTGATGGGGGTGCCCGGCTGCAGATTCTTGATGCCGATCTCGGTGGCCTTGCGGGCGGCGTCGTGGATCGCCTGCATCGTGGGCGTGATCGTTCCCACGGCGAAGGTCCTCGTGATGTCGGCCAGGTACTCACCGGTGGACGCACCGAAATCGATCAGGAGGAAGTCTTCCGCCTTGATTCGACGATCCGACGGCTGGTGGTGCTGGTTGAAGCAGTTCTCGCCGGCCGCGACGATGGGTTCGAAGGCGCGCTGAACGCCGTTCTCCAGCATCAGAATATCCAGGCGTGACGCGATCGCCCGCTCGGTCATGCCGACCTCGATCTCTTCGACGAGCTGATGCAGGCAGGTCTCGGAGATGTCGACGGCCGCGTCGATGTGCCTGATCTCTTCCGGGTCTTTGACCATCCTCAGCTTGGCGATGGGGTCTTCACGGGGCGTCAGGTCAATGTCGAGCAACTGTTGCAGCCGGTCGAACAGGGAGTAGGTGATGCGGTTGGATGTGAAGGACAGCGTGGAAGGGCTGAGTCGGCCGACTTCATCCTTGATGTTCGCCAGGTAGTCGCCGGCCGCCTGGTGGATGACCAGATCGTGTCCGACCGCATCCTTGGCCGCCTCGAAGTAGCGCTCGTCGGCGAGGAGCAGAGTCTCCTCTTCGGTGATGATGAGCACCCCTTCGCCCTGATAGCCGGTGAGATAGTACAGGCTCGTGTGATCGATCTCCTTGGGCATCAGTCGCGCCAGGTCGACCACCAGATACCCGTCACAGTCGACTTCCGCGAGCAGCGCGTTTCGTCGTTGGTGAAAAACCGTCATGGTGGTGCTCCTTCGTGCAGGTATGCGGCCCTCGACGTCGGGTCATCATACCGGTTCAGAGGGTCCGTTGCGCTGACGCCAAGAAGCACCAGGAAGCGTGTCAGGCCCGACGTTGCAACGATCCTGAGGCCGATCTGCTCGGTCTGAACTCTGCCCTCCGTTTCTGGTGTGGGCACCGGAGCCGAAGATCGACCTGCCTGGTGCCTTTGTTGACCTGTGAACCGAGCCTCTCGCAAGATCCCTCTCCTACGATGGTCTGTGGTCTTTGTGCCGGCGAGACGCCAGCACTACAAAGGGCTGAGATCCATTGTGGAGCCGGCGTCTCGCCGGCTTGATGGTGAAGAGGGTCGGAAGACCTCAGTGTCCGATTCTCGAATCTTGCAAGAGCCTGAACCCTCTCCAGAACCTCCGCCGGCGGATTTAGGCCGAATCACAGCTTTGAGGCATCTCATGATTTGTGCGGGACGAATGCCCGGATGCTCACAAAACCACCGCGCCGGTGTCTCTAGTTATGGAGGCTTGGAATTTGGAATCGCTCGATGAGCTGTTGATCGAGAAAACCCTCGCCGGTTCTCTGGAATGCTTCGATGTGCTGATGCAGCGGTACCAGCGAGACGTCTTCGCGGTGGCCCGCGGATACACCGATTCGAGTGACGATGCGCTCGACATCTGCCAGAACACCTTTCTCAAGGCATTTCGGAAGCTGGAGTCCTTTGCCGGACGGAGCAGCTTCAGAACCTGGCTGACCTCGATTGCCGCCCGGGAAGGACTCAACTGGGTGCGGACCCGATCGCGGAAGACGCCGGCAAGCATGCCCGAGGATCAACTCGCGCGGTTTCCCTCCGGTGATGATCACGAAACAGTGTTGCTCGAAGCCGAACGCCGTCAGCTCGTCATCGACAACCTTCGGATTCTCAATCCCCGCAGCCGGATGGCTGTCATCCTGCGGTATTTCCGCGAGATGCCGGTCAGCGAGATCGCCGCTGTTCTTGAATGCAGTGAGGGCGTCACCCGGAACATGCTGTTTCGAAGCGTGCGAAAGCTCAAAGATGCTGTGGCAACGCAGTAGGGAGAATCAGATGGACGAGTGCACACCGTATTTCAACCGGATGGCCGATCTCAGAAACCGTCGTCTCAGCGATGACGAGCAAGAGGCACTGTTCGCTCATCTCGCCCGCTGCGGCTCGTGCCGTGAACTGCTCGAGTTCCATGAGGATCTGACCGCCGCCGGTGGCGAGTTCGCCGAACCTTCCGAGGACGCGCTGGCGGCGGTTCGCCGCCGAGTGATCGATGCGATCAGCGGCGAGGCGAGCCCGCATCGAAGAGAGGTCGTTGACCTCCGGCGGCCGCTCTGGAGACGACCGCGGTTTCTCGCAGCCGCCGCGTCGGTTCTGATTCTGCTCACCGGCTTTGCGATCGGCCGGGGCATCGGCCGAGGGCCGATCGCCGAAACCGATGTGCTCATCGCGGCGCTGGAGAACAGAGCCGCACACAACATCCGGCTCCAGGATGTCGAAGACTCACCAACCCTGATCTCCAACGTCGCGGTCAGAGCCGTTGGGCGGCGGTCAGGTTGCGCTCGCCTTTGATGTTGCACAACATCTCGAGATCCAGAGAGACGAGAACGACCCTCTCGTCAATGAGGTCCTGGTTCACGCCATGCTGGATCAATCATCCCTGGGGCCCCGACTCAAGGCCGTCTCGATGGCGTCCACGGCGACCAACGGCAAGGTGAAAGAGGCGTTGGTCTTCGCAATGGTCAACGACCCGGATCTGCCGGTGCGTCTGCGTGCGCTCGAAGCCCTGACGAGTGCACCCTACGGTGACACCATCGAAGACGGGCTGTTTCGTGTGCTTCAGCACGACGACTCCATGCAGATGCGTCTGCTCGCCGTCGAGTTCCTCGCTCAGCGCGAGGTCTCTCGGCAACGGCTGCTCGATGGGATGGGAAGTGACGAGGTCCCATTCGATCCGGCGCTCACCGAGGCGATCCATCACACCACCAACCTGTGAACGACCAACAAAGGAGATCCATCATGCGTCAAGTACTGTCCATAGCCTGTTTCATCATCCTGCTCGCCGGAGCCGTCACCGCCGCCGAAACCGTCGAGCGCGAGTTCCAGGTCCGATCGGGCGGAACACTGGAATTCGATCTCGAAACCGGCGGCACCATCAACATCGTCGGCTGGGGTCGTGAGGCCGTCGCCGTGACTGCGGAACTGTCCGGTCGGGATGCCGATATCGTCGACCTCACCGTGGTGGAGACCAATGACGGCGTCCGTGTTGCAACGGACTATCGGGAGAGGCGCCACAGCACATCCTCGTCGATTGATTTCGAGGTGAGGGTTCCCAGTGTCTTCAACATCGAGATCGACAGTATGGGAGGCGGTGTCTCCATCGAAGGTGTGGAAGGCGAGATCACGGGCAAGACCATGGGCGGAGCCCTGAACCTGAACGATCTGAGGGGGACGCTCAGGCTGACGACCATGGGTGGATCCGTCACCCTCACCAGATCCGATGTCGACGGGAAGGTCACCACCATGGGAGGAAAAGCCCTCGTGGAGGACGTCTTCGGTGACGTCAAGGTCACCTCCATGGGCGGCAACGTGGTGCATCGGAGAGTGACCCGCCCCGACGGGTCATCGATCGGCGACCAGGTCAAGATCACCACCATGGGCGGCAACATCGATGTTCCCGAAGCACCGGCCGGCGCGGATGTCCACACCATGGGCGGGAACATCACCATCGACTCGGCCCGGGAGTTCGTCAAGGCCAAGACCATGGGCGGCGACATCAGGATCGACGAGGTGGATGGATGGGTGAGCGCGACGACGATGGCGGGAGACGTGGATATCACCCTCATCGGCGGGCACGACGTCGAGATCACATCGATGAGCGGTGAAATCACCCTGACCGTGCCGTCGGGAGTGGGTTTCGATATCGAGATCGAACTCGACTACACGAAGAACAGCAGCCGCACCTATCGCATCGAGAGCGACTTCGATCTCTCCCAGCAGGAGTCCCGGGACTGGGACTATGATCACGGTTCTCCCCGGAAGACGATCATGGGGACGGGAGCTGTTGACGGGGGAGGTCACAAAGTTGTCCTGCACACGGTCAACGGGAATGTCAATCTGAGGCGGGGACGCTGATCGGACAGGGCGAGCGCTTGATGCGCTCGCCCCGTTTTTCTGCCGGTGGCAGTCGCAATACATCGCAGTTTCACCGCAAAGAACGCAAAGAACGCCAAGAACATCGCAAACGCCATCGCATGATTGAGCCATCGCACCATCGCAGGCGACCGGAATGCTCACAAACGCACGGCGCCGGCGTCTTCGTGCCGGGGGACGCCCGAGACAAGGGGAATGAGACCGGTGCGGGCTATTTTCGCTTGCGCTGCGGCCGGGTGCGGGCGCTCGGCACGGCCGTGAGAGGGTCCTCGGGCCAGTGGTGCTTCGGATAGCGGCCCCGCAGTTCGGCCCGGACCTCATGGTAGGTCGAAGCCCAGAAGCTCTCGAGATCTTCGGTGATCTGCTGCGGCCTGCCGTTCGGAGCAAGGAGGTGCACCTTGACCCGAACCCTGCCGCCGGCGACGGTGGGGCTCTCGGTCATGCCGAAGAGTTCCTGAATCCTGACCGCGAGCACGGGCGGCTCCCCGGGTTCGTACTCGAGCCGAACCCGGCTGCCGCTCGGGACCCGAAGACGTTCGGGCGCCTCTCGATCGAGCGCGGCCCTCTGCTCTGCGCTCAGGCACCCGGAAAAGATATCGGCGATGGGCAGTTTCCGGAGCTCCGAAAGTGAGGTCTTGCCGTGGCAGAGAACTGGAAGCATCGCCACGATCGCCTCGCGGTCGAAAATGGGCAGACCGAGTTCGGGACGCCATTTCGCCAGGCTCCTGAGGCGCGCCAACCAACTGTGCACTTCTCTGCGGTCAAGATCGAGGTTCGCATCAAGGTCGTCGGCCGCTGCCCGTGCGAGCACCGCCGCCGTTTGCTCGTGATCGGTGGGAGGGCCTGTGATTTCGTCCAGTACCAGATCCCTCCACGTGCATCTGCGAACCGTCATCACCCGGCCGCAGGAGCGGTCGAACTCATGTTCGGTCGTCGTCTCCAGCTGTCCCGGGGCAAGCCACGAACGCTGGATCGGCACCAAGTGGTTGACTCTGGCTTCGCCGTGACGACCCCGATCACCGGCTGTGACCTCGACGGCGACAAAAAGCTCGGTGTCCGCGAGCTGTCCTCGGTCGGTCAAACGAAGCCCACTGCCGCCGACCATGACCGCCCGGTCAGTACCTGGTTTCCGCAGTCGTGCGAGGCGATCCGGGAATGCTGCGAGAACCGCACGGCCCAATGCCTCATTCCGGCCCGTCGAGGGCTTCGAAGACGGGCCGAGGCGGCGGGTGACGGCATCAACCAATTCGTTCCGGATTGTGTCGATCCTCCGACCGAGAGCATCGGTCCGCATTCCTCGGCCCCGATGTGAGCTCTCGAGGCTCGCGGCCGCAAGATCCGAGGTCCCGGTTTTCGCCGGCAGACCTTCGCTGAGAGCCGCTGCGATCCACGCAGCTTCCTCGGAACATCCGAGGTCGAATCCCTCGAGGAGCATTCTCGCGAACCGAGGCGCCACCGGAAGATCGGCCATCAGACGGCCGCGAGAGGTGAGTCCGGCATCGTCAACAGCACCCAGGAAACGCAGCAGTTCGACGGCCTCGTCGATCGCTCTTTGTGGCGGTCTTTCAAACCACGGGAACGCCCCGGGATCGGCCTCGCCCCAGCTCAAGAGCTGCAAGACCGCCCCGGAAAGCTCGAGCCGGCGGATTTCGGGGCTCTCGGCATCTCGAAGACCCGAGTTCTCGGCCTCGGTCCACAGACGAAGACACTGTCCGGGGCCCTGGCGCCCCGCCCTTCCCGCCCGCTGACTCGCCGAGGCCCGGGAAATCCGTCGGGTCTCGAGCCGGTTCAGACCGCAGCCGCGGTCGAACTGCATGACCCTGGCCAACCCGCTGTCGACGACGATCCCCACGCCGTCGATGGTCACCGATGTCTCGGCGATGTTGGTCGCGAGGATGATTTTTCGCTCATCAGCCGGCTGAAGGACCCGGTCCTGCTCAGCGGCCGGCAGGCCGCCATGCAGCGGCATGAGAAGACATGCGCGTTCGGTGGCCAGCCTTTCGAGCTCACGTCCACACCGGTTGATCCACGCGACTCCCGGAAGAAAGACGAGGATGTCGCGGCTGTTCAGGTCGACGGCCCGCCTCACGGCGACTGCTGCCGTCCGGGCCGGGTCTCCTTCGACCCGCCTCGATGCATAGGTCACTTGCACCGGATCCTGCCGCACATCGCAGACCATGCGTGGACAGTCGCCGAGGTATGCCGCCACCGGG
>CAVQJV010000003.1:0-352508 GCA_963712805.1 uncultured Acidobacteriota bacterium | reverse complement strand
TCCACAGAATCCATTGTGTGGATTCTGCTGCGGTTGTCAAGTGTTAAGTCTTTTATTTTGTTAAATTTGATCTGTTGACCGTATAACCAAGCAGGCAAGTAGCGTGGTGAGAACGACTTCTGATAGTCAGAGAGGGACTGGGCTAGATTGCGCTCACCCACACCCGTCGAGTCCTCGGTCCGTCGAGATCGACAAAAAAGATCCCCTGCCAGATACCGAGCTTGAGCCGACCGTTCTCGACCGGGATGGTCACCGACGCACCCAGGAGGGTGGCGAGCAGGTGCGAATCCGAGTTCCCCTCGGCGTGGGAGAAGGGAATCGCCGGGACCATCGCTTGGTAGGCAGCGACGAGATCGCCCGCGACATCGGGGTCCGCCGACTCGTTGATGACCACCGCCGCCGTTGTGTGGGGCACATAGACGTGGCAGAGGGTCGCCGCCGGGTCGAGTTCGGCCAGCGCCGAGGAGACCATCGATGTGATGTTGACGAGCTGGGTGCGAGTGGAAGTCCGGACCGAGATCTCTTTCATGGTGTCGTTCTCCAGGCATCGGCGTGGATCTGGCGATAGGCGTCGGAGAGGAAGACCACCCGACGGACATAGTTGTAGGTCTCCGGGATCGGAATCGATTCGGTGAAGACCTCGGCGTCGGGCCATTTCTTCCA
Source organism: uncultured Acidobacteriota bacterium (assembly GCA_963712805.1). Lineage (GTDB taxonomy): Bacteria > Acidobacteriota > Thermoanaerobaculia > Thermoanaerobaculales > Sulfomarinibacteraceae > JAHECW01. The sequence goes on along the minus strand of CAVQJV010000003.1, from coordinate 351,845 downwards.
CCACCGCCGGGCCCGCCGATCACCGGCGTTGTAGGCGGCGAGGGCGGGTTCCGTCTCCCCGAAACGGCGGATCAACCAGGCGAGCTCCTGGGCGCCGAGTCGGATGTTGATCGCCGGGTCCTCAAGATCCGGCCGGCTGCCGAGCCCCAGCCTGCGGGCGTGAAGCCGTGCGGTCGAAGGAAGGAGCTGGAGCACCCCGCGGGCGTCGGCGGGCGAACGGGCTTGCGCGTTGAAAGTGCTCTCTTGCCGCGCCACCGCAGCGATGAGCCACGGATCGACTCCGGTCTCGCGCGCCGCTTCGAGAATGTGATCGGACCACCGTAGAGGTAGATACGCTCGAGCGACGTCGGCCGGAAGATCGGCGATGGCGATCGTGCCGATATCAGGGAAACCGGCGAGCAGGGCGCGAATGGCGGTATTGGATCGACCCGCCTCGGCAGCAAAAAACGCCGCCGACAGCGCCTCGGAACGCCCTGGAAGACGAAGGGCGAGGTGCCGCTGCCACTCATCCGAGGCCTCGGCCGGGCCGGCATTGGCGGCCAACCACGCCACGGAGAAGGGAGGATCTGCGGCGCCCACGGGGTCGGGCGCTGGAGAGTACGTCAAGACGGAGTCCACCGCCGTCATTCTCCTCGCCCAGCTCCCATAGATGTCTGCGATCTTCACCTCAGCCAGCTCAGCAAGACCCTCGTTCGCGGGATCGGTGACGGATCGCCAGAAATAAAGACAACGCCGGTGGTCCGGAATCGCGCTCGCCATCCCGTCGATGATCTCCCGGTCGCTGCCGGCCCGAGCGAGCGCGATTCCGAGTCGGCGGCCGAGCCAGGTTCGGCGCGAGTGGTCCCAGCCCGAGGTCTCGAGGCGGCGCCATGCGGCCAGGGCGGGTGTGAGCGAGCCGGTTTCGGTGCCGCACTCGAGCACAAGGGTCAGAGCCTCGGTCAGGTCTCGACCCTCGGCCGTGGCAGCCGAACGCTGAGCCTCCCCGAGGCAACTCCGAAACGGTTTTGACGCAGCGCCATCGGGCATGAGACCCCAGGCGCGGCGTCGGTATGCCTCGGCTCTGAGATTCAGTTCCACCGGGTCGGATTGATCACTCGCAGGAAGCGCGTTGAGGGCGCGGGTCGATGATCCGCCATCGAGCTCACAGCGCGCGAGTTCGATGCGGCGTTCCTTCTCCTCTTCACCCCGCCGCCGCAGCTTCCGCAGTTCGGCCGCCCCTCGAGACCCGAGGCCGGCCGAACGCCACGCCGAGGCGCGGGCCATCCAGTCTTCGTGGTTGAAGGTGGAGAGGACGCTGCGCTCGAGCGTCGACGAGTGGGATCGCAGGAGTTGCGGTGCTTCCCGGGCGAGCCGAAATGCCGCTGAAGCGGCGGTCGTCTCATCGCCGAGATCGAGAAGTTCAAGATCGGCGCGGTGGCGAACCGGGTCGGGTGCATCGAGGAGAACGGCAACCGCGCCATCACGGTCGTTCTCGGCCACAAGGGCCTCGGCAAGAGCCAGAGTGGCTGAGCCCCTGAGATCGATGGGGGGCCGGGCATCGAGGAAGGTGCGCCACCGGGTGGAATCGGCGCCGCCGCGCCGAAGGCTGTCGTACCAGGCCTTCAGACGAGCCCTTTCGAGAGTGGGACCGGGTCCCGCCGCGGCAAAAAGATCGCCCGCGCCGGCAGGGTCGTCATTGCGGGACGCAAAGGCTCGTTCCAAGATGTCCAAGCGGTGGCTATCGTGTTTTTCAGGCGGGCTGTCCGTGCACGCCACCGCCAGAATGAACGAGATTGCAGTGGGAACCAGGGCTCGCGGAACTGCCGGTATGCGAACCCTCACATACCGAGGAGGCCGGGGTCGCCATCGGCGAGGACCCGGACCAACTCGTCCTGGAAGTAGTCTTGGCTCTCCCGCACCTCGGCCGAAATCCGCTTTTCGAACATCTCGCGACTGCGGTCGATATCTTCTTTCAAACGACTGGTAGATATCGCCGGACTCGCGGCCCCTCTCGACCTGTTCCTCGTTGTAGAGCTTGATCTCCGAGACGAGCAATCGAGCAAAACGGCGGGCCTCTTCTCGCTGCGCCTCGTCCTCGGAAACCTCCATTTCCGGCTCTGCAGGAGGAGGTTGTACCGGCTGGACCGGTGGCGGCTCGTCAAGGAACTGCGATCCCGAGGAAACGGACCCCATCGGCTCGGGTGGAGTCACCGGCATCTGGACGTGGTTCGGCGACGCAAAAGAAACGGCTGGCGCGGCGGCCTCGACGGCGGATTCCTCGGCACCGATGTCGTCGTCGCTCTCGTCTGGCTCGGGCTCGAACTCAGGCTCGGGTTCGGGCTCGATCATGGGCTCGATCGCGGGTTCGGGCTCAAATGTGGACTCGGAGTCGGCGATCGCTGCCGGATCAAAACCCTCCGTGTCGATGGAATCCTCAGACTCGGCCAGGGTCGACTCTTCCGCCCCGTGTCCCGCGGTGATGATCTCAGCCTGGCGTTCAATCTCTGCGACAGCTTCAGTCACGACCTCGTTTTCAGAGGCCACTTCGGAACCGCCGAATCCCGATACGTCGATCTTCATGGTCGCCGAGGGATCGATCTCCGGCTCTTCGGTCTCGCCGTCGACCCGACCCCGTCTCGGTTTCCTGGGTGACAGCCTCGACGGGCTCCGGTTCGTCCACCGCTCCGGGGCCATCGGCTTCGGCGTCACTCTCGGGCTCGGATTTCTCAGCCATCGGCGGAGGTTCAGGGGACGACCGCTGCAACGATCTGACCGAGGTTGACCGGTTCGGCGAGGGAAGGAGCGGCGGTTTGACGGTACTGGAGGGTGTCGATGAGCCAGCAGACCTGGGCAACCAAGGTCTGCGCGGTATCGGGATCCCAGGGCTGGCCGTCGAGCCGGTCGATGTAAACCGTACCCATCAGCTTTCCGCGTAGCACCACCGGGATCAACAGAATTTCATTTGGCTCCACTTCGTCGGCAAACCAGCCGCGAAAGAGGTCGTCCTCCGCCGGGGTGAAGCAAATCGGTCGGGGGGCTTCGAGCAACTTGGACAGCGCCTCACTCTCGGCGACATCCCCTTGCCAGGATCGTAGAACCTCGCCATCTGCAAAACCGATCCCGCTCCACGCCGAGACCTTGCCCTCACGAAGCACGAGAACCACGGCGCGAGCCGCGTTCTCGGAAATGGCGGGAAGGAGTTCCTTGAGCAGTTCCGACTGGCTTCGAGCCTTGTCGAGAGCTCGCATGAGCGTGATGGACGCCCCCTGGTGTGGGCTGACGGCTGCTTGCCCGAGAACCTCGATCTTGGATTCGAGCTCGGCGCACCGCTGCTGGTGGGCCTCGGCTTGCTGGCGGTAGGAGTCCAGCGCCGCCTCGACCTCGTCTACGGGAAAGAGCTCGTCTGCCGATTCCGGCAGTGCTCCCTGAACAGAAGATTTGGCATCGTTGATGAGTTCCTCGAGGCTTTGCACCACGAAATCGAGACGGTTGGTGATGGTCTCAATCCCACGACTCTGCGCCTTTCTGAGCTGTTCGAGAATCGCGTCATACCGCTCCATGGTGCCTCCTGACTGACTCGCCATGCGTGACCTCATTATCTCCGGCGTCCTGTCCTACAGTCAAGATCCGTCCGGGCGCTTAATCGATCTCCCCCTGAACGGATGCGAAGAGTGGTCTGGACCCGAGGAGCATAACACTCACGCGATATCTGATGATGAGATCAGGTCTATCTACGAGTAAGAAAAGCCGTTGTCACGAGACTTCGGTTCTGTTAGCGTTTGCTCCGAAGGGAGAGGCCATGAAGAGTTTCCGTCTACTGTCCGTATGTGTGGTTCTGGTCGCCGTAATGGGACTCGTACAGGGTTGCTCTCGGGGCCCAAGCGAGGAAGATCTCAAGCTTGCCGCGTTCCAGGAGCAGTTTGCCGTCCTCGAGGCGGGGTACAACGCCCTGGTGGAGATGCGTGCCGAAATCGACGTCGCCGAGGCGGCGCTGGTCGAACTGCAAGCCATCCCCGAGAACAAACTCACCGATGAACAAAAGATTGAACTCGAGGAGATCCAAACCAGGATCGAATCGTCCGTGGCGGAAAACGAGGCTGCGTTCGAAGAGGTTCAGGGGCTGCTTGCCGATTTCCTCAATATCGGCATCAACGACTATCCCGAGTCCCAAGAGACCGCGGATGCCCTGTTGATCTACGCCGATGAGGCCATTCTGGTCGCCGATGACATGGTTGTGAAGTCAGGCGACTACAAAAAGGCCATCGACCATCTCAGTACCGCCGAGGGCTACTTCAACGCCGCCGGTCTGACCCCCTATCACCCGTTGGTCGCCAAGATCGCCGAGTTCGACGACTGGCGTTTCATCACCCAGGAACGGTTCGACGAGGTCAAGAAGGGTATGACCAAGGACGAGGTCGTGGCGGTCGTCGGCCAGGTCTACTTCCGAAACATCCAGGAGAGCCCAGATAAGGGTGTGGAATCCTGGCTGTACAAGAAGCGTGAGGGCGGCGCCGCGGCCTTCTACTACAAGATCAAGACCGGCAAGGTCTACGACAAGAACTGGGAAGCGGTGCCCGCGACCACGGTTGTCGAGGACTGAGCCTGGTTGCGGTGATGGCGCCGTGAGATTCACAGCCAAATCACCCTCGGTTAGGTGATTTCGATCTTGACCGATGACGCCGGGCGATGGTAGTCTCGGCAACCTGGTGCGTGCACCGGCCGTGAAGGCTGCGCAAACAGCACGGAGAGGAGGTGAGAACGCCAATGCCTACAGGAGTTTACGTTCGCGATAACGAATCCTTTGAACAAGCGCTGCGCCGGTTCAAGCGCAAGTGCGAAAAGGCTGGCATCCTCTCCGAGGTCAAACGCCGTCGTTTCTATGAGAAACCGTCGGAGCAACGCAAGCGGCAGATGATCCAAGCCCGAAAGAAAATGCTTCGTAAGATGGCGAAGCAACGCAGGGCGGGTTTGCTCTAGCTCTTGCGACGTTCGCCGTTTGCCGAGCTCGAGTTCGATACGACCATGAAGTTAGTGGCGGCCCATGCGCGAACGCGCATGGGCCGTTTTCTGATCGCGAACTACGGCGAGTTTCCCGGTGTCGATGCAGCGCTCGCGACGCGCGGCATTCAACTCGGCATTGCTCGACCTCATCACCATCGATGGCCCCCTGCCTCTCGACGGTGTCGATGAAGCCGCCGTGTGGCTCGAACCGGAAGCGCCGGCCCCGACCGAACCAAGAGAATTTCTCGCCCTGTTGTCGTTGGCCAAGAGGATCGCCGCGGTCCGCCGGAGGCTGGCCGGGGTCCCAGAGGAACAGGCCGTCCTCCGCGGTGTCGCCGAGGAACTTCCGGATACGACTGCTTTGGTGGCCGTCGTCTCGCCGTTGCTCGGTCGCGACGGCCGCATCCACGATGATGCGTCTCCCGAGCTCGCACGGCTGAGACGGGCATCGAGCCGCCGCAGGCAGGACCTGCTGCAGGTGCTTGCAGGAGTTCGCCGGGCGCACGGCGACGCAGTCACCGATGCGCCGCCGACCTTGCGGCGGGACCGCTACTGCCTCCCGGTCCGTACCGGGGCCCGATCGGAAATCCCAGGTCTCCTTCTCGATACCTCGTCGAGCGGGGCCACTGCGTTCATCGAACCTTTCGAAGCCGTCGAACTCAACAACGCGCTCGCCGAGACGGCGGCGAAAGAGCGGCACGAGTTGCAGCGGATTCTTCGGGTGATCGGCGACGCGTTCGCCGGCGCCGCCGATGAGCTCGCCGATGCCGTTACGACCCTCGGCAGGCTCGACCGCGCCCAGGCGGCGGTGCTCTTCGGGAAAGCCGCCGGCGGCCGGATCGTCTTTCCCGAAGCCGGGGCCGAGTTGCGGTTGGAGGGCGCCCGGCACCCGCTGCTCGATGACCGTCTCAGGGATCTTCGAGTCGAGGTCCTCGGTGATGCCGAACGCCTGCCGAGTCCAACGACCGGTGGTGCCCCTTGATTTCGCGTTACCCGCCGGTGTCGGACCCTGGTCATCTCCGGTCCCAATGCGGGCGGCAAGACGGTGGTGCTCAAGACCCTCGGGCTCATGGTGCTCATGTGCTACCACGGGATTCCGATCCCGGTCGATGCCGGAACGACGATTCCCGAGATCGACGATCTCTGGTGCCATGTTGGAGATGAGCAGGATGTCACCGCCGATCTCTCGACCTTTTCGGGCGCCATGGCGGCGACGGCGCGGCTCCTCGATGGCGCTGCCGAGAGCACTCTGGTCTTGTACGACGAGCTCGGCGCCGGGACCGATCCCCTCGAGGGCGCGGCGCTCGGCTGCGCCCTCCTCGAGACGCTCACCCGCCGCGGGTCCCTCACGGTCGCGACAACCCACCTCGCCTCCATCGCCATGGTGGCGTCGTCGACCGCTGGTTTCGAGAACGCGGCCATGGAGTACGACGAAGCCAACGAACGGCCGACCTACCGGTTGGCCCTCGGCCGGCCCGGAAGATCGAGGGCCCTCGAGATCGCTTCGAGGATGGGGATTGATCGCCATGTGCTGAGTCGCGCGGAGGAGCTTCTCGGCGGTGATCACCTTGAGCTCGACCGCTGGTTGCGACGGTTGGAAACCCTCGAGCAGGAATTGATCGAGGAGCGCTCGAACCTCGCAGCTCGGGAGGCTCAGATCGAAGGGCTCAGACTCGATGTCGGGGCCGAACTCGCGACGACTCGAGAAGGAACGCGCGGCACTGCCGGTTGAACTCGGCACCGAGAGAGAGCGACTTCGATCTCGGGCCAAACAGCAGCTCGATCGGGCGGTCGCCAAGCTCGAGAAGGCCACCGAAGATCTCAAACCCATGGGCCGTCGCAGCATCCAGAAACTCCGCGACGAGGCGTTGGATCTCGGCGTGCCGCCGCGACCCGAGTCTCCGGCACAGCCCGAGGGCCCACGGATCGGCGCGCGGGTGCGGCTCGTGGGACTCGGGGGCGAGGGCGAGATCCAGGCCGTCCGCGGATCGCAGGTGTCAGTGGTGATCGGCAACAAGCGGGTGTGGGTCCCCGTCACCGATGTTGAGATCCTGCGCCGAAGGAAGAGCGCGGCCAACAAACGAGTCGTCCACATCGAGGTCACCGATGAGGCCCCCCAGGAACTCATGCTGATCGGCTTGGACAGCGAACGCGCGCGCGAAGATGTCGAGAGAGCTCTCGATCAGGCCTTTTCCGCCGGCAAGCGGATGATCCGGATCGTTCACGGTCACGGCACCGGGACGCTGCGCCGCATGGTCGCCGAGGTCTGCCGTGAGCACCCCGCCGTGAAGAGCTTCAAGCACCCGCCGGGCAACCGGGGCGGGACGGGGGCGACCGAGGTTGAGCTCGAGGAAAGCGGTTAGGTCCCCCTTCCGCGGCAGGGACCGCGACCGGGTCAGGGGCAGGGACCGGGACAGGGGCAGGGACCGGGACAGGGACAGCGGCAGCGGAGTTCTATCGGCACCGGCCTTCTGGGTCGCCTTTGGCGACCCAGCGTCGCCCGATCAGCGTGGTCGATGGGGGATGACGGGGAGGATTGCGACCGCGCTGCCCGCACGCCGGCGGCCTCATGGCGGGCCGGGAGAGATGCACCGGATCGCCTTCGCCGTGGGTTGCCCGGTATGACATTGTGCGGAAGGCTATGGGTCGCCGGATGGGTCTCGGGAGCACATTGTCAAACCCGGCACGCCCCGGTGAGCGTTGGTCTTGCGCGTGCTCGGATCGCTGTTGCTGTCCCGGCCGCGGCCGCGGTCGCTGCCCCTGCCCCTGCCCCTGCCACGGTCACGGGATGGAGCGTGCGAGAATGCCTCAGCAATGATCGACGCTGATCTCAACCCGCAAGTCATCGCCCAGGTCCGTGACGCGACGGATCTGGTGGAGGTGGCGAGCGACCACGTCAAGCTCAAGAAACGAGGCCGCAAGTACGAGGGGCTTTGTCCATTCCACGAGGAGAAGACGCCGTCGTTCTCAATCGATCCCGAAAAGGGGCTCTTCTACTGTTTCGGTTGCCACGCCGGCGGCGACGCCATCAAGTTCGTCATGGAGCTCGAAAGGCTGAGTTTCCCCGAGGCCGTTGAGCGGCTCGCCCGCCAGTTCGGGGTACACCTACCGCCCGCGAGTCCCGATGCCCGGCGGCGGAGACATGTCTCGGACCGGCTCCGGACCGTGCTCGAAGAGGCGCAGCACTGGTTCACCGAACAACTCGATTCTCCGGCCGGCGCCGGTGCTCGGTCCGAGCTCGAGCGCCGCGGCTATGCCAAACAGACCTGGCGAGATTTCGGTTTCGGGTTTGCACCCGATGACTGGCGACAACTCCTGGAACATCTCGAACGCCGCCACCCGCAGGGAGTCATCATTGAAGCCGGCCTGGCGGTCCAACCCGACTCGGGGAAGAACCCCTACGATCGGTTTCGCGGCCGTCTGACCTTTCCCGTCCGCGACAGCGAAGGTCGGCTGATCGCTTTCGGAGGCCGCATCCTCGGTGATGGTGAACCGAAGTACCTCAACAGCCCGGAGAGTGCGCTCTTCCAAAAGCGCTCGACCCTCTTTTGCCTCGATCGCGCCCGCCGCGCCATCGCCGACGGAGCGTCGGCGGTCGTGGTGGAAGGCTACTTTGACTGTCTCTCACTCCATCTGGTGGGAATCACCAACGTCGTGGCCACCCTCGGAACCGCGCTGACCTCGGACCACGCGCGGTTGTTGCGGCGGCGTCTCGGCGCCGACGGTAGAGTGGTGCTGTGCTACGACGCGGATTCAGCCGGAAGGAGGGCGGCCGCGACCGGTGCCAGGGTCCTCCTCGAAGCCGGGGTCGCCGTGGCCGTGGTCGGTCTGCCGCCGGGAACCGACCCTGATGATGTCGTCCGTGCCCAAGGCGGCGAGGCCATGCGTGAGATGCTCGCCAACCCTTCGTCCCTGGTTGATTTCCTGGTTCAGGACCTTCCCGATGAGCGAATTGCGCGACAGCGAGGGGCCGCTGAACTGGCGGCGCTGGTCGGGTCCGCGAGGGATCCCCACATCCGTAACGAACTGTTCATGGAGTTGACCCAACGGATGGGCTTTTCCGAGGATGTTCTCCGCGATCTTGCGCGGCAGATGGGCGGGCGGGGCCGCCACGGCGCTGCGCCGAGCGTTCGGCCGAGCCTCGGCAGCGGTGAGTTCTTCCTCGCCCGCATCATCCTCGACGGCGGCGTCCGTTGGCGGTGCCTGGTGGCCGATCAGGTCGACCCGGCCCACCGCAGTGACGAGCGGCTGAGTCGTCTCATCAAGAAGCTGAAGATCTTCACCGGCGACGCAGCGAACGACGATGGAGATTTCGTCCGCTGGCTGCAGGAATCGAGCGAGGACGACGAACTCATGATGCTTGTCGCGGAGGTCAGCACCGGAGCGGGACCGGAGCTCACCGAGGATGCAATCCGGCTTCAGCTTCAACGGGTGATGCTCGAGCAGTGGAAGGCCGAGGCCCGTGAGATCACCGCCGGGGTTCGGCGGGCGGCGGATCGCGGCGACCTCGAAACGGTGGCCGATCTGCAACAGAAACTGGTTGAGATGAAATCACGGAGGCCCGATTTTTGATTTGGTTTTCGACGGAGGAATCGGCCCAGATCCGGCCGAATCGGGAGTTTTTTTGTCGAATTTGGTCCCAGGGGTTGCCAAAACCAGGATCGGAACCCATATTCCGTCAGATGGCGATGGGACCTCAAGAGAAGGTCTGTGTCGATCCCGAAGTGCCCGCCACGCTCTCGTACCCGATGGATGTATCTCAGTGAAATGCTTCTGTGTGGGAAGTGAATGCGGCTAAAAACTGTTGTTTTACCGCGTGCGGGCTGCCCGCTCGCGCAAATGGGGACCGAGGGCACAAGGACAGAACGAATACGATTCGAGGTGACACTTCATGGAGCAGCCGCGTGTCTTGGCTGAGGATAAGTACCCTGAACTCAACAAACTGATCCAGACCGGGAAGGATCGCGGGTTCATCATGTATGAGGAGCTCTTCGAGCAGCTCCCGGAAGAAGTTACGGGCATCGCCGAGAAGCTCGATGACATCTATATTCGCCTCGGCGAACTCGAAATCGACGTAGTTGAGGCTGACAGCGTCGAGGCCGAAGGCAAGAATGGCGACGCGACTGACGACACCGAAGACAGTAAAGAGAGTGGCCCCGTGAAGCCGCAGGCTCGTCCGGCCACCGAACAGCTCGAGAAGACCAACGACCCGGTTCGCATGTATCTGCGCGAAATGGGGACGGTCAAGCTCCTCGACCGAGAGGGCGAGGTCGAGATCGCACAGCGGATCGAGGCCGGCGAGGCCAGGGTCTTCATCGCGCTCTCCAAGGAGCCGAAACTGCTCGAGCTTTTTCTCAGGACCAACGAGCGGGCCCGGCGCGAGCGCCGCGGCGTCCGCGAGTTGCTTCAGGGCCACACCTTCGATCTTGAAGACAAGGCCGAAGATCGGGTTTTCGAGAACCTGGGCATCTTCAGGACCATCAGCCGTCTCGATGAAGAGTCGAAGGAACTCAAGCGTCGTTTGCGGCGGTGCAAGAAGTCCGGAAAACGACACACCGAGTTGTCCGACAAGATCGAGGACAACACCGCCGACATCGCCCTGCTGGTTCGCCGGGCGGATTTCACCACGACGACCAGAAATCGACTGCTCACGTTTCTCGGCGAGGTCGAACGTCAGTTCTCCATTCCCATCCAGACCATCAACCGCGACCGAAAAAAGCTCCAGCAGGAACGAAACAAGGAGCGGCGCCAGTTCTACCAGGCGCGGATCGGTCGATATGAAGACGAACTCGAAAAGCTCGAAGAGCGTTTCGAGACGCCCTATGACGACATCAAGGTCCTCCTGGCCGAAGTCCGGCGGGGCGAGGGCAACACCGATCAGGCGAAACAGGAACTCATCGTTGCCAATCTGCGCCTGGTGGTTTCCATCGCCAAGAAGTACACCAATCGCGGGCTCCAGTTCCTCGATCTCATTCAAGAGGGAAACATTGGGTTGATGAAGGCGGTGGACAAGTTCGAGTACCGCCGCGGATACAAGTTTTCAACCTACGCCACGTGGTGGATCCGACAGGCGATCACCCGCGCCATCGCCGATCAGGCGAGGACGATCCGGATTCCAGTCCACATGATCGAGACCATCAACAAGCTCACCCGGACGACGAGGATGTTGGTCCAGGAGCTCGGTCGCGAACCCACGGTCGAGGAGATCGCGGGCCGGATGGAAATGCCGGTTTCAAAGATTCGCAAGATCCACAAGATCTCGCAGGAGCCGATTTCCCTTGAGACCCCTATCGGTGAGGAAGAGGACTCCCACCTCGGCGATTTCATCGAGGACACCAACTCGGTCTCGCCCATCGATGCGGTGATCATGCGAACCCTCAAGGACCACACCGAATCGGTGCTCAAGTCGCTGACGCCGCGTGAGGAACAGGTTCTCAAACTGCGCTTCGGCATCGGTGACGGCACCGAGCACACCCTCGAGGAGGTCGGACGGACCTTCAACGTCACCCGCGAGAGGATTCGCCAGATCGAGTACAAGGCGCTGCGAAAACTCCGCCACCCGACCCGTGCACACCTGCTCAAGCCGTTCTCCGAGGGCAACAACTGACCGCCGCCGGCAATCGGCCGGTGGCTAACGGTTGTTGCCGATCCGCAACTCCCGCCTTGTTCTTCGACCCCGTCGGAGCTAGAATACGCTGGGCCTATAGCTCAGCGGTTAGAGCCGCCGGCTCATAACCGGTCGGTCCCAGGTTCGAATCCTGGTGGGCCCATGGCCTGTCGTTAAGGCCATCGGCAGCGGTATCTAATTGGTTCTTTTGAACTTTGCAGCAAGGGGTAGCGGTGAACAACGTACGTCAAGATCTCGCTCTGATGGTCCGACTCCAAGAACTGTACGATCGCATTGCCGAGGCGATTCGTGAGCGCCAATCCCCGCCGCTCGAGGTTAGAGAACTTCATCAAGCCAATCTCGACCGTAAGGCCGAGCTCGAAAAGATCGAGGAGCAGGTACGAGGGCACGAGCTTGAACTCAAGACGGTCCGAAAGAAGGAAGAAGAGTGGAAGCTCGAGCTCGAACATTTCCAACGTCAAAAGGGGATGGTCACCAACGAGCGAGAGTTCACCGCGGTGATTTCAGAGATCGACTACGCCTCCAAGGCCCTCGACGAGGCGGCGGCTCGTCGACGTGAACTCGAAGACGCCAACAGCGCCCTCGCCGCGGAGATCGAGGAGCGGCGGAATGCGCGGCCGGAAGAGGAAGCGGCGCACAAAGACGTGGTCGAGGCATGGGAAAAACGAAAGAACGCGCTCATGGCGCAGGTCCACAAGCTCGTGACCGAGACCAAGGCCCTCGAAGCCGATGTCGCGCCCAAGAACCGCGCGCGGTTCCTGCGTCTGCTCGCATCGAAAAAGGGCACCGCGGTGGCGGCGGTTGTGGATGGTTCGTGTTCGCTCTGCCATTTCGCGCTGCGACCCCATCTCCAGCAACGGGTTCGGCGGTGCGAGGAGATCATCACCTGTGAGACCTGCCACCGGATCCTCTTCATCGAAGACACCCTCGACGGGGTGAGTTCGGCCACCGAAAGCGCCTGAGCCGGTCATGATGACTGGCGGCGATCTCGCGGGACGCTTGGCGGCGGTGCGCGGCCGGATCGTTGCGGCCGCCGAGGCAGCCGGTCGCGATCCGAACGAAGTGACGTTGATTTCAGTGTCCAAGACGCATCCAGCCGAGGTTGTCGATGAGATCGTGATCGCCGGCGCGCGTGATCTGGGCGAGAACCGCGTCCAGGAAGCTCAGGCCAAAAAGCCCGGGGTTCGCGCTGCAAGGTGGCACCTCATCGGACCGCTGCAGCGGAACAAAGCCCGAGCCGCCCTCGAGGTTTTCGATGTGATCCACACGGTCGATCGTCCGGAAATCGGCGATCGTCTTCAACTCCTCCTCGAGAAACACTGGCCCCAACGGGTGATGGATGTTCTGCTCGAGATCAACGTCGGCAGCGAACCGCAAAAGGCGGGCGTGATCCCCGCCGATGCGCGAGAACTCCTCGAGGCCGTGTGCCGTCATGATCGGCTTGCGGTGAAGGGAATCATGGCGATCCCGCCGTTTGCAGCCGATCCCGAAGCCTCGCGACCGTTTTATCGCGGGCTGCGGGAACTCCGGAATCGGCTGCAGGACGAAACCGGCCACGGGCTGCCGGAGTTGTCCATGGGGATGAGCCACGACTTCGAGGTCGCGGTGGCCGAAGGGGCGACCCTGGTTCGAGTCGGCACGGCGATCTTTGGGCCGCGGGGCGGCTGACCACGCGACGAACGACTTCCAAGCGAGCGGTCATCAGCGAGGGTTGAGAATCTCCTTGCTCGCCGCTCAACTTTGTGAAAAAATTCTCATCAACGAGAATCGTGGAGCAAACCATGGATATCGACAACGTGATTCCGCCGGAACAGTCGGCACATACTTTTCGGTTGGCCGAAGAAGCGGCGCCCGAGTGCATCGAGTTTCTCAGAGATCTCGTGACCCTTCCGTCGCCGAGTCGCGGTGAGCGACTCGTCTGCGAGAGGGTCATGCGGGAGATGGAGAAACTCGGCTATCGCGATGTCCACCTCGATGAAATGGGCAACGTGCTCGGCCGTTTTGGCAGCGGTCCCAGGGTGCTCGCATTCGACGCCCATGTCGACACGGTCGGGATCAGCAACCCGACCCTTTGGAAATACGACCCGTTTCGGGGAGTCGTTTCGGGAGGCATTCTCTTCGGGCGTGGCGCTTCGGATCAGAAGGGCGGTCTGGCGTCGGTCATCCACGGTGTCGCCCTGGCGGCAAGAATCGGTCTGCCCGACGATTTTTCGATCTGGGTCACGGCGACCGTCAACGGTGAAGACTGTGTGAGTCTGGCTTGGAAGTACCTCATCAACGAAACCGATCTCCGACCCGAGACGGTTGTGGTGACCATGCCCTCACACCTCGGGGTCTGCACCGGGCAGCGCGGGAGGATGGAGATCGAGGTCACCACCCGAGGGGTGTCCACCCACGGATCGCAACCCGACCGTGGCACCAACGCCATCTATCTGATGAACCCCATTGTCGAATCCCTGGCCGAACTCCACCACAACCTTTCGACCGATCATCCGAACCTCGGGCGCGGCTCCATCGCAGTGACCGAGTTCCGCTCACAGTCCCCGTCTCTGACGGCGATCCCCGATGAGTGCCGAGTTCACATCGATCGCCGACTCACCATTGGTGAGACCCCCGAGGGCGCCATTGCCGAGATCAACGAGTTGGCCGCTGTCAATGACAGTGGTGCCGAGGTCAAGCTCCTCGACTACAACCAACCGTCATGGCGCGGCTTTGCCTACCCCACCGACAAGGTATTTCCGGCGTGGGAGACCCCGGTTGACAGCCCGGCGGTGACCGCGGCCGTCTCGACGGCTCGCCTGGTGCTCGGCCGTGAGCCGAGGATGCACCGGTCGAAGTTCTCATCCAGCGGCTGCGCCACGGCGGGGCTCTTCGGGATCCCGACCATCGGTTTTGGGCCCGCCGACGAGATCCACTCACACTCGGTCAACGACCAAATCGCCCTCGCCCAACTCCAACCGGCCATGGCCTTCTACGCCATGTTCACGGAGATCTATCAGGCCGCGACTTCCGATCGCAATCCGTAGGGTGTAGGTCGTTGGTCCTGAATCGTGTCCTCGGCGTGGGGGGGTCGACCACAGCGTGGGTCGGCGGTGGTGGATTCAGCGCACTGTTTGAAACGCAAAGATCACAATCGGCACCTTTGTGTGCGACGTCTTTGTGTCTTTGAGCCTTCGTGGTTGCGACGATAGGCCGCTGTCGTAGCGCTACTGCAACAGACCCACGAGATCTCCGACCGCGGATATGGGCACGGTCGGGAGCGGCAGCTTTGCATCTGCCGACCGTGCCGGCAGCGCGACCCTGCCAAAACCCAAAGCGGCTGCCTCGCGGACCCTCTCGGCGGTGCGACTGACCGCACGAACCTCGCCGAGGAGGCCGATCTCGCCGAAGACCGCGATGTCGGTGGGAAGCGGTCGATCGGCGGCCGATGAGATCAGCGCGGCCGCGACGGCGAGGTCGAGGGCCGGTTCTCTGAGCGACAGACCGCCGACGAGGTTGAGAAAGATGTCGCGGTCGGTGAAGCGAATCCCGGCGTGTCGTTCGATGACAGCAACGAGGAGGGCAAGGCGTGAACCGTCGAACCCCTGGGCGACGCGCCGGGGCGTGCCGAGTGCGGAGGGTGTCGCAAGCACCTGGACCTCGACAAGAAGCGGAGCGGTACCCTCGAGGGCGGCGGCTACGACGGAACCCGGAACCCCTTTGCGACGGTCCTCGAGAAGCCACGCCGATGGGTTCTGGACGCCTTCGAGCCCGGTACTGGTCATGGAGTAGAGGGCAAGCTCGGCCACGGTCCCAAAGCGGTTCTTCCCCGCCCGCAACACTCTGAGATCGTGTCCGGGTTCGCCTTCAAGTGAGAGCACCACATCAACGAGGTGCTCGAGCAGCTTGGGACCCGCGATGTGGCCGTCCTTCGTGACATGGCCGACGAGGACGACCGGGATCGCGCGAGTCTTGGCGAGGTGCTGGAACCGGGCGGCCACCTGCCGGACCTGGCTCACCGAGCCGGCAACCGCGTCGAGGTCCTCGGCGACCATGGTCTGGATCGAGTCCACGACGATGAGCTGCGCCGAGCCCTCCTCGAGCTGCGCCATCACGGCGTCGCACGAGGTTTCGGGAAGGAGCAGGAGCTCGGGCACGAGAGCCACCGATCCGGCGTGCGCGCAGGGCGACCTGTTCGGACGACTCCTCGCCGGTGACGTAGATGACCCGCCCGCGGTTGGCCGCCGTGGCGGCCGCGACCTGGAGCAGGAGAGTCGACTTGCCGACTCCGGGCTCGCCCGCGACGAGGACCAACGATCCCGGGACGAGACCTCCGCCGAGGACACGGTCAACGCCGTCGAGGCCGGTGGGTGTGCGGGTGGTGACGACGGCCGCAGCCTCGGTGATGGGAACCGCGGCGCCGCCGCGCCGGACCGGGGTCCCGGCAGGGCTTGATTTGCGGCCGCTCTTGGGCGCCTTGGGCTCCTCGACAAAACTGTTCCAGGCGCCGCATCCGGGACACTGACCGAGCCACTTGCTCGACTCGTGGCCGCAGTCGGTGCAGAAGAAGATGATGTCCTTGCCGGGTCGCGCTACCACGGAGCGTCGCCCTCGTGCCGGGACATGTCCGCGTTCTCGAACCGGGTGAACTCGTGCTGGAAGACGAGATCGATGTCTCCGATGGGGCCGTTGCGTTGTTTGGCGATGATGAGCTCGGCCTTGCGGGGGTCCTCGGCTTCACGATCGTAGACCGAGGGACGGATGATGAACATCACCAGATCCGCATCCTGCTCGATGGACCCGGATTCACGGAGATCCGACAGCTGCGGCCGGTGATCGCCGCCGCGGCGTTCCGGCTGCCGGCTCAACTGGGAGAGGACGAGCATCGGTACATCGAGGTCCTTGGCGATGGCTTTGAGACCGCGGGAAATCGCCGACACCTCCTCGTTGCGGCTGGAAAAACGTGAACCGCCCGACATGAGTTGGAGGTAGTCCACCATCACCAGATCGAGGCCGGATTCCTGTTTGAGCCGGCGCGCCTTGGCCGAGAGTTCGAGCACGGTGATGCCGGGGGAGTCATCGACCCAGATGTTGGCCTCCTGGAGCGCCTGCGCCGCCATCTCGAGCTTGGGCCAGTCCGATTTGGCGAGATAACCGCCGGAGAGTCGTTTCTGGTCGACTCGGCCCTCGGCCGAGAGCATCCGGCGGACGAGTTGCTCCGAGGACATCTCGAGGGAGAAGATCGCGACCTTCTTGTCGGCTCGGAGAGCGGCGTGGGTGCAGATATTGACCCCGAGTGAGGTCTTCCCCATCGACGGACGGGCGGCGAGGATGACGAGGTCCTTTCTCTGGAATCCGGAGGTGAACTCGTTGATGCGGACGAATCCGGTATCGAGACCGGTCAGGGTGGACCCCGTCGACCGGCTGTCCTCGATGTTCTGGAGCTCGGCCTCGGCGAGGCCGCGGATATGTCGGAGACCGCCGGCGAGGGTGTCCTCGGCGATGTGGTAGACATCGCGCTGGGCCGACTCCACGGCTTCGCGGGCTTCGCCGTGATCCATCGAGCAGGTCGTGAGGATCTTCTGGGCGGCGACGATGAGCCGCCGTTTGACCGACTTGTCGTGGACGATTCCGCCGTAGTGGGTCACGTTGGCGACATCGGGAAGGGCATCGACCATGGATGAGAGATAGGCCGGGCCGCCGACGCGTTCGAGTTGACCCTGCTCTCGGAGGTGGTTGGTGACGGTGAGCAGATCCGCCGCCTGGCCGCGTTCGTGGAGCGCGAGGCAGGTGGAGTAGATGAGCCGGTGAGCCTCGATGTAGAACTCGTCTTCGCGAAGCTTCTCCATGACCAGGAGCATCGCGTTCGGGTCGAGCAGGACGGCGCCGAGAACGGCGCGTTCAGCCTCGGGTTCGTAGGGCAGACGTTCGACCATCGGCGCGCCGGATCGGACCATGTCGGAAGGGTTGCTGCTCATCGAACCATCCTACATCACTGTGACTCTATCCGTGTCCGTGGCCGATCCCGATCCCGATCCCGATCTCGATCCCGTTCCCGAAACCACTTACGGCACCCGCATCACCGGCCTTCTGGGCCGCTGTGACGCTTTGGCGTCCCAGCATCCCAGCGTCGCACCATCGGCGTGGTCGCTCGTGGGTTGATGGGGAGGGCTGCGACCACGCAGATGGCACGCCGGCGGCCTGCTTCTGAGCCGGGAGAATAGACTTCATCGTGCGTCCCGGGGGAGCCCGGTATGACATTGTGCGGAGCGTCAAGCGGTGCCGGGTGGTCATACCGGCACAATGTCAAACCCGGCACCCCGAGGAGCGCTTATTCCCGCGTGCCCCTAAGAACGCAGGACGGGTGCCTGGCTCCAACTTTGTTCGCCGCGAACAAAGTTGCGTGCCTGGCTCCCCTCCCATCGCGATCCCTGCGGTTCAACCCCGCTGCAGCTCCTTGAGAACCTCCACCGCCTCGGCGGTCTCGACCCGTTGATCGAGAACGACCCCGTCATCGGTGGGCAGCACCCACGCGATTCCTTCGGCGTCGCGCTTTTTGTCGACGGCGATGTAGCCGCAGACCGTCTCGGCGTCGAGGTCGGCGATGTCGGGTTTTCTGCCGAGACCGGCGACAGCCGCGCGAAGCGCGCGTTCGCCCTCGACGGAGAGCAGCCCGTGGCGGCGGCCGAGGATGGCGGCGGCCTCGAGGCCCCAAGCCACCGCTTCACCGTGGAGCAAGCGCTCGTATCGGGTGGCGGCTTCGAGGGCGTGACCCATGGTGTGACCGAGATTGAGAACTTTGCGGAGCCCGGACTCGCGCTCGTCGGCGTTGACGATCTCGGCCTTGATGGCCACCGACCGCGCGACCAGGTTTTCCCACTCCAGGGGTTCGAGAGAGTCGTAGCCGATCTCCGCGGTTTCGGGCAGGAGCCCCAGGAGGTCGTGATCGCTGATCCATGCGGCTTTGACCACCTCTGCAAGGCCGGCCCGGAGCTCTCGGGCGGGAAGGGTGGCCAGAGTTGCAGTGTCGGCGACGACGAGCCGTGGCGGCCAGAACGAACCGATCAGGTTCTTGCCCTGGGGAAGGTTGACCCCGGTCTTGCCGCCGACGGCGGCATCGACCATCCCGAGGAGAGTGGTGGGGGCCGCGACCCAGGAGATGCCTCTGAGATAGGTGGCGGCGGCGAACCCCACGGTGTCGGTGACGATGCCTCCGCCGATGGCCATGACCGAACTGCCCGCGGTCGAGACCCATGGCGAGCCAGTGGCGGAAGATCCCTTCGATGGTGGCCCAGTTCTTATGCGTCTCTCCGCCGGGAATCTCGAGCACCCTCAGAGCCAGCACTTCGGCCGGTCTTCGACCGTGGAGAGGCCCTACCGTCGTGTCGGTGACGATGGAGCGCGGCAGGGCGAGGCCTTCCTGCTCGAAGACCTCGGTCATCCGGTCGAGGCTTCCCGGCCCTACCACCGTCGTGTAGTCGCCGTGTGCTGATTTCAATTCAAGTCTGACCATGGCGTCATGGTACACGGGGTCGAGGCGGATCGATCCCTTTCGGGTTTCCATCTAGTTGAGACAGCATCTTATTTTATTGTCATCAAAGGACTTGAGTGGTACCGTAGATCGGTTCGAATAGTTGTTCCCGGGGGGGCTGGATGAGACGATCGATGAGGTTGGTGTTGGTGGGGCTCGTTGCTCTTGGTGGTTGGTCGGTTGCGGGTGCGGCTGAGGTCATCTCGCTGGCCCCGACGACGACAGGTCTCGAACTCGAGGTCGGGTCCCATGCGGTCATCCACGTGAGGGTCTCCGAACTGCGTCTCGACCGGATCGAGATCGACGGTGCACATGTGGGCCGTGGTTCGCACGCCCGGTGCGCACAACCCCATGGATCGGGGTCTCCCGTCGCTGCCCTATCTGACCAGTAAGTACCTGCTCGACCGGACGGGCGGGATTTCGCTCGAGTTGGTCAGCCGCAAGGTGCGCACCGTTGATCTGTCCCAGTACGGCTTCGACGGTGTGGCGCCGTCAAAGGGCCACTTCGATCGCAGCACCAATCCCGCAAAGCGTGCCGTGGGTCTTCGACGACAAGACGTATTCCTCCGATCGTTCGTTCCCGGCAGCCGATTCAGGGATCGACGATCCCTTCATCAGCGGACCTGTTCGTGGCCAGGCGATGCAGATCCCGGTTGTTTTCTGGCAGGCCGAAACCAACACCCTGACGGTGGTGGAGGAGGCCTGGTTCCGTGTGATCCCACTCGGCCGAGGCCGCCAACCCGAGGTTCGGCCCCGACCGCCCCCGCACAAGCCTCTTTGAATCTGCGATCTGGAACAACACTCTCAACGCGGATTCATTTGTCGGCCGGAGCAACCCGTTCGTCGAAGTGGGTCGATTGCTCATCATCGCCTTCGATGACTTTGTCGATGAGGTGCAGCCCCTCGCCGACTGGGAGAAACAGGTCGGGTACCCGACCATGCTCGTCCCGGTTTCGTCGGCCGGATCGACTGCTGCCGAGATCAAGAGCTACATTCAAACCCTCTACGACGCGCCCGAGGGTCTGACCTGGATCCTCCTCGTGGGCGATTCCGACCAGATCCCCACCCTGACCGGCGTCAACGAGGGTGCCGATTGCGATGCGTGTTACACCAAACTGGAAGGTGCCGACAACCGTCCCGACGCCGCCATTTCCCGTCTCTCGGCACAGATCGGCGAGCAGGTGACGGTCCAGGTGAACAAGATTCTCGACTACGAGCGGTACCCCGACGCTGGGAGCGCGGGCGCGTGGTACACGAAGGCGTTCGGTGTCGCGAGCAACGAAGGTTCACCCCTCGACTACGAACGAATGGACTGGTTGCGAGACGATCTCATCGAGCCCGCCTACCAATACACCGAGTTCGACCAGATCTACGATCCGGGGGCCAATGCGGCCAGGTGGCCGCGGCCCTCAACGACGGCCGCTCGCTCGGTCTCTACATCGGCCACGGCTCGAAATCGAGTTGGTCGACCTCCGGTTTCGGTGTCTCCGATATCCCCAACCTGACCAACGCCGACACACATCCCATCATTTGGAGTGTCGCGTGCGTCAACGGCGATTTCGTCGGCGGCAGTGATTGCTTCGCCGAGGCGTGCCTCAAAAAGGACGGCGCCGGCGCTGTCAGTTTCGAAGGCGCCACGACCAACGAGTCGTGGGTGCCGCCGTGCATCGCCCAACGGGGCATCGTCGACAGTCTCCGCCTGGAGACCGCATTCACCACCGGCGGTCAACACATGGCGGGTAAGCAGGCCGTCATGGATCTCTACGGCGACAGCATCTCCTCGGAGGGTAATAAGTGGGTCGAGCAGTCAACTCTTTTCGGCTCGTGCACGACCTGGATGCGCACCATGCCAGCCAGCGCACCCGACGAACCCGACGATTTCGTCTCGGCTGCCGGGATCGCTTCGCTCACCGTCAAGGTGGGTGGGGCCGCTCTCGCCAAGGCCGGTGGCGCCATCGTCTCGTTCTACGACGACGCCGGCGGGGTCAACCTCCTTGGATCCGGCCTGATCGATGCCAACGGTGTGGTGACCGCAGCGGTTTCGGGTGATCCGACCCGGTGCCATATCCACGGTCTGAATTTGATCCCAACCTCGTTCGGTCTTGTGACGCAGACGTTTCCGCTCTTCGCCGACGGCTTTGAGACCGCCAGCTGTGGGATGTGGAGTCTCGCGGTTGGCGAGAACTGAGCGCACCGAGCACCGCCGGGCCTAAGTGCGCCGGGATTCGTCGCCCATGGGGCGCGATGGGACAGAACCGCAACGACGCAAGGGACGCAAAGGCATCGCAGCCATCGCAGACCACAGATCACACGGATTGAGTCATCGCACCATCGCACGGACAGAAGGCCTCGAACGGACGTGCCGCTCCATATCATTGTTTGGAACGACGACCTCGCCGCTCTTTCATACGTTCGGGCCGAACAATTTTTTGGGGGGGGCACTCTCGGCCACTGTGGATGGGGAAACCCGCAGCTCCGGCCTTCTGGGCCGCCTTTGGCGGCCCAGCGTCGCCCGGTCAGAGTGGTCGATGGAGCGACGGCGAAGACTGCGACCACGCAGCCCGGGCGAGCGGCGGCCTCATGGCGGGCCGGGAGAGATGACCGCACCGCTGTCGCCGTGGAGTGCCCGGTGAGACATTGTGCGGGAGGTGAGGCGCCGCTGGGAGCTTCTGGGGCACATTGTCATACCGGGCGTGCGCCGAGCAAAGCCCGGGGGAAGGGAAGAGATGACGTGAGATGAGTCACTCGGAAACTGACCAACCAGAGCCTGCGGGTCGAGTCCCGCCCGGCCAAGGTTGGCCACCAGCCGGAAGCAAGTCTTGCGTGGTGCTTGGGTAACCGCCACTGCGAAGCGTAGACAGCCCGGTGGGCGTTGGTCTTGCGCGTGCTTGGAGGGCTGACCCAGTCGCTGCCCCGGTCGCTCAACAAAAAACGGGCCCCCGAAGGGGCCCGTTGAAGTTGGAAGAAAGTGTTCCTAGAACCGGAACTTGGCGCCGACCTGGAAGGTCCGGGGCTCGCCCGGGAGGTTGTTCAGACCGAAGTCATCGTAGACATAGGTGAAGTTGTTGGTGAGCCAGTTGGAACTGTTGAAGAGGTTGAAGACCTCGCCGATAAGTTCGAGCTGCATGCTTTTGCCGAGGTTGGCGGTCCAGCTCAAACGCAGATCGAAGGTGGTGTAGTCGGGCTGCCGCTCGGTGTTGCGATCAAACTGCTCGAAGACACCGGGTGAAACCTCGACCTGGGCGGTCTCGTTGCGGTAGCCGTCGCCGTTGTTGTCGTTTCTGTCGTTTGCCGAGTAGGGGAAGCCGCTCCGCCAGGTGAAGATGCCCGAAACCATGAAGTTGGCGGGCAGCTGCCAGCCGAAGTTGGTGACGAACTTGTGGGTCGCGTCGAAGTTCGAGTAGCCCCAGCTGTACTTGAGGTTGAACTGGTCCTGGGGGAAGTCGCTCGAAGACGAGACCGAACGTTCGTTGGAGTCGTGATCTTTGGAACTTGACCAGGTGTAGGAGAAGTCGAGGAACCAGCGGTCGGCGAAGCGCTTCTGACCGTGGAGGATGACCGCGCGGTACTCCTGCTCGGCATCGGAGAAGAACTGCATGATCTGGTCGAAGTCGGAGTAGTTGGCTCGGCTGTCATAGGTCGGCCGGCCGGCGGGGGTGGTGCCGCCGTCGGGGGCGATGTTCTGATCCCATTTGCGCTGGAGCTTTTTGGTGTCCTGCCAGATCACGTTGATCCCGAGAGAGAAGTTGCGCACGAGTTCGCGCTCGTATCCGAGGGAGAAGCGCAGGGTCTCGGGGTTCTCGAAGGACGGGTCGTAGACAAAGATGTCGGGGCGGACCGCATCGCCGGCATCTTCAGGTGAGGCCCAGGTGTTGGGCCAGACCGGGCAGACGCCGGGGTTGGACTGGCAGCGAACCGAGTAGCTGATCACTCGGACGCCGTTGGTGAGCATGGCGTTGGCGTCGAGCAGGGTCGGGGTGTTGTCGTAGAACATCCCGACGCCGCCGCGGAGAACCGATTTGCCGTCGCCGTTGATGTCCCAGGCGAAACCGACGCGCGGCGCGAAGTTGTTTTTGTCCTGGGGGATCTGACCGGTGAGCGGGTAGAGAGGGTTGGTCTCCTTGGGCTGGTCGTGCTGCTGGAACTCATACCGTAGACCGTAGGTCAGGGTGAAGCTCGGCGTCGCCCGCCACTCATCCTGGAAGTACACGGCATAGTAGTTGTTGGTGAACTTCACCTGGCCGTCGTAGTCGGAGAAGCTCTGGGTGTAGGAGAACGGAATCCCGCCATCGAGGAAGCCCTCCTCTTCGCCTTCCCACTCGTTGTAGGAGTAGGAACCGGGACCATAGCGGAAGAAACCGTCGTCGAAGCTGACGAAGTCGAGATTGACGCCGACCTTGAAGGAGTGGCTACCCGCGTAGAAGGTCATGTTGTCGATGAGTTGGATCCTGTTCTCGTCCAGGAAATTGGGCAGGAACTGGTTCTGGTCCCCAACTCGCGAGGTAGGGATAGACGCCGGCCTCGGGATGGTTGTGTTGTTGGCGGTGCGGGGGCGTTCCTCCACCGACCACTGGAAATAGGCTTCGTTGAAAATCGTATCCGAGATCACCGAGTTGAGAGACAGGACCAGCGAGTTGAAGCTGTTCTCTTCGAGACCGTTGTTGGAACGGCCGGTGTTGTCGTAGGTCGAGGTCAGATTCTCGGCCTTCCTGGGTCGAGTAGTTGTCGCGGACGGTCAGGAGGTTGTCGGCGCCGAGTTGCCAGTCGAACTTGAGGAGAAAGACCAGCGCGTCGTTGGTGGTGCCGATCTCACCAAAGTCCGTGGCGGATGTCTGACCACCGGTCTCCATATCCCAGTCGAGACCCGTGAGGGCTTCAAAGTCGGCGATGCGGCCCATGGGGAACTCGTCGAAGTTGACAAAGTACGGAATCGTATAGTCCTGCGCATCCACGGAGGCGAAGAAGTGCAGCTTGTCGCGGATGATGGGGCCGCCGATGGCGAAACCGTACTGGAGCTGCGACTGGTCGGTCGGTTCGCGGGAATCAACCTGATCGTTGCCGGCGGTGGCGCTGACCATGCTGTCGTCGGTGTAGTAGGTCCAGAGTTCGCCGCGGAAGGAGTTGGTTCCGGACTTGGTGATGGCGTTGATGACCGCGCCCGAGGAGCTGAACTGGGTGCCGTAGTCGGATTTGACGACCTGGAGCTCTTTGATCGCCGCCTGGGAGAACGTGAAGGGCGGGCGGGTGCCGCCGCGTTCTTCACCAAAGAAGCTCGACTGGTTGTTGGCGCCGTCGATGTTGAACGAGTTCTGGATCGCACGGGCGCCGACATTGAGGCCGCCGCGGGCGCCCTGGACGGCGTTGGTGTCGCCATAGGTCGCACCAGGGGTCAACAGTGCGAAATCGGTGAAGTCGCGACCGTTGAGCGGCAGGTTGGCGATCTGCTCGTCACTGACCGAGGCGGACGCGTTGGGGTTGGTGGTTTCCACCACCGGTGCTTCGGCCGTGACCACGATCTCCTCCTCGATGGCGGAGAGAGCCATGGCAAAGTCCATCCGCAGGGATGAACCGAGACCGACATAGGCATCGCGGAAGATCTGGGTCTGGAATCCAGTAAGATTGGCTTTGATCTCGTAGCCTCCAACCGGCATCAGGTCCATGCGGTAGAAACCGCTCGCATCCGTGACCGCACTGCGCGAGAAACCGCTCTCGGGGTTGGTCGCGACGATGGTCACGCCCGGCATCGCCGAACCTTCGGGGTCGGTGGCGGTTCCGAAAATCTGCCCCTTTGACGCGTTTGATTGCGCCAGGAGGGTTTGAGGCGCCAGCACGACGAGTGCCACCACCACGCATCCAATAATCAATCGATGACCTTTCATTCCACTCTCCTTCCTTCCTACCTCACAAAAAAAAGACAATATCGTCGGCACCCCGTCATGGAGTCGCCGCTTGAGTTCGTTCCGCTGTCAAAGCGGGTCCTATCCACCAGTTGTTGTCGACCTCCGGTTGCCAGGCGCCGGACCGTTCAATGAAATCACCGATGAGATCGGTCATTTCGTCCGATGACCGCCAGACGGGGTCGGCTTCCGCGAGATGCGGGTAACCGCCACCGCCGGCGGCGCGGTAGTTGTTGCAGACAAGTGTGAATCTCTGATGAAGATCGATGGCGCGACCCCGGATGCGCAGATCACGCACCCGATGGCCCACCGGTTGGGTGGGATCCACGCGATAAGAAACCCCCGCCATTGTGTCCACGTTGTAGTGCGGAACGGATGGGTCTGTCAATAGCGTGCACCCGCCGGTCGGGTCGCAGTCGAGGCCGTTGTAATAACGGGCCGCGTGTTCCAGGATGTCCCTGATTTCGGCGCCGGTGACCGCAACCTTCACCAGAGTATTGGGATAGACGTAAAAGGAGTAGATCCAGCGCCAGGTGACTGGTCCCGCGAGAAGATCCGGTGTGCGCTCGGTGAGCAGCGAAGCGAGAGACAGATCCGCGCCCGAAGCCTCGAGTTGGACCTGGTGGATGAGATCGAGGGCGGCGCAGTCGCCGAGGCGGCATCCCGCCACACTGACGGGGTCGCTGACCGTGCCGACGGGCCCGTCGAGCGCCGCCACCACTCGTTCGTGCAGCCCGGCCATGGTCTGCTCGATCTCCGGGTCCGGTGTCATCGATTGGAGAGGCAGATTGCGGCCTTCCCACGAGGCGATGCGCCAGCTGTCGTTTTCCTTCTCGATTTCGAGATCGATCCGGGTGAGCAGTTGGGCCCGGGCGCTGGGCTGCGACACGATGGCGCCGCCGAGCTCGCGGGGCGGGATGTCTTTGTGGGTGTGACCGGTGAGGAGGAGGTCGACGCCAGGGATCTCGGACAACCGGGAGGCAAAATCCTCGACCTCGGTGGCGCTGGGAGAACCGTCGTCGAGATCCTTTTCGAAACCGGTGTGGGCGAGGACGATCACGAGATCGCAGCCCTCCACCTCGCGCAGCAGCCGGACCTGTTCGCGGGCGATTTCGTCCATGGGTTCGAAGCTGAGTCCCCGGTAGTGCTCGGGCCGCTCCCAACCGGGGATGTTCGGGGTCACGAGCCCGACGACCCCGACCCGAAGATCACCGACTTCGATCACCATGTGCGCCGGAAAGGCCGGCCGGCCGTCATCTCGTTGCGGGTGTTGGCAGAGGAAGGGGAAATCGGCCTGGCTTTCGGCCCGGCGCAGGACATCGAGTCCGAAGTTGAATTCGTGGTTGCCCACCGCCATGGCGTTGTAGCCGATGCGATTCATGGCCGCGATGGTCGGGCTCGGCTCGGACCAGCGCACGTGGGGGAACTGTTCGAAGGGAGTTCCCTGGATGGTGTCGCCGGAATCGAAGACGAGAACCGGGTGGTGGACCTCATCCCGAATCTGCGTGACGAGGGTCGAAACCTGGGCCAGTGAACCGTCGGAAGGTCGATTCTGGAAGTCGTCCCACGGGAGCACGCTGCCGTGGAGATCGGAGGTGTGAAGGAGAGTGAGTCTCTGATGCTGCGCCACGGCGTGAGTTGAAACGAGGGTGACCGCCGATGCACACCCCACAATCAGAATCGTGGAAAACCGAAGTCCGTCAGCCATGGCGCGTGGCGATCATATCAGAGATCGACGGAGCCCGATCTTGGCGGTTGGGCCGGGACCGCGTATAACTGATTCATGGTTTCATTTGACCTGGTTCCCCATGATGGTCGGGTATGAGGAGGCTTCGTTTTCTCACCGGCGGGGAGTCCCACGGACCGCGGCTGACGGCGGTTCTCGAAGGGCTGCCGGCCGGTCTGGAGCTGACCGAGTCGTTTGTCAACTCGTGGCTCAAACGCCGGCAACACGGCTTTGGCCGAGGCGGTCGCCAACGGATCGAAATCGACGAGGTCGTCGTCACCGGTGGTCTGCGGAACGGTCGGACCATGGGCGGTCCGCTCGTTCTCGAGCTCGAAAACCGCGATTGGAAAAACTGGTCCGAGGTCATGGATCCGTGGGCGATTGATCGAGAGCAGGCCAGCAGCCGCGCCGTGACCCGGCCGCGTCCCGGGCACGCCGACTACTCCGGCGGTGCGGCGACGGACCAGCTCGATGACATGCGCAATGTGCTCGAGCGTGCCTCGGCGCGGGAAACCGGTGCCCGGGTCATGGCCGGCGCGGTCTGCGCGCAGCTCCTCGCGCGCTTCGGGATCGCCCAGCGTTCTGCGGTGCTCCAGCTCGGACCGCACGTGGTGACCGAGGGCCCGCCGACCTGGGACGGACTCGCAGGGGTCGACTTCGACTCGCCCCTGGTCACGCCCTGTCCGGATCGCGAAGAGGCGCTGGTCGAGGCGGTCCGAGCGGCGCGTCAGGATGGCGACACCATGGGTGGCGTGGTCGGTGGGGTGGTTCGCGGGCTGCCCCCGGGACTCGGTTCCCACACCCACTGGGACCGCAAGCTCGACGGCCGGATTGTCCATGCTCTGGTCAGCATCCACTCGGTGAAGGCCGCCGCCATCGGCGCCGGGATCGAGGTCGCGGGGTGCTTGGGCTCCGAGGCTCACGATGCGATCCATGTCGAGGAAGGTCAACTGCGTCGGGACAGCAACCGTGCAGGCGGGCTTGAAGGCGGCGTGACCAACGGTGAGGATGTGGTCGTCAGGGCCTATTTCAAACCCATTTCGACCCTGCGCAAGGGCCTGCCGTCGGTCGACCTGACGACGGGGGAAGCGGGGGCGACGGCGTGGGAGCGCTCCGATGTCACGGCGATCGGCGCAGCGCCGGTCATCGTCGAATCCATGTTGGCGCTGATCCTCGCCGACGAAATGCTCGT
The DNA here is from genome assembly GCA_963712805.1 of uncultured Acidobacteriota bacterium. Taxonomy (GTDB): domain Bacteria; phylum Acidobacteriota; class Thermoanaerobaculia; order Thermoanaerobaculales; family Sulfomarinibacteraceae; genus JAHECW01. The sequence continues at coordinate 323,912 of CAVQJV010000003.1, read as the reverse complement.
CAAACTCGGTGGCGATGCCATTGTCGACACCGATGCTGCATGGCGGGTCTTGTGCCGACGCCTCGAGCCGTGGTGGAAACCGAGAGGCTAGACGATCCGCTGTCCTGCGATCAACGACCCCGAGGACACCGAAGCAGATCCTCTGCGGCCAGGGTTTCGGTGATCGCATCCGCGACCAGGGCGTATCCGGCGGGATTGAGGTGGTGGTCCCGCGGCGGTTCGACCGAGATGACGATTCGTTCAAAAAACGGATCATCGGGCGACCGAGCCTCGGCAAGAAGAACCGAGCGGAGGTCGACCAAGGGATCTCATACCTCTCGGCGAGGTTGGCGACCCTGTCGTAGTTCCGATGACCGGTCCAGTCGGATCGGTGAAGGGCCTCTGAACTCACGAGCATCGGAAGGTTCGCCAGCACCAGGGGGACACCGTGGGAGGCGCAGGCCTGGAACAGGGTTTCGAGCCGCGATCGGGTCACCGGCCAGTGGCGGTCACCCATGGCGGTCAACTCTCCCCTCGCTCGCATCCGTCCGACCTCGGCGCGCGCAAGCCAGCGATAGACGGCCGAACGGGCGAGCGGACCCTTGAGACGGTACGGCACCGGTAAGGCGTCGCCGTACAAGACCCTGGTTACGGGGTCGTACTGAAACGCTTCGGCGGTCTCGTCGTTGGCGAAAAAGAGAAGCACCATCAGATCCGGATCGAGCTCGAAACCCAGCCGCTCCGCGAGGGCCGACTCCTGACCGGTGTGGTAACCGGGAACGCCGAGATTGAGAACCGCGACCGAACCGCAGGCGACCTGGAGTCGTGCCTCGAGCTGTGCAGCCGGGGTTTCGTCCTGATCGACCCCGAGTCCGAATGCGTAGGAGTCGCCGAGCAGAACCACCCGTCTGACGTCAGGATGATTCCACAAGGCCGGTTCAAGGCCCCGAAAGCCCAGGCTGTTGATCCGATAGAGGTTGTCGCGGAGTTCCATCTCGAACCCGGGGGTGAGTCGATATCGCAGCTCATCGTCGCTGTCTCGGGTGAAGAGACCGGCCTCGGCGAGGGGGTAGTAGGTCGGAAAAGCGCGACGTTGTTCCCGCAGTTCCAGCTGCCGTGGATCGCGAACGGTCCTGACAACGATTTCCGCCGCCGCAAGAGTGAACAGCGTGGCTCCAAGACAAAGGCCGATCTTGGCTACCAAGCGCGAGGGAAGCATTTGGGGAGAATATCGCATCCGATACAGGGGGGTGCAAAGGGATCAGAACGATGCGGTTTCGTTCCCCCTCGCGTCCTTGCGGTTCACTTCCCGAGCCGCAGCTCCTCGAGCGTCTGCCGCAACCGCTTCCGCACCCGCATGAGCCGCATCTTGATTGCGCCCTCGCTGAGTGAGAGCCGGTCGGCGATGCTCTCGATGCTCTCGCCGTCGGCCTTGGCCATGAGGAGCTCCACGACCTCGGAATCCTCGCTGTCGAGGGCGGTCAGCATGAGCCGCGTCTCGGCGACGCGTTCGGCGGTTGCATGGGGGTCGTCATCGGACTCCACGTGCAACGCGGCATCGAGCTCGTCTTCCCTGCGGACCGCCATCCGCCTGAGGTGATCCCGCGCCGCGTTGGCTGCGATTCGCCGCACCCACGCCTTGAACGTCCGTGGATCTTGCAGCTTCGCCAGGCTCGCCCATGCCTTCAGGGCGACATCCTGGGCGAGATCCTGGGCGGTCTCGGGCTGGCGCACTCCGCATGCGACCAGCGTCGAGGTGATCGCGGCGCGGTGAGTCTGGAGAAACTCGGCGAACGCCTGTTCGTCGCCGGATCGTGCCCGGCGAACCAGCACCGCCGTGGCCTCCCACGTGGATGCGTCGTTGGAAACGCTCATGTGGTCCAAGGATACGCGAGCCCGCTTCCTGCGGGTCGGGCTCGTCGTCATCGAGTGAGCGGAAATCCGCACCGAGCCGTGCTAACCTTCGCCCTCAGAATGGTGACAACTTCCTCTCTCCCCCGATTGCTCGACAGCCCACGGCCTGCCCATCTCGTTCTCACCGACGGCACCGTGTTCTCCGGCTTTGCCGCCGGTGCGTCGTCGATCATCGACGGCGAGGTCGTCTTCAACACCGCGATGACCGGCTACCAGGAGATGCTCACCGATCCCTCGTACCACGGTCAGATCCTCTGCCTCACGACATCTCATGTCGGTCAGGTCGGGGTCAACGCCCTCGATGCCGAGTCCGACCGGGTCTGGGCGCGGGCGCTCATCGTCCAGGATCTCGATCTGGAGCCGTCCTCGTGGCGATCCGAAGAAAACGCCTCGGACTGGCTCGCCAGGTCTCGGCGTCGCCGTCGGTTGGGGTTTTGATGTCCGAGCGATCGTCCGCCACATCCGTACCGCCGGCGCCGTTCCCGGAGTGCTCGCCACCGACGGCACCGCGGTCGAGGCGCTCGTCGAGCGCGCCCACGCGGCGCGGGGCACCGACGGTTGCGATCTCGCCCGCGAGGTCGCGTGCGGCGAGGCCTATGCCTGGGATCGAGGCCCGTGGAGGTCTCCGTCCGAAGCCGAGCCGGCGATGGACCCGAGCGATCGACCGCCGGTGGCGGTCATCGATTTCGGTGTCAAGCGCTCCATCCTCCGACGCCTGATCGCCGAGGGCCTGCGGGTTCGGGTCCTGCCGCCGTCGGTCTCCGCGCGCGAGGTGCTCAACGGTGACTACGCCGGCGTGGTCCTGTCCAACGGACCCGGCGATCCGGCGGCGGTGGCCGGCGCCCGGGAACTCATCGATGGCCTGATCGGGAAGATCCCGATCCTCGGCATCTGTCTGGGTTGCCAGCTCCTCGGACTGACCCTGGGCGGCCGCACGGTCAAACTGCCGTACGGCCATCACGGCGGCAACCACCCGGTGCGTGAGCTTGCCACCGGTCGGGTTCTGGTGACCTCGCAGAATCACAACTATGCGGTCGAGGAGTCGTCGCTGCCGCGCGAGGTCGAAGTGACGCATATCAATCTCACCGACGGCACCCTCGAGGGCCTCGCCCTGCCGAGGGTGGGGGTCGAGGCGGTCCAGTTCCATCCCGAGGCGGCCCCGGGTCCCAACGACGCCGTCGGGCTCTTCACGAGATTCGGCAAACGTTGTCGGGAGACACAATCATGAGCCGGCCCGCCATCCCCGAGTCGGTCTGCATCCTCGGCGCCGGACCGATCCGGATCGGTCAGGCCTGCGAGTTCGACTACTCGGGCGTCCAGGGCGTCAAGGCCCTGCGCGAAGAGGGTTGTCGGGTCGTGTTGGTGAACTCCAACCCGGCCACGGTCATGACCGATGTCCGGCTCGCCCATCGGAGTTATGTCGAACCACTGACCCTGCAATCGGTCACCGCGGTGCTCGAACGCGAGCGGCCCGACGCACTCATCCCGACCCTCGGCGGCCAGACCGCTCTCAATCTGGCGGTGGAACTCGAAGAGGCGGGCGTGCTCGAACGGCTCGGCATCAAGCTTCTCGGCGCCTCGGTTCGGTCGATCAGGCTCGCCGAGGATCGCGAAGAATTCCGTCAGGCCATGACCGAGGCCGGTCTGCCGGTGCTGCCGGCAATCACCGTGACCTCGATCGAAGAAGGGATGGCGGCGCTCGATACCATCGGTCTTCCCGCCATTCTGCGTCCCTCGTTCACCCTCGGAGGGTGGGGAGGTGGCGCCGTTCACGATCGTGATTCCTTTGTCGAGCTTCTCCGGCACGGTCTCGACGCCTCACCGACCAACCAGGTCCTGGTGGAGACCTCGGTCATCGGTTGGAAAGAGTTCGAGCTCGAGGTCATGCGCGACTCGGCGGGCGCTTTTGTCGTTGTCTGCTCCATCGAGAATGTCGATCCCATGGGGGTTCACACCGGCGACTCCATCACCGTCGCCCCGGCCCAGACCCTCACCGATCGCGAGTACCAGGTGTTGCGCGACGCCGCCCGCGGTGTCCTCGATGCGGTCGGTGTCGCCACCGGCGGCGCCAATGTCCAGTTCGCGGTCAACCCCGAGGATGGTCGCTACGCGATCATCGAGATGAACCCCCGGGTTTCACGGTCATCGGCGCTGGCTTCCAAGGCGACGGGTTTCCCCATCGCCCGGATCGCGGCCAAGGTCGCCCTCGGCCGACGTCTCGACGAGATTTCCAACGACATCACCGGGCACGACCCCGGCCAGTTTCGAACCCGCCCTCGACTACGTGGTCGTCAAGATCCCTCGTTTTGCCTTCGAGAAATTCCCCGGCTCCGAGCCCGTCCTCGGCACCGCCATGAAGGCGGTCGGCGAGGTCGCCGCCATGGGGCGGTCCTTCGAGGAGGCCCTGCTCAAGGCGATTCGCTCGCTCGAGATCGATCGCGATTCCCTCGACGCGCCGGCCGATCTCCAGGCGGTGGACGACGATGGTCTTGCGCTCGCGACTCGCCACACCCTCTCCCGAAAGATTGTGGGAGCTCGCGGAGGGTCTGCGCCGCGGCTGGACCGAGGAGCGCCTCATCGAGATCACCGCGGTCGATCCCTGGTTCCTGCGCCGGATCGGTGGACTGGTGGCGGCCGAGACCGTATTGCGGGACCCGGAACTCGATGGGCCGACTCGCGCTGCAGCCAAACGACTCGGCTTTGCCGACAGTCAACTGGCGCGGCTCCAGGGAACGATCCCGAGACCGAACGACAGCGTCGGCTCGATCTCGGACTGCGCCGGATCCGGCGCCGGGTCGACACCTGCGCCGCCGAGTTCGAGGCCCGAACGCCCTATCTCTACGGCAGCTTCGGCGACCGCGACGAGCAGCCCGCGGCCCGCCGATCGGTGGTCATCCTCGGTGGTGGTCCGGTGCGGATCGGCCAGGGCATCGAGTTCGACGCCTGCTGTGTCGAGGCGGTGGCCGGGATCCGCTCCGAGGGCTTCGAAGCGGTGATGGTCAACTGCAATCCCGAGACCGTGTCCACCGACTACGACGCCGTCGATCGGCTCCACTTCGATCCTCTCCACATCGAAGACGTGCTCGACATCTGCGATGCCGAACGTCCGGTGGGCGTCATCGTCCAGCTTGGCGGCCAGACCCCGCTCAAGCTCGCCGCAGACCTCGAAAAATACCAGATCCCGATCTGGGGCACGCCCCGCGACGCCATCGATCGGGCCGAGGATCGGGGTCGTTTTTCGGACCTGCTGAGCGAACTCGGTCTGCGCCAACCGCCGGGCAGAATGATCTCATCCGCCGATCAGGCCGAGGCCGCCGGTGAGGAACTCGGCTACCCGCTCCTGGTGCGGCCGTCCTATGTTCTCGGCGGTCGCGCCATGGAGATCGTCTACGGTCCCGACGAACTCGCCGAGTACCTCGAAAGGGCGGCCGCTGTCGATCCGGACCGGCCGGTCCTGCTCGACCATTTCCTCGAACAGGCCTCCGAGGTCGACGTCGACGCGGTGGCCGACGGCGAGCGGGTCGTCATCTGCGGCATCATGGAGCACATCGAAGAGGCCGGAGTCCACTCCGGTGATTCGGGCGCTGTGACCCCGCCGGTGAGCCTGCCCCTCGAACTCCAGGCCGAGCTCAGACGCCAGGTGCAGGCTTCTCGCCCTCGCCCTCGGTGTGCGTGGACTGATGAATGTCCAGTTCGCCATCCAGGAGGGCGTGGTGTACCTCATCGAGGTCAACCCCCGGGCCTCGCGGACGGTGCCGTTCCTCGCCCGCGCCACCGGGATGCCCTGGGCCGAGCTCGCCGCCAGGGTCTGCGCCGGAGCGAGTCTTGCCGAACTCGGAGTCCACGACGGTGTGCCATCGGAGGTGGCGGTCAAACTTCCGGTCTTTCCCTTCGAACGATTCCCGGGGGTCGACCCGCTGCCCGGTCCCGAGATGCGCTCCACCGGCGAGGTCATGGGTCGTGGCCGTACTTTCGGCGAGGCCTTCGCCAAGGCCGCTCTCGCCGCCGGGTGGCGGTTGCCCGAAGAGGGCAAGGTCTTGCTCTCATTCGCCGATCGTGACAAGACACGCCTGCCGGCCCTGGCTGCCCGTTTCGAGGAGCTCGGTTTCGAGCTTCTTGCCACCGAAGGAACTGCGAAAATGCTCCACGACGCGGGCTACCCCGAGGTCCGGACGGTTTTCAAGGTCGGTCAGGGTGATCCTGATATCCCGCATCTTCTGGCCGAGGGCGGGATCGATCTCGTGGTCAACACGGCCGCCGGCCGCAAAGCGGCCCGCGATGCACCCTCGATCCGCCGGGCGGCGCTGGATGCCAACGTGCCCTACTTCACGACCATTCCCGGCGCCTTCGCCGCCGCCGAGGCGGTGGCCACCCTGCGCCGAGGACCGCTGACCGTCAGGGCGCTGCAGGACGATCTCGCCGCCAAGCCGCCGTGGGCGGCGAATCTGGGTTGATTTTTCGTCGAGGCGGTGTGAAGGCTTCCTCGGAGAGTCCGTAGGTTTGTGCAATTGACTCGTCATATCGCGGGCCCTGTGCGCTAAGTGAACCGCAAAGGCCGCTAAGGCCATCCAACGCAAGGGTCGCAAAGCATCACAATCTTTGTGTCCGTGCTTGGCGGCCTTCGCGGTTGACTCGCCGTTCAAGGTTCTTCGGCCGACCTGCCGAATTGCCGGAGCTCGTTCGAGCGCCGAGGATTCCCATACCTCAATAAATGCTCGTCAGGCGATACTCGGCGAGGAGCCTTGCGTCGATGAGGTCGTAGTCCGAGCCTTCGAGACGGAAGTACTGCGTTCCGATGGTGTAATCGCGCTCGCGTTGCTTGAGCACTTTCTCCGGTGAGAGCACGAGTCGCAGGGGACGGGCGATGAGACTGTAGCTGATGAACCGAAGATCATCGCCGGTGTCGAAAACGCCGTCCTTCCCAGCCGAGACAAGCTCGAGTCGCAGCCAGTCGCCGTCACCGAGGGCGGGTCGATCGACGGTGTGGAAACGCGCCTGAAGGCCGGTCTCGAGATCCGCTTCAATCTCGGGATCGGTCATCCAGCTGTCACCGCGTTCGACAAAACGGGTTTGAACCGCGTAGTCGCGGCCCCAGCCGTCAACCTCGCGAACCTCGTAGAACTCACGTACCGAGGCCGGCGCCGACTCGCTGTTGGCGCCAAAAAAGACCAGCGGCATCCATCCGCGGATGTTCATGGTCGAGTACGGGGCGAGTTCGTCCTGCCATTCGCCGTCGAAGCCAAAGGGTTCGGTCTCGCGGACCGCGTAGCGGGAAACGGCGGCGCCGATCTCGTGTGCTCGGTGAATCGTGATGAGTTCCGCGGCGCGGCCGTCGTCGCCGGTCGCCATCCAACGCAGCGTTGTCGGCAGATCCGGGCCGGGCCCGGTGTCGCGCAGCCGGGCGAAGCCGAGGATCGGCAACAGGATGATGGCGCCGTAGAGGAGGACTCGCCAGCCGCCGGAGCCCAGCTGCCCGAGGATCGATCTCCTCGGCTCGGTCGCGACCGCGCTTCTCAGATCCCACCCGCACGCCGTACAGATGGTTGACCGCTCGGGGAGATCGGCGCCACACGAGCCGCATGTGATGACGTTGTCCATGGTTGAAGGGTAGCGCAATCCGATGGGTAGGATTGCGCTGCTTGGCGTTCTTTGCGTCTTTGCGGTGAATCTTCAGTGTTTGCGGCCGGTTCGCGCGATGAGCCATTTTGTCGGACCCGGCGCGAGCGCCGCCGTCCACGCCATGAGGCGCAGGGCGAACGGGTGGTAGACAACCGGTCGCGGTCGTCGAACGATGGCGAGGATCACCTTCGCGCAGGATTCCGGGGTACTCACCGGGATCCACGAGCCCAGGCTGGGGATATGTTCATGGGAGTCGGGATTGACCTTGAAATAGTCGCTCGAGACCTCGCCGAAGTAGGCCAGTGAGGTCGAGACCCCGGTGCCTCTGAGATCCTGGCGGAGCGCCTCGTGCAAACCGCGGAGCGCCCAACGCGTCGCGGTGTAGGCGGTGGCGCCGGGCCACGGGGTAACCGATGCCGGCGATCCGATGTGGATCAGTCGCCCATGACCCGCAGCGATCATGTCGCCAATGAAAGCGCGGGTGGTGTGAGCCGCGGCGAGGTAGGGAGCGCCGATCATCGAATCGACCTCTCGGGCGGTTGTTTCCTCGAGGAAGCGCCAGACTCCGGCTCCAGCGGAGTTGACGATGAGCGAGGGCGTGCCCCAGGCAGCGCGGATCCTCTCGGCCATGGCAGTCGACGGCTGAACCGTCGCCGGCGTCGAGGGGTTCGGCGAGGGCCTCGCCACCCGCGGCGGCGATGCCCTTTGCGAGTTGGTCGAGCCGGTCGAAGCGACGCGCCACCAGCACCACTCGCCATCCATTCTTGGCGAGAGCCAGCGCCGTCGCCGCCCCGATTCCGCTCGACGCGCCTGTGATTACAGCGATGGGATTCTCGGTGGCCATGCCATGAGCGTAAACCATCCTCCGAAAAACCGGTGCTTCGGGAGCGCCTCGCACGAAGCACCGATTTTTCGGAGTGAGCGTTACCTCTCACGAGTTCAACCGTCTTGATGAGTGGAGATGATGATGAATTCCCCGAACTGCCCCGACCACGGACGACTGGTGCTCGACCTCGCACTGGGCCGGCTCGACGATGGCGCCTCCGTCACCGCCGAGAGCCTCAGTGAGTCCTGCCCGGTGTGCCGGGAATGGTGGCGAGAGCAGTTCGACAGTGACGCGGCCGCGACGGTCGATGAGGCTGTTGCGGCGACCTTCAGCGATCTCCAACTCCCGGCGCGCCGGCGTGGCTACGGGTGGATGGCCGCAGCCGCCGTAGTGGTCATGACTCTCGGTGTCGGCTCCATCTGGTTGTTGCAAGGCCCGACCAACCTCGGCGACGAGGTGGCGGCGCCGCGGGTGGCGTCGATCAGGACCATCACCTTCGAGCCTTCCGACGCGGCCGCCGAGTTCATCCTGATCGAGGCTCCTGACCCCGAACCCGATCTCGTCGAGCGTCAGACCACCCAGGAGCCGTTGGCCGGGGAGATCCTCGTCGCCGAAGCCGCCCCGGCCGAGGCTGCCGTGGACCGCTCGTCCGGCGTCCTCTTCACCGGCGGGTTCGAGACCGGCGATCTCGGAGGCTGGGTTCCGTCGACCTGAGGCGATCAGGTGCCAGGTTTGAGGGTGAGCAGCAAGGGGCTCGACACGCTGTCGGGCCGGTGGATGATCTTGCTGCATCCCCCATCCTCTAAGCTGCGCTACCATGTCCTCTGCCCGGTCTCCCGGGTCGGAGGTTTCCGATGCAACGATCTTTCCTGAGCCTCGCCATTGTGCTGGTTCTCACCGGTGGTGCGGTCGATACCGCCGCCGAAACCCACCCCTTCGACGTCCACGACCTCGTGGCCATGGATCGTCTCGGCGATCCCCAGCCGTCCCCCGATGGCTCGGTTGTCGCCTTTGTGGTGACGACAATGGACCTCGGAGCCAACCGCGGTGGGCGAAACCTCTGGCTGGCCGCCACCGACGGATCGGTGGTGCGCCGTTTGACGACGCACCCCTCGTCCGACTGGAGCCCGCGTTGGGCCGATGACCGCACGCTCTATTTTCTGTCGGCACGATCGGGGTCGGCGCAGGTGTGGCGGATGGCGGTCGATGGCGGCGAAGCGGAGCAGATCACCGATCTGCCCCTCGATGTCGAGGCCTTCAAGGTCGGTCCCGGCGCCCGGGCTCTCTATTTCGGCCTCAAGGTCTTTGCCGACTGTGAGGACTCGCTGACGTGCACCGTCGAACGGTTGCAAAGAGAAGCCGAACGCAAGTCGACCGGGATGATCTTCGACCGGACCTTTGTCCGGCACTGGGATTTCTGGAAGGACGGCCGACGCAACCACCTCTTCAGGATCGGGCTCGGTGACGACGGAAAACCGAGTGGCGAACCGGTGGATCTGATGGCCGGTGTGGATGGCGACTGCCCGACCATTCCCTGGGGCGGCGATGAGGACTGGACCGTGTCCGGCGACGACACGACGGTGGTTTACACCGCCAAGGTGGTCAATGGTGCCGAGGAGACCTGGTCCACTGACTACGATCTTTGGGTGGCCGCCACCGACGGTTCCGGACCGGCTGCCAAGCTGACCACGGCCAACCGGGCCTGGGATGCGGCGCCGGCATTCTCGCCCGATGGTTCGAAACTGGCCTATCTGGCCATGGCCCGGCCCGGCTACGAGGCGGACCGCTTCCGGGTGATGGTGATGGACTGGCCCGATGGTGAGGTGCGGGTGCTCACTCAAGGCTGGGATCGCTCGCCGGGTGGGATCATCTGGTCGCCGGATGGGACTTCGATCTACGCTTCGGCCAACAACGTCGGCAATCACTCGATCTTCCGTATCGGTCCCGACGACGGTTCCGTCCAGGCGCTCCTGACACGGCACACCAACTCGAGCCCGAAACCGCTGCCCGACGGCCGACTGCTCTTTGCCCAGGACCGGTTGACCTCGCCGGTGGAGCTCTATGTCCGCCCGGCCGACGGTGGTGAGCCGCTCCAGATTACCAACCTCAACACCGACCGGCTCGCGACCATTGATTTTGGCGACTACCAACAGTTCTCCTTTATCGGCGCGCACGGCGACGAGGTCTTCGGCTATTTCATCGAACCGGTGAACAGAGATCCGGGGACGAAATACCCACTCGCATTCCTCATCCACGGCGGTCCCCAGGGGAGCTTCGATGATCACTGGCACTACCGCTGGAACCCCGAAATCTACGCGGGTCACGGGTACGCGGTCGTCATGATCGACTTCCACGGTTCCACGGGATACGGCCAGGCCTTCACCGACGCCATCAACGGCGACTGGGGAGGCGCCCCGTACGAAGATCTCATGAAGGGTCTCGACGATGTCCTGCGCCGGCACTCCTGGATCGATCCCGACCGTGTGGCTGCCGCGGGTGCGAGTTTTGGCGGCTACATGATCAACTGGATTCAGGGCAAAACCGATCGATTTGCCGCCTTGGTGTGCCACGACGGCAATCTCGACGAGACCATGGCCTACTACGACACCGAGGAGCTCTGGTTTCCGGAGTGGGAGCACGGTGGGACGCCCTGGGAGAACCCCGAGAGCTACGCCAAGCACTCGCCGGTCCAGTTCGTCGGCAACTGGAAAACACCGGAACTCGTCATCCACGGCGCCCTCGACTATCGAGTCGTGGACACCCAGGGGATCGCGACCTTCAACGCGCTCCAACGGCGCGGAGTGCCGTCGCGATTGCTCTATTACCCGGACGAGAATCACTGGGTTCTCAAACCCCTCAACTCGATCCAGTGGCACGAGGTCGTCCTCGACTGGATGGATCGATGGACCGCCGCCGGCGTCGGTGAGGAGTGAAATCGGCGGCAATGGGACCGATCGACTCCTGCTCGAATGTTGTTATGATGGTGGCCCCCGGAGGATGATGTGATCATCACTTGCCCTGAGTGCGCGACCAAGTACCGGTACGACGAGCGCCGCTTTGACGGCGATGCGGTCAAGCAGGTCAAGTGCACGTCCTGTGGTTTCACCTTCGAGGCGACGAATCCCGTACTGGAAAGCGCGGTTCGCGGGACCGCGGCGAGGGCCGAGGAATCCGACAGTCCGGGATTCAGGCGGAGGGTGCCGACATCGGGGTCGGCGTTGCCCAGTCCCGAGGCCGCCGAGGTTGCGCCAAAGCCGGCAGCGGACTCGCCCCTCCCACCGTTGCCATCGGATCCGCGCTATTCCCTCGCCGTCATCGCCGGGGGGCAGGCCGGCAGCGTTTTTCAGCTTCACAAGCCGCGGATCCTCATCGGTCGGGGATCGGCCATGGATATCCAGTTGCGGGACTCCGAGGTGTCCAGAAAACACGTCGCCATCGAGATTCGGGATCTCGACGTCGAACTTATCGATCTCCAGGCGACCAACGGCACGTGGTTTGAGGGCAAGAGGATCGACCGGGTGAATTTGAACCATCAGGATGAGTTCACCCTCGGTTCGACAACGCTCATGCTCATCGTGACGGCGGTTCGTGACGCCTGATCGCGCCAAGGTGGCGTGAAGTCACCGGGTGGGTCGCCTCGGAAAGGGATACAACGGGCATTGCTCTTGCTTATCTTGCGCGAGTGAAAAGGTGAATATTTGCCGGACGAAGGTGATTCCTCTTTCCGGCAATCGAGGAGTTGTCGATGATCGAGGTCGAAAATCTGAGCAAGGTCTATGTCGACTCCCCTGTGGTCGACGGCCTTTCGTTCCATGTTCCCGAGGGACAGATCCTCGGTTTTCTCGGTCCCAACGGGGCCGGGAAAACCACCGCCATGCGGATGATCACCGGGTTTGTTCCGCCCACCACCGGCCGGGTCGTCGTGGCTGGAGTCGATCTCGACGCCGATCCCGTGGGTCTGCGTCGTCACATCGGCTACCTGCCCGAGAATGTGCCCCTCTATCCCGAGCTTCGGGTGGACGAGTACCTCCGGTTTCGTGCCGATGTCGAGGGTGTCCGGCGGCCGCAACTCCCTGAACGGCTCGCCTACGTCATCGAGCGATGTATGCTGACGGATGTCCGAAGACAGGTGATCGGGACGCTCTCCAAGGGTTATCGCCAGCGGGTCGGTCTCGCGGGCGCACTCATCCACAAGCCGCCGGTGCTCATCCTCGATGAGCCCACGGTCGGTCTCGATCCAAATCAGATCGTCAAGATCCGCGAACTCATCACCGAACTCGGCCAGGACCACACCGTGGTCTTGTCGACCCACATCCTGCCCGAGGTCGAACAGGTCTGCGAGCGGGTCTTCATCATCGACCACGGACGGGTGGTCGCCGACGGGACTCCCGAGGCGCTGCGGACAAAACTCATCGGCAACCCGGTGGTTCGGGTCGAGATTCGCGGTGCGGGCGACGAGGCCACCGAGGCGCTCGGTCGGCTGCCCGGAGTGTCCGGCGTCGAAGAGCGGGCCGCTGGAGTCTTCTCTGTCGAACACGCCACAGACTCCGACCCGCGTGAGGCCATTTTCCACCTCGCAGTGGGTCGCGGGTGGGTGCTCGTCGGGCTGGCCCTCGAGCAGGCGACCCTCGAAGATGTCTTTGTTCGGCTGACGACTGCGGACGACGTGGCGTTTGCTGCAGCGCCGGCCGCCGAGGAGGTGTGAGATGAAAGCACTTGCAGCCATCATCCGGCGCGAGCTCATCGCCACCTTTTCGTCGCCATTGGCCTACATCGTCATGGCGGCATTCCTGCTGCTGCAGGGCGCGCTTTTCGCCCTCATCATCGGCTATCTCAGCCAGCCCGGGCAGTCGTCCATGTCGATCCTGCAGGCATTCTTCGGCGGCACGATCTTCTTCTGGTTCTTCCTGGTCGTGGCGCCGCTCATCACCATGCGTCTCGTGGCCGAAGAACGGCGATCGGGCACCATCGAGGTTCTGCTGACCTCGCCGGTGACCGAAGCCCAGGTCATCATCGGCAAATTCACCGGCGTCTTCATCTTCTATCTCACCCTGTGGGCGCCGACCCTGATCTACGTGCTCATGGTCAAGACCCAGGCGGCGATCGACTGGGGTGCGGTGGCTTCGTCCTATCTTGGGGTGGCGCTCTTTGGTGCGTTGTTCGTCTCCCTCGGACTCTTTGCCTCGACCCTGGCCCGGAGCCAGATCATCGCCGCGGTGATCGCCTTCACCGGACTCATCCTCCTCTTCGGCCTCCCGCTCATGCGCGGTCTGCTGATGTCCTCGTCGGGTCTCGGAGCCGTGATCGATCACGCCGATCTGTGGCAACAGATGGCCGACTACGCCAAGGGCATCGTCGATACGAGGTTTGTGGTCTACGAGCTTTCGCTCACCGGCCTCTTCCTTTTCCTGTCGACAAAGAGCCTCGAGCTCGGCAAGTGGAGGTAGGGCGATGAGACGTAAGAGCGTACGCTACGGTGCGGCGGGTGTTGCGGCCCTGGTGCTGGTCATCTCTCTGGTGTTCATGGCGAACTGGCTCGGCGCTCGCCATTACAAGCGTTGGGACTGGACCACTTCCAGGCTCTACACCCTCTCTGAGAAATCCGTCGATCTTGTCCGCGGCCTCGAATCCGAGGTCCGAATCGTGGTTTTCATGGTGCCTTCGAGTCCGCTCTTCGACCAGGCGCAGGAACTCCTCGAGCGCTATGCGGCGGTGTCGGACAAAATCGTCCTCGAATACATCGATCCCGAACGCGAGCCGCTCAAGACCAAGGCTCTGGCAGAACAGTTCGGCATCACCATGGCCGACACCGTCGTCTTCATCGCCGGTGACCGGACCAAGTACGTGACATCCGAGCAGATGGTGGAGTACGACTACTCCGGGATGCAGTACGGCCAGCAGCCGACGGTCAAGGCGTTCAGGGGCGAGGAGGAATTCACCTCGGCCATCCAGTCTCTGGTGGTCAGCTCGGTCCCCAAGATCTACTTCGTCTCCGGCCACGGCGAAGCCAGTCCGGCAACTCAGGGCAACGGCGCCCTCGCGGGTCGCTCGTTGTCGATCCTCATCGACAAGATGAAGAAGGACAACATGGCGGCCGAGGAGGTCAGTCTGCTCGGGGGAGTGATCCCCGATGATGCCGATGCCATCGCCATTGTCGGTCCCACCCGCCCCTACACCGAGGCCGAGATCGCGGCGCTCGGCGATTTCCTCGATGAGGGGGGTCGAGTGCTCGTCGCCCTCGATCCACTCATCGAGACCGACGGCACCATGCGGCAGACCAGGCTCGAAGCCTTTCTCGCCGACCGCGGCGTCATGGTCAACGACGATCTGGTGGTGGATCCGTCGCGCAAGCTGCCCTTTTTCGATCTCTCGGCGGTCTACCTGACTGACTTCGCCCAACACCCGGTGACCACCGGGCTCGAGGGGATCGCGGTGCTCTTTACCGTGACGAGGTCGCTCGTCACCGACTCCGACGACGCCCGGGTTCTGGTCGAGACCAGCGCCGAAGGGTGGGGTGAAACCGATCTCGGGATGCTGCTGCGCGGCGAGCCGGTGGTCTTCGACGGCGGTTTCGATACCGAGGGACCGGTGGCGGCCGCGGTGGTGGTCGAGAGTGCGGCGGCGCCCGAGGTGGTCGACGGTTCAGTCGATCCCGCCGGGGTGTCCGAGACCCGATCCAGGTTGGCGGTTTTCGGTGACTCGGACTTTCTCACCGATGTCGATATCGGGAATGCCGGCAATGAAATTCTCGCCATGAACACCCTCAATTGGCTGGTCGCGCGCGACCACTCCATGGGCATTCCTCCGCACGACATGGAGAGCATGAGCCTCTATATCGATCAGCAAAAGATGAGGATCATTCTCGTGGTGGTGCTCCTCGTCATGCCGGGGGCGGCCATCGCCATGGGAATCATGGTGTGGCGGCGTCGCAGACACTGACGGAGTTTTGATGCGAAGCAGGAATCTGATCATCCTGGCGTCCGTGGCCGTGGCCCTGGGTGTGTTCATTTTCTTTGTCGAGCGCCACCGGCCGACGACCGATGCGCGTCTCGAACGGGCCGACAGGCTTTTCCAGGAGCTCGATGGTGACACGGTTGTTGCGGTCGAGCTCGAGACCAGCCACGGTCCGATCCGTTTGGCCAAGACGGATGACGAGTGGCGGTTGGTCGAGCCTCTGGACTACCCGGCTGACGCTGCCGTGGTCAAGACGCTCATCGACGCCATCGCCAACCTCGATGTCGAGCGAACCCTTCCCGTCGGGGAGGTTGCTCCGGGTGACTATGGCCTTGACGCCCCGGATCTCGGCGTCACGCTGGTGGATTCACGAGGCGGACGATTCTCACTCGCCGTGGGTGACGAGGCTCCCCTGGGTTCCAACCGAGCCGTGCTCCGGGGCAACGAAGAGGCGATCATCCTGGTCCCGGGCTTTTTTGTCGCCAGCCTGGACAAGGACGCCGATCAGTGGCGATCGCGCGATGTCGTCGATCTGCTCGAGCACGATCTTGAATCGGTGGAGATCGAGACCGCCGAGGATCGCATCAGGGTCGAGCAGGTGGGCGGGCGTTGGCAGCTGCGCGAGCCGCTGGCGGATCTCGCGGATCCCGATCAGATCCGGAGCCTCATCTCCGAACTCAATACCCTCCGGGTGAGCGAGTTTCTCTCCGACGATGTCGACGGTGGAGAACTCGGGCTCGATTCACCGGCGTATCGGGTGCGATTGAAACCGAGGGACAGCGACGATCAAGTGACTCTCGAACTGGCGGCCGCAACGGAGGAAGCGGGGACGGTTGTCTGCCGACGTGACGGGTCGGACCTCTTCCGGGTGCCCTCCTCCATCGCAATCAGGCTCTCCAAGGCGCCGGTGCTGTGGCGGTCGGACAAGGTGTGGCCCTTGGTCAGCTGGGATGTGGCCAAGGTTGAAGTCTCGGTCGACGATGAAGATCTGGTTTTCGACAAGATCGAAGATCCCGATCTCGGGAAGATCTGGCGCTTTGCGGATGGTTCGGAGGTCGACAACGCAGAGCTGAACCGCCGCCTCAGCGCCCTCGCCGATCTCGAGGTTCGCGAACACGACCTCGTGCTGCCCCCCACCCGGGTCATGGGGAGCGTCATTCTCGTCCTCGATGACGACGGGGGCGCCGAAGGGCTCACCTATACCTTCTTCGCACCCCTCGAGGAGGGCGGCCACGCTGCGGTGAGAGTGAGTTCCCGCAACAACGTGATGGGGATCGACGCGGTCTCGGCGGAGACCATCGTCGGCAACCTCGACAGGTTGAGACCCGCCGATGCCGCACCGGCTGCGGATGACGGCGCCGTCCCGGAGTTCGAGTAGTTTGTGAGGGCTTGGCCGGACCTGCCCTCAAGACCTCAGGACCCCAAGACCTCAAGTCCTCCAGACCAGGTGCCGAAGGCACCGGGCAACCCCTCAAACCCACAGGTCCTTAACCCCTCAACCACTCAACTCCTCAACCCCACGAACACCGCCCGCCAAGCTACAATGCGGCGAGATTGGAGGAACATTGACTCAGCCAGTCTGGCGGGAGCGGTTTGACAAACTTCGGCAGCGACGGCCCGACCTCGCCCAGCGTGTGTGCCGTCGCTTGTTGCTCGACATGCAGCGGCGGGATCTCATCGACCTCGATGACATCGACGATGAAATCGCCGTTGCTCTCAATCTCTCGGGCTCGAAGGCCCGACTCGACCCCAACCGTCCGAAACCCCGACTCCCGATACAGAGCCGAAATTCGCTCTATGAGTTGGCACTCAAGTACGCCGAAGAGCAGCTCTCTCCGGAGGAAATCGACACGACCATCCTCCTGACCGAGAAACGAGCTCTCGCCCTCGAGGTCGCGAGGTTGGCGGAGGACGCCGACACCCCGCTCGAAGCGCTTCGCGAAACGGTGCATGAGTTCCTCGAGTTCGCTCCGGGTGAAGGTTCATCGCTCCCCGAGGACGTCATCGGGACCAGGGCGGCCCTGGTTCGAAGGTTGTTGACCGACCACCTCGACTTTATCGCGGTTGCGAAACGATTTGTTCGGGTCAGCGACTTCGGCTGGGTGCTCGATCGCATCATTCCCACTTATGGCCAGCGGGGCCGACTCGGAGGCAAGGCCGCCGGCCTCGTCCTTGCCCACTCGATTTTGAAACAGGCCCGCTATGAGGGGCGATTCGACCTCGATTACCGCATTCCGCGGTCCTACTTCCTGCCGTCGAACGGCGTCCTCGAGTTTATCGAGTACAACAACCTCGAGGAGATCATCAACGTCAAGTACAAGGATCTCGAAGAGGTGCGCCAGGAATACCCGTTGGTCGAGCGTCTGTTCAAAAACGGCGCCATGCCTCCGACCATTCACGACGGGCTCGAGAAAATGCTCGTCGAGATCGGCGAGAAGCCGCTGGTGGTCCGTTCTTCAAGCCTGCTCGAAGACCGCATCGGTCATGCGTTTTCGGGCAAGTACAAGAGCCTCTTCATCCGCAACCAGGGCACTCTCGAGGCGCGCGTGGACGCGCTCGAAAACGCGATTTCAGAGGTCTACGCTTCGACGTTTCACCCCGACCCCATCGAGTACCGGCGCAGCCGCGGTCTCCTCGACTTCCAGGAACAGATGGGCATTCTGATTCAAGAGGTGGTGGGTCGTGAGGTCGGAAACATGCTGGCGCCGGTGTTTGCCGGGGTCGCGTTCTCACGGTGCGAGATGCGTTGGTCTCCGAGGATCCGGCACACCGATGGGATGGCCCGACTGGTGGTCGGCCTCGGTACCCGGGCGGTGGACCGGACCGTCGACGACTACCCGGTGCTGGTCGCCCTCGAACAGCCGACGCTCAGGGCGGTCCAACAGCCGGACGAGGTCTACCGCTACTCGCAGGGTGAGGTCGATGTCATCGATCTCAAGGAGGGCCAGTTCGACTCCCTCTCGATCGAGGATTTTCTCCGCCGGGTCGGGCGGAAGCTGCCGAACATGAACAAGCTCTTTTCGATCTACCGCGACCGCCAGATCCTGCCCATGGTGGGGCTCATGGCGCAGGTCGAACCGTCCGAGCTCGTCGTCACCTTCGACGGCCTCGTCCGGTCGGAATTTCCCGCCTCGCTCAAATCCATGCTCGATATTCTGGAAGAGGGGCTCGGTGAGCCCGTCGATATCGAGTTCGCTCACGATGGTGAAAGCCTCTTCATGCTCCAGTGCCGGGCCTTGAGTCTCGGTTCCTCGGCCAAGAGAGTTCCTGTTCCGGCGAATGTCGACAACAAAGACCAGATCTTCTCCGCCAACCGTTACGTGCAGATGGCGACGAGTCCCAACATCGAGTATGTGGTGCTGATCGATCCCCGCGACTATGAAACGCTGCCGACGCGCGAGTCCATGTTGCGGGTCGGACGCGCCGTCAGCGCGTTGAATCAGATTCTGCCGGAGCGTCGGTTCATCCTGATGGGACCCGGCCGATGGGGAAGTCGGGGCGATATTCGGCTCGGCGTGCCGGTGACGTACTCCGACATCAGCCACACCGCCATGTTGGTCGAGGTCGCCAGGCAACGTGGTTCCTACCTGCCGGATGTCTCCTTCGGGACGCATTTCTTCAACGATCTGGTCGAGTCGAAGATCGCGTACCTGCCGGTTTATCCGGATGACAAGCGGGTGATCTGGAACGAGGACTTCCTCTGCGGCTCGCCGAATGCCCTGAGCTCGGTGGCGCCCGATTTCGCAGACATGGAGCACGTGGTCCGGTTGATTCACGTGCCGGCCGTCGCCGCCGGCCGGGTCATGCACGTGGTGATGGACGCCGAAGCCGATCGCGCCCTCGCCTTCCTCGCTCCCCCCAAGTAGTGGCTGCTCTTTCAGGGTGCATTCAAAAGGAACCACAGGTTGGCCCTGGCCACCCCAGACGCGATACCTTCGCCGAACCAACGGATGGCGATTGAACGGTCAGTAAACCGCAAAGAACGCGACGGCCGGACTCCGCCAAGATCGCGAAGACCGTCACATTTCTTGGGTTCGTGGCGTTGATTCCCAGGGTGGCCTGGCCCTGGTGGTGCCGGCACGTTCCTGTTAGATAACTCGTGTAGTCAGAACAGCTCGAACAGATTTTCTGGGCCCGCAACGATCGTGAATCGAATCGGGTTTCATCCACGTTCACACGGCTCTCACCCACCCAGTCAGTCATCGCGATGATCATTGCGTACTTTGCGATGGATGAGCTTCGCGCCCTTTGCGGTTTACTCGCCCTCGAAGAATCGAAGGACGACGAGGCAAACGCGACGCCTTGACGACCGGAACCTTCTCTCTGTCTCCGTGTTTCTGTAGTGAATGCCGAAGTGATTGAAGCCGTGGTAGCGTGCGGACCTTCGGGTAATGAAGCGCCCGGCCGAAGCCGGGCGCTCTGAAATGAAACTGTGAACTGTCGACTGTCGACTTCTGGATCTACGCCCAGCCGCGGAGGTGGCAGGCTGTCGCGACGCGCTGGATGGCGATCATATAGGCGGCGTCGCGCATGTACTCGCCGGTTTCTTCAGAGAGATCGGCCACGGCGTTGAATGCGGTGGTCATCTTCTGATCGAGGCGACTGAGAACCTCGTCTTTGGGCCAGAAGAAGTTCATGTTGCACTGGACCTGCTCGAAGTAGGAGCAGGTGACGCCGCCGGCGTTGGCGAGGAAGTCCGGGATGACGAAGATACCGCGCTGCTTGAGCACCACGTCCGCTTCGGGAGTCGTCGGCCCGTTGGCGCCTTCGGCGACGATTTTGACGCTCGGGTGGATCCGTTCGACGTTGTCGCCGGTGATCTGGTTTTCCAGCGCCGCCGGGATGAGGATCTGCACATCCTGATCGAGCCAGGCCTCGGCCTCGAGCCGTTCGTAACCGGCGGCCTCGGCCTTGTCATTGTCGATGGCGCCGAACCGGTTGGTGATCGACAGCAGGAAGTCGGCGTCAATGCCGTCGGCCTTCTTGAAGGTGTAGGACTTCTGGTCGTCGTTGTCCCAGCACGAGACCGCGACCACGGTGGCGCCGAGGTCGATGAGTTTCTTGGCGGCGTACTGCGCGACATTTCCGAAGCCCTGGATCGAGGCGCGGATCTCGCTCATGGGGAGATCCATCCGCTTGAGGGCCTCACGCACCGTGAACACGACGCCGTAGCCGGTGGCTTCGGTGCGGCCCAGGGAACCGCCGACTTCGACGGGTTTGCCGGTGATCATGCCGGGATAGTGGCCGCCGGCGAGCTTCTCATATTCGTCGAGGATCCACACCATGTGCTGCGGATTGGTCATGACATCCGGCGCCGGGACATCGTTGATGGGTCCGATGTTCTTCGAAACCTGGCGAACCCAGCCGCGGCACAGCGCTTCCTGTTCCCGCGGCGAGAGATTGTGCGGGTCGCAGATGACGCCGCCCTTGCCGCCGCCGAGCGGGATATCGACCACCGCGCACTTCCAGGTCATCCAGGTGGCGAGGGCGCGCACGGTATCAACGGTTTCCTGCGGATGGAAGCGGATACCACCCTTGGCGGGGCCTCGAGCGTCGTTGTGCTGGATGCGGAATCCCTGGAAGACTTTGACGTTGCCATCGTCCATCCGGATGGGAATGGTGAAGTGGTACTCGCGTTGCGGCGCCCGCAGCAGTTGTCGGATTCCGTCGTCGAGCTGGAGCAGCTCGGCAACCGCGTCGAACTGGCGCTGGGCCATGGCGAAGGCGTTGAACTCGGTGCTCATGTTGACTCCCTGATTGCCGTTCGCTTCCTCCCGTTCCGAGACGAAGCGTTTGCGGGTTATACGCCTGGGAAGGGTGGAGAGTCAAGGTGTTTTTCGTTCCACGCCGGGGCGCGGTGCTGTCGATCGGTGCGCCTGACGGGCCCACCGAAGCCGGCGAGGACGCAGCGGAGGGTTGGGTGCATCGGTTACAATTGCGGGATGTTCTTGCACCCCGGTGACGACCCGAATCGAACCCTGGCGATCCCTCAGGCGTCACACTCCTGGCTCGCTTGGCAGTTGGCCGACCACTGGGGCAACCGGCATTTCAGCCGGCCTTTGCCTCGGGCCGAGGTCCTGGCGGCCGTCATGCTGCACGACTCCGGATGGACCGAGTTCGATACGGCTCCCGGGATTGACGGGGACGGCCGCCCGCGGACCTTTGACCGGATGGAGGTGGAAACCCACCTCGACATTTGGCGTCGGAGCGTCGACCGAACCGCCCTCCACAGCCGGTATGCGGCTCTTCTTGTGGCGAGTCATTTCGCCGAAATGGCCGAGATCAAAACCGCCGATTATCTCCAACGTGGAGACACTTCGCCGGCCCGCCTCGCGGAAAGTTTCCGTGCCGAGATGAGCCGCCGGGAGGACTCGTGGATAGAAATCCTGAGTCCGGATGCTCGGTACCAGGGGTGTTTGCGGGGGACGAGAAGGCAAGCCAATGCCGATATTCTGACCCTTGCCGATCGCGTGTCGGTCTTTCTCTGCGCCGCGCTCGCGTCGGAGTTCGAGGTTGCGGCGCCCACTGCGGACGGCGAGTTTGATTCGGTCAAGTTCACCGCCATGGACCAGACTCACTGGCGGGTCGACCCGTGGCCCATGGAGGGGGATCGCGTGCGTCTCCAGTGTGAGGGGCGCCTACTGGCGGTGACGCGGTTCGATTCCGCCAACGCTTTTCACGAGGTTCTCAAGCGTGCGCCGGTGGAGCGGTTGAACTTCACGTTGCTGCGTGCATCCGCCCTCGGTTGACAATCGTCAACCTGCGACTACAATACCCTCCTGCCAGTGATGCTCCGCAGTAGCTCAACGGTAGAGCGGGTGGCTGTTAACCACTAGGTTGGGGGTTCAAGTCCCTCCTGCGGAGCCAAAACACATCAATCAGCGAAACCCGCGCATTGCGCGGGTTTCGCTGATTGATGTGTGCTAGGCTCCCGCCTCGGAGGCCTGCATGACGGTAAGAAAACGAGCGTTGGTGACCGGAGGCGCGGGCTTCCTTGGATCTCATCTGTGCGAACGGCTGCTCGAAGAGGGGCTCGATGTGGTCTGCATGGACAACCTCATCACCGGCAACCTCGAGAACATCGAGCACCTCTTCGGCCGCGACGGGTTTATCTTTCGTCGAGCACGATGTGACCAATTTCATCCACGTTGCGGGCCGGTTGGACTACGTGCTCCACTTCGCCTCGCCGGCGTCGCCCATCGACTACCTCAAGCTGCCCATCCAGACCCTCAAGGTCGGGTCGCTGGGCACCCACAAGGCCCTCGGCCTCGCCAAGTCCAAGAGCGCCCGCTTCCTGCTCGCCTCGACATCCGAGAGCTATGGCGATCCGCTGGTTCATCCCCAGCCCGAGACATACTGGGGCAATGTCAACCCGGTGGGCCCGCGCGGCGTCTACGACGAAGCCAAGCGCTTTGCAGAGGCCATCACCATGGCCTACCACCGCTACCACGGGCTCTACACCCGCATCGTGCAGGATCTTCAACACCTATGGCCCGACGGATGCGGGCCGGGGACGGCCGCGTCGTGCCGGCGTTCATCTGCCAGGCGTTGGCGAACGAGTCGCTGACCGTCTTCGGCGACGGTTCCCAGACGCGATCCTTCTGCTATGTCGATGACCTCATCGAGGGGATCTGGCGGTTGCTCAAGTCGGATTACGACGAGCCGGTCAACATCGGCAACCCGTCGGAGATGACGCGTCCTCCAGTTCGCCGAGGAGATCATCCGGATCATCGGCGCTCCTCGGATGTCGTCTTCAAGGAACTTCCCGTCAACGACCCCAAGGTTCGACAGCCGGACATCACCCTGGCGCGCAAGGTGCTCGACTGGGAGCCCAAGGTCGAGCTCGAAGACGGGTCTGGCGACGACGATCGAGTTTTTCAAGAAGCGGCAGTAGCTTGAGCGCCCTCGGGTTCTCAGGAATCCCCGTGGAAGGTCGCTACGCTCCTTCCCCGTGAATTCCTGAGACTTGGTTTGAGCTGTGTGTGTTCCCCGATTGATTGTGCTATGCCCCATCGTCGAACTGACCTGGACTCCCGAGCTGTTGGCCTTCGGCCAATGATCCATCTCGAGGTCCAACGTCATTCGCGTGCCGGCCTATCCATCCTCAAGCCCCGAGAGTGTCGGGGCTTTCCATAGGAAAGGACCGGCGCTCTCGGGGAAGACGCGGCGCCTTCAATTCCCGAGATCGTCGAATCGGCTCATGGCCTGCCGGGTTTCCAAGGAACGCGTTACTTGGTCTTGACGAGAACCAGATCGAGCACCTCGGCGGCGCTCTCAACATAGAGGACCTTGGCCTGCCGGCGGGCTTTGGGCGGAAACTCGTCGAAGTCTCGTTGGTTGACCGCGGGCATGACGATCTTCGTGATCCCGGATCGCAGCGCGGCGAGGACCTTTTCCTTGATCCCACCCACCGGCAAGGACGTCGCCGCGCAGGGTGAGCTCGCCGGTCATGGCGATATCGTGCCGGACCGGTCGTCCTGACGCTGCGGAGACGATGGCGGCGAGCAGGGTGACCCCGGCCGACGGCCCGTCCTTGGGAACCCCTCCCGCCGGGACGTGGATGTGCAGGAGATGGTGGTCGAACCAGTCGCTTTCGATGGCGTACTCGGCGGCGTGGGTTCGGGCGAAGGTGACCGCGGCCGCGGCCGACTCCTTCATGACATCGCCCAGGGAACCGGTGAGCCTGAGGTCTCCCTTGTCAGCTGCGGAAGCCGCAGCTTCGACAAGGAGGATATCGCCTCCGACCGCGGTGTAGGCGAGACCGGTGGCGACGCCGATGCGGTCTTCTTGGAGGCGTTCCTCGGCCAGATACGGACGGGAACCGAGGAGTTTGCTGACCAGCGCTGGCGTGACGCGCCGGGGGTGGCGGCGTTTCTCGGCGGCAAGGACCGCGATTTTGCGGCACACGGCGCCGATCCGGCGCTCGAGATTGCGGACCCCAGCCTCCCGGGTGTAGCCGTCGACGATCTCGTGCAGGGCCTTCGGTGTGAACCTGAGACTGACGTCGGCGAGGCCGTTCTCGATGATCTGCCGAGGCGCGAGGTGGCGGAGCGCGATCTCGATCTTCTCGTCTTCGGTGTATCCCTCGAGGCGGATCACCTCCATCCGATCCAAAAAGGCGGGCTGGATGGTGTCGGTGACATTGGCGGTGGTGATGAAGAGGACGTGCGAAAGATCGATGTCGACCCCGAGGTAGTGGTCGCGGAAGGCGTGGTTCTGTTCCGGATCGAGGACTTCGAGCAGCGCCGAGGATGGATCGCCGCGGAAATCGGAGCCGATCTTGTCGACCTCGTCGAGCATGAAGACCGGGTTGATGCTGTTCGCCTGCTGCAATGCACTGGACGACCCGGCCGGGCATGGCGCCGACATAGGTTCGCCGGTGGCCGCGAATCTCGGCTTCGTCGCGGACACCGCCCATGGAGGTACGGACAAAGTTCCGGCCCATGGCTCGGGCGATGGAACGGCCGAGGGAGGTCTTGCCGACTCCCGGTGGGCCGACAAAACAGAGGATCGGTCCCTTGCTATCCGGTTGCAGCTGGCGGACCGCGAGAAACTCGACGATCCGTTGTTTGACGCGATCGAGATCGTAGTGGTCCTCGTCGAGGATTCTCCTCGCCGCCGCGATGTCGATGGTGTCGTCGGTCGCCGTCTGCCAGGGTAGCGTCGTCATCCAATCGAGCCATGTCCGCACGACGGATGCCTCGGCGGAATCCGGGTGCATGGTGGTGAGGCGACGGAGTTGGGTGTCGAATTCTTTTCTGGCTGCGTCGGGGAGACCGATCTTTTCGACGCGATCGCGGTATTCCTGGATCTCACCTTCGGTGTCGTCGATATCACCGAGTTCGGTTTGGATGGTCCTCATCTGCTGTCGCAGGAGATATTCGCGCTGGCCCTTGTCCATCTCGTCTCGGACTCTGGCCGAGATCCGCTCCTGCATTTCGAGCAGGGCGATCTCGCGCTCGAGTAGGGTGTGGACGAGCCCGAGGCGCTCCTCGACGGTGTTGGTCTCGAGGACCTCCTGAGCATCGGCGACGGGCAGACCGAGATTGGCGGCAGCGAGATCGGCAAGACGAACGGGGTCCTCGAGATCGGCCGCGAGGACCATGATCTCGGGAGAAATGCCCCTGCCCAGGTTCTGGATCTGTTCCAGGCGGGTCCGAATGGTCCTGACCGAGGCTTCAGTCTCCAGACCGCCGTCCTTCACGAGGGTGGGTTCCTCGAGCAGGCGGATCCGCGCCGTGAAATGGGGTTGGGTCGTGGTGAAGTAGTCGGCGTGGGCGCGGGCGAGACCCTGTACGAGAATCCGTTGGCTGCCGTCAGGGAGTTTCACCGCCCGCATGATGGTGCCGACGCACCCGACCGTGTAGAGATCATCCTCACCCGGTTCGCTGATCTGCGCATCCCGTTGCGAGAGCAGAAGGACCGCCCGATCGCTGCTGAGGGCCTCGTCCACCGCCAGTGACGAGGTGTCCCTGTCCACCGACAGCGGTAGGATCGCGTATGGGAAGAGGACCGCGTCCCGCAGCGGCAGACACGGGAAGCTCGTCGGCGATGTGGACGACATCGGCCTCGACCTCGAGTGCAGCGGGACGGAGGTCGCCGCCGGTCTCTCCGTTTTTCATTCGTCGCGGGTGAGGAGGAGAGTCTTGAGCTCCTCCATGAACTGGTTGACGTCCTCGAACCGGCGATAGACGCTGGCGAATCGAACATAGGCGACCTGGTCGAGGTCGCGCAACCGCTCGATGACCAGGTGACCGATTGCTTCGGTGGACATCTCACGGACCTCCTGTGAGGCGATGGCGGATTCCACCGCATCGACGATCCTGAGCAGATCACGACGTGGAACCGGTCGTTTTTCGCACGCGCGAAGCATTCCGGTGAGGAGCTTCTCGCGGTCGAAGCTCTCGCGTCGACCATCGCGTTTGACCACCGTGACCGGGAGCTCGTCAACCCGTTCGTAGGTGGTGAACCGGCGGCTGCATTCGGTGCACTCGCGGCGGCGGCGGATCTCCGCGCCTTCGCGAACCTCTCGCGAATCCACCACCCGGCTCGAGGAGTCGCCGCAATATGGGCAGATCATTCTGCTTTCCCTTGGTCGGCCATCCCACGCACATCCGAAAACCGCATGCCCAAGATCGGCAGACAGAGAAGCCCGATCACCGTGATGGGCACAAAACAGATGGCGTGGTAGACGATGGCGATGGCGGTGGCGAGATTGAGTTCCACCCCGAAGAATGTCGTGAGTCCGACCTGGGTCGCCTTGTGAAATCCGCCGACCCCGCCCGGGGTTGGAATGGCGAGGCCGAGAACCGCGAGGGTCACCAGCAGGAACGCCACCCGGAGCGGGAAATCGAGGTGGAAGGCCAAAAGGGTGACCTTCACCTGCCAGAAGATGATGTACCAAAGGGCGAATGAAGCCGTAGCGGTGACGACGAGATCGCGGGGGCGCTGAAGCACCCGGAGGCCGTCGAGGAAATGGTTGAGAAAACTGGTGAAGGGCTCGCGCCACGACGGGGCGAAGCGCTCAAGAGGTTTGCTGAGAACCTCGACGAAGCGATCCTGATATCGGAAGAGCCCGAGGAGCATCAGGGTCCCGATGGCCAGGACGACGCCGACGGCGTAGCCGGAGACCCGGAGCAGGTGGAGGTTGGCTTCGGCGCCCGCGTCGAGATCCACCATGGCCGGTGGCCAGATCAGGAACACGAGAAAGAAGAGCACAACGGTCCAGAGATCGAAAACCCGCTCGGTGAGAATCGATGCGAGGCCGGCGGAGACCGGGAAGTGATCCCGTTTGGCCAGGATGACCGGACGGATGATATCGCCCATCCGGGCCGGGCAGCAGGGTGATGGCGGCGTAACCCACCGCGGTGGCGAGCAACGCGCTCGAAAGACGAACCTTGGCAACCGGTCGAAGGATGAGCATCCAACGAATCACCCTCGCCCCATAGGACACGAGGGCGAGGAGCGCGCCCATGGCGATCAGCCACGGATTCGCCTGTTTGAAGCCGATCATCATCTCGTCAAAATCGACGTTCCAGCAGAAAGAACGTCGAGAAGGGCGACCATGAGCACCACCGAGACAGCGATTCGGACAGCAGGACTCTTCATCGCCCACAGGGTAGTATGATGCCGCGGTCTTCACAACAGCAGGCGAACGACGCTGGATCGCTGCCCGGGGGAAGATGCCTGATCGCTCACGAGTTTTCGTGCGCTCCAACCCGCGAGTCCTCGACCACGACCCGGGTCTGGGTCATCCCGAGTCCGCAAGTCGGGTCGAGGTGATCCTCGATGCGCTCGAGTCCGATGCCGACGGCCGCTGGACCGTCGACCGCCATGCGCCCCTGCCCACCGACGGCGACGTCATCGGGGTCCTGAAGTGGATCCACGGAGACGATTACATAGAGCGGTTCCGGGCGGCGTCGGAGGAAGGCCACGGTTGGCTGGACAGCCACGACTGCCGAATCTCGAAGGGGACCTTCTCAGCCGCATTGGCGGCGGCGGGGCTCGCGATGAACGCCGCGCTCGATCTGGTCAACGGTCGAGATCGAACGCGCCTTTCTGGTGATCCGGCCGCCCTCCCACCACGCCGAAAGCGACGCGGCCAAGGGTTACTGTTTCTTCAATTCGGTCGCACTGGCCGCCGAGATCATCGTCGGGAGCCTGGGCGAGAATGTCCTGATCGTCGATTTCGACGCTCACCACGGTAACGGAATCCAACAACGCTTCTACGATCGGCCCGATGTGGGTTATGTCTCGGTCCACGGATACCCCGGTTTTCCAGGAACCGGCACCGGCGATCGAGATTGGCGCGGGTGAGGGGGAGGGAAGCACGAGAAACATCCCCCTCGCCGTCGGGCGCCGACGACTCGGTGTTCTGTACGGCCTTCGAATGTGGCCCTCGATGAGTTGGCTTCTCGGCTTCGGCCGAAGGTCATCATCGTCTCGGCGGGTTTTGACGCCCACGCCGCCGATCCGTTGGGCGGCATGCGATTGACGGAGGCTGGCATTCGGCGATTGAGCGCCGCAGTGGCCGCAACTGCACAAAGGTGGTCGGGCGGCCGCGTTCTGTCGTTTCTCGAGGGTGGATTCGATCTCCAAGCGCTGGCGAATTGCGCACGGATTCACGTCGAGGAATTGGCCTCCAGGGACGTCGAGAAAGCCGATGCGTAATTGTCTGAGATTGTGATCCGCAGTTTCGAAGGAAAAGTGAAACGAGATTCTCGCAGAAATCACCCTGAAGTAGTGCCGTTCATCACAAAATTCATTGACCGTTGAAGCATATTTGATATATCATCGAACAGGTTAGATTTTCGTATGCGTGGACCTGCGCTTCAGAGGAGGACACCTGATGCGTCACAGAATTATCGTTGCGACATTCATTCTGGTGACGGTTTTGCTCGCCGGGAACGCCGTTGCAGAGACCATATTCCGTCTCGATACGCCCGATGATGGGGCGACTGTTTTCGGTCTCGTGGCGGTGACTGGCTATGTCCTCGACGACGGTGAGGACTGTGGTGCGTATTGGGCGTGGCGAAACTGCGATTGGGGGCCCACTTTGGTCGATAAAATCGATCTTTACGTGGATGGCGCCTATGTCGCAACGGCTGATCTCTACCAGCCCCGCTACGACGTACTCCAGGCCTACCCGTGGTACACCGGAACACCGTTCGAGCGCCCGGGCTTCGCCACGTCGTTCGATTCCGCGCCCCTGACCGATGGCAGTCACAGCCTCTTCCTGCGGGTGAGTTTCGTGGATGGAACGACGGCGGATCTCGGTGAACGTTCTGTGACGGTTGACAACAGCCTGAATCAAGCGCCGTTTGGCGAGATCGAGCTTCCCGGAGCGAACCAACCCATGAGCGGTGTGTTTCCGGTAACCGGTTGGGCCCTCGATGATTCCGAGATCCGGTTCATCGAGATCCTGGTGGATGGGTTGTCGGTAGGCAACGCCGTCCACGGGGTCCATCGTCCCGATATCATGCACATGTTCCCATCACATCCCGAGGCCGTGAACGCCGGTTGGGTCAAGATGCTCAACACCACCCATTGGACCAACGGGATCCATGTTCTTTCCGCTCGGCTGGTGGATGACGAGAACGTCTCACGTGTCATCGGAACCCGTTATGTCCAGACCTTCAACGTCAATTACAATCTGCCGCCGTTCGGGGCTATCGACTGGCCGATCGCCAATCACATCATGTATGCCAAGGGGTGCACGGATCCCGGTGGCTGGTCGAGTCCGCCGTACGAGGATCCTCAGGTCACCGAGTTGATCACCGGTTGGGCCCTCGATGTCGGCGCCCAGGTCGATGACGGCGGCGTGGGTTATGTTCAGATGCTGCTTGACGGGACCATCCTCGCCGACACGAACTTCCCCGGTTTCTGGCATGGTTGGCTACGGATGGACGTGAATTATTACGGCCTCCCGCGGATGGACATTCTGCGGCTCTTCTCCGATGTGCCCAATGCCAAGGACAGCGGGTTCGCATTCGTCATCGATGTTTCGGATCTCATCATCCGCAAGGGCTTCCGTCAGGGTCTGCATTATCTGAAGATCCGCGCCGGCGATTTGGAGAACAACGTTGCCGACATCGCGCAGATCCCGGTGATCTTCGATTGCGACGATGATCCGGATCGGCCGTCTTGGGGTGATATCTACACTCCCGCAGCTCCGGAAGAGGTCGTGACCGGCACCGTTGATGTGACCGGGTGGGCCATTGATCTCGACTTTGTCGAAGAGATCGAAGTCTGGGTGGATGGGGAGTTCGTCGATTATGTCGATGAGATGTTCCTTCCGAGCCCCGAGGTGCCTGACCTTTATCCCTGGTTCCCGACCTACTTCACCGCAAACGCCGGGTATGCCTACGCGTACGACACCGTCGCGGCGGATCTCGCCGACGGTGATCACGTGCTGGTGATCTGGACCGAGGATCGTTGGGGCGGACGCACCTTTATCGGCGAACGCCGGTTCATTGTCGACAATCCGCAGGCGAACGGCGGTGCCGCGGGGATGTCGGTGGACTGATTTCCACCGGTTGACCGATCAATAGAATCCAACCACCGGCCGGGCATTGCGCCCGGCCGGTTTGATAGGATCACCCCTGCACCGGTGAGCCCGACTCCGGAGCCCGCCCACAGTTCCACGAGATCAGACCAGTGGAGCACGGGGAAAAAGACGCGGCGGCGACCACGAGGTACTTCATTGCGATCGAATCCATGCATCACAACGTGGGAGTGACCGGCGGGGTGACTCCGATGATCGTGGCCCGGCCCGACCACCCGGTATCCCGGGGAAGTTTGTCTTCTTCGGCCGTCAAGGTTCTCTATCGGCTCCACCGGTCGGGCTACACCTCGTACGTGGTCGGTGGCGCGGTTCGAGACCTTCTGGTGGGCGCGAAACCCAAGGACTTCGACATCGTGACCAACGCCCGGCCGCAGGAGATTCGGCGGCTTTTCAAGAACTCGCGCATCATCGGGCGGCGGTTTCGCCTGGTTCACGTGATCTTCCGCGGAGAAGTCGTCGAGGTCGCGACATTCAGAGCGAGTCCGGAACCGCCGGAAGGTCCGGATGACTGGGACGAGGCCGAGGCGGAGGCTGCGGAGGAGGATGCCGAGCCCGATCTCACCCCTGCTACGGCGCGAGTGGATCGCGCGATCTACGGCACGCCGGCCGAAGACGCCGAGCGTCGTGACTTCACCATCAACGGGCTGTTCTACAACATCGCGGATTACTCCATCATCGACTATGTCGGCGGTCTCGAGGATCTCGAGGCCGGCCTCGTTCGAACCATCGGTGATCCTGTGCGGCGATTCCGAGAAGATCCGGTCCGAATGTTGCGGGCGCTTGAGTACAGCGCACGCCTCTCCTTCGCCATCGAGAGCCGGACGAGGGAGGGCATCGTCGAGTGCTGCGACGAGATCGCCGGAGCGTCTCCCGCGAGACTCAGTTACGAACTCTTCGAAGCCCTGCGTTCCGAAGATGCCGCAGGGATCTATTCGGCTTGGCGGGGAGCGGGCCTCTTCGAGTCCGCGTTCCCCGGGCTTGCCGGGGTTGCCGGGGAAGATATCCGGCTGCTGAGGGAAGTCGACAGGGCCGTCGTTCGCGGCGATCAGCTTGACGACTCAACCCTGATCGGGACGTTTTTTCTCCACCCCTTCTACCGCGAGTTTGCCGAGTTGACGGCCGATGGGCGCAAGCTCGACAACGTGGAGATGCTTCGCCGGATCACAACCATGCTCGAGCCCGCGGCCACCGGTCTGAGGCTCTCCAATCACACCTTTCACCTGCTCTCACAGGGCCTCTTCACCTTGACCAAGATGCACCGCGCTCCCGAGCGCGGCCGGCAGGTGCTCAAGCTCGCTCGGCAGGAGTATTTCGGGGTTGCGCTGGGGCTTTTCGGACTTGCCGGAAAGGCTGGACTCGCAGCGGCTGAGGCGGTTCAGGGCTGGTCGACCGCGGTGGCGCGGTTGAACAAGCCCGCCGAGGAGCCGACCACCGAGGTTGATCCTGCCGCAAAGACAGGACGACGGCGCCGGCCGCGGCGCAGGAGGCGGAGATGAGCACCGAAGGCCGCGTCAAGGAGTTGCGTCGACTCCTTCGTCGACACGACCAGCTCTACTATGTCCTCGCCACTCCCGAGATCTCGGACTTCGAGTACGATCAGCTCTTTTCGGAATTGCAGAAACTGGAAGCGGATCATCCCGAGTTGATGACGCCCAATTCACCGACCCAACGGGTTGGGGGGCGCCCCCTCGATGGGCTCGTGCAGGTGGCCCACGCCCATCCGATGTTGTCGCTGGACAACAGCTATTCCAAATCGGAGCTTCGCGCCTGGTATGCACGGGCCGAGCGTGAGCTCGGGACCGACCCCGGGGATCTGGTGGCGGAACTCAAGATCGACGGGGTGTCCATCTCGCTCATCTATGAACACGGCCTGCTCGTCCGGGCGGTGACCCGCGGCGACGGGACTGTGGGCGACGATGTGACGGCCAACGTCCGTACCATCCGCGGACTGCCGTTGGTCCTCGAAGCGGCCCCCGCCCTGCTCGAAGTCCGTGGTGAGGTCTATCTCGCACGATCGACCTTTTCGGAGCTCAACCGGGCCCGGTCGGTGGCCGGCGAACCTGAATTCGCCAACCCCCGCAACGCCACCGCCGGGTCGATCAGGCTGCTCGACAGCCGGCAGGCCGCCCGCCGCAGGCTGTCGGTTTGGTGCTACCAACTGGGCAGGGCGGCGGGTCGCGACTCGACGAGTCACATCCAGGATCTCGAGTGGCTGGCCGAACTGGGGCTGCCGGTGAGCCCCCATTTTCAACGGTGCTCGAATCTCGATGATGCCGAGGCGTTCATCGATCGGTGGGAGAGCGATCGCAGACAGCTCGACTTCGACACCGACGGGATCGTCGTCAAGATCGATGGCGCGGCCCAGCGGGCGGCGCTGGGGGCAACCGCTCGCGCCGTTCGATGGGCGGTTGCCTACAAGTTTCCCCCCGAGGGGCGCATGACGGTGGTGAATGAAGTGGTGGTCCAGGTCGGCAGGACCGGTGTTCTGACCCCCGTCGCCGAGCTCGAGCCGGTGGCGCTTTCGGGCTCCACCGTCGCGCGCGCGACTCTGCACAATTTCGATGAGGTCGAACGCCTCGATCTCAGAGTCGGAGACACCGTCTGGGTGACCAAGGGCGGCGAGGTGATCCCGAAACTGGTCGGCGTGGTCAGTTCACAGCGCCCGGAAGGCGCCGAGCCGATTGCGGTCCCGACTCATTGTCCCTCGTGTCAGACGGCGGTGGTTCGCGAGGAGGGTGAGGTCGCCCTGCGATGCCCCAACCCCGAGTGCCCGGGGGTGGTCGCCGCTCGGCTGCGCCACTTCACCTCGCGCGGAGCGATGGAGATCGAGGGTCTCGGGGGTAAGAAGCTCGAACAGCTCATCGCCGCGGGACTCATCACCGACGCGGCTTCCATGTGGGACCTCGATGCGTTGACCTTGAGCGCGTTGCCGAGGTGGCAGGAGAAGTCCGCAAACAACCTCGTCGCGGAGTTGGATGCCGCTCGTTCGAGACCTCTCCACCGGCTCCTCTTCGGTCTTGGTGTTCCTGGAGTAGGCGAGCGCGCAGCGCGGCAGCTCGCTCGACGGTTTCCGACCTTGGAGGCGCTCGCCGCGGCTGAGCCCGAAGAGCTGGAGGCCATCGACGGTGTCGGTCCATCGTTGTCGGCGTCGCTGGTGAGTTGGTTTGCCGATGATCGGAATCGGAGTCTCATCGATCGTCTCCGGTCGCGGGGCATCGACCCCGAGGAACCCCAGATCGACGAGGCAGCGGTCCAGCCCCTGACCGCAATGACGATCGTGGTCACTGGCGCCCTGAGTCGGTCTCGGCGCGAGGTCAAGGCGCGTCTCGAGGCGCTCGGAGCGACGGTCGTGGGATCGGTCTCGGCGAAGACAACCCACCTCCTCGCCGGCGCCGATACCGGCTCGAAGTTGGCCAAGGCGATCAGCCTCGGTGTCGAGATCGTGGGCGAAGACGGCCTTGACGAGTTGATAAGGCAAAAGGGAGGCGACTCACTGTGGCCGATGTGATCTTCCTTGTGGACGATGATGATGGTTCGCGCGATGCCATGGCCAAGACCCTCGAACGGGTCGGTTACGACGTGCGCGCCTTCCCGGGAGCCGAAGAGGCCCTCGATCGGATGCGGTCGGGCGATCCCGTCGACGTCGTGGTGTCGGATGTTCGAATGCCGGGCATGGACGGCTACGAACTTCTGCGTCAGGTCCGGGCCGAATGGCCTGGTCTGCCGTTCCTCCTTGTCACGGCGTTCGCCGATGTCGAGGATGCCGTGGCTGCCCTGCAGGGAGGTGCGGACGACTACCTGACAAAACCGGTCAAGGTGCAGGAACTCCGCCAACGGGTCCAATTGCAGCTCGAACGCAGAGCGCTGTCGACCGAGAACCGAAAACTCAAGGAGCGGCTCGACAAGAGTTTCGGTTTCGAAGGGATCGTCGGGCACTCGCGCGGGATGGAAGAGGTTCTCGACCGTCTGCGGGTGGTCGCGCCGACGCGGTCGACGGTGCTCGTCGTCGGTGAATCGGGCACCGGTAAAGAACTGGTGGCCAACGCGCTTCACCAGCGGTCGGACCGGCAGGACGGCCCCTTCATTGCGGTCAACTGCGGCGCCATCCCGGGCGAGATTCTCGAGTCCGAGCTTTTCGGTCACGAGAAGGGCGCTTTCACGGGTGCGCACCAGCGCAGAATCGGGCTCATCGAGTCGGCGTCGGCGGGGACGCTCTTCCTCGACGAGATCTCCGAGCTCTCGGCCGACCTCCAGGTCAAGTTGCTGCGGGTTCTCGAAGAGCGGGTTGTCACGAGGGTCGGCGGCACGGCCCAGTTTCCGATTGATTTTCGGCTGGTCGCTGCAACCAACCGCGATTTGGAGAAGTGGGTGCAGGCGGGGAGTTTCAGACAGGATCTTTATTACCGCCTCAAGGTCGTCACCCTTTCCATACCGCCGCTGCGTAGCCGGATTGACGATATTCCGCTCTTTGTCCAGCACTTCCTCAATTATTTCAACGAGGAGATCGGGCGCCACGTCAAAGGTGTCCATCCCACCGTTTTGACCGCCCTCAAACGGCACAGCTGGCCGGGGAACGTACGCGAGCTGCGCAACCTCGTCGAGTCGTTGGTGCTCTTCGCCAAGGCCGATGAAATTACCCTTGAAGATCTCCCCGTGGAGTATCGGGTCCCAACGGCGCCGCCGCCGTCTCTCGATGGCGACCGTTGGCAGCCGCGATCGATGGCGGATATCGAGAAAGAGGCGATTCTGCGGACTCTTGACTACACCGATGGGCACCGCGCGCGTGCGGCCGGCCTTCTCGAGATCGGACTGCGGACCTTGCAGCGGAAACTCAAGGAATATGGTGAGGTCAAATCGAACGACTTCGATGATGACGAGTGAGCGACGCGGTACCATTGTGAAGGAAGGACGAAGGGAGCACTCATGGAGATACCCGGCAAGGTGTCCGTCTATTGTCCGCTGATCGACGCCAAGGGCACCGCGGCGACGCTGGTGGCGATCTCTCCGCAGGGTTATTACCACCTCGTGGTGGAGATCCGTGGAAAACGTCACGCCATGTTTGTACCAATCGCCCACACCGCCATGTATTTCGCGGAAGCGGAGCCCGTGGTCGAAGAGGGGCTCGAGATCGAACGATAGCGAATAAGCTCGCGGCGTCGCGTGTTACGTGTGGCGTGAATCGACAGGATGATCTCGAACCGATCCTCGCGGCGAGGTGGGCGGATGTGCTGCAGTGCGTTGATGACGCAGTGCTGGTTCTCGACCGTGAGCGCATCCTCCGATTCGTCAATTCTCCAGCTCGACGCCTGCTCGGTTATGAGGAGGATCAGGCGATCGGCGGCCGCTGCCGTCTGACCACCAAGGGTGTGGATTGTGAAAACGCCTGTCCTCTGACCTTCGCGCTCGAAAGCGACATCGAACAGGTGGAGAATTTCGCCACCGTCTATCGCACCAAGGACGGGCGTGCGGTGCCCCTGAGCGTCACGGTGATTCCGCTGCGCGACGACGATGGCCGTTTTCTCGGCGCGGTGGAGATCCTCCGTCCGCGGGAGCCAGATTCGGGGTTCTATCTCGCTGGTTCCTCGCTCGCCGCCAGGTCGCTGAAGTCAAAACTGCTTCGTCGCGGCCGGACTCGGGATCATCTCGTTCTCGTCGGCGAGCTGCCCGCGTGCCGCGATGTCGGCCGCGCCGTCCACCGATTTGCCGGGCTGCCGGAGGAGCTTTTCAAGGTGTGGTCGGGTGCGTGGGAGAACACGACCTTGTGGCCCCCCGGCACCATGTACGCCGAGGGTGATGCGGCAGCCTCGCTCCTCGACAGCGATCCGCCTGAAGGATGGCAGCTGATTGTCGGCGTTCTCTCCGCGACCCCGTCGTTCGATGGGAAGCTGATGGCCGAGGTAGTCGAACTCCCGACCATGGAAGAGCTGCGTGATGATCTGGCCCTGATGATCACGGCGTGGGTCCAGACGTTGTCGCCCGGGACGACGGTGGCGCCGGACGCCTTGGCGCGGTTGAGTCGCCTCGGTTGCGGGACGGGGCTCGAAGGGCTCGAGAAAGCAATGGTCGCGGCGGTGGCCGCATCCAATGGCAGGATCGAGGAAGAGCACGTGCCCGCGGATGGCTACAGCAGCCATTTGGTCGACGAATTGCTGCGCACCGAGAATCCGCTGGCGGCGCTCGAGCAGCGATTGCTCACCGAGGTTCTCCACCGAAGCGGGTGGCGGATGCAGGAAGCCGCCGATCGCCTCGGGGTGTCACGAGTCACCCTCTGGCGCAAACTCAAGGACCACGGCATCGAACGACCGGAGTGTGGCGAGGTCTGATTCCTACTGGCGTACAATTGAACCAGCCCATGGTTTCAATCGAATCCGCCTCCGACCCGATCCGCCTGCTCATCGTCGAAGATGACGAGCACCTGGCCGACGGCCTGTGCCGCAACCTTGAATTGGAGGGGCTCACCACCGCGAGCGTGGGCAGCGGTGAAGCGGCGTTGGCTCTTCTTGACGAGGGTTCGTCTCGACCTGATCTGCTCGTACTCGACATCATGCTCCCCGGCATCGACGGGTTGGAGGTCTGTCGCCGCCTCCGATCCGGGGGCAACCTCATCCCGATTCTCTTCTTGACCGCTCGGGGCAGCGATGCCGACCGCGTCCTCGGACTTCGACTGGGTGCGGACGACTATCTGACGAAACCGTTTGTGATCGAGGAATTGGTGTTGCGGGTGCGGGGAATTCTTCGGCGGTCCGCCTGGTCTCAGACGCCGTCACAGACCGGCCCGGTGGTGGCTGTGGGCGAGTGTCGGGTCGATCTTTCGACCATGCGGGCCACGACCCTCGGTGGTGAGGTCTCGCTCACCGACCGGGAGGTGATGCTGGTTCGGTTCTTTGCCGAGAACGATGGCCGCGTCCTGACCCGCGGGGAACTCCTCGAGACGGTGTGGGGATACACTTTCGACACCGCGACCCGAACCCTGGATACATTTGTTCACCGGCTTCGAAAGCATTTCGAATACGATCCCAGACACCCGCGCCACTTCCACACGGTCAGAGGAGTGGGTTATCGGTTCACGAGTGAGGCGGAGGATTGAGGAGGTTAGAAAGTGAGCGCTCCCTCCGGTCGCTGTCAGCGCTCGCTACGCTCGCGAGTTAGGAGTCTCACCCTCTCACCTCCTCACCTCCTGACTTCCAAACCTCGCTCCCGTGATACAATCCGCCGTCCTTCGGAGGTGCCACATGCGTCGATTGACAGTCCCCATCATCCTCGTTCTCGTTTTCGCCGCGCTCCCGGCGACGGCCGGCAAGATCGGCTTCGTCGACGCTGAAGCGGCGGTGGCTCAGGTCGACGAGGGAAAGAAGAAGATCGAGGAGCTTCAGAGCTGGCAGGCGCCCTATCACGCCCGTCTCGACCGACTCAGGGGTGAGGTGCTCGCGCTCAGCGACCAGATCAACGACCAGCAGGCTTCGGCAAAGCCCGATGCCCTCGCCGAGATGGAACGCAGGCAGATCGACGCCATGCGCGAATTCGAGGATGCCCGTCGCGAGTACGAACGCGAGCTCGAATCCAAGAAGAACCGGGTCCTCGCGGATATTGCCTCGAAGATCGGCGCCATCGGCGGTGAGTACGCCAAGGCCAACGACTTTGACGCGATCTTTCTCCTCGGCGGGCAGCCGATGATGTATGTCGCCGAACAGGTGGATCTCACCAGCACCGTGGTCGAGATCTACAACAAACGCTACCCGGTGAGCGGTCAATAGACCTCGACCCGGTTCAGCCGGCGGTGGGTTGGTATCGCCCGTGGCGCCAATGATACGGTGGCTGCTCGGAGTGCTCTTCGTAGCCCTCGCCGGCGCAGCCGCGGCCGGCCCGGTAGAGGCTTCCGAACCCGCCGTCGCCACTGACCGAACAGCGCTGCTCATCGGCGCCGCAGAGAAGATCGGGGTCGATCCCACTCCGGTCGGTCTCCCGAGCGTGACCGTCGCCCCGACCCACGCTTTCTCGTTCGTCCGAGTGAAGACCCCGAGGGTTCTGCGCGCCGGGGGTGATCGAACGGCGCGGGTGGTGCTGCGCAACGACGGCTCGAGGATCTGGCCCGGCGACGGGTCGGTCTCGCTGTCATTCCACTGGCTGAATGCCGACGGTGAGATGGTGGCCTGGGAGGGACGCCGGGCGGCGGTAACTCGACCGGTTGAACCCGGTGCGCTCTTCGAGCTCGATGCGGTGGTGACGGCGCCCATGGAGACGGGGTTCCTTCGCTTTCAGTGGGACATGGTGGAAGAGGGCGTGTGCTGGTTCTCCCAGCGGGACGCGGCCTCGCCCCCTGCGCTCGTCGTCCTGGTTGTGCCGGACGCTTTGATGAGCCCGTTTGGGTGGTCGGTGTTGGTGTTCATGGTCGTTGTCATCGCGGGGATGCTGTATCGGCGCAGCCGCCTGACCGGAAGTTGGGCTCTGGCGGATGTGCTGTGGTGCGCGGCGATGGTGGTGATCAAACAGGGCTGGGTTCTTTCGGGAGCCGGTCTCGGGTGGTCGGCTTCCGGTCTCTGCCTCGCCTGCGCCACCGCGGCTCTGATCGCCCTGGTCCTGGTCGCCCTGCCGAAGATGGTGAGGCCGTGGGTTTCGTGGCTGACCGCAGCGGGCGTGACGACGATTCTCTTTGCCGACGTCGTCCACGAGCGGTTCTTCGGCGATCTGATTTCAGTCGCGGCGTTGGCCTCCGTCAATCAGATCGGCCAGGTCGAGGCCAGCGTCCGCAGCCTTCTCCAACCGCGCGATCTGTGGTTCTGGGCCGATCTTCCGGTCGCTCTCATGCTGATGTGGCTGGTCGCTCGAATTCAGGAAGGGTCGGTCGGCCTCCGGCGATGGATTGGCCGGAATCGGGGTGGTCGTGGTCGGTTTTGGCGCCCTCGGCGCCATCTCTCTGCGCGGGGCGCCGGCGTCCATGGGTCAGATCTTCCACACGACTCACCTGGCCCGGCAGATCGGCGTGCTCAACCTCCATACCGTGGATTTCGGCGGATTCGTGATCCGGGGCCTCGCGCGACCCGGACTCGACGAGAACGACTACGCCGAGGTCCTGAGCTTCTTTGCCGAACGTCGGGAATTGCGAGCCGGATCAGGTCCTCTCTTCGGCGCCGCCCGTGGTCGCAACCTGGTGATGATCCAGGTGGAGTCGCTCCAGGCCTTTGTCGTCGGGTATCGCGTCGGAGGCCGCGAAGTGACCCCGTTTCTGAATTCCCTGGCAGGGGAGAATCTCCTCTTCACCAACGTCACCGACCAGACCGAGGAGGGTCGGTCGTCGGATTCGGAACTCGCGACCCAAGTTTCGTTGCTGCCCCCCGATCGCGGCGCCGCCGCGTTCCTTCACGCAGCGAACCACTACACCGCTCTGGCGTCGATCCTGGCTGAACACGGCTATGAGACCCTCTCCGCGGTACCCTTCGATGGCGCCTTCTGGAATCGTCGGATCACCCACCGGGCCTATGGCTACGATCGGAGCCTTTTTGCCGATGCATTCACACCCGGTGAGAAGATCGGCTGGGGTCTCAATGACCGCGATTTTCTCGCCCAGGCGGTGGACCGGCTGGCGGAGCTGACCGAGCCCTGGTGCGCCTATCTCCTGACCCTGTCGCTCCATCATCCGTTCGAGGGGTTTCCGGATCACCTCAAGGAGCTCGACGTCGGGAAGTGGGAGGGCACCCCGTTCGGCAACTACCTCCATACCATGCACCACTTCGACCAGGCCCTCCGGGGGTTCATGGCCGGGCTCGAGGAGCGAGGTCTGGAGGAACGGACCGTGGTGGTTCTCTGGGGCGACCACGATGCCGGTTTCGAGTGGCGGCCGGAAATCGCCGCGGCGCTCGGAACCTCCCACGATGCCGCAGGCTGGTATCTGAGTCAGCAGGTGCCGTTGCTGATCCGGGCACCGGAGCTCGCGGCACCGGCCGAAGCCCTGGATCAGCCCGCGGGCCACGCCGATGTCGCGCCCACCTTGCTCGCGCTGCTCGGGGTGGACCCGGGACCGCACGCCTTCACCGGTCGAAATCTCCTCGGCACGCCGGGGACGGGACCGGTGGTCGGCGAGTACCGTTGCTGGCGTGATTCCACCCACCTCTATCTGCGGCGGGGTCCGCTTCTCGCAGATGGAGAGTGCATCGAGTTGGAGACCATGACCCGGGTGCGAACCGGAGTTGTGTTCAGGCGGCTTTGATGCGGCCCGGCGCGAAGTCGAAGTCTCACGCCTCGTCCTCGAACACGATCTTCAGCAAAGACTCGGTAAATCGTTGGCGGATCGCCCTTGACGCAGACGGGGCCCCACCCCTAGGATAAAGCGGTCCCACCACGCTGCATTCTGCAGAAGGAGAACCTCATGAGTACCGACAAGGGCGACAAAGCTCAAGGCGTTGGAAACGGCTATCGGCCAGATCGAGCGCCAGTTCGGCAAAGGCGCGGTCATGCGGCTCGGAGACAAGCCGAAGATCCGCGTCAATGTCATCCCCACCGGATCCATTGCCCTCGACGCCGCCCTCGGCGTCGGCGGATTGCCAAAGGGCCGCGTGATTGAAATTTATGGTCCCGAATCCTCGGGCAAGACAACCCTGGCGCTGCACGTGATCGCCAACGCCCAGGCGGCGGGTGGCTTGGCCGCCTTCATCGATGCCGAGCATGCCCTCGATTCGGAGTATGCGGCCAACCTCGGCGTCAACCTCGATGAACTCCTGATCTCGCAGCCGGATTACGGCGAACAGGCACTGGAAATCGCCGAGACCCTCATTCGTTCGGGTTCGGTGGATGTCGTCGTCATCGACTCGGTGGCGGCCTTGGTGCCGCGGACCGAACTCGAGGGCGACATGGGCGATGCCGTGGTCGGTCTGCAGGCGAGGCTCATGTCCCAGGCGCTGCGTAAGCTCGCCGGTATCGTGTCCAAATCCAACACCTGCCTGGTCTTCATCAATCAGATCCGCGAGAAGATCGGCGTCATGTTCGGCAGCCCCGAAACCACCAGCGGTGGCCGCGCCCTCAAGTTTTACTCGTCGGTGCGCGATCGATATTCGACGGATCGCCTCCATCAAGCAGGGCGATCAGGTCATCGGCAACCGCACCAAGGCCAAAGTGGCCAAGAACAAAGTGGCGGCGCCGTTCAAGATCGCCGAATTCGACATCCTCTACGGAGAGGGAATCTCGTCGAAGGGTGAGCTCCTCGATCTCGGGGTCGAGCATCGGCTGATCCAGAAATCCGGCTCGTGGTATTCCTACGGTGAAGAGCGGATCGGTCAGGGACGCGAGGCAGCCCGGACCTACCTCAAGGAACATTCCGATATCGCGGGTGAGATTGAAGTCAAACTGCGCGAGGCGCTCGGTCTGATTCCGGGTAAGGAAACCGAAGAGGACTGAACCGAAACCAACGTCATCCGGAGCCGCGGCCGGAATCGGTCGCGGCTTCAGTTGGTTTGGCTATGTCGGGAGGTCGGATGAATTTCAATAGAGTATCGACCGGTGTGCTGGCGATTTTGATGATGCTCGGTAGCGTGGTCGTAGACGCCGCCGAGGACCCGCTGATCGAGCAGGATCCGGTTGTTCTTCGTTTTGTTCAGAGGTCGATTCCGTGGTATCCGGACTCATCGTTCAGGGTGGTCTCAGACGAGCGCACCCAAACACCGTCGGGTTCGTACCGGATCGTGCGGGTCTCGCGCACCTGCGAGAACAAGGTTCTGACCGGCGAACCCTCGGTGATCATTGACGAGGTGACCGGCCTCGCCTATCTCGGCAGCGTCGGCCAGCTCCCCTTTCAGGAGACCGGAACGGCTCCGCGATCGCTGCGACCGTTCCTCGAGGGTTTCCTGCCGGAGGTCCTTCAGCGCAATATGAACATGAAGGTCAGATTGGGTTGGGATACGCCGAAAGGAACGGAATCCGGCGCGATCACCGCTTTCAACCTGATCGTGGATACCGGTTATGGCGAGTTCCCCAAACCCGTCGCAGTGACGTCGGACGGCAAATTCCTCGTCATGGCTTATGGGATGCCCCTCGACGGCGACCCGGTGGCGATTCGGCGGGCGCTCTTCGCCGACAGCGAATTCGTCGTCTGGGATCATTCTGGAGGCGGCGAAGCAAAGGTCGAGATCGTCGAGTTTTCGGATCTCGAGTGTCCGGCCTGCAAGGGCAAGTGGCCTTTGGTCAAAGGAATCCTGGACGAAAACGGAGGGGTGACACGGCACGGGATGGTCAGCTTCCCCTTGACCTCCATCCACCCGTGGGCGTTTCGAGCGTCCTCGGCGACGTGGTGTGTTGGCGAACTCGACAGCAAACAACTGATCGGGTTCAAGGAACTTTTTTATGACCTGCAGCGCGAGATGGAAGTCAGTTTGGTGACACCGACTTCGTTGGATTTTGTCGCCGGACAGGGCCT
This sequence comes from uncultured Acidobacteriota bacterium, assembly GCA_963712805.1. Lineage (GTDB taxonomy): Bacteria > Acidobacteriota > Thermoanaerobaculia > Thermoanaerobaculales > Sulfomarinibacteraceae > JAHECW01. Next base: position 281,153 of record CAVQJV010000003.1, on the reverse strand, counting down.
CGATGAAGCCGCGTTTCGTGCGTGCTATCTGCAGAACTCCTCGCTTGCGGCGGTCCACTCCCAACTCGCCCTCGGTCACGAGGTCGGGGTCAACGCCACGCCGACCTATTTTGTCAACGGTTGGATGATCCAGATGCCCGGGGCAGAGTGGTTCCCGGAACTCATCTCGCGGCTTGCCAAAGGAGAAGAGCCCTAAGTCGTCCCCCCGGCCCGACAAAGTTCATCGGCACACAACTTGCAGCATCTTTGCCCGAGAGGTGAGGTGTGCCTGTTCGGACCTCCCGCGGGCCCTGTCGTGCCGGACGCCGGCCAACGACTCGTGACCTCAACCGGCAAATCGGCCGCTGCCGTGGACCGCTTGGGCTGAATCAAGCCCTGGTCGCGACCCGCGGAAGCTGTGGTTTTCGTCATGGGATCGTGTCGCGCGGACGCAGGTCGGTATGCCTCCTGGGTCGTTTGTCGCGTCGGCTGAGTAACATCGATGGAGCGAATCATGTTACGCGCAGGTGACAGACATGACTTTCGTGGCGGAGGCGGGGGCGAACCCGGGACAGAACCACCCACCGCCATGCGCGCGCGGGTGATCGAACTCGCCGAGGCAATTCTCGACCGTTGTCGGGGCGAGGGCCCCGCAAATTGTGAGGCGAGATGCCCGCTCCGAGTCGATGCTCACCTCTATGTCCAGCTCGCCCGAGCGGGGAGATTCCGTGAGGCCCTGCAGACCGTGCGCGAGAAGCTGCCGTTTCCCGGAATCCTCGGCTATGTCTGCACCCACCCGTGCGAGCTGCATTGCAAGCGACTCGAGCTCGACCGGGCCATCAGGATCCGTGACATCAAGCGATTCCTCGCCGAGTCGGAGGAGGGAGAGCCCGAGCACATCCTGACCATGGCTGCTTCTCGTCCACAGCGCGCAGCCGTGGTCGGCGCCGGCCCGGCCGGGTTGCTGGCCGCCCACGATCTCAGGCGCGCCGGATTCCAGGTATCGATCTTCGACCGGGAACCGCAGATCGGTGGATGCCTGACCACACGGATACCACAATGGCGGCTTCCGGCGACGGTTCGTGATCGCGAACTTTCCATCATCGGGGCGCTCGAGATCGATGTCCGCGCGGGTGTCCAACTGGGAAGAGATCTCAGTCTGGCCGAGCTGCGGGCTCACCACGACGTGGTACTCCTGACACCGGGGTTCGCCGGTGGACAGGAGCTCCTGCGGTCGGGCGCCGGGGCCATCGAAGCCAGCGCGCGGGACACCATCATGGCTGATCCGGTGACATGCGAAACCGGGGAGGAGGGCCTCTTCGCCGCCGGTGACGCCATCAGTGGGCCGACATCGGTCATCGATGCGATGGCCTGCGGCAGACGTGCGGCGGAGTCGGCTCGTCGATTCATCGATGGTGAGTCACTCGAGTATCAGAGTTCAGCGACGAGTCCACCGCCGCTATTGTGGGAGCTCAGCATTGATGAAGGCGAACGCCGTCGTCGTGAACGAACTCCGCTGCTTCTCCAGCCGGCCGAGCCGCCGATGACCGAAAAGGACGTTCGCGGCGAAGGCGAACGCTGTCTCGATTGCAGCTGTGACCGGTGTGTTCGGGACTGCGAATTTCTCTCCCACCACTGCAACTCGCCCCGCGACGTTGCGCGGCTTGTGGCGGCGGGCATCGAAGACTCTCTGAAGATGATCTACTCGTGCAACGTCTGCGGTCTCTGCGCCACTCTGTGTCCGGTGGGGTTGGACACGGGTCAACTCATGCTTGCGGCGCGCCGGGAGGCGGTCCGGGAAGGTCTCGCGCCGCTTCCTGAGCACCGACAGGTTCGTCGCGAACTCCGCGCCGGACTGTCGAACACCTTCTCGCTCGCCGCGGCTGCGCCCGGTCGTCGCCGAGCACGACGTCTCTTCTTCACCGGCTGCGAGTTGCCAGCCACCTCGCCGCATCAGACCCGGGTGCTTTATGAGCATCTCCTGCGCCAGGATCCACGGATCGGTGTGCTGATGAACTGCTGTGGCGTGCCCGCCGAGATTCTCGGTTTGGAGGACGAGAGCGCGCAGGCGCGGGAACAGATTCTCAACGCCATGGGTGAGCTTGGCGCCGAGGAACTCATTGCCGCGTGTCCCCAATGCCAGGAGATCCTGACCGACCGGTTCCCCGAGGCCCGTGTGAGTTCGGTGTGGGAGGTGCTCGCGGAGACGTGGGACCCGGTCCAGCGCTTCGACGATTTCAAGTTTGCGGTCCACGATCCGTGCCGGAGTCGGCACAATCCCGAAGTCCACTCGGCCATCAGAACCCTGGTCCGAACCAGCGGCGCCGAGGTGGTCGAAACCGACTACTCACACGAGCGGACCCGGTGTTGCGGATCGGGCGGCAAGATCGAGAACGTCGACCCCGAGCTCTTCTCCCGGATCGCCGCCCGTGCGTCCGAGCAGACGGATTTGCCCATGGTGACCTATTGCACCGGCTGCCGAGGCGCGCTCCGCGACGCCGGTCGTGAGACCGTCCACCTCCTCGATCTCCTGATGACCCCCGATCCGATCCGGCACGCCCTCGATCCCGAACCCGGCATCGTCAAACGGCTCGCGAATCGACTCAGATCGAAGTGGTCCATCCTCCGGGTGGTTCCTCCGGCTGCGGAGTGAAGGCGGGATGGACGCACTCCCCGTCTCGCTCACGATCGATGGCCGGCCCGTCCGCACGGCGAGGCATCGGTTGCTCATCCACGTGCTTTCGGAGCTCGGAATCAGGGTGCCGACCCTTTGTCACGATGACCGCCTGACGCCCTATGGTGGATGTCGGATGTGCGTGGTCGAGCGGCTCGATGCTTCGGGGGACCTGGTGCCGGCATGTTCGACACGGATCCAGGACGGGATGGTCATCTCGACCGACAGCCCGGCGGTCGTCGAGGCACGGCAACAACAGCTCCAGCTCCTGGCGCTCAACCATCGGATGGAGTGCCCGGTCTGCGAACGCAACTCGGAGTGCCGCCTGCAAGATCTGATTCACGAGATCGGGATCCCGGACGATATTCTGCCGTTCGACTTCGAACCGGCGCCGCGTGACGAAACCTCTCCCGTGATCATTCGCGACCCCGGGAAATGCGTTGTCTGCGGTCGCTGCGTCCGGTTGTGTGAGGAGGTTCAGGGAGTTGCGGCCCTGGCCTTTTTCGGGCGGGGCATCGGCACTCGCGTCGGGACCTTTCTCGACCGGCCCCTGGACTGTGAGTTCTGCGGCCAGTGCGTCAATGCGTGCCCCGTGGGTGCTCTGGTTGCGCAGCCGTACGCATCGTCGATCCCGGCCTGGCAACGAACCCGCGTCAGCACCACGTGCTCCTTCTGTTCCTGTGGGTGCGAAGTTTCGGTGGAGAGCCACCAGGGGCGGCTTCAGCGCGTGACCTCGAAGTCAGACGGTTCGCATAATCGGGGCAAGCTGTGCGTCAAGGGATGGCTCGGTCTCGATGTGGTGGCGAACCCCGAACGGCTGAAGACCCCCCTGGTCCGCAAGAACGGGTCGTTGGTCGAAGTGAGTTGGGAGGAAGGCCTGGCCTCGGCGGCGGATGGCCTTCGACGCGCTGCCGGGCGGGGCCCGGTGATGGTGGCCGGTGGGGGCAGGTTGAGTTGTGAGGACGGCTATCTCCTCCAGGCGCTCGCCAGGGAGGTGCTCAGAAGTCCCCACGTCGACATGGCGCCGGTCGGCGGAGCTCGGGCGCTGGTGGACGGGGTCTGGGAGGTCTTTGACCAACCGCGTTCGAACGCGGGATTCGACGATATCCGGCGGGCGGATTTCGTCATGGTTTTCGGCAGCGATCCAAGCCGGAGCCATCCACTGGTCAAGACCGAACTTGTTCAGGCTGCAGTCCAGCGGGGTGTACCGGTCTTCGCCGTGAGTCCGGTTGCAGGCGGCCTCGATCGGCTTGCGGTCGATGTACTTCGGCTGGCCCCCGGATTTGTCGACGAACTCCTGGTTGCCATCGCCCACCGGTTGCTCGTCATCGATGGCGGCAGCTCGAGGAGAATCGAACACCTGCCGGGTTACGAAACCTGGCGCGGATCCATCGAGGCTTTTTCGCCGGATGAAGTGACACGGGCGACCGGGATCGCGGTTGAACGAGTGGACCGCCTGACGAGGGAGCTGGCGGCGGCACGCCGGCCGGTGATGATTATGGGTACCGGGTCAGGGGTGCCCGGGGATGAGGCGGCGGTGGCCCGCGCGGCCGCGACACTGACGGCGTTGCTCGGCGGCGCGGCCGGCTTGCTGGTGCTGGGTGGTCGGTCCAATGTCCAAGGTCTCGTTGATGTCGGTCTGCACCCTCGTCTCCTGCCCGGATACCGGCTCATGAACCAGACCGTCGAGCTCGAGGATCTTACCGGACGGGCGACCCTCTCGGACGAGGGATGGTCGGTCTCGGACTGGGTTGCGGCCGGACCCGAAGCCGCCTCCGGGCTGCTTCTGATGGGTGTTGATCCGATCGACCTGCTTCCCCGCGGCCAAGACCCTCGTCGGGTTCTGGAAGCTTCTGGTTTCTCGGTGGTGGTCGATGCCTTTCGCACGAGCACCGCCGAGCGAGCGGACGTGGTACTTCCGGCGGCGATTCTCAGCGAACGGGAGGGGACGACGGTGGGCGCCGACGGTGTGCGACGGCCGCTGCGCCCGGCGCTCGACCCGCCCCCCGGTGTCCTGTCCGATACCCGGATTCTCACCGAGCTCGCGCGCCGGATGGGGTCTTCACTCCCGTCCGGCGAGGCGCTCCTGCGCGAGATGGAACGGGTGGTGGGATGGAACCGGCCTCGTTCTCAGCCCCGCCGGCTGAGTCCGGTCGCTCCCCCCCGAGAGGCCGCCCGCGCCACGGGCTTTTTGCTCGACGCCGCGCCCCAGCTCTTTCACTCGGGCTCGGTGACCATGCGGAGCGCCCTGCTGCAAGAATTATCACCAACCGTGGCGGTTCGGATCAACCCGGCCGATGCGCGGGCCCTCGGGGTGGCCCGTGGAGAGGTTGTCGCGGTTTCGAGCGAAAAAGGAGAAGTGTTGCTTCGGGCCAGGCTCGATCGTACGGTTCTCAAGGGAACCGTCGTCGTCCCGTGGGTCGGCAGCCGAGCTGGTGCTTCGACTCTCTTCAAGCGGGTCGGCGAAGTCCTGGCGGTCAAAGTGAGGAAGGTCTGAGATGCCATTCACCGGCGATATCAACGACTCCGGTTTCTTCGGCAGCGAGGGAGGCGATGGCGCCGAGGCCCTCGATCCCGCCGTCATCGAGTTGGTTGACGAGTTGATGGCTCGGGCGCCCGCTGGCCGAGAGGGGCTCATTCGAGTTCTCCTGGCTCTCCAGCAGGCCTTTGACAGGGTCTCGTCGCGAGTGCAGGAGCTGGTGGCGGACCGGTTCGGCCTCTCACCCGCCCAGGTAGCGGGGGTTGTGAGCTACTACCCGCAGCTGAGCTCCGAGCGTCGAGGCCGCCTCAAGTTCGATGTCTGTACCGGAAGCGCTTGTTTTCTTTGCGGCGGTGAAGGTGTACTGCGGCAGGTCGCCCGCGCCGCCGATGCGAAGAGGCCGGTCGACGGGGAACCGAGCGTCGCCGTTCGTCGGCAGCGCTGCCTCGCGGTCTGCGGTCTCGCGCCGGTGGTTCGGGTTGAGGATCGGGCTCGAACCGTGACCGAAGTGGGCGCCGCCGAAGCGATGGTGGAGGACCTCCTCGCCCCCTCTGATCAACCGGAGAAAGAACGTTGACGAGGACGACGGTCACCGATTCCGCTGACCGGGACGCCGTCAGGATCTCGGTGTGCGGCGGCAGCGGTTGTGTCGCTCTCGGCGCCCTCGAGGTCATCGAGGCCCTGGAAAATAGCGTGGATGGCATCGGTTTTCCATGCGACATCGACTCGAGTTCGTGCGTCGTCGGGTGCCGTGGGTTCTGCAGCCAGGGACCGTTGGTCTATCTTCCCGGGTTCGACGTGCTCTACTGCCGGGTTGGGCGAGCGGACGTGGACGAGATCCTCCGACACGCTTTCGGTCAATCCGGGATGGTCGAGCGATTGCTGTTTTCGGACCCCTCGAGTGGTCGCCGGTACCGGGGACTGGCCGATAATCCGTTCTTTGCAAACCAGGATCGGCAGGTTCTCGCCCGGTGCGGAGTCGTCGATCCCGAAGACGTTGATCACGCGGTTGCGCTCGGCGCGTATGACGCGCTGAAGCGGGCACTCGCCGATCTCGACCCCGCCAGAGTCATCGATCTGGTCAAGCGATCGGGCCTCCAGGAACGGGGAGGGGCGGGGTTCCCGGTGGGTTTGAAATGGGCGGTGGTCGCCGACGCTCCGGGAGAGATCCGATACGTCGTCGGCAACGGCGAGGCGGGAGACCCGGGTCCGACCGCGGACCGCACCCTGCTCGAAGGAGACCCGCACGCCATCATCGAAGGGATGACCATCGCGGGGTTCGCCGTTGGCGCCCGGGAAGGTCGGCTGTTTCTCCGCTCGGAGCATCCCCTCGCCGTTGCCCGAGCCGAGCGCGCCGTGGCCCAGGCCCGCCAGCGGGGTTTTCTTGGCTCGCAGGTTCTCGGTTCGACATTTGATTTCTCCATCGAAATCTGCGAGAACGCCGGTGCCTCCATGGGCGGCGAGGAAACCTCACTGCTCAACGCGCTCCAGGGAGGTCGCGGAGTGGCTCGGCCTCGTCCTCCATTCCCGGCGATCAGCGGTCTGTGGGGTTGCCCGACCTTGATCAACGGTCTCGAAACCCTGGCCAACATCCCCCTGATCGTGCTTCCCGAGAGGCTCGGTACCGATGTCCGTCCCGCCCGAACCAAGGTCGTCAGTGTGTCGGGAGCCGTCTCCAGACCCGGTGTCGCGGAGGTGCCGCTCGGGACCAGTTTGGCCGAGATCGTGGTTGAGCTCGCCGGTGGGAGCGCCGGCGACGATGTCCTCGGTGTCCACCTCGGCGGTCCCGGGGGGGTGAGTCTCTCCCGCTCACAGCTCGACACGACGATCGATTTCGGATCGCTGCGGACGCACGAGGCCAATTTGGGCTCGGGGAGCCTCGTCGTGCTCGGAGCCGGCAGCTGCCCGGTCGCGCTGGCTCGTTTTCTCGTCGCCTTCTGCGCCGAAGAGTCGTGCGGGACGTGTCCGCCCTGCCGGATCGGAACCAGGGCGGTTCTCAACCTTCTCGATCGGATCTCCTCGGGTGAAGCTGAGGCGTCCGATCTCCAACGGTTGGATCGACTCTGCCGACATCTTCGTCAGACCTCTCTGTGTGAACTCGGTCGGAACGCCGCCGGCTCCGTCATCTCCGGTCTGCAGAACTTCCGCGCGAGCTACGAGTCGCACCTCTCCGGCCGGGGGTGCCCAACGGGCGCCTGTGGATGAGATGAGGGACGGTCGTGCTTGTTGGATGGAGTCGATCTCGAGTATCGTCGAGTTGTTCACATGAACGTGACGATGAATGACCACCGTCCGGCCCGGCCCGGAGATCCACCGGCGCGGAGTGGCTGATGGCGCGTCCGACGGTGCTGGTGGCGGACGACGATCCGGTTTTTGTGGAATCGGTGGCTGCGGTGCTGCGAACGAGGTACCACGTTCGAACCGTCGCCAACGGTACCGAGGCGTTGGCGGCCGTCGAGGACGATCCGCCGGATATGGTCATTCTCGATGTGATGATGGACCACATGTCCGAAGGATTCGATGTCGCCCGCGCGCTGCGAAACAACGACGCGACCGCGCTCATCCCCATCGTCATCCTGACCGGGGTCGATCGCGTCTACAACCTCCGAATGGAGGTTGACGAGTCGTGGGTTCCGGCGGACCAGTATCTCGAGAAGCCGGTCTCGCCCGAGGTCCTCATGGAAAAAGTCGGTGAACTCGTCGGACCGGGTGAAGCGAATCCTGATTCATGACTGAGCCAACCGGCACACGCACCCAAAGCCAGGCCCCTGCGGGATCGGGGACGCGGCAGCGAGGGAGGTCCAAGAAGGACCGTTTCAGCTACATTTTTGCCTGGGAACTCCACGAGCGACTGCTCTGGTTCTGCCAACTGCGCTGGCTCGCGGCCGCCGGTCTGGCGTTGGCTTCGGCGCTGGGTCCGTATTTTTCCATGCCCTCGACCCGCCCGAGCCTGGCCGTCGTCGCCGCGCTGGTCGCCGTCTACAACCTGGTTTTCGTCCATCTTCTCCGTGTCCGACTCGGCCCCGAGGAGGACTATGCCGCCCTCAGATGGCTCGCCATCCTGCAGATGGTGACCGATCTGGCGGCGCTCTTCTTCACGGTTCACTTCACCGGCGGGTGCGCCAGCCCGGTCCTGCCTTTCGTGGTCTTTCACATGGCCATCGGCACGATCATGATCGAGACTCGAATCATGTATGCCCTCGCCTTCGCGGTGTCCGGGGCGGCGGCGAGTCTCTTCGCGTTTGAACACATCGGTGTGCTGGCGCAGATCCCGACGGTCGCGGGCGGCCAGTCGACGGTGGGCAGCTGTGTCCTCAGCACGGCCATGCTCGTGGTCCTGGTCTTTGGCGTGGTCTATCTCACCCATTCGGTGACCGGACGGTTCAAAGAGCGCAACATCGAGCTCCACAAGACCACCACCGAACTCCAGCGCGCACTCGAGGAGCAGGAACAGTTGGAGCGGCGCAAATCGCACTACATGCGGATCTCCGCCCACCAGCTGCGGTCGCCGTTGGGAACCATCAAGACGTCGATCCAAGTCCTCATCGACGGCTACCTCGATCCCGGCTCGCCGGACGGCCACCGGCTTTTGGAGGGGACCGCAGCGCGGGTCGATTCGCTGCTCGCCATCGTCAACGATCTCTTGGAGCTCGCCAAGATGCGCGAGGGTCGGGCGCGGGCGCCCTGGGCCCGCGAGGTCAGCCTGAATCAGATTCTGGCGGATATCTTTGACGCGGTCGACCCCTATGCCAGCGAGGCGAACGTGGAACTCGTACCCCACTTCATCAACGAGGGCGCCGCGGTCCTCGACTGGGCGGTGCCACCGGATCTCGTCTACGCCTTTGAGAATTTGATCCACAACGCGATCAAATATTCGAAGCCCGGGGGCGGCACCGTTACCGTCGCCCTCGAACTCGATCGAACCCACGCCATGGTGGTGGTCGCGGATGACGGGATCGGCATTCCGAAGGAGCTTCAGGATGATGTGTTTCTCGAGTTCGTCCGGGCCCCCAACGCCAAGCATGCCCAGGCCGAAGGAACCGGGCTCGGGCTTTCCATCGTTCGAGAGGCCGCGCAGATGCACGGCGGCAAGGTCTCGCTCGAGAGTGTCGAGGGGCTCGGAACGACGGTGACGGTAGTTCTCCCGCTGCACCACACTCCACCCGAAATCATCGACCGCTGACCGCTCCCGTGCGGGCCGCCCTGTTCAATCGCAGCCGTGCGCAGCACCTCGTCGTCTCGTCGAAACCTGGAGAAGTTCGGCTGACTCTCGTGCGCCCGGGAGCCGGATTTGACCGAGATCGTCGTCTTCCTTGTCGATCGGTCTCTCGCAGGCGCGATGGTCGAGCTTCGATCTCAAGATTGAGTTCAAATACACGTGTTGGCGTCACCTCCCGGTAACGCGGACGAGGGTTGTTCCAGGTTCGAGACACCTCGAATCGGCGTCTTTGGATCCCGAGTGTCCGAGGACCGAGGGCGGAGCTTCTTGATCGCGAGAGACTTGATCTTCAGCCGAATTGGGCCTTGGGCTTCGACAGCCAAATTAAAGCCGACTGTTTCGCTCAGGAATGGCGATTGCTCGATTCTCGCGTGAGTTGCAGTCTCCAAGGCTGTACAGGTGTGTGAGCAGCCCGGTGATCGGGTTCGATGATGTTCATCGATACCGCCACCGGACTGCAGTGATATTGTCAGCAAGATTGGCTCGCTGAAACGTCTTTCGCATGATAGAACGTTATACTGTAGTATGATCATGAGGTGATAATGATGACTACTCTCGCTTACGTGGTCGCGTATCTCGGCCTCGTCTTTTTCTTCATCGCGTGCATCGCTCGGTTCATGATGTGGTCGAAGATGCCCATGCACATCCGGTGGGAGCTCTATCCTGTCGCCCATGAGGGCGGCGGCAAGGCCGCCTACGGCGGGTCCTATCTTGAAGAGACCGAGTGGTGGACCAAGAAACGGGAGGTCTCGCTTTTCGGCGAGATCAAGGTCATGGTTCCGGAGATTCTCTTCCTGGTTGCCCTGAGAGAGCACAACAAGAAGCTCTGGACCCGCTCGTTCCCCTTCCACTTCGGGCTCTACCTCGTGGGCGGTGTGACCGCCTTCATGCTCGTCGGTGGTCTGGCGATCGGCTATCTGCCCGGGGGCATCGCGGCGCCGGTGGCCAGGATCGTCGGCCTGGTGGCCCCGTTCCTCGGCGGGGCGGGGCTGGTCCTCGGGATCATCGGCGCCGTCGGACTCTTCATGCGTCGGCGCGGGCGCGAGCTGCGCGACTACACGGCGCCGGCCGATCTCTTCAATCTTGTCTTTTTCATCGCCGCGTTCGGCGTGTCGCTGGTGTCATTCATCGCCTATGACCGCGACTTCTCCATGGTTACCGCCTTCATCACCAATTTGGTGACCTTCAACCTCGCGCCCGTCGGGACCGGGACTGCCGCCCTGATGCTGGCGCTGTCGGTGGTGCTGCTCTCCCTGCTCACCGCCTATATCCCGACGACCCATATGTCGCATTTCATCGGCAAGTACTTTGCCTACCACTCCATCCGCTGGTCGGATGAGCCCAATCTCGCCGGCGGCAGGCAGGAGAAGACCATTCAGGAGCTCCTCTCCAGACCGGTGACGTGGTCGGCGCCGCATATCGGAGCCGACGGCAAGAAGAGCTGGCTCGACGTGACTTTGGAGGATCAGACCAAATGAAGCAGCCCAACAGCGTCAAGGATATGGGGAAGCACCCGGGCGAACCCCTCGCTCAGATCAACCCCCTCGAGCAGATCCCACTGCCGCCGCCCTTTGACAAGCTCGAAGACGAGCCGGAGTTCGCGCAACTCTCCGACGCCGCACGGGAAAAGTACGTCGTTCTCGACGACACCATCGCCGTGAACATCGAGAAGCCCAAGACCAAGGAAGAGGAAGACGCGCTCGTCAACGGATTCCTCAGCGGTCTCGAGAAGCTCATGAGTGTCGATGACAACTGGACCTTCCTCCAGCCCTTCGAGATGTCAATGGAGCACTGCGCCAAGTGCCACACCTGCTCCGACGCATGCCCGATCTATGAAGAGAGTGGCGGAAACGAGCTCTACCGCCCGGTTTATCGATCCGAGGTGATCCGCCGGATCTACTTCAAGTACATCAAGAAGGCATCGCCAGCGTTGCACGGCGACATCGATCTCAACTGGGAGACGGTGGCGCGGCTCATCGAGCTCAGCTACCGCTGCAACGTCTGCCGTCGCTGCGCCCAGACCTGCCCCATCGGCGCCGACAACGCCCTGCTCTCGCGCGAGATCCGCAAGATCGCGAGCATGGAGATGGGGATCGTCCCCAAGGAGCTCCACAACGACGGATCCGTGCTTCAACTCAAAGTGGGTTCATCCACCGGGATGACCCCGATGATCGTCAAGGACAACATCGAGTTTATCGATGAGGACACCGCCGAACGTACCGGCTTCCCCATCGAGACGCCCTTCGACAAGGTCGGCGCCGACATCCTGCTCATCCACAACGCCGGTGAAATCATGGCCTGGCCCGAGAACCCGGGGGCCTTCGCCACCGTCTTCGAGGCGGCGGGCCTGAGTTGGACCCTGTCGTCCGACGCGGTGGGCTACGACGGGATCAACTATGGCGTCTGGTACGACGATGTCCAGTTTGCACGGGTCGCCGTCCGGCACGCCATGGCGGCCAAGAAGCTCGGGGTCAAGAAGATCGTTCTCGGCGAGTGCGGCCACGCCCACAAGGCCCTGACGGTCATCGCCGACAAGGTCCTCACCGGCGATCTCAACATTCCGCGTGAAAGCTCCATGGTCACCCTGCGCGACATCATCAGATCGGGCGTGCTCAAGCTCGACAAGAGCCGCAACGACTTCCCGGTCACCCTTCACGACCCGTGCAATCTGGTCCGCCTCATGGGGATCGTCGCTCCCCAGCGCGAGATCATCGACGCGGTGGTGCCCGAGGGCAGGTTCCGCGAAATGGCGCCGCACGGCGTCGAGAACTACTGCTGCGGCGGCGGGTCGGGTTTTGCCATCATGTCGGGTCACAACTTCCAGGACTGGCGCCACCGGATGACCGGTCGACGTAAGTTCCGGCAGATTCTGGACGCCTTCCAGGACGAGTCCATGGATCCGTCGCACATGAAGTATGTCTGCGCGCCGTGCTCCAACTGCAAAGGCCAGATCCGCGACATCATCGCCTATTACGATGCCTTCGAGAAGGCAGGGATCTACTACGGTGGTCTCGTGGAGCTCATCGTCAACGCCATGGTCGACGTCCAGCCCGGTTTCATCGATTGGGAATGGCACTAGTCTCAAGAGCAACTGAACTCAAACGGCCCGCCCTTCGGCGGGCCGTTTTTTCAATGAGGCCCGGCAGGCTTTCGAAGCATGTCGGGTCTCATTGAATTCCGTACTTCTTCATCTTGCGCCAAAGCGTATTTCGCGAGACGCCGAGGCTCCGGGCGGTCTCGGTCCGGTTGTTCCGGTGACGCTTGAGTGCGTCGCGGATGGTTGCCGCCTCGGCCGCGCCGAGCGGGCTCTTTTCCGATTCCCGAGGCGCCGTCAGTGGTACCGCGGCTTCACCTCGGATTTGCGGCGGCAGGTCTTCGCGTCGGATCGTGTCACCCGCGCAGACGACAAAAGCGTGCTCGATGGCATTTTCGAGCTCGCGTACGTTGCCCGGAAAGGAGTGGCCCGCAAGGGTCATCATGGCGCGTTCGGAGATGCCCCGGATCCGACGCCCCTGGAGGCTGTTGAAGCGCTCGATGAAGTGATGCACCAGCAGCGGGATGTCCTCCCACCGGGAACGCAGCGGCGGCAGCACGATACGGACCACGTTGAGCCGAAAATAGAGATCCTGACGAAATCGACCGTTCATGGCCTCGTGCGACAGATCCCGATTGGTGGCAGCGAGAATCCTGACATCGGTTTTGACGGGCTCCGATGATCCCAGAGGGACGTATTCGCGCTCTTGAAGGACCCGAAGGAGCTTGACCTGTACCGCGGCTGAGACATCGCCGATCTCGTCGAGGAGAAGGGTTCCTCCTTGGGCCGCGGCGAAGCGGCCGGGCTTGTCCTTCTTGGCGTCGGTGAAGGCGCCGCGGAGGTGGCCGAAGAGTTCGGACTCGACAAGGGTTTCCGGCAGGGCGCCACAGTTGACCCCGACAAATGGGCCCTCTCGCCTGGGTCCCATATTGTGGATGGCCCGGGCGACCAGTTCTTTGCCGGTGCCGGGCTCGCCTTCGATGAGCACCGTGCTGCCGCTGCGTGCAACCAGCGGAAGGAGTTCGCGGACACCCTTCATGGCCGCACTCTTCGAGATGATGTCCCCGATCTTGTACGTCCCCTCCAGTTTGCGTCTCAGCAGATTGACATCGGTGAGGTCGCGGAACATCTCGATCCCGCCGATGATCTCGCCGTCGTCGTTTTTCAAGCTCGCGGTGCTCACGGCTACCTGAAGCTCGGCGCCGTCCCTCGTGACGATGTGGACTTCACAATCGCGGTGCGGTTCCCCACCTTCGATGCTGTTGAACAGGAAGCACTTTCCGGCGCAGTGATTCGAGTTGAAGATCGAGTCGCATTTCCTGCCGATCGCCTCTTCCGGAGCCCAGCCGGTGATTTCCTTTGCGGCACGGTTGAAGGAGGTGATCCTCCCATGGGCATCGACGGTGAAGATTCCGTGCGGGATGTTGTCGAAGATGAGGCTGCCGTAGCGAGGGTCGATGGCGTTGTTCATGTCTCAGATTATGGTGCTCGTGTTCCATAAATACAATAGCTATATAACAGATGTTTTATTTTCGAGACATATACTCAAGCGTTCATGTCTCTTCTTTCAATGGCTAAATATATGATTTATTGATCGTTAAAGTGATTTTCAAGGAGTTGGTACAAACAATGCTCTAGGTGGGGTGGAACGAGAGCCCATCACGGGTGAAGGGACTTCCATGGCGATTGAATGCTCCTACTACCTCGAACACGTTGACACCACCAACCTGCCGGAGCGATTTCTCGAGGCATTCGCGGCGATCCTGTCGCATTCCAATTACGCGATGGTGCTCGACACCGCATGTCGCGTGAGCACGCGGTGCGGCAGATGCAGCACGAGCTGCCCGGTCTTCGAGACCTCGAGAGAGGACCGGGATATTCCGTGCCAGCGATCGGAACTTCTGCTCAAGGTCTATCGGCGGTATTTCACTCCCCTCGGCAATCTCGGCGCGAGATTCGGACGGTCGTTCGAGATCGATGAGGCCCACATCAACACCATGGCGGAGGAGTTCTACCGTTGCACCGCCTGCCGCCGGTGCACCCTCGAGTGTCCAATGGGCATCGACCACGGACTCATCACTCACCTCGCGCGTTGGACCCTGGCCGAGGTCGGGATCATCCCCAAAGCGCTGGTGGTTGCGACCCGGGAGCAGCTCGAGGGCTCGACGCGCAACACTTCAGCGATCCCCAAGGCGGCCCTGCTCGACACCTGTGAGTTCCTCGAGGAGGACTGCGCGGACGAAATCGGCCTCAAGATCGAGTTTCCCATCGATCGCGAGGGCACCGAGTTCGTCTTCTTCCCGGCGGTCAGCGACTACCTGCTCGAGCCCGACACCTTGATCGGCAACGCCGCCGTAATGAGCGCCACTGGTGGCTCGTGGACCATCGGCACCGCCGCCTACGACGGCATCAACTATGGTCTCTTCTATTCCGATCGGATGCTCGATCGGATCGTCTCCATGGAGGCCGAGGAGGTCCGGCGGTTGGGCGCCAAGAAGATCCTCATCGGCGAGTGCGGCCACGCCTCCCGCTCCGCGAAGTTCTTCGTCAGGACGTTCTGCGGCGCCGACGATGCTCCCGAAGTCGTCAACTTCATGGAGTACACCCACAAGGCGTGGAAGGAGGGCCGGCTCACATTGAGAGCCGGTGTGGTTCCCGAACGCACCACCTATCACGATCCATGCAATATCGCCCGGTCGGGTTGGATCATCGACCAGCCGCGCGAAATCCTCCGCCACATCTGCACCGACTATGTCGACATGACCCCCAAGGGTCGCGACAACTACTGCTGCGGTGGCGGCGGCGGCACGGTGTCCATCGACGAAATCAGAGAGTTCAGAACCATGGTGGGCGGCGCCAAGAAAGCCGAACAGATCCGCCGAACCGGAGCTGAACTCGTCGTCGCGCCATGCGCCAACTGCAAGAAGCAGCTGCGGGAAGTCTGCGAAGACCACGGTCTCGACCACGTTCGCGTCGTTGGGCTGCATGATCTGTTGATCAAGGCCATCGTGGCGCCGGCCGAGATGTTGATCGAGATCGAGGAAACGGCCGTCGGTGCCGCGGCAGGGGTGTGAAGTCTTATGGACGGAATGATCGAGTTCGCTCGTGGTCCGCTCTTTCGAATCGCCATCACGGTCTGTGTGTTGGGACTCGGCTACAGAATCATCACCCTGGTGGGACAGATCGCAGCGGCATGGCATCGTGCCGGCGATCGCCGACTTCCGCTCAGCGATATCGCCGCCTCCACCATCGGTTGGATTCTTCCCCGCCGCCTGTTGCACAAGCGCCCGTTGTACAGCTCAGCGTCGTTTCTTTTTCACATCGGCCTCGTGGTGGTGCCGTTGTTCCTGGCCGGGCATGTAGCCTCGATCATCGGAGGGCTGCCGGCCTGGTGGCCGGTCCTGCCCGAGGTCCGTGGCTGATGGGCTGACCGCGATCGCCCTGGTGGCGCTCTTTGCGTTGATCATCGGTCGACTGGGGTCTGAATCCTCTCGCGCACTCAGCCGGACCTCAGATGTGCTCATCCTCGGTCTGCTCTTCGCGTTGCTTCTCTTCGGCTGGTGGGCGGCCAACCCGGTCTGGAGCCCGTTTGCCGCGCGGACCATGCTCTTGCTCCACATCATCACCGGGAACCTGGTCCTGGTCCTCGCCCCAGTCACAAAAATCGCACATTGTGCGCTTTATCCGTTGACCCGCCTGGTCTTCCAACTCGGCTGGCACTTCCCCGCGGCGACCGGCCGCCACGTCGCGCAGGCCTTGAGCAAAGAGGGAGAGCCCGTATGACCACCATGGCGATACTCACCGACGTCACCCGATGCATCGGTTGCGAAGAATGCGTCGCCGGCTGCCGGCTGACCAACGACACCGGATCGGATGCGCCCTACCGCTGGCAGGGCGAGGTCGACGATCTGTCATCCACCCGCTGGACAACCATCGTCGCGATCGAAAACCGCCATGTCCGCCAGCACTGCCGTCACTGTCTCGACCCGGCCTGCGCCGCTGCATGCCCGGTGGGAGCCCTGAAAAAGACCGCCGAGGGGGCGGTTGCCTACGACGCGGAAATCTGCATGGGGTGCCGCTACTGCATGGTGGCCTGCCCCTTCGCGATGACGCGCTACGAGTGGGAGTCGATCACACCCAGGGTGCGTAAGTGCATCCTCTGCTACGACAAGATCAAGGCGGGCGAACTCTCCCAGCCGGCCTGCACCGCCGCCTGTCCGACCGGGGCCACGATCTTCGGGGAGCGGGAGGAGCTGCTCGCCGAGGCACGATCGAGAATCGCCGCGGCGCCGGATCGGTATATCGATCACATCTGGGGCGAGCACGAGGTGGGCGGAACCTCGGTGCTGACGATCTCTGATGTGAGTCTCACGGAAGCCGGCTGGGCGGAGGGCCTCGGGTCGAGACCGCGGCCGGTCCTCGCCCGGAAGGTCCTCCACACCGTTCCCTACACCTTTTTCGGCGTTGCCGGTCTGATGTACGGCGTCCACTGGACCCTCGATCGGCGCCGCAAGGTCGCGGCCGCCGAGGGACCGACGATGGCCACCGATGCCGAGGGTGCCGATGCGCGACGGACCGAGGAGGAATCGTGAACGACGCGAACAACACCCGCCTGATCGTGACCAAAGCAATTCTCTGGACCCTGGTCGGAATCGCCTGTGCAGCGGCGGCGGCGCGATACGTGCGCGGGCTCGGCGCCACCACGGCGCTCACCGATGGAACACCGTGGGGGCTGTGGATCGGTTTTGACGTTCTCTCGGGAGTCGCGCTGGCGGCCGGCGGTTTCGTCATTGCAGCGACGGTCTACATCTTCCATCTCGACCGCTACCACGGATTTGTCCGACCGGCGATCCTGACCGCCTTTCTCGGCTATCTGGCGGTCGCCCTCGGTCTCCTCGTGGATCTCGGTCGACCGTGGAACATCTGGCGCATGATCATCTTCTGGCAGCCCGACTCGCCGCTCTTCGAGGTCGGCTGGTGCGTGATGCTCTATCTGACGGTACTCGCCCTCGAGTTTGTCCCGGTGATCTTCGAAGGACTGAAATGGGAGCGGGCGATGCGGGTCATGCGTCGGATCAGTCTGCTCTTCGTGATTGCCGGCATCGGTCTGTCCACCCTCCACCAGAGTTCGTTGGGAACGCTCTTTCTCCTCGCCGAAGATCGACTCCATCCCCTTTGGTACTCACCCATCCTGCCGCTACTCTTCTTTGTTTCCGCCATCGGTCTCGGTTTGATGATGGTCGCGGTGGAAAGCACATCCACCGCGTGGCTCTACCATCGGGAAGGGGAGTGGCCTCAGCTCAGAGGCCTGGTCCGCGCGGCCTCGATCGTGCTGCTGCTCTATCTCGTGGTGCGGTTGACCGATCTCGGTCTTCGTCGACCAGCTCCACATCCTCGGTGAGCCTTCGTGGTTCTCGGTGCTCTTTGTGGTCGAACTCAGCCTGTCGGTGATGATTCCGTTGCTGCTGTTCAACCTCCCTGCTCTGGCCGGCCAACAATGGCCCGTGGTAGTTGGCGCCTTCACCGGTGTTGCCGGCTTTGTCCTTCATCGGGCGGATGTCGGCGGCATCGTCCACATGGCGGCCACCGGTGAGACCTATCTCCCGGCACTGACCGAGATTCTGGTCAGCGTCGGACTCGTCTCCGCCATGGCGCTCATTTTTCTTTTCTTTGTCGAGCGTCTCCCGGTATGGGAGGAGGCGCCGGCGAATCCCGATCACTTCACCCCACCCATCGCCGACCCGCTGACCCGCAACTACTTTGGTGGAGCGTGGTTCGGTCGGACCCATCTGGCTGCCGCGAGTATGGGCCGGTCGGTCTTCGTGATCGGGCTCGTCGTACTCGAACTCACGACCGCCGGTGGTGAGTATCCCCCGCCGGTCTCGGCTCGATCGGCTCGCGCTGTCGCCGCGCTGCGATTCGCTGTTGACGAAAACCAGGCCGCGAACCTGGTCTTCCTCGGCAACGAAACCACCCCCGCCGAACTCCCGACCGGTTTCACCACCGCGCTGCTCATCGACGGCGATCGAGCGGGTCACGCCGTGCTCTTCGACCACATGGCCCACCGCGACCGGCTCGGCGGTGAGGCCTCGTGCGGACGGTGCCACCACCGCAACCTCCGGTTCGAACGGGGCACGCCGTGTGCGAACTGCCACGCGGATATGTACAGATGTACCGACACCTTCGTCCACGACGATCACGTCACCGCCCTCGGCGACAACGCATCCTGCAACCGATGCCACGCGGCAACAGAGACAGCCAAGACGCGCGCCACGGCGACGGCCTGTGTCGAGTGCCATCGAGCCGAGATCGTCGAGGGCATTCGCCGAGCAGCGGCGGCGGTGCTCGAGCGACAATGCGTTCGGCGACATCGACTGTGCGGGGTGTCACGGTGATGGCGCGGCGAAGCGAGCGGGATCGATCCAGCGGTCCATCGACGGCATCGCACCCGGGTATCGGCTCGCCATGCACCAACTCTGTGTCGAGTGCCACTGCGCTCACGAGTCCAAGAGGCGGTCGAGGAGCCGGTCATGACCCGTTGTGGTTTCTGCCATCGGGGCGTCGAAATCGGAGATCCAGATCGCTCCCGACGACGGGGTCGGAAACCGACCTCGCGTTGTTGCCGCGGCGGTTCATCCGATGACACATTCCGAATGCCCGGCGGCCGTCACAGACACGCTGTGGTGACGGACTCGCGCTGCATTCGGGCGGGAGTCGGGAGGTGTCGTGATGCAGCGCCGCCACCTGGCGGGACGAGATGCGAGCTCGGCTCATCGACGAGATTCCGTCCGGGGTTGATGGTCATTGACCCGTCGCTGAACGTAGTTGATCACAACCGAGCGTTCGACGGATGCTTCGGAGTGGCGCGTGGTCGGACGTGTTACTCGGTCACAAAGGACGCGACGAACCCTGCGACGACTGCCACGCCCTCGCGGTCTTCCGCGATGGTCAGACAGCGGACCGTCGAACAAACGGGAGTCGATATCCCGGGTCGCGAGGTGCACTATCTGGTCAACCTGACCCCGGTCCCGACCGACGCGGAGGAGCCGAAGTTCGTGGCCGCCATCACCACCGATCTGACCGCCGCCAAACAGCTCCAGAGCGAGTACCAGGCGCTGTTCGAGAAGGTCCCCTGCTTTGTCGCCCTGATCAACCGGGACCACCGGGTGGTCAAGGGCAACGAGCTCTTCCGCGCGGACCTTTGGCGAACCCACCGGCGAAGAGTGCTATCGGCTCTTCAAGCGACGTGGCAAGGCGTGTCGTGATTGCCCGGTCGACCGCACCTTCGACGACGGTGAGAGCCACATGTCCCAGCACATCGGGGATGAACCGGGACGGCAAACCGGTTCCCTATCTCGTCTTCACCACTCCCGCTTTCCCGCGGTGACGACAAGGTGTCCCACGTCATGGAGATGGCCCTCGATCTGACCGAGCACCGTGATCTCGAAGCAGCGGCTGTCGCAGGCCAACGTCCTTCGTCACGCACTGGTCGAGAACTCCCTCGACGCCATCGTGGTCTTTGACGACCGGCAACGAATCCAACTCGTCAATCGGGCGGCGGAGCAGTTGCTCGGCCGTTCGAGGGATCAGATGATCGGGCGGAGGATTCCCCGGCGAGCGGTGCCCAAAGAGCTCCACGGTGTGCTGTCCGGCAAGAAAAGCCGGGTGGTCCTGCACGAGACCGCCATCACCGACGAAGCGGGGGATCGGATTCCGGTCAGGCTCGCCGGTTTCGCTCTGAGACCCGGCGGCCGGTTCGCCGGGGCGGCGCTCATCGCGCAGGATCTTCGGGAGATCAAGCAGCTCGAACACGAGAAGCTCGAGGCGGAACGTCTGGCGGCGGTGGGCCAGACCGTGGCCGGTCTGGCGCACGGCATCAAGAACATCCTCACCGGGCTCGAGGGCGGCATGTACGTCACCTCCTCAGGCCTCAAGAAGGGTGACCAGGGAAGGGTCAGGCAGGGTTGGGAGATGCTCGAGCGCAATATGGGTCGGATCTCCGATCTGACCCGGAATCTCCTGGCCTTCTCCCGCGGCGAGGCCATCGAGTGCCGGGAAATCCGGCCGGCGGAGATCGCTCGCGAGGTTGCCGAACTCTTCCGAGACTCTGCGGCCCAATATGGGATCGACGTGGTCGCCGAGATCGAAGAGGTGGCGCCGGCATGGATGGACCCCGAGGCGCTCCACAGCTGTCTCGCCAACCTGGTCTCCAACGCCATCGACGCCTGTCAGATCTCGGGCGAGCCCGACCTCGAGGTGCGCGTGAGACTGCGCGAAGAGGGTTCCGATCTTCTCTTCGAGGTCATCGACACCGGCTGCGGCATGGACTACGAGATCAAACAGAAGGTCTTCACCAGCTTCTTCACGACAAAGGGCCGCGGCGGGACCGGACTCGGGTTGCTCCTGACGCGCAAGATCGCGCAGCAGCACGGGGGGACCGTCAACCTCAATTCCGAACCGGGCAAGGGCACGACCTTCGAACTTCGTTTTCCCCGGCATCGTTTGCCGAAACCAAATGCGAACCTGATTGAGTGTGAGCAAGGAGATCGATCATGACCGACACGGCAGAGATGGTTGGAACTGACGTGCGCAGGCCGGAGGACCTGACGGTCCTGGTGGTCGACGACGAACCGGATGTCGCGTTCTATCTGGGATCGGTGCTCGAGGATGCGGGCCTCAACGTGGTCTTTGCCCACGATGGGGACCAGGCCCTCGATGCCATCCGTCGGCAGCAACCGGATCTGATCTCGCTCGATCTGGTGATGCCGAGGAAATCCGGCATTCGGGTGCTTGCTGAGCTTCGAAGGAACCCGAAGTGGGCGCGTATTCCGGTGGTGATCGTCACCGCTCATGCACGGGATCCGGAGGTGAGGAGAGAAGTCAGCGAGCACGCCGATGTGCTTGCCGGCAGCGTCATCACCGGACCATCCATGTATCTGGAGAAACCGGTGACCCCGCAGAAGTACCTTCGGGGAATCTGCGACATCCTCGGCATCGAGGTCGAGGTGGACCATTCGGGTCTCTCCATCGACTCCCATGCCGAATTGCGTGATGAAGCCAAGAACCTCCTCGATGGGGTCGATGCGGCGACCCTCGAGGAAGTGCTCGGTCGGCTTCGGCAAAAATAGATTCGAACCGGTTGACGGTTCCCTGACGGAACCGGGGAGGCCCGATGAACAAAAGACTTGCCATCATCATCGACGATGAACCGGATGTGGCCACGTATCTGGCCATCGTGCTCCGCGACAACGATTGGGAGGCGCTGACCGCCAACTCGGCCGAGGAAGGGCTTGCGGCTCGCCGAGGAGCGGGTGCCGGATGTGATTTTCCTCGACATCATGATGCCGAAACGTGGAGGTATGAGCACTCTCGTGGCGTTGCGGAAGCACCCGGTGCTCGGTCAGGTCCCGGTAATCTTCGTGACCGGCATCCAAAGCCACCTCACCGAGGATTTCGAGGCCTATCTCGGCCGATTCAAGCACTATCACGCGGACGCCTTCATCGAGAAACCGGTCAAACCGGAACGGCTCCTCGAGACCTTGGACAGGGTCCTGCTCACGACGGTTTCGTAACCCTCCGCCGATCTTCGGGGGGCCAGGACTGAGGTCGAATCAGGACGCGGTGGTCGGGGGCTACCTGTGGTCGCTTGCCGTGCCGAAGGCAGCGGTTACTCGTTGTTCAACGGCGCCCAACCGCAGGAAGAGTCTGTGATCTTCCTTGGCTCGTCCGGTCCCGCCGAGGACGGCAAGAACTCCGGGCGAGGTCCGCCGTCTCCGCTTGCGGAATCGCTCCCCGACCACCCGCTTCGGGAAGCCCTCGGCACGTCGGCCTCCGTCATGTTACGCTACAGTAACAACGTCCCCCGATGAACCGTCGTCTCGAGCACCTGTTTTGGACTGAAACAACGTGTTCTCAATTACTTTCGGTTCGCCAGCCACGCCTCGCCTCTGGCACAGGGGTTGCAGGACCGGTAGCCGGTACAGGTGTCTCCGATCGGCGCCTGGAGGTCGATGCAATAGTGTCGAGCACTTTTTTGACGGCGGTGTTCCCCAGTGACTGGTCGAAGACCACCGTTGAGCAGAAGGAGGAGTTATTTTGGCGGACTCGGGTGTCGGGGTGCTTGGTGATCCCGGCGCCATGGAGTCACCGTAGATTTCACGAGATATCGATTGGAAAGGAGTGGCCATGACAGAAATGAAGTACAAGACGCCGCTGCTTGACGAGCTCGAGAAGGGACCGTGGCCGAGCTTTGTCAAGGAGATAAAAAAAGAGGCCCATCGCCCGATGGTCCAGGACGTTCTGGGTCAGGTAGAGCGTTCCTATGAGGAGCACATCAGCCACTGGAAGCACGGTGGTCTGGTGGGCGTCATGGGTTATGGCGGCGGCGTGATCGGTCGTTACTCGGATCTCGCGGCCGAGTTTCCGAATGTCGCCGAGTTCCACACCCACCGCATCAACCAGCCGTCGGGGTGGTTCTACACCTCGGATGCGCTGCGCACCCTGTGCGACATCTGGGACCGGCACGGCTCGGGTCTCACCAACATGCACGGTTCGACCGGTGACATCGTCTTTCTCGGTTCGACCACCGAGGCCATCGAGCCGCTGTTCAAAGATCTGACCGAGGCCGGTTGGGATCTTGGCGGTTCGGGCTCCAACATGCGCACCCCGTCGTGCTGCGTCGGCCCCGCCCGCTGCGAGTGGGCCTGCTACGACACCCTGGATGCCTGCTACAACATCACCCAGAACTTCCAGGACGAGCTCCACCGGCCGTTCTTCCCCTACAAGTGGAAGTTCAAGTTCGCCGGTTGCCCGAACGACTGTGTGGCGTCGATCGCCCGGTCGGACTGCTCGGTCATGGGAACCTGGCGCGACGAGATCCAGGTCAACCAGGCTGCTGTCCTCGACTATGCCAAGACCGTCGATATCGAAGAGGAGATCTGCGACCTCTGCCCGACCCGCTGCATCGAGTGGGACGGCAAGACTCTCGAGATCGACAACCCCAACTGCGTCAGGTGCATGCACTGCATCAACGTGATGCCCAAGGCGCTCAAACCCGGCAAGACCGTGGCGCAACGATCCTCATCGGCGGCAAGGCCCCCATCGTCGGCGGCGCGCTGCTGTGTTCGGTCTTCGTGCCCTTCCTCGAGATGGATCCCGAATCGGACTACGAGGATCTCAAAGAGCTCACCGAGGCGATCTGGGATCTCTGGGGCGAGCACGGCAAGCTCCGTGAGCGCGTCGGCGAGTTCATCCAGCGTGTCGGAATGTCCAACTTCCTCGAAGAGATCGGTCTCGACCCGATCCCCGAGATGGTCATGGCGCCGCGCTCGAACCCGTACATCTTCTTCGACGACGAGATCTTCGAGACCGAAGAGTAGGAAAGGAGGATCCAATGGCAAACGAACGTATTACCGATATCGGCCCCCCAAATTACAAACAGTTCTTGCCCCCGGTGATCACAGAGAACTACGGCAAGTGGGACTACCACGAGATCCTCAAGCCCGGCGTGATGGTCCATGTTGCCGAATCCGGCGACAAGATCTTCACCGTGCGCTGCGGGTCGCCCCGTCTTGATCGCCGTCACCACCATCCGCAAGTTCGCGGATATCGCCGACAAGTACTGCGGCGGCCATCTGCGGTTCACCAGCCGCAACAACGTCGAATTCCTGCTCAGTGACGAGTCGAAGATCGAGCCCCTGATCGCCGAGGTCGAGGAGTATGGCTTCCCGTCGGCGGTATGGGCAACTCGATTTCCAACATCGTCCACACCCAGGGCTGGGTCCACTGCCACTCGGCGGCCTCCGATGCCTCGGGCGTCGTCAAGGCGGTCATGGACGAGCTCATGCCCCACTTCCAGAACATGGACCTGCCGGCCAAGCTCCGCGTCGCCTACGCGTGCTGCCTCAACATGTGCGGCGCGGTCCACTGCTCGGACATCGCGATCCTCGGCGTCCACACCCGGGCGCCGGTGATCTCGCACGACGACCTGCCGAAGATGTGCGAGATCCCGACCCTCGTGGCCTCGTGCCCGACCGGCGCGATTCGTCCGGCGACCGTCGACGGCGTGAACTCCGTCGAGATCATCGAAGAGCAGTGCATGTACTGCGGCAACTGCTACACGGTCTGCCCGGCGGTGAAGATCAACAACGCCCAGACCGACGGTATCTCCATCTGGGTCGGCGGCAAGGTTTCGAACTCGCGCGTCGCGCCCAAGTTCTCGAAGCTCGCCATCCCCTTCATCCGCCAACAACCCGCCGCGCTGGCCCGAGGTGGTCGACGCGGTGCTCAACATCGTCAACGTCTACGCCGAGAATGCCCGCAAGCACGAGCGGATGGGTGAGTGGATCGATCGCATCGGCTGGCCGAAGTTCTTCGAGCTCACCGACATCAAGTTCACCAAGTACCACATCGACGACTTCAAACACGCCGGCGAGACCTTACGCCAGGACGGCGCAGATCCGACAGCACTGAGGAGGACATCATGGCCGACGAAGTGACAGTTGATCAGGTGGCCGACGCCATGTTCGAGTTGGTTTCATCCATGAAGGGCAAGAGAGATCTCAAGCCCATGGACGTTTCCAAGCAGATGATGGAGAAGTTCGGTGACGAGGTCGACAAGAAGATGTGCAAGAAGGCTTTGCGCACCCTCATCGACTCAGGCCGTCTGACCTACAAGTACGCAGGCGGCAGCTACGTCACGCTGCCTGAGGCGTAAACGAAAAATCGACAGTAACGAGCGGTCGGGAGGGGTCGGGGTAATCCCCGCCCCTCCCTCGGCCGCCTCGTATCCACGGGAGGATGCTATGGCGCGTACCAAGAAAAGCGGACCGGAGCGGACTGCCGAAGCGGTGGATGTTCTTCGGCAGTGGCAAGGCATCGAGCGCGACGCCATCGAAACCACGGCGCAGATCATGGAAAAGACCGACAACCTCCTGATTCGTCAAATCATGGAGATCATCCGAAACGACTCCGTCCAGCACCACCGGGTGCAGCAGTTCCTCATCGACAGCATGACCAAGACCCCCATCACCCTGCAGCCCGAGGAGCTGGCCGAGGTGTGGGGCCAACTCGAGGCGCACGATGAACTCGAGCGCCAGACCATTGAATTGGCTGACGAACCTCAAGGGTCAGAGCCGGAATCCGGTGACCAACCTCCTGCTCGACTATCTGCTTCGCGACGAGCAGAAGCACGACACGATGCTCGGCGATCTGGAGAAGTTCAAACAGCACATGTCGAAGATTTCCTGAGTCCGGGCCCGGGAAACAGCCACGCAGTGAGGAGACGTGTCTCATGGGTTTATTGAAGAAAAAAGACAAAGAGAAATCGGGCACCTTCGAGTCCCGACTCAAGGGCGGCGGAGGCGGTAGCGGTTCGCAGCTCTCGGCATTGCGTCCCGTCTATGTTGAGAGCCTCCCTCCGTGTACCGGCAACTGCCCGAGTGGCAACAAAATCCGTGGTTGGTTGACCGTCATCCAGCTGCGCGAGAAGCTCGGCCTGAGCCTCGACGAAGCCCTCGAACAGGCCTTCCAGCTCGAGATGGAAACCAACCCCTTCCCGTCCGTCATGGGTCGGGTCTGCCCGCACCCGTGCGAAACCGGCTGCAACCGCGGCAAAAAAGACGGTGCGGTTGGGATCAACTCGGTCGAGCGCTTCATCGGTGACTATGCCCTCGAGCACGGCCTCAAAGCCCAGAGGATCGAGGGCGAAGAGGACAAGAAACAAAAGATCGCGGTGATCGGCGCCGGACCTTCGGGTCTGTCATGCGCCTACCAGTTGGCCCGTCGTGGCTACAAGGTCACCGTTTTCGAGAGCCTTCCGAAGGCCGGCGGTATGCTCCGCTACGGGATCCCGGTCTACCGGCTGCCGCGCGAGATCATCGACGCCGAGGTCCAACGTATTCTCGATCTCGGAGTCGAGCTCAAGTTGGACACCAAGATCGGTAAAGACGTCTCCTACGACGACATCAAGAAAGACTACGACGCGATCTACGTCGCCATCGGCGCCCACCAGGGCAAAGCCATGGGCATCCCCGGTGAAGACGGTCCGGGGCTCTGGACCGGGACCGAGTTTCTCAACCACGCCAACTCGGGCAAGAAGGTCGATATCGGCACCAACGTGGTTGTCATCGGTGGTGGCGACACCGCCATCGACGCCGCGCGCGTGTCCAAACGACTCATCGGTGACTCGGCCGCCATGGCATCGAAGATGGGCGCTCAGGTGACCATCCTCTATCGCCGGACCCGCGCCGAAATGCCGGCCATCGATCGCGAGATCGATGAGGCCATCGAAGAAGACATCAACATCGAATACCTCGCGGCGCCCATCGAGATCCTCCGCGACGACGACGGCGCCGTTCGCGCCATGGTCGTGCAGCGCATGGAACTCGGCGAGCCCGACGCCTCCGGACGGCGACGTCCGGTGCCCATCGAGGGCGACACCTACGAATTGCCGATTCAGACCGTCATCACGGCGGTGAGTCAGAAACCGGACCTTGCGGCCATGCACTCCGAGGAGCTTGGTGACGGTTGGCTCAACGGCGACGAATGGGGCTTCACCGGTGTCGAAGGCGTCTGGACCGGCGGTGACAACATCAATCTTGGAATCGCTACGACCTCCATCGGCCAGGCGCGCATGGCGGCCATCGCCATCGACGCCAAGCTCCAGGGCAAAGAGCTGAATGAAAATCAACCAGGGCGAGATGATCCGCAGCGACAAGATCAAGCTCGACTGGTACAAGCCCATCGAGCGGACCCAGCGTCAGGTCAAGTCGCCCGAGGATCGTCTCGCCGAACCCCTTCGACGAGGTCGACCTCGGTCTGGCACCAGGATGATGTCCTCATCGAGACCGACCGTTGCTTCAGCTGCGGCAAGTGCTTCGGTTGCGAGAACTGCTGGATGTACTGTCAGGCGAACGTCTTTGCCAAGATCGATCCGCCTTGCCACGGCAACTTCTTCAAGATCAAGAAGATCGAGGTCTGCGACGGATGCAAGAAGTGCTGGGAGGAATGTCCCTGCGGCTTCATCGTGGGCCAGTAGCGAGGGGCGCTGGGCGGTCGATTCATGAAACTGCGAACCCCACGACTCGTGGTCGCCGGTTTGTCCGGCGATGGCGGCAAGACTCTGGTCAGCCTCGGTCTGTGCCGGGCGTTGGCCGACCGTGGTCGGGTGGTCCAGGCATTCAAAAAGGGTCCGGACTACATCGACGCCGCCTGGTTGACGGCTGCCACCGGCCGCCCGTGTCGCAACCTCGATCCTATCTCTTCGATGAGCCGGCGATCGGTCGAGCCGTCGAGGCCGCATCCGGCGCCGACATCATGATCGTGGAGGGAAACCGTGGTCTCTTCGACGGCGTTGACGCCGCCGGGAGCCACTCAACTGCAACTCTGGCCAAGCTCCTCGGCGCTCCGGTGATCCTCGTCGTCAACGTCACGAAGATGACGCGGACCGCCGCCGCCGCGGTGCTCGGTTCAATCCATCTCGATCCGGCCCTCGATCTTGTGGGTGTCATTCTCAACCGCGTCGGAACCGCTCGCCAGGAGCGGAGTCATTCGCGAGGCGATCGAGACCACCACCGGTCTGCCTGTCGTCGGCGCCATCCCGCGTCTTCGCGGCGAGGACCCGTTGCCGGATCGTCATCTCGGTCTCGTGACGGCGGTGGAACACCCCCGCCGCGACGAGGCCATCGCCCGAGCCGCTGCCGCCATCAGCGAGCATGTCGATCTCGATCTCGTCGAAAGCCTCGCCGCCGCCGCACCCGAGGTCGCGCTCGAGGTCGGCGAGGTTCTTCCCGGTCGGACACGGGTCACCATCGGTTACTTTTCCGACCTGGCGTTCAGTTTCTACTACCCGGAAAATCTCGAGTCCCTCGAAGCCGCCGGCGCCCGTCTGGTGGCGGTCTCGCCGAGCAGCGACACGGCGCTGCCCGATGTCGATGGCCTCTACATCGGCGGCGGCTTCCCCGAGGTCCACGCAGCGCGGCTCGCAGAGAACCGCGGCTTTGCTCGATCCGTCAAGGAGCGGATCGATCGCGGACTGCCGGTTTACGCAGAATGTGGCGGTCTCATGTACCTCGCCCGGGAAATCCGGGTGGGCGACGTCGTCTACCCGATGTCGGGCGTCCTCAATCTCGCCATCGAGCAGACTCCTCGACCACAGGGTCACGGTTACGAAACCCTCGTCATCGACCGAGACAATCCCTTCTTTCCCGTCGGTACCGAGCTCCGGGGCCATGAGTTTCACTACTCGAAGATCTCTTCGGGTGGCGATCTGGCAGAGACCGTGGGTGCGGTCGTGCGGGGTTCAGGCACCGGGGACGGTCGCGACGGACTCGTCGTCGGCCGAGTGTGGGCGTCCTATCTGCACGTCCACGCCTCCGCCACTCCCCACTGGGCGACTGGGTTTCTGGCCCAGGCCTCGACCCACGCCGCCGAGTTCACTCAGCCGGCGGCGGCATGGGGCTGAAGGGACGAGTGATGGAGTTGCTCCGGGTCGGAGACGAGCTGAATCTGGGCGCGCTGGCGTCTCAGGAGCCGCGTGCGGCCCGCTTCCTTCTGGGTCGACTGTGGGACGCTGACGAGACCCTTCGTCGGCGTGCGGCCCGAGCTCTGGGAGTTGTTGCCGCCGCCCATCCCGAGATCGGAACCGATCTCATTCGTCGGCTCATGTGGGCGCTGAATGATGAGTCGGCCACCAACGGTCTTTACGGCATCCCCGCGGTGGCAGAGATCGGGTTCAACGACGCTGAACTGGTCGCTCCGTTTATCGCACCGCTCGCCTCGCTGTCGTGGGACGATGGCCTCCGCCGGGAGATCATCAGAGCCCTGACCAGAATCGCAGAGGCGGCGCCCGATGCGGTCCGGCCGATTTGCACAATTGTCGCTGAGCATGTCGATTTCGAGGACCCGGGCGAACGCCAGGCGTTCGAGCGTCTCCTCGAGGAGTCTGGAGGAGTCGATGAGTCGTGAAAGCCAGAAGGACCGCATCGAAAGGTGCCTCAAGGCCATCGAAGAGAGCCCAGAGTCCGCAGCGGCGTACTTCAACCTGGGGCTTGCCTACACCATATCCGGACGGGTCAAGACCGCTGAAGAAGCCTATCTCAAAGCTGTTGAACTCGACCCGACAATGGTCCAAGCCTGGGTCAACCTGGGCGGGGTTCGATTGATGAGGTGGGAATTCGAGGGCTGTCGGGACGCCAATCTGGAGGCGGTTCGGCTTGACGATTCGCTCGTCATCGCCCACTTCAACCTGGGGCAGGCATATCTCTACCTCAACGACCCGGAAAACCTCGTGAAGTCGAACCAGAGGGTCGTTGAACTCGAGCGCGATCATCCGGCGGCTCACTATCATCTGGCAGTGGGTCATCTCGCCCTGAATAATCACGGTGCGGCTGAACGCTACTTGGCAAGGGCCATCGAGCTCGGTCACGCCCCAACGCAGGAATTCGTCAAGGCCATGGAAAAGGCCCAGATCAAAAAGGCCCGCAACGCAAACACGACACTCGTGGAAATCACCGGCGCCGAAGGCCCGGGAAAGAAAAGGGAGGATTGAGCAATGGCAACTTTCGAACAGGGCAACGTTTCGATCACCGTCGACGAAGACGGCTTCATGATGGAGCCTGAGGCTTGGAACGAGGACGTCGCAAACGCGCTGGCGACCACCGAAGGCGTGAATGACCTCACCGAAGACCACTGGAAAGTCGTGAACTATCTTCGTGACTACTATCTCCAGTTCGGCGTCGCCCCGATGATCCGCAAGCTCTGCAAGCAGACCGGATTTCAGCTCAAGGAGATCTACGAACTGTTCCCGTCGGGCCCGGCGAAGGGCGCCTGCAAAGTGGCCGGCCTGCCGAAACCGACCGGCTGCGTCTGATCTTCGACTGATGTCGTTTTTTCCCTGTCGTCTCTCCTCCGTTCGGGGGCGGGGCGGCAGGGCTTTCCTCTTTGGAACCGGAGAGTCGCGGAGCCTCGCTGACCTCGGATCATGACGACCGGTGCGGTTTGAAGCCGCGTCGGTTTTGTCACGAATTCGGGTTGGAGAGGCCTACGAGAGCGGTTCGTCGTTACGCGACCGAAACGCGTGAGGTGACCCGCGCACACCGCCCGATGGTCACCGCCGACCCAGGTGGCGCAGGATGAGTGTTTTGCATCGACCGGTCAAAGTCAGGTCACTGGCACAGCGGTTGCAGTAGCACCTTCGATTCGGGAGGGGGTCGATGTCTCTGAATCTCAACCAAGATGAGC
The DNA here is from genome assembly GCA_963712805.1 of uncultured Acidobacteriota bacterium. GTDB lineage: Bacteria > Acidobacteriota > Thermoanaerobaculia > Thermoanaerobaculales > Sulfomarinibacteraceae > JAHECW01. Next base: position 250,528 of record CAVQJV010000003.1, on the reverse strand, counting down.
GGGCGAAAATGATCGCGCGGTGGTTCGACCTCATCGTCGATGGCTACCCGGCCGAGACGGCGCGTTTCCTTCGTGAGCAATCGGACCCCTTCGCCAACCCGGTGGGCGCCGGTCTCCGGGAGGAGCTCGCGCCGATCCTTGACGCGGTCATCGACGGTCGGGAAACGGTGGAGATCGAGTCGGCTCTCGACCGGATTGTGAGGATTCGAGCTCTGCAGGACATGTCACCGGCTGAAGCCGTGTCGTTTGTCCTGATCCTCAAAGCCGTCTTTCTTGAAATCGCCGATGACACGACGGGCGATGCGATCAGCGAGTTCAACTCTGGGGTTGACGGCGTGCTCCTGACCGGTTTCAACGTCTACAGCCGCTGTCGCGAACAGATGTACGACATTCGGGTAAAGGAAATTCGAAATCGATCTCTCAAGGTGATGGAACGTCTCAACTCGTGGCGCGAAGAACGAGCGGGCGGCCCGTCATCCAACGCGTGAGCCGCATGGGTTGTCAGAGACTCTCCGTGAGTCGACGGCCGTGCCGCACTTCGTGTGGAGATCATCCGGAGGTTCGGTCCGGACTCGGGTCCGGTTACAAACCCCCGGTCTATTAGGAAGGAGGATTCGAGTCGATGGGTGCCTTGGTTTCCCTCGTCGCGGTTGCCGTCCTGGCACTGCTCGCCGTCACGGCGGTCGCTTCTGACAACCTGCGTTTGGTGTTCGGGGCGGTGATCCCGGGCGTCGCGTTTGCGGTCTTCCTGGTCGGTATCGTGGCCAGGGTGATTCGTTGGGCGCGGGCGCCGGTGCCGTTTAGGATCCCGACCACTGCAGGCCAACAGAAGTCGCTGCCTTGGATCAAGAACTCCGAGTTTGACAACCCCAGCGGTAGCTTCGGTGTCGTGGGACGGATGTTCCTCGAGGTCCTGTTCTTCAGGTCACTGTTCCGCAATACCAGAGTCGAACTCATCACCGACCGCGAAAAGGTCAACTACATCGGTACCAAGTATCTCTGGGCGGCCGCCATGGCGTTCCATTGGTCGATGCTGATCGTGGTTTTCCGGCATTTCAGGTTCTTTGTCGAGCCGGTTCCGCGGCTTGTCGAGATCGCTCAGTACTTCGACGGCTTCTTTAAGGTCGGGGTACCGGTGATCTACGCCACGTCGGTGCTTCTGATCGTCTCGTTGGGTTATCTGCTGTTGCGGCGGCTGGCCGACCCCAAGGTGAAATACATTTCGCTTCCGACGGACTATTTCGCCCTCTATCTGCTGCTCGGGATCGCCATTTCGGGCTTCCTGATGCGGCATCTGGAGAAGGTCGACATCGTCAACGTCAAGGCGGCCATCGCGGGCTGGGCCTCGTTCCAACTCGTCGTTCCAGAGGGCGTCGGTGCGCTGTATTTCATCCACGTTTTCCTGGTCAGTGTGTTGTTCGTCTATTTCCCGTTCTCAAAGCTGCTGCACGCCCCCGGGGTCTTTCTCTCGCCGACCCGCAATCTGGCCAACAACAACCGCGCCAAGCGCCACGTCAACCCTTGGAACCCGCCCATCGTCGGTCATACCTATGCCGAGTGGGAGGAGGAGTTCCACGACAAGTTGGTGGCCTCCGGCTTCGTCCTGGACAAGGAGTAAGCCATGGCGGAGAAGTCACCTCAAGAACTGATTCAAATCGATCTCGACCCCCCGAAGAAAAACTGGATGGACCCGTCGGTGGATTTCGAATCCCGGCGCGGCACCTGGTCCTACCCCGGAGGCGAGAAAAGCATCCAGTACATGCACTTCGCCAACCCTCGCGAGTGGTCGCCCACCGACGAGGACTGGAAGTTGCCGGACAATTGGCAGCAGATCATCCACGAAGGCTTCAAGGAGCGGCTTGGAAAATACCGTTCGTTGCGGGTCTTCATGGAAACCTGTGTTCGTTGCGGCGCCTGCGCCGACAAATGCCACTTCTTCATCGGCTCCGGCGACCCCAAGAACATGCCCGTCCTGCGGTCGGAGCTCCTGCGCTCCATCTACCGCAACGACTTCACCCTGGCCGGCAAGATCCTCGGTGCCTTCGCCGGTGGGCAGGAAGCTGACCCAGGAGGTGCTCAAGGAGTGGTTCTACTACTTCTTCCAGTGCACCGAGTGCCGCCGCTGCAGCGTCTACTGTCCCTACGGGATCGACACCGCGGAAGTCACCATGATGGCCCGCGAACTCATGATGCTGGTGGGTTTGAACATCAACTGGATCTGCGAGCCGGTGGCGAACTGCCAGCGCACCGGCAACCACCTCGGGATCCAGCCGCACACCTTCAAGGACAACATCGAGTTTCTCTGCGAGGAACTCGAGGATGATCTCGGGATCCACGTTGACCCGCAGATCAACAAGAAGGGCGCCGACATTCTCTTCATCATCCCGTCGGCGGACTACTTCGCCGATCCCGGGACCTACACCTTTATCGGTTATCTCATGCTCTTCAAGCAGCTCGGGCTCAGCTACACCATGTCGGCCTATGCTTCGGAGGGCGGCAACTTCGGCCTCTTCACCTCGCACGACACCATCAAGAAACTCAACTACAAGATCTACCACGAGGCCAAGAGACTTGGCGTCAAGTGGATCATCGGTGGTGAGTGCGGCCACATGTGGCGGGTCATGCACCAGTACATGGACACCATGAACGGACCGGCCGACTTTCTCGAAGTGCCGCGTTCCCCGATCACGGGAACCGTCTTCGAAAACGCGAGATCGACCAAGATGGTCCATATTTGCGAGTTCACCGCCGACTTGATCCGCAACAAGAAGATCAAGCTCGACCCGAGCCGCAACGACCGGTACCGTGTGACCTTCCATGACTCTTGCAACCCGGCGAGGGCTCTTGGGCTCTTCGATGAGCCGCGGTACATCCTCAACAGCGTCTGCAACAACTTCTACGAGATGCCGGAGAACACCATCCGCGAACACACGTTCTGCTGTGCGGGCGGCGCCGGTCTCGGCAACGACGAGAACATGGAGATGCGCTTACGGGGAGGGTTGCCGCGCGGCAACGCCCTCAAGCACGTCCGCGACAAGCACGACGTCAACCTCATGAGCTGCATCTGCGCCATCGATCGTGCGACGCTACCGCCCCTCGCCGAATATTGGGCGCCCGGGGTAGAGATCAGCGGTGTTCACGAACTCGTGGCCAATGCGTTGGTCATGGACGGTGAGCCTGAACGCAAGATGAACCTGCGGGGCGAGCCGCTGAAGGAAGAAACGGAGGACACCACCGATGTATGACGCCGGCAAGATCATCGTCGGAATCGTGGTCTTCGTGGTCCTGGCCACCTCACCGCTGTGGTTCAACGCGATCACCCCGGAGAATCCGGAGGCCCCGGAGCTCAAATTGCCTACCAACGGTTCGACGGAGTGCGTCGAGGCCACCGAGTACATGCGAGCAAGTCACATGGATCTGCTCAACCAGTGGCGCGAAGACGTGGTGAGAACCGGGCAACGGGACTACGTGAGCAGTTCAAACGGAAGGACCTTCGATATGAGTCTTTCCCGGACCTGCATGGACTGTCACTCAAACAAGGCCGAGTTCTGCGACGCCTGCCACACCTACCTGGCGGTTTCACCCTATTGTTGGGACTGCCACGTGGAACCGAAAGGGGCCAACTGATGGACGGGAACAGACGTGATTTCCTGAAGCTGGCAGGCCTCACCGCCGTGGGAGCGGCCGGAGTATCGTCGATCAAGGCCACAACCGCTCAGGCGTCGTCCGAGGGCAGCGATGCCGAGGCGTCGTCCGAGGGCGTTCGGTTGGCCATGGTCATCGACCTGCGGAAGTACTCCAAGAACGACGCGCTTATCGAGCGCTGCGTCGAGGCGTGCCACGCGGCTCACAACGTCCCCGATTGGAAAAACGATCCCAAAAACGAGGTCAAGTGGATCTGGTCGGAAAATTTCGAGACGGCATTCCACTCGCAGGAATTCCACTTCATCCGCGAAGATCTCAAGGGCAAGCCGACCTTGCTTCTGTGCAACCACTGCGACAACCCGCCCTGCACCCGGGTCTGCCCCACCCAGGCGACCTGGAAGCGAGATGCGGACGGCATCGTCATGATGGACTGGCACCGCTGTATCGGATGTCGTTATTGCGTCGTGGCGTGCCCGTACGGATCCCGCTCCTTTAACTGGAAGGACCCGCGTCCGGCGATTGAAGACATCACGGTCGATTATCCCACCCGAATGCGGGGGGTGGTGGAGAAGTGCACCTTCTGCGAGGAACGCCTCGCACGAGGTCTCGAGCCCGCGTGCGTCGAGGTCTGTGAGAACGACGAGATCGTTTTTGGCGACCTCAACGACCCGAACTCGAAGGTGCGGCAGCTGCTCACCGAGCGGATGGCCATCAGACGCAAGGCCGGTCTCGGGACCCAACCCGAGGTCTATTACATCATCGACGACCCGCGGACCCTGCAGGAGACCGCACCGGCGGCCGTGGTCGAGGTTTCGGAAGGGGGCGACCATGCTTGAGAAGGCGCTCACTGGAAACCGCACGTACTGGACGTGGATTTTCTTCCTCCTCGCCATCATCGGGGCGGGGGCCGCGTGCTGGTTCTGGCAGTTCACCAGCGGTTTGACCATCACGGGTTTGAGTCGTGATGTGGTCTGGGGCCTCTACATCGCCCAGTTCACCTTCCTGGTGGGCGTCGCCGCTTCGGCGGTGATGGTGGTGTTGCCGTACTACCTCCACAACTACAAGGCGTTCGGCAAGATGACCATCCTCGGCGAGTTCCTCGCCATCGCGGCGGTCATCATGTGCATGCTCTTCATCTTCGTCGACATGGGGAGACCCGACCGGATCTTCAACGTCTTCCTCCATCCGACGCCGCACTCGATGATGTTCTGGGACACCGTGGCCCTCGGTGGCTATCTCTGCCTCAACATCCTCATCAGCCGGGTGTCGTTGAGTTGCGAAAGACGGGGCGAGGCGCCGCCGAAGTGGATCAAACCCATCATCATTCTCTCGATTCCATGGGCCGTCAGCATCCACACCGTTACGGCGTTTCTCTATTCCGGTCTGGCCGCACGTCCGTTCTGGATGACGGCCATCCTGGCGCCGCGCTTCCTGGCTTCGGCCTTTGCGGCCGGCCCGGCGCTGCTCATCCTGCTCGCGCTCATCGTGCGCAAGCTGACGAAGTTCGATCCCGGTAAGGAGGCGATTCAGAAGCTCGCCGAGATCGTCACCTACGCCATGCTCCTCAACGTGTTCTTCGTCGCGATGGAGCTCTTCACGGCGCTCTACAGCGACATTCCCGAGCACGTGCTCCACTTCCAGTTCCTCTTCATGGGACTCGAAGGCAACAACTTCCTCGCGCCATGGATGTGGTTGTCGGTGGTGCTCGCCGTGGTGGCGTTGGTGATCCTCGTCAATCCTGCCACCCGGCGCAGCGAAACCACCCTCGTGGTGGCGTGTATGGCGGTCTTCGGTTCGCTGTGGATCGACAAGGGTCTCGGAATGGTCATCGCGGGTTTCATCCCTTCGCCACTCGGCAAGGTGACCCAGTACTCGCCGACCGCGCCCGAGCTCACCATCTCGCTCGCGATCTACGCCATCGGCATTCTGATCGTGACCGGTCTCTACAAGATCGCGCTTGAAGTCCGGGGACAGATGAAGACCGAACCCTAGCTTGGGCCGGGTCTTTGCGACCGTGAATTCGTTCGCCCCCGACCCGACAGGTCGGGGGCGGTTTTTTTGGAGCAGCCATGAGCGAAACAGCAAAGAAGATCGTGATCGTCGGTGCTTCGGCCGCAGGATTGCGCTGCGCGTGCCGTGTCAAACGTCTGCAGCCCGGTTGGTCGGTGACGGTGGTTGAAGCCAACGATGTCTTCTCCTACGGCGCTTGCGGGATGCCATATGTCCTGTCCGGAGACATCGAGGAACTCGGCGTGTTGCGGCGCACTCCCTATGGCGCCGATCGTGATGCCGACTATTTTTCCTCGGTCAAGGGCCTCGAGGTCGTCGCGCCCTGGCGTGCGACCGTCATCGATCCCGAGGCGAAGACCCTCACCATCGCGGGCCCTTCCGCTCAAAGTGTCATCGAGTGGGACGAGCTGGTCCTCGCCACCGGCGCATCCCACCGAGAGTTGCCCGGTCAGCCGGCGCACGAGAGGATCCGCGCCTTCCACGTCTGGGACGACGTCAAACCGCTCAAGATCGGTCTCATGCGCGGTGAAATCGGCGAGGTGGCGGTGGTCGGCGCAGGTTTGGTGGGATGTGAGGTGGCCGAAGCGTTCGCATCGCTCTGGGGTGCCGATGTGACCCTCATCGAGGCGGCGCCGACGCCGCTGCCCGAGATTCTCGATTCCGAGCTCGGTACAGTCGTGGCCAAACACCTCGAGAGCCGGGACGTCAAGGTGGTGACCGGCTGTCCCGTGGAGCGATTCGAACCCGATGACGACGGTGTCACCATCCACGCCGGGGGGTCCGAGATCCGTGCCGATGTGGCGGTCGTGGCGGTCGGTGTTCGGCCGAACGTGACGCTGGCGCAGACCGCCGGGGTCAGGCTCGGTCCAACCGGAGCGATTCGCGTCGATGAACAGCTTCGGACTTCGGTGCCGCACATATGGGCCGCCGGAGACTGCGCAGAAGTGCGCCACGTGGTCACCGGGGGTCCGGCCTACATTCCTCTTGGGTCTCTGGCCAACCGCCAGGGACGGGTGCTCGGTACCTTGATCGCCGGCGGGGAGGGTTCGTTCGGTCCCATCGCCGGCGCCGCGGCGGTCAAGGTCTTCGATCTCAACGTTGCCTCCGTCGGGTGCACGGCGCACCGGCTCGGCGCGGACGGCCAGGGCGTACGATCGGTGTGGATCAGCGCTGAAGACTGTGCCCACTATTGGCCAGAGGCCAAGCTCATCCTGCTCGGAATGGTCTACGATCCTGGGAGCCGCCGCGTCCTCGGAGTCCAGGGTGTGAGCGAGGAGGGCGAGGTTGTCAAACGGATCGATGTGGCCGCCCAGTTGATCCTCAGGCGAGCCACCATCGAGGACTTCATCAATATCGAGCACGCCTATGCACCGCCATACGCACCCGCCCTCGATCCGTTGACGGTTCTTGCGTGCGCAGCACAGAACGAGCTCGACGGGATCGAGGCCGAATCGCCGCTGATGGATCTGTCAATCGCGTCTGTCCTGGACGTGCGCATCGACGAGGAGCGCGAGGAGCGTCCCGTGGAAGCCGGGACCGTCATCGAGATCGAGGTGGGTCAACTCCGCGACCGCATCGACGAGGTTCCCGAAGGTCCGTTGGTCGTCATCTGTGCCCACGGCACGAGATCGGCCGAGGCGGTGCGCTTTCTCGCCAGCCGAGGCATCCAGGCGCGGTATCTCGGAGGAGGGATGAGCTGGCGGGCGAGGGCGACGTAGGTCTAATCAGTGACTGGCAGATGCGTTTGCGCCATCAGTGCACGTGGCTAGCGGCAGCGCTGGAAGGTTCCCTCGATGGTCGATTCCAGCCGCGAAGACCGCCAAGAGGCGCGCAACGGGCGCGAAAAAAACCATTTGTATATTGGACTTGGTGTTCTTTGCGGCATGTCTTTGCGACCTTTGCGGTTGGAATCGTCTGCTGACCGGAGCGGGTCGATCCTTTGTAGGAAGATCATCCTCGCTTCCACAACACGACGAGGGCCACCGCGATCAGCGCAATCCCGATCAGCAAGATCGCGACGAGCTGCACCGCCCGCAGGAAGACATGATCCACGACCTTGACGGCGGAGCGCTCGATGATTCCATCAACCATCTCCTCGAGCTCGATCATGGTGTCGGCGCGCTCCGTGATGGCGGCTTCGATGATGATGGCCCGTTCCTTGGCGATGCCCTCGAAGATCGCCTCGCGCTCCAACCGGAATTGGTTCTCCACCATGTCGATGCGTTCTTCGTTGATGAAAACCTGCATCTCGGCAAACTTCTCGAGGAGGTGGCCGAGAATGATCGTCCGTTCGTTCTGGAGCGTTTCGAGGACGATCCGGCGCTCGTCTGCCACCACGTAGGGATATCGCTCCAGACTGAGGGCGATCCGGTCGAAGGCGGCCGCGGTCAGGCCCAGGTCGTGGAATGCCTGTTCCGCCCGGGAGGGTTCAACCACTCTGCCGGCGACGAGCTCCGCGTGCCAGGCCGCCTGTTTGGGAATGTACTCCGAATAAAGATCGAGGCGAGCCATGACATCGTCGAGGCTCGCGCCGAGGGACTTGATCGTGGTTAGAGTCCCCATGTTACCGCGGGCGGTCCAATGGGCGAGCTCGGATTCGGTCGAGTTTCGGGTGGCGAACTTGTCGATTGGGTTCTCGTCCGCCCACTCGCGAATCAGGCGTCCGGCTTCTTCGGCGCCCTGCTCACCCCCGGCCTCGATGGCGATCGTCAGGATTGACGCTTCCATTCTGTCGACTGCATTGAGGACGATCTTCACCTGATCAGCGGTGCGGTCCAAACGAGCGTTGCTCTCCGCAAAGTCGCGGAGCTGTTCCACCAATGCCCAGGTGTCGAAAAGTGCCGCGAGAGGAACCGGTTGGAAGGTCGCTCGCTGAATCGCGTTGACGACGTTGATCTGCCAAATCAGGACGGTCTGGCGCCAAGCGGGGTCCTGGTCGGTTTCCCAGAGCTCCCACACCGCCTCCTCGATGATGCCGGAGAAGGGATCGGCGAGGGCGCGGACTTTGACCTGGAGCTGGGAGGGAGTGATCTGCATCTTGTTTCCAGCGGGCCCGCGGCCGGCCTTCGCCGCCGAACTCGCACAGGCGGCGGGTGTGGCGAGGAGGATCATCAGGGGGCACGCGAGAATGCCACGTCGAATTCTGCCGAGCCGGGGGCGTGAATCGGTGACAACGCTGGGGACCGGGCGGACTGACATCTTGACCTCCATTGGGAGTGGGCTCGATTGTCGCACGGAGGAGCCGGCGGTCAACCCGAAGGATGGTCCCGTCTCAGCAACGCCACCACGGACAGCATGACGAGCGCCTGGACGAGAAGCAGCACCGTTGCAAAAGCGGCAAACTCGGGTCGGTCGAGGACCGTCACCGCCACCACCACGGCGAGAGCAAGGTTTCGGCACGGAAACTCGATGAGATAGGTCAGCCGGTCGGCCGGCGCCCGACCGGTGACCCAGGCGAGTGAGTAACCGGCCGCCATCGCAAGGAAGGTGAACACGACAGCTACCAGGGTGAGCTCGCCGAGGACGGAGGTCATTGCGGCTCGCTGGTCGGTGGCGATATAGACGACAAGGCACACCAGAGCGATCAGACTCACGCGCCGCAGGGCCAGGTCCCGTTGATCGGTCGCAGCCGGTCGCCAGCGGCGAAGAATCATCCCCAGACAGGTGGGGAGCGCGACGAGAAAGAGCAACTGGACGACGAGGACGGTGATCGGGACTTCGATCTCGGGTTGATCATCGAGCCAGAAACGGAATCCGAAAGCGACGAGAACAGGCAAGGTGACAAAGGACAGGAGACACGAAACGGCGGTCAAGGTGACCGAAAGCGCTGAATTGGCCTTGGCGAGGCAGGTGTAGAAGTTCGAGATCGTTCCGCCCGGGCAGGCGGCCACCAGCACGAGCCCGGCGATCACCGCCGGCGCCGGGTTGAAGACCAGGACGAGGACCGTCGCGATGAGCGGCAGGAGGATCAGCTGGCCGAGGGTGGCGGTGACCAAGGCCCGCAAATCCGTCACCGATCGGCGCAGATCCGGGACGGTCAGGCCATGTCCCACCGCAATCATCATGAGGAAGGTCACGATCGGTATCACGGCGTCGACAATGGGCGTCATCGCCGCCCATTTTGCTTCAGAGCAACGTCGAGACGCAACGGGAAACTGCTATTTTTTTCGATGTTACACTTCGCGGCGTGTGATCGGCGGCGACAGGACCGCGGGAGGTTGGAGAGAATGTATCCGGTCATGTTGGATGTCACCGACCGCTCATGCCTGGTCGTGGGCGGTGGAGGCATCGCCTTGCGCAAGGCGCAAGGTCTTGTGGAGGAAGGCGCGCGGGTAACCGTCGTGGCGCCGGAGGCTGTCGATCCCCTGGTCAAGATGGCGCAAGAGGGGCGACTCAGCTTCGAGCGCCGCGCTTACGCGAGCGGTGAGGCCGCCACCTACGCCCTGGTCTTCGCCGCGACGGATGATCGCGAGGTCAACGCACGGGTGTTTGCGGACGCCGATGACGCGGGAGTGTGGGTCAACGTGGCGGATGATCCGGATCTCTGTTCCTTCCACCTCCCGGGGCGAGTCAGGAGGGGCCCTCTCCAGCTCGCCATCGCCTCGGCCGGCGAGGCGCCGTTCGCCGTTCGCCGTCTTCGCCAAGTCCTGGAGCGTCGTTTCGGCGCCGAGTGGGCGGAGTGGATCGCCGCGGCGAGCCGGTTCCGCACCCGGGTTTACTCGCTCGGTGTCGCGCCCGCCGACCAGGAGGCGCTCTTTGACCGGTTTTTCTCCTCGACGGTCGATGCGGAGAATTGGAAGGCCCGGGTTCCCACCGCCGCCGAGGAGGCCGAGTGGATTTCGGCCCCGGTGGATCACCTCGATCGCGGCGGCGTCGCGCAAGTCGGCGGACCTCAGGCCTGCCGCGACACCGGGTCCAAGCGGGGGTTCGTCTCCCTGGTGGGCGCCGGACCGGGTTGCCCGGGATTGCTCACGGTTCGCGGCCGACAGCGTCTCTTCGAAGCCGACGCGGTTGTTTATGACCGCCTCGCGGCCCCCGCTCTCCCGTGTGGCCTCGGGCCCGAGGTGGCGCTCCATCCGGTCGGCAAGGAGGCGGGTGTCCACCCCATGCCGCAGGAGGAAATCAACGCCCTCCTGGTGCGACTCGCGCGACAGGGTCTTCGGGTTGTCCGGCTCAAGGGTGGCGATCCCTACGTCTTTGGTCGGGGAGGAGAAGAGTGCGAGGTCCTCGAAGCTGAAGGCATTGCCTTCGAGGTCATCCCCGGGGTCACCTCCGGGGTCGCCGCAATGGCGTGGGCGGGAATTCCGGTGACCCACCGCAGGGAGGCGGTGCAATTGACGATGCTGACCGCCCACGAAGCCGTGAAATCGGACGGACCGCAGGTTCGTTGGGATCTTCTGGCGCAGGACAAGAGCGCGACCATCGTCGGTTATATGGGGGTGACGGCGCTGCCCGAGGTGGTGCATCAGCTCCTCGGAGGCGGGATGAACCCGTCGACACCGGCCGCCATGGTCGAACAGGGCACGACGGCCTCGCAGCGGAAGGTGATCTCGACCCTCGCTGAGCTGCCCGACGCCATTGTCGAGGCCGGACTTCGGCCTCCCGCGCTCTTTGCCATCGGGCCCACCATCGGCCATTCGAACAAGCTGGACTGGTTCAGCCGCCTGCCGTTAGCCGGCGAAAGACTGGTGGTTCCGGATGCCGCCGAAGTGGTGGCGCGCCGGCTCGAGGCGGCCGGCGCCGAGGTGTTGCCGGTGCCGTTCCCGGTGACGCCGGCGGCACGCGTGGTGATGGCGGCTCTGCCGGTAACCGGCTGCGTTGTGACCAGCCCTGCCGAAGTCGATTGGCTCCACGACGAGCGTGGCGGTCCGGGTTGGATTGAGGATGCTCCGAGTTGGTGCGTCGGCGAAGAGGCGGCGGCTCGTGCGCGGCAACGCGGCTGGCGGCGCGTACATGAGTTGTCGACCGGGTTGGACTGCAGCGATCTGGTAGCGGAAATTGCAGAGTCCCGTCGCTGACCACCGGATATGCCGCGTGGCCCGCTCTCCGATGGGGGTCGCGGCCGACTCGGTGATTCACGGGCGGGCCCGGTGATCCGGCTCGGTCTCCGCGCCCGGTTCTTTCTCTACTCGAACTCGCTGATTGCGGCGACCATGACCATCGTGACCCTTTTCGCCATGGTTCACGAGCGCAATTCACAGCACGAGGCCATTGACCAGCGGGGTCGGAGCATCGCCGATGCCATGGCGATTCTCATCACCGAAGCTCTGGTTCAGGAAGAGCTCGGACATGCTGGCGATCCGGATTACATCGACAAGAGCATTTCGCAGATCGTCCTCCGGAATCAGGACCTCATGCGCTATGTGGTGGTCTGTGATCCCGACGGGCGCGTGTTCCACGCGACAGATCGGCTGCTCATCGGAGGGTTTTTCCCGCGGGCGCTCGGGCCCGAGGCGGTCACCCTTTCGCCGGTGACCGGGAATCGACTGGGCGCCGACGGCGACCGGATCCTCGAGGTCCGCGCAACCCTCGGAATGACTCCCGATTTCCGGGGGTCCCTGGCCATCGGGTTTTCGCTCGAGCCCGTCGAGCGACGGGTTGCCGATCTCGCAGGACGGGCCATCGTTGCGGCGATCATCCTCATGCTGGTCAACTCGGTGCTGACCGCGGTCTATGTCGAAACCCTGATCCGCCCGATCCTGAGCCTGAACCAGACCATGAAACGCGCCGCCCTCGGCAATCTCGGTGTCCGTGCATCGGCGCGGACGGGCGACGAAGTGGGCGAGTTGGCCGACGCCTTCAACCGCATGATGGATGAGCTCGAGGCCGCGCGCGATCGGGAAAAGGTCCAGCGAGCTCAGCTTGCCCACACCGAAAAGATGGCCGCGGTCGGGACTCTCGCCGCCGGTGTGGCGCACGAAGTGGCCAACCCGCTGGCCGGGATTCTTGCCTGTATCGAGAACATGAAGGCGGATCCCGACGATGCAGAAACCAGGGAGCGATACCTCGATCTCATCGTCGACGGCCTCAATCGAATCGAACGGACGATCACGACGCTGCTCAATTTTTCGCGTCAGCGCGAGATGACTCTCGAGGAAACCTCGCTCAATCACAACCTCAAACACGTCGTGGAACTGGTAGGCTATCAATTGCGCCGTGCCGGTATCGAAGTGCGGTTCGATCTTGATCCGAGCGGTGCGGTCGTTTTGGCCGATCACTTCCAGATGGAGCAGTTATTCCTCAATCTCGTTCTCAATGCGGTGCAGTCCATGCCACGCGGGGGTGAGCTCGTGCTCCGCACCCGGGTTGCCGAGGAGTCGATCGTGGCCGAGGTGCGCGACACCGGAAGCGGCATACCCGAGGAAATCCGCGATCGGGTCTTCGACCCGTTTTTCACCACTCGTGAGGTCGGCGAGGGAACCGGGCTCGGTCTCGCGGTGAGCGACAGCATCACCGCCGCCCACGGTGGGACCATCGGGGTCAAGTCCACCCTCGGTGTCGGGACCATTTTCAGGGTCGAGCTCCCACCGCCACCCGAGGACGGGCCCAGAGGAGAGGTTTCGTGAGGATCGGTGGCCACCGACTCTTGATCGTCGAGGATGAGCCGCTGCTCAGAATCACGATGGCCGATGCACTTCGCAAGGAGGGTTGGACCGTCGATGTGGCCGAGGACGGCGTCAAGGGAGCGGCTCTCTTCGAGCAGCACCTCCATGACACGGTTCTCTCCGATCTCGTCATGCCGAAGCTCGGCGGCATGGAGCTGCTCAAGAGGATCAAGGCCCTCCAGCCCGAAACCACGGTGGTCATCATCACCGCTCACGGAACCGTCGACCGAGCGGTGGAAGCCATGCGCGAGGGAGCGTCGGATTTCATCGCCAAACCCTTCTCCATGGCACAGGTGGTGGTCCGGATCGCCAATGTCTGCTCGGTCCGTCTGCTCCGTGAGCAGAATGTCCGTCTCCAGGAGCAGTTGGAGCAGCGGCACTCCTTTTCGTCGATCATCGGGCGCTCCAAGGCCATGCACGAGGTCTTCGACCTCATTCGCCTTGTCGCCGACTCCGACGCCTCCGTGCTCATTCACGGCGAGAGCGGAACCGGCAAGGAGATGGTGGCCTCAGCGATCCACTTCAACTCGGGGCGTCGGGCCAAGCCCTACATCCGGGTCAGTTGCGCCTCGCTTCCGGAGTCGCTCATCGAGTCCGAACTCTTCGGCTACGAAAAGGGCGCTTTCACGGGTGCGAGCGAACGCCGGATCGGTCGATTCGAGGCGGCATCGAGCGGCACTCTTTTCCTTGACGAGATCGGTGAGCTCCCGCTGAGCTTCCAGGTCAAGCTGTTGCGGGTGCTCCAGGAACGCCAGATCGAACGCCTCGGATCCAATCGGCCCATCGATGTCGACGTCAGGTTCGTCTCGGCGTCATTGCGCCCCCTCGAGGAAGAAATCAAGGCGAACCGTTTTCGTGAAGATCTCTATTTCAGGGTCAACACCGTGGCCATTCATCTGCCCCCGTTACGAGAGCGCCGGGAGGACATCTCTCTCCTGGCTCAGGCCTTTCTGATGGAGTTCTCGCGCGAGAGGGAACGTGATATCGAAGGTTTCTCGGACGAGGTGATCGGTCTCTTCGAGGCGCATTCGTGGCCCGGAAATGTCCGCGAGCTGCGAAATGTCATCGAACGGGCGGTGCTCTTTTGTCGCGGCCCCATGATCACGGCCGACGAGCTGCCCATCGCGCTTCGGGGCGGGGACGGGAATACCTCGCGCCCCACCCAGGGACGGGTCGAACCGCTCCAGATGGCGGTCGAACGCGCCGAGGTCGAGGCGATCCAGGCGGCGCTGCAATCGACCGGCGGACGGCGCGCGGAGGCCGCCGAACTTCTCGGCATCTCGCGCAAGACGCTGTGGGAGAAGATCAAGAACCTCGACATCTCGGTAGATTTCTAGGCCGGCGTTTTCAACGCAGAGACGCAGAGACACAGAGACATCGCAGCATCGCAAACACCAAGACACCAAGATACGAAACGATCACCAGGGCAGTGAAGTATCTTGTGAAAACCGAGACAAGGGAGACTATACTTGCCCGGTGAGGGGCACCATGCGGCTTTTCCTGGGTATTGCACTCGTCGTCTTGCTGGCGTTATCGGTTCTGGTTCCGCCGGCGGCGGCCGAAGAGGGTGGCGAGGAGAAGGCGCCCAACTCCATCCTGGCCAAGTACGACAAGGGCTTCCGCTTCACCACGAGACGACGCTACGCGCTCCGGATCAACGGTCTGCTTCAGGTCCGCTGGACCTATGTCGACTACGACCCGGACGATCCGGTACAACCAGGAGGACTACTCCAACTTCTACGTCCGCCGCGCGCGGCTCTTCTTTTCCGGCCACGTCGGCAGCCCGCGGTTCACCTACCTCGTTCCACGTCCAGCTCGAACCGAACCAGGGCTCAACGCCAACGACCTCTGGGTCGAGTACCGAGTTCACCGACCTGCTTGAGCCTCGGGGTCGGGCGCAACAAGATCTCGTACGGCCTCGAGATGCTGAACTCGGGCTCGGCGCTGGGTATGGTCGAGCGCTCGCTGATGTACGGCGAGACCGACATCGACCTCGGCTCGGCACTCAGCGCCGGGGCCGCGGTACCCGGGCGGCGGCACCCACCGCTTCGGGCTCAGCTGGTCGCGCCGACACGGGTTCGCCACCGGCGGCCTGAACCTCTACCGGTCGCAGGGCGTTCAGCTCCAGGGCGAGACGCGGCTCCGACACCACGCCGACCTTCGAGTACCAGTTCGGCGTGTGGCAGGGCGCGGTCGACCAACGCCGCTGTCCAACTCCGGCAACGATCACCTCGTGGCGCTCAGGGTCGGCTACCACCCGTGGGGCTTGGTCGACTGGAAAATCGTCGGCGATGTCGACGGCAGCGAGCGTTTCAAGCTCGGGGTCATCGGATCGGCATACTCCGGTCGCGACGACCAGACCCTCGCGTCTCGACGAGAGCGGCTACAACCTCGCCGCTGCTCGCGCGCTGGCGCGGGCTGGTCGGTCGACCTCGAGTGGGCGACCGAATCCTTCGACTACCAGGTCTTCGACGACGATCTCGATCGCGACGGGTTGGCGGGCGAGCCTCGGCTGGTTCGTCGTTCCCGCCAAGTGGGAGACTCGCGCCCGCTACGCCGAGATCCAGCGGTTGAAAAATCCGACCTACCAAAACGCGGTGGACTCCGGCCTCGGTGTCCCCGAGGTCTGGGACGGCGAGGACTGGACGCCGGCGCTCGAGGCCAAGATCTCGGAGATCAGCGTCGGCGCGAGTGTCTTCATCCTGGGGTGGCGGAACAAGCTGGTCGTCGATCTCTCGCGTCTGACGCGCGAGTTCGCCGCCGACCCGGAGGCGGTCATCGATGGCGAGCCGCAAGCCGATCGCCAAGGCGCCGGACCAGGTCGACTACCGGATCCGCGCGATGGTGCAGCTGGTTTTCTGATCGTTGATTCGTTGGAAGTTGACCGCAAGCGCAAGGACCAGATCGCATCGCGGGTCACCGGCAGATGTCTGCCCGGTGACCGCCGATGCAGATCTTTGATTGCGATGCTTTGCGAACTTCGCGTCTTTGCGGGCGATTTTTGAGCCCGAGCCGCGCGCCGTCGTAGCGATCGCGGGTGACCTCGTCGCACCACGCCTGATTGGCGAGGTACCACTCGACCGTCGTCCGCAGACCGCCGTCGAAGTCGTGGTCCGGTGTCCAGCCGAGCTCCGACTCGATCCTCGACGCATCGATGGCGTAGCGTTGGTCGTGCCCCGGCCGATCGGCCACGAAACGAACGAGGTCGCGGCGAGATGAGCCATCGGGCCGGGGCACGAGTTCGTCCACCAGATCACAGATCGCGTGGACGACCTCGAGATTGGTCTTCTCGTTGTGGCCACCGATGTTGTAGGTCCGTCCGACTTCTCCGCGGCGAACGATGAGATCGATGGCGCGGCAGTGGTCTTCGACGAAGAGCCAGTCGCGGATGTTGGAGCCGTCGCCGTAGACCGGCAGCGACCGGTTCGCGACGGCGTTGGCGATGATCAGCGGGATGAGCTTCTCGGGGAACTGGTAGGGCCCGTAGTTGTTCGAGCAGTTGGAAATCGTGACCGGCAGCCCGTAGGTCCGCTGCCAGGCGCGAACCAGGTGATCGGAGGCCGCCTTGGACGCCGAGTAGGGGCTCGACGGGTCGTAGGGGGTGTCCTCGGTGAAGAATCCCTCGGCGCCGAGCGACCCGAAGACCTCATCGGTGGAGATGTGGTGAAAGCGGACATCGCTGCGATCGCCCCAGTACGAGCGGGCGGCCTCGAGCAGATTGGCGGTGCCGCGGATATTGGTGTCGATGAAATCCAAGGGGCCGTCGATGGAGCGATCGACGTGGCTCTCGGCGGCAAAATGGACCACCGTGTCGATGGCGTATTCGGAGAAGACGCGTCGCACGGCCTCGGCGTCGCGGATGTCGCCTTCGATCAAGGCGTATCGCTCACCGAAGGTCTCCGCCACCCGCCGCTGGCTTGCCGGGTGGCCGGCGTAGGTCAGGGCGTCGAGATTGACCACCCGAAGTTCGGAGTCGGCCTCCAGAGCAATGGAAAGGTAGTTGCAGCCGATGAAACCGGCGCCGCCGGTGACGAGCATGGAACGCGGAGAGTGGGTCATGACCGGGCCCTCGGGAGATCGTTGTCGGCGACGTTTTCGAGGTGGGGCCAGGCGAGATCGCGATCCGACAAAATCGGATCGAGATCGGCCAGAGGCCAGTCGATGGCGATGGACGGGTCGTTCCACCGGATCCCGCGTTCCTCGTCGGGAGCGTAGAAATCCGAGCACTTGTACTGGAACTCGGCGATCTCGGACAGGACCAGAAAGCCGTGTCCGAAGCCGGCCGGAGCGTAGAGCATCCGTCGGTTTTCCTCGCTCAGCTCGGCGCCCACCCAACTCCCGAACGACGGGCTGCCGCGGCGAAGATCGACCACGACATCGAAGACCCGGCCACGGGTCGCACGGACGAGCTTGGCCTGCGGCCGGCCGAGTTGGTAGTGGAGGCCGCGAAGCACCCCCGCCCGTGACCGCGAGTGGTTGTCCTGGACAAAATCATGCTCGATGCCGAGCGCCGCGAAACGATCCTTGTGATAGCTCTCCATGAAGAAGCCGCGGTGGTCACCGTGGACCACGGGTTCGATCAGGCAGACGCCGTCGATGGCCGTGTCGATCCGTCGCATTCAGCTCTCCGCGCGTTTGAGGACTTCTCTGAGATAGTCACCATAACTCGATTTGCCCGCCGCTTCGGCCTCGTTTCGGAACTCGTCGGTGGAGATCCATCGGTTGGACCACGCGATCTCCTGGAGACAGCCGACCTTGAGGCCCTGCCGTTCTTCGATGGCCTGGATAAAGCTCGAGGCCTCGATGAGACTCTTGTGAGTGCCGGCGTCGAGCCAGGCATAGCCGCGGCCGAGCATTTCGACCTCGAGCTCGCCGCGCTCGAGATAGCGCCGGTTCAAATCGGTGATCTCGAGTTCGCCCCGCGGGCTCGGCTCGAGATCGGCGGCGAGGGCGCAGACATCGGGACCGTAGAAATAGAGCCCGGGAACGGCGTAGTTGCTGCGCGGTTTGGCGGGCTTTTCTTCGAGGGACAGGGCGCGTCCATTCTCGTCGAACTCGACCACCCCGTAGCTCCGCGGGTCGCGGACCCAGTAGCCGAAGATCCGTGCGCCGCTTTTCAGGGTGGCCGATCGCTTGAGCATCTCCGAAAGACCGTGTCCGTAGAGAACGTTGTCGCCGAGAACCAGGCACGCTGGGCCGCCATCGAGGAAGTCCCGGCCGAGGACGAACGCCTGGGCGAGACCCTCCGGTCGTGGCTGTTCGCAGTAGTCGAGCTTCATTCCCAACCGACTCCCGTCGCCGAGCAGTTCGCGATAGTCAGGGAGGTCTCTCGGGGTCGAGATGACGAGAACCTCGCGGATCCCCGCGAGCATGAGAAGGCTCAGCGGGTAGTAGATCATGGGTTTGTCGTAGACCGGCAGCAACTGCTTGCTGACCACGCGGGTGACCGGATGAAGTCGGGTGCCGGAGCCGCCGGCCAGGACTATGCCTTTCATGCAATCCTCCATCAAGGCGCGGGCCCACCAGCTCGATTCTGCGGTTTGCAGCCGAAACGATACCAGCACTTCCTCGATCGGCTCGTCCGCCGTACCGCAAGGTGCGTGGGGCGACCTCGAATCCTAGCATGTTCCATTTGCTGGTCCCGGGCTCGACCCAATGCTGTCGTGCGGACCATTGAAGGGTGTAAAATCGAATCTCAAGCGATCGGGTTGCTGGTACCATAAAGATGAGGGGGCGATGAGCGAAAGCCGCGGAACAGTACTCGCAGTCGACGACGACCCGGGCGCGTTGTCCGCCCTTGCCGACGCTCTCGGCACCTTGGGCTTCGATGTGCTCCAAGCGGCCGACGGGGTGGAGGCTTTAGAGGTCGCGAAAGAGCGCCATCCCGATGTCGTCCTCCTCGACGTTCAAATGCCCGGAATGGATGGTTTCGAAGTCTGTCGCCGGCTCAAGGCCCAGCCGGATCTCCTCCTCGTGCCGGTGGTCTTTCTCACCGGACACGGATCGCGGAGGGCGAGGCTCGAGGGACTCGAAGCCGGCGCCACCGATTTTCTCAACAAACCGTGCGATCTCGTCGAACTCGAAGTTCGGGTCCGGAATCTGGTCAATTTCCGGCGACTCACCACCGAACTCGACTCGGCCGAGCAGATGGTTTTCTCCATCGCCCGAGTCGTCGAGGCGCGGGACCAGGACACCGGCGATCACTGCGAGCGGTTGACCCGATTGGGCGTCGGTCTGGGCGAGCGGCTCGGTCTCGACCCCGAGTCGATCACGGCCCTGCGGCGCGGTGGTTATCTCCACGATCTCGGCAAGATCGGTATTCCCGACGAGGTCCTGCTCAAACCGGGCAAGTTGACCCCCGACGAGTGGGCGGTCATGAAACGGCATGTGGAGATCGGCGTCGAGATCTGTCGGCCGCTGCGCAGCCTCAAACCGGTGCTGCCGCTGATTCGCCATCACCATGAGCGGTTTGACGGATCCGGTTATCCCGATGGATTGGCGGGTGATGAGATCCCCCTCCTGGCGCGGGTCTTCCAGGTTGTCGATGTCTACGACGCCCTGACGGTGGATCGCTGCTACCGTGACGCCATGTCCGTTGACGAGGCGGTGGCGGTGGTCAAAGAAGAAACCGAAAAGGGATTCTGGGACCGGGAAATCGTCGACGAGTTTTTCGCCATGCTCGATGAGAATGAAGGCACCCCGCCGTCGTAGGCTACTTGATCGGCCTCGGGGCGGTCATGGCCTCGGGCGACAGGATGCGATCGAGTTCTTCGGCGGAGAGGACACCCTGTTCGAGGAGGATCTCCCGCACCGACCGGTTGGTTGCGAGCGCCTCCTTGGCGACCTCGGACGCGAGTTCATAGCCCACCACCGGCACGATGGCGGTGACCAGCCCGATGGATCCCTCCACCATCTCGCGGCAGCGGTCGACATTGGCGGTGATCCCTCGGATACAGCGCTCCGAAAGCGTCTTGACCGCCGCTGTCAGCATGTCGAGGGACTCGAAGGTGGCGAAGCTGATGATGGGTTCCATGACATTGAGCTGAAGCTGACCGGCCTCGGCTGCCAGGGTGATGGTGAGATCGTTGCCGATGACCTGGAAAGCGACCTGGTTGACGACCTCCGGGATCACCGGGTTGACCTTGCCGGGCATGATGGATGAACCGGGCTGGACCGCCGGAAGGTTGATTTCGTTGAGGCCGCAGCGCGGGCCCGACGACAGCAGCCGGAGGTCGTTGCACATCTTCGAGAGCTTGACCGCGACCCGCTTGAGCACGCCGGAAAACATGACGAACGCGCCGGTGTCGGGGGTTGCCTCGACCAGATTCGGCGCCAGCAGGAGTTCGAGCCCGCTGATGGCGGCGAGTTCGGCCACCGCCAGTTCCGGGTAGCGCGGATCGGCGTTGATCCCGGTGCCGATGGCGGTACCGCCGAGATTGACCTCGAGGAAGAGCCGCGCCGTCTCTTCGAGGCGAGCGATGTCCTCGGCGGTGGTCACGGCGAAGGCGTCGAACTCCTGACCCATGGTCATGGGGACGGCGTCCTGGAGCTGGGTCCGGCCCATCTTGAGCACCTGGTGGAACTCCGTTGCTTTGGCGCGGAGATCGGACTCGAGACCGCCGAGAGCGGCCAGGAGGTCGACGAGTTCGAGGACCACCGCCACGCGGACGGCCGTCGGATAGGCGTCGTTGGTCGACTGCGAGAGGTTGACATGGTTGTTGGGGTGGCAGTGACGGTATTGGCCCCGCTCGTAACCGAGAATCTCGAGGGCGCGGTTGGCGATGACCTCGTTGGCGTTCATGTTGGTCGAGGTCCCGGCGCCGCCCTGGACCACGTCGACCACGAAGTGACCGTGCCAGTGGCCGTCGATGATCTCGGAGCAGGCCTGGTCGATGGCATCGGCGATTTCGGCGTCGAGAAGGCCGAGCTTGCGGTTGGCCCGGGCTGCGGCCTGCTTGACCATGGCCAACGACCGGATGAGGTGGGGGAAGTGGCCGAGGCGGATTCCGGTGATGGGGAAGTTCTCCACCCCACGAAGGGTCTGAATCCCATAGAGTGCGTCGGCAGGGACGTCGCGATCGCCGAGCAGGTCGTGTTCCGACCGGGTCAGCCCCGGTCGGTAGATGAGGTCCCACCCGGCCCTGCGCGAACTCGAGTACTGCAGGCGGCGAACCATGACATGGGCGACCGCGGCGAAGAGCGTCATGGCGGCCTTGGCGTCGTTCTCGATCACGCGTCGGACGGTCTCGACGGACAATTGGAGCACTTCGACCGCACTCGCCGCCCGCGCCGTCGCACTGTGAACTCCGGGCTCCAACAACCCTGCCTCGCCGAGGGCGTCGCCCGGTCCGAGGATGATCACAGTCCCTCCGGCGTCGCCGCTCTCGACCCGGACCTCCACCTGACCCGAAACCAGGAGCCAGAAGTCGTTCCGCTCGTCGCCGGCGACGAAGAGCGCCTTGCCGAGGGCGTAGTGCCGGTGTTCGGCGGCATCGGCCAACAGCGCCAGGGTTCTCTCATCGAGACCGCCGAGGATCTCGCAGTTCCGCATCATCGTGATGGTGTCGTTCATGTTCTCGCCTCCGTGGGCCACGCTAGCACGAATCAGCGCGTTCAGCGGCGCGTGCCTGGCTCTCATTTTCGTCCGACGAAAATGGTGCCTGGCACCGCTCGGGTACACCCTGGAAAGCATCATGTTCGGAACAACGCTCCGGGAAACGTCAAACCGAACATGGTGCTCCCATCACTGGTGGCCGAGGGAGCCACCTTTAGCATTGTTCGGGATCAGCATCGCGCCGTAGATCGGCGACTTACCCCCGAACAATGCTAAAAATGGCACCCCGTTCGAGGCTGGGTCCGAGTTCTCTCGAGGTGACGCTCGCGCCATCTGAGCACAAAAGAAATCGTGCGGCGGCGCGTGCCTGGCTCTCTTTTCGTCCGACGAAAAGGTGCCTGGCACCGCTCGGGGAAACCGATGAGAGCATCATGTTCGGGATCGCGCTCCGGGAAACGTCAATTCGAACCCGGTGTTCTCATCGGTGTTGCCCGTGAGTGCCCCCTCAAACGATATTTGGGCCCGATGCAGTTAGCGCACCGGGTGGGGGATGGTTTCCAAAATCGTTTGAGACGGCACGTCCGGTCGAGGTTCTTGACAACCGATAAATAGTGATATAGTGTATTACATCAGTGATACACATGGAGATCCACCATGCTCGGTTTGCTTGACATCGACCCCGCCGCCGCCGCCCCGATCTGGCGTCAGATCGAGGACGGGATGCGGCGGCTGGTGGCTTCGGGCGCGTTGCCGGTGGGAACCGCAGTGCCGTCGGTGCGCGAACTCGCCCGTGAGCTGCGGGTCAACCCGGCGACCGTCTCCAAGGCCTACCAGCGGTTGACCACCGATGGCGCCCTCGAGGTGACGGCGCGGTGAGGGCACCTTTGTCGCGCAGCGGCCGGCCGGAGCGCAGGCAGCGGAGCGTGAGCGGATCCTCGAAGATGGCGCAGCACGATTCGTCGAAGCGGCGCGATCCATGGGGGTCACCCAAGAAGAGGCGATGGCTGCGATCTCGGCGGCGTGGAGGGAAATCAATGACGCCGCCGATGGAGGAACGCAATGAACACCGACGCCGATCCGTTGGTCGTCGACCACCTCACGGTTCGCTATGGCAGGACCACCGCAGTCGACGATCTCAGCTTCTCGGTGGCGAAGGGCGAGGTCTACACCCTGCTCGGGCGCAACGGCGCCGGCAAGTCATCGACGATCCAGTGTTTGGTGGGCCAACGGCGAGCAGCTGCCGGGGGGTGCCGTTTGTTGGGTCAGGATTCGTGGAAGAAGCCGGCGAGGAATCATGGCGCGGGTCTGCGTCGTGCCCGAAACACCGGATCTGCCGCCGGGGGCGAGCGCCATCGAGCTGGGTCGGTTTCTCGGTCGGATCCGCCCGGTGTGGAACGCCGACGACTACCGGGCGCGACTCGAACGGGTCGGTGTGCCGCAGAAGACGCCTTCCCAGCAGTTGTCCAAGGGCCAGCGCCGACAGCTCGCACTGGCCGCCGCCCTCGCCGCCGAACCCGAGGTGCTCATCCTCGACGATCCGACCCTCGGTCTCGATGCGGTGGTTCGACGCACGCTTCTCGAAGAGTTGGTCGGCGAGCTCGCCGATCGCGGCACCACCGTGTTGGTCACGACCCACGATCTCACCGGGATCGAGGGCATTGCGGACCGGGTTGGGATCATGCAGCGCGGGAAACTCGTCTACGACGAGACCATGGAGGGTCTCAAGAAGCGAGATTCCGCCGGCTGCGCTGCGTCCGCAGCGAAGCGACCTCGAGTCGAGGCTGTTCGGGCCGCCCTCGAGCCCCTCGATGTGGCCGTAAGTCGGTTTGTCGGCGCCTCGGTGGATGCGGTTGTCGGTCGCGCGGATCACGATGCCGTGGTCCGTCTTCCGCCAAGCCGCAGAAGTCAGTGATGTCGAGATTGAACCCCTCTCCCTCGAGGAGATCTTTGTCGCGCTTTGCGGTGATGAGAACGGGGGCGCATCATGAGAGCGTTTCTTGCTCTTGTCGCCTTCGAGATCTGCGAACGCAGGGCGTTGCTTGCAGCCGCGGCGGTGGCGTCTCTGTCTGCCGCTGTTCGCGCCCGTGCTGTCCAGCCAAGGTTCCAACCCGTCGCAGGATATCCGCGAGGTCGGCGATGTGGGTGATGGTCCTTGGCGGTCTAGCGCCGCTCTTCGCCATGCTCCTCGGCGTGAACTTCATCGGTCGCGATCTCTCCGAGGGTCGGATGGGTTTCTATTTCGCCAACCCATGTCGGGTCCCACATCTGGTTCGGCAAGCTGACGGCGGTGATGACGCTCATCTGGGCGGCACAGCTGATAATCATCCTCCCTACGGCTCTGCTGTCCGGCGATCCGGTTCGAATCGTGGCTGCGAGCGGTTTGTTCATTGAGGCATTGGGTCCATGGGCTTCGTCTGCGACATGTTGGCTCGCGCCACCGGCGGTGATTCTCTTAACGCATGCGCTCGGCCTGGTATGGCGGGCCCGTTCGATGTGGATCATCCTGGATCTCGTAGCGATCGCGGTTCTTGTGGTTGCCTCCCGATGGGTGATCAGTCCATTTCTTAAGATCTTTGCGGCATACGTGGTCATCGCGATTCACCTGTTTTTTCTGGCATCGACGTTGATCGGCCTTGTCGTGGCGGGAGCGATTCAGCTGGCCTCGGGACGGGTCGACGCCCGCCGGGGCCATCGGGCACAGTCGGCGGTGTTGTGGTCGGTCCTTGCGGTCGCTGTTCTCACGGCTGCGGTTTGGGGTTGGTGGGTCAGGTCTGCAACCCCCGGAGATCTCGCTCGAGTGAACGAGGTTTCGGTCGGTTCGGGGGACTGGATTGCGGTGACCGGGCCCTCGAGTGGACGGATGGACTATTACCCGGGATTCGTCGTCAACACCGTAGACGGGCGATGGGTGCCCGCCCATTCGGGTTCCGATATCCATGAGCGGGGAGTGGAGTTTTCGGACGACATGAGCCGAGCAGTCTGGACCACTCCCGACGGATTCGAGGATATGAAACTCGTCACCGTTGATCTAAGCGACACGGATCTAAAGCCAGAGCGCACAGCGGTTGTGATCAAGAGATCATGGAGGGACATAGCGCTGTCGGCGAACGGGAGCCGGGTCGCTGTGGTTGAAGACGATAGCGTCGTCGCGTACGACGTTGACTCCGGTGAACTACTGGCAGCAGCGAGTATCGGTGGAGAATTTCGTCCGTTTTACGTCCACTTCGAGTCCGATGATGTGGCGGCTGTCCTGACGCTCAAACGAGAAAAAACATCGGATGATTCTCCAGTTTCACGAACGCTGTGGAGACGGTACAGGTTTGACGTCGGAACTCGCTCTCTCGATGACGGCGAGGACATCGAGAATCCCTGGATGTGGGCAATGCCAAAGTCGGCGGACTCGCCAAATTACGGTATGGAGCGACGCGATGTCGAGGGTGATCTAAACCTTTTTCTCGTCGATTCTTCGAACGGAGACCTTGTTGCCGACCTTGGCGAAATGCCGGCGAGGTGGTCGGACGTTCGAGTAGTGGAAAGCGGCCGGATCGGCATCATCCGCGAAAAGAATGAGGGACACGAATTGGATGTCTTTAGCCAGGGTGGCAGTCTCCTCCACCGAGTCGATCTCCCAGATGGTGGCTGGTACAGGCTCGGTGGTGAAATTTCGCCGGACCACTTGACCATCGGTCGGACAGTTTGGTCATCCGAAGATGGCGAGCCAGCGGAACGAAGCGCTTTCGTGGCCGATCTCGCGGCCGGAACGCTTGAAGAGGCGTTTGTTGGCGTGTCCCCGCTACTTGGGGGATGGAAATTCGAAACTTCGCCTGGAGCATGGGATGTCGGTACGGTAGCTTCTCGTCTGATGCTCGGCGAGGAAGGCTCCCTCCACCTCTGGGATCCCGAGACCGGGGAACTCAGGCAACTCATCCCCGTACCCGATTGAGCGAACCGAAGCCGATGCTTTCGCGTACTTCTGGATGGAGGCGAAGAACATGTGGACTTTCATTCTCTGGTTGATCCTGCTCGTGGTGGCGTGGCCCCTGGCCCTGCTCGCCCTGGTGCTCTATCCCTTGGTGTGGCTGTTGATGCTGCCGTTCAGGCTCATCGGCATCACGGTCGACGCGGTCTTCAGCTTTCTGCACGCGATCCTGATGCTCCCGGCACGGGTGTTGAAGGGACCGTCTGCGGCGAAGGCGTAGGCGCGTTCAGCGGCGCGCTTCCCGATCCTAGAAACGAAAAGCCGTGCGGTGGCGGTGCCTGGCTCTCTTTTTCGTCCGACGAAAAAGGTGCCTGGCATCCGCTCGGGAACTCCGCTCAAAGAACCGGGTTCAGGACCGCGTTCCTAAATACGCGACGCAGAACCCGATGTTCTCAACGCGGGTTGCCGAGGGAGCCACCTTTAGCATTGTTCGGGCTCAGCGTGGTGCCGGACGTGAGCGACTCACACCCGAACAATGACAAAAGACGGCACCCCGTTCAACGTCGGTTCCGCGTCCTTTCGAGGTGACGCTCGCACCCCGTTCGAGGTGGGATCCGCCTGCTCTCCAGGATGCGCTCCCGTCACTTTGCCAGCAGGTATCCGGTGAGGTCGCGCAGTACCGTTTCATCGGTGTGGGCATAGGCCGGCATTTCGATGGGGAATTTTTCTGCCATGTAGGCGAGCCGCGGCGTCGCGGCCTGGACCGCCTTCGGGTCGCGCAGATACTCGATGAGCCGTTGCTCATCCCAGCGTTTGGCGAGTCCGGTGAGCTTGGGCGCCGTGCGCTGCCCCTCGAGCTCGGCGCCGTGACACTTGGCGCATTTGAGTGCGACATAGGCCACTTCGGGCGGCTGACCGGTCAGATCGACGATCTCCTGCTGAAATTCGTCTTTGTCCTGGCCGCACCCGAGAACGATGGCGATCACGATACCGACGATGACGATTCCCATGGCTCTCATTGTTCCTCCCGCCGACTCAGTCACCAACGAGATGATCGACGTTGGCAGCACAGATGAAGTCGTTTTCGGATAGACCCCCGATGGAGTGGGTGGTGTAGGCCACCATGCAGGTGTCATATCCGACCATCATCTCGGGGTGGTGGTCCTCACGGTGTGAAACCCACGCGACGGCATTGACGAACGCCATGGTCTGGTAGTGGTCCTGGAACTGAAACACTTTCGTCAGGACGCCGTCGTCGATCTCCCAGCCGGCGGTGTGGGAGAGGAGGTGATCGAGCTCGTGGCCGCTGATGGGCTCGGTCCCCTCGGGGATCGGTCGGCAGGTCTTCATGAGCATATGGTTGTCACACATGGATCCTCCCAGATACCGGTCATCATACCGGAACTGCGTCGTTGCCGGTGCTTGAAAAATATTTTTTTTAGGCTAGACTAAAAATATGTCCATCAGCGAAATCCCGATCGACGGGCACACGCCCGGGAGACAGGTCCTATCCCCATCTCAGGAGGACTATCTCAAGCAGATCTTTCTCCTTGGCGATGGGGTCGAGAGCGTGTCGACGAGGGATCTCTCGGTTCGGCTCGATGTCCGCCCGGCGTCGGTGACCGGGATGGTTCAGCGCCTGGCCGAGCTCGGGCTGGTGAGCTACGAGCCTTACCGGGGTGTCACCCTGACCGGCAGCGGTCGTCGGGTCGCATTGGAGATGCTCCGTCACCACCGTCTGCTTGAGACCTTTCTCCTCAAGGTGCTGGGCTATGGCTGGGACGAGGTTCACGAAGAGGCCGAAAGACTCGAACATGTGATCTCGGAGCGCTTCGAGGCCCGGATCGCCGAGTCCCTGGGTCACCCCACCCGCGACCCCCACGGAGATCCGATCCCCGACGCCGATCTGCGGCTCCCCGCCGCCGCCGAGGAGATCGAGCTCACTCGAATCGAGGCGGGCACGGCGGCGAGACTGTGCAGGGTCGGAACCCAGGACGGAGACAGTCTCAATCTGCTGAGTAAGCTCGGGTTGACCCCGGGTGTGGTGGTCGAGGTGCTGGAGATCGAGGAGGGCGCGGTGCGGGTCGCGATCAAGCGTGAACGGCTTCTGCTCCCGCGCGAGCTCGCGGATGAGCTTTGGTTTCAGGAGGACGCATGACAACGAGACTGCAGATTCTCATTTTGGTGGGTGTATTGACCGCCGCCACCGGTTGCGGTGGAGGCCAACCGGCCGATCAGGTCCCCGGCCCGTTGCGCGTCGTGGCAACGACCTCCATCGTCGGTGATCTCGCGAGATCCATCGGCGGCGACGTCATCGAATTGGATACCTTGATGGGTGCGGGAGTCGATCCTCATCTTTACAAGCCGTCGGCCGGTGATGTCCGGTCGATGGCCTCGGCCCAGATGATCGTCTACAGCGGTCTCCATCTCGAAGGCAAGATGACCGAGGTGCTCGATGAGATGGGAACACGCGGGGTCGAGACGGTCGAGGTGGCGGCGTGCGTCCCCGCCGAATCGCTGCTCGCGGTGAAGGGCTACGACAATCTCCACGACCCGCACGTCTGGTTCGACGTGGGTCTCTGGCAGCACGCCGCGGCGTGTCTGCGCGACGCCTTGATCCGGGTCGATCCCGACAACGCCGTTGGATATCAGGAACGCGGCGATGCGCTGATCACCGAGTTCGCAGCACTCGATATCTGGGTGCGGGAGAGGGTGGCGACGCTGCCGGAGGACCGCCGGGTGCTGGTCACCGCACACGACGCGTTTTCATACTTCGGCCGGGCCTATGGGATGGAGGTTCGTGGTCTTCTCGGGGTGAGCACCGCCGCCGAGGCCGGGACCGCTGATGTCCAGGCGCTGGCCGCCTTTATTGCCGACCGCGGTCTTCCTGCGGTCTTCATCGAGTCGTCGGTGCCGCCGCGGTTTGTCGAGGCGCTGACCGAGGCGGTCAATGCCCGAGGGGGAGATGTCACCATCGGCGGCAGCCTCTACTCCGATGCGCTCGGAAGTCCCGGCGGACCGGCCGAGACCTATGTCGGGACGGTGCGCGCGAATGTCGATACCATCGTGGCCGCGTTGTCGAGGAGTGAACAGTGATCGACAATGATAAACCGGCGCTGGAGGTCGAGGACCTGACCGTCGCATATTCGGATCAGCCGGTGCTCTGGGACATCGATCTCGTGGTGCCGGCGGGTGACAAGATGGCCATCGTCGGGCCCAACGGAGCCGGCAAGAGCACCCTCATCAAGGCCGCCATGGGGCTGGTGACCTCGGTCGCCGGCGAAGTCCGGGTATTCGGCCGTCCGTATGCCAAGGGGCGTGGTGAGATCGCCTATGTTCCGCAGCGTTCGTCGCTGGAATGGGACTTCCCCACCGATGTTCTCGATGTCGTCACCATGGGTACCTACGGCAGCCTGGGCTGGTTCCGTCGGCCAGGGGCGGGGGAACGCGACCGGGCGAGAAGGGCCCTCGACGAGGTCACCATGGGCGCCTTCGAACGGCGGCCCATCGCCCAGCTCTCCGGTGGTCAGCAGCAGCGGGTACTGTTGGCTCGGGCCCTGGTCCAGGAGGCGCCCATCCTCATGCTCGACGAACCGTTCCAAGGTGTCGACGCGCCCACGGAGCAGGCCATCGTCGCCGTCTTGGATCGGCTCTCCGACGAAGGCAAGACAGTGATTGTCGTCCACCACGATCTCCAGACGGTTCCCGAGTACTTCGACTCGGTCCTCTTGCTCAACGTGCGCGCCATCGAATCGGGCCCCGTGGCCGATGTCTTCACCGAAGAGAACCTCCGCCTCACCTTTGGCGGCCGGGTCGGTGTTCTCGCCCAACTCGCCGAAGCGGGAACCGGTCTCTGATGGATTTCTTTGGCGACTACACCCTGAGGGTCGTGGCCCTCGGTTCGGGGGTGCTCGGCGCCGCAGCCGGGGCCCTCGGTTCCTTCGCCTATCTGCGCCGGCAGAGCCTCGTGGGCGACGCGCTGAGTCACGCCGCGCTCCCGGGCATCGCCATCGCCTTCCTTCTCACCGGCAGCAAAGCACCCCTGCCGATCATGCTGGGCGCCGCACTCGCGGGATGGATCGCCACGTTGGCGGTTCGCCTGGTGGTCCGCCGCAGCCGGGTGCCCTACGACTCGGCGTTGGGAATGGCCCTCGCCGTCTTCTTCGGTCTCGGACTGGTGCTGCTGACCTGGATTCAGAAGCGGCCCGACGCCGCCCAGGCGGGGCTCGAGTCCTTCCTCTTCGGCCAGGCGGCATCCCTGCTTCGTGAGGATGTGGTGGTCATGACCATCCTCGGGGCGGCGTGTCTGATCGTTTTGGCTTTGCTCTGGAAGGAGTTCAAACTGCTGAGCTTCGACACCGAGTTCGGCGAGAGTCTCGGTCGGCCCATGCGGCGTTTGGATGGTCTCTTCACGCTGCTGCTGGTCGTGGCGGTGGTGATCGGTCTGCGCACCGTCGGTGTGGTGCTCATGTCGGCCATGGTCGTGGCGCCGGCCGCCGCTGCGCGCCAGTTGACCAACCGGCTGGCGCCGATGGTCATCATCGCCGCCGCCATCGGTGTCTTTTCCGGGGTCACCGGCGCGGTGCTGAGTTCGGTCGTTCCTCATCTGCCGACCGGGCCGACCATCGTCCTCGTCTTGAGCACTGTTGTCGTGGTTTCGCTGGTCTTCGCTCCAAAGCGCGGATTGCTTTGGCGGTGGATACGGCTCGGCCGGCTGCAGCCGGCAGCGGCTCTCGAGCCGGTCCTGATGCATCTCTATGCCCTCGCCCAGCAGCACCCGGATGAACCCGATCACGGCCACGGTCTGGCGGTGCTTCGCACCATGAGCCCGGTCGGCGCAGATCTCGAGCGAGTACTCGGTGACCTCCAGGCGCGGGGACTCGTCAGCGCAGTCGGCGTGGGGCTGTGGGCGCCGACGCCCATCGGTCGTCGCGAAGCCGAGAAGAACCTCGATCGCGAGGCCGGATCATGAGCCCCGAACTCGAGATCCTCGCCATTGCGGTGGTGACGGCGGTGGCGGCCGCGTTGCCAGGCATCTATCTCGTGCTCCGCCGGACCGCGATGGTGTCGGATGCCATCTCGCATGCCATTCTTCCGGGAATTGTCGTAGCGTTCTTTCTGACTCAGAACCTCAATTCACCTTTGCTTCTCGTCGCAGCGGCGGCGACCGGCGTGCTCACCGTCGTGCTCATCGAAGCCCTCATCCGCAGTCGACTGGTTCCGGAAGACGCCTCCATCGGCATCGTCTTTCCGGCGCTTTTCAGCATCGGTGTGATCCTCATCTCGCGACATGCCTCCGATGTCCATCTCGATACCGATGCGGTCCTCCTCGGTGAGCTCGCCTTTGCGCCATTTCAGCGCCTCACTTTGGGAGGGATCGATCTCGGTCCGACGGCGCTGTGGAGCATGGGCGCGATTCTGCTGATCAACGCGGCGCTGATCACCCTCGCCTGGAAGGAGCTCAAGCTCGCAACCGTCGACGCCTCGTTGGCGGCGCTGCTCGGATTCCATCCACTCGTCGTGCACTACGGTCTCATGACCATGGTCTCGGTGACCGCCGTCGGCGCCTTCGACGCCGTCGGTTCGATTCTGGTGGTGGCGCTCATGATCGCGCCACCGGCAACCGCCTATCTTCTCGCCGAGCGGCTCGGCCCCATGATCGGCCTCGCTGTCGTCATTGCCGCCGTCGCCGCGACGATGGGGTGGGCTGCGGCATTGGCCCTGGATGTGTCGATCGCCGGGTCCATCGCCTCGGCCAGCGGGGTGGTCTTCGCGGTCGCGTTTCTCATGGCGCCCGAGCGGGGTCTCGTGGCCCAGGCGCGGCGGCGTTCGGGTCAGCGCCTCGATTTCGCCGTGCGGATGCTTCTCGTCCATCTTCTCCACCATGTGGGCACACCCGAGGCGACCGAGGAGTGCCGCGAGGATGGCCTCTTCCGTCACCTCGGTTGGCGCGAGTCGTGGACGAGGCGAGTCGTCACCAAGGCGAAGCAGCGGGCATTGGTGGCTGAGAGCGGAGATCTCGTGCTGCCGACCGACGCCGGTCGGCACCTCGGCAACGATGCCGTGATCGGATTCAGCGACTGACAGCTCGTTCGATTCGTTTGAACCGGCTCTCGAACTGGGTCTCGGGCCTCGGCTTCTGAAACGGTTGCGGCTACGCCGATGGACCGCCGTCGACCACCGGTGATTCCTGACGCTGGCGCGGATCCTGTCCTCATCCCCGGCCTTCTGGGCCGCTGTGACGCTTTGGCGTCCCGACGCCCCAGCGTCGCACCATCGGCGTGGTCGCGCGTGGGTTGATTGGAATGGCTGCGACCACGCCGATGGCACGCCGGCGGCCTGCCTCGTAGCCGGAACAGCAGACCTCATCGCGCCTCCCGGGGGATCCCGGTATGACATTGTGCGAAGCGTGACGCGGGGCCGTGTGGTCGTTCCGGCACAATGTCAAACCCGGCACCCCGATGGTGCGGGGTCTTCCGCGTTCCTTGATCGGATTCGATCTCGGGCGCGACGCCCGCTCAGATGGCCTCTCAAAGCCAGTCGGGCTACAATAAAACCTCTGGAGGACCGCATGCGGGTTATCGAAGGAAAATTGGATGCGAAGGGTCTGCGGTTTGCGCTCGTCGTCAGCCGTTTCAACGAGGCATTGACCTCGCGTCTCGAGTCCGGAGCGGTGGACTGTTTGGAGCGCCACGGAGCATCGAGCGACGACATCACCGTCTACCGGGTCCCTGGGGCGTGGGAAATCCCTTTTGTGGCCAGCCGGCTCGCCTCCTCGGGCAAGCATGATGCGGTGGTCTGTCTCGGAGCCCTGGTTCGCGGTGGAACAGCCCACTTCGACCTCATCGCTTCCGAAGTTGCCAAGGGGATCGCCCAGAGCGCCATGAGTTCCGGTGTTCCCATGACGTTCGGTGTCATCACTGCCGAGAATCTCGAACAGGCGGTCGAACGAGCTGGAACCAAAATGGGCAACAAGGGTTGGGAAGCCGCCCTGGCTGCCGTGGAGATGGCGCGATTGTTCGAGGGGTTCGACGGCGGCGACAAGCCCGCCTGATTGGGGTGCACTAGATGGGAATGCGCCGCCGCGCCCGAGAGCTCGCGCTGCAACTGCTCTATCAACACGAACACACCAGTGCCGATCTCGAAATCATGCAAAGGGATTTCGACGAGTGGTCCAGCTCGACCGACGGGGTCCGCGAATTCGCCGACTTCCTTCTGCGGGGAACCCTGGCCAATCTCGAGAAGCTCGACGAGGAGCTCAGCCTTCAGACGGCCCACTGGCGCCTCGAACGACTGGCCGCAGTGGATCGCAACATTCTTCGCCTGGCGTTGTTCGAGTTGACCCACGTGCCCGACACACCTCCTGCCGTCGTCATCGATGAGGCCATTGAGATCGCGAAGAAGTACGGGGCCGAGGAGTCCGGTCGATTCGTCAACGGCGTTCTCGACGGTTTCGTCAAACGAAGGTGCGACACCAAGTGAGGCTCTCCTTCATCGGTCTGGTGCTCGGTGCGGCCTTGTCGGTGGGCGCCGACGAGGCCGTTTATCTGATGCAGGGACCGATCCTCCCCCTCCCACATGCCGCCAACGGGTATGCCGTCGATATTCGTGATCGCGCCGACGGGAGGGTCGAGGTTCATGTCGAGACGTCCCTCAACCCAATCGGCTCCACCGGTTCCTATGCGGAGGTCGAAGCGGGGGAAGGCCCGGGCGTACCCCGAGGTTTCGAGGTGCCGAAGAACCTGCGGTCCGCCCTGCGCCCCGAGATGGACGCCTGGGAAGCGGCGACCGCGGTACTTGAGTGGGTGTCCGACCATCTCGGTCTCGTCGATGATGATCGCTTTCCGCAGGATGCCGCGTCGGTGATCGAACGAGGTGGAGGG
The DNA here is from genome assembly GCA_963712805.1 of uncultured Acidobacteriota bacterium. Taxonomy (GTDB): domain Bacteria; phylum Acidobacteriota; class Thermoanaerobaculia; order Thermoanaerobaculales; family Sulfomarinibacteraceae; genus JAHECW01. The sequence goes on along the minus strand of CAVQJV010000003.1, from coordinate 216,913 downwards.
CGGTGCTCGGGACTTGCCAATGCTACCGCGGCGCTGCTCATGGCCACCGGGTTCGAGGCGCGAACCGTGAGTGGTCTTCTCATCACCGGGCGAGAGGCGATTCCCCACCGGTGGGTGGAGTGCCGGCTGCCGGGCGCCGGGTGGGTCCCGACCGATCCGACGCTCGGGTGGTGGATCCTGACTCCTCGACACGTCGCTTTCGAGACTGCCGTCGACCGCGTGCCGTTCATCGAGGTTGTGGTTCCGGCCGTCGGTGATCTGCACCGGCTGCCCCGGGTGGGCACCACCCTGTTGCGCCCGAATCTGGGGGCCGAGCTGGTCTGCCGTCTGACGGACATGACCGACGAGCGGCGGGCGATTGCCAGACTCTCCCGCGGGTCGGACCAGCGGCAGGCCGTTTTGGGTCGCGAAGTGCGTTTCGCCAGTCTCCTGCCCGGTCGTTGGTTGCTGGAGGTCGAACTCGACGGCAAGATCGTGGAGCGGCGCGAATTCGACCTGCGAACGGGAGAGCTCCACAGCTATGTCGTTCATCTGCCCTCGGCCGAGCGTGAGGAGGTCGGATCATGAAACGAATTCTCTCTGGCAGCCTCACCCATCTCGGACCACCCGCGCTCATGCGATTGTTGTCGGCCACGGCCACCAGCGGTGTTTTGGAGTTGGTGACCGACGAGGGGTCATTCCGGATGGAGATCGATCACGGCTGGACCGCGGTTCCTCCACCCGATCAGCTCGATGCCGCAAGTCGCATCCTGTCCTGCACCGAAGGCGCTTTTCGGTTCGAACCGGGAGATGTTTCACCTATCGTCGGCCCGTCGTTGAGCCTTGGCGCCTTCGCAGACGCCGTTCGGTCGGGTCTGCGGCAACTCGACAACAGCCAACTGACCGAGATCGAGGTCGAAAGGCTGGTGGCGGGAGAAATCGTCGAGCTCGCCCAATCGGCAACCCTGCCGAATATTCATCTGCTCGGGTCGGAACCTTCTGACAACCCGCTCGGCGATCTCCTCGAGGGTCTTGCGGATCAGGCGCCCCAGGAGCTTCTTTTCGCCCAGGTGGGCGTCGTCGCGCCGGATCCCCGGCTCTGGCGTGGCGCGGTGGAGAACGAGTGGCGGCGGCGAGGGTGGGAAGTCCGCCAGATCGGCAGGAACCAAGAGATCGATCTCGCCAATCTCGATGTACTTGTGGTGCACCAGGCGGCGGGGGTGTCTCGAGGCGGCAAAGAAACCGCATGGCTCGATCTCGTGCGTCGGGCCGGGGAGATCGAGCCTCCGCTGCCGGTAGTCTGGGCGGCCCCCTTGGGTAATCCCATGTGGGTCCACGAACTCGTCAAGGCGGGCGTGACCTTTCTGCTTCCCGTTCCGCCCGGCGAAGGTGGTGAAGTCCAGAATCGGTTTGTCGAAGATCTGACCCTGGTCGTCGATCGCCAGCTCAGATCTCTCCGCCCGACGAGCCATTCGGTGCTTCCGCCGGCGGTGGCCGAACTCGTCGATGCGCTCCTCCGCGAGGCGGATTCCGAACAGGCCGTGGGCGTCTTGTTGCAGTTGGCTTCGGGACACCTTCTTCGCGGCGCGGTGCTCATGGTCGAAGAGAAGGCCGTTCGCTGTCGCGCCGGGTTCGGCTACCCCCTTGCGCGCGGGACGCGGGCGCTGCCTCGGGGATTGAGCATCTTTGAACTCGTGATCAGATCGAACAACCCCACCCTGGGTATCGATCCCACGGCGGGAGGTTCGCACCGGCTTGCTGAGCTCCTCGGTCTCGAAGAACTTCCGTCGGCGACGGCGGTCATTCCCCTGGGAATCGGAGCCTCGGTCGCGGGGATCCTGGTCGGGGACCGCGAGGGCGAGAGCCTCCCGGATCTCTCCGAGTTGGTGGTTCTCGCCGGACGCCTCGGTGGAGTGGCGCTGCACTCATAACACGGTCGTATCCGTGAACCGTGGGTGGATTCGACGGCATTTCTCAAGCTCGTTCCGTGCTGCGAATCCTCCCACGCGAGGAACGGAGTGTTCGGCTTCAGATGAGCGCCCGTCTCCATTCTGTTCTGCAACTGGACGTTTCGCCCACTGTGCTCCGCCAACGCTACCCGGCATCGCGTATTTGCCACGCATTGTGCTTTGAATTGACAGATTGTCGACTCTTAGATATGGTCGAAACCGTCCTCATCCGGTTTTGGTATTTCGAGTGAGCCGCGATTAGGCCTGTGCGACTCAAAGGTTGAGATCGTGTTCAGAAACAAGCCAAGACGAGTAGTTTCCATGGTGACTTTGATCATTGAGGGCAAGGGGGGCTCCCAACTGACCTATCAGTTGGACAAGCAATCTGTGTCCGTCGGCGCCTCAAGTCACAACGATGTGGTACTCCGGTTGCCGGGCGTTGCTCCCCAGCACGTTGTGATCCAGCGCAACGGCAGGGTCTTCACCTTTCTCGGCCAGAACCGGCAGGTCGTGGTTCTCAACGGCGAACGTCGATCGCGCGGTGTGCTCAAGGTCGGCGACAAGATACGGATCGGTACGGCCACCATCATCTTCAAGGGCAGCGACGAAGGCGAAACCGATGTCGAGGTGGTCGAGGGAACCCTCGATCGAGCGGCCTCGGACGAGTCGGATGCGGGCTCTGCGGTCGGCGAGGGGACTCAACGTTCCGAGGTCATTCTGTTTCGCGAACCCCACCAACTGAGCGACGCTCGGACGAAACTCGTGGAGATGTTCCGCTCGAGGATGCGTTCGGACCTCGTGCCTTCGCTGCGCACCTTCTTTGCGACGGTGTTCGCCGACCGCAAGGCTCTTCTCGCGCTCATCGATGACGAGGGGCATTTCCAACCGGTTCTCTCGCAGTGGGAGGGCGACCTCCCGCGGCTGCCGGCCCGTACCTTTTCCGAGCTTGCGTCCACGGGACGGTACGCGGTGCTTCGGCTGGTCGGTCAGCTTCTCCTGGTGTACCCGGTTGACCGAGGCCCGGGACTGGCGAACGCCTATGTGCTGGTCGAGACCACACCCGAAGACCGGGACGAGGACCGAGAGTTGCTCGGTGAGTTCGCCCGGATGCTCTCGGTCCACTGGGAGCGGGTGGAACGATCGACGCTGGTTTACGGCGAGTGGGTCAAGAAGGCCCAGCTCGCGTTGGAAACCCACCTTCCCGGAACCTCCCAAGCCGTCCACATACTCCGCGACAGCGTTGGTGCCGCGGCCCGGTCGGCCTCACCTGTCATGCTGTGCGGCCCGGTTGGGGTGGGTCGGATGTTCCTTGCGAATCTCATCGCCTCGCTTCGCCCGGGAGGAGAGCCTCCTGTTCGCGTTTTCCAGGCGCGAGGCGGCGAAGATGGCGCGCTCAGGGTTGAACTCTTCGGTACCGAGGGGGAGAGCGAAAGGGAGAGCCTGGGTGAACGCTCACGCGGCGCAGTGGTGGTCGTCCGCGATGTCCACCTCATGACCCCTGGTCTGCAGCGCGAGTTGGCCGCAGCGGTGACCCAGGATCTCGACTCGGCGTTCGGTCCCTCCGTTCGCTGGATCGTGACAACCGGTGAGGACGCCATGGCATTGGTCAACGAGGGCGTCCTCGATGTGACGCTCTTTCGCCTCTTCGACCGCCACCTCATTCGGATTCCATCGCTGGTGGACCGGCGAGAGGATCTCCCGCTGCTCATCGTCCGTCTCCTCGAGCGGGTCGGCGCCGAACAGGGAAAAGAAATCAGAGGAATCGAGTTGGAGACGCTCAACTCGGTGCTGGAGTACACGTTTGAAGGGCAGATGACCGAACTCCTGGGCGAGCTTCGGCGCCTGGTGTCGGCGACGCAGGATGGCGAGATGGTCAGGGGCGTGGTCCCTCGACGGGCTTCCGCCGGGCACCCGAATCGCATTGACGACAGTGAAGAGATCTCTGCATCCCTCATCGCCGTTGACGACCTCAAGGTCGTGATTCCGGGTATCGAAGAACTCATCATCGACCGGGTTCTTCGTCGCGTCAAAGGCAATCAGAGTTTGGCGGCGCGAACGCTGAATCTCTCTCGAGGGGCCCTGATTTCGAAGATCAAGGAATACAAGATTCCTGATTATCGGTCCTTGCGGCGGAATCGATAACCTGCTTTCCTCACCGGTCAGTTTTTCTGTTTCATCTTTTTGCCGGTACTCGGCGCGTCGCCCTCTGCGGCGGTCTGCGGCCCGAGCAGCTGGATGACGAGGTCCCAGTTGAACCCCAGCCAGATCAGGAATGGGAAGGAGAACCGTCCCGGGAGATCGGTGAAGTAGCGCCAGAACCCGTAGAAATCGCGTGAGAAATCCGAGTAATTCTGCAGGCTCCAGTCGCCGAGCGAGAGGGCGTAGAGACATTTGACGTGAAAGATCAGGTTCATACTCTGGGTCAGATAAAGAATGCACCAGCCCATGAAGAGCCGTTCGAGTTGAAGCCTCGAAAACGGTTTGGGCAGCGCCAGATAGAGGGCGAGCAGGACGATGGTGTTGAAGTGTTTCTCGGTGAGCGGGATTGACGGGATGCCTGAATCGGTTCGAAAGTCGGCGCGGCGTACTTCCGCTCGGTGATCCTCGACGACAAGTCGCGTCACTCTGGGATACTCGAAGGACCTGATCAGAAGTTGGGCGAAGCCCGAGATCGCGGTGTCGAGGACCGGGCGCATGAGCAGCCACACCACCATCGCCACCAACAGGGCCAATGGCAGTTTCTTGAGAAAGCTTCTGTAGAGCGCGACATCTCCGCTCATGATGAGTCCTCCTCGATGAACGAGTCGACCATCCGATCCGGGTTGTTCAATCCGCCTCTCGCGTCGGCGGTGCAGCGAAAAGGTGGGCCCAGGTGATCCACAGCGCGACCCCGGCCAGGATCACCAGCGACTGCCAGATGAATATATGAGACGAGTTGAAGAGCTTGGGAAGATAGATGCCGATATAGAACAGGGAAATGATGCGCACCAGGTTGATGGCTTGGATCGCGAGCAAACCGCCGACGACCCCGAGGATTTTGGCCGACCATCGAGCGGGGAAGGCGAGGACGCCGGAGATGAAGATCAAGCTGGTGATGAGTCCGTTGCAGCCGTTGTAAATCGTCACCGCAAATCGGGGTGATCGCAGGACACACCCGTTGATGGTGATGTCCTCGCCCAGAAGGCCGAGGACCAGGCCGGATACCTTCGCGATGAGGGTTGTGTACGGAACTACGAATGCGTCGTTAACCGGCCTCAGTGCGATCACTGTAAAACTGATCCCCAGAATACTGAGAAACAAGATAAGAAAACGTGACTCTGGACGTCGCCAGAGGGTACGTGGATCCATTCGGTGTGACCTCCCCGGGTGCGCACAGCGCGCACGGCGTAAAGGTCATGATACCTGAACTCCGACGCTCGGGATCTCACCGTCACAATTCAACGCAGAGGCGCAGAGGCGCAGAGGCGCAGAGCCATCGCACCATCGCCGGGTTGAAACGCAAAGGGCGCGAAGAACAGCCATCGCAAAGGCGCACGAAGTCATCGCATTTGAGAGTAGGCCACAGATTTCGTGGGAGTTGTCAGACTTCGCGGCAGCGACCGTGGCAGCGTCCATCGGACACGGACACGGACACGGACACGGACGAGGCTGCGGATACGGATGTGGACGTGGCTACGGTCCTCGCCGCGGAATCAGCTCCTCAATGCAACCAGTGCTTTGTGCAGCTCCGAGCCGTTGTTGAATCTCGCGGAGGGGTCCTTTTCCAGGCACCGGAGAATCAGTTCGGCGAGCCGGGGGTCGAGTTGCGGTTCAAGATCGAGGGGATCGGGCGGTGGATTTCTGAAGTGAGCATCGACGATGCTTCCCTCGTTGAACGGCGGCCGTCCGGTGGCGAGATGGAAGGCCGTGGCCCCGAATGAGTAGACATCGGTGGCCGGCGTCGGTCGCTTGCCGCGGATCTGCTCGGGCGCCATGTAGTACGGCGTGCCGTAGATCCGAAGGTCACGCCCGGAGGTCAGATCGAGGCGTGCCGCGATGCCGAAGTCGAGCACCTTGACTTCGTAGTCTGGTGTCAGGAGGATATTTGCCGGTTTGAGGTCACGATGGATGATTCGGTGCTGGTGGGCATAGCCTACCGCATCGGCGAGACGGGTCAGGATGAGGTGGATATTGCTGCTGACCCTTTGACGAGCGCTGCGTACCACTTGATCGAGCGCCTCGCCGGGGACGAACTCCATGGCGATGAAGTAGCCGCCGAAGCCAGCCTCAAAGTCGAAAATCGTGACGATACCGGGATGATTGAGGGTCGCGGCGGTCTTGGCCTCTTCCTCGAGCCGGGCCGCCACCTCGGGTGCAGTCTCTCGGAGGACTTTGATGGCGACGTCGCGGTCGAGCCGGGTATCTCTCGCCTTGTAGACCACTCCCATTCCGCCCCGCCCGAGCTCGGTGAGAATCTCGTATCGGTGGGGGCCGGCGCCGGGGGAGAAAGGCTCCGGGTACGCCGTCCGAAGTGCCGGGCGCACGGTCACCGACCTGTTGGGTCGTGGCGAGCTCCTGACGAAGCGCACGGGCGGGCTCACACGAATAATCGAACTCGAGGATGCGATCGACGATGGCGATGCTCTTGTCGGTGCTCCCCGCCTCGAGAAACAACCTCGCGAGTGCGACCGCCGGTTCCAACCGGCCGGGTTGGAGCGCAACGCCGACCACGGCTCGCTGGAGACAGAAGATGGCGTCATCCAACGACCCGTTCTCGCGCGCCCATCCGGCGATATCGAGGATCACGTCGGGGATGTCGGGCACCGGGCCCGGATGCTCCCGAAGCACATGACAGGCCTCCTCGAGCATCTCGGCGCGGTGGAGCTCGATGAGCGCATCCTGGAGGTATCCCAGGCGGGCCATGAAAAGCGCAGTCTTGTCAGCCCTGCCGAGTCCGCGATAGATCTCGAGGGCTCGAACGTCCTCCCCGGCCCGCTCGGCGCACCGGGCCGCGGATTCGAGATCGCCGGAGAATTCCCAGAGGTCACTGGCCTCGGCCCAGCGGTTGAGATCTTCTAATAGAGGCGCGGCAACGGTCCACCGTTTCGCGCTGCGGGCGAGATCGACCGCCGCCTCCGGACGACCGGAAGAGACGAGGATGTTCACCGCCTTTTCGACCCGCCCGGACGAAGCCAGAACCTGGATCAGCTCGTCTTCCATTTTGAGGTCTGCGAGGACCGGCAACAGATCATCCGTCTCGGCCTGAAGGAGTTTACTGAGCCGATCGATCTCGGTTTCGGTCACCTCTCCGGGTTGGGTTGTCTGCTGCAGTTGGTCATACAACCGTCCGAGGTACCGGACACGGATCTTGGCCGCACGATGGGGGTAGCCGGAATCCGAGGCAGATCGTGCCGCTTCGACCAGTTGATCGGCTTTGAGAAAGGCGTCGGCCGCCCGGGCGTGGTCTCCGGCCGCTCTCCAAGCGTAGCCCACCGCCAGCCAGTCTCCGAGCGCCTCGGAGAGTCGTGCCTCGGTGGCGTGGTCATTCAACTGTTTCGTGACGCGAAGAGCCGGTTGGAAGGACGGATCCGACGGTTGGAATTGTCGTTCCTTGAGTGCGATGTTGGCGATTCTGAGGGCCTGTTTGGGGTCACCAGCGCGAATCCACGCACCGACAGCTTCGCTGATGTGGTCGTTCCCGACCAGCCAGTCGGCGAGTTCGCGTTCACACTTCTGCGCCATTTTGGGATCGTTTGCCTGCCGATAGGCTCGCGCGGCGTCGGACAGACTTCGCCCGCCTGAGAGACGGAAGTACTCACCCGCCTCGGCAAAACGTCTCAAGCGCGTTGCGGTCTCCGCCGCTTTCTGCCATGACCGGCCCTTTTTGAAATTGGCGAGGGCGGCTTGCAGCTTGCCATTCTGCAGATAGATCTCGCCCGCCCCCTCGAAATCCCCACGATTTTTGAGGGATCGAACCAGTCGGTCGACGCGGCTGCCTCCGAAAAGAATGCCGAAAGCCGCCCACAGAATGAGCGTGCCGGCGACCAGGTTTGCTGCGATCCTGACCATCGGCAGTCGAAGCCACACGAGAAGCTGCATGGCTCCCGGGTCGTTGGCGTGGGGCGCCGACGCGAGCAGGCCGAGATTGAACATGGCGGCGATCACGAGACCGAGCCCCAGCGGCACGAAATAGCGGCGCTGAGAAAAGGGCGTCACCGCGAGGAGAGTCATCATCGCCACGGTCATTGATGCGTCACACGCCATGCCAGCATTCTACCCTGCAACCGCATTGACGGGAAACTTGAAATTTAATAAGGGTTCGCTCATATTTGTACCGACAGGGCATTCTCCTGATACCGGAGCGTGCAGCTGGGTCACCAAAGGGTGATGGAGGCGAGATTGACGACTGATTATTACAAGACGCTCGGCGTACCGGCGTCGGCGGACGCCTCGGACATCAAGAAGGCCTACCGCAAACTCGCGCGCAAGTTCCACCCGGATGTCAACCCGGGCAGCCCCGACGCCGAACAGAAGTTCAAGGAGATTCAGGAAGCGTACGCGGTCTTGTCGGATGCGAAGAAGCGGAAGCAGTACGACACCTTCGGGACCGTTGACGGTGATCCGACGGCCGGTTTTGATCCGTTCCGGCGGGCGGGTCGGAGAACCAGCTCTCCGGGGCCCGAGGGTTTCCGCGTCGACTTCGATGGAATGGGTGGATTCCAGGATCTCGGCGATATCTTCAGCCAGTTCTTTGGTGGAACGCGACCGGGGAAGACACGACAGGCGCCGCAGCGAGGTGCCGACCAGGAACTCGCAGTGGAGGTGAGCTTCGCGGACGCCGTTCAGGGGACCACTATCAGCCTGCCGGTTCAGCGACAACTGCAGTGTTCGGCCTGCGGCGGGTCGGGGACGACGCAAGGTCAAAGGTGTGGGAGCTGTCACGGCGCGGGCGTGGTCATCTCGACCGAGAAACTCAAGGTGCGGGTTCCCGAGGGCATCGCCGATGGAAATCGGATTCGAGTCGCAGGAAAAGGGGCCGATGGCCGCCAGGGAGGCGCACCCGGGGACCTCTTCGTGCGAGTCAAGGTTCGGCCGCACGCCTTCTTTGATAGGGACGGTGACAACATCCACACGACCATCCCGGTCACCTTCTCGGAGGCCTATCTCGGGGGTGAGGTGGAGGTCGGGACCATTCACGGTCCGGTTCGGGCCAAGGTGCCGCCGGGGACCAACTCTGGCCGAACCTTCCGTCTTCGCGGCAAGGGCGCCCGAAACACCAAAACCCGCGCCCACGGAGATCATCTCTACACCGTCGAGGTCGTGGTTCCGAAAGTGGTGTCCCCGGCCGGTGAAGAGGCCGCGCGCAGAGTCGGTGAGCTCTATCAGGGGAACCCGCGCGACGCCTTGCCGCGAACGCTCTAGAAAATTATGAATTATGAATTAGGAATTATGAATTGCATCGCAACACGCCGATCGTTCGGGTATCGAGTGCGATGAAATTCATAATTCATAACTCATAATTAAGAATTCGGTTGCGCGGGCCACACTCCCGTCTTCTTCATCTTGGCGACGCGTCTGAGGAACATCTTCTTCTTGATGCCGCGCAGGTGGTGAACGAGCAGGCGCCCGTCGAGGTGGTCGACTTCGTGACAGATGGCTTGAGCGAGCAGGCCCGACGCCTCGATCTCGAGAGGTTCTCCGTGTTCGTCCTGAGCCTTGACCAGCACTTCGCGGGGGCGAGACAGGGTCGTGAACAACCCTGGAAACGACAGACAGCCCTCCTCAAGGGAGATTTTCCCGGCGGTCTCGGTGATTGTCGGATTGGCGAGGACAATCTTCTGTGATGGGTCTTTCCCGACCGAGAGGTCGACGGTGGCGAGCCGGAGGTTGGCGCCGATCTGGGGTGCTGCGAGACCGAGGCCGGGCGCGTTCCAGCCGGTTTCGAAAAGGTCGTCGACGAGGCTCGCGAGGGCGGCGTCGAAGTTCTCCACCGGGGCGTTGTGCGCCTCGAGTCGGGGGTCGCCGAAAACCAGAATCGGTCGCAGGGTCATGGAAGTTTCATTCTCGCGCGGGTCGCTCGCCACGATTCGTCGACCCTGGTTCGAAGCGCTGCTGGATCGATCGTCGTGAGCACACCATCGACCACCACGGGTCGACCGTTCACGATCACATGGCGAACATCGGAGGCGGAACCCCCGTGAACGACCCTGGCCACCGGGTCGTCGCCGGGCATCATCGACCAACTGTCGAGCGAAACGACCGTCATGTCGGCGGCCTTTCCCGGCGTGATGGTGCCGACGACATCGGCGAGATGGAGCACACGTGCGCCCTCACGGGTTGCAATGGCCATGGCCTCCCAAGCCCCCAGGGCGGTGGGGCCGGACCGGAGTGCATGAATGGTAGCGGCCAGGGACATCTCATAAAACGCCGACAGGCGGTTGTTGCACGGCGGCCCGTCGGCCCCGAGACCGACCCGCACGCCCTGCGAACAAAGCCCGGGAATGTCGGCGATCCCCGATCCGAGCTTGAGATTGGCCCCCGGGCAATGACAGATCCGGGTTCGGGTGTCGGTGAGGATCTGGACTTCGGCCGAATCGAGGTGAACACCGTGTGCGAGGACCACGTCGCGGCCGGTGAGACCCACCGAATCGAGGTACTCGATGTTGCTCATCCCGGTGGCGGCGCGAACGGCGGCAACCTCGTCGGCGTTCTCGGAAGCGTGGGAGTGGAGCAGCCAGCCATGTTCACGCGCGAGGCGAGAGCAGCCCTCGAGCAACCCGCGGGTGCACGACAGGGCGAAGCGTGGCGCCACCGCATACCGGAGGCGGCCACCGGCTTGACCGTGCCAGCGCCCGCCGATGCCCTCGGCGTCGGCAAGCGAGGCATCGGCGTCTTCGATGAGGGAAGGCGCCGTGTCGCTCCCCATATTCATGTGGGTCCGACCGGATGTCATTCGAATCCCCATGCGTTCGGCGGACTCGAAAACACGGTCGTGGTCATGGGTCGTCCCGAAATCGAGAATCGTCGTCGTTCCACCGGTGAGAAGTTCGGCGATGCCGAGTTCGGCGGCGGTTGCGACCCCATCGCCGTCGAGAGCTGCCTCGTAGGGCAGGGTTCGCTGTTCGAGCCATTCGAGGAGTTCCATCCCGTCCGCCTGATGACGGAGCAGAGATTGGACGACGTGGACGTGACACTGGATGAAACCAGGGAGCACGACGGCCCCGGAAGCGTCGAGGACCTGCCGGGCTGTGATCTCTCCGGCGCCGCCGGGGCGGATCTCGGCGATTCGGCCGTCGCGGACGAGCACGTCGCCGGTCAACCAGTGCCGATCGCGCTCCATGGGCACGATGGTGCCGTTGCGAACGAGAAGATCAAATTCCACGGCTGAATTGTACAAGGTGTGCGAGAGGCGCCTAATCCATCGCGGGAAAGAGTGGCAAGGTCGGTTCCAACTGGGGCAGGAGGAGGTCCTCGATGAGCTCGCCCCATCGGTCGCGGTCATCGGGATCGAGTCTGACGGGCCGCAAGGCGCGAGCGGCGATCATGCCTTCGAGGAGCAGTTCGATCTGTTCCTGGAAGCCGGCGTCCACGGCGCGGACCCCGTCATAGGTCGGGCGAACCCACAGTGGGACGTGGATCAGGACATCATAGGTTCGGATCCAATAGTCGAGGAAGCGTTCCCAGATCTTCTGGGTTCCCGTCGCCTGGACCATGTAGCAGTAGTTGTCGAGCACCGATCGATCACAGAGCACGGCATCGTGATTCGCCGCCGCTTCGATCTCGGCCGTCACTTGGCTGTGGGCGATCCACTCCTGGGCGGCGAGGGTGGTCTCCTGGTTGATGGGCAGGGGACAGCGACGCGCCACCTCGCGCACGATTTCGACATCGACGTTGCGTCGTTTCAGCCGAGCGGCGAGCTCGAAGCACAGAGTCGTTTTGCCGACGCCGTGGCTACCGATGAGAGCAATCTTCATTGAACTGCCATTGTAGCGTGGAGGGACTATTTGAGTTGACTGTCAACAGTCAACAGTTGACAGTCCGGACGCCTTAACCGGATGGGCTGTGAAACTGTCGACTGTCGACTTCCGACTACCGTTGCGTCGGCTTGCCCGTTGGCTTCAACGAACCCGGAAGGTTGATGGCGGCGTCGAGCAAAACGGCGTGGATCTCTGCGGCGGACTTCGCCTCGAGCAGCCGAGCCATTCGACCGGGATTGCGGACGATCCAAGCCAATCGCGAGAGCCACCGTAGGTGGAGTGCGTCGTTGCGCAGCGCGAGCAGGAAAAAGACGTGGGTTTTTCCCATCTCCGGTGATCCGAAAACCAGGCCGTCGGTGGACCGGGCCATGGCGATGAACTGTTTTGGGAACTTGTCCGCGGCGCGGCGACGGGCGTGCAAAAACGCGACACCCTCGGGAACCGCGGTTGGGACGAGTCGCTCGCGCGCGGCGAGGGCGGCCTCGAGCCAAGCCTGATCCTGCACCAGACCGAGATTGGTCACGTGAGTCACCATGGAGTGGATGACATCATTGCGATCTTTGGCCGTCAGATCTGGGATGATCTGGTCGACGGTGATGATCTCGTCGAAGGGCGCATCGATGACCTGGTTTGGCGCTGCACCGGATGATCCCACCGACTCCGCGGCGAGGGTGTCGAGGTATTCATCGAGCAGTGCGCGGCGGAAGCGCCACTGGCCGCCGATCTTCACCCCGGGGATCTTGCCTTCGTGAGCCAGACGGACGAGCGTCCGTTCGGCAAGCTTGAGATAATCAGCTGCCTCTTTTGCGGTCAGGTACGCTTCCATGGAACCTCCTCGTCACAGGCCGATTGCGACGTTAAATGGCTGAGTACTCCTTTTTTCGGCCAATGTCAAGGAAATTGGGGTGCTTGCACGGGTCGCCGCTGTGTGCTATCACGTATCCTTCAGTCAGTGTTGCGGCCGTGACGGCAGCGGGAATCGAAGTGAGCGAAGCATGGTTGGGGGAAGCAACACCGGCGTTTTGGCCGGCGTCGCAACGCCACCGATGTGTGGTTGGATTCTCGCTCCGGACATTGTGTGTTGAGCGCGAAAAAAATGAATCTGAATTAACGGAGGAGGGACGCGTAATGAGTATCGAGGCAAGAGTCAGAGAGATAATCGTGCAACAGCTCGGTGTGGATGCCGAAAAGGTGACCGCGGAGGCGTCGTTTGTCGATGACCTCGGCGCCGACTCCCTCGACGTGGTCGAGCTCGTCATGGCCTTTGAAGAAGAGTTCGGGGTCGAGATCCCGGACGAGGCGGCCGAAAAGATCGCCAACGTCAAAGACGCGGTTGCGTTTCTCGAGACCAACGCGAGCAGTTGATGCCTCGGCGCGTTGTGGTCACGGGCCTCGGCCTGGTCTCTCCTTTGGGGATCGGAACCCAGGACACGTGGGAAGCTCTTGTTGCAGGGCGGAGCGGGATCGGGCCCATCACGAAATTTGATGCCGAGGGGTTCTCGTCCCGAATTGCCGGTGAAGTCAAGGGTTTCGATCCCGCGCGATGGTTCGAGCACAAAGAAATCAAGAAGTTTGATTCGTTTGTCCACTATGCCGTCGCGGCCGCGGACATGGCCCTCGAACAATCGGGACTCGAAATCAATGATGACAACGCCCACAGGGTAGGGGTCGTCATCGGCTCGGGCATCGGCGGTTTTCCCATGATCGAGGAGAACCACAGTCGGCTGCTCGAGCGCGGTCCGAAAAAGGTGTCGCCCTTTTTCATCCCTGGAAGCATCATCAACATGTGCTCCGGCGTCGTGAGCATCCGCACCGGGGCCAAAGGCCCGAACATGGCTACCTGCACCGCGTGTGCGACCTCAGCGCATTCAATCAGCGATGCCACGCTTTACATCCGCCACGGCTACGCTGATGTCGTCATCGCCGGTGGGTCCGAGGCCGTGATCACGCCCATGCCGGTCGCGGGTTTTGCCTCCATGCGGGCCCTGTCGACGCGCAACGACGAACCCGAGCGGGCATCGCGTCCGTGGGACAAGGACCGCGACGGGTTTGTCATCGGCGAGGGAGCGGGCATCGTGGTACTCGAAGAGTACGAGTCCGCCCGCAAGCGGGGGGCGCCGATCCTAGCCGAAGTCCTGGGCTTCGGAATGTCGTCGGACGCCTATCACATTTCCGCGCCTTCGGAAGATGGAGACGGGGCCATCCGATGCATGCGGGCGGCGCTCCAAGACGCCAAGCTCAACCCCGAGGACGTCGATTACGTCAACGCCCACGGCACCTCGACCCCCGCGGGCGATAGCGTTGAAACCCTCGCCATCAAGGGGGTCTTTGGCACTCATGCCGAAAAAGATCATGGTTTCTTCGACCAAATCCATGTCCGGTCACCTGCTCGGGGCCGCAGGGGGGTTCGAGTTCGGGATCGCGGTGATGGCGGTGAAAGACGGGATCATCCCGCCAACCATCAACCTCGACAATCCCGATCCCGAGAATGATCTTGATTATGTTCCCCATGTCGCCCGCGAAACGCCGATCAAGATCGCATTGACCAATTCCTTCGGTTTTGGCGGGACCAACGGTTGCCTGCTGGTCGGCGCGACGGACTGAAATCGGATGAACATCCAATCCGCCGGTTCGCCGCCCCCGGCTGCGCTCGGTTGAGCCGGGTCCGGAGAAGCCTGTGGAGCTCCAGAGCCCTCGATTTCTGACCGTTTTGGGTCGGCTTGCGACCCGAATCGACCTCTACAACTTCGGCCGGTGGCTGGTCCTGGCGCTCCTGATCGGCGTTGTTGCCGGTCTCGGAGCCGCGGCGCTCACGTGGGGAGTCGACGGCGTGTCCGGTTTGCTTCTCAAACGAGTCGTGGGTTTTGAAGCGCCGGGCCACGGTCTGACCGACGGAGGTGGTTGGCACCTTCCGGACCGACCGTGGCTTCTGCTGCTGGTGCTCCCGGGCGCGGGTCTTCTGGTCGGCTGGATCGTGACCAGATTCGCGCCGGAGGCCGAAGGCCACGGCACCGACGCGGTCATCAACGCCTATCACCAGAAAGGGGCGATCCTGCGCCCTCGGATCATCCCCATCAAGTTGCTGGCGTCGGCGCTGACCATCGGTTCGGGAGGTTCGGCGGGTCGTGAAGGCCCGGTGGCCCACATCAGCGCCGGGTTCGCCTCCTATCTTTCGCAGGTGCTCCGGCTGCCGACCCTCGATCGCAGGATCCTCGTCATCTGCGGGATGGCGGCCGGCATTGGTGGCATGTTCCGGGCTCCTCTCGGCGCCGCTCTCTTCGCCATCGAGGTGCTCTACTCGGAGAACGACTACGAGTCCGAGGCGTTGATCCCGGCCATCATGTCCTCCATCGTCGCCTATGTGGTGAATGCATCACTCACCGGCTGGCACCCGATATTCGAGACCCATATCGAGCAGTTCACCGCGCCGCGCGAGCTTCTCGCCTATCTGGTCCTGGGGATCATTCTCGCGATGGTGGGCTTCATCTACGTCAAGGTCTTCTACGGCATGCGGGACGTGGTCTTCGCCAAGCTCCCGGTGCCGGCGATGGTCAAACCCGCCATCGGCGGACTGCTCGTCGCAATGCTGGCGTTGGTGGTGCCTCAGGTCATGTCGGGTGGATACGGATGGCTCCAGCTCACCCTCGACGGCGGATTGCCGCTCAAGATTCTGCTCCTGCTGCTGCCGGCCAAGATTCTCGCCACCTCATTCACCATCTCCTCGGGCGGATCTGGCGGGGTTTTCGCGCCTTCCCTGGTCATCGGTGGAGTCACCGGGGCTGTCTTCGCCGCTGCAGCCGAACGCCTGGCTCCAGGTTTTGCGCCAGCCACGGCGGCCTGCGTCCTGGTCGGGATGGGCGGTTTCTTCGCGGGTGTCGCCAAGGTACCCATCGCCTCGCTGATCATGGTCGCCGAGATGAGCGGTTCCTACAATCTGCTGGTGCCGTTGATGCTCGTCTGCTCGGTGGTTTTTCTCCTCATGCGCGGCGTATCCATCTACGAGGCCCAGGTTCCGACGAGGATCGACTCGCCCGCTCACATCGGCGAACTTCAGATGGATGTGCTGGAGAAACTCACCGTTCGCGAGGTCGTGGACCAGGAGGAGGTTCTGATCACCTTTTCGCCCGGGACCCCGTTCGAGAGGATTCTCGAGGTGGTCGCGCCGAGCGAACAGCATGCTTTTCCGGTGGTTGACGCCGAGGGATTGGTCATCGGCCTGTTCAGCATGACCGATGTCAGGCGGATGATGGCAAGCCCGGATGTCTGGTCACTTCTGGTGGCTTCAGACCTCTCGGTTGCGGCCAGCACCATGGCCTATCTCGAACTCGACAACGATCTCCACACCGCGGTACGGGTGTTCACCGCCTTCAGGCACGAGAATCTCCCGGTGCTTTCCGGGCCGCCGCCATCGCTGGCCATCGGCATGCTTTCCTACCAGCGGGTCCTCGAGGTCTATGACGAGGAGGTCCACCGGCTGCGGAGCGAACACGAGCAGGTCGCGGGTTAGGGGTGAAGGGTGAAGGGTGAGCGCTCGCTTCGCTCGCTGTGAGAAGGTGAGAAGACGAGACGGTTAGCGCTCCCTTCGGCCGCAGGCCACCGTGCGACCCTGATCTTCTCTCCATCAGACCTCCCAACCCTCTAACTCTTAACCCTTGACCCCTCACTGTCAACTCGACCTCGTTTTCGCCAAATCCGCGTGCATCATCATCAGCGCGCAGATGGCGAGCTCTCCCCAGTTGTGGACATAACCCAACTGCCAGTGGGAGATCGCCTCGTAGGGGCGTCCCTCGTCGAGAATTTCGAGGCCGCGTTGGAGTTCGCGCTGCACTTCGGCGAGACAGCCGGGCAGACCACCGGTGCGTTGACGGTGGCCGCAGATTTCGGCCCAGTCGGCGCGGCACTCAACGGGGAAGGCGCCGGTGGTCTTCGCCGGCGGCAGGGCGCGGAGTCCGGCGGTCTCGGGGTCCTGCGGTATCCCGGCTAGGCGAATCCGCATGAGCTTTGCCGCCGAGGCGACCAGACCCGAGACCACGTGGGTCGCCTGAATACCGTCGTACTGGC
The DNA here is from genome assembly GCA_963712805.1 of uncultured Acidobacteriota bacterium. GTDB lineage: Bacteria > Acidobacteriota > Thermoanaerobaculia > Thermoanaerobaculales > Sulfomarinibacteraceae > JAHECW01. Next base: position 199,968 of record CAVQJV010000003.1, on the reverse strand, counting down.
CCGTGGTGCTTGTTGTGTCAAACCAGGTGCAGAACTTCCGGGCCTTGAACTCGAAGAACTGGATGTAGGGCTTGTCACTCACACGATGATCATCTCATGGGGCCGAAGATCGGTCCCTTGCCGCAGCTTGGCAAGGATCTGTTACACTCTGCCGTGGATGAATGACTATTCAGTGTTCCCCATAATCCAACCAGGGAGGTAGGCCGTGAACTGTATTGTCTGTGTGACCAGCGTCCCGGACACGGCGTCGGTCATCAAGATCGGGCCCGACGGTAAGAACATCGACGAGACCGGGATCAAGTGGATCGTCTCGCCCTTTGACGAGTACGCCCTCGAAGAGGCCCTGCAGCTCACCGAGGCCAAGGGCGGCGAGGTCACGGCCGTGACCTACGGCCCCGCCCGGGCCGAGGCCGCGCTCAGGGACTGCCTGGCCCGCGGCGCCCACAAAGCGGTGCACGTCATCGGTGGCGAAACCACCCTCGGCGACAGTTTCACCATCGCCAAGGTTCTGGCCAAGGCTCTTGAAGGGCGTGAAATTGATCTCGTGCTTTGCGGCAACATGGGTGTCGGAACCGACTGCAGCCAGGTTGGCCAGATGCTCGCTGCTCTGCTCGGGATCCCGCACGTCGCCAACGTCACAAAACTCGAGGTCGGTGACGATTCGCTCAGCGCCGGCCGCGACGTCGAAGGCGGCCAGGAGATCGTCGAATCCCCGTTGCCCGCGTTGGTGACCTGCCAGAAGGGCCTCAACGAGCCGCGCTACGCCGCGCTCAAGGGCATCATGGCCGCGAAACGCAAACCGGTGGACAAGATCGAGGTCGCGAGCCTCGGCATCGACGAGGGCAGCGGTGGTTTTTACGCCGTCCGCAGCCTCGGGCTGCCGCCACCCAAGTCGGAGGGCACCATCATCCAGGGTGAGGACGATCCGGCTGGCGCGGCTGCGCAGCTGGTGAACCTGCTTCGCAGCGAAGCGAAGGCGATCTAGGGAGGCGATGATGGCTGGCATATTGGTTTTTGTTGAGCAGCGTAACGGCGTCATTCGTCAGGCCTCGCTTCAGGCCATCTCGGAAGCCCACCGGCAGTCCGGCGGCGATGTCGCCGCGGTCCTGGTCGGTTCGGGGATCGGTGATGCGGCCGCCGGGCTCGGCGCGTACGGCGCTGCCAAGGTCTTTGTCGCCGACGATCCGAATCTCGCCCTCTATTCCTCCGAAGGCTACGGCGAAGCCGTGGTCAAAGCCGTCGAGGCGTCCGCGCCCGACGCGGTCTTCTTTGCCGGTACCGCCATGGGCCGCGATCTCGCGCCCAGGGTGGCGGCCACGCTCGGAGTTGGCGCCCTCGCGGATGTCGTCGCCCTCGAAAAGGACGGCGATCAGTTCGTCGCCCGCCGTCCGGTCTATTCGGGCAAGGCCTTCGCCACCGTCGACTCGGCCGGCGTCAAGCCCCAGGTCATCAGCCTGCGGCCAAACGTCTTTGCCGCCGAAGAAACCGGTGGTTCGGCTGAGGTCGTCGCCCTCGATGGTCTCGCCCTCGCCATCCGTGCGGTGGTCAAGGAGCTCGTCGATACCGGCGGCGGCGAGATCGATGTCGCCGAGGCCGACATCATCGTCTCCGGCGGCCGCGGGCTCAAGGGCCCCGAGAACTTCGCACTGATTCGCGAACTCGCCGAGGCCCTTGGCGGCGCGGTCGGCGCCTCGCGCGCGGCGGTGGATGCGGGTTGGATCGCGCACAAGCACCAGGTGGGCCAGACCGGTAAGGTCGTGAGCCCGTCGCTCTATATCGCCGCCGGGATCTCGGGCGCCATCCAGCACCTCGCCGGGATGAGCTCGTCGAAGATCATCGTCGCGATCAACAAGGATCCGGACGCGCCGATCTTCAAAATCGCTGACTACGGTATCGTCGGGGATCTCTTCACGTCATTCCACCCATGGTGGACGAGGTCAAGAAGCTCGCCGGCTGATTTCGCGGCGGAGCGAAAATGAACAGCGGCCCATCGGGGCCGCTGTTTTTCTTTGCGCTGCTGTCGCTGCTGCTGTCGCTGCCGCTGTCGCGGCCGCTGCCCCGGACGCTGCCGCTGACCCTGCCGCTGGCTACCGGTCCCGCCGTTCGGCGTAACCGATGACCTCGGTCTCCTGTTCGGCGACGGTGATCCGGCCCTCGATATAGCTGCCCTCGGCGGCGGCGACTTTGGACGCCGTGACATCGGCTTCGACGTGGCAGGTGGATCGCATGTCGACCTTTCGGTTCGCTTGGACCGTGCCCCGAAGTTCACCCTCGACGACGACATCGGTGGCGGTGAGGCCTCCGGTGAAGCGGCTGCCCGGGCGAAGCCAGACGAGGCCCTGGATCTCCATTTCACCGTCAAAGTTGCCCCAGATCTCGATGTCGGTGGCGCCCTTGATGGTGCCCTCGATGGTGACGTCTCGGCCGATGGAACTCGCGAAGCCCTCGCGCTCGTCGGTGAAGCGCCGCTGCGGCCGGGACTGATCCTGCTCTCGGTCCGCCATGGCTCCTCCTCCATCCACGGACTCACTCGGTCCATCGAGAATAGCAGGCGTCGATCGGTTCCACACCGGCGTGGTCGGCAACAGTGATCGAGTGTCCATTATTTGCGACAGATCCGCTCCGACGTGGTATTCTTCGCGGCCAGTGCGCGCCCGAGGTCGCGCAATCGCCGGATGTCGATGAGTCAGCGGATATTCGGGCACGAACACGGGCGCCGGAGGAACCTTGGACCTGCAAACTCTGATCCTGAAACTCCAGCACTTCTGGGCCGAGCAGGGCTGCGTCATTCAGCAACCCCTCGATCTCGAAGTCGGTGCGGGAACCATGCACCCCGAGACATTTCTCCGGGTACTCGGACCCGAACCCTACCGGGTAGCCTATGTTCAGCCGTCCCGTCGCCCGGCCGATGCCCGTTATGGCGAAAACCCCTTCCGGCTCGGCCGGCATCTCCAGCTCCAGGTCATCCTCAAACCGTCGCCCGATGATGTTCAGGATCTCTATCTCCGTTCGCTCGAAGCGTTGGGGATCGATCCCGCGGTGCACGATATCCGGTTCGAAGAGGACAACTGGGAGTCCCCCACTCTCGGCGCCTGGGGCGTCGGCTGGCAGGTGCTCCTCGACGGCATGGAAGTGACCCAGTTCACTTACTTTCAGCAGGCCGGTGGGATCGAGCTCGCGCCGATCTCGGCCGAGCTCACCTATGGCCTCGAGCGGATCGCCATGTTCCTCGGCCGCAAGGACTCGATCTACGACATCGAGTGGGGCGGCGGCGTGTCCTACGGCAAGATCCGGCTCTCCGACGAGCGCGAGTCCTCGACCTACGGTTTCGAGGTCGCCGATGTGGAGATGCTGAGGCGCCACCTCGGTGACTGGGAGATCGAGGCCCAGCGCTGCCTCGACCACGATCCGCCGCTGGTGGTTCCGGCCCTCGAAGCGACGCTCAAGACCTCGCACCTCTTCAATCTCATGGACGCCCGCGGTGCGGTTTCGGTGACCGAGCGGGTGGGGCTCATCGGCCGGGTGCGGCGAAACGCCATCGGCGCGGCCAAGGCCTATGTCGCCCAGCGCGAAGAGATGGGCTATCCCCTCGGCAACAGCCTCGAGGAGGTGGAGTGATGGCCGCATTCCTGCTTGAACTCCGCACCGAAGAGATTCCGGCCAACGCATTGCCCGGCGCGAGGAGGCAGCTCTCAGAAGGCATGAGTCGAGTGCTGACCGAGGCGGGTATGAGTGACGCCACGGTGCGCGTCCAATCCACCAGTCGACGGTTGGTCGTCACCATAGACGGCCTGCCGGAGCGCCAGGCCGATCGCACCGAACGGCTTACCGGTCCGCCGACGAGTGTTGCCTTTTCCGAGGACGGTTCACCCACCAAAGCGGCCGAGGGCTTTGCCAAGAAGGCCGGCGTGACGGTTGACCAGCTTGAGACCGAGTCCACCGACAAGGGCGACTATCTCGCCGCCACCGTGGTTCACGAGGGTCGGGCGACCACCGAGATTCTCTCCGAAGCGGTGCCCGCTGTCCTTGCCTCGATGCGGTTTCCCAAGATGATGCGCTGGGGTCTCGGTGAAAATTTCTTTGTCCGGCCGGTCCACGGCCTGGTGACAATCCTGGATGACGCCGTGGTGCCGATGGCGGTCTTCGGGGTGTCATCGAGCCGCGAGACCGTTGGTCACCGGGTCCATGGCGCGGATGCATTCGATGTTGTTTCCGTCGAGAGTTACGCCGACGCGCTCGCCGAACGTGGAGTGCTCATCGATCCCGAAGAGCGGCGTCGTCTGCTCGACGAACAGGCCGTCCGGCTCGCTACCGACGCGGGATGTCGGGTCCATCCCGATAACGAGCTGGTGGCGGAACACGTTGAATTGGTCGAATATCCCGGGCTGCTCTGCGGCGCCATCGAAGAGGAATACCTCGAGTTGCCGCGCGAGGTGGTGATCACCACCCTGCGCTACCACCAGAAGTGCCTCATTCTCGAGAACGAGGACGGCTCGACTGGCGCCGAAGTTCCTCACCGTCATCGACCGCCGCGACGACCCAGAGGGCCTTGTCCGTCAGGGCAACGAGTGGGTCATCGGTGCGCGCCTCGCCGATGCACGGTTCTTTTTCAACGAAGATCGAAAACGCAAGCTCGCAGATCTGGCGGGAGAACTCGAACGACTCGAGTTCCATCGAGTGCTCGGTTCGGTGGCGGCCAAGGCCGCCCGGGTGGGCCGTTTGGCGGTCATCCTATCCGACCAACTCGGGGTCGACCTCGACACCGATTTCATCCGCCGCGCCGCCCACCTCGTCAAGACCGATCTCCTGACCAACATGGTCGTGGAGTTCCCGGAACTTCAGGGTGTGATGGGTGGTCACTACCTTCGCCTTGAAGGCGCCGACGCCGAACTCTGGACTGCGGCTCGGGACCACTACCGGCCATCGGGTTTCGATGGCGAGATTCCGGAATCGGATCTTGGCCGGCTGCTCGGTGTGGCGGATCGGCTCGACACCATCACCGGTCTCTTCGGAGTCGGCGAGATTCCCACCGGTTCGAAGGATCCACTCGGGTTGCGCCGCGCCGCCCAGACGGTGGTCAAGATCGTCTCCGAAGCCGGCTGGGAGCTGGATCTCGATGATGCCTTACAGGCGGCGGCCGATGGCCTCGACGGGGTGGTCGAAGCGCCGCCCGCAGAGGTCGCAGCGGCGGTCCGGGACTTCATGGCCGACCGGGTGCATCGCTATCTCACCCAGGAGGTGGGTGTTGGCGCCGATGCGGCCGATGCGGTGATGGCCGCGGGTTGGCGGCGGTTGCCGGAACTCGCGGCCCGTGCGAAGGCCCTCGACGCCGTTCGGATGAGCCCGCAGATGCGGGCGCTGGGCCTGGCCTTCAAGCGGGTCAAGAACATCACCGAGGACGCTCCAGAGCCGGTGGTGGATCCCGGCCTCTTCGCCACCGACGAGGAGCGCGAGCTGAACGCCGCATCCGGGGTCTTTGCGGGTCGGCTCTCGGAGTGCGTCGGCGCCCGCCGATTCGACGACGCCTTCGCCGCCATGGGAGAACTCGCCGAGGTCCTCGACCGATTCTTCGTCGAGGTCTTGGTGATGAGTGATGACACAGTTGTTCGTGAAAATCGCGTCGCGTTGTTGACCGCATTAAGACGAGAATTCTTGACCCTGGCAGACCTTTCGAGGCTGCAGGTCGACGGAGGCAAAAAGTGAGCGAACCGAAATACGTCTATTCGTTTGGTGGCGGGACGGCCGATGGCCGCACCGACATGAAGAACCTGCTCGGCGGCAAGGGTGCCAACCTCGCCGAAATGGCCAACATGGGCATCCCGGTCCCGGCAGGCTTCACTCTGACCACCGAGATCTGCACCTATTACTACGACCACGGCCAGACCTACCCGCCGACGCTGACCGCCGAAGTGGACGCGGCCATGGCCAAGGTCGAGGAGATCATGGGCACCAAGTTCGGCGATCCCACCGACCCCCTCCTGGTCTCGGTGCGCTCGGGCGCCCGTTCTTCCATGCCCGGGATGATGGAGACCGTGCTCAACGTCGGCCTGTGCTCGGCGACGATCCCCGGCCTCATCGCCAAGACCGGCAACGGCCGTTTCGTCTACGACGCCTACCGCCGCCTCATCATGATGTACTCCGATGTCGTCATGGAGAAGGCCGCCGGTGTCGAGCCCGCCGAGGGCAAGGGCATCCGCCAGCAGCTCGACCACATGCTCGAGAAGGTCAAGGAGACCAACGGGTATGCCTCCGATGCAGATATCTCGGAAGAGCACCTCAAGGATCTCTGCGATCGCTTCAAGGCCAAGGTCAAAGAGGTTCTCGGTTCCGAGTTCCCGGACGATCCGATGGAGCAGCTCTGGGGCGGCATCGGCGCCGTCTTCTCGTCGTGGAACGGCAAACGCGCCGTCTCCTACCGTCGAATCGAGGGCATTCCCGATGATTGGGGCACGGCGGTCAACGTCCAGGCCATGGTCTTCGGCAACATGGGTGACACCTCGGCCACCGGCGTGGCCTTCACCCGTAACCCGGCCACCGGCGACAACAAGTTCTACGGCGAATGGCTCGTCAACGCCCAGGGCGAAGATGTGGTGGCGGGCACCCGCACCCCCAACCCCCTCAACGAGGCGACCAAGAACGAGCAGAACGACCACCTTGGGTCGCTCGAAACCGCCATGCCCGATGTCTACAAGCAGCTCCACGATATCCGAGACAACCTCGAGGACCACTATCGCGATATGCAGGACATCGAGTTCACCATCCAGGACGGCCGGTTGTGGATGCTCCAGACCCGCATCGGCAAACGCACCGGTACCGCGGCCCTCAACATGGCCATGGACATGCTCGCCGATGGCATGATCGACGAGCGGACCGCGGTGACCAGGGTCAAGCCCGAGCAGCTCGACGAGCTCCTCCACCCGATCGTCGATCCCGCGGCCGAGAAGGCTGGTGAACTCATTGCCAAGGGTCTCCCCGCGGGTCCCGGTGGTGCTTTCGGCCAGATCGTCTTCTCCGCCGATGACGCGGTGAAGTGGGTCAAGGCCGGTAAGACCGTCCTGCTGGTTCGCGAAGAAACCAACCCCGAAGACGTCGAGGGCATGCGCGCGGCGGTGGGTATCCTCACCGGTCGCGGTGGCATGACCTCGCACGCGGCGCTCGTCGCCCGCGGTTGGGGCAAGTGCTGCATCGTCGGCGCCGGAACCCTCAAAATCGATGTCGTCGGCAAGACCATCAAGGCCGGTGACCGGGTCTTCAAAGAGGGCGATGTCCTCACCCTCAACGGAACCCGTGGTCTGGTCTACGCCGGTGAGCTCGCAATGATCGACGCCACCGAGAACCCGCGTTTCGTCGACTTCATGAAGCTCGCCGACGAGATCCGGGTGATGAACGTCCGGACCAACGCCGAGACCCCCGAGGACGCCGAGATCGCCATCGGGTTCGGCGCCGAAGGCATCGGCCTGTTCCGCACCGAGCACATGTTCTACGGCACCGGATCCGAGGAGCCGCTCTTCATCCTCCGCAAGATGATCATGGCGGGCTCCGTGGCCGAGCGTCGGGCGACCCTCGATGAGCTCTTCCCCTATGTCAAACGCGACATGAAGGCGACCCTCGAGATCATGGGCGAGCGTCCCGTGACCTTCCGTCTCCTCGATCCGCCGCTGCACGAGTTCGTTCCTCAGAACGACGCCGAGCGGGCCGATCTCGCCAAGGCGCTCGGGATCGACGCCGCCGAACTCAACCGCCGCGCCGACGAGCTCCACGAGCTCAACCCGATGATGGGCCATCGCGGCGTCCGCCTCGGTGTCACCTTCCCGGAAATCTCCGAAATGCAGTTCCGCGCCATCCTCGAATCTGCCGCCGAGCTGCGGGCCGAAGGCAAGAAGTGCTTCCCCGAGATCATGGTTCCGGTGACCTGTGCCAAGGCCGAGCTCGATGTACAGCTCGCGTTGGCCGAGAAGGTCCACGCCGAGGTCTGCGCCAAGTACGGCGTCGACGAGGTGGAGCACCTCTACGGCACCATGATCGAGATCCCGCGGGCGGCCCTCACCGCCGACGAGATCGCCAAGACCTGCCAGTTCTTCAGCTTCGGAACCAACGACCTGACTCAGATGACCTTCGGATTCTCGCGCGACGACATCGGCGGCTTCCTGCCCGACTATCTCGACCAGAAGATTCTGCCGGTGGACCCGTTCCAGGTCCTCGACCGCGACTCGGTGGGTGTTCTGGTCAAGACCGGGATCGAGAAGGGCCGTTCGACCCGTCCGGACCTCAAGGTCGGGATCTGCGGCGAGCACGGCGGCGAGCCCAACTCGGTCGAGTTCTGCCACCTGGTCGGTATGAACTACGTCAGCTGCTCTCCGTTCCGCGTGCCCATCGCGCGGCTGGCCGCAGCCCACGCGCAGATCAAGTTCCCGAGGGACTGACCCGGTCATCTCTGCGGTCGTGCAATCCAGGCCCGCGCTCATCGAGCGCGGGCTTTTTCGGTCGAAGCCGACCGGTGCCGCATTGCGGCTTGACCGCGGCGGCGGAGGTGTTTACTATCGCGAAAGAGTCTCAATAAAAATGGTGGGTGATTGGTGGGCGGCCCGGTCCTCAGCAGGCGGGCCCTGCCTGCTCGCCCGGGTCACGAACGCCATCGAAACCCACGAGAACCGTGTTGTCGTGATCCGGATGCGGGGACCTTCGCGGCCGCGGGTTATAGTAGGTCAGAGATCAACCCAGTGATGGAGTCGCTCGAAATCCTGATCGTGTCCGATGCCACGGGATCCACCGCCGAAGCGGTGGTGACGTCGATCCTCGTCCAGTTCGGGCGCGCCAACATCAAGGTCCGACGGAAGCCCTTTACCCGAACCGTGGATCAGGTTCGGAAGGTCGTGGAAAACGTCACTCCCCCCGGAGTGGTGGTGTTCACCTTTGTCTCGTCGGAACTCAGCGAAGCGATGCTCGAGCTCGGAGCCGCCAGGGGATTGACCGTCGTCGATCTTCTGGGGCCGCTGATGGGGATCTTCGCCGAGGCCCTTCAGTCGCTGCCGAGCCGGACACCCGGGGTCTTCCGCGGCCAATCCGAGGAGATGTTCAAGATCATCGAGGCGATTCACTTCACCCGGCGCCACGACGACGGCCAGGGGTTGGAGTCCATCGACGAGGCCGATCTGATCATTCTCGGCGTATCGCGGACCGGTAAGACCCCGACCTCGATTTTTCTGTCGTGCCGAAAGCTCAAGGTCGCGAATGTCCCCATCATTCGCGGAATCGAACTGGCAGAGGAAGTCCGTCGCGCCTCGGTGCCAAAGGTGGGATTTCGGATGGGAGATCGATCGTCAGGTCCAGGTCCGGTCGGAGCGGGCCGGTCGAATGGGCACTCGGATTCCGGGATATTCAGAGCGCGCCCACGTCATGGCGGAGATCGACTACTGCGATCGGGTCTATCGGTCCATCGCCGGGATCAGGACGGTGGATGTCACCTATCGATCCATCGAGGAGACCTCGGATTGGATCACGCACTACGTCCTCTAATTTTGAATCTTGAATTGCAGCAGCCCCTCATCACGATTGTGAGCCTTTGCGATGTCATTCGAGATTAAGAACGAAGAACTCGAAATTTCTCATCAGTCTTCCGGCGGTTCTCCACCGCGGGCCATCTTGACGAGTCGCGGCTGGAATCGCGCGATGGGCCTGACCAGGTCCCTCTGGGCCGCCATGACCTCGTCGATGTCCTTGTAGGCCATCGGGACCTCGTCGAGACCGGCCGAGAGCAGCCGGACGCCGTTGTCCTGCAGGAGGTTCCTGACATCGGCCCAGGTGAATCGTCTTCTTGGCCTGTTTGCGGCTCATCCGGCGGCCGGCGCCGTGGGAGGCCGAGCGCAGCGATGCCTCGTTGCCCGTGCCGCGCACGACGAAGGCCGAGGTGGCCATGGAGCCCGGGATGATGCCGAGGACGCCCTCGCCGGCCGGGGTGGCGCCCTTGCGGTGAACGACCAGCCGCTCGCCGTCGTGCTCTTCGAGCCAGGCGAAGTTGTGGTGGTTCTCGACCCCGGCGATGACCTCGACGCCGAGGGCGGCGGCGAGCATGTCGTGTGGATCAACTCGTGATTGGCGGCGGCGTAGCGCCCCATGAGCTCCATGGCCCGCCAGTACTCCCGGCCGGCCTCGCTCGTCGAGATCGAGCCAGGCGAGGTGCTGCTGATGGTCGGGGGAGCTCGGGGTGGAGCTTTTGGGCGAGCTCGCTGTAGTGGCGGGCCACCAGATTGCCGACGCCGCGGCTGCCGCTGTGGCTGAGCAGGGCGAGGTAGCGGCCCGGATCGAGACCGAGTTCGGCGGCGGTCGAGCTCGAGCACGCCGAACTCGACGAAGTGGTTGCCGCTGCCGCTGGTGCCGAGCTGCGACCAGGCCTTGTCCTTGCATCGACGGGTGACCGCGGTGATCCGCCAGTCCTCGTCCATGACCGGGTGCTGGCGGCGCCGTTCGAAGTCGGCGCCGATCCCGAACCGGGTTTCGGCCTCGATGGCTCTGGCCAGGGACTCGCCGCGGTCTTCCAGCGCCTCCGGGGGCATGTCCCAGACCGACAGCTTCATCCGGCAGGCGATGTCGACGCCGACGGCGTAGGGAATGACCGCGTTCCGGGTGGCGAGCACGCCGCCGATGGGCAGGCCGTAGCCGAGGTGGGCATCGGGCATGAGGGCGCCGCGAACGGCGATCGGCAGCTCGCACGCGTTGCGTCATCTGCTCCACCGACGCGGCGTCGATGTCGTCGCCCCACTGTTGCCACGGTGCTGGTCGTGCGTCCGCCATTTTCCCCAATTTCTCCATGGCCAAGTGTAGGGTGTCCCCATCGAGCTTTTTGAAATCGCGTCTCTATTGTAAACTCGTTCAATGAAGGGCAAGACCAACGCCAAGACGCACGAACAGTACATCGCCGATGTTGAGGAAAAACGCCGGGCGGATATCCAGCGCCTCCACGATCTGGTTCTGGAGACGGCGCCGGAACTCGAGCCGACCATGGAGTTCGGAATGCTCGGTTATGGCAAGCACGCGTACAAGTACGCCAGCGGCCGAACCGGTGAATGGATGAAGATCGGCATCGCCAACAACAAACAGTACATCTCGCTCTACTGCTGCGCGGCCGATGACCACGGGTATGTCGCCGAGCAGTACAAGGAACGCCTGCCCAAGGCCAGCATTGGCAAGAGCTGCGTCCGCTTCAAGCGGCTCTCGGATCTCGACGAGGAGGTCCTCAAAGACCTCATCAGGGACTGTTCCAAAGCCGGCTGGGGCGTGTGAGCGAAGAAACAAAATATGTTGGGGCCGATCGAAATGCCGGTCCAACGGCCGTCCTGCTTGATCACCCGGAGTTTCTCATGAGCTGGACGCTGTAACCGAGACTCCGAGTCAACCGCGAAGGGCGCGAAGCCAATCGCAAAGGGCGCAAACAAAACAACAAATCCAGGAGCTCTGCGGTCTTTGCGGTGAGCGCCTTGGCGGTCTTTGCGGTTCACTCGCCCTCGAATGCGACAAAAACCTCTCAGCTGAGACCTCACGTTTCGGTCTGTCAACTCTTTTTGGTCGGTTGTGAGATCCTTGTGCCATGTCCAGTCAATCGTCGCTTCTCCGAGGGTCTTCTTTTCACCGACTTCTACCAGCTCACCATGGCTCAGCTCTATTTCCATCACGGGCTGGCCGAGCGGCGGGTCCAGTTCGACTACTTTTTCAGATCGCACCCGCACTACGGTGAACACTCGGCGGGCTATTCGATCTTCGCCGGTCTCGAGTGGCTCCTCGACTGGATGCGGGATACCGCAGCAACTTCCGAGGACGTGGCCTATCTTCGGTCCTTGAAGGGTGCGGCCGGGACTCGAATCTTCGACGACGCTTTCCTCGGCTGGCTGGCTGACCACGGCACCATGGAAGGTCTGACGATCCGCGCCATTCCCGAGGGCCGGGTGGTTCACCCAAACCTGCCCGTGGTCGTGGTGGACGGGCCGCTGGCCATGGCCCAGCTTATCGAAACCTCGGTGCTCAACCACCTCAACTACCAGACCCTGGTGGCGACCAAGGCCTCGCGAATTCGCGAGGCGGCGCAGGGTGCTCCCATCCTCGAGTTCGGCATGCGCCGCGCCCATGAGCGAGGAGCCAACGCCGGCACCCGGGCGGCGCTCATCGGCGGCGCCGACTTCAGTTCCAACGTCGGTGTTTCGGGTCTCATGGGTGTCCAGCCCAAGGGGACCCATGCCCACTCCATGGTTCAGGCGTTTCTGGCCCTCGGCGGCAGCGAGCTCGATGCCTTTCGGGCCTATGCCGAACTCTACCCTGATGACTGCGTGCTCCTCGTGGATACCATCGACACCCTCGCGAGTGGGGTTCCCAACGCCATCCGGGTCTTCGAGGAGCTGAGAACGCGTGGTCATCTGCCGCGCGGGATTCGTCTTGACTCGGGGGATCTGGCCTACCTCGCCATCCAGTCCGCGATCCAGCTTGACGCCGCGGGATTCGATGAGGTCAGCATCGTGCTGTCCAACAACCTGGACGAACTCGTGATCTGGCAGATCGTGACCCAGATCCGGGAGGAGGCGCCCCGCTACGGGGTCGACCCCGGTAAGTTGGTCCGGAGATTGGCGCACGGTGTCGGCACCGCCCTGACGACCTCGACGGGCGATTCCGCTCTCGATGGCGTCTACAAACTCGTCGCCATCGACGAAGGCGGTCGACTTCGGCCGGCCATCAAGCTGTCGGAGTCCAAGGCAAAGACCCTCAACCCGGGAGACAAGAAGGTATGGCGAATCTATGACAGCGCAATAAGGCCACCGCAGACCTCATCGGTTTGACCGACGAACGACCCGATGCAGGCGAGCCCGTTGTCCTCTGCCATCCAACGGACCAGGCGAGGCGGCGTCGGCTCGCAGCCGAGGACATCCGGGAGATCGAAGTTCTTCATGAAGATGTCTATGTCGACGGGTGTCGAGTCGGCGAGCCTCCGGATCTCGAGACCATGAGTGCGAGGCGAATCGCCGATCTCGATCGACTCGACCCGGGGGTCAAGCGACTGATGAACCCGCACCTCTATCACGTCTCCTTGAGTCAGAAACTCTGGGACACAAAATTTGATCTGGTCCAGCGTCTGCGTTCGAAGATCACCTCGGGCGCAGGTGAGTGATCGCGTGTTGATCATCAGTAGGCATACCTAATCTCAGCATCCACAAGAAAATTGCCTCGGTTGGTTAACTTGTTCCCGCCTCTCTCGTATTGAGGGGTAGGAATCGAACACTCCGAGCGAGACCCGATGGTCGGGATGGACCCGACAGCGAGGGGACGGGGGACGCTCGCCGGCGGAGATTTCGAATGGAGACCAAGGGAGACGATATGAAGCAAAGCAAGATCATCGTTGCAGTTCTGGCGTTGGTGACGATCGCAGCTGGCGGCGTAGTGGCGGGCGAGGCGGTCATCACCGGCAAGTGTGTCAAGGTCATCGATGGAGACACACTCATCATCGAATGCGAGAAGAACCGGCGGACCGTGAACATCGAGGGTATCGATGCCCCCGAGCTCGACCAGCCTTGGGGCAAGGAGGTCCGGAGTTTTGTCCGCGACATGGTCCGAGGCGAAGATGTCGAACTCGAGGTGATCGAGGGCGATGGGGACGCGGTGGTGGCGCGTGTCACCGTCAATGGCGTCGATCTTTCAGAAATGCTCGCCAGCCGGGGACTGGCGTGGGTGCCCGAGGGCAGCACGGATGCCGATCTGGTCGTCATGAGCAACAAAGCCAAAGAGCTTCCCTGCGGACTCTTCATGGACGCGCAAGCCGAGCCACCCTGGGAGTTCCGAGCGGCTCGAGGCTAGGTTCCAGACTATTCCAGACGATCGCCGGACGGTTGCACCGTTCGGCGATTTTCCATTCATGGGATGAAAGACGGTGGTAGGGTGGGTCTCCGAGGAGGCTCAGCTTGTGATCGCAGACCGGTTCATCGGCCCATCATCTTCACCTTTGCTGCCTTGGCCTCTGCAATCAGTTGGGATCGGGGCGGATTTCCCAATTGGTTCGGGGTCTTCAGAGCCGTGATGATGGCCCTCGGCGGTCTGGTCGTCATCGCCATCGTGCTCATCGTGGCGGTCGCCGTCATTTCGGGCGTCCTTGGCATGATTGGCAACCTTCGCAAGCGAAGCAAAATAATAGTGATGAATGATGAGTTCTGAATTGTGAATGACGGTGCAGCGGTCCCGTACCTGGCGGAGGTGGTCATGCGTGAATGAAATTCATAATTGAATCAGTTATTGAATCAGTTCGCTTCCGGTTCGGCGATGAGCACCCGCTCACCAGTACGAACGCCGGTGACCAGCCATTCTCTGCCACGATGGCAGATCCGATGGCCGAGATTGGCACTCTCCGGGCAGCTCCAAGACCTCGACCAAAGCGGCGCCTGCGCCATTGAAGATGACCACCCTCGGTCTGCATCGGAGCGGGCCTTCACTCTCCGGGCCGCGCGTTCCCGATCCCTTCACTGCGTGCATGATCACCCTCCGCCGCCGTTCCCGAATCCGAGCCTCGGTCACTACAACCGTAACGAAGCAAGAGGCGTGCCGGTTCCCGAAAATCGTATTCCGCTGGCAAAACTCAAGAACTTTCACAGCAATTCACAAGAAATGTCCCCAAATCAGGAGATGGAGGCCGGAAATAGGAATATCTTTTCGCGCCGGCCCCTCGAACTCTCATGAGGAGTACCCCGGGAAGTCACCCTCCGCCTGAGGATCCTCCGTGATACCATTCGGCCGCCGCTTGGCGTTCGTCCGGCGATCTCCAGGGAGAAGAAAATCATGCAGAAGACGTTCAATCTGTCGCTGGTGTTGTTCTTGATGATGACCGGTGCCGTGCTCACAACGGCCGAGGAAGGACCCGACGGGTCGGACGAGGCCGTGGTCCATCTCACAATCGAACGATTGGATGCAGCACCTCGCGATCCGGACCTCCTTGGTCAGACCACCGAGGAGTCTGATGCCATGATCTCGACCCTCCAGGAGCGTCTCATGCAGGGCAGGCAACATCCACAAGCCGGTCCGCCATTCGAAGTCGTGGACGTCAGCCCCGATGTCCTTGTCCCGAGAAACCATCTCGACAAACCCTGCTGAGATGGTCGATGGTCAAAGTCCGGTCATCCTTCATGTCAACAGCACCTCGAGCAATCCGGCGCCCGTCAACTACCGTTCGGAAGTGGCGGAACCCGCGGTCGCCGCCTCCGGTGATCGCGTCTTCTACACGGCGAACTGGTTTGCAGCGACGTCGTCCAACGGAGGGGTGGACTTCAGCTTCGTCAACCCTGGACCCGGCCCGTTCCCGGCTCCAGTCGGAGAGTCGTTCTGCTGCGACCAGACCATGGCTCACGACCCGGGCAGCAACACGATCTTCTGGCTTCAGCAGTTCTACCCCAACGGTTCCACCAACACCGGCACCCAGCGGATCAACGTTGACCAGAATTCCGACGGGGTTTGGGACTGTGCCTATGACATCAACACGGTGCTGGTCGGTTTTCCGGCAGACACCTGGTTCGATTTTCCCGATCTCACCGTGAGCTCGAACTCCCTCTTCCACGCCAGCAACGCGTTCACTTTCGCAAACGGCTGGGCCGGCGCCTATGTCGGCCGCTACCCTTTGTCGGAACTGGCGAGTTGTTCGACTCCCCTCACCATCGATGGCTATCGGACCACGTCGTACGGGAGTTTCCGACTCAGTCGAGGGGCCGACGCCACGATGTACTTCGCCGCCCAGCCGAGCAACGTGGCGCTGCGGATCTGGAGCTGGCCTGACGCCGACGCGGGTCCGACATCGGTGGCACGGTCGATCGCGGCGTGGTCCGACAATTCACGTCAGTGTCCGGGACCTGATGGTCGCAACTGGTGCGGTTTCCACGACGGCCGGATTCAAAGTGGTTTCGTTTCCGGTTCGACGGTGGGTTTCATCTGGACACCGTCCCAGGGGGGCAGTTTCCCCTTCCCCTATATGCGGGTCTCGACCTTCGATGCCGGAAACGATCTCGCCCCAGTGGACGACATCGACATTTGGAGCCCCGATGTGGCTTTCATGTATCCATCGGCTTCGGTGAACTCAGTCGGCGAGCTCGGCGGCACGGTGATGTGGGGCGGCGGCGCCGTTCACTACGCATCGTGTTCGGCGTGGATGGCCGACACCCCCACAGCAGGCGACTTCGTCCCCTTGAACCATACGACGTCCATTGCCGGCGCCTTCGGGCCGTCCAACGGCAACAGCCGTTCGGGCGACTACACCATGAGTACTTCGTACTACCCCGACGATCTTCAGTTCGCAGGGGCGTGCTTTTCGTATCTCAGTCTCGGTTCGAGCACCACGACATATCTTCGCTTCGGGAAAGAAAGCAGCGACTCGATCTTCGCCGACGGCTTTGAAGGCGGCAACACCAATGCGTGGTCTTCAACAGGCCCCTGACTCCTCCCTTTCGATGAGAGCCGACATGGCGTAGGATGAAGCACCGAGTGGGTGAGGGAAGGAAACCGGCCGTGGTCCCAGTCGACAAAGGGGTTCTGTTTATCGTCGCGTCGCCGTCGGGCGGCGGCAAGACGACGTTGATTCGTCGGGCCATGGAAAGGCTCGCAGCTCAAGGGCTCGAGGCGCACTTCTCCATTTCCCACACCACGCGGGCGCCGCGATCCAAAGAAACCGACGGCGTCCACTATCATTTTGTCGATCGCGACGCGTTCGAGACCATGGTGAGCCGTGGTGATTTTCTCGAGTGGGCGGAGTACGCCGGAAATCTCTATGGGACATCGCGCCTCGAGGTCGAGAACCGGCTCGCAGCCGGGAAAGACGTCTTCCTCGATATCGAGGTCCAGGGGGCCAGCCAGGTCAAGACCAAGATCCCCGAAGTGGTCAAGATCTTTGTCTATCCCCCGTCGTACGAGGTCCTCAAGCACCGCTTGACCGAACGCCAGCAAGACTCCGAAGACGCCATCCGGCGGCGGCTCCAGTGGGCTGTGCGGGAGTTCGGGATGGGTGGGGAGTTCGATTATGCTATTATCAACGACCGTTTGGACGAAGCGGTAGATGCCCTTTTCGGCATCTGCGTGGCCGAACACCACCGAACCCATCGATTGAACACCAGTCTGGACGCGATCAGAGAAGCGTTCCGGTCGGCCCTGGAGAGGGATATCAACCCATGATTCAACTGCCTGAAGGTTTCGACTCGATCTTCCGATACATCGTCGTTGTTTCGCAGCGTGCCGAGCAGCTCGTCAACGGCGCCAAACCGCGCAGCGAATCGCGGCATGACAAATCCACCCTTGTGGCCGTCGACGATGTGCTCGAGGGCAAGGTGGAGTGGCGCATCCTGACCCAGGCGGAACTCGATGCGCAGCGTCAGGCCATCGTCGATCAACTGCGAGCCGAGGTCGGTGTCAACGATACCGACGAGGGCGCCGATCTGGCGATTCCCGATGTGCTCCCGACGAGTGATATCGCGACTGCCGTCGAAGCACTCGCGGGGGGCATCGAAGAGGACGAAACGGACGACGAGTTGACCCGCTTGCAGAAACTCCTCGGGATGGCGGGCCGAGCCAAGGGAGTCGCGGATGACGACCTCGACGAGCCCGACACCATCGATCTCGATGACGCGGCGGAAGAACTCGACGGCTCTGCCGATGACGACGAGGACGACGAAAACTAGCCCGAATGACATCTGGTCTCCGGGGTCCAGGTGAGTCATGAGACCCCGGGAACTTTCTCGATATCTGGCGGATCTGGGATGGCGCGACCCGCTCGCGCTTCCCACCGAGCCGTCAGCCGCCCTCACCGCTCCTGATTCCGGGCCGACGTTCGAATCGACCGATCTCGATGGTCTCGCCCGCCAACTTCTGAACTGCGCCCGTTGTCGCCTGAGCGAGAACCGCAAGACGGTGGTCTTTGGCGAGGGCGCTCCCGATGCCCGGATCATGTTCATCGGTGAGGGTCCCGGAGCCGAGGAGGACCGCACCGGACGCCCCTTTGTCGGTCAGGCCGGCCGGTTGCTCGACCGGATGGTCGTCGCCATGGGTTTTCAGCGCGCCCAGACCTACATCGCCAACGTCGTCAAGTGCAGGCCGCCCGGCAACCGCGACCCCAAGGATGACGAGATCGCGGCCTGCTCGGGCTTTCTCGATCGTCAGATCGAGCTCATCCGACCGGATGTCATTGTCGCGCTCGGGCGGTTCGCCGCCAATCGACTCACCGGAACCGACAAACCCCTCGGCGCCCTCCGCGGCCGGTGGTCACACTACAAAGGCGTGCCGCTGCTGGCCACCTACCACCCGGCGTATCTGCTCCGCACGCCCGCCGACAAGCGGAAGGTGTGGGCGGATCTCAAGCTCGTGATGGCCAAGCTCGCGGAGAGCGCGTAGCGGTCAGCCATCAGCGATCAGCTTCATCTCGGCTCTCGCAATCAACTGCAAAGACCAGCGGGTGCGGAGATTCGGCCTCGAACGGGGTGCCATCTTTTGTCATTGTTCGGATGGTTTTTCGTCGACGCAGGTTTCACCCTGCCGGCCGAACAATGCTAAAGGTGGCTCCCTCGGGCAACCGCGATGTGAGAATCGGGTTCGGAGTCACCAAGACTACGGGGAAAAAACAGGGGCGGGATTGCTCCCGCCCCGATTGAATATTGTTTGTCGATTCTCTCGACTCTGCCCTCCGCTACCTCGCCTTCTCGAGGTACTGGAGGAACTCGCCCTGGGTCGACAGCATGAAGATAGTCCCACTGTCGAGGGTGGTGCGGTAGACCTCCATGGTCTTGAGGAAACGGTAGAACTCGGGATCCCGGTTGTAGGCGCCGGCGTAGATATCAGCGGCCTCGGCGTCGGCCTTGCCGCGGAGCTCTTGGGCCTGACGGTAGGCCTCGGAGGTGATCTCCTTGAGGTCGCGATCCTTGGAACCGCTGATCCGGGCGGCCTCACCGGCGCCTTCTGATCGGTACTCCTCGGCGATGCGCTTGCGCTCGGAGATCATCCGTTCGTAGACCTTCGGCCTGTCGACATCGGCGTAGTTGGTGCGTTTGAACTGGAAGTCGAGGATCTCGATTCCGAGCACCACGGTGCGGGCGGAGGCGTTCTTGAGCACTTCCTGTTCCAGCGCCACTCGACCGGCGATAATCTCCTTCGAGGCCTCGTCGATGGCTGATGAAACGACGAATTCGCGGTTGGTGCTGCGCACCGCCTCGATGAGGTTGTGCTTGGCGATGGTGGTCCGGGTCTCGCCGTCGAGGATGTCGTCAAGGCGGGACTGGGCGCCGCGTTCGTCGCGCAGCCGTTGGAAGAAGAGCAGCGGGTCGACGATCCGCCACCGGGCGTAGGTGTCGACATAGAGGAAACGTTTGTCCTTGGTGGGCACCTCGTTGGGCGCGCCGTCCCATTCGAGGAAACGCTTGTCGAAGAAATTGGCTTTCTGCAGGAAGGGCACCTTGACCTTGAGGCCCGGGGTCATGACCGGGTCGCCAACCGGTTTTCCGAACTGGGTGATGATGACCTGTTCAGCTTCGTTGACGACGTAGAAGGCGCCGCCGGCGACCAGAACGACGACCAGGACGAAGATCAGAACGATGAGGATGGAAACCTGTTTCACTGGCCACCTCCGGTCCCCTTGAGGTCAAGGAGCGGCAGGACCCCGGAGAGGTTGTCGTCGAGGATGAGCTTGCGTTCGAGTCCGGGGTAGACCGCCTCCATGGTTTCGAGGTAGATCCGGCGCCGGGTCACTTCGGGCGCCCGCTTGTAGGCGCCGAGGACCTCCTCAAAGAGGACGGCATCGCCTCGCGCCCGGTTGACACGGTCAATGGCGTAGCCCTCGGCCTGTTGGATGGTCTCCTCGGCCTGGCCGCGGGCCTTGGGGATGATCCGGTTGTAGGCCGACCGGGCGTCGTTGATGGCCCGTTCGCGTTCCTGCTCGGCCTGGTTGACCTCGTTGAACGAGGGCTTCACCGGATCCGGCGGGTTGACGTCCTGAAGGACGATCTGGTCGACGACGATGCCGGTCTCGTAGCGGTTGCAGAGTTCCTGGAGCCGGAGCTTGACCTCGTCCTCGATCTCCAGGCGACCGACGGTGATGACCTCGTCGACGCTGCGGTCGCCGACCACCGAGCGCATGACGGCCTCGTTCATGTCGCGGAAGGTCTTGGTCACGCTGCGCACCTTGAAGAGATACTTGTACGGGTCATCGACCCGGTACTGAGCGATCCACTCGACAACGGCCACATTGAGGTCGCCGGTGAGCATGAGCGACTCGCCCTCGAAGTTGCGGTCCGAGAACCGGGTGCGGACGCCGGCCTCGACGGTCTGGAAGCCGAACTCCTGTTTGAGCTGGCGTTGGACCGGAACCTTGAAGACCTGCTCGATGGGCGACGGCATCTTGAAGTTGAGGCCGGGCTCCGCGGTGCGGTTGTAGCCGCCGAATCGGAGCACCACCCCGACTTCTTCGGGCTGGATGGTGAAGATGCTCGAGAAGACCACGAGGGCGGCCATCAAGACCAGCGCGCCGATGACGATGGTCTTGGCCGGTGGTTTGTTTTTTCGAAACTGATTGAGATCGATGGTCGGTGGTCCTTGGACTTCCATGTCGCTTCCCTTCGGTTGCGGTGGTTCGATTGCCGCGGTCCGGGAGTGTAGCGGATCTCTTCATTCTCGTTCCCGTTCACGACCCCGTTCCCGAAAAGTCGATCGAGTCGGGATCGGGAACTGGAGGGGATCGGTATCGATCGGACACAGGCACGGGCTCGGACCGAGAAACTCCGGGCCCCCGAAGGGCCCGTCGAAGACCGAGCTGATGGCGTTATTGTTCGCTGCCGCTGCCGCTGCCGCTGCCACTGCCGCTGCCACTGCCGTTGGTCCGTCGTTCCCCGGTGACGGGACGGAGCACGAGCTCCCCGTCTTCGACCTCGAGTCGGATGATCTGATCCGGTCCGGTCTCCCCCGCGAGGACAAGATTGGCGAGGGGGTCCTGGACCAGATGCTGGATCGCGCGCTTGAGCGGCCGGGCGCCGAAGTCCGGATCGAACCCGTGTCGCGCCAAGAGCCGTGCGGCGTCGTCGGTCGCTTCGACCGCGAGCCCCTGTTGAGCCAGGAGTTCGTTGAATCGAGCGAGCTGGATCCGAACGATCTGCTCCATGTGGCTTTCATCGAGCCGGTGGAAGATGAGCACCTCGTCAATCCGGTTGAGGAACTCGGGCCGGAAGTGAGTTTTGAGCTCCGCCTGGACCAGCATCTTCATCCGGTCGCGCTCGGTCTCCGGCAGCTCCTGAATCAGTGAGCTGGCGATGTTGGAGGTCATGATCACCACCGTGTTGCGGAAGTCGACCGTCCGCCCCTTGCCATCGGTGAGGCGGCCGTCGTCGAGCAGCTGGAGCAGGACGTTGAAGACATCGGGATGGGCCTTCTCGACTTCGTCCAGCAGGACCACCGAGTAGGGCCGCCTCCGCACCGCTTCGGTGAGCTGGCCGCCCTCATCGTGGCCGACATAGCCGGGAGGGGCGCCGATCATGCGTGAGACCGCGTGTTTCTCCATGTACTCCGACATGTCGATGCGGACCATGGCGCGTTCGTCGTCGAAGAGGAACTGGGCCAGGGCCCTCGCGAGTTCGGTCTTGCCGACCCCCGTGGGTCCGAGGAAGAGGAAGGAGCCGATGGGCCGGTTGGGATCCTTGAGTCCGGCCCGGGCCCGGCGCACCGCGGCCGCCACGGAACGAACCGCTTCATCCTGGCCCACGACCCGATCGCCGATCCGCTCCTCCATGTGCAGGAGCTTCTCCTTCTCGCCTTCGAGAAGCCGGGACACCGGGATTCCGCTCCAGCGCGAAACGGATCGCGCGATGTCCTCTTCGCCGACCTCTTCGGCGAGCATGGTGCCGTGCTCCTCCTGGTGGGATTTGAGAGCCTCGGAGGCGGCGGCGAGGCCCTTCTGGACCTCGGGAAGCTGACCGTAGCGCAGCTGGGCAGCTCGTTCCAGGTCGCCGTCGCGCTCGGCGCGTTCGGCCGACTCCCGGGTCTCTTCGAGTTGTTCTTTGAGCTCCTGAATCGTGGTGATGAGGTCCTTCTCCTTGTGCCAGAGAGCCTTCATCCCCGAGGTCTTCTCCTGGAGCTCGGCGAGTTCCGATTCCAGGGTCGTGCGGCGTTCCTTCGACGCCTTGTCCTTTTCCTTGGCAAGCGCCCGGCGCTCGATCTCCAACTGCACTGACCGGCGTTCGAGCTGGTCGATCTCGGTCGGCAGCGAGTCGATTTCGATCCGCAGCCGCGAGGCGGCCTCGTCCATGAGGTCGATGGCCTTGTCGGGCAGGAAGCGGTCGGTGATGTAGCGGTGCGACAGCGAAGCCGCCGCGACCAGGGCGGCGTCGGCGATGCGGACGCCGTGGTGCACCTCGTACTTCTCTTTCAGACCGCGGAGGATCCCGACGGTCTCTTCGACGGTCGGTTCTCCCACGAGTACCGGTTGGAACCGGCGCTCGAGCGCGGCGTCCTTCTCGATGTGCTTGCGGTACTCGGTCAGCGTGGTGGCGCCGATGCACCGCAGCTCGCCGCGGGCCAACGCCGGTTTGAGCAGGTTCGCGGCGTCCATGGCGCCCTCGGCGGCGCCGGCCCCGACGAGGGTGTGGAGCTCGTCGATAAAGAGAATGACCTCGCCGTTCGGAGTCGATGACCTCCTTGAGCACGGCCTTGAGCCGGTCTTCGAACTCACCGCGGTATTTGGCGCCGGCGATGAGGGCGCCCATATCGAGGGAGACGAGGCGCCGGCGCTTGAGGATCTCGGGGACATCGCCGCTGGCGATGCGCTGGGCGAGGCCCTCGGCGACCGCGGTCTTGCCGACCCCCGGTTCACCGATGAGCACCGGGTTGTTTTTGGTTCTGCGGGTCAGGACCTGCATGAGACGCCGGATCTCCTCGTCGCGACCGATGACCGGATCGATCTTGCCGGAGTGGGCGAGCTCGGTGAGGTCGCGGCCGTAGTTCTTGAGCGCCTCATATTTGGCCTCGGGATTTTCGTCGGTGACCCGGTGCGACCCGCGCAGTTCCTGGATTGCGGCCAGGAGGTTGTCGTGGTTGACTCCCTGGCCGGCGAGGGTTCGAGCCGCGGTGGAGTCCTTGACCGCCACGATGGCGAGCAGAAGGTGCTCAACCGAGATGAACTGATCCTGAAACTGTGGTGCGAGCTTGGTCGCCTGGTCGAGTACCGCCCGATAACTGCGCGACGGCTGCGGATCGGACCCGCCTTCGGCGGATGGGAGCCGGTCGAGGGCGGCCCGAAGTTGTTCCGAGAGCGTCCGAGTAGAAGCGCCGACTTTGGCGAGAAATTTCGCCGCGACGCCCTCGTCCTGTTCGATCAGGGCCTGGAGAAGGTGAGTCGGGGTGGTTTCCGGGTTGCCGCGGGCGGCCGCGGCCTTGAAGCTGGACTGCAGGGCTTCGGTCGCCCGCAGAGTGTATTGATTGTTTCCGTTCATTTTGTCCTCCGCATGAGTCAGCGTCAATATAAAACCTGAGTGTAAATTTGTCAAGTTTGGAAAACACATATCTGCCAAAGATATTAGAAGATCTTCCGGAATCGGAAACGGAAACGGAAACAGCTACGGGTATGGGAAATGCGACTGGGATACAATATTGCACGAGGCGTTTCCGGGGGAGCCATCCATGGGAGAACAAGATGTCCGACGCGAGTCGGAGGCGGAAGAGATACGGGTCTTTCTCAAGCACCTGTTGAACGATGTCCGTGCGTTCGAGAAGATGCTCGCGGACGATCTCTTCGAACGAGATATTCGCCGCATCGGGGCCGAACAGGAACTTTTCCTCGTCGATCCCCACTGGCGTCCGGCGCCCATCGCTACGGAAGTGCTCGAGCTGTTGGGCGACCCCCATTTCACCACCGAGTTGGCGCGATTCAACCTCGAGTTCAACCTCGATCCCCTGGTCTTCGGCGGCAATTGTCTCAGCGCCATGGAATGGCAGATCGGGGAGTTGCTCGGCAAAGCCCGCGAGGCTGCTCGGAGGTGCGGCGGCGACATCCTCCTCACCGGAATTCTGCCCACCCTCGTGAAGTCCGATCTCGGTCTCGACAGCATGACCCCGAATCCGCGTTATTTTGCCCTCAACGATGCCATGACGCGACTCAAAGGCGGCGCCTACGAGTTCTATCTCAAGGGCGTCGATGAACTCCACCTCAACCACGACTCGATCATGGTCGAGGCGTGCAACACGAGCTTCCAGGTCCACTTCCAGGTGGCGCCGCACGAGTTCGCCCAGATCTACAATATCGCCCAGGCGGTGACCGGGCCGGTCATGGCGGCTGCCGTCAATTCACCGTTGCTCTTCGGCAAGCGCCTGTGGCGGGAGACCCGGGTCGGGCTCTTCCAGCAGTCCATCGACACCCGGCGTTCCATGCCCCACCTGCGGGAGCAGGCGCCGCGGGTCAGCTTTGGTCGCCGTTGGGTCAAGTCATCGGCCCTCGAGATTTTCCGCGAGGACATTGCCCGTTTTCGGACTCTGCTCTCCACCGAGCCCGACGACGATCCGTTCGAAGAGATCGCGCAGGGGCGGGCGCCGTCCCTCAAGGCGCTGCGACTCCACAACAGCACGGTCTACCGCTGGAACCGGGTCTGTTACGGCATCTCCGATGGCAAACCCCACCTCCGGATCGAGAACCGCGTCCTGCCCTCCGGCCCGACCCCCCGAGACGAAGTCGCCAACGCCGCGTTCTGGTTTGGCTTGGTCAGCGGCTGCCTTGTGCGCTACGGCGACATCACGAAACACATGTCCTTTGACCATGCGCAGGCGAATTTTTCCGCAGCGGCCGAGCTTGGGCTCAGCGCCCAGTTCGCGTGGGCGGGTGGGGTGCCGAAGCCGGCCGACCAGTTGATCCTCGACGAGTTTCTGCCGATCGCGCGGGACGGGCTCCAGGCTTCGGGTATCGATGGCGCAGATATTGATCTCTATCTCGGAACCATCGAAGAGCGGGTCAGGTCACGCCGGACGGGCGCCCGGTGGCAGCTCGATTCGCTTTGCCGCCCTCGGATCCAAGGGGCCGCTCTCGGAACGTCTTTCCGCGGTCACCGCCGCCATCGCGGCGAGACAGCAGGAGGGCCGGCCGGTTGCGACATGGGAGCCGGCGAAGCTCGAGGAAGGTGGCGGTTGGAAGCAGAATTATCTCACTGTCGAGCACTGCATGGACACCGATCTGGTGACCGTCGAGCAGAGCGAACCGGTGGATCTCGTGGCGAACCTCATGGTCTGGAACAACATCCGCCATGTCATGGTCGAGGACCCCGACAACCGGCTGGTGGGAATGGTCTCGCAGCGAGCCCTCATCAAGCTCGTCGGCACCTATCACCCCGAGCATCGCGACGGCCCCCTGCCGGTGTCTGAGATCATGAAACACGACCCGGTCACCGTCACTCCGGAAACCTCGACCGTGGACGCCATCAACATCATGCGCCGCAATCATTGGTCCTGTCTGCCGGTGATCAAGGACGACCGCCTCGTCGGGGTCGTCACCGAAACCCAGCTCATGGCCATCGCCGGGCAGCTTCTCGAGGAGAAGTTACGGGAATAGCGTCTGAAGGGTGAGACGTGAGGGTTGAGACGTGAGACTTCCATCGCCGAACTCCCCACGTCGAACTCCCAACCCGAGCTTCTCAACCCTCACTCCTTAGTCTTCATTCCTATTTAGATTTGCCGCCCATTCCACTGAGACATTGGGATTGGACCCTTCCGGTGCGATCTACGCTAGAATTCTGCTCATAGCAAGGGGGAGGAGAAGATGGCTGATCAGGAGTTCAAGCCCTACGTTCCGGCGTCGACGACCATGCCGGAGCTGACGTTCAAGGCGGTTTTTCTCGGTGTCATCATGGCGGTGGTCCTGGGAGCCGCCAACGCCTATCTCGGGATGAAGGTCGGCCTGACGGTCGCCGCGACGTTCCCGGCCGCCGTTGTCGCCATGGCGGCCCTTCGTGTTTTCAAGGGCAATATTCTCGAGGAAAACATCGCCCGAACCACGGCTTCGGTGGGTGAGTCCCTCGTCGCCGGGGCGATCTTCACCATCCCGGCCTTCATGATCAGCGGCGCCTGGACCGAGTTCAATCTTCGTGACGCCACCTTGATCATGCTCATCGGCGGTGTTCTCGGGGTTCTCTTTGTCATCATCCTACGACGCGCCCTGGTGGTCGAGGCCGATCTGCCCTTCCCGGAGAGCGTCGCCGCATCGGAGATTGTCAAGGCGGGCCAGAAGGGGCAGACCGGCGCCGGTCTGGTCTTCGGCGCCATGGGAATCGCTGCCGTGTGGGAGCTCTTCAAAAACGACGCCGGGATCCATTTCATCAAGGACAAGGCGCAGCATTTTCAGCATTTTTCCAAATCGGCCATCGAGATCGTCGGCAACAAGATCGAGTACGCCGGGGGCATTCTGCTCTCCACTCCGGAGGCCTCGCCCATGGTCATGGGGGTCGGCTATATCGTCGGGTTGAGGATCTCGGCGATCCTCTTCGCCGGCGCGGTCGCCGGATGGCTGGTTCTCGTCCCCCTGGCGCTCTTTCTCAACCCGGCGGTTTCGGCCGGGGTCGCGGAGGGCGGGTTCATCGGCCTCGCCGTGGATGTCTGGTTCCGTCAGATCCGACCGCTGGCGGTCGGAACCATGATTGTCTCCGCCTTCTACACGCTCTACACGCTGCGTGAGTCGCTCATCAGCGGCATCACCAAGGTCTACGCCGCGGTCAAAGGCGGCGATGCCGGTGCCCCGGCCGTCGAACGCACCGAGCAGGATCTCAACCTCAAGTGGATCATGGTCTCCATCGGTGTCATGGCCGTGCCCATGTTCTTTCTTTATCGCTACTTCTCGGCCTCCACCGGCGGCGCCCTGGTGCTGACGGCAGTGATGCTCGTCCTCGGCATCCTCTTTGCCGCCGTCGCCGGCTACCTCGTCGGGCTGGTGGGCAACTCCAACAACCCGATCTCGGGGCTGACGCTCTCGGCGCTGGTGATCTCGGCGGTGCTCATGGTCCTCATGGGGGTCACCGGGGTACACGGGCTGGCGGCGGTGCTCGGGGTCTCTGGCGTGGTCTGTTGCGCAGCCGGCGTCGCCGGCGACATGATGCAGGACTTCAAGGTCGGCCACATCCTCGGCGGGACGCCGTGGAAAATGCAGGTCGGCGAGCTCATCGGCGTTGTCGCGGCGGCCCTGGCCATGCCGGTGCTCCTCATGGTCCTCGACCAGGCCTACACCATCGGATCGGCGGAACTCCCGGCGCCCCAGGCCGGACTCATGGCGCTCATGGGCAAGGGCATCGTCGGCGGTGAGATGGCCTGGCCTTTGGTCATCGTCGGGATGTTCCTCGGGGTGGCGCTCATCCTCATCAAGGCGCCGGCGCCCATGCTCATCGCGGTCGGGATGTACCTGCCCTTCCCGACGACCTCGGCGGTCTTCGCCGGTGGTCTCTTGCGCGCGATCATGGACTGGTTCCTGGCGCGTCGGGATGCTTCCGAGGACGAGAAAATGAAGGCCGAGAACTCCGGAGTTCTCGTGGCGTCCGGGCTTATCGCGGGGCAGAGCCTCATGGCGGTACTCCTCGCGTTTATCGTGCTCTACGAACAGGCCAAGCTCGGGATGGCCGAGACCGAACACCTGCTGCCCAGCCTCGGCAACAGCTTCGCTGCCGGCCTCCTGGTCTATCCACTGCTCTTGCTTCTTCTGGTCTGGCTGCCGATCCACCGATCGCGTTCGTGATCGAACCCGGCGAAGCCCAAATTCTGAGCTGCGTCCCCCATCGGCTCGGCCCTTGGCAGGCCGATGGGGGCGTGCGGGTTGTCGTGGAACGGCCCAGACCCTCAACTCGCGGGTTGAGGGGCGCGTTCGACCACCTCAGGTGGCTCATGTCGCACCCCAAGATCCGTCTCGACGAACTCGGGAGCTTTGTCTGGAAACGCATGGAGGGTGGCGAGACCCTGGCCGAAATCGCCGAAGCCACCACCGAGGCGTTTCCTGATCGCGCCGAAGGCATGGAGCAGCGCCTCGCCCTGTTCGCCACCGCGCTTCACCACCAGGGCCTCATCGAACTGCGGGAACCGGTGAAGTAGCGGTCAGCCGTCAGCTCCACCGCAGACAGAGGGCTCGACACAGCATGGCGGAGATTCGACCTTACAGCTGATAACTGATAGCTGATAGCTGATTTCAGATCTGTGCTATTCTTTTTTGAAATGGCGTCTCATTCTAATATTTTGGCGAGCCCGTGAGCGGCTGCTGCAAAGACGGTTTCGGCGTCGGACCCTCGTGGGCGATTGATGGCGTCGAATTCAAAAACGGAAGAAACAAGGGGAAATCATGAGGAAAATGATTTGGATCGCAGCTGTGATGTTTGTCGGACTTGCTTCGGGTGGCCTTGCAATTGCGGCAGAAGAGCCCACGGTCGAAGAGCAGATGGCTGGGCTCGTGAAGATGTGTGCCGACTCCGAGGCGGCTCGTGTTGTGCGGCAGGCCGAGAAGCCGCTCTACTTCCGTCTCGGCGAGACCGACAAAATCCACGAGCTCACCACGGAAATCGTGCGGCTGCACTCCATCAACCCGGACTTCGCACGGTTCTGGGGTCACATCGATGAAGAAGCACTGATCAAGAACGTCACCGACTTCGTCTCCACCGGCACCGGTGGACCCAAGGTGTACACCGGCAGGGACATGACAACGGCCCACGCATCCCTCAAGCTGAGCACCGCGGACTTTCTCTCAGCCGGTGGTGATGTCATGAACGCCATGGGGAACCTCGGATACGGCGAGGAAGAGACCCAGGAGTTTGTCTGCATCCTGGTCTCCATGAAGGACCTCGTCATCACGAAATGAACTGAACCTATTCTCCGAAAAACAAGACGGCTGGACCAAGTCCAGCCTTCTTGTTTTTCGGAGTGAGCGGATCGCCCACGCAGGTTCACTCTTCCCTTCTGATGAGTTTGCCGAGTTCGGCGCGGTCGGGCTTGAGCAGTTCGCCGACCCGTTCGGCTGCAACCCCGGCCACGATGATGTCGCCGATCTCCTTGCTGACGTCGTCGAAGATGCCGAGCTTCTGCATGCCGGCGGTCTGCTTGGCATTGTCGTCGGTCGGCGTCACATAGTGGATCGACTCGGCCTTGTAGCGGTGGATCAGGAAGAGGTGAACGATGGTCATCAACCGCTTCTGCCGCAGAGCCGTGTCGGTGGTCTCCTGGTCGCGGACCGAGAGGATGCTCTTGCCGCGGCGGTCTTTGATGGTCGCGAAGACCACCGTCGCCACCTCGTCGCCCGCGGGGTTGAGAATGCTGAGGCGGAGCAGCTCGGAACCCGCCTTCTGCGGACGGAGCTGGACCCTGAGCGGGTCCGCGATGCCGTGGTGCTCGCGCCACAGATCGAGCCACTCCTCCAGCAGTCGCGGCGGCACCTCGGTTTCCACCAGGTGCTGGACCTGGGTCGAGCCCTTGCCCATGGCTTTGGTGGTGGCGGTCCGGCCCGACGACGCCATGAGCGCGCCGTCGAGACGGGGCCCGCCGACGAGCGTCTGCGGTGTCCGGTAGGGCGACTCCACAAGCCGGAGCTTGCGCTGGAGCTTGGCGAGCGCCAGCATTCCGTCTTCCTTGAGCGCCCGGGCGAACTCCTCCACCGCCATGCCGTCGACCTGGTGGCCGCCGTAGGTGATGAAGTTGAAGACAAAGCCGAGCTTACCGAGCTCCGCGGGGAAGGCCGTCATCTCCTCGTCGGTCATTCCGGTGGTGTCCCAGTTGAAGGACGGCGACAGGTTGTAGGCGAGCATCTTGCCCGGGAATCGGGCGTGGATGGCGTCGGCGAAGATCTTCGCTTCGTGGAGGTTGGCGGTCTTGGTCTCCATCCAGATGATGTCGCAGAACGGCGCCACAGCCAGCGATTTGGCGACGGCGTACGGAATGCCGCCCTTGATCGGGTAGAAACCCTCGGGGGTGCGGGCGAGTTCCGGATCCCAGTCGACACTGATTCCCAGCTCGACTGCCTTGTCCCGCGCCTCCTGCCATGAGGCTTGTGACGACCATTCGAGCCACTCCTCGACCGTGAAGTCGAAGGTCTGACCCTGCTCGACGTGGAAGCTCAGGGCGTCGGCGACGGCCTGGCCGAAGGTCTTGATGCGGGCTTCGGCCTCCCACAGATCGGCGAATCGGTTGACCGCCTGATCGAGGACGGTCTCCACCGGCATCATCCGATCGGCGGCGTGAGCGTCGAGCAGATCGCGCATGAAACCGAAGACGCCGATGTGGTCGAGCCAGCCCTCGGCCTTGGCGAAGGCGCCGGGCGGGATGTCGTAGAGCAGGTGGCCGTTGATTTCGTCGATCCCCATCTCGTGGAACTTCTTGAGGATCGCGAGATAGGTCGTTTTCCAACTCGGCACCGCGAGGTTGGTGACGCCGAGGACGAAAGGCTGGTCGCGACCATCGCCGGTGCTGTCGAGGAAGGTTGCGGCCTCGGCGTCGGTGCGGGCGACGATGATGCCGGGTACGCCCATGACGTCGAGCTGGAAGCGGGCCGCGTTGAGCCGCTTGATCTGCTCGTCCACCGGCACGAGGACCTTGCCGCCCTGGTGGCCGCACTTCTTGCAGCCCGGTTTCTGATCCTCGATGTGGTAGCCGGGCACACCGACCTCGACAAAGCGCCGCACCAGATTGCGGACGTGGGCGTCGCCGCCGTGGCCGGTGTCGGCATCGGCGATGATGAAGGGCCGGTAGTCCACCTTCGGTGTCGCGGCGCGCTGCCGGTCGGTCATCTTGGAGCGCTGGTACTGCTGGTTGCGGTCGGCGGTGAGCAGGGCGCGGACGATGGGCGCCGCCTCGTCGGGGACCTGGCTCAGGGGGTAGCTCGCGAGGTCGGCGCCGGGGTCCTCGGTGACCGAGCCCTTGGCCGAGGTCGCCCAGCCGCCGAGGTAGATGCCCTCGACCCCGATGCGTTTGACGGCCACCGCCTGGCCCGGCGTGTAGGGCCCGAAGGTGGTGATCGACCGGCCCTCGGCGGCGAGCTCGCGCAGCCGGGTGAAGAAGTCACCCGCGGCGTTCCGCGCGACGGTGTAATCCTGCGGGATCGTGCCCTGCTGCTGGGCCACTTGCCGCGGGCCGTAGAGTCGCGTGATGCCGGCGAACCGAGGTCCGTCCATGAAAGCCCTGCAGGCTTCGACGCGGCGATCGAACTCGGCGACCTCGTCGGCGACGCCGCCGGCGGTATCCAGATTCTCGGTGATGCGTGTCCCTTTGCCCATGAAGGCCTCCATGTAGAGCTCGATCCGTTGCCTGGCCGTTCCCAGGTCGTGGTTGTTGAGGTTGATGTTGAGCAGATCGATGTACCAGGGCAGCTTGATCCCGGAACCGACATAGGTCGCGACGATCTCGCGGGCGATGGGGAGGGTCGTCGTCTTGGAGTGATCCCAGACGTCCTTGTCCTTCGCCTCGAGCAACTTGTCGATTTCCTCGGCGAGCAGCCGATCGAAGAGCTCACGGGTGAAGACGTCGCCGGTCGTGACTCCGGTCTCGGGATCACTCTCGGTCAGCACCGCGCCCTTGTGCAGCCACTCCCAGAGGATCGACAGGCGGATTTCGCCGGTGGCCATGTCCTCCATGAGGTAGAGGATGTCGTCGTCGCCGAAAAAGTCGGCCGGTTTGAGCGCCGCCGCCTGCATCCCCTGACCGAAGGCGTTGCCGTACTGCAGCGCGACGCTGAGCAGATTGCGAGCGCCGCGGATGGTGCGGGGCGCCTCCTCGAGGAGCGTGAGGCCGGCGGCGTCGTCATCGGTGTAGGTCAGGGCGGGGAATTCACGCCCGAGCTGATTGGCCTCGCCCGCCTGCTCCCAGACCGGCCGAACGATGTGGACCATCTTCCAGTGCGCCACCCACTTGCCGCTGGCGCCCTCGTGCTGCTCGCGCTCGGCGCCGGCGACGGCCTTGGCCATGCTCGCTGCCACGCCGTCGGCCGAGCCGACCGGGATGTTGGGTTCCATGCCGCCCTGCCAGAGGGCGAAGCGGCCGTTGCGGTCGGGGGTGTTGACCGCCCGGCGCACCCGGTCTTCGTAGTTGCGCATGTAACCGTAGGTCATGACGATGGACTCGATATTGGGGTTGACGAAGTCCGGATCCCAGGCGTTGGCGTCGGCGACGGCGTTGATGTAGTCCCAGCGGCCGGTGTTGTAGCCGACGAAGTGGAGCCCGAGCGCCGCCCGGATCTCCATGAGCTGGAAGGTCGCCTCGAGCTGCTCGACGAGGACATAGACCTTGATGGTGCCCACCGCGAGGCCCAGGTGGCGTTCGAGGGCGGTCAGCATCTCGTTCCACAGCGCCGCTTCCTCGGCGGTCTGGATCTTGGGCAGATAGAGCACGACCGATGCGCCCTTGGCCATCAGGTTCCGATAGTTGTTGGCCACGTAGAGCGCCAGGTCGACGATGGAGGCCGACATGGCGGTGCCGTCGGCATCACGGATGTGGCGGTCGTCCAGGTGGAGCCCGCGGGCCCTGAAGAGGATGGTGGTGAAGTCGAGCTGTGCGCGCCAGTCGTCGATGATGGAGCGGCCGAAAAAATCCTCGGCCCAGTCGTTCATCTGGCCGGCGACCTGCTCTGCGACCGCGAGAAAGACCGGGTCGTCGGCGATGGCCAGTTTGAGGTTGCGGATGTTGTCAAGCGACATGGTGGTGATCTGACCGAGGGCGTCCTCGCCATCGAACATCCAACCGTCGGCGCCCG
This sequence comes from uncultured Acidobacteriota bacterium, assembly GCA_963712805.1. Taxonomy (GTDB): domain Bacteria; phylum Acidobacteriota; class Thermoanaerobaculia; order Thermoanaerobaculales; family Sulfomarinibacteraceae; genus JAHECW01. The sequence continues at coordinate 167,252 of CAVQJV010000003.1, read as the reverse complement.
ACAACAGGGCGTAGGCGACGTTGCGCAGGCTCGATTTCAATGGCGCGTCGGGCTTGGCGGCCGGCCCGGTTCCCTGGATCCACTGACGTTGGAGATCGTGCGGGATCTCGGCGCCGTCGAAGTTGCCGACGCGCGCGTCCCGCCACCTTGATGTGGGTCCGCGCAATCGTGCTCTCGGGGTCGAGGAAGGAGATTCGACTCGCCCTTGGCGAAGCGCTGCGCCCGTCGCCGACCGCGTTTGGCCATGAGCGTCTTCTGCTCGCGGTTGTAGACCGCCAGCGCCTCGATCGCGGCCAGCGCCACCGGCGTGTAGACATCGGCGTACTCGGTGAGCAAGCCATCGCGGATGCGAAGACGGGTGGTGACGTTTCCGGTGGCTGGATCTTCCATTGCTCGACCTCTTGGCGTGGAATGTGTTGTTTGTTCTCGGTGACGACGACGTCGGTTTCTCGGGTGCGAATGGCATATGAAATTTCCGCACTGCGGCATATATTCCGCAGCGTGACAAAAAGTCGCCAAATCGCGGTGCGGAGAGCCGTCAGCCATCAGCTGTCAGCTGTCAGCCCTCGGTCGCCCGCTCTCGACTCCAGCCGCAGCAGCACAGGCTCGGCGAGGTTGGGTTGTGATTCTGATGGCAGAGGCTGAGAGCTGAGAGCTGAGAGCTGAGAGCTCACAATCACGCAGCGCCGCGGGCGAGGAGGACGGCCGGAATGGTCTTGAGCATGATCTTGAAATCGAGCCACAGCGACCACTGGTCGATATAACGCAGATCGAGGGCGATCCAGTCGTCGAAATCGTCGATCCCGGCGCGGCCGGAGACCTGCCACAGACCGGTGATCCCGGGTTTCATGGACAGCCGGCGGCGCTGCCAGCGCTCGTAACGTTCGACCTCTTCGGGAATCGGCGGCCGAGGACCGACCAGTGACATCTCGCCTTTGAGCACATTGACGAGCTGGGGCAGTTCGTCCAAGGACCACCGCCGCAACCAGCGGCCGATGGGGGTCACCCTTGGATCGTGCTTCGCCTTGAAAGCCGGTCCGTTGACCTCGTTGAGGTGGGCGACCTCGTCGAGCCGCTCATCGGCGCCGACATACATTGTGCGGAACTTGTAGAGGGTGAATCGCCGGCCATTGAGTCCGCACCGCTGTTGCGTGTAGAGCATCGGGCCCTTTGAGGTCAGCCAGACCGTCAGACCGATGACCAGCAGCAGTGGCGAGAGCACGACGAGCAGGATGGCCGAAAGCACGGCATCCGCCAGCCACTTGACAAAGAGCGGGAAGATCGCCCCCGGGGTGTTGGTGAAGGTCAGCAGCGGGATGCCCTCGAGCTCCTCGAGGACCACGCGCGCTTTCATGTGCGGAAAATAGAGTGCGACCCGGGCGCGGATGCCGAGCTCGGAGCACAGGAGAAAGCTCTCCTCGAACTCATCGAGCTGGCGGCGCGACAGAACAAAGATGACTTCGTCAACCACCTCGTTCTGCAGGATCTCGGGCAGATCGTCCGCCCGGCCGAGGACGGGAAGGCCGGCAAACGTCTCGGGGGAGCCGCCGTTGGGAGCGACGAAGCCGAGCAGCTTGAGACCCCAGTGCGGGTGCTCCTCGATGATTCGGGCGACCTCCTCGGAACGGGGATTGATCCCGACGAGCAGCAGCGTGCGGTAGTTGAACCCGCGGCTCCGAACGTGGCGGGCCGAAAGTCGCAGGGCGATCTTCTCGGCGAGCAGGAGTGCGAGATCAATGGCGCCGAAGAGAAGGAGAAATGGCCGCGAGACGAAATCGAGCCGCAGCAGCCACCCCGCCGCCGCCAGAGTCAGAACACCCGCGCCGACGACCTGAAACACCTGCCAGGCCTCCCTGGCGAGCGCCACGGTGCGACGCGAGGTATAGGCCTCGCGGGTGACCAGGAGGAAGGTCCAGATGGCGAGAACCAGGGGCAGGAGTCCGAGATAACGCGAAAACGGGTAGAGCTCGGTCGGGAAGGCCACGGGGAAGATCTCGGGCAGCAGGTGGGAGCGGAGCCACCATGCGAGAAAGAAGGCGACCGTGGTGAGGACCAGATCGGTGGTCCACACCCAGTAGGCGACCAGCTTGACTCGCTCCTTCAGCATAGGGACTGCAGTACCTCTTCGTAGGCGTCGGTCACCGACGACCAGCGGTATCTCTCTGCCACCCGAACGCGGCTTTTTCGGCGAAGTTCCTCGAGGCGCTGCTCGTCGTCGAGGAGGTTGTTCAAGACGGATTCCAGCGCTGCGCTTCCTGAGAATCGGAAGCCCTGACCGGCACCGGACGCAACCTCGCGATTCTCCGGGGTGTCATAGTACAGCACCGGTCGCGATGCGCCCATGGCCTCGACCAGAGCCGGGTGTGTGCCCCCGACCTCGGTGGCGTGGACGTACACCCGGCAGTTGAAGAGGAGCTCGCGATACCCGTCACCGTAAACGGTTCCGGGAAGCACGACCCGATCGTCTGCGAGCTCGTGGATCCGACGAACGAGATCATCGGCGTAGGGCGCGCCGCCGACCATGACGAGTCGTCGATCGCCGGTGACCCGCGACCACGCCTCCAGCACCCGATCGGGGTTGTTCTCCGGCTCGAATCTCGAGACATAGAGCACGTACTGCCCGGGCTCGAGACCGAGGCGTTGGAGGGTCGCTGACGTCGCCGGCGGTTCGAGATCGCCACCGTAGGCGATCATCTCCGATGGCTGGTGGTGGAAGCGCCGGTAGTATCGCTGGATGACCCGGGCATCGGTGATGAGCCGGTTTGGCAACCACGCCGACAGTTGTTCGCCGAGGCGATAGTAGGCGCGTCCGGCGGCGCCCCACTTGCGGCGTCTTCGTTCAAGGCCATCGACATTGATCGCCACCGGGATCCCGGTCCATCGAAGAATGGGGATGAACGGGGAATTGGCGGCGTTGCACAGCAATACCGCGTCGTAGCGCGAGAATGCGGCGTGCAGCGCGGAGAGAAATGTGTGGGAGACGGTTTCGAGGTGTTTTGTTCGAATCGAGGGCAGGACGACCAGGCGCATGCCGCGGTAGCTCGTCAACGACGGGTCGATAAAACCGCGCCGACCGTAAACCGTGACCTGGTGGCCGCGGTCGGCAAGCCTCCGGCCGAGCTCTTCGGCCAGGGTTTCGAACCCACCGTAGTTCGCCGGTACCCCGCGGGTACCGAGGATCGCAAGCTTCAACTCGCCTCCGTTTTCAATTCAACCACCTGATGGCGTTTACGGAACCAGCGGCTGATCCGTCGGGATGAGGCCTTTCGCCGGGACAAGACCCATCGGCGGCGGGTCAATGCATCGTCGCGACCGCGCCAGACCTCGGCCAATGCCGGCAGCGATGACAGCTCGATGGTCAGACAGCCGCCGATGACCAGAAGATCACGGAGCTTCCACCAGGGAAAGCAGCGCAGGTGCCACCCGAGGTCGGCGCAGTGCATCCGGAGCAGAAACCGGTTGCGCACCGACAGGCGGTTGGTGGTTTCGTGGCCGCGCCGGCCCGCCTCGGGCTGGAAGCCGCGGCCGTGGACGGCGACGGCTTCCGGTGCATAAAGACATCGCCAGTTGCGCCACTGCAGCCGCCAGGCGAGTTCGGCATCCTCGCGGTAGGCGAAAAAGCTCTCGGCGAGGATCTGGCCATCGGGGTAGGCAACATCGCGAAGCGCCGCGCGGCGATAAAGGGTGGCGGCGCCGGTGCCGCCGAAGACCCACGCCGGGCTCGAGTAGCGCCCGTCGTCGGGTTCGCCGGCGCCGCGGTCGAAGTGGCGGCCCGATGAAGTCACCACCATCCCGGCGGCATCGAGGATTTTGCCCGGTGTCAAGGATGCGTCCAGCGAACGGATCAGCCTGCCGGTGATGGAGCCGATCTCGCTCTCATTCCGTGCTTGCTCCGCTGCGGCGAACATTCGCGCAACAAAATCCGGTCTCGGTGCGCAGTCCGGGTTGAGCAGCAGGACCCACGGAGCGGAGGTCTCCGAGAGCCCCCGGTTGACCGCCGCTGCAAAGCCGGTGTTGGTGGCCTCGCGAATCAGCCGGAGACCGGTCTCGGTGCGCGTTTCCGCAAACTCCGCCGAACCATCCGACGATGCGTTGTCGACCACCACGATCTCGGCCGGGGCAGGATCGAGCGCCGCCAGCGCTTCGAAACACGCGGGCAGCGTTCCGACGTGGTCGTGGGTGACCACGATGACGGCGTAGCTTGAGTCTTCATGCACAGGGGTAGTGTACGCCGGAATTCTCAACCCCGGCCTTCTGGGCCGCCGTGACGCTTTGGCGTCCCGGCGACCCAGCGTCGCCCGGGCAACGTGGTCATATGGTGGGGATTGGAAGGGCGGTGACCACGCTGCCCGCGCGCCGGCGGCCTCCTGGCGAGCTTGGAGAAATGCTCACAGCACCTTGGCCGAGGAGTGCCCGGTAGCGCCATTGTGCGGGAGGCGCCGCGATGCCGGATGGTTGTGCCTGCAAAATAGCGTACCCGGCACGTCCCGGTGGGGGGTGTTTTTCGCGTTCCGTTACGGTTTTGGGTGGAGGAGGCGCCATGTGAGAGCTCTGACTTCGTCGAAGAGTTGGATGGCGGTGGCAGCTTGGGTGCAGTCGATGGCGCCTGCACCGGTAAGGAGACGAAGGTGAGTGTCGACTTCCTTCGCGGAGCCGTAGGCGATGCGCCAGTGGTGTATCCGATCTCGGCCTGATCGGCCGTGGCCTTCAGAGAGATTCGCGGGCACCGAAGATGCGGAGCGAATCACCTGGTCGGCGAGACATTTGAGGGGAGCCGGTACTCGCAGAACGAGCGGGATTGCGATGCCGGCGGCTTCGAGGGCCTTCGAGTGGGCGATGAGGCCGGTTTCAGTTCGGGTGTTGCGCATGATGACCTCCTGGTTGTTCATGCCCTTCCCACCAGCCGCTGAGATGGCCGATGTCAAGGGTCGCCGTCGCGGCGATTCGTCATGCCCTTGCCATCGGTCATCTCAGCGGCTACGCGTGATTGAGAACAACCGGGAGGTGATCATGCTGCCCCGGATGCTGCCCCGGATGCTGCCCCGGATGCTGCCCCGGATGCTGCCCCGGATGCTGCCCCGGATGCTGCCCCGGACGCTGACGCTGAACATCTCGTCGGGAGCGGGCGAGGGCTTGGGAGGTCATCGGACACAGGCACGAGCACGGAAAAGGGCACGGACACGGACGCGACCCGCGGTACACTGACGACGATGTCACTGAGCGGTCAATCGCGATTCCGGGGCAGGGGTGTGTCGCGTGCGGTCGCCGTGTCATCCTCTCTTGCCTTTGCGGTTCTCGGCGGAACGCTCGCTTCGGTCGGGCGCGTTTCCTGGTTTGAAGCTGTTTGGGCGACGATCTCGGTGGCGGTGATCTTCGTTCCCACCGGATGGTGGGCGCCGGTGGGATGGCGCCGCCGTGCCGCCGAGGCGGTGCTGGTTCTCCCGGCATGGGCGCTGGTCATGCTGGCCAATCCGGTGCAACGCCAGATGTTGGCGCCGCCGCTGCTGGCGGTGGCGGCGTGGGCGGCCCTTGCCGCCGCGTGGCCCCGCATCCCGGCGGCGCGCCGGGTCTCGGCGGTGGTGCTCTTCGCCGTCTCCGCCCGGGCTGCGACCGGGATGGGTCTTGTCGGCCACGACTGGTGGCGGATCGTGCTCAGCTTCGGCGCCTGCGCCGCGGTGGCGTGGGCGGCCGCCCGGCTCGGCGGTCGCGATCTCGGGATCGCGCATCGGCGCTCCTGGCCGCGGCCGCACCGTTCCAATCCTCACCCGCTGCGGCCGGAGTGGTTCTGCTGATCGGCCCTGGTGGCGGGTCCCTTTGGTGACCCGTTGGCGAGGAGAACCGGTGCCGTCGGGTGGCTGCCGGGTCTCGTGGGCGGCGCCCTCGTCGGGATGACGCTCGCCGCGTGGGGAGGGCTCGGCGTCGATCGGGTCTTTCCCGGGATCGGCGGCTGGGCGATCGCGGCGGCGGTGGGCGCCGTTGTCCTGACTCGCGTTCTTCCGCCCGGTCTCGCGGGCGTTCTCTGGTTGGCCGCGGTGATGGTCGTAGGCCCGGCTCTCGCGCCGACCCCGGACCGTCGAGGCTTTGTTCTCGGCGGCGAGCTCGCCGATGTCGATCTCCCGGCGGGAACCGGCTCGCCCTATGTGCTCGACATCCGCCTCGACGGACGCCGAAATCCCGAACCCGGCACCGCGGTGGCGTGGTTTCGAGTTGGAGACAGAACCCATCGGGTGGTCTTTCCCGATCACGCGGTCCACCGATCGGGCGAGGGCGCACCGGCTTCCGGGACCGTTTGGCGGCCCCAGGCCTTGGGATCCGGCGGCACCTGGCGAGCCGCGGTGCGGTCGGTCTTCGAGGTTCCTCCCGGCGTCGTGCCGCATCTGACCCGGCACCCGGATCTCGCCGAGGACATCACGGTCGTGCTCGAGACTGAAGGTGCGGCGTTGCCGACGCCTCCGCGCAACCGCGCCATGGGCTGGTGGATGATCGCAGCGGCGATGGCGGTAGCGGCGATCCAGTTCGGGTCGGGCGCCTGGCGGTTGTCCTTTGCGGTGGTGCCGTGGACGATTCTCGTCAGCGGCGCGCTCATCGCCCGTGCGTCGGTCGAACCCCTCCATCTGATGGGAGAGCGTCTCGGGCCGGACTTCGCCCTGGCCGCGTTGCTCGCCGCCTGGCTGCCGGCGGCGGTGATCTGGTTGCGGCGCCGCCGGTTCGCGCTGGCGGTGGCCGCCCTGCTCGTACCGCTGGCCGCGGCCGCTCCCCACCTGACCCCTGCGCTCTACGGCGATGAACCATTTCACCTCGCCGTGATGGAATCCGTCCTCGGCGATGGCGACATCGACCTCGGCAACAACGTCGACGTCGTGAACCATCCACAGGAAGCGGTCTTCGACCAGAGCGGAGACCTGCTCCACTCGCCGGCGCTCGGTGGCCTGTTGTTGCCGGGCTTTGCAGTTGCGGGACGGACCGGAGCGCTGCTCCTGATCGCATTGATGGGCGCCGGTGCGGTGGCTCTGGTGGCGCGGCGGGCCCGTCGACTCGGTGTGCCCGAGGCCCGGGTTCGGGGCCTTGTACTGACCTTGGCGGCAACGTATCCGGTGGCGATCTTCGCGACCCAGATCTGGGTCGAGCTGTTGGGAGCGTTGGCGGTGGCAGCGATTCTGCTCGCGGCGGCGGGAGGTCGCGGCGGCCGCTGGGCTGCGGTGGCGTGGGCCCTCCTCGCGACGGTGGTCAAGACCCGCCTCGGCCTCCTCGTCTTTCTCCCCGCGGTGGCGGCGTGGTGGGGGCAGAGACGGGGTCGGGTCTTCGGTCTCGTGGTCCTTTTCGGAGCGGCCGCCGCGTCGGCGGCGGTGGGCTACGTGACCATGGGTCATCCCTTCGGGATCTATCGTCGCCTCCACCACCTCGTGCCGTCGGATCCGGGGATGGCGGCCCGGGTCGTTGGCGGGCTGGCGTTCGACCCTGCCGGTGGCTTGTTGTTCGCTGCGCCGCTGTGGCTGGCGGCCCTTGCCGGATTCGCGGCGCTATGGCGGCGCGGGGGTCCCGGTGAGAGGATGCTCCTCCTCGGTTGCGGACTGACGGTGGGCGCGCTGCTTCACTCCCTCGAGTGGTATGGCGGCGGTTCGCCGCCGGCGCGTTATCTCGTGCCCATGCTGCCCGCGGTGGCCCTCGCCGGAGGGATGCTCCTGCGCGAACCGAGGCGGTGGCGACGGGTCGCCGAGGTCCTCCTTCTTCCGTCGGTGGCCGTGTGGTGGGTCCTGCTGACGAGGCCCCACTTGTCCATCAACCCGGGCGACGGCGGGTGGTGGGCGACCGACGCACTCGCCCGGTCCTACCTCGTCGACACGGCGTGGCTGGTGCCGTCGTTTCTGGTGCCCCGGACGGCAACCTGGGTGGTCCCGCTCGTGGTCCTGATGGTGGTCCTCCTCGTGTGGGTGTCGACCCGATGGAAGCCGCTGCTCGCGCGGCGGGCGGCCGCGGCGGGAACGGCGCTGTGGTTGCTGGGCGCGGCCGGCCTGGTCGCCGCCATCGAGCTGCGGACCGACCGGGTCGTCGAGGCCGAGAGCCCTCAGGTGAGGCGCCACGGTGGCGGGCCCCACCCGGCCGAGGGCACGTTTTCACGATTCACCCACCGCCGAGGTTGGATGCTGCGGGACGGCCAGTCCGTGACCGTGCCGCTCAACCTCCCCGCCGGGTCCTCGGTCGTGATCGAGGGCTGGCTTCTCGGGACCGCGCGGCAGGGGGCCGACGTCGAACTGAGGTGGGATGGTGATGATCCCGTCCGCCTCCGAGTTCAGGGTGATGCGCCAAACGCCCGGTTGAAAGTGCCCGGGATTCCCGGGCAAGGTCGCCACCTGCTCGGGATCACCATGCGGGGTCAGCCCGAAGGGGCGGCGGTGCTCGACCGGGTGGTAGTGGAAGGTGGCCGTTGATCCGGCGGCTCCTCATCCGCCGATGGTCGGTTGCCGCGGGATCGCTGGTGGCGGCCGCAGCGCTCGCCGCTGGCTGCGGCGGCTTCCGCAGCGGCGGCGAATCCGCCTCTCCGTCAATTGATGACCGGGTGGTTGAGGTGCCTCCACCGCCGCCCTTGCTGGTGATTTTCTATGTCCTCGATGCGCTGCGCGCCGACCACATCGGCGGTCGGGGATGGACGCCGAATATCGACCGGTTCGCCGCCGAGGGAGTGAATTTCTCCGACTACACCGAGTTCGGCGGCGAGCACGATGACGTACGCCAAGACCCTGTTTTCGGGGAGTTTCTTTCTCGAGAGCGGGAGACTGCCGGCGGAAGTGGAGACCCTGGCGGAGGTGATGCAAGCGGCTGGATTTCGAACGGTTGGGATCTCGGGAAACGGCCATGTCTCCGAAAAGTTCGGTCTGGCGCGAGGCTTTGACACTTTTGAGCTGGTCTACCCGCTGGCCCGCGGCGCCGACCCTGCAACCTATGTCAACCGAAACGCCGCCGACATCCACCGCCGCGCGCTCGAGATTCTCGACGACGGGCCGAGCGACCGACCGACGTTCATGTACCTCCACACAGTTCATCCGCACACTCCCTATTCCCCACCCCATGAGCTCGCCGAAGAGCTCTGCGGCGGGATCCCCTCCACCATCGATGGGATGAGCCCGACGCTGTTGGCGATCCGTGGTGGCGAGCTCGAGACCTCCGGTGCCGATCGCCGACGGCTCGCCTGTCTCTATGCCGCGGGTTTGCGCTACGCCGACGGTGAGATCGGCCTCCTGCTCGACGAGATCAGAGGGAGATACCAACCGGAAGAGGTACTGCTCATCGTCACCTCCGACCACGGTGAGGAGTTCTTCGACCACGGTGGTGTGCTCCATGGCCACACGCTCTACGACGAGCTGCTCAGGGTTCCCTTGATCTTCCGCTGGCCGGGCCGACTGGCGCCTACAATCGTGAACTCGGCGTGTGACACCGTCGATCTCCACGAGACCCTCCGAGCCCTGGTCGGCGCGCCGTCCTCGTCCGCCGCGGCCGGCGGACGGTCGTTGTGGCCGGTCATCCCGGGCGGAGACGCCACGTCCGCTCGAACCCAAGCTCCGTTTTGCATCGGTTCCCACCCTGCCCGGTGGGATGACCATGGTGCGGTCGGAGCGGTTCAAGCTGGTGCTCGCGCCGCGGAAGCGACGGTGGCCCGGGGATGGGGCTCGGGCTCGGCCGTTCTCACGATCCGGAATACCTCTTCGACCTGGGTTCCGATCCGGGTGAGACCCGAAACCTCATCGGCGGGCGCGATCCCGGAGGAGGCGGGGCTGCGTGCCCGTCTCGTCGAGTGGATCGAGCGGACCTCGCAACAAGGGGTCTCCGAGGAGGTCGAGCTCGATGACCGGACCCGTGAACACCTCGAAGCACTGGGGTATCTGGAATGAAGTACGACTGGATCTTCTTCGACGCCGACGGCACCCTCTTCGACTACGACGCCGCCCAGGCGGCGGCGCTCGAAGGGGCGTTCGAGACGTGCGGACTGCCGTACGCGCCCGAGATCGGTCGGCTCTACAACGAGATCAACCACGACATCTGGCGCGACTTCGAGCTCGGCGCGATCAGCCAGGAGGCGCTCAAGACCGTGCGGTTCGACCGGCTCTTCGACGCCGTCGGGCTGGAGGCGGATTCGGCGGAGTTCAGCCGCCACTACCTCGCGATCCTCGGCGCCCAGACCGCGTTGCTCGATGGCGCCGAGAACCTCGTACGGTCGCTCACCGGTCGGGTCCGGATGCTGCTGATCACCAACGGGTTGGCCGAGGTCCAGGTGCCGCGGTTCGCGGCGTCGCCATCCGCGATTGCTTTCGCCGAGATCGTGATATCGGGAGAAATCGGCCTCGCCAAGCCGGATCCCGCCATCTTCGATCTTGCCTTTGAGCGGATCGGCCGTCCCGCCAAGGAACGGGTGCTCATGATCGGCGACAACCTCGGCTCGGACATCCTCGGCGGCGTCAACTACGGTCTCGACACCTGCTGGTACAACCCGGCCGGGGTGGCCAACGGTCACGAGGTCGAGCCGACGTACGAGATTCGGGAGCTCGGCGAGATTCTCGACATCATTCGATGAAGCCACACGCCCGGTCCGCTCTGTACACCGTTGGTGAGGAGATCGCCAACAGCCTCACCCATGGTGTCGGCGCGGTGCTCGGCATCGCCGGGTTGGTTGTGCTCGTGACCCTGGCCGCGCTTCACGGCGATGTCTGGCATGTGGTCTCCTGCAGCATCTATGGCGGCGCCATGGTTGTGCTCTACACCGCGTCGACGCTTTACCACGGCGTCACCGCCCCAAGGGCCAAGCGCGTTCTCCAGGTCGTCGACCACTCGGCGATCTTCCTCCTCATCGCCGGCACCTACACCCCGTTCACCCTGGTCAGCCTGCGCGGACCGTGGGGCTGGTCGATCTTCGGGACGGTCTGGGGGCTCGCAGCCGCGGGGATCATTCTCGAGATCGCGTTCCCCCGGCGCTGGCCGGCGCTCGCGCTGACGCTCTACATCGCCATGGGATGGGTCGTGGTGGTGGCGGTCAAACCGCTGCTGGCGGTTCTGCCCACGGGGGGGCTGGTGCTGCTGGTGCTCGGCGGTCTCGCCTACACCGGCGGGATCGGCTTCTACGCCTGGAAGAAGCTGCCCTACGGCCACGCCATCTGGCACCTGTTTGTTCTCGCCGGAACCATCCTCCATTTCTTCGCGGTCCTGTTCTACGTTGTTCCGTAGCGGACCGAAGCGATCGCGACTCACCACAGAGACACAAAGACACTGCGTTGAACAGTCCTGATCGACGCGGGCTCGAAGTCGCCCGACCGGAAGTCTCCGCATCAACCCATCGGTGGGGGTTGCCGAAACGGCGAGTGAACCGCAAAGAGCACGAAGATCGCCGCAAAGGGCGCAAAGCATCCTATTTTCGCGGCTGAGCTTGGCGTTCTTCGCGGTTGGGATCGATCGCCAAAGAGACAACGAATCGATGATCCGAAGGGCGCCGGTCGCAGGCTTTATTTCAGCCGCGATCGGTACCTCTTATAGCCCCGCCGGGGCTCACTGTTCTACGACGTATCCGAGGGCTTCGAGCTGGTCTTTGGTTTCGTCATCCATGACCTGATCGCCAGGCGCCGGTTGCAGCGCCTTCTGGGTCTCGAGCCAGGCCGTGAGCCGAGAACGAAGCCAGGCAACCTCGAGTTCGTCGGTGCCGGCGAGGTTGTGGTGTTCATCGGGGTCGTTGACGAGATCGAAGACGTACTCCGCGTCCCAGCTTCTGCCGCGGCCCGTGCCCTGGCCGCGATCCGGGCCGTTGCGGGGAGCCTGAATCAGTTTCCACCGAAGGGAGCGAGCCATGACCGCACCGGAGAGTCCAGGGGCGGCGGCGAAGGTGACGGGATACCCCGCGTCAAGAGCACTTTCGTCCCTCATCAGAGACAAGAGCGATGAACCTGTGTAATCCTCGGTCGATCCCCCTACCAGTTCGATCATCGCGGCGTGGACATCGAGAGTGTTGGTCAGAGTATCGATCCTGCCGGGCGGAATGTGACCGGGCCATCGAATGGTCAAGGGAATTCGAAGCATTTCGTCGTAGAGGGTGAACCCGTGCAGGACGCCGTTGTGCTCGAAGAGCTCCTCGCCGTGGTCCGAGGTGAGGGCGAGGAAGAACTCTTCCGGGTCGTACCTCCGATCGATTCCGTCGAGAAGCACGCCGAGTTCACCGTCGTTGTAGGCCACACCTGCCGCATAGAGCTTCCTCAGGCGATCGATATCGCCTGGAGTGACGTCACGCTCGAGGTCGCGAACGGCCACGAGAGTCCGGGTTCGCCCATCGATGGTCGATACACCGGCCGGAGCGAATCGGTCGATGAGCTCTCGGGGCGGCGTGTAGGGATTGTGCGGGTTCATGGAGTGGATGTAGAGGAAACCTCGTTCATCGGGCCCGAGGCTGTCAATCCATCGGATTGCAGCCTCATGGAGCATCTCCGCGCTGTTGTTGATCGTCGGCGGGTGTTGCGGGTTGTGGTCTTCGCGAACCCGGAGCATCTCGACCGACTCGAATCCCACGCCGAGATCGAGGGTCTCCGAAAGATGGGGATTGCCGGTGATCAAGACGGTGCGGTATCCGGCGTCGCGATAGACCTCGGCCAGTCGTGTCGGTCCCGGGTGCGGGAGCTGACGATCATCGAGCATGCACAAACCGCTGAAGAGGGCCCTGGTCGATGGTGGAGTGTTCGGGGCCACCGCGAAGTGGGCGGCGAAGGTGGCGCCCTCGGCCGCGAGGTTGTCGATGTTCGGCGTCTTGTGGCCACCGTCGCCGAGGTGTCCGACGTGATCCGATCGAAGCGCGTCCATGACATAGAGCACCACGAGACGAGGTGGTGAGCCGACGACGGACGGGGTTCTCCTGGGCGCTGGGGAACCCTGGTCATCGATGATTCGGGGTTCGATCCAGCGTGCGACCCGTCCCCGGCCCTGGGCGATCAATCTGATTCGAACGAGCCCGGGTTTGTCGCCCAGGGGTGTGTCGATGGTTTCCGGTCCGGTGGAGTTCGAGAGTTCACCTCCTCGCCACGAGAAGACCTCTTGGGGGTCACCGTGCGCACGATTCACCGAGATGGAGAAGCGATGCTCCGGCGTGGAGTCGGTGGGAGGTGCGAAGCCGGCGACGAGACGCGCTCCGGGTCGCACCCTTCGAACCACCTCGACCACCGACCAACCGCTCTGCTCGATTCCGTCAGAGTCGATTCGGGCTTCGCCGGAGGCGACGCACGGGGCCAAAGAAATACGCTCGATGGTGATCCCGTCCGAGGATGAGAACTCGAGGGTGAGGGCAATTCGGCCCACAGGAAGATCAGCGGGAAGGGGAATCGTGGCGCCTTCGGTGACCTCGAATTCGCCGAGATCGCGGTCCTCCGACCGGACCCGCACCCGAGCTCTGTTTCCCGGATCATCGACTGAAGCCCGGATCTCCAGCGTCCGGGGCCTGGCCTTGAGGTTGACGAACTCGATCACGGATTCGGCACCGGAGGGTGTCCACCGCGGACCACCCGGTTGACGGAGATTTCGCCAGCCTCTCGGAAGACGATTCTGGTCGATCGAAAGGGGATCCGAAAGTACGTGGCGCTCGACCAGGACATCGGCGGTGTGGAGCGAATCGACGAGGGGTCGCACCGTCTCTCGGCGGTCACAGCCGACCAAAGTGATGAGTGCCGCTCCAAGGAGGCCGAAAACAAATACTGAACGCCTGTAAATCACGGTGAGAGTATGTCGAAGTAGGTGGATCCAGTCGAGGGCGAGCGGAACTTCGCCCGTCCGGACCCATCGCAGTTTCACCGCAAAGACCGCCAGGCACGCTCCAGTCGAGATGTCGTCATCACGAAGTCAGGCCACCTCCACGCAAGGCACGACCAGCTCTCAGTTGCGATGGCTTTGCGCGTCTTTGCGATGAATGATCTTGGCGGTCTTTGCGTTTCAACCCTGCGATGGTGCGATGTCATCTGTGTCCATCTGTGTGATCCGTGGGCGGCCGATACCATGCGATGTTCCTATCCAGCATCCAGCTACCTCATCGATACGCTACAATTGATTCCTGATCTCGTGTCTAAGATGACAGCGCCACGCGTTCGCCCCCGATTCGAGCTCGAGCTCGCCGACGACCCCGACCGGGTCATGGAGAAGCTCCGCCGACGGCTGCCCGAGTGTCCGCACTGCACCGGGGTCTCGGTCGGTCGTCACGCCGAGCTCTTCGTGCCCGAAGGGGAACAGCGGGTGTGGTCACCCTGGCTCAGCGTGACCGCAGACGAAGCCGGCGAGGGCGGAGCGGTGTTACGGGGGCGTTTTGCGCCCCACCCGCACGTCTGGACGCTGTACATGTTCCTCTCATTCGCGCTGGGGTTCAGCCTGCTGGTCGGCGTCACCTGGGGCTATGCCCAGTGGGCCATGGACCAGACGCCCTGGGCCCTGCTCAGCCTGCCGCTGGGGATCGTTCTCGGCGGCGCCCTCTATCTCGTCAGTCTGGCTGGACAACGTCTCGGCGCCGATCAGATCGAAGACCTCGAGGATGCGCTACTGGGTCTGATGGCCGAGCGACCAGGGCCAACGGTTGAGGCCGGGGATCCGTAAATCGATCCAGAGGTCAGTCATGACGAAACCTGGAGAACTCCCATCGGCCGGTACGCAACACGTCGCGCCGGTTGCGGACTGGTGTCCCAGCCCGGCGATTCACCCGACGCTTGTCCTGAAGCGGTTTCAGGCGCGGTTGATCGACTCGCACGGCAGGGAGTGGGTTGATTTTCTCTCCGGGTGGGGCAGCAACATCCTCGGATACGACCACCCAAGGGTCCTCGATGCCATCCGGGACCAGCTTGAACTGGGGATTGGGACCGGAGTCCGCACCGAAGCCTATGCCAGGGTCGAGCATCTTCTCCAGACCGTGATCCCCTGCGCTGATCAGGTTGCGTTCGGCAAGAACGGATCCGATGCAACAACCGGCGCCGCTCGAGTGGCGCGCGCCGTCACCGGGCGGGACCGAATACTGATGCGTGGATACCACGGATTCCACGACTGGTGTCTCGCTTCCGATCGGGCGATCCGTGGGATTCCGGAGGCGTTCCGCGGCGCCGTGGGCGACCTGCCGATCAACGACCTCGAGGCCCTCGAGACCATCCTCGACGATGATGAGCACGGGGTCGCGGCGGTGATGATCGATCCGGCCTCCATTCCGCTGCCCGACAGTGCCTATCTCGAAGGGCTGATCGATCTCTGTCGTCGTCGCGGGGTGTTGATTGTCTTTGACGAAGTGGTGACCGGGTTCAGGCTGGCGGTCGGTGGCGCCCAGGAGCACTATGGGGTTGTTCCGGATCTCGCGTGTTTCAGCAAGGCGATGGCCAACGGCCTGCCCATCTCCGCACTGGTCGGAAGAAGCGAGATCATGTCGGCGCTTCCGACAACGAGATTCGGGATGACCTTTGGATCGGAGGTGGTGTCGCTTGCCGCGGCCGCCGCCACCATTTCGGAGATCCGTGACCACAACGTGTGTTCCGCGCTCGAGACCACCGGGTTGCAGCTCCGAAAATTGCTCGAGCACTCGGCCGAAGCTGCCGGAGTCGACATGGAGATCGTCGGCCACGCGCCGCGGCCGCAGGTCCTCTTCCGGCCGACCCGGGGGCTCTCGGAACGGGAAATGCGCTGGCTCTTCATCCAGGAGCTCGCCCGCAAAAGGGTGCTGACCACGGGGATCTTCCTGGTGAGCGCCGCCCACACCGACGACGATCTCGGGATTCTCAGCGCCGCAGCGGAAAAGGCCTTCGAGACATTGCATCGTGCGCTCGATCGAGGATCGGTTGACGGCCTGCTTCAGCCCGATCTCAGGGCTGGAGTCCGGGCGGCGGATTGTCAGGTAGAGGCGGTTGAGAAGAAGGGGCGCGAGGCCGTCGTGCCCGACGACTCCCGACTCATCATCAATGTGCCCTTTATTTTTCGTCGGGCGGTCCGGGCGGCGATCCCCGACGCGGTGATGCGTCGGCTTCGCCCGCCACCGCCGCCCCTCGCGACAAAGCTCGAAGATTCGCTGGCCGAACTCCTCACGCGGGTCCCTGCCGGATTTGACTGGCGGGTCTATCTCGAGCGTTATTCGGATCTCGCAGAATCCGGGGTCACCACCGAAATCGATGCCATCCGTCACTACGTGCTCTACGGCGCCAACGAGGGCCGGTGGGGAACGAGGGAGAGCCGAACCGTTCGCCGGGCCATGTACTGCCCGGCCGTGGACTCGATGTTCGTGCGCGCCTGGGGCGCCCTTTCCTGTTGGGATGATGCCGGAGCGGAAACCACCATCCAGGATTTCGACGAATCCATCCACTACTCCGAGGATATCTTCTACGGGCCGGTCTTCGATCATATTCGCGTGTCGATGTACAACCGGAAGCTTCCGTTTCCCGACCACTGCAGCCGGTGCATCTGCCTCGAAACCGATGTCGAGCACTCATCCCGAAACGTCGATCAGAAGATCATGAAAATCCTCCATGTCGAGCCGTCCTACCGCTGTGCTCTCGATTGCCCGGGCTGCATCCCGCGTCATCTTCGAAAGTTCGCCCCGACGCCGCGATCCCTCGATCCGGCGGTCCTGGAGAAGATCCTCAGCGATCTCCGGGGATCGGGGGTCACGGTCGAAAAATTCTGTTTTCAGGGTCACGGCGAGCCCTTGATGCACCCGGACATTCCGGGGCTTGCGCGGATGGCGAAATCCTACTACCCGGATGCCTATCTCACCGTCAACACCAACGCCAACTTCGCATGGAAACCCGAGTACGCGAACTGTGGGATCAACGAGTTCGTCTGTTCCATCGACGGGTCGGATCAGGAGTCATACGAGATCTACCGGGTCGATGGATCCTTCGAAAAGGCCTTCGCGTTCATGGCTGCGGCGGCGACGGCGGCCCGGACGTCCTCGACACCAATGAAGGTGGTCTGGAAGTACGTGCTCTTCGAGCACAACGATTCGCCCGAGCGTCTCCTGTCGGCGCAGGAGAGGGGGATCGAGATCGGGCTCGACGAACTTGTCTTTGTCTTCACCAGCCTCGGACCCATGTCGAAACGGATCACCCGGCCGGGTCAGATTCCCATCATGGAGTCGAATCTCAAGCTGAGCTTCCGGTCCCATGAGCCCGATGCGGCCGATCTCGTGCGGCGGCTGCTCGCAGCAGAGAACGCGATCGTTCGGGGTCGAGCGGACGAGGCCGCGGAGTTGCTCGAGAGCGTCGAGCGGACCCTCGGGAGGTTCTTTGGAGGCAACGAACTCCGCGCTTCCAAATACCGGGAGATTCGAGAGCGGACGACCCGACTTCAGATCGAGCTGAACGGACCGGTCGAAGAAACCGGGTGATTTGGTGTGACGACCGTCGTGGGGCGAACCGGCCATCTCATGACAATGGGAAACTGATGAGGACCAATCTTGCGACGCCTCAGCCCACCACCTGCTTCAGGCTCTCGAGGTCGACCCCATCCATCTGCTCCGGTTGCAGGTACTCTTCGCCGTAGTCGCGCCAGACACCGCTGTCGAGGAAAAGCTCGAAGAGATCGGGGCAGAGATGGCCGCTGTCGCGCATGGTGGCCATGATCTTGAGCGCGACGCTCATGGTCTTTGGCCGCATGTAGGGCCGGTCGGTTGCGGTGAGCGCTTCGAATACATCGGCGATGGCCATGACCCGTTCCGGGATCGAGAGATCCTCCTCGCCGAGGCGGCGGGGATAGCCGGTGCCGTCGAGCTTCTCGTGGTGGTTTCCGGCCCAGTCGGTGACCCGCTTGAGCTCGCGCGGAAAGGGGAGATGACCGAGCATGTTGATGGTCTGGATGATGTGGTCGTTGATCTTGAAGCGTTCTTCGGTTGTGAGTGTTCCCCGCTGGATGCAGAGATTGTAGATCTCGCCCTGGTTGTAGAGATGCTCGGGCACATCCATGTTGAAGCCGTGCGGGTTGTCGCCGAAGATCGGTCCTTCGCCCGGTCTTTCGATGAGGTGTTCGATTTTGTCGGCGAGGAGGTATTCGGTGGCCGGCAGGTTGGCGCCGGGAACGCGCTTCTTGCGTTCGAGTTCTTCGTGGGAAAGCCCGAGGCGGTCATCGAGGTGCCGCTCCCATGTCTGTGACGCGATCCTGTCGACGCGGTCGAGCCGTTCCTGGATCATGAAGATCTCACCCTGATTGCACTCGGCGATAAATGCCCAGTCCTCGCGGATCTGATCCCGCCGATCTTCGAGACGCCGACGGGCCTCCGGATCTTCGGGCATTCCTTCGGTGCGCACACGCAGGTGCTCGATCTCGGCGTCGCGCCACAACAACTCGAAGCGGGTGCGGATCTCGTGGATTCGATCGTAGAGGGTCTCGAGCTTGGTCGACTTGTCGACGACGTATTCCGGTGTCGTGACCTTGCCGCAGTCATGCAGCCAGCTCGCGATATGGAGCTCATACCACTCGTCCTCGCTGAGCTCGAAGTCGTCGAATGGCGGCGCTGCGGAGTCGTGCGCCACTTTCGCGAGTCGCTTGGCGATCACCGGGACCCGTTGGCAGTGGCCGTGGGTGTAGGGAGACTTGGCGTCGATGGCGCCCGCAACCACGTGAATAAAGGCTTCCAAAAGGTCTTTCTGGGCCTTGAGCAGGCGACGGAGATCGAGGGCGACCGCGGCGTCGGATGAGAGTGCCTCGACAAAGGGGACGACCTCCGGATCGAAGGCGGCGATGGTCCCCGAGGCATCCCTCGCGTTGACCAGTTGCATGAGTCCGACGAGATCGCCCTTCTGGTCGGCCAGGGGCACGCTCATCACCGATCGGCACTCGTAGCCGTCGTGATTGAATCGCTCGTGGATCCGGCGCAGGTCGAAACGGAAATCGTCGGCGGTGTCGTTGATTCTGATCGTCGTCAGCTCGCGGGCGGTCTCGGCGTCGAGGCCGGGCCGGCCGGCGACGTCGAGCTCGGAGTCAACCGGGACCGGCGCGAACGGTGAGGCAACCTCGCTCGTGCCGCCGAAGTGGACCCCGGCGCGGTCGATTTCGAGGATGGCGACCTCGAGTGAGGACTCGTCGTCGGCGAACATGAGGATTGCACCGCCATCGGCATGGGCGACCTTGCAGGCTTCGCGGAGGATCATCTCGAGCAGGCGGCGCTGGTCCTTCTCGGCCGACAGTGCGCGCGAGATCTTGAAAAACTGTTGCAATGAGTCCTTCATCACCCCCATGGTTTCGGCAAGCTCCGCGACCTCGGTGATACGGGAGGTTGCGTTGAACGACCGCCCGAGCTTGAAGCGACGGATATCGGCGGCCTCGGAAGCGAGGGAGCGGAGCGACTTCGACACGTTGCGGGAGATCCACAACACGACAACGATGGCGAGGGCAAGGATCACCCCCGAGATGAGGAGGCTGCGATTTCGGATCCGGTCGACATCGGCGAGCAGTTCGTTGCGGGGGATCGCCGTCAGGAGGAGGATCTCCTGGCCGGAACGGGCCGGCAGCGTGGTGGCCGATGCGAGCCAGCTTTCGCCGTCGACATCGACCTCGAACCGGTTCGAGCCTTCGCCATCGCCGAGTCGATCCGCCAACGCCCGGTAGGTGGGGTCGTCAAGATCGGCGAGTCGCGGCATGGAGACGGAGCCCGGCTCGGACCCTGTCGGCAACGCGGAGGTGAGCTCGGCCTCCGACAGGGCGATCACCCGTCCCGTGCGATCGGTGACGGCGAGCCTGCTCGATGGAGTCACGCGTTCGCGGGCGAGACCGGCCTCGAGCGTCTCGAGGGTGATGTCCGCACCCACCACGCCGCCGCCGTTGAACAGCCGGCGGGCAAAGGTGAGTCCCACCTCACCGGTGGTGAAGAAGATGTAGTAGTCCGTTGCGATCTGGGTGTCGGACGCCGCGCCCAGGCGATACCAGTCGCGCTCGCGGGGATCGAAATCGGTTCCCTCGAGGGGACGCCGGTCGATGAGCTCGAGCTTCTCGTCGAAGAAGAGCAGAGTTCCCACCATCTCGGCAGGGCTTCTTTCGATGCTCTGGATCGCGTAGGCGCTGCCCGCGGGCGCCTCGAGGGTCTCTCCAGCCAGTCGGTTCTGATTGAGGGTCCGGATGAGAAAGAAATCGCCGTCTTCGTAGCCGATGTAGAAGGCGGAGATCGACGAGTTCAGCTTGAGGGCTTCTGCGACCGGGGGCAGCGCGGCCAACCGTTCCTCGAGGGAGTTGCCGGCCCAGATGGCGCTCTTGGACGTGATGTCCACCAGACCCTGCGCCGGCTGATAAAGGCCGGCGATGTCGGCGCTGAGTTGGCGCCCGATCCGGTCCATCAGATCCTCGGCGCCGAGTAGTTCGACACGGCGGCCCTGGATATAGCTGTAGGCGATCACCGCCACCCCGAAGACGACAAGCGCGGTGACGAAGACCGCGGCCAGGGTGATGTGCAGCGGATAGCGCGCGGCGCGGTCTTCCGCCGGAGGACTGCTTTCGGTTGTCACGCGTGTCATGGTAATGATGATAGTAGATCAGCGAGATGCCGGCACTCGATCCTCAAGAATAATTCTCGGCCGGAGCTGGAGCGAAGCGACAGAAACGGCCGAGAATTATTTCCAGTGCGACTTGACGAACTCCTCGGTCTCGGGCAGACCGCCCTGGAGGATGAGATATCCGTTGTGCGGTTCGCGCTCGGTGATCTCGTGGCTGATCGGCGCGCGCATCATCGCCATCACCCGGTCGTGGTCGTCGGTGTGGCCGAGGACCCAGCCGAGCTTCATGAGCGCGGTTTCGGGGAGCATGTTGTCCAGCGGCACCACGCCGATGTCCATGAGATCGCGGCCGGTCTCGTAGACATACATCTGGGCGAAGCCCCACAGCGTCTGCACGGTCATCACCACGTGGACACCGGCTGCTGCGGCGCGCTCGAGGGCCGGGTAGAGCGGGCTGTTGACGTGGCCGAGTCCGGTTCCGGCGATGACGATTCCCCGGTAACCCTTTTCCACCAGCGCATCCACGAGGTCGGGCTTCATCCCGGGGTAGTAGTAGAGGATCGTGACCCGGTCGTCGTAGGCGGTGTCGATCTTCACTTCGCGGGACGGGTCGCGACGGACATAGTCATCGTTGAGGATAGTGAAGTCGTCGCGGCTGACGATGCACAGCGGGATGTCGCCCACCGTCCTGAAGGTGCTGCGGTAGGACGAGTGCATCTTGCGGCAGCGGGTGCCGCGGTGGAGCAGACCGTAGCGGTCCGAGGTCGGCCCGAACATGCAGATCTGGACCTCGGCGATCTCGCCGTAGGCCGCGGTGCGGACGGCGTGAATGAGATTCAGAGCGGCGTCGGACGACGGCCGGTCCGACGAGCGCTGGCTGCCGACGATGACGATGGGCACCGGTGAATCCTGGACCATGAAGCTGAGCACGGCTGCGGTGTGGCCCATGGTGTCGGTGCCGTGGCCGATGACGATCCCGGCGGCGCCGCCTTCGATTTCCCGGCCGATGCTTTCTGCGAGCTCGCGGTACTGGGGCCAGCTCATGTTTTCGGAGAAGACGCCGAAGATCTTGCGGGTCGTGAGGTTGCAGATGTCGGCGAGCTCGGGAACCGCACCGTAGAGCTCACCGGGGGTGAAAGCCGGGATCACCGCCCCGGTTCGGTAGTCGAGCCGTGACGCGATGGTGCCGCCGGTGCCGAGCAGGGTGACACTCGGCAGGTCGGGACTCACCGGGAACTCCTGTTCGGGGATCTTGTAGATCGCCTCTTTCCAGCCCAGTTCCTCCATGCTCTCGACCCGGTCGACGTGGACGCCGACGTTGTAGCCGGTCTTGAGCTTGAGGACGATGTGGAGATCGTCGAAATTGCCCGAGCGGGGCAGCACGACGCCCTCGAAGACGCTGCCGGCGGTGTTGACCAGCCGGACATCGGACCACACCCGCATCCCGAGCTCTTCTAGGCGGGCGCGGGCGCGGCCGCGGTAGCCCTTGAGGGGATCGACCTTGTCAGTCATCTTTCGCTCCCATCTCGTTCCGGATCGCGACCGCGACCTCGGTTGCGGGCACCCTGCCGCGGAGCTCGGTCATGGCGAGCCCGAGCAGATAGCGGAGGCGTTGATCATCGCTGCCGTCGGGATGGTCGAGTTCGTGGCCGGCGACGAGCCCGGGAATGCGATCCTCCCAGCCGTCCGGCGCCTTCCCGAGGCCGATGTCGTGGACATAGGTCACGAGTTTGTGTTCGGGGTTTTCCGCCAACCAGGCTACGAGATCATGGCGGGACTCCCAGATCACCGGCAGGCTGCCGGCGAGCTCGAAGAGATCGATCCAGCTGTAGGTCGAGATTCGATCCACGTCGACCCCGACCCGTCGCAGCCCCTTGAGCTGCTCGCCGAAGAAGAAACAAGCCCGGCGCATGTCGGCTGAACCGTGCGCCACGACCGCGTCGACCAATCGAGCTCCGCCGCGGCGGATGAGGTAGTGGATCACCGGGCGCGGCACCCCGGCAGCGGCATAACGCTCCTCCCGCACCCACGGCGGTTCGGGAAGCGGCGCCTGCAGTGCTTCAACTCGTTCGCGGGTGATCCGCTGCGGCGGGCTGTCGGTGTCGGGGTACATCCGGTCGGGACCGGGGAGGATGCGCTCGAAATCAGTAGCGCCATCCTCGAACGGCTGTCGGGTCTCGTTGGGGATGCCGTCGGTGGCGTCGACATAGCGCAGGCGGATCTCCTCGGCGGCGGTAAGGGTGTCCTGTTCGGCGCCCCAGACGACGACCACGGCGTCGGCGTCGGTGCAGCCGAGCTCGGTTCGGATCTGTTGGAGATCGTCGGCCGCTTCCACCGGCCAGTCCTCCGAGTGAAGGAGGATGGGTTGCTGGTCGAGTCCGGCGATGACCCGAATCCGTCCACGAAGCTCGTCGGCGAATGTCTTTCCGGGTTGGGTCGGCCACGCCAGGGTGCCGGCGAGTCCTTCGAGCTTGACCGCGCGGACGCAGAAGCCGCCGGAGCCGCACTCGAATCCGGGGCGGCGATCGTCACCGGCGAGAAAGAGCTCCCAGGTCGCGCGGTTGAGGACCTTGGCGCTCGAGCCGGCCACGATTTCGGTCACGTCGCGATGCTCGATTCGGATGCCCTCAGCAGAGGTGAATCCACGTCGGTGCAGCTCGTCGCGAAGCTCGAGCAGATTGACCTGCCGAACGGCTTCGCCGTGCACCAGCCGCGGCGCCCACCCGGCCTTGGGCACACCCTTGATCTCCACTCGTCGCCCGCCGCGGACCGAGACGTTGACATCCTGCCGGCTGGCGCCCATCCCGACCCGGACGTGACCGGTGGAGCGGCACACCCGGCCAACGAGCAGGATCGCTTCTTCGACCTCGTTCGGGGTCCGCAGGTCCGGCCCGGTGACGGTCTCGATGAGCGGCATTCCGAGGCGATCGGTTCGCCAGACGATGAGGTGGCCGCGATCGGAGACCTCGCGGCAGGAGTCCTCTTCGACGCTGACCTGGGTGATGCTGACCTCGCGGCCGCGAAAAGGCAGCCGGCCCTCGACGCCGACGATGGCGGTGCGCTGGAAACCCGTGGGGATCGACCCGTCGAGGTACTGCTTGCGTGCGATGTGGACCTCGTCGACGATGTCGCAGCCGAGCATGAGGCACTGCTCGATGGCGACATCGAGAGACTGCTGGTTGACCAGAAACGGAGGCGTGTCATCCATCTCGTAGGTGCAGGTGTTGGAGCGGTGGAGCAGATAGATGATGTTCTTCCTGGTCTTGAACTCCATCAGCGCCGTGCCGTCGTACTCGCCGAGCTCCGACAGGGTCGGCCGCATGTGGCGCAGCATCGATCCGTCGTGCTCGGTGGTGTAGAGCCCCGCCGGACAGTGGCAGAACATTTTCTTTTCGGTGAGCAGTTGCTGGTGGACCTCGAGGCCGACCCGAAGACCGACCTCGGCGTAGTCGATGGTGTCGTGCAAGATCCCTCCCGCGCCGAGTCGGCCGATGATAGCAGGACAGCTGGAGCTTGAGAGCTTGGGGGTGGAGGAGATCGATGGTGTCGGGATCAGTCGATGAGATCGACCCCGAGACCGGGTCGGTCAAGCAGCCGCAGACAGCCGTCCTCGATGACGAATCCGCCTCGGGCGGGATCGCGGGCGAGATCGAAGGAACCATCGAGATCGAGGTACTTCGTATTGCGGCAGGCGTATGCGGTGTGGAGCGCTGCCGCGATGCTCACGACGCTCTCGTCGTTGCAACCCCACATGAGGTTGATTCCGGCGGATCCGGCGATCCCCGCGATGGTGAGGGCCGGCCTGATGCCGCCGCATTTCATGAGCTTGAGGTTGAAGATGCCGCACGCGGGAGGCGCGTCGGCCAGGGCTTCGGCGTCCTTTTCGTTGTGCAGGCTTTCGTCGGCGGCGATGATCCGTCGCGCCGACCAGGGCAACGATCGCAGCGCCGCGTCGGATGTCGCCGGAAGGGGCTGCTCGACCAGTTCGAGGGCAAGATCGTTCGCGAGTGAGCCCAGGCGGCGAGCTTCTTCGAAGCTGTAACCCTGGTTGGCGTCGATTCGGATGGCGATATTGGGTCCGACCTGTCCGCGGAGGGCGGCAACGCGCTCGCTGTCTTCCTCGAAGGACCGGCCCGTCTTCACCTTCAGACAGCGGAATCCGTGGCCGAGGAACTCCTCAGCCTGGGCGAGGGTCTCCTCGACCGAAGAGATCCCGATGGTCACCGATGTCGGCAGCGCGTCGTGTCGTCTGCCGAGGAGATCGACCAGAGGCACACCCCTGATGCGGGCTGCGAGATCGTAGAGCGCCATGTCGATGGCCGCGCGGGCGGCGGGAGTCGCCGAGTGCGATTGTGCGAGCTTCCGCAACAGATCGTCGGGCGAGCTCGGGTCGCGGCCGAGGAACCAGTCGATCCGCTCCTCGTTTAGAGCCGCCGCGCAGGCATCGGGGGTCTCGCCCGTGACATCCTCCGCCGGCGAGGCGGATCCCACGCCTTCGAATCCCTCATCGGTGGTGATGTGCACGAAGAGCAGATCGACCGAGTCGATCCGCATGGTGGAGATCTCGTATGGCTGCGATAGGGGGATCTGTTCCCGCCAGGAGACGATACGACGGATTCTCACCGTGCCTCTCCCGATCCGACGTGGTTCTCGATGACAGTCTCGAGCTTGCTGAGATCCCCAACCAGAGGCAACACCACCGGGATGCCCCGCTGTCGGTCGTCGAGCATGTCGCCGGCGTCTTCCCCGGCGCAGGTGTGGTCGACGACCCCGGCGATGCGGTACCTGCTCGGGCCCCGAACCAGTCCGTGGGCGGTCTTGCCAAAGGAGGTTTGAAAGAAACCGTTTGCGAGGAGCACGGCGGTTTCCCGTCCGAGGATGTGATCAATGATGTCGATGGCGATTTTCTTTTCTCGATTTTTCTTGCATTTAGTTTATTATAGGTGCCAGTTCCACAATATGGGTCATAGAACCACGATATGATTTGTTTCGCAGATTTTTCGAGAACAAGGAGGAGAAGCATGAGCAGACGTGATCTTACCGTTTTGATGATTGTCGGGGTGTTGCTCCTCTTCAGTCTGTCGGCCTCGGCGCAGACCAGAACCGGCCGTATCGTCGGTCAGGTCGTCGACTTGGATGGATACCCGATGCCGGGCGTGACGATCACGGCCAGCAGCGAGGCCCTGATGGGTGGTACGCGGACCGCGGTCACGGGCGACACCGGGGCCTACCGATTCGCCGCGATGCCGCCCGGCGTCTACACCGTGCAGGCGGAGCTGAACGGTTTTCGATCTCAGACCATTGAAGGCGTCAACGTCAGTCTCGGCACCACTGGCACCGCCGACTTCATCATGCAGGCCGAATTCTCGCAGGAGATGGTCGTCACCGCTGAGAGACCGTTGTTGGATGCCACCAGCTCGAGTCCGACGACCACCTACACCGCCGATTTCCTCAAGAACCTCCCGACGACCCGGAACTTCTACGACATCATCGCGGTCGCGCCCGATGTCAGCCTCGCCGACCGAGGATTCGGATCGCATGGTCGCCGGGGGCTCCAACGTCCAGTCCAACAACTGGTTCATCGACGGCATCGAGACCACCGCGCCGGAGACCGGCACATCCTGGGTCGGGGTCAACCCGGACTCCATCGAGGAGGTCCAGGTGATGCACATCGGCGCCCCGGCCGAGTACGGCAACATGCTCGGCGCGGCGATGAACATCGTCACCAAATCGGGGTCCAACGAGTTCGAGGGCGGCGTCAACCTCTACTGGTTCGACGACTCCCTGGTCGACTCGGAGATCGACTACGACACCGAGTTCCCCGAGTTCGTCCAGAGCGAGTTCTGGGACGTGGCCGCCACCCTCGGCGGGCCGATCGTCAAGGACAGACTGTGGTTCTTCGCCGCCTACGAGTACTGGCGCGACAATCACACCTTTCCGGGCAGCGACCCGGCACCAATCCGACCCAGTATCAGGACCGTTACGATCTCAAGATGTCGTGGCGGATCAACGACTCCAATCTCATCGACGCCAAGATCTACTACTCCGAGTGGGGCTACCCGGCCGCCTCGAGCCTGTACGCCACGCCGTCGGCGAGCGCGGGCGAGGTCGGTGACGACACGATGTGGGGGCTCAACTACCAGTCGATCTTCTCGGACCGCACCTTTATGGAGGTCCGGTACACGGGCTGGAAGAGCAACGACGACAACCTCTCCCAGACCGGCAGCATGGAGCCCGCCTATATCGACTACTCGCCGCCGGGCGGCGGCCCGACGACCTATTGGGGCGGTGTGTGGTACCCCTGGACCTACGACACCTCCATCGATCAGTTGAGCGTCTCGGTCACGACCTTTGCCGACGATTTCATTGCCGGCGATCACGACTTCAAGTTCGGGATCCAGGCGAGCCGCGGCGAGTCCGTCACCCAGACCCAGGTCGCCTTCGGCGGCACCTACTACTTTCACTCCCTACGACTACTACGGGCTACGACTACTACTACAAGGCGGTCCAGACGCCGTACTACTACGGCAATCAGCAGGAGTCGATTTCGGCCTTCGCCGACGATTCGTGGAGCCTCAACGACCGGCTGACCCTCAACCTCGGGCTGCGCTACGACTACCACAAGGGCATCATTCCCGTCGTTCAACCGTCTCGGTCTGGACGGCCAACCGACCGGCGAGGTGATCCCGGGTATCGACCCGGTCTTCACCTGGAACAACATCTCGCCGCGGCTCGGTTTCGCCTACTCGCTCGGCGACGAGGACAAGACCGTGATCCGCGGTTCCTTCGGGGTCTACTACGACGGCAACGTGGGCGGCAACTGGAATGCGCCCGCGCCCAACGCGCCGACGCTCAGCGCCTACTACGGCGAATCGTGGGAGGGTCCCTGGGATGACGAACCGGGCTGGACCTGGAGTCCCGGTTACTTCAACGGTCGACCCCGATCTCAAGGCGCCGCGGACCCTGCAGTACTCGCTCGGTTTCGAGCACGAATTCGGCAAGAACTACTCGTTCGGCGTCACCGGTGCTCTACAAGGACACCACGGATCTGATCGGGTGGGAGGTCATGGATGACGGGGTCTACGAGGAGCTGCCGTTCACCGATCCGTTCACCGGCAACGAGTACACCCTGCTCGACCCGATCGTCTTTCCCACGGTGCGCAAGGGCAACACACCGGGCTTCACCATCGATCCCAACGCCGACAGCTACTGGCAGAAGTACTGGGCGGTGATCCTGACCTTCAACCGCCGGTTCACCGACTTCTGGAGCATGCAGGCGTCGTACACCTACTCGGAGTCGACCGGCCTCATCGCGGCCTACCTCTCCCAGTACCAGTCCAACCCGCTCTACGGCAGTCGCGACGGCTCCGATCCCAACTCCTTCCTCAACGCCGACGGCCAGCGGCTCCAGGGCGACCGGCCGCACATGCTGCGGGTCCAGGCGAACTTCGTCCTGCCCTGGAACATGAACCTCAACACCCTGATCAATCTCCAGAGCGGCCGGCCCTACAGCCGGCAGTACCGATTACCGACCACCGGCAGCCCGGTCGGCGATCATGGCGCCGGCGGGCGACCCCGGGCGGCACGGCTTCCAGTATCTCTGGGATCTCGGCATCGGCAAGAGGTTCAACCTCGGAGGCAACGTCGCGCTGCAGGTCGATCTTCAGTTTTTCAACCTGATCAACAGCACCCCCACCGACTGGTTCGAGACCGTGGTGCTCGACGAGGGCGAAACATTCATTCCCACCTTCTGGGTGAAGCCGCGCCGACTCCAGCTCCACGTCGGGATCGAGTTCTGACGGTGCGCTGACAACCGACCTGATCGGTCTTCTCCACCGGGCGGCGAGACACCTCGCCGCCCGGTTTTTTGTCAGCGCCTCGGTGAAGCGGCTCATGACCTCCATGAACTCCTGGTGCGGCAGCGCCTTGGCGTAGCGGCCCTGATCGCCGACCATGTCGCGGGCCGCCACCATGGCGTTGACGATCGCCTCCTCGGTCGCCTCGAACGGTGGCGCCGAACAGCGGCGTCGAGCTCGTCGTTGGGCACCGAGTGATGGGTCAGCAGACGGTCGTTGGCGCCCAACGACTGCGTCCGCAGTCGAGAAGGCGACGAAGATGTCGCCGGAGCCGTTGTCGGCGACCGAGCCGAGTTCGGGCGAGCCCGAGCGCGGCGCGCCGGGCGATGCGTTTGAGCTGGTGCGGCAGCAGCGGCGCGTCGGTCGCGACGACGACGATGATCGAGCCGGTGCCGGCAACCGTCCGGGTCGGGCTCGCGAGTAGACCCGGTGCTCGACGAGCTCGCGGCCGACCGGGACCCCGGCGATCCGCAGCTCGTCGCGCAGCCCGTAGTTCGCCTGCACCAGCACGCCGACGGTGTAGGTCTCGCCGAGGACCTCGACCATCCGCGATGCGGTGCCGATGCCGCACTTGAAGTCGTAGCACACCATGCCGGTGCCGCCGCCGACGTTGCCCTCGGCCACCGGGCCGCCGCTCGCGCCGTCGAGCGCGGCGTCGACGTGCTCGGGTTTGACGTGGAAGCCGTTGATGTCGTTGAGATGACCGTCCCAGGTCTCGGCGACCACCGGGAGCGACCAGTAGTAGCCGCTCGCGTCCGGCCCGCCCTGGCGGATGCGCCAGGCGATGGTGGCGTCGCGAACCACGCCGACGCTGTGGGTGTTGGTCAGCATGACCGGGCCCTCGAGTTGGCCGGACTCCTCGATCCAGGTCGTGCCGGTCATCTCGCCGTTGCCGTTGAGGGCGAACCAGGCGCCGAAGACCGGCCGCAGGAGAGTCTCCCGCCGCGCGGCAGAACGGCGGTGACGCCGGTCCGCACCGCGTGGCCGTCGGGCAGGTCCTCGATCAGCGTCGCGTGGCCGACGGTGACGCCGGCGACATCGGTGATCGCGTTGAGCGGGCCGGGAGTGCCGTCGAACGGGACCCCGAGATCGCGGGCCCGCGGCGGTTCGCCGGCGACCGCCGACTGGACAGTCAGCAGCGAAACGACGAGGACGAAGAGTAACCGCATGTGCCACCTCCAGGAGAAAAGCCGGGCATATCACAGGCTGTCGGCGGCCTCCACGAGGCTCGCTTCCAGGATGGTGAGCGCCTCGTCGACATCGCGTTTCGTGATCATCAGCGGCGGCATGAAGCGCACCGTGCTGACGCCGCAGGACAGCAGGATCAAACCGTTGTGGAAGGCGCGGTGCAGGACCTTGTCGCAGAGCTCCTTGGCCGGGGCGCGCGACTCGCGATCTCTCACCAGCTCGATGCCGATCATGAGCCCCTTGCCGCGCACCTCGCCGATGACCTCGTGGCGGGTCTGGAGCTCGCGCAGCCGATCCATGAAGTACGAGCCCACCTCCGCCGCGTTCCCGGTGTACTCCCGCTCCACCAGATCGAGGGTCGCGAGGGCGGCGGCGCAGCAGATCGGGTTGCCGCCGAAGGTGTTGCCGTGGGCGCCGTGCGGCCACTGTTCCATGATCTTCTTCTTTGCGACCACGAGGCCGATGGGCAGCCCCGAGCCGAGCCCCTTGGCCAGGGTCATGATGTCCGGCGCCACCCCCCAGTGCTGGCAGGCGAACATCTTCCCGGTGCGGCCGACCCCGCACTGCACCTCGTCGAAGATGAGCAGGATCCCGTGCCGGTCGCAGAGCGCGCGCAGACCCGCCAGGAAGCCGTCGGGGGGGACGATGTAGCCGCCCTCGCCGAGGATCGGTTCGATCAGGATGCCCGCGACCTCGGTCGGCGGCACGTTGGCCTTGAACAGGACGTGCTCGATGTAGTCGAGCACCGCCTGTCCCTGGTCGTCGCCGGCGAGCAGCGGCCGGTAGTTGTTGGGGTACGGCACGTGGGTGACGCCCGGCATGGTCGGGAAGAAACCGCTCTGCTGGGTGACCTTGCTCGAGGTGAAGGCGAGCGATCCCATCGTGCGGCCGTGGAACCCGCCGAGAAAGCCGATGAAACGGGGCCGTCCCGTGACATCGCGGGCGAGCTTGAGGGCGCCCTCGACGCTCTCGCTGCCGGACTGGGCGAAAAAGCTCATCACCGGCTCCTGCAGCGGGTCGAGCTCGGCGATCCGCTCGCCGAGGCGGACCTGGCCCTCGTGCCAGTAGTCCGAGCTGATGTGGAGGAACTTCTCGGCGGCGTCCTTGATGGCCTGCACCACCTGGGGATGGGAGTGGCCGGTGGCGCAGACCGCGATGCCCGCCGCGAAATCGAGGAAGCGGTTGCCGTCGACGTCCCAGACCTCGGCGCCCCGGCCGTGCGACATCACGAAGGGGTAGTCGCGCGGGTAGGACGGCGACACGACCTTCGCGTCCCGCTCGAGAATCGCCCGCGCCTTCGGGCCGGGCAGCTCGGTCGTGATGTGCTCGGTTTTCATGACTCCACCCTCAGTCTGACCTCGTTTCGAGCTCGGTTGAACGCCATCGCGCCGGCGCGTCCCGCGGGGAGGTCCTTCGGATCATCGCTTCACTCGACCACGGTCTGGGACTGCTCGCGGAGATACAGCGGCAGATAGTAGAACGAGCCGATCGCCTTGCCCGTCGAGCCCGAGCCCTTCCAGCCGCCGAACGCCTGGTAGCCGGGCCAGGCGCCGGTCGTCGCGCCCTGCGGCCGGTTGACATAGAGGACCCCGGCCTCGATGTTGTCGAGGAAATGACCGGACCTCCTCGTCGTTGCCGTAACAGCCCGCGGTCAGGCCCAGCGAACTCTCGTTGGCGAGGGCGACGCCCTCGCGCACGTCCTTGACCCGGCACACCATGAGGATGGGCAGGAACATCTCCTCGCGGAACAGCGGGTGATCCGCCGGCGCTTCGGCCACGGTGCACTCGACGTAGTGCCCGTGGGCGTGATCGCCGTCGCTCAGACGTCGGCCGCCGACGAGGATGCGGCCGCCGTGGGCTTCGATCTCGGCGCAATAGCGGGCGTAGTCGCGGGCGGCGCCGTCGCTGATCACCGGACCCATCCAGTTGTCCCGCTCACAGGGATCGCCCACCCTGATCGCCCGGGTCGCCTCGACCACGCCGTCGAGCAGCCGGTCGGCGACGGCGTCCTCGACATAGACCCGCGACAGGGCGGAGCACTTCTGCCCGCTCAGACCGAAGGCGGACCGGACGATGCCGGGGACCGCCCGCTCGAGATCGCCGCGCGCGGTCACGATGCAGGCGTTCTTGCCGCCCATCTCGGCGATGCAGGGACGCGGATAGGCGCCGCCGGCCATCTTCCGATAGATCCGCATGCCGACCTCGTGCGAACCGGTGAAGGTCACCCCGGCGAGATCGGGGTGGTTGATCAGCGTCTCGCCGACGACGCTGCCGGGCCCCATGACGTAGTTGAAGACGCCGGCCGGAAAGCCGGCGTCGCGGATGCAGTCGGCCAGCAGCCGGCCCGCCCACGGCGTGGCGGTCGCGCCCTTGAGGACGACGGTGTTGCCGGTCACCAGCGCCGCGGCCACCGGGCCGCCGCCGAGGGCGAGCGGGAAGTTGAACGGGACGATCACCGCCCACACGCCGTGCGGTTTCAGCACGCTGCGGTTGTGCGAGAGGAAATTCGGCAGCGGATCGTCGGGCATGGCGAGATCGTAGCCCCGGTGCTTCTTGAACTCCTCCGCGTAGCCGGAAAAGAAGTCCGCCGTTTCCTGGGTTTCCCCGAGCGACTCCATGCGGTTCTTGCCGACCTCGAGCGCGAGCGCGGCGCCGATCGAGTAGACCCGCTCTTCGATGAGCGCGGCGGCCCGCCGGACGAGCCGGATCCGCTCCTCGTGGGGCGTCATCCGCCAGGTCGGGAACGCCCGCTTGGCGGCGGCCACCGCGCGCTCGACATCCGCGGCCCCGCCGACGGGGAAGCGGCCGAGGAGCAGCCGTTCATCGATGGGGCTGCGACTGTCGGCGTGGTGCTCGGCCCCGACGTCGGCTCCGTCGATGTGCATCGTGTGGGTCGCCCCGAGACCGGCGCGGACCTCGGCCAGCGCCGCCTCGAAACGGGTGTGCATCTCGTCCGGGGGGTCGAACATGGTCGAATAGGTGAGCTTGAAGGTCATGACCACTCCAATTCGTTGAGCAGCCGCTCCATCAGAGCGAGGGCATCCATCAGATCCTCCTCCTCGATGACCAGCGGCGGCGCCAGGATGATGAGGTTGCCGCGGGTGGCGAACGAGACGCCCTCCTCCCGGGCCCGGGCGACAAAGGTGGTGAGCGAAGGGTGGCTCTGCGGCCAGGCCGAGACCGGCTCCCGCGTCGCCCGGTCCCTGACCAGCTCCACCACCGCGAAGAGCCCGTGCCCGCCGCGCACGTCACCGATGATGTCGACGCGTTCCCGGATCGCGCGCAGCTCATCGATCAGTTGCGCCCCCAGGACGCGCGAGCGCTCGATCAGCCGCTCGTCCTCGTAGGCCTTGACGGCCGCCACCCCGGCCGCGCAGGAGAGGGGGTGGCCGCAGTAGGTCAGGCCGGTCGAGAGCATCTCGTGCTCGATCCGGGCGGCGACGTCGCGGGACAGAACGACGGCCGCGAGGGGAAGATGCGAGCCGGTGAGACCCTTGGCCAGGCTCATGAGATCCGGCCGGCCGGCCTCGCCGTGGCGCTGCCAGGCGAACCACTCGCCGCAGCGGCCGAAACCGCTCATCACCTCGTCGGCGATGAGCAGGACCCCGCGCCGCCGGGTCTCCTCGCGGAGCAGGGGCCAGTGGTTGTCCGGTGCGACGATCCCGTTGGTTCCGGCGTTGGGCTCCATCAGGACCGCGGCGACCTCGGCGGCGCCGAGCTCGTCGATCACCCCACCGATGTGGCGGCTGCTCTGCTCGCCCGCACTCGGCCTCGGAAGCCGAGCCGAACGGGCAGCGGTAGGCGTAGGGCGGCGGGACGTGGACCGCCCTCATGTCCTCGCGGGTCGATCTGGCGGCGGGTGCGGGCGTCGCCCGAGAGCGCCATGGCGCCGTAGCTGGCGCCGTGGTAGGAGCGATCCCTGGTGATGATCCAGCCGTGCGGTTTCGAGCTCGCCTGGCGGGCGAACTTGACGGCGTGCTCGTTGGCATCCGCCCCGCCCAGGGTGAAGAACACCCGCCCGCCCTCGAAACCGGACTTTTCCAGGAGCTGCTCGGCGAGGCGGGCGCGAGGCTCGGCGCCCCATGCCGCGCTGACGAAGCAGAGCTTCTCGGCCTGCTGCTGAATCGCTCGGACGAGGGCCGGGTGCTGGTGGCCGAGGTTCATGCTCTCGGCCAGGCTGCTCATGTCGAGATAGCGGCGGCCGTTCTCGTCCCAGAACCAGGCGCCCTCGCCGCCGACGATGGTGGGCGCGTTCCAATCGGCCTGGACGCACCAGCTGTGCAGGACGCTGAGCCGTTCAGGAATCATCGCCGTGAGCTCCTTTTGTCGCCGCCACGGTACCATGATTTGGTTTTCTAAACCACAATGTGGAACTTCTCGCCGCTTCGTCAGTCCAAGGTGTGAACTCGGGGCGCCAACGGGCGGCGGTGGCCGCCAGGTCGCGGCCGAGAACCCGCAGCCGCTGAGAGCCGAGCCGGCGGTCGGGCCGCTGAAGCTGATGGCGCCCACCGGGTTGCCGATGGCGTTCCGCAGGACGGCGGCGGCCGCCGACGCCCCCGCTTCGACCTCCTCGCTCGCGGTCGCGTAGCCGAGTTCGCGAACCTGCTCGAGTTCGCGTCTCCAGCTCCTCGACGTCGACACGGTGGCGGGCGTGAACCGGGTCAGGGGCAAAGTCAGCAGCTCGCGCCGGCGTCCGGCGGCAGCGCGGCCAGATACGCCTTGCCGGTCGATGTGGCATGGATCGGCCATCGGGTGCCGATCTCCGCGGCCACCGTCACCAGGTGGCTGCCCGCGACCTCGGCCAGGATGACCATCTGGCCCTCGAGGGGCACCTCGAGGGTCGCCGTCTCTCCCGGTGCGCTCGGCCAGCAACCGCAGCTCGGGCTCGACAACCGTCCGCAGATCGTTGCTGATCAGCGCCAGGGTGCCGAGGGCGAGGACCGCCGGGCCGAGCCGGAACGACCTGGTTGACCGGGATTCCTCGCCACCAGACCCTCGCTTTCGAGCGCGGTCAACAACCGGTGGGCGGTGGTCCTGGCGAGGCCGGTCGCGTCGCTCAGTTCGGCCAGGCTCAGCTCGGGTCGGACTCGGGTGAAGGTCTTGAGAAGACCGAGCGCGCGGATCACCGCCTGGGTGCCCTCGGGGGCTTCCCTGCCGCTCATGATGCCGCTCCCGGGTCCGCCGGGTTCCGCCGCCACCAGAGGTAGGCCGGGATGCCCGTCGCCAGGAAGCCGAGACCGATCATCGACTCCACCGGCTTCTCCATCAGGGTGTTGCCGAGCAGCAGAATCGACGCCAGGATGAAGAGCACCGGCACCCACGGGTAGCCGAAGACCCGGTACGGCCGCTCCGCGTCGGGCAGCCTGCCGCCGCAGGACGATGACCGCACCGGCGGTCGCCACGTGGAAGAAGAGCATGGCGAAGATCACGTAGGTGTAGAGCTGCTCGTAGGTCCCGGAAAGCGCCAGGACCACGCCCCACAGGC
Source organism: uncultured Acidobacteriota bacterium (assembly GCA_963712805.1). Classification (GTDB taxonomy): domain Bacteria; phylum Acidobacteriota; class Thermoanaerobaculia; order Thermoanaerobaculales; family Sulfomarinibacteraceae; genus JAHECW01. The sequence goes on along the minus strand of CAVQJV010000003.1, from coordinate 132,270 downwards.
TCTGCGCCCACAGGCTGCGTCCGGGGGTGTGGAAACGGGGGTGGACCGCGGCCAGCCCGCGGAAGAACACGCCGTCGCGGGCCATGGGGAGATAGATCCGCGAGCTGTAGAGGATGGTCGCCGACAGGCAGCCGAAGGTCGAGACCAGCACCGCGAACGAGACCACCTTGCCGCCGCCGGCGCCGAAGAGCGCGGTCGCGGCGGTCTCGGCGATCCGCCGTGTCGCCGCCATCTCCTCGATGGTCAGGGCGCGGAAGTAGACGAGGTTGATCAGGGCGTAGAGCCCCATCACGATCACCGTGCCCCAGACCAGACCGAAGGGGAGGGTGCGCTGCGGGTCGCGCATCTCGCCGGCCGAGAACGTCGGTCCGTACCACCCGTCGTAGGTCCACAGGGCGGCGATCATGGCGACGCCGACCCCGGCCAGGAGGGGAACCGACGGGCAGCGGGCCGAAGAGCGAAACCGGCGCCCGCGCCTCGACGAGAAACGCCAGCGCGACGAAGACGACGATCGGCGCCGATCCGGAACACCGTCAGGAAGTTCTGCACCCCGGCGCCCTCGCGCAGACCGATGTAGTTCACCGCCGTCAGCAGCAGGATGGCGGCAGCGGCGGCGATCTGACCGCCCGACAGCGACCACGACCACGGGCCGATCGGCACCGTCAACAACACGTTGGTCATGGAAAACACGGGCGCGAAGCTGCCCAGGTACTCGGCGAAGGCGACGGCGAGGGCGGCGATGCCGCCGGACATGATGATCAGGAAGCAGGCCCAGCCGAAGAGAAAGCCCCAGAACGGGCCGTAGGCCTCCTTGAGATAGTGGTACATCCCGCCGGCGCGCGTGAACATCGCCCCGAGCTCGGCGTAGGTCAGGGCGCCGGCCAGGGTGAGGAAGCCGGCCAGCGTCCACACCAGGAGGATCATGCCCTGGTGGGGCAGGACGCGGGCGATGTCGGCGGTGGTGATGAAGATCCCGGTGCCGACGACCGAGCCGATGGTGAGAAAGGTGGCGTCCCAGCGACCGAGGCCGCGGACCAGTCCCTCGGAGGTGAGCGGCCGCTCGGGTTCTGCGGGCCGTCGCGTCTCCCTTCTGCGGCTTCATGGCGCCGGCACCAGGGCGGCGGCGCGCCGGGTGGCTGCGGTCGCCGCCTGCAGGCGCTCGACCAGGGCGTCGAGCTGACGACGGGCGAGGTCCCAGTCCTGCCGCTTCCGCCGCCTCGCGAACCCCCGGCAGCGACATCGCCGCGTAGGTGTAGCGCGGTGCGTACAGGCTGTGTTTGAACCACGGTCGGCCGGGGATCCCGTCCGCCAGCAGGAGCTCGCGCTCGACGCCGAGCAGGGCGGTGTTGAGGTTCGAGAGCGACTCCGCCGCCGGTTCGTTCCCGGTGGTCAGGACGCGGTCGATCTTCTGCTGCAGGTTCTCCGCCTCGTCGCGCCACTCGTCGACCGCGGCCTCGGCCGCGGTCAGGTCGAGCTCCTCTTGAAGTCCGGGAACCTCGCGCAGGGAATCCACGAAGCCGCCGAACGGTCGTCGCGTACTGCCGGTAGTCGTAGGCGTGAACATCGGCGTTCGCGAGGCGCAGGCCCAGCCGACCCCAGACCTCGGCCATCGCCGTCATGTAGCGATAGCCGGGATCGCCGAAGTGCTCCATCCAGTAGAGGTCGTCGTACTGCGAGTGGTAGACGCCGTAGGGTCCGTCGAAGGTGAGGTCGACCACCGGCACGCCGAGGAAGTTGAGGAAGACGGTGTAGTCCGAACCGCTGCCGAGGTCGTTCTCGACCAGCGAGCCGGAAGCGATCGCCGTCGTCTCCCGGCGTCGTCGCCGCCGTTTTCGTCCACGCCTCGAGGAGGCTGCGGCGGCTGTTGGGGTCGATGACGTCGCGCGCGACCTCGATGATCGTCGGGTTGAGGCTGGCGACGGCGCCGGCTCGCGAAGTTCGGGCCGCTCGTCGAGCTGTCGACGTTGAGGTAGGCGACGGCGCCCTTGCCGAGCTCGGCGGCGAACTGCTCGCCCCACTCCGTCGAGCCCGTCAGGTGCCACTCCTCGGCGTCCCAGTTGGCGAAGACCAGGGTGCGCCGCGGCCGCTCGCCGTCGCGCGCGAGCGTGCCGAGCACCCGCGCCGCTTCGAGCAGGGTGGCGGTGCCGCTCGACGGGTCGACCGCGCCGTACACCCAGGCGTCGCGGTGGTTGCCGAGGATGACCGTCTCGTCCGGTTTCTCCGACCCGAGAATCCGGCCTTCGACCACCCAGATCGGCCGCGTCTCGCCGTCCATGTCGACCTCGACGTGGAGCTTCGCCGGGCCCGGGCCGACGTGATACGTGATCGGCAGCGCACCCTGCCAGGAGGGCGGCGCGACCGGCCCGTCGAGGCTTCTCGAGGATCGGTTTCGCGTCGCCCCACGACATCGGCACGGCGGGGATCTGCGGCACCGAGCGCGCCTCTTCCTGAGTGATTCTCCTTGCCCCCTCGATCGATGCCCAGCCCGGCGTCAGCGGGTCTCCGGGAACGATGAAGTCGTAGGTGATCGCGCCGCGCTGGATGTGGCTCTCCGGGCCCCAGGGGCCGCGGGGAAAGACGTCTCCCTTGCGGTAGCCGTCGTCCATCGGGTCGGAGTAGATGATCAGCGCCGCGACGCCGCGCCGCTCGGCCTCCCAGGCCTTGAACCCGCGGTAGCTGTACGGGTTCGAGTAGCGGACGACGGCGATCTTGCCGCGCGGGTCGATGCCCTGCGACACGAGCCAGTCGTAGTCCTCGGGGTTGCCGCTGTGGGCGTAGATGACGTCCGCGGTCACGTCGCCGGAGCCCGACATGCCGAGATAGGTGAGGCCCGCGCCGACGGCGTACGAGTCCTTGTCGACCGGGAAGCCGTCCTCGGCGAGCGAGGCGGTCATCGCGACCGGTTCGAGCATCGACACCGCGACCTTGCGCGGCCACGGCAGCAGCACGTCGTAGCGGTGGATCGTCACCTCCTCGAGACCGGAGGCGACAAACTGGTCGCGCACGTAGTGGGCGAGCTTGAGGTTTTCGGCGGAGCCTGCCGGGTGGGGTTCCTCGGTCAGCACGCGGAAGTGGCGGGCGGTGTCGGCCGGATCGAGAAGGCTCGGCCATCCGCTCCTCGATGCCGCGCTCGTGGTCGCTCGAGGCGGCGGTGAAGCCGGGGATCCGGACGCTTTCGGGTTCGGGCCGGTCCGCGGCGCGGAGACCTCCGGCCGCGACCAGCAGAGCGCAGGCAAGGGAACCGACCGACCGGTTCACGACCCGCTCTCCGGATGCCGTCGTCGGCCCCGGAACGTGCGCCGCGAACCACGCGAGGAAGCGCTCGTAGAGGTCCTTGTTGTACGACGGCGTCGTGAACACGTGGAACTCGCCGGGGTAGACCACCAGTTCGGTGGTCACGCCGAGCCGTTTGAGGGCCTGGTAGAGCTGCTCGGAGTTGACGATCGGCACGTTCCAGTCCTGCTCGCCGCCGACGATGAGGGTCGGGGTGACCACCTTGTCGACCTGGTAGTAGGGCGACATCTTCTGGTACAGCTCCGGGTTCTCCCACGGCAGCCCGAGCTCGTTCTCCCACCACAGCTGGTAGTGGTCGTGGCCGTAGTTGGTGATGTAGAGCGACTCGCTGGCGCCGGTGTAGGCGGCCTTGAAGCGGTCGGTCTTGGTGATCACGTGGTCGGTCAGGATGCCGCCGTAGGACCAGCCGCCGACCGCCAGTCGATCGGGGTCGGAATAGCCGCGGGCGACGGCGTCGTCGACCGCGGCCATCACGTCGTCGAAGTCCTTCCCGCCCCAGGCCTGCCAGATCGCGATCGAGAAGTCCTGGCCGTAGCCGGATGAGCCGCGCGGGTTGGCCATGACCACGACATAGCCGGCGCCGGCGAAGAGCTGGCCTTCGAAGTGGAAGCCGAAGTCGTACTGCATCATCGGCCCGCCGTGGATGCGGAGCACCGTCGGGTAGCGGACTCCCGTCTTCGAAGCCCGGCGGCTTGATGATGAAGCCCTCGATCTCGGTGCCGTCCTTGCTCTTGAAGTGGACGTTCTCGACCGCGCCGAGCCGGATGCCGGCGAGCACCTCGTCGTTGGTGTGGCGTGAGCCGCGTGAGCCCGTCGCCGTCGGCGAGGAACACCTCCGGCGGCAGCTGCGGTTCGGAGACCATTGCCGCGATGCGGCCGTCGCTGCCGACCGCGAACTCGCCCACCGATCGCGGCCCGCCGATCACGTGCGTGATCGGGCCACCGTCGACCGGCACCCGGGCGAGGTACTGCTCGCCGTCGTCCTCCACCGCCGCGAGCACCGCGCGCCCGTCAGCCGAGAACTTCGGGTAGAAGACGTTGCGGTCGAGTGCCCGGGTGAGGACCGTCGTCTCGCCGCCCGCGGCGGGCGCCACCGCCAGGTGGTTGGTGGCGTAGACGTCGGCGGCGGTGTCGGTGGCCGACAGGTGGGCGATCAGCGTGCCGTCGGGGGAAAACGCCGGCGATCGCGTCCGGTCCCGGGTTGGTGGTGACCTGGATGAGCGTTTGACCCTGGTCGGTGTTGTTCGCGTCCACGACCCAGATGTCGGTGTTGTAGTTGCTGTCGGGATCGCTCGACCGGTTGCTGGTGAAGGCGATCGAAGCGCCGTCCGGCGACCAGGCGGGTTGGGTGTCGTCATAGTCCCCCGACGTGATCTGGGTCATCCCTTCGATCTCCAGATCGAGAACAAAGAGGTGGGTCCGGCGGCTGTCGAGATAGCCGACGTAGTCCTCCTTGAACTGGCGGCGGGTGATGACCCACGGCGGCGGGTTCTCGGGTTTCTTGCTCGCCGGCCTTGACCGCCAGCTGCACCGGGGTCGGGTCCTGCAGCACGAGGACCATGCGCCGGCCGTCCGGCGACCACTCGAAGTCGCTCACTCCCTGGGCGGTGTCGGTGAGCTGGACCGCTTCGCCGCCCTCCGGAACAGAGTCCACACCTGGTCCTCGCCGTCCTCGGGCGCCGCCAGGAACGACAGGTAGCGGTTGTCGGGACTCCACCGCGGGTGCGAGGCGGACCGCTCCTCGGAGGTCATGGCCACCGCCTCGCCGCCGGCGGCGGGGACCATCCAGACGCGGGTCGTCATCTTGTCCTTCTCGAGATCGGAGGTGGCGACGGTGTAGGCCACCCAACGCCCGTCCGGGCTGATCTGCGGGTCGTCGACACCGCGGATCCTGAAGTAGTCGTCGACCGTCAGCGGGCGGGGCGCGGCCGGCTCGGCGGATTCCCCGGCGTCGCCGGGCCCGAGCGCGAGAAAGATGCTGATGCAGATGGTGATCGCCGCAATCGATCGGTTCATCTCTTCACCTCGTATCGAAGGCTCTCTGGCGCGATCGAGGTGCGGGTCGACGGCAACCCTACCACGATCTGGTCTCGAGACCCACAATATGGATTTGGATCGCGGCCGTCAGGGAAGGCTCTCGACCGGCCGGCCGCAACTCGCCCCAGTTGAGGATCGCGTTCCACAGCAGGCGGTAGTCGGAGCGGTTGAGGTCGCGGTGCATCGGGTTGAAGTTGTACGCCACCACGACGCCGTCGCCGGAGGGCACGGCGAGGATCGCCGGCCGGCCCGCGAGCTCGTCCTCGCCCAGGGCGCCGCCGCTGACGATCATGGTCCCCGCTGCGGGATCGGCCGGGCCCCACTGCAGGACCACCCATCTCGGGTCCACCGGTCCGTCGAGACACGAGGTGCAGTAGGCCATGCGCAGCCAGCGCCGCGGCAGGTCGTAGACCGGGTAGTCGAAGCGGAAAACCGATGTGGCGTCCCCATAGCCGTAGCCGAGGGGGTGGTCGGGGATCAGGAATCGCGTCCTGAGCTCCACCCCCGGGGTGCGGATCCCGGTTTCGAGTGAGCGCGGCGGACGTTTCGCACCAGGCCCCCTTCGAGGGCGAGCGCCGAGCCGTTGCCGAGGGTCAGCAGGGTGCCGCCTTCCTCGACGAAGCGGGTCAACGCAGCCAGCCCGGCCCAGCCGGGACCGCCGGTGATGTCGGCCGAGGCGGCCGGTCGGCCGAGGCTCGGGAAATCGGGGGTGGCTTCAAAGGCCATCGGGCCCGTTGTCGCCGCGATCCCGTGGATCTGGCCCTGCAGGTCGAGATCGACGTTGCCGTAGAGGATCACGTCCACCCGTTCCCGCAGCCCGCCGGCGCGGAGGTCCTCGTCGCGCAGGTAGGTGTAGGGCACTCCGCGCTGGTCGAGGGTGTAGCGAAGCCAGCCGATGGAGTCGGTGTCGGCCCACGGCACCCACACGCCGAGCCGCGGCGCCGGCGCGTCGTGGCTGCGCCGCCTCGGGAATGGAGGCGGCGCTGTCGATGTCGAGCGCGAGCTCCGCCGCCACTCCCTGGAGGGCCTCCGCGAGCCCGGGCTGCGGCGGCAGGATCCACGATCCCTCGGCGTAGGCCTGCGATCCCGACGAAAAGGGCGCCTCGGCGATCCGCACCGTGAAGTCCTGCAGCCGGTAGCGGGCCTCGAGCAACGCCTCCTGGCCGGTGTCGGCGAGCAGGAAGACCGGGCCGCGGCCGTCGACCCCGCCGGTCGCCGCGACCTCGACATCGACGGGCTCGAGGGCGACCTCGAGCACCCGTTGGTCGTCGACGCGGACGGTCTCGACGCCGTAGTGCACCGGCAGCGCCCACGACACGTCGTCGTACGGCAGCTGGCCGGCGGCGAAGCTGAAGTCCTGCGGCAGCAGCAGGTCGACCGCGTAGTTGCGGTACGGCTGGTCGAGACGGACGACGAAGCTGCCGGCGGGGAAGGCGCCCTCGTCGACGGTGAACGCCTGCCGCGATCTCGCGACCTCGATACCCTGGCGCCGCAGCAGGTTGACCATCTGCGCGGTGCGGCGGCGGTCGGGTTGGTCGGCGGGGATGACGAACGCGAACGGGTTGCCGGCGACGCCCCGCTGCCACGATTTGCGGCCGGTGCGGTAGAAGTCGCGCAGCATCTCGGCGGCGGAGCCCGCGGTGTAGTCGAGGATGGCGAGCAGCCCGGTCTCGGTGTAGTTGACGCTGTCGCGCATCGACCACTCGAGCGGGCTCGTGGCGGGCCAGGGCCGGAACCAGGTCTTGCTCAACGCGAACGGTTCGAGCACCCGCTCGACGGTCTCGCCGGTGGCGTTGCCCATGGTCTCGTAGCCCCGTCCGATGGCGTTGTGGTTCATGGCGACGGAGTCGACGTAGTGGTGGCCGTAGCCGTCGCCGAAATCCCAGGTCCACACCCCGGGCATGCCGAGCGCCGTCATCCTCGTGACCTCGTGGAAGCTCATCTCGAGAAACGCGCTGGTGACGATCGGGTCGAGGTTGGGGTTGTACGGCCCGGTGCCGTTCCAGGTCTGGAGCAGGGCGAAGCTCTCGTGCAGATCGTGGATCACCGTCGGGTGCCAGTCCCAGAACATGCGGTAGATCGCCTGCGTCTCCGCCTGGGTCTGCTGGTGGGCGTCGCGGTTGAGGTCGACGAAGACATAGCGCCCCCAGTACGGCGGCGATTGACGCGGCAGCTCGTCGTAGTCGGTTCTGCCCTTGAGATATCGGTAGAACCAGTCGGCCATCTTGGCCCGCCCGTCGGGGTTGGCGACCGGGTTGATGAGCACCACCACCCGCTCGCGGATGCGGCGGATCATCGGTTCCTCGGAGACCGCCAGCCGGTAGGCGAGCTCCATGACCGCCTCGGGAGAGCTGGTCTCGTCGGCGTGGAGACCGGCGTTGATGTAGTAGATCGGCCTCGCCCCGGCGATGATCGCCTCGGCCTGGTCCGGATCGGTCGTCCGCGGATCGGCGAGGGCGGCGGTGGCCGCCTTGAGCTGGGTCAGAGTGCGGATGCCCTCGTCGTCGGCGACCGCGACGAGCAGAATCTCGCGTCCTTCCTCGGTGCGGCCGATCTCCTCAACGTGCACCCGCGGCGAAGCCTCGGCGAGCGCCTTCAGGTAGCCGTAGACTTCCTCGAGCCGGGTCAGTTCGCCGGCCGCGCCCATGACGCGACCGAGAAAATCCGACGGCGACGGAATGCCTTCGGCGTCGGGCACGGACGCCACCCAGGGGCTGACGAACTGCGGGTCGGTGGTGAACCGTGCGATCGCCTCCGCCGAGCCCGGTTCGGGACGGTCCGGCGAGGGAGGACCCTCGGCGTGCAAGGGGATCACCAGGAGATGAAGCGCCAGGAGGATCAGCACGGCCGTCATCTCGCGGCCCTTCGCGCGGTCGTTCCTGTCGCGGAAAGACGTCGACATGGTCACCCTCCTTCGTAGCGGCTCCGGGTCTCAACAAGCTGTGAATTGTCTGGCTGCCCGGGCGAGTCTAGCAAAGGTCGCACCGCGGCGCCCGCTGCGGACCTTCGTCTGTCGTATGATCCGCGGGAGGGTGAAAAGATGACCGAACGCAACTCAGATCCGTCCCCGACTCAGCGTGCTCGACGAGCGGCAGATCGACCAGGTTCACGACTACTCGCTGCGCATCCTGGCGACCACCGGGGTGCGCGTCGATTCCCAACCGGCCCGGCGCGTTCTGGTTCGAGCCGGGGCGCAGGAGGACGGCGACCGGGTGCTGATCCCTGCGCAGCTGGTCCAACGATCGTTGCAGTCGGCCCCGTCGGCGGTGGAGATCTTCGACCGTCGCGGCAACCCCGCCTTTCGCCTGGGCGATGGCGCCGAGACCCGTTTCGGCATCGGCGTGACCGCGCTCAACTACCAGGACCCGATGACCGACGAGATCGAGCCTTTCGCCCGCCGCCACATGGAAGCAGTGGTTCGGCTCGGGCAGGCGTTGCCGTCGTTCGATGTGATCTCGACGGTCGGTGTCATTCAGGACACTCCCGCGGACCAGTCGGATCTTTTCGCCATGCTGGAAATGATGGCGAACAGCACCAAGCCGCTGGTCGTGCTGGTGTCCGACGACGAGCGCTATCCGGCCGTGCTCGATCTCGTCGAACGCCTGCATCCCGATGTCGCCGAGAAGCCGTTCGTGATTCCGTACTTCAACCCGGTCACACCGCTGGTCATCAACCGGGGAACCGCCGACAAGATGACGGCGACCATCGAGCGCGGGCTGCCCTTCATCTACTCGAACTACGGGATGGCGGGGGCCACCACCCCGATCACCCCGGCCGGCATCCTCGCGCTGCTCAATGCCGAGTTGTTGGCGGGGCTCGTTCTGAGCCAGTCGATCCGGCCCGGGGCGCCGATCATCATCGGGATGCTGCCGGCGTTCTTCGACATGCGGGGGATGGCCAACTTCTACGACCCGATGAGCTATGTGCTCGATCTGGCCTGCGCCGAGATGACGGCCTTCTACCGACTGCCGCACTGCGGCACCTCGGGCAGCGGCATGGGTTGGGGAGCGGACGTCATCGCCGCCGGCCACCAGTGGGCCAACCACTTGGCCAGTTGTCTGGGTCAGGTGGGGCTGGCGCCTTTCGTCGGCGATACCTTGGGTTCGACGACCATGTCGCCGGCGGTCATCGTCTACGCCGACGAGGTCATCGCGCAGGCCCGCCGGACCGCCGCCGGGTTCGCGCTGGACGAGGTTGCGGCCGCTCTCGACGACATTGCCGGGGTCGGGCCCGGCGGCAATTTCCTGATGACCCCGGGCACCCTCGAGCACTTCCGCACCGCGTACTTCGAGAGTGCGGTTTTTCCCAACCTGACGGTGGACGACTGGCGGCAGCAGGGGTATCCCCGGGCCGACGATCGGCTGCGCAACCGCACCAGGGATCTGCTGGCCGATCTCTCGGCCCCGGAGGACCACGACGAGGTGGTCGCACAGGGCGAGGCCTTCATTCAATCGGTGCTGCGCTGACCCGCGAAACAGAGGGGTTAGAATCCAAAGACGAGGTTGGTGAATCAGGTGATCCCCGGGGGGAAAGCAGAATGACGGAATTCCTGGAGCTCGCAGAGGCCGTCAAGAAATACGTCAAACCTGGTTGCTCGGTGGCGGCGGAGGGATTCACCCACCTCATTCCTCACGCCGCGGGTGCCGAGATCATCCGCCAGGGCATCCGTCATCTCGAGCTGATCCGGATGACGCCGGACATCATCTTCGATCAGATGATCGGCATGGGTTGTGCGGACAAAGTGGTCTTCTCGTGGGGCGGAAACCCGGGTGTCGGGTCGCTGTTCCGTCTGCGCGACGCCTACGAGCACGGGGTCCCGCATGAGATCGAGTTCGAGGAGCACGCGCACGCCGCCATGGCGAATGCGTTCGCCGCCGGCGCGGCCGGGCTGCCGTGCGCGTTCTTCAAGGGGTATCGCGGGACCCAGTACCCGGAAGTCAACCCGAAGATCAGATTCATCGAGTGCCCGTTCACCGGTGAGGTGCTCACCGTGATCCCGTCCCATCGGCCGGATGTGGCGATCGTGCACGCGCAGCGGGCGGACCGCCACGGCAACATCTGGATGACCGGGATCCTCGGGGTCCAGAAGGAGGCGATCCTGGCCTCCGCGTGCAGCATCGTCACCGTCGAGGAGATCGTCGATGAGGTTGACGAGAGGTCTGGTGGCACCGTGATCCCCCGCTGGGCGGTGGATGTGGTGTGCGAGGCTCGGTTGGGCGCATTCCCGTCGTACGCCCAAGGCTATTACGACCGGAGCAATGAGTTCTATCAGCGCTGGGGGGAGATCAGCAGGGACTTCGACGGGTTCCGCGAGTGGATGGAGCGCTATGTCGTGTCGACCGACGACTTCGGCCAGTATCTCGCCCGGTTGAAGGAGGACGGCTATGTCTGAGCCCGCCTACAGCCCGGAAGAGATGATGGTCGTGGCCGCGTCGCGGCTGCTCGATCCCGACGACGTGGTCTTCATCGGCATCGGGCTGCCGTCCAAGGCCGCCAACCTCGCTCGGCGGACCCACGCCCCCGATCTCTCGATGATCTATGAGAGCGGGACCCTGGACACCAAACCCACGGTGCTGCCGCTTTCCATCGGCGATCCGGAGCTGAGTCGGACCGCGCTCGCGGTGGTCTCGGTGCCGGAGATGTTCAACTACTGGCTGCAGGGCGGTTGGATCAGGACCGGTTTTCTCGGCGCCGCCCAGATCGACCGCTTCGCCAACCTCAACTCGACGGTGATCGGTGATTATCGACAAGCCCAAGGTGCGGCTTCCCGGCGCCGGCGGGGCGCCGGAGATCGCGGGTTTCTGTCGCCGAACCCTCGTTCTGCTGCGCCAGAACCCAAAGAGCTTTGTCGACACCCTCGATTTCATGACCACCGTGGGGATGTTCCACGGCGGCAGATCGAGGCTGGAACTCGGCCTCCCCGGCCGCGGCCCGGAAGCGGTGATCACCGATCTCGGAATCCTCGAACCCGATGCTTCAAGCGGCGAGCTCGTCCTGACCCATCTCCACCCGGGAGTGTCGGCCGAGACCGCGGTCGCGGCCACGGGGTGGCTGCTCGAGGTCGCGGACACCGCTCGTCACGACCGAGGCGCCGACCGCGCGAGAGCTCGAAATCCTCCGCGCGCTGGTGCCGTCCGGGGCGTCGAATTTCGCGGACTTGATCCCGGCCTCAGGGAGCGCCGCGGGCGAGACACCGCCATGACCGGTTCGGTGCCAATGGAGTTCAAGATGACCGAAGCCTTGATCTGCGATGCGATTCGAACCCCGGTGGGCCGCTACGGCGGCGCCCTCGCCACGGTCCGGACGGATGACCTCGCCGCGATTCCCCTGCGGGCCCTGCTGCAGCGGAATCCCGGGCTCGACCCCGCGGCGGTCGACGACGTGATCCTCGGCTGCGCCAACCAGGCCGGTGAGGACAACCGCAACGTCGCGCGGATGGCGCTCCTCCTCGCCGGTCTGCCGGCCGAGGTCACCGGCGACCACGGTGAACCGGCTGTGCGGCTCCGGGATGGATGCCATCGGCATTGCGGCTCGCGCCATCAAGGCGGGTGAGCAGGATCTGATCATCGCCGGTGGGGTGGAGTCCATGTCCCGCGCACCCTTCGTCATGGCCAAGGCCACCGAGGCGTTCAGCCGGCAGGCCGAGCTCTTCGACACGACCATCGGCTGGCGGTTCGTCAACCCCGCCCTCGAGCGCCAGTACGGCGTCGACTCGATGCCGGAGACGGCCGAGAACGTCGCCGAAGAGTTCGGGATCTCGCGCGAGGATCAGGATCGATTCGCAGCCTGGAGTCAGGCCAAGACCGCGGCGGCGCAGGCGAACGGCAGGCTCGCCGACGAGATCATCGCGGTGACGGTGCCGCGCCGGAAACAGGACCCATTGGTCGTGACGACCGACGAGCACCCGCGCCCGGGCACGACCCTCGAGCAGCTGGGGAGGCTCAAGGCGTTGTTCCGGGACAACGGGACCGTGACGGCGGGCAACGCCTCGGGGGTCAACGACGGCGCCTGCGCCCTCGTGCTGGCGTCCGACGCCGCCGCCGGCCGGCACGGGCTGACGCCCATGGCGCGCGTCGTGGCCATGGCCACCGCCGGCGTCGAGCCCCGGATCATGGGGTTCGCCCCGGCGCCGGCGACCAGGAAGCTGCTCGCCCGGACCGGGATGAGCCTCGAGCGGATGGATGTCATCGAGTTCAACGAGGCCTTCGCCTCGCAGGCCCTCGCGGTCACCCGGGACCTCGGTCTCGCCGACGACGACCCGCGGGTCAACCCCAACGGCGGCGCCATCGCCATCGGCCACCCGCTCGGGATGAGCGGCGCACGGTTGGTGACGACCGCCGCGTATGAGCTGCGGCGGAGCGGCGGCCGCTTTGCCCTGTGCGCCATGTGCATCGGTGTCGGACAGGGCATCGCCATGATCATCGAACGGGTCTAGCGACCGAAACAGATTTCGTCGAGGGGGAACATGAAATACACCTACGCAGTGCTCGGAGGCGGCCGGCAGGGAACCGCAGCGGCCTATGACATGGCCAGGTTCGGTGATGCGAAGAAGGTCCTCATCGCGGATGTCGATCTTCGCGCGGCCGAGGCCTCGGCCCGGAGGGTCAACGACCTCCTGAACACATCCATCGCCTCCGCCGTCGAGCTCGATGTCGCCGACGAGAAGAGACTCGAGTCGTTCCTCACCGGCGTCGACTCGTTCCTCTCCGCCGTGCCGTACTGGTTCAACCCCGCCATCACCGGGGTGGCGATCCGGGCGCGCGCCTGCATGTGCGATCTCGGGGGCAAGACCGATCTCGTGCTCGAGCAGCTCAAGCTCGACGCGGCGGCGCGATCAGCCGGCATCGCGATCATCCCCGACTGCGGCCAGGTGCCCGGGATGGGCACCTCCCTCATGGTTCGCGCCATGTCCCTGCTCGACCGGGCGGATCACGTCTTCATGTGGGACGGCGGCAACATGCAGCACCCGGAGCCGCCCTTCAACTACCGCTGCACCTTCAACATCGCCGGGCTCACCAACGAGTACTACGGCGAGGCGGTGTTCCTCAGAGAACGGCAAGGTCACCATGGTGCCGACCTTCCAGCGGGAAGACTACGAAGACGCGGTCGAGTTTCCGCCGCCGATCGGCACCATGGAGGCCTTCGTGGCCGGCGGCGGGACCTCGACGGCGCCCTGGACCTTCGCGGGCAAGGTCCAGACCTTCCAGAACAAGACCCTGCGCTGGAAGGGGCACTTCGAACAGTGGAAAACCGTGATCGACATGGGTCTGCTGGATCTCGAGCCGGTCACGGTCAACGGTGTCGAGGTCGTGCCGAGGGATGTCTTCCACGCCTGTGTCGAACCCAGGATCCGGGCCCGGGAGGGCGACAAGGACTTCGTCATCCTGAGGATCAAGGCGGTCGGCGAGAAGGACGGGAAACCGGCCGAGTCGCTCATCGAGGTCATCGACTACTACGACGAGAAGACCGGGTTCACCGCCATGGAACGGACCACCGGTTTCGACGGCGCCATCGTCGCCATCATGAACGCCCGGGGCCAGACCCCGCGCGGCGTCCATCCGGTGGAAACCGGTGTCCCGGCAGCGCTCTTCGTCGAAGAGATGAGGAAACGCGGTTTCCCGATGACCGAACGGGTGACGATGTCCTGATCTCTGCAACCTCTGACGACGCCGGAGAGTGTCGCGCCCGCGGTGGATGATGGGTGGCGCTGTTGACGCCCTGGCGCTTTGCCGCACGGGCGGGCGCCTTGGAGCACGGTATGGCGCCCCGGCGAATGGGCCGGCGTCACGGTTGCCAACCGCCCTGTTCAAGGGCCAAGAGGCAGGCCGACGCCGGCCTCGCTCAAGACGTCGGCATCGTCTGACCAAAGACGATGCACGGATGCTGTCTTGGCAACGCCTGTCCTCGGTCCTCCCGAGAAAACCATGCCCGGCACCCCTTTTTGCCAGGCACCTTTTGTCCATTTTTGGGCTGGGGGGGCCGATTTGCCCCCCTCGTGCTCCCCTGTCCGACTCCAATGGGGCGCATGCTACGCTCCAATGGTGAAGAGTGCTGCGCGTTCCCGCGTGCGCCGTCGAACCGGGGGGCACCGGTGAGCCCAGTGGTCACCGCCGGGAGCGGCGGCGTCGACCGCCGGCGCGAGCTCCTGCCCGCGGCGCTGTTGCCCCTGTTCGACGACCGCTTCGTCGCCTCCTGCGACCTCCACGAGGAGCACGTCGTCCGGCTCGCGTTGCGGGTGCTGGCCGAGTGTGGGCTGGCCCGCGACCTCGCGGCGCCGGTCAGCGTTGCCGAGCTGGCGGCGCGCCATGGCCTCGACTCCATGCGAGCCGATGTGGTCCTGAACTGGCTGCTGCGCCTTCTCGAGGGTCACGGCTACCTCGAGCAGACCACCGAGGCCGATGGCACCAGTCGCTTTTCGAGTCGCGCCCCCCTCTCCACACCCGACCCGGGCGAGGTCGAGGAGCGGCAGCGGGTGCTCGACCCCGCGGCGCTGCCCACCTACCGGGTTGCCGACGTCGCGGCCGCGCACTACCCCGCCTTCCTGCGCGGCGAGACCTCGGGCGAGGCGGTGCTCTTCGGCCCGAACCACTTCGACCTGTGGCCGGCCTACTTTTCCAACGCCAACCCGCTCTACGCCGTCAACAACGCGGTGGCGGCCGCCGCGGCCCGGGCGCTGCTGCCGACCGCCCCCGACGACGTGCTCGAGCTGGGGGGCGGCCTCGGCAGCGGCGCCGAGGCGCTGCTCCAGGCCCTGGCGTCCGATCGGCTGCCGGGCAGGTACCACTTCACCGAGCTCGCCCCCCTGTTTCTCAGGCGTGCCCGGCGGGCGCTTGGCGAGCGCTACCCCGAGGTACTGTCCTTCTCCATCCTCGACATGGACCGTCCGTTCGCCGACCAGGGGGTGGCGCCCGAGAGTCAGGACCTGGTCTTCGCGGTCAACACCCTGCACGTCGCGAAGGACCTGCGGTTGACGCTCGGAGAGGTCCGGAACGCGTTGCGGCCGGGCGGGCTCCTTGTCTTCGGTGAGTGCCTGCGGCCCTTCAACGGCGTGGCCCTGCACACCGAGCTGGTGTTCAACCTGCTGGAGGCGTTCCGCGCGCCGCGGCTCGAGCCGCCCTCGCGCCCCAACGGCGGCTTCCTGACCCCTGAGCAGTGGCTGGGGTTGCTGGCGTCCGCGGGCTTCGTCGAGTGCGGCCTGTATCCGGACGTACGGCGGATCCGCGAGGTCTACCCGGCCTTCCTGGTGGGCGCGGTGTCGGGTCGCCGGCCGGCGTGACATCGGTGGTCGGCCCGTTCAGCGAGGGGATCATCATCCAGCCCGGCTGGCCTCACTTCGTCGGGCACTTCGAGGGGAGGCCGATCCTTCCCGGCATCGCCCACCTGGCGCTGGTGCGGGACGCGTTGCGCCGCATCGTCGACCGCGAGCTCGAGCTGGTCGCGGTGACCGTGCTCAGGCTGCGGCAGGTGGTGGAACCCGGCGACGGGCTCGAGCTCCAGATGTCGCCGAGGGGTGAGGCCGAGTGGGCCTTCGAGCTCCGCCGCGGTTCCGACCTGGCCAGCAAGGGAGTGGTGGCGAGCGGCCGCTGTGCGGCGCCCGGGGCTGCCGTCGGTGAGGTGGCAGCGGGCGGCGAGCGCTTCCCCGCGCCGGAGGCGCTGATCCCACACCGTGGTCCGGCGCTGCTCCTCGACGCGGTGGTGGAGGCGGGCGACGACCGGCTCGTGGCCTCGGCTGCGGTCCCCCAGGGCTCAGCCTTCGCGGGGCAGGGGTTCGCACCGCCGTTGGTCGCCCTCGAGGTCGCGGCCCAGGCGGCAGCGGCCTTCGAGGCGCTGCGGCGCCGGCGCGCCGGGGGCGACCCGGAGCCCAGGGTCGGCTATCTGGTGGGCGCCCGAGACGTTGTGCTCCAAACCGGCCTGCCGGTGGCATTCCCTCTGCAGGTCACCATCCGCCTCGACGCGGCGTTGCCGCCGCTGTCGACCTACCTGTTCGAGGTCGTCTCCGGTGGTGCAGTTGCAGCAAACGGCACGATCAGCACGTACATGGCGTAGTGGAGCCCACCCCGGCCCGCCGAGGGCTGGGAGCCCGTACCGCATCGCCCAATTCAGAGCTCTTCGTTGTCTTGTCAGCGCGTCAGTGGGGTTCTGCGGTACGGGCTCCTCCAGATGCGCTCAGCGCATTGAAAGGAGCGTGCAGGGCAGAGGCCAAGGAGGCAACCCGATATCAGGACGCGCGCCGGGGCCTGTGCCCTGCACGCTCCTGGGCCACACATCGTGGAAGCAGAACCACTGGTGGGGTTGCTGGCGGATCGCCCACTCGATATCGGCCGCCACCCTGCCCATCGCCGCAGCCACGTCGCGCTCGCGGCTCGAGGAGCGGTCGACGGGGATCGGGTCGCGGATCTCGATCCGGTAGTGGAGACGGGCGACGCGGAAGACGAAGATCGGCACCAGCGGAACCTCGGCGGCGCGGGCCAGGGCTGCCGGACCGGCGGGCAGCGGGAACGGCCGTCCGAACAGGGTCACCGGCACGGTGCGACCGCCGCTGCGGGGTCGGTCCCCCTGGACGCCGACGATGCCACCGTCGCGCAGCACGTGGACGAGCTCCACGCCCTGGAGTGCGTGCTCGCCCTCGAAGTGGGTGACGTAGCGGGTTCCGCCGGCCCGCACGAGCAGCTCCTGGATGAACTGCTGGGCTTCCGGGTCGGCCTCCTTCTCGCGCACCACGTGGACCTCCCGGTCCTCCTCGAAGGCGGGCAGCATGGAGCCGACCTCGAAGTTTCCCAGGTGGGCGGTGACCATCACGAAGCCGTGACCGGACTCGAACAGGGACAGCCAGCGGGGCAGATCAATGTCGATCCGGAAGGAGCGGTCGGTGGCCAGGCGCTCGTAGCGCTCGGACAGCGTCCAGCCAAAGGTCCACATGGTGCGGAAGATCCGGAGCTGCCGGCGGAGGAAGCCGCAGGGGCCGAGAACGGCGTCGAGGTTACGGCTGATGGCGCGGCGGACCTTGATCAGGCAGATGAAGAAGAAGGGGGTGAACAGCGCCACGAGGGCGCCGACTCCCCACTTCGGCACGATCGATACCCCCCACCAGTGGAAGCGGAACCAGAATGCCCCGGTGACGTGGTACCGCCCGAGGAGGCGCTTGGCCCAGCCCACCTCGGGGGCGTGGGGAAGGTCCGCTGCGCGCGGCCCCAGCTCCGGCGGGCCCGCGCCGGCCGGGGACGGCTCAGCGGTTGGAGGAGCGACGTTCATCGGTCACGAGTATAGCCAGGGCGTGGCGCTTTGCGGCCAGTCACGTCGCCATCGGCAATGCGTGTGAATCCGTCAAGCTGTGGTTCCGGCATCGACGATGATCGACTGCCCGGTAACGGACCGGGCGCGATCGGAGAGCAAGAAAGGTACGGCTTCGGCGACCGATGCCACGTCGGTGCCAATCGGCAGGACCTCGCCGGATCGCAGCGTTTGAACAATGCTGTCAGGGAGGTCCGAGGTCATATCCGTCGCGACATATCCGGGTATGACCGCATTGACGCGGATGTTGCGCCGCCCCATCTCGCGCGCCACGCACCGTGTCATTGCGATGAGGCCCGCCTTCGACGCCGCGTATGCGGCGTGCCCCGGAACGCCGTGAAGCGCGCTCAGAGACGACACGTTGACAATCGCCCCACGCCGGCGGGAAACCATGTGACGAAGGACTTCCCGCGTCACCCGAAAGGCGCCGCCCAGGTTGATGTCGACAATCTCGTCCCACGTCTCATCGGTCGTCATTGCCAGCAAGGTGCTCACCTAAATGCCCGCGTTGTTCACGAGCCCAACAATCGGCCCAAGCTTCTGTTCGACCTCGTCCACCACCGATGACGTCCGGCTGCGATCCCGAAGATCACACGCGAATCCCGTAGCGACACCACCGCTTTGTTCCTGGACTTCACGAGCGAGTACCTCGTTAGATCGCCATGTGGCCGCGACGTGCTTGCCTGACCCCACGAGGGCCTCGACGATTGCTCGACCAATCCCCTTCGTGCCCCCAGTGACCAACGTGATATCTGTGGCGCCGCTCATGTGTGGTTTCTCAACACGCCCAAACGGCAACGGCAAGAGAGGTCAGCTGACGGGATTCGCCGCGCCGATCTACGACCACCACCAGGAGATCCGGCAGCACGGCCAGGGTTCGCCGAACAACCTCGGCGACGAGCGCTTCGACTTGAAACGCCGGCATCGCAGCAGCCACACGTCGGGTCATTCTTCGGAGCGCTCCAGGACAGCCCAAGCCACGGCTCCCCCGGCCGCAAAGCTCGTGATGAGCGTCAGCCGAGGGGAGAGGAGATCACCACCTCGATGCGGCACGACCCCGAGCTCCGGATCCGGTTCTTCGAACCCGGGCGTGGCTCCGAACGGCGAGCCGCAGGCGGCCAGCACGGACGCAGCCAGGAACCCAGCCCCGTGATCGCCTGTCACGGACTTCGGCGCGAGCAGCGGCGGCAGAGGATGATCCTTGAATACGGATCTCAAGACGAGGGCTTCGATTCGGTCGGCCGACGGCGAGCCGCACCCCGACGCGACAATCAGGTCGATCTGCTCGGCACTGATCCCGGCAGCATGCAGGTGACGAGACACGGTCTCCGAAAGCACGAATGGGTCTCGACCCCAACCGGCCCGCGGCGCGTCGGGATCGAATCCTCTGCCGCAGGTGACGACGCGGCACAGAATCCGGGCGCCGCGTCTTCGCGCGGCAGTCCTGTTCTCCAGTACGAGGAACGCCGCGCCGTCGCCGGCCAGAAACCCACGGCGACGTGCATCGAACGGCCGTGCGACCTCACATCCATCCTGGTCCGGACGGGCGAGGGCTCCAAACCGGTCGAGAACCGAGTGCAGCAGGGGATTCAGCTCGTCAACCGCACCGACGAGCCCAACCGGCGTTCGACCCGTGGTCACCATCGCGGCCCCCTCGACCAAAGCGAGCAGAGGGCTTGCCTGGCGCTGGGTGATCGTGACGTTTGGGCCTTTCACCCCCATAGATATGGCCACCTGAGCGGCAGGGGCGTTGGCAACCGACTCGGTGAACAGCGCCGGTGAGGCCGCCTCCGGCCCGTCCAGGAGAATCTGACGAAGCAACTTCTCGGTGACTTCGGCCGCCCCATATGCGGTCCCGTTCGTGATCGAGGCGCGAGACAGGATGTCGGGCTCGACGGCAGCCGACTCCACCGCCATTCGTGCCGCGGAAACGGCGTATCTCGAACCCACACTCATGCGCCGGCCGGCAAGCGGTGAAAGCCACTCGGAAGTGTCGACGTGGAGTGCGGTCACCGCAGTGCGTGCCGATCCTGCTCGGTGGTACCCGGCGGATCGATCGACCTCAGTCGTGATGACCTGTGACGTGCCAAGAACCTCTGCCAGACGGGCAATCCCGCAACCTGCAGCGGTCACAGCACCGATTCCGGTAATGACCGCGGCCTCGTGGCTCATGATCTCGCCCCGATCGTCCGGTCCGCGACGATCACGGCAGCGCATGCCCCTCCAAAGGCGAAGCTCACGCTGACGCCGATGCTGCCGGGAGGTATCGAGCGTGGGTGCTCGAGCACCACGTCGAGATCGATCTCCCCATCGACCTCGCCACCTCCCGCCGTCGGCTGGATCTCGCGATGTACGAGAGCAAGCACCGTTGCGACGGCCTCGACCGCCCCTGAGCAGCCGAGTTGGTGACCCACTGAAGCCTTGTTTGCGGTGACCGGGATTCCCGAAGCATGCGGGCCGAACACCCGGTGCAGTGCTCTGCACTCGGAGATGTCGTTGAGGGGCGTGCCGGTACCGTGGGCGTTGACGAAACCGATCTCATCGGGTTGCAGTTCCGCGTCCGAAAGAGCCGCGACAATGGCGCGTGCGGCCCCCTCGCCTTCGGGGTGAGGAGCTGTCATGTGGTGCGCGTCGCAGGACGCACCCCATCCGAGCAGCTCGGCGAGCGGTTTCGCCCCGCGGGATTCGGCTGACCGCGCTGTCTCCAGGACCAGCACACCCGCGCCTTCACCGAGGCTCAACCCGACGCGATCAGCACGAAACGGTCGACACGGTTCCGGGTCGACTGAGCGCAGGGCGTTGAACCCGGAGTATGTCAGCATGCAAAGCGCGTCCGATCCGCCCGCGATGGCCACGTTGACCTCACCGCGTCGAATCGCGTCAAGGGCTGCACCGACGGCCAGCGTTCCTGACGCGCACGCCGAGGATATGGTGAGAGTCGGCCCGGTGAGGCGCAAATGCCTCGCGACGGCGTCCCCAGGACAGTTGATCTGCTGAGAGGCCAGCCATGCGATGGCCGGGCGACCAGTCCGGACGCCAAGCAGACGAGCCACGTACTCTTCGCACTCCCACATGCCGCCGGTGCTGCCGCCGAAGAACACGCCTACGGGATTCATGGAGGGCGAGAGATCGGCCTGGTCAACGGCCTCGGAGGCGGCTGCTACCGCGAACCGATCGGCGCGTGAGAGATGTCTCGATGCATCGATGCTGGCGGGTCGACTGTCAGACGGTGGAGGTACCTCCGCCGCAAGATGGGTACGCTGCGCGGATGAGTCGAAGAGCGTGAGCTCCGAAATCGCCGATTGACCGGTTCGAAGTCCCCGCTGAAGGTCTCCGGATGTCCAGCCCCAGGCGCTGACTGCGCCGATTCCTGTGACGACGACTCGTGGACGATCGGTCATTCAGAGCGCGCTTGCTCCTGTCCCAGTCGCTGCTCAACGAACGCCGAGAGAGACGCGATCGACGCGAACGCCTCTCTGGCAGCGGCTTCGTCCGCTATCCTGATGCCGAATCTCTTCTCGACCGCCACCGCCAGCTCGAGTGCGTCGACCGAGTCCAGGCCCATACCCTCACCAAACAGCGGGGTTTCGTCGGCGATCATGTCGGGCGTCATTCCCTGCAGGTTGAGGGACTCAATGGTCAGGGTCTTCAGCTGATCCCGCAGTTCGTTCTTTTCCACAGCCTACTCCTGCCGCTATGAATTGAGAGACCGCTTCTCCGGTTGCACGCTGGCCAGGCACTATTCTACACATGAACGGTGATCCGATCATTTGGAGTTTCGAGGTTCTGTCAAACCAGAGGCAGATCGAGCCGCTCGTGTACGACGGTCCGGTCAGCCCTGGCACGGCGGGTGACCGCATGATCCTCTCGGTTCTCCCCAAGCTGCTCGATGAAATCGAACGTCGCGGGCTGAAGGCCGTGCCACTGCCTTGACCTCGTGGGCACGGCTCACACCGGTTTCTGGGCAGTGTACTCGGCCAGAAGCCCGATCTGCCCGCCCTTGGCTGCCCGTTTGAAACCAACCTCCTGCAGAGTGTCGAGGATGATCCGCGGCGGCACGCAGTTTTCGATGGTGTCCCAGAAATACCGCATCATGGTCGCTGCTTCCCGGCTCCCGAGGCGTGCGATGCCCGGGACAATCCAGTGCAAGTAGAGCTTCAGCGCGTGGTACGCGGCACGCGACGTCGGCCGAGCGAACTCGATCATCAACAGCGTGCCGCCAGGCCGCAGCACGCGCTTGAACTCGCTGAACGCACATCGAAGGTCGGCGAGGTGCCGCAGGGCATAGCCCATCGTGACGAAGTCCGCGAACTCGTCGACCACAGGGATCGCCTCAACCAGCCCCTGCATCGAAGGAACGGCGACACGCTTCCGTGCTTCCAGGAGCATGCCGAAGCTCGCGTCGAGCGCAACGACCGTTCCCGTCGTGCCCACGACTCCGCGGGCGGCACGAGCGACCTGGCCGCTGCCCACGCAGACGTCAAGGACCTGCATCCCCGGTTTCAGACCCGCGCGCAGCAGGGCTTCCCGGCGATACCAGACGCCAGTGCCAAATGACATCACGTGGTTGATCCATGTGTAATGCCGGGCCCCGCGGTCGAAGAGGCGGTTCACGAATCGTCGTCGATCGTCCACCTCCGAGTAATAGGCGTGCAGGTGCGGATGTGGGGCGACAGGGGATTGCTTGGAGTCGGCTTCTCGGCCCATGCCGCAACTGTAACGCGAAACTCGGACGATAGTGAAGCCCCCTGAACGTGAGCGCTGCGACCGGCATAGGACCCCGTGTCCTCAGAATCAACCAGGTATGATCGGGATTGGCATGCGGGTGTTGCTGGTCAAACCGAAGGCGCGGCTGCGCACAATCCTCGGGCTCGAGGCGTTTCAACGGCTCGAGCCGATCGGGCTTGGGTACATCGCGGCGGTCGTGCGGGAACCTCACGCGGCGCGCGTTCTGGATCTTCGGCTTGCCCGCCATCCGGTGCGCGCTCTCCGAGCTTGCCTGCATCGATTTCGACCCGACGTGGTCGGCTTCACCAGCTACACGCATGAGGCGACTTTCGTCAAACAGCTGGCGCATCTCACCAGCGACTGCCTCCCCGACGCGTTTGTTGTGGTGGGCGGCCACCACGCAACGGTAGCCCCGTCAGATTTCAATATCCCCGAAATCGACGCCATCGTCCGTGGCGAGGGCTGTGGCCCGTTTTCGAAGATCTTGGACTCGCTGGAGAAAGGAGACCCCCCGGACGGCATTCCAGACGTCCTATTGACCGGTGATCGCTTCAACCTTGAGGCCGCCGCAGGGTGGCCACGGTTCCCGGATCCCGCGAGCCTACCGAAACCGCGACGCGACCTGTGGCAGCCCGAGCGATACCGATCGGTGTGGGCTTGCGAGGAGATGGCGCCGTGGGAGCGCCTGTTCCCCCCTGTGAGTCTGGTTCGTACGTCGTGGGGCTGCCGGATGAAGTGCACATTCTGCGTGGTCCCATTTCTCTGTGGTGGAGAGCACCGCCCCCGACCCGCCGCCTTGGTCGCCGATGAAATCGCACAGACGCCTACCAAGCACATCTACTTCTGTGACGATGAGAACTTCATCGACGAGGGCTTTGCCTGGGAGTTGGCGGAGGCCATTGCCGGCCTGGGAATCCGCAAGCGCTATTTCGCGTGGACCCGCGCCACGACAGTCAACCGGTCACCCGAGCTGTTCAAGCGATGGCGTGAAATCGGGCTTGACGCCGCGTTTCTTGGGTTCGAGTTCACCAACGACCAAGAACTGAAGCAGTACAAGAAGGGCGGTAGTGTCGTTCACAACGAAAAGGCGCTGGATACCCTTCGCGGGTTGGGGGTGGCGGTCCATGCGGCATTCATGGTCCACCCCGAGTACACGGAGACCGACTTCCAAGAACTACGGGACTACGTCAACCGCCTGCCACCGGCTCAGAGCAGCTTCACGGTGTGCACGCCGTCGCCCGGCACACCGGATTATCGACAGGCGGAACCTCGGATCTGGATCGACAATGCGTTCGATCTTCATGACTGTATGCATCCCATCACTCCCACCGAGATTCCCCTGCGTCGCTTTGCAACGCTGTTCGCCGAGCAGGCAGTGGCGGGAGTTCGCAGGACCCCGCTCCGTCAGCATCGCCATCCCTTGGTTCCAAGCGACCTGTGGAAAGTCTGGCGGGCGGAAAGCGAGTACCGTCGAGGATTCCAGAGGTTGTACGAGGACTACCCCCGCGATCTTTGGGATTGAGTCAGAAGGCCGCGTATCACCGGTTCGCGGGAATCATCTTCATTGCCGGGCCCGGACGATCACGGTGTCAACTCGGAGTGGCGTCACAGCGTTTGACGAGTGGCGAGCCGCGTTTTACTCTGGATGAAAGATGAATCGTGCCAGGTATCACAACATCACAATGATTTCAGCTCACGCCTTCATCCATCACCAACAAGGGTTTGATCCAGCTTCGACAGCCGATCCGCGCGGTGGTGTCCGTGGTGTTCAGGCTCGTCATGTCCGCCCTTCGTGCTGCTCTGCGGTTGTCGCCGTACATCATCAACACTTCATCGGCGTCGACGAGGGCATGGTCGTCGCTGCCGATGATCTCGCGGTGCCCGCTCCACTCGTACCTCGCCGGATCATCCACGAGGCCGGCACTGACGGGGTTCAGATGAACATACGCGACCAACTGGAAGAGGTACCTTTCATCTGCAACAACACTCGAGTTGTATCTGCCCTGCCAGAGCGGGCCGTACACCCGATGCCTCCGATTGAAACCCTTGGTCGTCAGCCCCTGAATGGACGCCATACTGCGCCACAACGGAACCTCGGCAGCCCGCAACGCGATGTGATAATGGTTGGACATCAGCGCCCAGGCGAAAACGACCAGGTTGTCCCGGCACTTGATCTTTTGGAGGATATCGACGAACGCAGCCGCCTCCGTCTGGTCCGCAAACACCGCCTCGCCGCGAGCGGCGTGGCAGTAAACGTGGTAGATCCCGCCCTCGATGAACACCCTTTGAAAAAGACGGCGCCATCGTGGCCGGGCGGAATCTCGACAGTCAGAAGTTCACCGCGGGCGTGGTGGTGATCAACCATCGGGGGATCTGGAAGGAAAGCCGGTCGTGGAACGAACTGGCGTACGGGCGGTCGGTTCCCAATCCCCATCTTTCGTGGGTCTCCAAATACGGATCGATCACCTTCAACACCTTCTGTCGGGATTTTGTCGATGGCGGCATGAATGAGGCAGGGCTCTTCATTCAGGAGATGACCCTGGTCGAGAACAAGTACCCTGAAGATCCCACCAAACCGAGATTTTTCATGATGTTGTGGATGCAATATCTGCTCGACAGCTTCGAGTCGGTGGACCAGGTCGTCGCCAGTGCGCGCGAGGTGGTCATCGATGGTTGGAACTGGCACTTTTTCGCTGCTGACGCTGAAGGCAACACCGCTGCCATCGAGTTCATCGACGGCAAACCCGTCCTGACATTCGGTGCGGCCATGCCGATCACCGTTCTCTGCAACGAGACCTACGCGACCGAAATGGATCTGCTGAAAACCTACCAGGGTTTTGGCGGGGCTAACCCGGTTGTTTTGAAGGATGCTGCGCTGACGCCCAACCCCGAGGCGCCACATGTCGACGACCGCTTTGTCAACGCTGCCACGCTCATCAACAAGAGCGGAGACTCATCCCTGTCACCGACTGATTACGGGATGAAGATCGTCGACGAGATGGCATGGGAGGGTACACAGTGGTCCTACGTCTGTGATCTCACCAACCGAACCGTGCGGTTTCGGACCAAGGACTCTCCGGAACCCAAGGAGCTGAGGCTCTCGGACTTCAATCTGGACGCCGCCGGTCCGGCGCGGATCTTGGACATCCATGCAACAGGAGCGATCGGACCACGATCGTTTTCCGATTACAGCCCGGAACTCAACCGTGCGAGCCTGGAGAAGAAGATCTCGGGCTGGGAAAGCGTCTTCACCTCGAACGGTGCGACGCTGGAGGGTGCGTTGGATCGGATATCCGGATATTCGGAAACCACGAAGGCGGTGCAGCCCGGGCTCCACCTGGAGGATCGGAACTGATGAAGAGGACTCTCGTTCTGGTGCTGGTTTTCTACTTCAGCATCGGTGCAGTCTCGGCTCGAGAGCCAGGAGCCACCGCGGTTCGAGAGATGGATTGGACCGGATCGGTCGAGCAGAAGATCTGGGGTTTGATGGTGGTTTGGGCGGAAGCGAAGTACGCATACCCGTTTTTCGACCGGATCCCGGATCTCGATTGGGACGCGAAAGTGCAGGAGTACATTCCCAAGGTCATTGCGGCTCCCGATCTCGAGTCCTATTACCGGGTATTGATGGAATTTGCCGCTCTGCTCCACGACGGACACACCGCGGTCAACCCCCCTTGGGGCCCTTTCAAGCCCGGCACCGACTCGCCGCCGATCGAAATCCAAGTGGTCGAAGACAAATTCGTCGTGGCGCTCACGGGAGATACGGACGAGTTGCGGGAGCAACGCATCTATCCCGGCCTCGAGATCACGAAGGTCGGGGACGGGGTTCCCGTCAGAACCTATTTTCAGGATCACGTGCTCCGCTTCAACTCCCGCGGCACGAAGCAGGCCGACGAGGCGATCAACATGTATGGCCTCCTGACCGGCCCCAAGGGCAGCAAGGTCACGCTCGAGGTGCGGGACATCGACGGTACGCTGCGCAACGTGGAGGTGACAAGGAACTCGCAGGACCGAAGCGGCGCTCGGTTCTTGTGCCGTCTGCTCCACTGGTACATGGATGAGCCCCTCCTCGAATCCCGCACGCTGCCGGATGGCATCGTCTACGTCAAAATCGCCAACTTCGACAGCGAGGAACTCAAGGGCGAATTCGAGAAGCTGATCAACGAGCTCGACCTGGCCGCCACGAAGGGCATGATCATCGATCTGAGATTCAACCCGGGTGGAGACAGTACCAATGCGGACGACGTGACCCGGTTCTTGATCGATCGTCCCGTGCAGGCGTGGGTGTCGAAAATCCCCCACTACGTCGCCGCCGATCGCGCGTGGGGCAACGAGCCGGTGTGGACCGAGATCACCCACGAGATCCAACCCCGTGAGGGCAAGCGGTACCTCGGCCCGATCGTCATCCTGACCGGGCCCTCGACCTACAGCTCGGCGGAGGACTTCATCGTCCCCCTCCACAGTGCGAAGCGGGTCACCCTGGTCGGCGAAATGACCGCCGGCAGCACCGGCAATCCTCTCCGAGTGCCTCTTCCTGGCGGCGGCAACTTCCGCGTCGTGACTATGAAATGCGTCTACCCCGATGGGAGGGAGTACGTCGGCATCGGTATTCGGCCGGATATCGAGGTCCATCCGACGCAACAGGATCTCTACGACGGTTATGATCGAGTACTGATCCGAGGTATCGAGGAGATCGAAGATCGGTGCCGGGTCCGGAGTTCCGCAGCATCGAACTCATGATTGTTCTCAGGTAAACATCCTTACACCTGTCGACCGGGCCCTCCGCGGTTCAACCGCGATGCCTTCGCGTTTGCGGCGTTACATTGTCTCTGTGACCCTCTGCGCTTCTGCGTTAATTGTCCCGCGACACGACCAGCGGCAGCTCGATGAAGCTCGCCCGGCCGGGCGCGTGGTAGATGCGCTGCACGGCCTTTCGGTAGTCCTCCGGCTCGGCCCAGAAGATGCTCGGCACGAAGGTCTGCGGGTTGCGGTCGTAGAGCGGGAACCAGCTCGACTGGACCTGCACCATGATCCGGTGGCCGGGCAGGAAGACGTGGTTCGCCGTGGGCAGCGCGAAGCGGTAGAGCAGCGGCTCGTCGGCCGCGATCGGCGCCGCGTGCTCGAGGCTCTCGCGGTAGCGGCCGCGGAAGATGTCGGCCGAGACCATCAGCTGGTAGCCGCCCATCGCCGGCTGGCCGGCGACCTCGTCGGGGTAGACGTCGATCAGCTTGACCACCCAGTCGGAGTCGGTGCCGCTGGTCGAGGCGACCAGGTTGGCCATCGGCTGGCCGCTGATCTTCACCGGCGCGGTCAGCACGTCGGAGACGAAGGCCACGACGTCCGTGCGGCCGGAGGCCTCGCGCTGGTCGTCGACCAGCCACTGGGGCCAGGTCTCCTCCGGATGCGCGGACCGGACGGGGGAGGAACGGCACCGGCTTGGCGGGATCGGAGACGTACTCCTCGAAGCTCTCGTCGCCCGCCCGCGGCGCCGCGAAGCCGAGCCCGAGACCGGCGCCGAGGTAGAGCGGCGTCGGCCTCGATCGTGCAGCCGCTCGCGCAGCCGGCCGGCCACGCGGCCAGCCGCCGCCAGGTGTTGGTCCCGGTCTCGAAGGCCATCACCGGCGGCACGTCGGCCGCCGGCGCGTCGTCCTTCAGGTAGCGGGCGAGGAACGGGCCGAGGATCTCGCGCCGGAAGTAGAGCGCGTGTCGCTGCCGAACCTCAGAGCGCCGAGCGAGCTGCCGTCCTCGATCTGCTGGCCGTGGTTCCAGGGGCCCATGACCAGGAACACCATGTCGTTGTCCGTGTCCTTGGGCTCGATCGCCTCGTAGACCGCGATCGCGCCGTAGATGTCCTCCTGGTCCCACAGGCTGTGCACCAGCATCACCGGCACCGTCAGCGGCTGCGCCGCCAGCACCTTGTCCACCGCCTGGTCGCGCCAGAAGGCGTCGTAGCTCGGGTGCTCGAGGATCTTGCGCCAGAAGCCGACCTGCTCGAGCCCGCGCCGCCGCCCGAGCTCGCCGGCCGAGCCCGCCTCCATGAACATGTCGTAGTCGTCGAAGTGGCTCGTCCACCACTTGACCTCGTTCTTCCGGGTCGCCTCCTGCTCGTAGATGTAGGGCATCCCCTGCTGCCGGAAGGCGCCGTTGTGGAACCAGTCGTCGCCGATCCAGCCGTCGACCATCGGGTTCATCGGCACCGCGACCTTGAGCGCCGGGTGCGGATCGACGAGCGCCATCAGGGGCAGGAAGCCGTCGTAGGAGATGCCGAGGATGCCGACCCTGCCGTTGCGTCTCCGGGACGTTCTTCACCAGCCAGTCGATGGTGTCGCAGGTGTCGGTGGCGTGATCGACCGGCGTCGGGTTCTGCGGCCCGCGCAGCGGGCGGTTCATCACGTAGTCGCCCTCGGAGCCGTACTTGCCGCGCACGTCCTGGACGACGCGGATGTAGCCGCCCTCGACGATCACGTCGGTGGCGTTGTCGTAGCCGTAGAGGATCGGGCCGAGGTGGGCGCTCGGCGGCGCGGCGCGTGAGCTCGTCGGCGTCGTAGGGCGTGCGCGTCAGCAGGATCGGCGCGCCCTCGGCGCCCTTCGGCACCAGGATGACCGTGTGCAGCCTGACCCCGTCGCGCATCGGGATCATCACCTCGCGCCGGATGTAGTCGAATGTCCTCGGTCACGGGCTCGAACACGGCCGGCGTCTCGCTCGGCAGATCCTCATAGGCGGCCTCGTGTTGCGCCGCCGACGGTGCGACGAAGCAGAGTGCGGCGAGCCACGAGGTGATGACGACGGACAGGCGGACGGAGTCGACTCGGGTCATGGCGTCTCCTCTCGATCGAGTTCAGCCTCGGGTGGCTCGAGCTCCGGCGAGTGGACCAGCTGTACGGTGTGGTCACCGTCCCAGCTGGTCATCCAGAGGTCAGTGTCGTCGCGGTCGAGCACGGGGGGGTCGACTGCGGTCACCGCGTAAGCCACCCACTCGCCGTCGGGCGAAATCCGCGGGTCGGCGACCTGCCGGAGGGCGAGCACGTTCTCGAGATTCAGTGGTCTCTTGGCGGCGGTCCCGGTGGCCGCGGAAGCGGCGACCACGCTCGCGATCAGGACCACGATCCATGAGGCGTTTGTCGTGTTCATGCCGGTTCCCTTTCACGGTCGGTCGCTGAGCGAGGACTCATGACGAGGTCCAGTGTACCCGGCATTCCCAGGTTACCGCTGGTGGGCCGATAGACTCTTTCGCTCATCGCTGCCGGCGGGCGATTCGATTCAAGCCTGCCAGAGATCGCCCGTCCGCTTCTCCCGGACTCCGAAAAGCCGATCCCAGTTCCCACCCGCTTCGCTGCGGCGTCGCGATCGCGCCGTGTGCTAGCATCGACGGGAAACTCGACGTCCGCGTATGAATGTGAGGATCTATCTCGCGAACAGCGACAAGACGGCGGGACGGGAGGCCCGGCATGGTGCGCCGTTGTGAGTCGGTCTGGTTGCTGGTCGCTGATCCTGGCGGTCTCACCCTGGGCCGCGCGGCGCAGAAACACCGGCCGCTGCACCGCGACATCTTCGAGGATCGCGCCGAGGAGCTCGGGGTCGACTTCGTGCATTTCGCCGGTGTTTCCGGCGAGTTCTACATCGTCGAGATCAGCGGACCCGGCTGCGGCATGCTGGACTACGACAACGACGGCGATCTCGATCTCTACCTGATCCAGGGCACGATGCTCGGCCCCGGAAAGAGCGTCGGCGACGCGATCTCCCCGCCGCAGGCGGGCCATCCGCTGCGCGATCGTCTCTACCGCAACGATCTGAAAATCGCGCCGGACGGCACCCGGGCTCTCACCTTCACCGATGTCACCGAAGCCTCCGGGATCCGGGCCGACGGCTACGGCGTCGGCGTCGCGGTCGCGGACTACGACAACGACGGTTGGGTCGACATCTTCCTCACCAACTTCGGCCCCAACCAGCTGTGGCGGAACCGGGGCGACGGCACCTTCGAGGAGGTGATCGCGGCCGCCGGCATCGACGATCCCCGTTGGAACTCGGGCGCCACGTTCCTCGACTTCGACCGCGACGGTCTTCTCGACCTCTTTGTCGGCTGCTACCTCGACTTCAGCTTCGAGAAGCACGGGATCTGCCGGCTGCCCTCCGGAATCCCCGGCTACTGCGCCCCCGAGGCCTACGGCGCCGTCACCAACCGGCTCTACCGCAACCGGGGCGACGGGACCTTCGAGGACCGGTCGCTCAAGGCCGGGGTCCGGCACGAGGCCGGCAAGGCCCTCGGTGTCATGGCCGCCGATTTCAACCTCGACGGCTGGATGGACGTGTACGTCGCGAACGACATGCTGCCGAACCACATGTGGATCAACCAGGGCGACGGCACCTTCGTCAACGACGCCCTGCTCGGAGGCACGGCGGTGAACGCGGACGGGCGTTCCGAGTCGAGCATGGGGGTGGACGCCGCCGACTTCGACCGCGACGGCGACGAAGACCTCTTCATGACCCACCTCGGCTACCAGACCAACACCCTCTACATCAACGACGGAACCGGCGTCTTCGACGACCGGACCACCGCCAGCGGGCTCGGGCCCCCGAGCGTCGGCCGGACGAGCTGGGGAGTGCGTTTCTTCGACTACGACAACGACGGTCTGCTCGACCTCATGACGGCGAGCGGCGACGTCTTCGTCATCGAAGCCCTGGCGCGGCAGGACGACCCGTTCCCGATGCGCCAGCCCAACCAGCTGTTCCGCAACCTCGGGTCCAACCGCTTCCGGGACGTGAGCGACACCGCGGGCTCGGTCTTCGAGCTGTCCGAGGTCAGCCGCGGCCTCGCCTTCGGCGACGTCGACAACGACGGCGACACCGATGTGCTGCTGGAGAACTGCAACGGACGGGCGCGGCTGCTCATCAACAACGTCGGCAACGCCAACCACTGGATCGGTCTCCGGCTGGTCGCCGGCGATCCCCCGAGGGACCAGATCGGCGCCTGGGTCGGCGTCCACCGCAAGGGCAGCCCCGTCCTCTGGCGACGGGTCCGCACCGACGGCGGGTACGCCTCGGCCAACGATCCTCGGCTGCTCGTCGGTCTGGCGGACGGCACGGCCGTCGATCGGGTCGAGGTGCACTGGCCCGACGGGATCGGTGGAGGAGTGGACCGGCGTTCGCCGTCGATCGCTACACCACCCTGACCCGGGGCAGCGGTTCACGAGTGAACCGCGGCGAGTGACGACCGCGAGCGCTGGTGCGGTGGGCGACCTGGTCGTTTCGTTGGCGGTCCTGCTGGCGTCGGCGCGACGGCGACTTCGATCGCGCGGAGCTCGTCCCGCTGCCCCTGCCCAACCTCTCGACCATGGAGGACGCGACGCGGCAGCGCCTCGAGCTGCTCCAGGACCGGGTCGTCCGAGCTCAGCCTCTCGGGGTCCGACGGCGAGCTCGCCGAGGCCTATGGAACCCTCGGCATGTACTACATCGCCCATCACCTCAACGACGCGGCCGAGGTCGCGCTTCGGCAACGCCGCCCGGCTGTCCCCGAGCGACTTCCGGTGGCCGTACTACCTCGGATTCGTCTGTCAGATGGTCGGGGACCTCGATTCCGAGCGGGCGGCGTACGAGCGCGCCCTCGAGCTTCGGCCCGGCGACCTCCCGACCCTCCTCCATCTGGCCGAGCTCCATCTCACCCTCGGCGACAACGAGAAGGCCTACCGGGAGTTCCAACGCGTCCTCGGGCTCAGCGCGGCGGAGGCCGCCGCGTACGGCGGCCTCGGACGAGCGGCCGGCGCCCTCGGCCGACCCGACGAGGCGGTCGAGCACTTCACGAGGGCCCTCGAGCTGCAGCCGCAGGCCACCATCATCCACTACCAGCTGGCGCTCGCCTATCGCACGCTCGGCGACACCGAGGCGGCGCGGGCCCACGTGGAGCAGCGCGGCGACCAGAGACCCGGGATTCGCCGATCCGCTGCTCGCCGCGATCGAACCGCTCAAGAACGAAGACGTGGTCGAGGTGGTGCTGGAGATGGCGGCCGAGCCGGAGGACCACGACGACCGCAGCGTCGTGCTGTTCGCGGCGACCCACCTCAAGGAGCTGCCGCAGGCGGTCGACCGGATCCACCAGGCGATCGTGGACCTGACGCCGTCGGCGGGCGCCCCGGATCCGTCACCGGAAGCAACCGGCCCGCAATCGGCTGATCCGCGCCCGCCTCCACCTTGCCCTCGCCGCCTCCGCCTCGAACGGAGCGATTTCGCCGGCGCGCGAAACCAGGTCGAGGTGGCGCTCGCGCTTTCGCTCACGGGATGACCGAGGCGATGCTGATGCTCGGGTACGTGCTCGAGAAGACGGGCGACCTCGCGGCGGCGGTCGAGCGCTACTCGGCCGTGCTCGAGCTCGAACCCGGCAACACCGATGCCCTCCGGTCGAGGGCGAATGCGAGGTTCGAGCTGCGCCGCGACCGGGAAGCGATCGCCGATCTCGAGCGGTTGTGCGAGCTCGGGCTCGAAGGGGACGGGGCGCGGATCCGACTCGCCGTCGCCCACCTCCGTCTCGGCGAGCTCGAGGCCGCCCGCGAAAGCTACGGGCCGCCCTCGAGCTGAGCCTCGATCCCTCGGATGCGGCCCAGGTCCACCACCACCTGGGCGTCATCGAGCTTCAAAACGGGTCGGTCGATGGCGCGGTCGAGGAGTACCGCACCGCGCTCGCCCTCGACCCCGATCTGGTTACGGCCCGCCTCGACCTCGGTGCGGCGTTGGGCCGGCTCGGTCGGAACCTGGAGTCCGCCGAAACCCTGCGTCAGGTCGTCGAGGCCGATCCGGGAAACATCCGGGCGCGGCTGGGCGAGGCCGAGGCCCTCGCCGCTTCGGGTCGATCGCTGGAGGCGCGTCGGCGGCTCGAAGAAGGCTGGCAGGCGATTCCCGAGAGCGTCGAGCTGCTGCACGCCCTGGCCCGAATGCTCGCGTCGGCCGACGACCCGGACACGCGGGACGGGGAACGTGCGCTGGAGCTCGCCCGGCTCACTCTGCGCGCCGGGCCGAGCCCGGATCGTCTCGAGACGCTGGCCATGGCTCTTGCAGAGGCGGGCGTGTTCGAAGAGGCCGTCCGGTTGCAGCAGGATCTCATCCGGGACCTGAGTTGGGAGGGCCGATTGGACGAGCTTCCCCGGCTCGAGGCCAACCTCGCCCGCTACCGCGCCGGGCTGAGCTGCTGCGCCCCATAGGAGTCGGGGAACCTCACGGGGTCGGCGGTCGCCGCAGGACGCGGCCGGGGGTGCGCCCGCTTGGGTGACCGTCCGCAAACACCGGTCGACCGTTGACCCACACCATCTCGATTCCCGTTGATGTGGCCTGCGGCTCCTGGGCCGTGGCTCGGTCGAGGACGGTGGCGGGATCGAAGAGCACGAGATCGGCGAAGGCGCCCGACTCGATCCGACCGCGCTCCGCGACCCCGACGTTGGCCGCGGCCTGGGTGGTCATCTTGCGGATGGCGTCCTCCAGGGTCAGGATGTGAGCCTCGCGGACATCGCGGCCGAGAACGCGCGGAAACGAACCGAAACCACGCGGGTGCGTCCCATCGAGCTCGCCGTCGGTGCAGAAGTTGATGTACGGCCAGGCGATCAGGCGTTCGATGTCGGCCTCCTTCATACTCACCGCGATGACGCTTTCGATATCATCCTCCCCGTCATCGGGCCCCCGTGATTTCCGAAGCGCCTCCGCTTCCCGGATCAGATCCATCAAGGTCGTCGCCGGATCGGTGCCGCGCAGCGCTGCAATCTCGGCGAGGGTCTTGCCGGCCAACGCGGGGTCGGGTGCGAAGACCGGAATCAGCATGTCCTCGGGCGCGGCGAGCTCTTCAACGGCGAAGAGCGCCGCCTGCCGGTCCTCGAAGTCGCGGTCGGGGAACATCACGGTCAGGGTCGATTGCCAGTACGTGTAGGGGTAGATGTCAGCGGTGACATCGATCCCGGCGGCCCGCGCCTCGTCGAGCGTCGCGAGCAGCTTGTCCGTCTGACCGTGCAGGCTTCGGAGCGCGAGCTTGACGTGTGAAATCTGCACCGGCAGAGCGGCCTCGCGGCCGATCGTGAGGATCTCATCGATCGCCTCCCAGAAGTGCCGGTCTTCGCTGCGGATGTGGCTGATATAGCGGCCGCCGTCTGATGCCGCCACCCGAGCCAGCGCCACCACCTCCTCGGTGGTCGAGTAGATCCCGGGGTCGTATTCGAGCCCGGTGCTCAGACCGAGCGATCCGGTTGCCATCTCCTCGGCGAGCAGCGCCGCCATGGCCGCGATCTCGGCGGGGGTGGCGGGGCGGGCGAAATCGTCGCCCATCACCTGCATCCGAATTGACCCATGACCGGTGTACGAGGCCATGTTGATCGCGGTCGGCTCGGTCTCGAGTCGCGCGAAGAAGTCGCCGAGCGGCATCTGCGATTCGCCGTCCTGGCCGACCACAGTTGTCGTGATGCCCTGGCTGACGGCGGCGACGGCATCGCGATGAGCAAACGTGCCGGTGTCGGCGTGGCTGTGGGTGTCGATGAAGCCGGGCGCCAGGACCAGACCGCGGCCGTCGACGACCGGCTCGTCGGGCCCCGGCTCGAGCTCGCCGATGGCGGCGATCCGGTCGTCTTCGACGCGGACGTCGGCGGTGAAACCAGGCTTCCCGGTCCCGTCGACCACGGTGGCGCCGGCGATGAGCGTCGACGGGTAAATGAGGTCGACGATCCGGCCGGCGAATTCTTCACTCTCGAAGTTCTCGATGTTGGAAAGGACGATGACGGTCAACCGGCGTTCCGGGTAACGGGCGATGAAGTTCGAAAAACCCAGCCAGTGGCCGCTGTGGCAGACCCGCTCGCCGAGACCGCCGTAGCGGCCGAGCCGCCACCCGAACCCATAGGGGAACTCGTCGCCCCCCGCCAGCCGCACCGGCGACCACGCCTCCTCGAGGGTCTCGCGCCGCACGAGCGTGTCGGTGTACAGGGCCTCGTCCCAGCGGGCGAGATCCTCGGCCGTCGAGTACATCCCGCCGGAACCGATGATGTGGTTCAGGTTGTGGTCATCGTCGAGCGTGAAGCAGTCGTCGGCGCGGGCGTAGCCGAGGGCGCGATTGGGGATCTCGGGCTCGGAGCTGTCGCGGATCACGGTGTCGTTCATATCGAAGCGGCGCGAAGATGTTCTCTTCGACGAATTGCCCGAAGCGCTGCCCCGACACCCGCTCGACCACCAGCGCCAGCATCTCGTAGCCGGGGTTCGAATACTCGTAGCGCTCGCCGGCGGGGAACCCCGCCTCGCCCCAGTCGGCCAGGAACTCCATCGCATCCTCGGTGTCGGGCATGCTGTCGGTCGATGCCGCCTCGAGGGCGTCGTAGTAGTCGGGCAGGCCGCCGGTGTGGGTGAGGAGGTGGCGCAGCGTTATCTGATCGCCGAATCGGGCAAGCTCCGGAAGGTACTTCACCACCGGGTCGTCGTAGGCGAGCTGGCCGCGCTCGGCGAGGATCATGACCGCCATGGCGGTGAACTGCTTCGACACCGAGGCCAGACGGAACGCGGTCTGCGGCGTGATCGGGACGCGGTGCTCGAGATCGGCGTAGCCGTAGCCGGCGGCGTGGAGAATCTCCCCGTCCCGGATCACCATCACCGCGGCGCCGGGGGAGTCGCCCGCCGTCGCGGGCGCGAAGAGCGCATCGATTCCGGCCCCGAGATCCGGGCGCCGATTCGCGCCGGTGTCGCCCCCGCAGCCGTTCAGAGTGAGACAGGCGATAGCTGCGAAGACGAGGCCGATGCTCCACTTTTCTCGACGCCGCATGGGGAACCTCCTGCGCTGGGCGCGTGTCCGGCCCGTTGATGCCCGAGGGTAGCAGAGCTGGAGCCGCGTGCTAACCTGAGAAAACCCGCTCACGGAGGCGCCCGATGCCGACCAACAGGATCGATGAGAGACTGCTGCGGAGCCGGAGCAAGCTCGGGCTGGTGGCGCTGCTCATTCTCCTCACCTGCCCCGTCACGGCGTTCGATTTGGCCGAGGCGCAGCGGTTCCGCCTCGACAACGGCCTCACCTTGATCGTCCTCGAGGCGCCGGGGCTGCCGGTGGTCAGCGTCCAGGCGCTCTACCGAGTCGGGGCCCGAAACGAAGACGTCGGCCGCACCGGTCTGACGCACTTTCTCGAGCACATGGCATTTCGGGCGAGCGAGAACTTCCCGGACACCGAGCTCGTGAGCTCGATCTATGCCGTGGGCGGCGAATGGCACGGCTACACCTGGCTCGATCAGATCACCTTCTTCGAGACCCTGCCGGCCGAGCACCTCGATCTGGCCCTGCGAATCGAGGCCGATCGCATGGCGCGGTTGCTCATCCCGGCGGCGGAGGTCGAGGCCGAGCGCGGCGCGGTGCTGACCGAGTTGCACGGCTACGAGAACGACCCGGCGATCGTGCTCAACGACGAGGTTCTGATGGTGTCGTTTCTCCAGCACCCGTATCGCAACAACACCATCGGCTGGGAGAGCGATGTCGAGGCCATCAGCCACGACGATCTGGTCGAGTTCTACCGGCGCTGCTTCAGCCCGGCCAACGCGGTGCTCGCGGTCGTCGGGCGGGTGGCCGCCGATGCCGTCGTCGAGCGCGTGCGCGAGCTCTTCGGCGCCCTGCCGGGCGGCGAGAGAACCGCGCCGCCGCCGACCGTCGAGCCGCCGCAGACCGGGGTCCGGCGGATCGAACTCCGGGGAGCATCCGGCCGGAACCTCTTCGAGGTGGCCTATCGGGCGCCGGCGGTCGGCGATCCCGACTACCCCGCCTTCCTGCTTGTCCAGCAGGTGCTGGCGGGCGGCCGCGGGATCAACTTCGGTCAGAACGAGTTCGGCGATGCGGTTGCGCCCGGAACCCGACTCGCCGGGATCACCGACGACCTGGCGACCTGGTACCCGCCGCAGGCCGCGCCCTATGTCTTCACCATCGCAGGGAGCATTGATCCGGAGGCCTCGACGGCCGAGCTCGAGGAGCGCCTGCAGGAGGCGATCGATGCGCTCATCGAGGAGCCGCCGGCGATCGAGGAGCTGGCGACGGCCCGCCGCCGGCTCCTCGACGAGCTCGTCTTCGATCTCGAGACCACCGAGGATGCGGCGCACCAGCTCGCGTACTTCGCCGGGCTCGACGCCCTCGATGTCCTGCTCGAGCTGCCGGATCGCCTGGCGGCGGTCACGCCGGCCGAGATTTCGCGGGTGGCCGGCGAGTATCTCCGGCCCCACCAGCGCACCATCGGGTGGGTTCTCGCCGGGCCGGCGCCGGAGCCGGCCGCCGCCGGCGGCGCCGACCCCGGAGGCCGGTGAGGCCGTGGTCGTCCGAGAACCGGAGGCCGCCCCGCCGCCGCTCGACGCGGTTGC
The DNA here is from genome assembly GCA_963712805.1 of uncultured Acidobacteriota bacterium. GTDB lineage: Bacteria > Acidobacteriota > Thermoanaerobaculia > Thermoanaerobaculales > Sulfomarinibacteraceae > JAHECW01. Next base: position 94,580 of record CAVQJV010000003.1, on the reverse strand, counting down.
GCCGCCCCGGGTCGTCCGACTCAGCGGCGGGCTGCCGGTGATCTTCCAGCACCACTCGCTCTCCTCGGCGGCCTATCTCCGCATCCTCGTGCCGAGCACCGGGCTCGAGTTCGATACCGGCGCGACCGTCAACTGGCCGGTCTGGCGCCACACCTCCGTTGATTTCAAGTTCCGCCCGCAGGCGTTGGACGACACCCTGCAGGAGGCCCGCGCAGCGCTGAACTCGGCGACGCCGGTGGTGTCGCCCTCTCCGGCGATGTCGACGACCCGGCGGCGCGTCTCGCTCTGGCCTTCGACGAAGCCCTTGCCGTCGAGGCGCGCGGAGGGGAGTGCCGGGGCTGCTGCGATCGTCCTCGTCGGCGATCTCGAGCTCGACGACGTCCTGCCCATGCTCGAAACGGCGTTCGGCGATCTGACACCGGTCAACGCCGTACTTCCGGTTCCGAAAGCCGGTCCGCGCGAGATCATCATCGACCTCGCCGTGGCCAAGGCCCAGGACCAACTCGGCTACGTCGTCATGGCGCCGGCGCCGAGCGACCCGGACTGGTATGCCTGGCGGATGCTGCTCTGGGTCCTGAGCCACGGCTACGAGGGTCGATTGGGGGTCGAGGCCATCAGCCGGCGCGGCCTGGTCTATTACATCGACGCCGGGTACCTGAGCGACGGCGCCGGCGGCCGGGTGTCGCTGGCGATCGGGGTCGACCCGGACAAGCTCGGCGCGATGCGCGATCTGCTCGCCGGCGGGCTGCGGCGTCTGGCCGAGGCGCCGCCGACCGGGACCGAGCTGGCCGAGGCCAAAGCCGCTCTCGTCGGTCGCCGGATCAGCGCCGCGCAGAGCAACGAGGAGGTCTCGGCGGAGCTCGTCGAGGAATGGGTCGGTCGCGGGCGCCTACTGTCGGACGAGGAGTTCGCGGCGGCGGTCAACGCAGTCTCGCCGGAAGATCTCGAACGAGTGACCCCCGCCTTCCTGGCGGGGACGACCATCGTCGTCAGAGGAGCCGAGTGATGCAACTGAGTCATGTCAAGAAGATCTCGCTCGTGTCGGTCCTCGTGGCCTGCCTGCCGCTGCTCGGCTCATGTGCGCGACCCGGCGACGATGGAGTTCCCGAGCAGGCGGTCGCCGACCTCATCGTCAGCGGCGGTCCGATCCTGACCCTGGGTGAGCCGGCGGGCGTCGAGGCGCTCGCGGTCGGCGACGGGGTCATTCTCGCCATGGGGGACCGGGGGTCGGTCGAGCGGCTGCGCGGCCCCGACACCGTCGACGTCGATCTCGCCGGTCGGGTCCTGGTCCCGGCCTTCGTCGATCACCACGTCCACCTGCTCAACCTCGGATTCTCGCTGCTCTACCGGGCCGAGCCGTCGCCGACTTTCGTCGACCTCGCGGGGCTGAGCTCGCTGGGAGCGATCGGCGACGAGGTCCGGACGCGGGCGGCGGAGCTTCCCGCCGGGACCTGGATTCTCGGTCAGAGCTGGAGCCAGGGCGCCTGGGGCGCGAGCGAGCTGCCGACCCACGAGGTACTGTCCGCCGCCGCGCCCGAGCATCCGGTCTTTTTCACCCGCGTCGACGGCCACGCCGGCTGGGCCAACGGCGAGGCCCTGCGGGCGGCGGGTATCGACGCCCAAACCCCGGATCCGCCGGGCGGCGTCATCGGCCGGGCCTCGCGATCGCAGCCCTGACGGCGTCCTCCTCGAGCGCGCCAACGAGCTGCTGCGACCGGTGCTGCCCGAGCCGTCGCCGGCCGAGATCCGGCACGCCTTCCGCCTGGCGGCCGAGGCGCTGTCGGCGCAGGGCGTCACCGAGGTCTTCGACGCCGGTTTCCTCGGGTTGCCGGGAATCGTCGATCTGAGCCTCGATTTCGAGCGCTACCTCGAGCTGCTGGTGGAGGCGGATCTCGAGGCGCCGCTGCCGCTTCGGGTGCACCTCATGGTTCCGGGCCCGAGCCCGCTGATGGCGAAGATCGCCGCCGACCCGGGGCGCTACCGGGAGTTGACTCCGCGCATCGGCGTCACCCACGTCAAGCTCTTTGCCGACGGCGCCCTCGGGAGCCGGGGTGCGTGGCTCTCGCACCCCTACGCCGATGATCCCACCACTCACGGAATCGAGAGGATGAGTCGCGAGGAGATCAAACAGGAGGCCTCATCGGCCCTCGACGCGGGTTTCGACGTCGCGACCCACGCCATCGGCGACGCCGCCGTCGAGTTGGCCCTCGATGTCTATGCGGAGATCCTCGCCGAGCGGCCGGAACTGCCGACCGGACGACTCCGGATCGAGCACTTTTCCTACGCCCAGCAGGAGGACTTCGCCCGCGCCGCCGCGCTCGGGATCGTGCTCGCGGTCAACCCGGACTTCGTCGCTCCGGACGATCACGGGCTGGCCATGGAGGACGCGCGGGTCGGCGTCGACAACAGCGACCGGGTCTACGCCCTGGGCCGGATGGCGGCGGCCGGCGCCCGGCTCGGTTTCGGCTCCGACTATTTCACCGCGCCCGCCGAACCGCTGCTCGGCTTCTATGCCGCGACCACGCGGCAAAACGGCAACGGGTTGCCGGCGGACGGCTGGCAACCGGGCGAGCGACTCACTCGGATCGACAGCCTCAGGATCCAGACCCGGCTGTGGCCGGCGGGGGGCGGCGGACCCGAACGCGGGGCGCTGGCGGTCGGCGGCCGGGCCGATCTCGTGGTGCTGACCGCCGATCCGCTCGCGGTCGAGCCGTCGGCGATCCTCGCGATCGACGTCGAGGCGACCTTTCTCGCCGGCTCGATGACCTTTGGAGCTCAGCCCTCGGGAACCGGAGGCGGGCCGTCCGGAGGGTGACTCATGACCTCGGCGCCTGACGCCCTCGAATCCGGCCCCCGATGAGTGATGCGGCCGAGCTCCGTCGCGAACTCCACCGGCACCCGGAGCGCTCCGGGTCCGAGTCCGAGACCGCCGCCAGGATCTGCCGGTTCTTCGAGCCCCTCCAACCCGACGAGGTGATCCGCGGGCTCGGCGGGCACGGCGCGGCGTTCGTCTTTTCCGGAGCAGACTCGGGACCGACCGTGCTTCTGCGCTGCGAGCTCGACGCGGTGCCGATCAGGGAGCTGAGCCGGGCCGCGCATCGCTCCACCCTCGACGGCTTGTCGCACGCGTGCGGTCACGACGGCCACATGGCGATCCTCGCCTGCGTCGGCGAGAGTCTCTCCGCAGCGCGACCGCCAAGGGGCCGGGTGGTGCTGCTCTACCAACCCGCTGAAGAAAACGGCAGCGGCGCCCGGGGTGCACAACCCGGCCTACGATTTCCCGGACGAGCTCATCCCGCTGGGCGCCGCGCTGTTCACGAGGATCATCCGAGAATGCCTCGACTGAACCTGCTGCAGGCTATGCACGATCGGCAAGGGAACCTCCGAAATCCAGCGCCTGGTGATTGCGCGCGAGGTCCTGAGACAATTCGGGTATTGAAAGTCCGGCACGATGGAGATGAGCTTGACGCGATCGAGCTCGGTGAGGCGCCGTTCGAGATCAGGAATGACCATGCCGTCGTCGTCTCCGTCGACACCGGCGGGAATTTTCCCAACGGCTCGTATGGTCTGGCCCTGATCCGGCCAAGGACGATTGGTCTCATGGTTGGTTTGAGGTTCTGGGGCTCATAGCGCATTCGTGTTCGCTGGGGACTCTTGCGCGAATCATGGTGATATCGAACCGCTGGGGCACCTGCCCCGGCGGTTTCTAATGGGCCACCCGCGTCGAGGCCCTGGTCTCCTCGTCCGCCCACAGCTTGGCGAACTGCCCCTTCCTCAGCCGCTTGGCCTACAGGCACAAGCTCGTGCCGCTCCGCAAGAGCCCGTTTGCTCGTTTGCGGTGTCGAACCACGAAGACGTATTCAGGTCGCTCGACAGCGGATCGGCCTCGTTCTCGCCCTGGATCATTCCGGCCCGCCATCGCCGGCAAGCGCGAGCTGCGAGCTTCGGTCAGGCGTAACGATCGGCGCGAAATGGCAGCGGATCGATGAACGGGGTCTGATCGCAGAGCAACTCTGCCAGCAGCCGGCCGGTGCCTGGGGCAGTCTTGAGTCCGGTCATCTGGTGACCGGTTGCGAGCCAGAGGTTGCGATACCGGCGGGTGCGGCCAATAGCAGGCATGCCATCGGGCAGGCAGGGACGCAGTCCACGCCAGATTTCCACCTCGCCGAGAGGATCGTTGAGCTGCAGCATGCCTCGCGCCCCCTGGACGATACCTTCGAGGCGTCTCGAATTGACCGTCAGGTCTTCGCCCACCAGTTCGAGGGTGCCGGAGATCCGCAGGGAGTTCGCATGGGGATTGACCGCGATCTTGCGCTCGGCGAGATAGAGCGAGCGCCGGGGTTGAGGATCGAGCGGCGGCACCACCAGCGAGTAACCTTTTGCTCCCATCATTGGAATGGTGATACCGAGACGCGCACCCAGCGCGCCTGACCAGGTACCGGCAGCAAGTACATAATCGTGTGCTTCGAAGCGGCCACGGGTTGTACGCAGCGAACGCACGTGCGACGATGCGCGCTCTGCGGTCAGCACTTCGGCGTACTCAACGATCTCGACGCCTGCCCGCCGGGCTGCAGCCGCCAGCGTTTGAACTGCAAGGTAGGGCTCGCAACGACCTTCGCGAGGAAAAAACAGCCCGCCGATCTGAGCGCCATGAATTGCGGGCTCACATTCGCGCACAGCATCTGCGCTCCATAGCTCGAAGGGCACACCAAAGCTCGCCGTCATCTCTGCGGATGCTCGCGCTGCATCGAGAGCCCCCGGGATTCGTAGACGGCCAACAACCCGTCGCGGGCGAATTCAAAAGGCTCGTTCTCAGGAGCGCCGGCGATTGCCTCCCAGGCATCCAGACTCAGTTGGCTCAAGCTGACGAGTGCCGCGGCGTTTTGCTCAAATCGGCTGCGGCGACTGGCTGCGAGAAAACCCACGAGCCAGGTGAGCAGCTTGAGGTCTGCACGCGGCCGGATATAGAAAGGACTCTGAGGATCCGCAAGCCATTTCAGCGCCTTGCGCCATTGTCCCGGCACGGCAAGTGGCAGTGCCAACGCGGGGGTCAACCAACCGGCATTGCCCTTGGAGCACCCATACCCCACCCGATCGCGTTCCAGCACACAGACTTTCACGCCCTGCCGCGCCAGCTCGAGCGCGCACGCAAGACCCACGATGCCGCCGCCGATCACCGCTACGTCGGTCTGCCTCATTTGCTCCGGCATTACCATGTCTCCTCGAGCAATAAATGGGGATTGACGCGGGCCAGTCAGGAGAGCGCCGGAGGTCAGCCACCGCCGATCGATTCTACGCGAATTACCGCGCACGGCGACGGAATCGCGTGTCTTTTCAACGATGGAAATTTTCGCCATGAGTTTGTCGGGTGATCTTGTACACCCCCACGGTGGACCGCAAGGAACAGATGATGCCTCAGTCGACCGGGAGTGGCGGCGGGCCGTCGGGTAGGTAGCTCACGTACTCGACGCCGCGGGTCTTGTCCTCGAACTCCTGACGGACTGCAGCCAGTTTTGCCGGATCGGCGTAGAGATCGACCATGGTCGCGGCCAGGACCTCGGCCGCGTAGACCATGCCCTTGTGGCCGATGGACATGCCGCCGGTCGCGACCACGGGCCAGGCGTGCCACGGCGCCTCCGCCGGCGCGGTGGTCACCGACAGGTGAAGGGTCGGCACCTTCCAGCTCACATCGCCGACATCGGTCGAGCCCCCGGCGATCTCGCGGGGATCGAGATCGAGGGGCTCGGGGGTTCCCTTGAGGCCGATGGGCGGGACATCGGTGGCGAGCTGGATCCGGCGCGCGAAGTCCTGCTCTTCGGCGGTGTACTCGATGGGACCCAGCCACATCATGTTGGCGTGGATCAGCTCGGCGCCGGTCAGCATGGGCAGCATCTCCCAGTCGCCGGACTGGACCGTGAGCCGGGCGGTGGTGCCGGTGGCGAGCGCGGCGCCCTCGGCGATCCGCTTGGCGCGCTCGAGCAGGCCGTCGACCCCGGCGTGGCTCGAATCACGCAGCCAACACCACACCCGGGCGTGCCCGGGCACCACGTTGGGAACATCGCCCGCGTCGGTCACGACGTAGTGCATCCGCACCGTCGGTCGCACGTGCTCGCGCATCAGGTTGAGGGCGAAGGTGAAGACCTCGGCCCCATCGGCGGCGCTGCGTCCATTCCACGGATCATAGGCGGCATGGGCCGTCCGGCCCTCGAATTCGACCACGATATCGACTACCGCCTGGTTGCCCTCGGTGTCGGCCACGATCTCGTTGCTCGGATGCCAGGCGAGGACGGCGTCGACATCGTCGAAGAGACCGGCGCGGAGCATGTAGAGCTTGCCGCCGACCGTCTCCTCGGCCGGTGTGCCGTAATAGCGCACGGTGCCGCTAAGCTTGCCGGCGGCGATGAGATCCTTGATCGCCAGGGCGGCGCCGAGACTGGCGGTGCCCAACAGGTTGTGACCGCAGCCGTGGCCGGCCGCTCCCGGCACCAGCGGTTCGATGGTCGGTTGAGCCCGTTGCGAGATCCCGGGAAGGGCGTCGTACTCGCCCAGGATGCCGATGATCGGGCGGCCTTCACCGAAGCTTGCGACAAAGGCGGTCGGCATTCCCGCCACCCCGCGTTCGACTACGAAACCCTGCGCTTCGGCGTAGTCCGCGAGGACTGCGGCCGAGCGGGTCTCGCGGAGCGCTGTTTCGGCGAAGGTCCAGACCTGGTCGGCAAGTTCAACGAGCTCCGCCTGGTGGGCGTTGATGGACTCGACGGCCGCCAGCTTTGTCGACTGGAGATCGTCGGCGACGCTCGGTATTGCGGCGAAGAGCGCGGATGCGAGGCATGCGAGACGCAGAGTTTTGATCATGGTGGAGCATCTCCTGGTGGGTCGTTTTCGAGTCGGGTACCACATCGAGGGCGGGGAGTGCGTGTCCGTCATCGAATCGAGGCTAGCACGCACATGGCGCGACTCCTACCACGAGGGGCAAATCGGCATATAATCGCCCCTCACGGAGGCAGCTCATGCGCATCGATGTCCTTTCCCTGCTCGCTCCCCCGGGCCAGAGATCGCGCAGCGCCTGGTCTGTGGCGAGGGGGTGGGTGGCGCTGCTCGCGGTCGTGTTGGCCGGTCTCTCCGGGGCGTGCGCCCAGGTCGGTCCCGATCCGCCGGTGGTGGAGAAAAACATTGCGGTGCCGATGCGCGACGGCGTCGTCCTGCGGGCCAATGTCTGGCGTCCGGCGGCGGGTGGTCCGTTCCCGACCCTGGTCTATAGGACGCCCTACGGCAAGAATGAAACTGAGGGCTGGTATGAGACCCACCTGCGTGCCGTCGAGCGAGGCTACGCGGTGGTGCTCCAGGATGTCCGCGGGCGGTTTGCGTCCGACGGTGAGTTCTTCCCGTACGTCAACGAGGGCCGGGATGGTTTCGACACCATCGAGTGGGCTGCGCGACAGCCGTGGTCGGACGGTTCGGTGGGGACCTTCGGGCTGTCCTACCCCGGCGCCGTCCAGTGGCTCGCCGCGCTCGAGGGCCCGCCCCACCTCGCGGCGATGGTGCCGGCCATGACCTTTTCCTCGCCGCGGAGATTCTTCTACAGCAACGGGGTCTGGGATCTCTCCTGGCTGTCCTGGGCTTTCAACTCCATCGCGCCGGACACGCGCCGCCGGCTCGGTCTGCCCGGGCCCGTCACCGAGGACGAGGCCGGGTCCGAGTGGCCGCGGGTCGCCGAGGAGCTGCAGAACTTCCTGCCGTTGGCGTCGCTGCCCGACCTCGAGCAGACCGCGCCGTTCTACACCGAATGGCTCCGCCATCCACCCGAGGACCCCTGGTGGGACTGGGCCGAGCTGCCCGGCCGCTACGACCGCGTCAGCGCCGCGGTGCTGAACCTCTCAGGTTGGTATGACGAGTTCTACGGCCCGGAAGGAGCGACGACGAACTTCTCCGGTCTGCTGGCGAGCCGCGCCGGCGAGGCCGATCCGAGAACCGCGCTGGTCATCGGCCCCTGGGTCCACGGGGTGGCCTCGGTCGGACGTCGGCAAACCGGCGACCGGGACTTCGGCCCGGAGGCTGGCGTCGACTACGACGAGCTGATCCTGGGTTGGATGGACCGCCACCTGCGGGGGATCGACGCCGGTGGAGACCGCGAGGCGCCGGTGCGGATCTTCGTCATGGGCGACGACCATTGGCGCGAAGAGCCGGCCTGGCCACCTGAGAGCATGGAGGAGATCCGATATTTGACCCCGAGTACCGGACCCGGTGCGAACGGGGGGCTTTCGCCCTTGCCGCCACCGCCGCGGTCAGAGCCGAGCGCCTTGCGATCCGATCCGGCGGCGCCGACCCGGGACCCCTACGATGGGTTCGGGCCGCACGACTACAGCGGTTTTGGCGGGTCTGCGAATGTGCTCGTGTTCGAGACCGAACCCTTTTCAGAAGACACTGAGATCACCGGCGCCATCACCGCCGAGATCTTTGTCTCGTGCGACCGCCCGGACACCGATCTGTGGGTCAAGATCCTCGACGTGGGGCCCGACGGGACGGCCTTCAATCTCATGAGCCCGGGATCGGATGTCCAGCGCGCCAGTCTTCGAGACCCGAGCCGCGGACGTCAGCTGCTCGAGCCCGGCAAGATCTACTCGCTGACGTTCGACCGTCTGCTCACGAGCCAGGTGTTTTTCGCCGGGCACCGGCTGCGGATCCTCGTCACCGGCTCCTTCTTCCCGCACTTCTCGCGAAATCTCCACACCGGGGAGTCCGAGGCATTCTCGTCCGAGATGGCAACCGCGGAGATTCGGATCCACCACGACGCCGAGCACCCGTCGCGGCTGGTCCTGCCGGTGATTCCCTAGAACGGGCCCCAGTTCATCCAGTGCGAGATCAGCAGCAGGATCAGGCCGGTCCCGATCCACAGACACTGTAGCGGCCAGATAAACTTCACCCAGTCTTCCCAGGAGACCTTGATGAGGGCCAGACCGGCCATGAAGTATCCCTGCGTCGGGGTGAAGACGTTGGTAAAACCATCGCCGAATTGGTACGCCAGAACCGTTGTTTGCCGGGTTACGCCGACGAGATCGGCGAGCGGCGCCAGGATCGGGATCGACAGCGCCGCCTGGCCGCTGCCCGAGGGCACCAGGAAGTTGAGCAGCACTTGGATCCCGTAGATTCCGGCGATGCTGATGTCGGCCGGGAGGTTCTGCACCGCCGAAGCCATGGCGAAGAGGATGGTGTCGGTGACGCTCGAGGCCTCGAAGATCACGAGCACGCCCCGGGCCAGCCCGACGACCAGGGCGCCGCCGGCGATGGCGGCGGCGCCCTCGACAAAACGCTCGGCGGTCCCGTTGGTGCCGAGACCGCCAAGGATGCCGGCGAGGATGGCGACGCCGACGAAGAGCCCCGAGAGCTCGAAGATCCCCCAGCCCCAGCTCATGGCGCCGACCACAACGGCCGCCAACGCGGCGAGGAGCACCACCAGCACCGACCACTTTCTCAGACCCAGCGGGGAGGACTCACTTGAATCCAACGGGGACGACTGACCGTCGATCGCCGGTTCAATTCTCCGACGCCGAGACCAGACAACGATGTAGACCACCGTGATGGTCGTCAGGACCACCCACACCACGAGTCTGAAACCGATCCCGGAGAAGACCGGCAGACCGGCGATGTCCTGCGCCACACCGACGGTGAACGGGTTGAGAAACGCGCCGGCGAAACCGGCCCCGGCGCCCACCAGGCCGATGGCGCCGGCGGTGATCTCGTTGTAGCCCAGTCGCCTGGCCAGCACCACCAGCGCGGGCAGGAAGACGAGGGTTTCCTCGGCCATGCCGATGGTGGCGCCGCCCAACGAGAACAGGACAACGAGCACCGCGATGACCACCTCGCCGTTGCCCCGGCAGGCGCGGACGACGCCGTGGATCATGGCCTCGATGGCGCCGGTGGCGTTGACGACGCTGAACGCGCCGCCGATGAGGAAGATGTAGAAGACGATGTGGGCGGTTTCCAGCAGACCCTTGGGGAAGGCCAGAAAGACCTCCGTGACCCCCGCCGGATGAGCCTCGACGTGGTGGAAGGAGTCCGGTTCGACGACTTCGCGGCCCTGGACCTCGACGCGGTCGAAGGTCCCGGCCGGGATGAAGTGAGTGGCGACCGCGGCGATCACGATCAGACCGAAGAGCAGGGCGAAGGTGTGCGGGACTCGGAATTTCATGGCGTGCGGCCGCAGAACTCCGTGGCGGTGAGGGCGTAGATGCGCGCGGCCTCGATGACCTGGGCGGTCTCGACCGACTCCTCGGGCGAGTGGGCGACCGCGAGATCGCCCGGGCCCAGGATCAACGTCGGAATCCCGGCGAATGCCGAGAGCAGCGCGCCATCGGTCCACGCCGGGAACGCGCCGAGCTCGCCGTCCCGGCCGCAGACCCGACGGTGGGCGGCGGCGACGGCGTTCACGATCGCTTCGGACGGCGCGGTCTTCATCGCGACGTGCTCGAGGGTCGCCATCCCGCCGGGCAGCCGGCGGAGTTCGGTGCGAAGGCCGGGCATCTCGGCTCTGACCGCGGCCAGCAAGCTCTCGAGTTCCGCACCCATGAGCTCGTAACTTTCACCCGGGAGCGAGCGGCGATCCGCGGTCAACACGCATGAAGCAGCAACCGTGGACGGCTGATCGCCGCCGCGTACGGTGCCGAAATTGATGGTCGGCGGGCCGAGGAGGGCGTCGGTGCGGGCGGCGAACTCGGGCAGCAGGCCGGTCCGGACCCGCTGGACAAAGCTCGCCGCCGCGTCGATGGCGTTGATCCCGGCGGTCGGGGTACCGCCGTGGGCCGCCTTGCCCGTGAAGACGATCTCGAGCCACTCGAGGCCCTTGTGGCCGATGCAGATCTGATTCAGGGTGGGCTCGCCGACGATGGCGCCGTCGGCGGTGAACCCCGAGTTGATGAGATGTTCGGCGCCGAGGCTCTCGGTCTCCTCGTCGATGACCGCGGCGAGCGTCACCCGGCCGGAGGCGAGAGGTCCGGTCCGGTGCAACGCCACCAGCGCGGCGGCCATGGCCGCCAGCGCGCCCTTCATGTCGACGGCGCCGCGGCCGTGGAGCCGCCCGCCGTGCACCGCGCCGGAAAACCCGTGGCCGGGATCTCCCTGGTTGAGGGGCACGGTGTCGGTGTGGCCGCAGAGGACGAGGTGCGGGCCCGGTGCGCTGCCCTCGAGGGTGCACATGAGGTTGGGCCGGCCGGGGACGACCTCGACGAGCTCCGGGCTCAGGTCCCCCGTGGCGAGGAAACCCGCCAGCGCCTCGGCGACCCCGGCCTCCTGATCGGCGATTCCTGGGTGACTGGGTATCCGGACCAGGGCGGCGAGGAGGTCGATCGGCGCGGTCCGGTCGATCGCCTCGAAGATGTCATGATCGTTGTTCACACGGCCTCCCTGAGGGAATGGTGGCACATTACCATGAGAGAAAACACTCCGGCATGGTCAGCTGGGGAGACGATCGCCCGCGTCGCGGCGGCGGGCTTTGAAGGCCGCGGTGATGGACACCAGCGCGAGCACCGAAAGGACAGGTCCGAAGAAGAGGGGGTGGATGACTCCCACGTACGCGACGTTCTCGAACAGGAAGAAGTGCGAGATCAACCCTCCCGCGGCGCCCGCGAGGATCGCCCAAAAGCCGGCGGCCGGAGCAACGCCCTTCCAGAACAACCCGGCCAGGACCGGGAAGAAGACGGCCGCGTGCGAGACCAGGACCGACAGGACCACTGCGTCGATCACGCGCGGCGCGGTCAGGCTGATGAAGACCGCGGCAGTCGCAATCCCGATGGTGGCCAGACGCGAGGTCAGGAGAAGGTGTTTCTCCGAGCAGCCGCCCCTCCTGAGGGGTTCGTAGATGTCCTTGGCAAAGAGGGATGAGCCCGCCGCGAGAAACGACGACGAGGTCGAAATCGTGGCCGCCACAATGCCGGTCATGAAGAGGCCTCTCACCCCCGGCGGGAAGATGTGGATGATCAGCGCCGGGAGAGCTTCGTCGTGGTGGGCCAGATTCGGAACCAGTACCGCAGCCGACATCCCCAGGATCGCGATGGCGCCGCCGAAGACCAGGTAGTTGAGACCGGTGAAGATGTAGGCGAAACGGGCCGAGCTCGCCTTGCGAGCGGCGAAGACCCGCTGCAGATACGCCTGGTCGGTTCCGTAGGAGTAGAAGCACAACGCGACCCAGGCGAGCGGTTCCATGACGCCGAGCTGGCCGATATCGAATCGTTCCGGGGGGAGCGCCTGGTGCAGTCCCGAGAGGCCCCCCGCGTAGTGCAGGGCGAGCGGCGCTCCGATCACGACCGCAGCCATCAGGACGATGTAGCAGATCACGTCGGTCCAGACCACCGCCAGCAAGCCGCCGCTGAAGGTGAAAGCCAAGAACACCGCGGTCACGGCCAGCGTCACCACCACTCTCGGGATCTCGAAGAGGGTCGAGATCGCCAGGGTGGAGACCAGGATCTGCACGGCCAGGAAAATGATCCCGGATGCGAGCTGGCTCAGCGAGGCGAGACGTCGGGCGCGCGGGTCGAATCGCTGTCCGAGAAACTCGGGCACCGTGTAGAGCGACAGCTTGCGGAAGGCGACGGCGACCGTAAACGCGAGAATGATCCAGGCCGGAACCGCGGAGAAGTTCCAGAACACGCCCGCGATGCCGATGGTGTACGCCAGACCAGCCCCGCCGACCAGACCGGATCCGTTGAATTCCGTCGCCGCGAGACTCAGAGCCACCGGCAGCGGCCCGAGGCGCCGTCCGGCGAGGTGGAAGTCGAGGCTCGAGTGGACCCGGCGCGCCGCCCACCTGCCGATTCCTATCAGGATGATCAGGAAGGCGGCGAGGATGGCGGCGTCGAGCATCAACCGCGCCGGGCACCGGCGGTGAAGCGATCGTCGGCGGCCGCGACCAGACTCGCTCAGGGTTTCGAGAGTCGCCGCAGGCAGCTGGTCGGGCTCATGTTCGGCGATCGCCTGGCGGGCGATCTCGCGCGCGGTCGCGACGGCGGTCGGTCGGCCCGCCTCGACCCAGGACTGGTGGCTGCTGCGGTCGAAGACCCGGGGATACCAGCACTTCCTGAAGTGACGGTACGTGTGATCGGTGGAGAGGTGGTCGCCGCCCGGTCCGACCTCGTCGATCACCTCGAGGGCCAGGGTCTCCGGCGTCAGCTCGATACCGCCGAGCAACCGGCGCACCAAACCGATGATCTCGTCGCAGACGACGATCATCTCGGAAGAACAGGTCATCCCCGACTCGACGTATCCGATGTCGTGGACCAGATTGGCCCCGCTCAGCGCAGTCCAGAGGATCCACAGGGAGCTCTCGGCGCCGGCCTGGAGATCCGGCTGCTTGGAGTCGGAGCAGCCCGCGAAGCCCCACACCGGCAGCTTGTAGAAGTGGTGTCCGAGCTCGGCCATCGCCTTGCAGTGGAGCATGAACTCCGGGCTGGCGTAGGTTGCGACGGTGGTGAGCATGTCGAGCGGGCCGCTGCCCGACCCGTAGACCACGGGCGCGCCCCGCTGCCGCAGCTGGGCGATGGTGATGCCGCTCAGGACCTCGGCGTTGGCCATGGCCAGGCTGCCGGCCGAGGTCACCGGCGCCGACGCACCCTCGACCGGGCCCGGCGCGTAGACGAAGGGCAGCCGTTTGTCGGCCATGATCATCATCTTGCGCAGCACGGTTTGCGAGTGCTGCAGCGGCGACGACGGTTCGAGGTAGGCGAGGAGGAACGGGTTGAGGCTCAAGCGCTCGGCGCCACCGGCGACGATCTCCGCCATGGCGATGATGTCGGCCAGCCCGGTCTCGTCCCAGGCGGTGAACACCACCGGTTTCGAGGTGTTCGTAGATCATCGTCAGGAAGGAGTGCCGGTCCGAGGTCGCCGGGGTCACGTCCGACGGCAGGGCCATCGACATCACGAAGTCGAGGTTGGGCAGCGAATCCGCGAGACGGGCGGTGTCCGCCACGTCGGACAGGAGCGACAGCCGCCGCTCTCCGGTCTCGAGGTCGAGGGTGTGGGGCAGATCCGAGCCCGGTGCCGAAGTAGGATCTCTGGCGCTCGAGAAAGACCCGCGGCTCGGAGGTGCGGTCGCAGAGCACGATCCTCGAGGGAGCGGAGCGCACCGCTTCCTCGACCACCGCCGCCGGGAACCTCACCAGATCGCCGTCGCTGATCGGACACCCGGCATCGCGGAGGAGATCGAGCGCCTCGCCGTGACGGACGCGCACCCCGGTGCGGCGCAGGATCTCCAGCGACGCGTGATGGATCTGGGTGAGCTGGGAGTCGCTGAGAATCCGAAAACCGAAGGAGAGCGAGCTGACGTCTTGGATGTGCGCCATGGTTTCTGAATACCTTTCTACTCCGAGAGGTCGACGAGACACCGATTGCAGGTCGCGACGGACAGCGCGTCGCGGCGCTCTCGCGTTCGACGGGGCGCGGCCTCGTCGTGGGTCATCGGCGACGTCTCCGGCGTCAACACATACTCGTATCGAGAGCTCGCTCGCCAGCTCGTTGATTCGTGCCAGATCCTCGGCGAGGAGCGCATCGAGCGCAGATTCCTGGTGCGCCAACTCCGTCGCGAGTTCGGCGCCGATCTCCTCCATCCCCTGAGTCGGCGGCCCGTCGTGCTCGCGTGCGCTGTTGAACAGCCAGCTCAGCCGGGACCAGAGTTTCGCCCCGCCGTGGCGGCCGCCCAGGACGTCGTAGTCGACTTCCGCGTTGGGGTTGTGGATGGCTTCCTCGATCGCCGAGAGACCGGTGATGAGTGCCTCGCCCGACTGTCACCAGCTCGGCGGCCCGGGAGTCATCGGCGAGACGTTTGTTGCGGTCCGTCGAGCTGCGAGCGAAGCCCGCGAATGGTCTCGACCATCTCGGTGATCCGCTCCAGCTGCGCGCGGATTTCGAGGGCGAAAGCCACCTGCGCCTCGATGTCGTCGACCGAGGCCGACGAACGAGGGTCGGCGTCGACCCTCAGAGGCTGGGTTGTGGAACGACCGTCGACCGTCAGCCGCAGCGTGTACTCCCCGGGCGCCGCCAGCGGTCCCGGTCTCGGCGTCCCGGTGTCGAAGCGGGCGTCGGACGGCCACTCAGCCTCGTCCCATTCGAGGTCCCACGATGCCCGGTTGATTCCGGCCTCGGCCTCGAGCTCGGGTTCGGCCTCGGTGTCTGGGGTTCCAGTCGGGGTGCTCCGGCGGCGTGTACGGCGCCTCGATCAGCGCTGCTCAGCCGCCGCACGAGCCGCTCGTCCGAATCGAGAACATCGAGGGTGACTTCTCCCTCGGGTTCCTCCAGGAGAACGAAGCTGATGATCGCCCCTCGGGGCGGATTGTCGCCGGCGCCGGCGCTGCTTCCGTACGGTGCGTCGGCGTACCGCCAACGCACCGCCGGACGCGGAGCGAAGAGGTGCTCCGGCGCCGCCGCGATCTCCGGCGACATCTCGCGCACCGGTGTCAGATCGTCGAGGATCCAGGCCGAGCGCCCGAGGGTCCCGACCACCAGATCGTCGCCGGCCACCGCCAGGTCGACCACCGCGACGGTCGGCATGTTGAGGCGAAGCGACTCCCATCCGGCGCCGCCGTTGCGCGAGACCATGACCCCGCGCTCGGTTCCCAGGAAGAGCATGTCCGGGCGCCGCGTGTCCTCACGCACCACGTGCAGATAGGTCTCGCGGTCGAGGCCGGCTGTGAGGCTCGTCCAGGTGCGGCCGAAGTTCTCGGTCTTGAAGAGGTACGGGGTTTCGTCGTCGAGCCGGTGGGCGTCCACCACCACGTAGGCGGTCCCGGCGTCCCAGCGCGACGCCTCGATGGTGGTGACGGTGCCCCACTCGGGTGTCCCGGGCGGGGTGACGTTGACCCAGGTGGCGCCGTTGTCCCTGGTCACGTGCACCAGACCGTCGTCGCTGCCGGCCCAGATGACGCCCGCTTCGACCGGCGACTCGGCGACCGCGAAGATCGTGCAGTAGAACTCGACCCCGGTGTTGTCGCCGGTGATGGGTCCTCCCGCCCAGGCCTGTTTCGCCGGGTCATCGCGGGTCAGGTCGGGGCTGATCGCCTGCCAGCTCTGGCCGCCGTCAGAGGTCCGGAACAGGACGTTGGCGGCGTGGTAGACAACCTGGGGATCGTGCGGCGAGATCGCGATGGGAGCGGTCCACTGAAAGCGGAAGCGTTGGTCCACCGCACCGTGGCCGGATCCGTTGTCGAGGTAGATCCCGACATGCGGCGCCTGGCCGGTGCGACCGTCGAAGCGGGAAATATAGCCGAGGTACTCGCCGGCCCAGACGGTTTCCGGGTCGGATGGGTCGGCGGCGACGTGACCGGCCTCACCGCCGCCGACCGAATACCAGTCCGATACGTAGATCCCTCCGCCGTGCAGGCTGTTGCTCGGACCCGACGCCGTTCCGAAGTCCTGCAGACTGCCGAGCACTCGATACGGCGTGCGGCTGTCGACGGTGAGGTGGTAGAACTGGGCGATCGGGATGGCCGGCCGAATCCAGGTCTCGCCGCCGTCCGCGGAGAGCGAGACGCCGGCGTCGCTGCCGATGATCATCCGGTTCGAGTCGGTCGGATCGATCCACACATCGTGGTAGTCCCAGCCGCCGCCCTTGACCGAGCGCACGGTGTCGCCGCCATCGATGGTCTTGAGCATGGCGACCTGGGGAAACCAGACGACGTCGGCGTTGCCGGGATCGATGGTCAGCGTCGAGTAGTACCAGGCCCGCTGTCGCAGTCCCCGCGACGGGTTGATCCGGGTCCACGATTTTCCGCCGTCGTCGGAGCGGAACAGCCCGCCCTCCTCGGCCTCGATGAGGGCGTAGACCCGGTTCGGCTCGCCGGCGGCAACGCGAACCCCGACCTTTCCCCAGATGCCCTTGGGGAGGCCCTCGTCCTCGATCTGCTTCCAGCTGTCGCCGCCGTCGCGCGAGACATACAGACCGCTCCCCGGGCCGCCCGAGGTCATCCCCCACGGTTGCCGCCGGGTCTGCCACAGACCGGCGAAGAGGATGCGCGGGTTCGACGGGTGGAAACAGACATCGGAGGCGCCGGTGTCCGAGTCCTTGTACAGCACCTTCTGCCAGGTGTCTCCACCATCGGTGGTGCGGAAAACGCCGCGATCGGGCCCGGGCCCGAAGGGGCTGCCGAGAACCGCCGCAAAGGCCGTGTCCGGATCGTCCGGATGGACCGCCATGGTCCCGATCTGACCCTCGGCAGTCCACACGTGAGACCACGTTTCGCCGGCGTCGGTCGAGCGATAGATCCCGTTGCCCTCGCCGACATTGCCGCGGATGTTGGCCTCGCCCGAGCCGACCCAGATCGACGTTGGGGTCCGATGGCGCCACCGCGATGGAGCCGATGGACGAGACCGGCTGATCGTCGAAGACCGACTCCCACTTCGTGCCGCCGTTGACCGACTTCCACACCCCGCCCGCCGCGGTCGCGGCGTAGTAGGTCAGAGGATCGCCCGCCACCCCCGTAACCCGCGCCACCCGCCCGCCCGTGGCGGGACCGATGAGCCGGTACTCGAGGCCGTCGAAACGGATCCTGGTTCGTGCCTTCCTTGCCCGCGGCATGAGCCAGGCTCGTGGTCGCCAGCACCAGCAACGAAATCAGAATTCTCCGGATCATGTTCATGTCGGTCTCCTTTGGCACCGTACAGTCCAAGAACGGGGTGGTGATCCCCGCCGCGAATCCGGACCGACGAGTGGTCGACACGAGGCCGCGCCGGCGGTCAACCCGTCCGCCTGAATTGACCTGGAATCTACCACGTTCCATATGATGAGATTGTACGCCAAATTGTGGTACGGTACCGTTGTGTTTGTGTGAGAACCCCAACCATCGCAGGGAGGATCATCATGCGTCCCTCTCTCACGTTCCTCGGCGACGCCCTGAAAACCAAGATCATCGACGAGGCGTTTGAGATCTACGTTGACCTGGTCGATCCCGCGGGCATTCGAGCCGACATTCCGATCGCGGACTTCGGTGTGATCTACCGGGGTGAGGGCCGGAACGCCCCTCGTACGCCGCTCGAGGCGATCTTCCCCGATGCTCGCCGCCTGACGTTGTTCGCGGTCACCAGGAATGGCTGTCGCGGTCGGGTTCGATCGCTTCCGGGATGCGGTGCTGCCCTACAGTCCGGGTTACTGCGGCTGGCACGTCAGTGGTCAGGGAAAGCTCTTCGAGGTTCTTCGGCCGGAAGAGATCGGTATCGCGCTCAACGAGAGCCACCTCATGCAGCCGCTGAAGTCGGTCTCGGGCGTCTTGGTGGCGGCTGACAGAGAGATCCACCAGTTCGACATCGATTTCGACTTTTGCGCCGACTGTGCCGACCAGGGCTGCCGAGAGCGGATCCAGTCGGTTCTTGACGACACACTTGGAGGTCAATGATGGATATTCTTCAGGAGATCGGTGCCAGCCTGAGAAACGGGGACGACACTCGCGTCGCCGAGTTGACGCGTCAGGCCATCGATGCGGGTCTGGGGGTGGGAGAGATCCTCGACAACGGACTCATCGGGGGGATGAACGTCGTGGGCGATCTGTTCCGCCGTCACGAGATCTTTCTTCCCGAGGTGCTTCTCGCCGCCCGCGCGATGCAGAAGGGAATCGATCTGCTCAAACCGTTGATGATCGAGGAGGGAATTCCGGCAGTCGGGAAGGTGGTCATCGGCACCGCCCAGGGCGACCTCCACGACATCGGCAAGAACCTGGTGGGGATCATGCTGAAGGGTGCCGGACTCGAGGTCATCGATCTCGGCAACGACGTCTCCGCCGAGCGTTTCGTCGACGCCGCCGTGGAGGTGGGTGCGCCGGTGATCGGCATGTCGGCGCTGCTCACGACCACCATGTCGTCGATGAAGGGGGTCGTGGATCTGCTTCGGGAACGCGGATTGAACGGGAAGATCCGGACCATCGTCGGCGGCGCCCCGGTTTCGAAGGACTTCGCCGACGAGATCGGCGCCGACGCGTACGGCTACGACGCGGCGAATGCGGTCGATCAGGTGAAGACACTGCTGGGAGTCGCGTGACGATGTCGCCTTTGACAGGCGTGGCCGCGGTAGGGTGGAAGACTCCGGCGGGGGTGCTGTCATGATCGGATCTGCTCAAGAAGGTGCGCGCGGGCGAGCTTCTCCTCGGCGACGGGGCGTGGGGCACCATGCTCATGGCGCGTGGCCTCAAACCGGGATCGTGTCCGGAGAACCTCAATCTCACCCGGCCCGAGGCGTTGCGGGAGATCGCTGCGCTCTACCTCGAGGCGGGCGCCGAAATCATCACCACCAACACCTTCGGGGGTTCATCGCTCAAGCTTGCCGACTACTCGCTCAGCGACAAGACCGAGGAGATCAACAGCTGCGCCGTCGAGGTTCTCCGCCCGGTGATCGGCGACCGCGCATTGATCTCGGGTTCCGTCGGGCCGTGCGGCAAGTTGCTGTTGCCCTATGGGGACACGGCGCCTGAAGTGATCTCCGACTCCTTTGTCCGTCAGATCGGAGCCCTGATCGGGGCCGGCGCCGACATGATCTGCGTCGAAACCATGATCGACCTGAGTGAAGCGCAACTCGCGATCAAAGCGGCAAGATCGATCTCCGCCGACATCCCGATCATGGCCACCATGACCTTCGACGCGACCCCGAACGGATTCTTCACCATTATGGGGACGTCGATCGAAAAGGCGGCCGCGGGCCTCGAGGAAGCGGGGGCGGATATCGTCGGCTCCAATTGCGGCAACGGCATCAAAAAGATGGTCGAGATCGGTCGCGAGTTCAGGAGATGTTCGCGGCTGCCGATCGCCATCCAGAGCAATGCGGGGCTTCCCGAAAACCGCGCGGGGGAGGTTGTGTATCCGGAAACGCCGGCATTCATGGCCGAAGCCGCCACGCAACTGATCGATCTCGGGGTTTCCGTCATCGGCGGCTGCTGCGGCACCGGCCCCGATCACATTCGAGCCCTGCGCGGGCTGGTCGACGCCCACCGCGGCGTGGCGATCGGGGGCTGAGATTGCTCCGGCGAACCACCGCGGATTCACCGCTGGGTGGGAGTCGATGACGGCGTCTCAAATCCTCGAGCCCGGCCCTCCGTCGGTATTCGATCGACCGGCCTCGGGAGTGATTGCGGAGGTTCTTCGTTGAGTTCAGCATTGAAACTCGCGGTTGCCGGTAAGGGGGGATCGGGCAAGTCCACCATCGCGGGGGCCCTCGCGTTGTTGCAGGCCCGGGCCGGCCGGCGGGTGCTGGCGGTGGATGCCGATCCCGACGCGAATCTCGCCACCGTTCTCGGCGTGCCCGAGGCACGGCAACGAGAGATCGTCCCGATCTCGGAGCACCGGGCGCTCATCGAGGAGCGGACCGGCGCCAAGGTCCGGCAGTACGGTCAGATCTTCAAGCTCAACCCCGAGGTCGCCGATATTGCCGACCGATACGCGCTGGTTCACGACGGAGTGGCGCTCCTCGTGCTCGGCGCAATCGAGGCCGGGGGCTCTGGCTGCGCATGTCCCGAGAGCGTCTTGATCAAGGCCCTGGTGGCCGATCTCGTGCTGCACAAGGACGAGGCCCTGGTGATGGACATGGAGGCGGGGATCGAGCACCTCGGTCGCGGAACCGCGCGCGGCGTCGATGTCTTGCTCGTGGTCGTCGAGCCGAGCCGGACCTCGGTGGAGTGCGCCGACCGGGTCTTCCGCATGGCGGCCGAAATCGGTCTCCGCGACGTCCGCGTGGTGGCCAACAAGATCGCGACGTCCGATGATGAACGATGGCTCCGCGATGCGCTCGCCGATCGCGAGATCGTCGCCGCGATTCCCCTGTCGGAGGGAATCCGCGCAGCGGATCGGGACCGCCGGTCGGTTGTGGACGGCTTGGATGGGAGGACCCTCGAGGCCTTCGAAAACCTGCTGCGGGTCGTGCAGGGGGAGGCGGACCGATGACCGATGTGGCACGCGAGAAGTATGTCCGCATCATGACCGAGATCGACGAGCTCGAGGACCGGGTCGAGAAACTCGAGGATGCGATCGCCGCCGGGGGCGGGACCGAGCTGCGAGAAGATCTCGGCGAGCTCCGCGAACGGCTCGCAGAGCGGATGTGGGAGTTGGCGCGGATCTCCGACGCGTGCAAGAAGATCCACGTGCGGAAGTAGTCGCAGCCGGAAGAGGAAGGAGAGCGACGATGGTGTTCAAACCCGATTTCCTGGCCTGTGCGGTGGGCAGCATGCCCCACGGCGACGCCGCGGCGGCGGTGGACGTGGTGCTGGCGCAACCTCCCGGAGGCGCCGATGTGGCCGCAGCTGTCGGGCCGCGGGCTCAACGAGCAGATGGAGATCCAGTACTCCGAGGGCATGCCGTGCCGGGTCATCGACCGCGCCAAGGGCCGGATGTTCTTCGAGACCTCGGGCGACTACATCGATGCGTTCACCGAGTTCTACGAGGGTTACATGGCCGCCATGGATCCCGACGACGGCACCGGCGACGTCGCCTCGATGGCGGTCTCCCCCGAGTTCGGGGCCGGAATCTACGAGCTCGAGAAACGGCTCGGCACCCAGGAGGGCAGGCGACCGTTCGTCAAGTGCCAGACCACCGGGCCGTGCTCTTTCGCTCTCACCATCGTCGACGAGAACAAGCGCGCCCTGTACTACAACGAGGAGTTCCGCGACGTCATCATCAAGGCGCTGGCCATGAAGTGCCGGTGGCAGATCCAGCGGTTCAAGCCGTACGCCGACCGGGTGATCTGCTCGATCGACGAGCCGATCCTCTCCGGCTTCGGCAGCTCGACCTATGTTTCGGTCACGCGGGACGAGGTGGTGGCCGCGCTCGGGGAGCTGGTGGACGCCATCCACGCCGACGGCGCTCTCGCCGGCATCCACTGCTGCGG
The DNA here is from genome assembly GCA_963712805.1 of uncultured Acidobacteriota bacterium. Taxonomy (GTDB): domain Bacteria; phylum Acidobacteriota; class Thermoanaerobaculia; order Thermoanaerobaculales; family Sulfomarinibacteraceae; genus JAHECW01. Next base: position 72,739 of record CAVQJV010000003.1, on the reverse strand, counting down.
CAACACCGAGTGGTCGATCCCCATCGACGCGGGCGCCGAGATCGTCAACTTCGACGCCTACCAGTACGGCGAGACCATCGCCATGTACCCGGCCCAGGTCAGGAAACACCTCGAGAGCGGCAACGCGTTGGCCTGGGGCGTGGTGCCGACATCGGCCGCGGTGCGGAACAACACCGCCGAGACCCTGATCGACCACTACGAGAAGATGGTCGACAACCTCGTCGAGAAGAGCGGCGTCGACCGCCGGGTGGTCTACCAGCAGACGATGCTCACCGGTTCCTGCGGCACCGGTTCGATGGCGGTGGCGGACGCGGAACGGGTTTTCCGGCTCACCCGAGAGCTGTCGCTCGCGCTGCGCGAGAAACACGGAGTCTGACCGATCATGTCCTTCACGATCGCCATCGCGGGCAAGGGCGGCACCGGCAAGACGACGGTGGCGGCCCTGACCGTGTCGCGGCTGATCGCGCGCGGTGCCAAGCCGGTGCTCGCAGTCGACGCCGACCCCAACTGCTGTCTCGACGCCGCCCTCGGGCGTCGAGGTCACCCAGACCGTGGGCGCGGTGCGCGAACAGGCGCGCGAGCTCGCCGGCAAGGGTCTCGGGTCGGGCGTCTCCAAGCAGCAGATGCTCGAACTCAAGATCGCCGCAGAGCCTGGTCGAGGCCGAGGACTTCGACCTCATCGCCATGGGTCGCTGCGAGGGCCCGGGCTGCTACTGCTACGCCAACAACGTCCTCAAGAGGGTCATCGAACGGTTGGCCGACGACTACCCGGTGGTCGTGATCGACAACGAGGCGGGGCTCGAGAACCTCTCCCGCCGGATCGTCCGCCGGGTCGACCTGCTGGTGATGGTGTCCGACCCGTCGCAGGCCGGGCTCACGACAGTGGAGCGTCTCCACGAGCTGGCGCTCGAGATGGGTCTCGACTACGGCGCGCTGGCGATCATCGTCAACCGGTTGCGCGACGGCCGGATTCCGGATGGCGCGGTGGCGGTTCGAGACAAGACCGGGGCGGATCTGTTGATCGGACTGCCGCTCGACGACGGCCTCGCCGAACTCGGCGAGCTCGGCTCGAGCCTGATCGGGTTCGCGGCCCGACAACCCGGCGGTCGCGGAGATCGACCGCCTTCTCGCGGACGTCGGTCCGCGATGAGAATGGAGTGACGAGTCGATGGCCAAGCGCAAAGAACCGCGAACCCCCGAAATGCGGGCGCTCGACCCGGCCTCGATCGAGATGCTGACCAAGGCCGAGGTCGAAGGCCTCGCCACCGCCTTCTCCCGCATGGACACCCAGGATGTGCAGTGCAAGTTCGGCAACCAGGGTCTGTGCTGCCGGGTCTGCCACATGGGTCCGTGCCGGATCACCCCGAAGAGCGCCGCTCGGGGTGTGCGGCGCCGACGCCCACACCGTCGTCGCCCGCAACTACCTGCGCGAGGTGGTCGGTGGGGCGGCGGCCCACTCCGACCACGCGCGGCGGTCTGGTGCTGCTGCTCAAGAAGGTGGCGCAGGGGCTCGAGGGCGGCTACGCCATCCGCGACGAGCGGTCGCTGCGCCGCAACGCCGCCAAGTACGGGGTCGAGGACCTCGGCCGCAGCAAGGAGGAGATCGCCGCCGACCTCGCCGACCGCATGCTCGCCGGAGTTCACCAGCCAGGAGAGCCCGCTCAAAGGACTCGAGCTCGCTCCCCTCAAGAGGCAGGGCGTGTGGCGCAGGCACGGCGTCGAACCTCTCGGCATCGACCGCATGCTGGTCGAGTCCATGCACCGCTCCACCATGGGCGTCGACCACGATCACCGCAACCTGCTGCAGCAGGCCATGCGGACGGCCCTCGCCGACGGCTGGGGCGGCTCGCGGATCGCGGGCATCATCTCGGACATCCTCTTCGGCACCCCGCAGCCGGTGCGCGGCAACGTCAACCTCGGGGTGCTCGGCGAGAACACGGTCAACATCGTGGTCCACGGCCACGAGCCGGTCCTGTCGGAGATGCTGGTCGTCGCGGTCCGCGACCCGGAGATCGAGGCCGCGGCGGTCCGGGCCGGCGCCGACGGCGTGACCCTCGCCGGGATCTGCTGCACCGCCAACGAGATCCTCATGCGGCACGGGATCCCGGTCGCCGGCAACTTCCTGCAGCAGGAGCTGGCGATCATCACCGGCGCGGTCGAGATGATGATGGTCGACGTCCAGTGCTGCATGCCGAGCCTGCCCGAGGTGGCGGCGGCGTACCACACCGAGATCGTCTCCACCTCGCGAGATCGCCCGGACCGTCGGCGCCACCCACCTGCCCTTCGACGAGGACCACGCCTACGAGGACGCCAAGGCGCTGGTGCTGCGGGCCATCGCCAACTTTCCGCAACCGCGACCGCGGCAAGATGGCGATCCCCGAGCACCAGCGGCCGCTGGTCGGCGGCTTCTCGGTGGACGCCATCAAGTACATGCTCGGCGGCTCGTTCCGGGCCTCCTTCCGGCCGCTCAACGACGCCATCATCCAGGGCCGGATCAGGGGCGTGTGCGGCATCGTCGGCTGCAGCAACCCCAAGACCCGGATGGACGCCTACACCACGACGCTGACCCGCGAGCTGCTCAAGAACAACGTCCTGGTGCTCAAGACCGGCTGCGCGGCGATCGCCTCGGGCAAGGCGGGTCTGCTGACGGCCGGAGGCGGCGCTGTCCGATGCCGGTCAGGGGTCTGCGCGAGGTCTGCGAGGCGGTGGGCATGCCGCCGGTGCTGCACATGGGCAGCTGCGTCGACAACTCGCGCATCCTCGAGGCGGCCACCGAGATGGTGCTCGAGGGCGGGCTCGGCGACGATCTGTCCGACCTGCCGGCGGTCGGGCGTGGCGCCCGGAGTGGATGAGCGAGAAGGCGATCGCCATCGGCTGTTACTTCGTGGCCTCGGGCGTCGACGTGGTCCTCGGCCACCCGTTCCACATCGAGGGCTCCGACAAGGTCACCTCGCTTCCTCAACGACGAAGCGCGCGAGCTCTTCGGCGCTTCCTTCCACGTTCAACCGGACCCGCTCGAAGCGGCGCGGAAGGTGCTCGAGCTGCATCGACGAGCGGCGCCGGCGGCTCGGCATCGACAAGAAGGCCGAACGCAAGATTCATGGACATGAAAGACCGGCGGACGATCCATGTCGAAGCTGATCTGCGCTAGCGCCATCGACGGGGCGGTGGAGTGGGTCGCCCGCGCCGACCGAAGCGTCGCTCGTGCCGTCGAAGCCCACGGCGAGGAGCATCGCGTCGGCTTTCCTTCCACCGCCTACTACCTGCCCATCATCTACTCGCTGTCGGAGCACAAGGTGGAGACTCTGGCCGACTGCCGCCGGGTGCTCCGGCGGGCCAAGGAGCTGCTGCCCAACGTCCCACCGAGGACGTCTGGCTGCCCTACCTGGGGTCCGCCCTCGACGCCGGCGTGGCGAGCCTCTTCGCCTGCGAGATCATCGAAGCGTGCAAGTACCTCGATGACGGCCGGGCCCGGTCGACGGCATCTGGCTCGGCGCCGCGTCGGACGTGATCATCCGCGAGCGCGGCATCGAGTTCGTCGACGGCACCGCCCCCGGCTTCGCCGCCATCACCGGCGCCGCGCCGACCAACGAGATCGCGGTGCGGATCGCCCGCGACCTGCAGGAGAAGAACCTCTACGTCTTCATGGCCGGCGCCACCGGCGGCCGGCAGTTTGCCGAGCAGCTCGCGGAGGAGGGCGTCCAGCTCGGCTGGGAGACCCGGCTGGTGCCCTTCGGCAAGGACGTCTCGGCGCTGGTCTACGCGCTCGGCTTCGCCAACCGGGTGGCGCTGTCCTTCGGCGATGTCGCGCCGGGCGACTTCGAGTCCAACCTGAAGTACAACAAGGACCGCATCTTCGCCTTCGTCATGGCGTTCGGCGAGGTGGACGCCGAGAAGTACGCGGTGGCGGCGGGCGCCATCAACTACGGCTTCCCGGTCATCGCCGACACCGACATCCCCGAGATCCTGCCGACCGGCGTCTGCACCTACGAGCACGTGGTGTCGAGCGTGCCGCACGAGACCATGGTCGAGAAGGCGCTCGAGGTGCGCGGCTGCAAGGTCAGGGTGACCGAGGTGCCGGTGCCGGTGCCCTACGGTCCGGCGTTCGAGGGCGAGCGCATCCGCAAGTCCGACATGCGGGTGGAGTTCGGCGGCAACCGTACGCCCGCGTTCGAGTTCGTGACCACGGTCGAGCTGGACGAGATCGCGGACGGCGAGATCGAGGTCATCGGGCCCGAGATCGACGAGGTCGAGGAGAAGGGTGCGCTGCCGCTCGGGATCTGGGTCGAGGTGGCGGGGCGCAAGATGCAGGCCGACTTCGAGCCGATCCTCGAGCGCCAGATCCACCACTTCCTCAACGGCGCCTAGGGTCTGTGGCACATGGGCCAGCGCGACATCGTCTGGACCCGGGTCTCCAAGGAGGCGTTCGACAAGGGTTTGCGTCTCGCCACTACGGCAAGATCCTGCACGCCAAGATCCTCGCCGACTACGGCGCCATCGTCGACAAGGTCAAGGTCACCCTCTTCACCGAGGTCGGCGAGGTCGAGCGCCGCCGGGAGATCGCGCGCAAGGTCTACGACGAGCGCAACCGCCGGCTCGAGTCGATGACCGACGAGTCGGTGGACACCTTCTACTCGTGTCTGCTGTGCCAGTCCTTCGCGCCCAACCACGTCTGCATCATCACCCCGGAGCGGCTCGGCCTGTGCGGCGCCTACAACTGGCTCGACGGCAAGGCCGCCCACGAGATCGACCCCACCGGCGCCAACCAGCCGGTGCAAGAAGGGCGAGTGCCTCGATCCGGTGCGCGGCGTCTGGGAGGGGGTCAACGACTACGTCTGGGTCAACAGCCACAAGACCCTGGAGTCGTTCTCCGCCTACTCGATCATGGACCGGCCGATGACGAGCTGCGGCTGCTTCGAGGTCATCTGCGGCTACGTGCCCGAGTGCAACGGCGTCATGGTCGTCAACCGTGAGTTCGACGGCGACACGCCGGTGGGCATGAACTTCTCGACCCTCGCCGGCGAGGTCGGCGGCGGCCGCCAGACGCCGGGCTTCATGGGCTGCGGCAAGATCTTCCTCACCAGCCGGAAGTTCCTCGTCGGCCGACGGTGGGGCGCCGCGGCTGGTCTGGATGCCGAAGGAGCTCAAGGAGCTGCTGGCGGACGACCTCGAGCTGCGGTTCGACGAGCACGGCATGCCCGGCCTGCTCGACAAGATCGCCGACGAGACCGTCGCCACCGACCCCGAGGAGATCCGCGCCTTTCTGGAGAAGGTCGGCCACCCGGCGCTGGCGATGGAGGACATGGCCCTGTATGCGCGGCAGGCGGAGGCCGTCGAACCCGCCGCGCCCCCGGGCGCCGACGGTCGCCGGGGGCGCGGCGCCGGAGACGCCCGCGGAGAGTCGAGAGGATACGGACATGAATCCCGACGAGATCGCGCGGCTCAAGGCCGACGTCGCCGCCTCGGTGATGGCCGAGGTCAAGCGGGACCTCAAGCAGTCGCTGACCCGGGACATCGTGCGCGAGATCATCGCGGTGATGGGCGAACGCTTCCTCGGCGATCCCCCGGCCCCCTCTCCCGCGTCCGAGTCCGCGACCGCGTCCGCATCCGGCTCCGTGTCCGTGTCCGCGCCCGCCCCCCAAGAACCCATCATCGAGATCGGCCCCACCGCCGCCGAACGGCTGGCCGCGCTTTCGACCATCGAGGTCGTCCGCGAGACATGCGAGCAGCCGGTGTGGACCGTCACCCTCGGCGCCGGCCCGGACCGGGGCGGGACCCGCGGCGTCACCCACGTCGTCGGCGGCGCCACGGCCATGCCCTTCCACCTGTGGGAGGGCGAGATGCCGCACCGGCCGCTGGTCGCGCTCGAGGTCTTCGACGTGGTGTCCGAGAAGATCCCCCCGGCGCTGCGCGGGATCTTCGGCGCCCTGCTCGAAGACCCGCCGGAGATGGCGCGGACCTGTGTCGAGAAGTACGGCGCCGATCTGATCTCGGTGCGGCTCGAAGGCACCCATCCGGAGAAGGGCAACCGGACCCCCGAGCAGGCGGTGGAGCTGGTGAAGAACGTGCTCGCCGCCGTCGACGTGCCGCTGATCATCACCGGCCACAACCACTTCGACGCCGTCAACGAGGTCATGAAGGCGGTGGCCCAGGCCTGCTACGGCGAGAACCTGCTCCTCAACTGGGTCGAGCAGGACAACTACCGCACCATCGCCGGCGCGGCTCTGGCCTACGGCCACACCGTGGTCGCGCAGAGCCCGATCGACGTCAACATCGGCAAGCAGATGAACATCCTGCTCACCGGCATGAGCGTGCCCATCGGGCAGATCGTCATGGATCCCATGACCGGGGCCATGGGCTACGGGCTCGAGTACACCTACTCGGTGATGGAGCGCATTCGTCTCAGCGGTCTCGGCGGCGACGCCATGCTCGCCGGCCCGATGATCGTCTCGCCCGGCCAGGAGACGGCGAAGGTCAAGGAGGTCAAGGCGCCCGAACGCGACTTCCCGTCGTGGGGCGAGATCGGCAAGCGGGCCGTCCTGTGGGAGCTGAGCTGCGCCACGGCGCTGCTCTACGCCGGCGCCGACATCCTGATCATGTACCACCCCGACGCCGCGATGGCGACCAGGGACACGATCTTCCGGTTGATGGACGGGGGGGCCTAGCCATGGCGCTCACCGGTCTCCAGATCCAGAAGCTCCTGCCCAAGACCAACTGCAAGGAGTGCGGGGTCAACACCTGCCTCGCCTTCGCCATGAAGCTGGCGGCGCGGAAGGCCGAGATCGCGGATTGCCCCTACGCCTCGGACGAGGCGATCGAGGTCCTCGCGAAGGCCTACCAGCCACCGGTCAGAGGCGTCCGGCTTGGACCCGACGGCGCCCTCAGGCTCGGCGAGGAGACCGTGCTCTACCGGCACGAAAAGACCTTCGTCAACCAGACCCTGCTGGCGATCAACGTCGATGACACCGCTCCGGTCCAGGAGCTTGACGCGACCCTGGCGGCGGTCAAGGAGTACCGCATCGAAAGGGTCGGCGAAACCATCGGCATCGACATGGTGGCGGTGACCCACGCCGGCGGGTCCGTCGACGCCTTTGTCGAGACCGCGGGCAGGGCGTGGCGTCTCACCGGCAAGCCGCTGGTGCTTCGCAGCGCCGAACCGGGAGCGCTCCGGCGCGCGGCGGAGGCGGTGCGAGGTTCGCGCAGCGTCCTCGCCTCGGCGACGCCCGAGACGGCGGATGAGCTGGTCGAGGTGGCTCGGGACAACGGGCACGTGCTGGCTCTGACCGCACCCGATCTCGACCGGCTGGCGAGCGCTGCCGGCAGAATCCGTGAGGGCGGCTTCACCGATCTCGTGCTGCAGTTCGAGACCCACTCGCCGGCGGAGCGTTTCCAGGCCAACACCATCGTCCGCAGATCGGCAATCAAGACCGGCAACAAGCCGCTCGGCTTTGCCTTCCTGAGCTTCGTCGATGGACGCGATCTGGTGGCGAGCACCCTGGAGGCGGTCACCGAAATCACCAAGTTCGGCGGCATCTGCGTGCTGCCGCGATTCGACGCCGCGCAGATCGCCGCGCTCATCACCCTGCGGCTCAACATCTTCACCGACCCGCAGAAGCCGATCCAGGTCGAACCCAGGATCTACCCGATCGGCGAGCCGGACCCGGACTCGCCGGTCTTTCTGACCACCAACTTCTCGCTGACCTACTTCATTGTCAGCGGCGAAATCGAGAACAGCGGGCTCAGCGCCTGGCTGGTGGTGCCCGAGTGCGAAGGGATGAGTGTCCTCACGGCGTGGGCGGCCGGCAAGCTCACCGGGGCCACGGTGGCCAAGTTCTGCAAGGAGGCCGGGCTCGAGGACAAGGTCAACCACCGGCGGATCATCATTCCCGGGCACGTCGCCCAGATCAGCGGCGATCTCGAGGAAAGCCTGCCGGGCTGGAGCGTGCTGGTCGGACCGCAGGAGGCGTCGGACCTCGAGAGCTTCATCAAGGCCCGGCTGCGGTAGCCGGGAGCGTTCACGGAGAGGACCAGCACACCCGGATGCCGACCATCGAGTTTCTTCCCGCGGGCAAGAGCGTCGAGGCGTCCAGCGGCACCCCGCTGGTGGCTGCCGCCCGGCAGGCGGGGGTCGAGATCGATCTCCCGTGCGGCGGCGACGGATCGTGCGGCCGCTGCATCGTCCGCGTCTCAGGCGGCGAAGTGGACACCGCGAGCCTCGGGAGGATCCCGTCGGCGGCGTCGTCCTCAGGGTACGTGCTGGCGTGCCGGACGAGGATCCGCGACCAGGGGGTCACCGTCGAGCTGCCGGCGAGGGCGGACGCCAACGGCCAGTTCGCCGATTCCGAGGCGCGCTCGCTGGTCGACCCGGACCTGCTGCCGACGACGGACGACATCGCCCCCCTGGTTCAAAAACGGCTGCTCCGTGCCGAACCGCCGCGGCTCGACGACGGGCGGTCCGACATCGACCGTCTGGCCGAGGCGATCGGCGGCGAGGTCTCGTGCACGTTGCCGGCGGCGCAGTCCGCCGCCATCGCCCTGCGCGAGGAGGAGGGACGGGTCACGGTGACCCTGGCCGCGGCCGGGGGCGGGGTCAAGATCCTCGACGTCGAGCCCGGCGACACGACCTCCCGTCACTACGGCGCCGCCGTCGATGTCGGGACGACCTCGGTCGCGGTCCAGTTGGTCTATCTGCCAACCGGTGCCGTCCTCGCCACCGAGAGCGACTACAACGGGCAGATCCCGTGCGGCGTCGACGTCATCAGCCGGATCAACTACGCCGCGCGGCCGGGTGGGCTCGAGGATCTCCGGGCGCGGGTCCTGGCGACGGTCAACCGTCTCGTCTGCGAGGCCGCGTTCAGCCGCGGCGTCAACCCGGGCGAGATCCGCCAGGCGGCGGTCGCCGGTAACACCGTCATGACCCACCTGCTGCTCGGGCTGCCGCCGGAGTTCATCCGGCTCGAACCCTACACGCCGACCGTACTCGAGCCGCTGGTTCTCTGCGCCGCTGAGATCGGTCTCGGCATCTGTCCGGAGGCACCGGTCGAGCTCGCGCCGTGCGTCGGCAGCTACGTCGGCGGCGACATCACCGCCGGTCTGCTGTGCACCGAGATGGCCGTCGACACCCACGACATCAGCCTCTTCATCGACATCGGGACCAACGGCGAGATCGTCGTCGGCAACACCGAGTTCCTCATGTCGTGCGCGTGCTCGGCCGGACCGGCCTTCGAGGGCGGCGGCATCGAGTGCGGGGTTCGCGCCGCCGCCGGGGCGATCGAGGCAGTGGCGGTCGACCCCGGCTCGGGCCGGCCGAACTGGTCGACCATCGGCGACAAACCGCCGGTGGGCGTGTGCGGCTCCGGCATGATCGACCTGCTGGCTAACCTGCTGCGCACCGGCTGGGTCGACCGCAGGGAGAGCTCGACCGGTCGAGGAGATCCGAGCACATCGAGATCGACGGCAAACGCGCGCGCTACCTCCTGGTGCCGGCCGCGGAGAGCGCGACCGGCAGGGAGATCTCGATCAGCGACACCGAGATCGACAACGTCATCCGCGCCAAGGCTGCGGTCTACTCCGCCGCGGCGCTGATGTTGGACAGGATCGGTCTCGACTTCGAGAGCCTCGACGCGGTCTACATCGCCGGAAGTTTCGGCCGCTTCCTCGATCTCGACCAGGCGATCGCCATCGGCATGATCCCCGACCTCCCGCGCCACAAGTACCGCTATCTCGGGAACGCCTCGTTGACCGGGACCTTCATGACCCTGGTCTCGCGCACCCACCGGCGGCGGCAGCTCGAGATCGCCCGCCGCATGACCAACATCGAGCTCAGCACGATCCCCGAGTACATGGACCAGTACACCGCGGCGCTCTTTCTGCCGCACACCGACGCCGCGAGATTTCCCACGACCGCCGAAGCGACGCGTCGCGGTCGGCCGCGGGATTGAACCGGGCGCGCCCGCGCTTCTGACGACCACGCGAAGACCATGGTGGAGAGCGTCGAAGGAACGTAGAAAACGAGACTGTGTGAACTGTAGGTTCGCGGTTCACGCTCTTTTCAGACCTGCGATGGCTCCCTCGCCGGCGGCGCGGAAGGCGCGTCCGACCCCGGCCGGACCGAGCTTGACGCCGCCGAAGAACCGGGACACCACGATGACCCCTTCGAGATCGTCCCGCCGGAGTTGTTCGAGCAGGATCATCCCCGGCCGGCCGACCTCGCCGTCGTCGCGGGCCTGCTCGACCAGGCGGCCGTTTTCGTCGAGGCACCGGCACGCCCAACAGTGGTGGCGGGCCTTGTGGTGTTTCTTTTTGCGCTGGGCGACCACAGTTTCGGCCTCGGTGATGGTCGAGGCGGGTGCAGCCAGTGCAAGAAAGCGAGAGCGCTTCTCGGTGACGCTGAACTCGGAGGTGGCGGTGATCTTGGGCACGTGGGAATGATGACATGGCAATCCGAATTGACCGTCGATTTGAAACACAAAGATCACGAAGACCCACCAAGAAACCACAAAGGGAATCTCTTTGGTTCATCGCAGGTGCTGAGAAGAGTGTTCGTGTTCCGGATCAACCGAGTCCGGGTCAAAATTGCGATTCTTGGTGGAACCTTCGTGGTTCTTCGTGTCCTTGGTGTTTCAAATACGAGCGCGTGGGGCGGCGCGTGCCTGGCATCCAGTCCGCGTTTCCTTGAGGGTCAGAGGTTCTGGCGTAGAACGGGCGTGCCGTCCTTGATCATTGTTCGGATTCAGTTCGCCGTTGTCGTCGGTCGATTGCCGAGGCCGAACAATGTCAAGGGGGGCAACCTCGGCCAACCACGCTTCTGAGAACCGGGCGTGGAACGGCGTTTGTGGAACCATAGTCAGCAATGCGCCTCCGAGCCCGGTTCTCACATCGCTGATGGCCGAGAGTGCCCCCTCAAACGATGTTTGGGCCCGGGGCGTGTGGCGCGCCGATTGGGTGGTGGTTCCCAAAATCGTTTGAGACGGCACGTCCGTTCGAGGGCGTTGATTCGTACTGTCCAGGCCTTCGATCGCAACCCGGTAACTGAACTCGCGGCGTGGCGGTGCTCAGGGTGACAATGGGGTCCCGGGTCGAATACCATTTGCTGCCCCTGCCCCTGCCCCTGCCCCTGCCCCTGCCCCCTGCCACGGACACGGACACAGGCGCGGACGCGGACGCGAACAAGGGAAAGCTATAGTCTTCACCAACGGAGGACCCACATGCGATCCACGATCTTTGGTTTGGTCCTGATCATCGCCGGCCAGCTCTCGGCCGCGACCCCCGAACAGTCCGTACCGCCAGATCATCCCGGCGGCGGCGAGCACAGAGGGGGTGGGCGGGTCGTTCTGGCGAACCGACTGGTCATTTTCAATCCGTCGGATCGAGCGGTCACCCGGATCTCGATGACGTTTCTGCCGACTGGAAACTCCGGTGGTGGGATTCCGGGTTTTGACTACCTGCTGCCGCTCGAACCTCGGCAGACCGTGGAGTTCACCGACATTTTGGACTGGGGTTCCCTGGGCTTGAAGACAGGTGCTCTCGTGGTCGAAGCTTTCGACGCCGATGGTGAGCCGGTCCCCATCGCCGTGGTTTCGACGACCTGGACCCCGAACGCGGCGGGGCGGGTCCTTCGGCCAGGGCATCCCGGCGGTGGCCTGGAGCCAGGATGGGGCGCTGGCCGGGCAGGAACGGCGGGTTCTGGGTCTCGAGTCCTCCGATGACTTCAGAACAAACCTCGGCATCGTCAACCCGACCGGTTCCCTGGAACAGTCGTTTCTGGTCAAGATCCTCGACGCGGGGGGTGTGGAGGCGGGCAGGGCTTACTATCGCCTCGGCCCTCGCGCCCACATCCAGCGCAACGACATCCTGCGCGAGATGGGGCTCGAAGGTGCGGGCTTCACCGCCGTGGTTCGGCGGACCCGAGCGGAAGCCCTGGGTGGAGGCGTGACCACCGAGGCGCCGGATTTCGTGGTCTATGGTTCGAAGGTCGATCAGCGGTCCAACGACCCCACGTATCTCGAGGCGCAGACCGAGACGACCCAGTCGGGGCTTCCGCGCCACCGGGTCGTGCCCGCGGCGGCCAACACCGTCGGAAACGACGGGTCGCTGTGGCGCACCGATGTGACCGTTCACGCAGCAAATGAGGGTGGCGTCGCCGCGCTGGTGGTGGAGCTCGTGCCGACCGGCGGGACCGGAATTCCCGGCGGCAATCCGGAGCGTCTGGTGACCAGCATTCGCGGCGGCGAGACCAAGTCTCTGAGCGACATCATCGGGGCGAGCTTTCCCGACCACGAGGTCGCGGCGCTCGTCGTTCGCGGTCTGGCAGGGGGCGCCGGGAGCACCGACCTTCGGGTTGCGTCCCGCACCTGGACACCCACCGGTGATGGCTCTGCGACCATGGGTCAGGGCATCCCTGGAATTCCGCGGCGGTCGATTTCGGACCCGGTGGTGATTCCGGGGCTCGAGGCGTCGGCGGAGTTCCGGACCAATCTCGGTTTGGTGAATCCCTCGCTCAACCTCAGGCAGACTTTCGAGTTGGAGGTTTTTTCCGGCGATGGTTCGCGAGCGGGAGCGCTGAGTTATGTTCTCGAACCCTGGTCGCATCTGCAGATCAACGGCATCCTCGACGAGCTTGAGCTAGAAGGTGAAGGCTTCAGCGCGATCGTGACCCTGACCGAGTCGGAGAATCTCATGCTCAAACCGAGCGAGAGCTGGGACCCGGTCTTCATGGCCTATGGGTCCCGGGTGGATCGCGCGACCAACGACCCGACCTTCATCGAGGGTGTCCGGTTGACACCGGAGCCGCCCAAGGGTCAGGGGGATTGGGTCGATTTCAGCACCGACGAGCCCTGGTACCGCTGCCCGTCGGGGCCGGCTCCGGACGAGGCGACGGTGGTCCGGGCGTTTGAACGGGCCGCGCACTGGTTCGGTTCCGAGAACCACCGGAGCGTGACCCGCGAGGTGGACTTCCCGTCAACCGGGGAGTGGAACCAGGTCGGACTCCGGTTGCATCTCGAATGCCCCGAGAGCGGCATCTGCGATCACTGGGACCGGACTGGATCGCTGCAACTCGTGCTCAACCCGGCCGATCCCGAGGACGAGTGGGAGTACCTCGAGGTCATGCGCCACATCACGCCCTATCGGGTCGGGATGTGTCAGTACGTCGACATCACGCCGCTGGCTCCGCTGCTCACGGGTCGGCAGACGCTGGTGTCGTGGATCGACACCTGGGTCGGGCCCGGGCCATTCGGATGGCGAAGGTTGGCGGATCACCTTCGATTTCGTCTTCTATCCGGGCGAGGATCGAACACCCGACGAGGTGGTCAACATCTGGGGCCGGCGGAGCATCGTCGTCGGCGACCTCGACCCCGATCACAACGTGGATTCGCAGACCGAGCCGGTGGCGGTGGCCATCCCGGCGGACGCGAGCCGCGTCGAGGCAAGGCTGATCACCACCGGGCATTCGTTCGGCAACTCGGAAAACTGCGCCGAGTTCTGCGTCATGCGCCAGGACCTCTATCTCGACGGCGAGAGGCGGTCGGTCCTGCCGTGGCGAACCGATTGCGAGCACAACCCCGTTGCCAATCAGCAGGGGACCTGGCAGTACGACCGCAACGGCTGGTGTCCCGGCGCCATCACCATCGGTCAGACCATCGATGTCACCGACATGGTGACTCCGGGGGAGACCGCGACACTCGACTTCGACATCCGGATGGCCAGGACGCGAGGTACGAGAACACCAACCCCGGTGGCGGATCGACGCCCATCGAGTGGGTTTCGCTGCAGCTGTACATTTTCAGAGATTGAACGCTCTGCCAATGTTTTTTTCGGCGCCCGGCAACTTTGTTGCCCGGCGTCGAAAAAACAAATGTTCGAAAGCTCAGGTTTCTTCGTACATGGAATCAATCACATCGGCAAACCGCTCCATCGCCACATTCCGCTTGACCTTGAGCGTCGGGGTGAGCAGCCCGTTCTCGATGGAAAACTCCTCGAGAAGTCGGAACTTCTTGATGGTCTCGAACGAGGCAAACTCCTTGTTCTTGGCATCGACGACGCCTTGGATGAGGCTGTTGATCCCCTCGCTCGCGAGGAGCTCGTCGAGGCTCTCGCCTGCGATACCGTGCTCGGCAGCGTAGGCGCGAATGTTCTCCTGGTCGACGGTGATCAGAGCTGTGAGGTATTTGCGCCGGTCGCCGATGACGCAGACCTGCGCGATGTAGGGCGAGGTCGCGATGAGTCCCTCGATGGCCGACGGCGCGACGTTCTTGCCGCCGGCGGTGACGATGAGGTCTTTCTTGCGGCCGGTGATCCTGAGGAAACCCACATCGTCGATCTCGCCCAGGTCTCCGGTGTGCTGCCATCCGTCGGAGGTGAGGGTCTCGGCGGTATCGGTGGGCATTTTGTAATATTCGCGCATGACGTTGCGGCCGCGGTAGAGCACCTCGCCGTCGTCTCCGGTCTTCTGTTCGATCCCAGGGCCGGTTGGTCCGACCCAACCGAAGCGGTAGTTGTCCTCACGATTGACGTTGGTGAAGGAGGTGTTCTCGGTCATCCCGATCCCCTCGAGGATGAGCACGCCCGCGGCATGGAAGAACTTGCCGATGGAGGGATCCAGCGGTGCGGCGCCGCTGATGCACCACCGAACCTGACCACCGAGGGCGGCCTGGACCTTGGAAAAGACAAGTTTGGTCGCGAGCGCGTACTGGAGCCGGGTGAGGAACGGGATCGGTTGTTTGGCGAGGAGGTGATCGCTGACCCGGTCGCCGACGCCGCACGCCCAGTTGAAGAGCTTGAGGGCGACGCCGCCCTTGGCGCTCGCGCCGGAGAGGATCTTGGCGTGGACCTTCTCGTAGATTCGCGGCACGCTCGGGAACCAGTGTGGGCGGGCGGTCTTGAAGTCTTCACCGATAGTGTCGATGGCGCGGGCGAAGGTCGTGTTGCAGCCGGAGAAAAGAGCGGTGAAAACACAGGTGCGGGCGAAGATGTGCGCCAGCGGGAGAAAGAGCATGGCGGTATCGTCGGGATAGATTTTCGCGGAGCCGAAGACCGACTGGGCCGTGAAGGTGATGTTGTCGTGGGTCAGCACCGCGCCCTTGGGGATACCCGTGGTGCCCGAGGTGTAGACGATGGCGGCGACATCGGTGGCCTCGACGTCGGCGATCCGGGCGTCCAGACTTTCATCGGTGACATCTTTACCGAGTTCGAGAAAGTCCTCGAACGTGATGACCCAATCGTCCCCCGGAGGAGGGGCGCCTTTGAAGAGAACGACCTTGCGGACTTCGGGAAGTTGTTCGCGAATGTCGCTGAGCTTCGCCACCTGCCCGGGATCCTCGGCAAAAACCAAAACCGCGTCGGAGTGGTTGACGATATAGCCGATGTCCTTGGCCAGCAGAGAGTGGTAGATCCCGACCGTGATCGACCCGATGGAGGCGGTCGCGACATCGGCCAGAACCCACCGGTAGTTCGAGTAGCTGAGGATGTTGACCTTGTCGTCTTTGCCGACCCCGAGGGAGATCAGGCTCTTGCCGACTTGCCTGACCTGTTCGGCAAACTCGGTCCAGTTGATCGACACCATGGACCCATCGTCGAGGATCGTGCGATAGGCATCCTTGTCCGGGTGCCGTTCGACCGTGTGAGCGAGCATCTCGTGAATGTTTTTGAAGTCCGTGAATTCCATGACCGTCTCCCCCCGGAAGGCGTGATTGTCGCAGCTGCCCACTTTGTCGTTCCACGATCCGAAATTGGCACCGCAAAGTGTAGCAGTACTGATTGGGAATCCAAGATGTCGGCTGTTTGGAGTTGCGAGTCAGGAAGGTGTGCAAGAAACTCTGAGTAGCCCGTCGACGCGATGGGAGAGGTGGATAGGAACGCATCCCGCGTTCCGCTGAGGGTTGAGACCTTGAACGGGGTGCCACTTGTTGCATTGTTCGGCCGCAGATCTTGGAATTCTCACCGGTGCTGAGGCCGAACAATGCTACGGGTGGCTCCCTCGGCCAACGGCGTCAATAGAAGCCTCGTCGGTGTCGCATCAGGAAACGAGTGCCGCCGCCTCTGCCGGTGCTGCTGCCGCTGTCCCGGACGAGGCCGCTGCCCCGGATGCTGCCGCTGCCCCGGACGCTGCCCCGGCCTCTGCCCCGGCCTCTGCCGCTGATGCATCGTTGGTCGGGAGAGTGAGAAGGGTGGGGAATCAGACCCAGCGATAGACCACCGAGTTGATATTCATCCCGGCGCCGACTGAGGCGAAGACCACGATATCACCCGGGTTGAGTTCGTGATTCGGCATCTCGCCTCGGCACACGAGATCGAGCAGGGTCGGGACGGTCGCAACCGAGGAGTTGCCGAGCCAGGAGATGGACATGGGCATGAGGGCCGCGGTGTCGGGTTGGCCGGCATCGTAGAGCCGGAAAAGCCGGGCGAGAATCGCCTCGTCCATCTTGGCGTTGGCCTGGTGGAGGAAGACCTTCACGACATCGGAGAGATCGAGGCCGGCACGGTCGAGGCTCTGCTTGACGACGCCGGGTACATTCGTCAGAGCGTAGTTATAGAGCTTGCGCCCGTACATCTTCAGAAACAGCGTGTTGTCCTTGTACTCGGGGTTGTAGGATTCCCCCATCCAGAGCAGTTTGGCGTGGTCGATGGTGTCGGACCTCGCGGCGTGGGCGAGGACGCCCACCGGTTCGGCTCCCTCGCGAGCCTCGAGAACCGCCGCGCCGGCCCCGTCGGAGTAGATCAAGCTGTCGCGATCGTGCGGATCGGAGACGCGGGACAGGGTTTCCGCGCCGATGATCAGGGCGCGCGAGGCGTCTCCGGAACGCAGAAAATAGTCCGTCTGAATCATGGATTGAACCCAGCCCGGACAGCCGAAGGGGAGGTCGTAGGCGATGCACTCGGGGTTGGCGATGGCCAGGTTCTGCTTGACCCTTGCGGCCAGCGACGGAACGAAGTCCGAGCGCCGGTTGTCGGCCAGGATGTCGGCGAAATTGTGGGCCACGACCACGTAATCGAGGGTCTCGCGGATCGATACCGGCATCTTCGATTGCCGTCGCGCCAGCTTCGGTCGCCAGATCCGATGCCATGACATCGTCATTCGCATATCGTCGCTCGCCGATATCGGTGATCTGCTGGAACTTCTCGATGACCCGCTGGTTGGTGCCGGGCTCGATGGGCTCGCCGTAGTCCATGAAGAACTCGTTGTCGAGGAAGTTACTGTTGGGAACCACTTTCGGCGGGATCGAGGAGCCGGTTCCGATGATCACGGTGTGACGGTTGCTGGGCGCCATAGTCGGGTGAGCCTACACCAGATCCTCGAGAGGTCAAGGTCTGTCGCGGCGGTACTTTCCGCGCGAAATCGAGAAAGAGCACAGGGATATTGCGCCTCTGGCGGTGGAGCCCTGGAGCGAGGAGATCTTCAGATGGCGCGTCGGACAGCGCGATAGATCCCGGATTGCCGGGGTCGGGAGAGAGCTCGCCCCGCCAGGGAGAAACGAAGACCGGCGCGGATCAGCCGCAGGTTCTTGGGGTGGTGGATGGCGGCATAACGGAGGAGGTTTTCACAGAATGCGGTGAGAAACACCGCCCGGTCGAGCCCTGCGAGGCTCGAACCGCCCTGGTGGCGAACCCGGGCTCGGGGAACCACCACGAATCCTTCGTCGCTCGGGAAATCGGACGAGCCCAGGTGGCGGGCCAACCGGGCACAGAAATCCACGTCCTCCCACCACGCCGGAACGAAGGCCTCGTTGAATCCTCCGAGCGCCCGCCAAACATCGCGCCTGACGAGCCACGCCGCGGCCGCTGGCTGGACCGCACCCGCCGGTGCGGTGGGAGGCGACGAAAATTCCGGCGCGCCCGATCGGCCCGTGGCCAGGCGCGCGACGGTGGGCAGCCGACGAAACTGCCAGAGGTGCTGTGTCGAACCATCCTCGTTGATCAGGAGCGGGACGACTCCGGCGGTTCGCGGTCGCTGCTCGAGCGCCCCGACCAGGGTCGCCACGGCGCCGTCTTCGACTTCGGTGTCGGGGTTGAGCAGGAAAATCAGGTCTTCGGTGATCGCCTTCGCGCCGGCGTTGGCGGCGTGGGCGAACGATCGATTCTCGGCCAGGGCGATGACCTCGACATCGGGAAAGGACGCCCCCAGGCGCTGGGCGCCGCCATCGCCCGAACCCGAATCCACCAGCACGATCCGGCGGAGGTGAGGACCGCACTCAGCGAGGAGCGATCGCAGGCAACGGTCAACCTCGTCGCCACCCCGCCAACGGACCACAATCGCTGCAACCGTCACCCTCGGCGCCTCCGCCTGCCGAGACCCATGAGGATCATCGCCGCCCGCATGAGGGACGGTGCGAGCGCGTCGCGGAGGACGGAGCCGAGGTTGGGCAGGGCCTCCACCAGCGGACCCGCGACCCGTGACCACCGCCAGTGGTCGCGGTGTTCCAGAATCGCCGCGCGGCAACGATCGTGTTCCTCGGGTTGGAGCAGCCGTTTCAGGGCGTCGCCGACCGCCGCGGGGTTGCCCGGCGCAACAACCTCACCCCACCCGAGTGCGTCCGCGAGCCGGGCGACCTCTCCGCCGGCCGAAAGAAGCATGGGCGTCGCCGACCAGAGGGCGTCCATGGCGCGGGTCCGGAAGGAAAGTTCGGCTTCGGGCTTTGCCTGGTGAAGAAAGGCCATGACCGCGGCCCGGTTGAGGGTCAGATACCGTTCGTCGTAGGGCGCCCAGTGTTCGAGGGGGACCACCTCAGGCGCCGAAAGCGCATAGCGGGCGGCCATCCGGTTGAGATCGGTGGCGGTGAACTGGGCGAGCGAACCGCCGGGTCGGGTGGCGGTGGGGACAACGATGCTCACGGGAACCCGTCCGAGCCGAGCGCGCGCCGCAAGCAGGGTGTCGAGGTCGAGCCACGGCCAGACGCCGCCCCACCAGAGCACGACCGACCAGTCCGACGGGACACCGATGATCTCGGCCGACTCCTTCGGCGGATCGCGCTCTTGGATCCCGAACGGCACCTCGAGGATGGGAACCGCGGGCCGGCGTTGAAACACCGCCCGCCACCAGTCGTGCTGCGCCGCGCCGGCCACGAGCACCGCGTGCGCCCTGGCCGCGACCACCGGAAGCCGAGCCGCCGCCGTTCGACGACGTCGCCGAATCTCGGGTGTCGATGGCATGGCCTCGAGTTCGGCGAGGAGTGGGGTCGCACCGTCGATCACCAGACGATGTCGACCCCCAAAGGCGGGAAGGTGGAGGCTCCACGGGGGTGCGACGACAACCTCCGCCCAGTGCCAGTCAGGTGCATCGACGAGATCGACTGGAGAGTCGTGGGGTTTGGATGACTCTCGCTCAGCCGTGAGCCGAACGTCGTGTCCGGCGCCCGCGAGGGCGTTGGCCAGTTCCCAAGCGCGAAGAGCTGATCCGGCCATGGCCGGTCCCAGGCGATCGTCGGTCAGAAAGAGAACACGCATCTTCAACTCTCCGGTAGCGTCGTGAGTCGCGGGCCGGGGCTGGGTCGCCCGAGCGAGCGGAACACGATCCAGGGAAGGCAGGCCAGCGCCGCAGCTGCGGTCGGCATGACCCGGGGGTTGGTGCGGGCGAGAGTACGAACGGCGCGGAGCTCGCCGCGAAAAAGGGTGGGAAGTGCGGTGAAGACTGCGGCCGGCGTGAGGTTGCCGGCCAGAGCGCGCCAGCGGTTGGTCAGCACCCACCACGGGTGGCGCCAGCTGAGGCGATGACCGGTCGCCGAGCCTTCGTGGTTTGCCCAGGCGCCAGGAACCCAAGCGGCTTTCCAGCCCAGACGGCGCATCCTCAGGCCGAGATCCAGGTCTTCGTGATAGCTGCCGAAAAGGGGATCGAGGATGGCGCCATCGGCCAGGGCTGATTCAACGAGCGCCCGGGTTCGATACAGCGACGCGGTGCCGGAAACGGCGACGACGGGTCTCGGTCGGTCGGGTTC
Source organism: uncultured Acidobacteriota bacterium (assembly GCA_963712805.1). Lineage (GTDB taxonomy): Bacteria > Acidobacteriota > Thermoanaerobaculia > Thermoanaerobaculales > Sulfomarinibacteraceae > JAHECW01. The sequence goes on along the minus strand of CAVQJV010000003.1, from coordinate 52,811 downwards.
GGGTGAGGGCGACGAACCGCGGTCCACCTGAACGGGGAGCGCGGCGTCATCCAGGGTAATGCCGCGCCCGTCGACGACGGTCCCAAGGCTGTCGGTGACGGTGCCTTGGACCGCGGCGAGGGCGGAATCGGCATCGAGCGCGGCCTCGAGCGTCCCGAGCCACCCCGGAGCCGGGACCGCGTCATCGTTGAGAAGGGCGATCCGCTCGACGTCGTTTCCGAAAGCGGCGATGCCGGTGTTGACGGCGGCGGCGAAACCGAGCCGGTCGTCGATGGCGAGAAGCTCGATGGAGTTCGGATGCTCCGGTGCGTTCGCGCCGCCGGAGAACACCACCACGGTTCTCTCGGGGGACGGGTCGAGAGCGCTGACGGCGGCGAGGCAGCGTCTCAGATGGGGACCGCCGAGTGACGGGATCACGATCCCCGTCATGGGCCTGATCCCCGATTTTCGAGGGTTAAAGTTGGAATGATGACCGTCATCTGACACAAGTATAGCGAGGGCGCGGGTCCTTCCCGTGCCTTCTGCAGCCGGCGCGCATACAATGACGGTGTGCGAGTGGCCATCGATGCCCGCAAACTGACCGATTTCGGGATCGGTACGTATCTCTGTTCCCTTCTCGGGGGGATGGAGGATCGGCGTGATGTGGAGCTCTCGGTCATTGCCCGTCCCGGTCACGAGGGGCGGGTAAGACAGCTCGCCCCCTCGGCGAAGGTGCTCACGGTGGCGGCGAGAGGCTACACGTTGTCCGAACATATCCAGATGCCGGCCACCCTCTGGCGCGAACGTGTGGATGTGGTGCACATCCCGCACTACGTGGTGCCCGCCCTTTCGCCGCGGCCCATTGTGGCCACGGTTCACGATGTCATCCAGTTGTTCTATCCGCCAAAAGTTCGAGCGAGCCTGGCCCAGTTCTATCTCCGGGTGGTCCTGCGCTCCGCCCTCAGGAGATCACGAATCGTCATCACCGTGTCGAGAACCTCGCGGCGCGACCTCATCAGCCTGTTCTCGGCCGACCCGGGACGGTTGATGGTGATTCCAAACGGCGTCGACCCCGCCCTCGCGGCGAGACCAAAGGCCTCCGAGGTCGAGGAACTCAAGGACTTCTACGGTCTCCACGCGCCCCTCGTGCTCGTCGTGGCCAACGACAAACCGCACAAGAACCTCGATGTGGTGCTGCGCGCCTACCACCTCGCGGTCCTGCGGCACCGGGTTCCCGGCCAACTCGTTTTTGTCGGCGGCGTCGAGCCCTCGAGTCGGCTCGCCGCTCGCGCCGCCCGCCTCGGGTTGACCGATCGGGTTCGTTTTCTCGGTCGGGTTCCCCAGAGTCACCTGAGGGCGTTGTACCATGTGGCCGCAGTGCTGCTGCACATCTCGTTGTACGAGGGGTTCGGCCTTCCGATACTCGAAGCCATGGGGGCAGGTCTGCCGGTGGTGACCTCGAACGTGGGAGCCATGCGGGAGCTCGGTGAGGACGCGGCGAGACTGGTTAATCCCCTCGATGTGGACGAGGTGTCGAGTGCGGTGGAACAGGTTTTGGTGGATGATCCTCTCCGTCGGAGGATGGTGGAGGCCGGCCGTCGGCGGGCCGAGCGGTTGACGTGGGAACGAACGGTGGACAAGACCGTCGAAGCGTATCGACGGGCGTTGGGGGAGGGCTGAGGTGAGGGTCGCCCTGGTTCACGACTGGCTGACCGGGATGCGTGGTGGGGAGTGGGTGCTCTACGAGATCGCCAAGCTCTTCCCCGATGCGCCCCTCTACACACTTGTCCACCGAAAGGGGGCGGTGATGCCCGCCCTCGAGGAACGGCAGATCTACACGTCTTGGCTCCAGAAGCCGTCGTTCGGCGGCAGGAAGTGGCGTTATCTCCTGCCGTTGATGCCCGCGGCCATGGAAAGCTTCACCTTCCCGGACGCCGATCTCGTGATCTCAACGAGCCACTGCGTCGCCAAGGGAGTCATTCCGCCGCCGGGCGCCTTCCATCTCAGCTATGTCCACACCCCCATGCGGTACGCCTGGGATCAACGGTCGTTGTACACGGCTCGCATTCCGTCGTTGCTCCAACCGGTGGTGGAGAGTCGGCTGGCGAAGCTGCGGCAGTGGGACATGGTGTCGTCGGCCAGGGTCGACCGACTCATCGCCAACTCGCGGCTCGTCGCCTGGCGGATCAAACACTATTGGAACCGTCAGGCGGAGGTCCTCCCGCCGCCGGTGGCCACCGAATACTTCACCCCGGGCGGAGAGAGGGGAAACAACCTTTTGACGGTTGCGGCCCTTGTTCCGTACAAGAGGGTGGAGGTTGCGATCGAGGTGGCAAATCGGCTGGGAAGACCGTTGGAGATCGTCGGCACGGGACCGCGGATGTCGCAGCTCAAGCGACTCGCCGGCCCCGATGTTCGATTCCTCGGCTGGCTCGACCGGAACCAGCTCCGTGACGCATACCGGCGCGCAGCGGCGGTTCTGGTGCCCAACGTCGAGGACTTCGGGATGGTCACGGTGGAAGCGCTCGCCTGCGGCACGCCGGTGGTCGGGCTTTCGGCTTCCGGCACCGCCGATGTCGTGCGTACCGGCATCGAGGGCGAGCTCGCCGAAGAGTCGGGACTCGCGGCTCTGGAAGACGCCACCGCCCGGGCGCTCGACCGCGAGTGGGATCCTGCCGTCCTGAGACATCGCGCTGAGTTTTTCTCACGTGAGCGCTTCAAGGTGCGTTTCGGATTTCTCCTCGATCGACTGGGTTTCGGGAGGGCGCTGGGATGATCCAGCGGCGCCGCCAGGTTCAAGTGATGCTCCAGCTGTTGGGCGATATCCTCGCCACAGCGGCCGCCATTGTTCTGGCGTACTGGATCCGTTTCGACATCCCGATTCAGCCGGTCACCAAGGGCACTCCGCCGCTCCAGATGTATCTCCAGCTCATCCCCGTCACCGCGATCATGTGGCCGACGGTGTTCTACTTCCAGGGTCTGTATCAGCGACGCCGATTGCGGTCCCGGTTTGACGAACTGCTCCGCGTGGTTCTTGCGGTTATGCTCGCGACCATCCTGCTGACGGCCTTTCTGACCTTTTACCGTCCCTCCGATTTCACCTACTCACGTCTTTTCCTGCCGATCTTCGCCGGTGTCGATGTCGTACTCGTAGCGTTCTCGCGGTGGTTGATCTCGGACATCCTGCGACGGGTTCGGCGCTCGGGCGGCAACCTCCAGGTCGTGCTCATCATCGGCGCAGGCGAGCTCGGGAAGCGGCTCGTCAAGAGCCTGCGGGCCCACCGTGAGTACGGTTTCTCGGTGGTCGGCTTTCTCGACGACGACCCCGGAAAGCAGAAGAGGAAGATCCACGGCGTGCCGGTTCTCGGAACGACGAAACAACTCGAGGCCATCGCCGAGGAGCACCGGATCGACCAGGTGATGATCGCGTTGCCCATGGCGGCCCACCAGCGGGTCGTCAAGCTCATCCGCCGATGCGGTCAGTTGCTCGTGGAGATCAAGGTTGTCCCGGATCTCCTCCAGTACTACGTCGTTCGTGCCAGGACCGAGGAACTCGACGGGCTGCCGATCATCAATTTGACCCAGATCCCGCTCGAGGGCTGGAATCAAATCGTCAAACGGGTCTTCGACGTGGTCGGAGCCGCTGTCCTGCTGATGGCAACAGGGTGGCTCTTCCCCATTATCGCTTGGCTCATCAAACGCGAGGATCAGGGACCGGCGCTCTACTCTCAGATTCGAATGGGCCTCGACGGCCGGTCGTTCAAGCTCTACAAGTTTCGCTCCATGCGGATCGACGACCCCGACAACGGTCAGGGCAAGTGGACCCGGACGGACGACCCGCGGGTGACCAGAATCGGTGCGATTCTGCGGCGCTACAACCTCGATGAGCTTCCCCAGCTTTTCAACGTCATCAAGGGCGATATGTCTCTGGTCGGGCCGCGACCGGAGCAGCCCGAGTTTGTCAATCGTTTCAAGAACCGATATCCCGAGTACCAGGCGCGTCACCGGGTGCGCGCCGGACTCACCGGGTGGGCGCAGGTCAATGGGCTCCGGGGCGACACTTCGATCCGGCAGCGGGTGGTCCATGATCTCTACTACATCGAGAACTGGAGCCTCGCGCTGGACTTAAAATCCTCTGGCGGACCTTTCGCCTCGCCTTGAACGAGGCTCGGGGGTAGCTCGAGTCCAGGGTTGCGGTTGCGGTTTCCCGGGGCTCCGGCCTTCTGGTCCGCCCGTGGCGTCCCAGCGTCGCCCGGGCAGCGCGGTCACGCGGGGCCGACGGGGGGAGATGTGACCGCGCCGCCCGGGCGCCGGCGGCCTCAGGGCTGCCGGGAGAGATGCACGGGATCGCCGTCGCCGTGGGTTGCCCGGCGTCGGCATTGTGCGGTACTCATGACGCTGCCGGAGCGTTCTCGCGGCACAATGCCGCGCCCGGCACGCCCCGGTGTGCGGTAGTCCTGCGCCTGCTCGGGTCGCTGTCGTTGTCCCGGATGCTGCCCCTGTTCCGGCCGCTGCCGCGGACGCGGGCCTTACTCCTCCAACCAATCCGGCGTCCGCTTCTCCTCGAGGAAGGTCTTCACCCCACGGACACATTCGGGGTGGAGCCGGTGGGACGCATTGACCTCGGCGGCGTGGGCGAGCGCGTCCCGCCACTCCATCCCGGCGGTGGCGTTGAGCAGTTCCTTGGTCGCGGCGATGGCGGCGGGGGAGCATTTACCGGCGATTCGTCTGCCGAGTTCCAAGGCCCGTTCAAGGGTTCCTCCCTCCTCGACAAGCTCGTCGGCGAGACCGAGGAAGACGGCGCGCTCGCCGTCGATGCGCTCGGGGTCCAGGAGCAGCCGACGGGCGATGTGGCCGGGGACCCTGCGGGTGAGGAAAGTCAGGACCAGAGCGGGAACATAGCCGATGGTGACCTCGGTGTAGGCGAAACGCGAGCGGGGTTCCGCCACCACGAGATCGCAGGCCGTGGCGAGACCGCATCCGCCGCCGATGGCGGCGCCGTGGACCGCCGCGATGGTGAGTTTGGGGTGGCCGAGCAGAACTTCAAAGAGCTCACGAAGCTTGTCCGAGTCCCGGCGGAGGCCCTCGGGATCGCTCCCGGTCGCCACCTGTTGCAGCGCCGTCAGATCGGCGCCGGCGGAGAAATGGCGGCCGGCGCCGGTGACAACGACCGCCCTGACCTCGGCTGAATCCGCAGCGGACCGGAGCGCGTCGGCGAGTGCGACGACGAGTTCGGATGAGAGTGGATTGGCGCGATCGGGGTCGTTGAGAGTCAGAACCCTGACGGCGGCCTCATCGTGGGTGAGAACCGGGATCTTCATGGCGATGATCGTAGCACCAACAGCGGTTGTGCCCTGCCGGATGCGGTTGGTGTAAGATCCCCTTTCATGGCCAGTATCCGCTCCACCGCGCGTTTTCTCGGGCACGTGGGGCGTGATCTGCTGGGCACGCTGCGAGCCCGCGTGCGTCGCACCTACGACTGGATCGTCTATGGCATCGATGAGGTGTATATCGGAGTCGATGTCTTCCCCTTCGCCGAGACTTTGACCGGGGTCGGTTGGTACGAGTGGAATCTCCTGCGCGCCCTCGACGAACGTGAAGACGGGCTCCGGTTCAATCTCTACGCACACACCTTTCTCGCGCCCGGGGAGCAACCCCCTCCGGTGCCGGGCCACCGTAGGATGCGGCTGCGGACCCATCAGATCCCGGACGGATTTATCTTCCCCGTGAATTCCTCACTGTGGGTCCTGCGGCACCTGGTGGAACCCCTGCTCTGCGTGCTGGATGGCAACGATGTCATTTTTGCGCCCAATTTCAAACCGGCGCGGATGCAGCGGTTCTTCGGCCGTCGGATGGTCATCACGGTGCACGATCTGGCCTTTGCGGCGATGCCTGAGGTGGTGGCGCCGGAAACGCTGGACGAACTCCGCTCGCGATTTACACGATCACTCCGGCGTTCCGAGCGCGTCATCGCCGTCTCGGAGGCGACGGCGGGAGATCTCGTGGAGTATTTCGAGATCGAAAGGAGTCGGATCCACACCATCCACGAGGGTCTCGATCCGCATTTCGCCTCCGTGGCTGATGACCCGGAACCCGATGTCTCCCTGCCGGCGGATTACCTGCTCTTTGTTTCGACCATCGAGCCGCGCAAGAATGTGATCGGTGTCCTTCGAGCGTTCGCGCTCCTGGCCGAATGGGGCTACCCCGGCAAGTTGGTTGTTGTCGGCCGCTGGGGCTGGCGCACCGAGAAGATCCGAGCCGAACTCGAGGCATCGCCGGTACGAGACCGGATCGTCCATCTCGACTACATCGAGCGTGACCGAATGGTCTCGATCTACAGCCAGGCCCGGGCGCTGCTCTTTCCGTCATGGATCGAGGGCTTTGGGCTGCCGATCCTCGAAAGCATGGCGTGTGGAACTCCGGTGGTGACATCGGGCCGTTCGGCCATGCCCGAGGTGGCCGGCCCGGCCGGGGTCTATGTCGATCCCGAGAGCGCACACGGGATCGCGACCGGGGCGGCCTCGCTTCTCGACGACCCGGATCACCACGCGCGGCTGAGCGGTCTCGGCCGGGAGCGCGCACGGCGGTTCTCCTGGGACACGGCGGCCGCCGCGACCGCGGGTGTCTTCCGCCGAGCAGCCGGGAAGCGGCCGGTCGGACCCGATGAATATCGCGTGTGACGCCCGCGCGCTGGCCGGGCCGCGGACCGGGGTCGGGACGTGGACCGAGAGGGTCATGGGGGGGCTCGCCCGGAGTGGAGCGGGGATGGTTCATCTCGCGGCGTCAAAGCCGATTCGACTCGAGCGATCCGAACTCCACCCCAACCTCATCATCGTCCCGGCGCCGCGGTGGCCGACCCTCGGACCGGTGTGGCTCAACACCACGGTGCCGCGGCAGCTCGGAGCGTTGAATGCCGAGGTCTGGATCGGATCCTTGGCGATCCTGCCCATCAGGTGTCCGGTGCCCGCCATCGCCATGGTGCACGACCTGACGCCGCGGACCCACCCCGCCCGACACACCCTGGCCAACAGGATCGTCTTTAAGTTCCTTCTCGAACGATCCCTCAAAACGGCCGACACTGTGGTTGCGGGTTCCGCGGCCACCGAGGATGAACTGCGGGCGGCGTTCCCGTGGGTCTCCTCGAAGCTCGAGCGAATCGGTTATGGGGTTGATGAGTGGTTTTCCCCCGCTCCATCCGGTGATGACGGGAGCGTGATCCGAGAACGATTCTCCGGTGGTCGGCGCTATCTGCTCCATCTCGGTACTATCGAGCCGCGTAAGGGGATCTCGGACCTGGTCGCGGCGTGGGAATTACTCCAGGCGGAGCTCCCGGATCCGCCGGATCTGGTGATCGCGGGAGGACAGGGGTGGCAGACCGGACCCATCCTCGACCGGATTCGCTCGTCGGATTTTGTTGATCGGATTCATCTGCCCGGATACGTCAGCGGCGAAGATGCCCGTGAAATGCTGCGCCACGCCGAGGTCTTCGCCCTGGCCTCCGAGGTCGAGGGTTTCGGTCTGCCGCTGGCCGAGGCTATCAGCTGCGGGACGCCATCGGTGGCGACGGGGATCCCCGCCCTGCGCGAAGCCGGCGGCGACGCCGCGCTCTTCTGTCCGCCGAACGATCCGCAGGCGCTCGCGGCGGCCCTCACCGAGGCGCTCGAGCTCGACACCGCCGCACAACTCCGAAAGCGTTCCCTCAACCGTGCCCCAAACCTCCGTTGGGACCCGGTGATCGAAGCCTGGGCCGATCTCCTCGAGAGGGTTACCCGTAAATCAAGTCGATAGAGCCATCGCGCGGTTGAACCGCAAGGACGCAATGGATCTGCGTTATCTGCGGTTTCTCCGTGCGACGGCTAACGCAGACTGAGATCCGCCGGCGTGAAGCGCTGGATTTCAAGCGTCATCACCGGGCCGCGGGTGGCGACGATGCAAACGGCGCCGGGAATCTCCACCTCGAGGAGGTTCCAGCTTGCCGCCTCGTCTCGATCTCCCGCGATGGCCCGAAGACCGGGAGGCGCTGCCGGATTCGGTTCGGTCTCGACGCCGCGCAGAGGCATCCCGACCCCGAGACCGGTGGCCTTGAGGTACGCCTCCTTCTGGGTCCAAATGCGGAGGAATGCGTGGTCTCGCGCCTCACCATCAAGCTCGAAGACGTGTTTGCGTTCTTCGGGGCTGAAGAATCGTTGTGCCAATCGTTGCGCGGTGGTGACCGGGCGCAGATTTTCGATGTCGATGCCGATTTCGCCATCGGAGATGGCCAACGCCACAAAACCTCCCGAATGGGTCAAGTTGAAGTGAGGCGACTGGTCGGCCCCGGGGGTGTCCAAACGGGGCTTACCGTGTTTGCCGGTAGAAAAAAGCACGGATTCCGGGACGATACCGATCTCATTGCCGAGTTGATGGCGGAGCATGACGCGGGCGAGGATGAAACGGTGGCGAGCCTCAGAGATGCGGAATCGGGCCGCGCGGTGCTGTTCCTCGGCTGAGAGGCGGGGCAGGAGTTCATCCATGACACCCGAAAAGTCAGGGACGAAGGACCATCGGAGTCGGAGGGAGTGACGAGTCATCGTGCCGATGCTACCGCTGCGCTCTTCCGCCTGCTACCCTCGCCGGCATGGACCACTTGCCGTTTGTCACCGAAATCCAGGTGAGATGGCGCGACATCGACGCCAAGAACCATGTCAACAACGCCACCATCGTGACCTATCTCGAAACCGCACGGACCGAACTCTGGCGCCATCGATTCGGGGGCGGGATCGACATCCCGTATGTCGTCGCTCGGGTTGAGGTCGACTATCGGCGCCAGATCACCATCGACGATCGAGTCCGAATCGGACTCTGGGTGGAGGATCTCAAGGGTGCGAGCTATGTCTTCGCCTACCGCATCGAGGTCAACGGGATCCACGCCGTCGCGGCACGCACCTTGATGGCTCACATCGGACCCAAGGGCAGACCGACGAAGATCGGTCCCGACATGCGTTCCAAGCTCGAGACGCTGATGCTCGATTGATGACCGAAGCGACCGCCGCTTTGAAACACGAAGGTCACGAAGATCCACAAAGGCTTCACCAAGCAACGCAATTTTTGACCCGGGCTCCCTCCGAGCCTCGACGCGCACGCTCGCCTGAGAACCGCGATGAGCTAAATGAATGCCTTCGTGATTTCTTTGTGGTTCTTTGTGATCTTTGTGTTTCAAATCCGCGGCTGACGTTCAGTTCGCCGATCCCGCAGTCCAGAGCCGCCGATGTGGCTCCTGATCCGTGTCAATCCGCGCAATCCGCGTCCCGTTGCGATGGACTGTCGACTGTGAACTGTCGACTTCGATCCGCTACCCCTTCGACTCGAGCCAGTGGAACCAGATCGGGTGATGCTCCTGGTACCAGGCCAGAACCTCCTTGATGAGGGCCTTCTTGTCGGGTGGGAGGACCGAGTCGTCCACCTGATCGAAATCGATCACCATCCGGTCGTTGGGGAGGTACTCGATGGCCTCGGAGCAGAGGGTCTGGAGTTCGTTGCGGATGCGACCAGAATCGGAGATCTTCACCGCCCTGGCGCGGTAGTCCTGGCCGGCGTAGAAGCGGTCGAGGAGCGGTGAGAAGACCATCCGCATCTCGTCCATGGGCTCCATCAGCCGAAGGGTCAGGGTCACGTCGACCATGCCGGCGCGGGTCGCGGCACGGGTGGTGACCTTGTAGACCCCATCGCTCAGAGGCTCGACCCCGGGCATCCCGGTGTAGGGGTCGGGAAGCATGGCGGAGCTCAGGCTGAGGACCCGCCACTCCTTGTTGGGGAAAAAGTCATCGGCCGTCGCCGTCCGCTTGTCGGCAGGAAGGCAGGCGGCTCTGGCGTCGCGGAGATTCTCCCGGTAGAGCTCGACGACGGCGGATTCGACCTCTTGATTCGTGATCTCAGCCAGTTTCTCGCCATAGTCATCGGCTTCGGGATCGAGCCGCATGAGGAGGTGTTCACGGTCGTACGCGATCTTGAATCGTGAGGAGAAGAGGCACATGGAGGTGAAGGTGTCGAGAATCGGATCCAGGCTGGCGCCCTGCATCGCCTCGGCCGAGGCCGAGTAGCCGTCGCAGATGAAGAGGTGGCGCTCGTGATCGCGCTCGGACTCACCCACGAGATAGACAGGGGCGTAGGTCCCTGATTCGGTGAAGGCGGGGATGCCGGTTTCCGGGACGATCCAACCGTCCTCGACGACGTGGGCGCCCAGCGAGCGCCACTCTGCCCAGAGCTTGCCGATGCGGTGCTCTCGGGACGGGCCGCCGAGGGTCCAGACGTGGACATTCTCGGCCTTGATGCCGGGATAGGCGGCGAGGATCGCCTCCATAACCAGCCGACGAGGGGTCAGGAAATCGATGAGGATCGAGCTTTCGGCGGCCTGATCGACGACCTTCCGCGGAAGGATCAGATTACCCATATAACCTTCGTAGGGACGGGCGACCTTGAGCGGTTGGTCGAAGAGGTGGAAGACCGCGAGCGCGCCGGTCGGCGCCCCTTTGGCGAAACGGGAGGTGTTCTCCAGGGTATCCAGCGCCGCGCCCCAGACCGTGATTCCGGCGGTCTGGATGTCGCGCCAGAACTCGGCCCACTCGTAACCGTCCTCATTGAGCATCCGGTGGACGCGGCGGTCGAGAAAGCGGGCGACCTGGGGTCGGGCGTAGACCCGGCCGAATCCGAGTTGCGGGTTGGAGCCCATTTCGGGGGTCTCTCCGGCCTTGGGCATGAGTCCCTCGCCGAGACTCACCATGACCGCGTGGTTCTCCGGGAGATTCCGCGTGAGATACCAGAGCGCCTCGGACAGCGCGTACGCCGAGACCGCGTCCGCATCCTTCTTGACCCGGTTGACGGTGGCCTTGTCCTGGCCCTTGCCCTCGGCGTAGCGGCCGAAAAGCTTGGTTCCGAGAGCGGTGACCGCGTTGGCGATGATGAATGCCCGCTCGAGGGACTCGCCGACAAAGGCGTGATCGGTCTCTTGACGATCGCCGAGCCAGGTCTCTTCGACATCTTCGAGCCAGAGGTGGAAGCGTCCGAGAACCCCGCGGGTGTCGTAGGCCCACTGGGCAACGCGGTTACGGCGGTCATCGGTCATGCAATCCTCCAACTCGGCTCTCTGTCGATCCAGTACCGCCCACTTTGCCACGGAGGCGCGTTGTTCTCAAGGGAAAAGGAGGTGGCGGTCGGAACAGTAAGTCGACAGTTCTCAGTCGAAGCAGGAAGTTGACAGTCAACAGCTGACAGGCCATCGCCATGGGATATCGATTAAAGGGGCGCTGGCGTAGCTGGACTGCGGGCATGGGTGATCCGATCTTCAGCGGTTTGTTTGAAACACAAAGATCACGAAGATCCACCAAGAAACCACGAAGGCACCCATTTGGGTCATCGCAGGTCCTCAGACGAGGGTGCGCCTCGAGGCTCGGAGGGAGGCCGGGTCAATATTGCGATGCTTGGTGGAGCCTTCGTGGGTCTTTGTGACCTTTGTGTTTCAAAACATTGGCCCGTTCGGCCTCTTACACCGCCTCATCGGAGAACACCGCTCCTTTGTGGTGGCGATTGATCGTTCTCTGCATTGTGAGTGCTGCGATGGGCTCGACTGTCAACTATCGACTATCGACTTTGCCCGCCACCAATTGAGGAGATCGAGGAGGGTCTGTTCGAGGGGAATCTCGGCGCGCCAACCGGTGGCTGCTTCGATCCGGGAGGGGTCGCCGACCATCCACGGGATGTCGGAGGGGCGGACCCGGGCGCCATCGACCTCGACCGAGATTTCGCACCGGCTCATTTCGAGCAGCAACCTGACGACCTCTGAGATCACCACCGGGCGGCCGGTACAGACGTGGAAGACACCGCCCGAGTGGCGGCGATCGGCGATCAGCCTACAGGCGCGCACGGCGTCGCGAACATCGGTGAAGTCGCGCACTGAGTCCAGATTGCCGACCTCGAGGGTCGGTGGGGCGAGCCCCGCTTCTACTCGTGCGATCTGGCGAGCGAAGGATGAGGCGACGAAATGCGGCGGTCGTCCCGGACCGGTGAGGTGGAAGAAACGCAGGCGTACGGTGGCCAGGCCGAGACCGGCATGGTACTGCGAAGTCAGGAGATCCTGGGCGACCTTTGAGGTTCCATAGGGTGAAAGCGGCGCAAAGGGCGTGTCCTCACCGAGCGGCGAACTGGTGTCCGCGATACGGCCGTAAACCTCGGCCGTCGAGGAAACCACCACCACCGGATCGAGATCCGACTCGAGCACCGCATCGAAGAGGTGGGCGGTCCCAATGGCGTTGATTTCCAAAGAGCGCGCCGCAGAGCCCCACGATCTCGCCACCGACGATGCGGCCGCGAGGTGGTAGATCAGATCGGGTTGTGCCGCCTCGAGGATCGGTTTCACCGAAATACGATCAACGAGATCCCCGTCGACGAGATGGATGCCGGGCGCCGCCTTCTCCAGACTCTCGCGGTCGTACTCACCCCAGGTGAGGCCCCAGATCTCGGCCTCGGGATCGTGTGTCCGGAGCTCGGCCGCCAGGTGGTTGCCGACAAAACCGGTGACCCCGGTGATCAGGATACGCATGCGGGCACCAGATAGCGGTTCAGCGCATCCTGCCAACTCGGCATTCGGCGGCCGATCAGTTCTTCGATGCGGGAGGTGTCCAAACCCGAGTAGCGAGGGCGCCGGGCGGGCCGGGGGAATTCGTCGGTGGCGACCGGAACGACCTCGACCCGAGTCCCGAGCTGCCGCACGATCTCGGTGGCAAACCCATGCCAGGATGTGATGCCGGAGTTGACCGCGTGGACGGTGCCGGTCGCATCGACCGCCGCGAGATCGAGGATCGCGGCCGCGAGATCGTCGCAGAAGGTCGGCGAGCCGAACTGATCGGCGACCACCCTGAGCTGCTGTGTTCCGGCTTCGATCTGGCGCCGGATGGCGCCGACGAAGTGACGGCCGCCGACGCCGTAGAGCCAGGCGGTTCGGACGATCAGGTGGTCGTGGGCTGTGCGCGCCGCCTGTTCGCCGAGAAGTTTGGTGCGGCCGTAGGCGCTTGCCGGCGCGACGGGATCGTCCTCGAGGTAGGGTTTGCTGGCGGTTCCATCGAAGACATAGTCGGTGGAAACCTGAATGAGCTTCGAACCGGTCGCGTTGCAGGCATCGGCGAGGTAGGCGACCGCGGTGGCGTTCACCAGCCGGGCTTCGTCTTCGTGTTCCTCACAGTCATCCACCGCGGTATACGCGGCGCAATTGACGACGACTCGCGGCTGGGTCTCGGTGATCCATGTCATCACCGCACGACGGTCGGTAATGTCGATGGTGTCGACATCGCGGCCCTCGGCGGACAACCCGCGGGTCCCGGCCTCGGCGAGGAGGGCCTTGCCGAGTTGGCCGTACGACCCGGTGACGAGGAACTGTCCTTTGGCGCCCATGGCAGCGGATGGTAGCAGAGTCGGAACGCCGTGAAATATCGGTAGTTTGGAATAGGCGCCGCAAATGGTCGATTGTCTTTGACGGAGAAGCGGAGGTAATTATGAAAGACACGGCATCGATTGGCGTCAAAGGTACGACGCCGGCTGCGAACGGAGACAACTCGATCCCCAAAGGGGACGACGAAGGCCTCGTCCACCGCATGGCCGGCCACATGGCCGGCATCATGAGCGAGCTCAACCTCGACCTCGACGACCCCAATTTTGTTGAAACCCCCGAGCGCGTGGCCAAGATGTATTTGGAGATGTTCCACGGTCTCCGCGAGGGCTCCGAGCCCAAGGTCACGACCTTCCCCAATGACGGCGACTATCACCACATGGTGATCGAGAAGGAGATCCCCTTCTACTCCATGTGCGCGCACCACTTCGTTCCGTTCTACGGTCACGCTCATATCGCCTACATCCCCGGTGACACCATCGTCGGATTGTCGAAACTGCCGAGAATCCTCGAGTTCTACGCCAAACGTCCGCAGCTCCAGGAACGCCTCACCGAGCAAGTCGCCGAGTTTCTCTGGGGCAGGCTCAAGCCGCAGGGCGTGATGGTTGTCATCGAGGCCCGCCACCTCTGCGTCGAGATGCGGGGTGTCAAGAAGAGCGGGGCGTTGACCACAACGAGCGCTCTCCGCGGCTGCTTTGCCGACCGCAAGGTCCGCGAAGAGTTCCTGGCGCTGCTGAGTCGCAAGACGACCTGGTAGAAAGAGTTCTAATTTTGAGTTTTGAGTTTAGTCATCGCAACCCTCCCGGAGAAGCGTTGCGATGAAAACTAAAAACTAAAAACTGAGAACTACTTGGTGACCTCAAAGAACACATAGATCCGGCGCACGGCCTTGATGTTGGCGGCCGGGATCGTGACGGTCTCTTTTCTCTCCTTGAGTCGACCGGCGGCGAGCTTGAACTGCTTTGCCTCGATGCGATCGAGAGGGTTGCCGTCGGCATCCTCGAGCAGGAGGATCACGAGGACCCTGGCGCTCGCGTTGCCCCGATTCTCGAACTCGATCGTGACCTCGATCTCGGCTTCCTCCCCGTCGACGAGGGACGCCGTGTCGGGGGCCTCGATGGTCAATCCACGCCAGCGGACGCCCTCGACCTCGACCTGCGGCGTGAATTTGTTGCCGAGGGCGTACTCGATGTCTTCCTGGTAGGGATTCTCGACGATCCGCCAGTCTCCACTCTGCGCCATGGCGGGGATCGAGATCGCGACCGCCGAAACCGCGGTTGCGATCGAGACGAGGAGTCGGGCCATCGATGACGATGAGTGGCGGCGGCGATCGCGAGTCATTGCCACGATTATACAGGGCCGCCGTGAGCTGGGTCACTACGTGGAGGGAAATGTGGGCCCGGTTGCGCGTGGTCGACCAACGATGGGAGACTTAGATCGGCTCACTCGCGGTCGAGATTTCCCGGAAAAAAACGCGGCGCCGAGCGCCGCGTTTTTCCGCATTCGACCTGAAAACCCGCGGTCAACGAAGGTGAATGGTCATTCCCTTGGCGACGGCTCCGGCATCTCCGGAGGTGACGGAGCAGATCGAGAGCTTCTCCTTGACCTCGGTGACCTGGAGAGCGGCGATTTCGGTCATGTCCTCATCGAGGACTTCGCCGGTGTCGGGATCGCGGATGACCTCGACTTCGCCGACGGTGAAGGTCTGGCCGACCGCGACTCCTTCGCGGGAGCCGCGGTTGATGTACACCTTGTCGTCCTTGGTCATGACCACCGAGCCGGTCCACTGGATGTTCGGCAGCTGCGCCTTGATGAAGTCGACGGCCTCGGCGCAGGCCTCCTGGACGGCCATGCCGACATTGTCGTTCTTTTCGCCGCCGAAGGCCGCTCCCCAGCTGCCGGTCGAGTAGCCGAGATTCGCGCCCTTTTTCTTGGCGACGCCGACGACGTTGGTCGAGGCCAAGCACCATGCCGGTGGTCGAGTCGACGACGTAGATGGTGGCGTTGACCTCGCCCTTGCCGCCCTTGCCGCCGATGTTGAAGCCCTTGATCCGGACCCCGCCGCCGCCCGAAGCGGTGTCGTCCTGGACGTGGGTGATCGCGCCCTTGACCAGCAGTTGGGCCGGGGTCATCTGACCGGTCACCGGCGCCTTGGCGCCGCCGGCGGTTCGTCCCGAGGCGGCGAAGTCCTGCTCGTCGAGGGCCGCACCCCGCATGTCGCTCTCGCCGAGGACGATGAACTGTCCGGTCTGGTTGAGCATATCGGTCAGGACGGTGCCCCAGGCGTCGCCGATATCCCACCGGCCGTACCACCCGGCCTGGTTTTCGAATTTTGTGACGGTGATCGAGTAGCGCAAGCCCCCCGCCGCCTCCTGGGCCGCGGCGGGAATGGCGAGGATCAGAAGCGTTGCAAGAATCGAGGCAGGCAGAGCTTTCATGAATTCTCCTTTCAAAGCTGCAATAGGAATCAATATTTTATGGCTGCACCAAGGTTGCTGTCAAAGAGATCTCCATAATCCCCCGTCAAAAACGGTGGCGTGCTGCAAAAAAAGCGGCGAGGCCGGTAGGCCTCGCCGCTTGAAATCGAAGCGGAACCGGCTCAGTCGTGGCCGTAACGCTGCGCCTTGCGAACGCAGAGGGCAGCCATGTTGACGATGTCGTCGACACCGACGCCGCGCTGGAGCACATGGACAGGGGCGCCGATGCCGGTGAGGATCGGGCCGATGGCCTCGACCTTGCCGAGACGCCAGAGGAGCTTGTAGGCGATATTGGCGGATTCGAGATCGGGGCAGACGAGGATGTTGGCGTCGCCGTGAATCCTCGACAGGGGAAAGTTCTCTCGCGCCAGGGTTGGATCCACGGCGGTGTCGGCCTGCATCTCGCCCTCGATGACCAGCTGCGGCCACCGCTCCTTGGCGATGGCGACGGCCTCGCGGACCTTTTCCGAACGGGCGTCGGTATTGGACCCGAAGTTGGAATACGAGAGCAGGGCGATTCGGGGCTCGACCTCGAAGTAGATGCGGGCGACCCGTGAAGCCATCCCGGCGATCTCCGCGAGATCTTCGGCCGAAGGATTGTGGTTGACGGTGGTGTCGGCGATGAAGAGCATCCGGTCCTCGAAGAGGAGGAGATAGACACCGGCCGCCTTGTGGACGCCCGGAAGGGTCTTGTGGATCTGCAAAGCCGGCCGAATCGTCTCGGGGTAGGAGTGGTTGAGTCCGGCGATGAGGCCGTCGGCGTCGCCGGAGTGGACCATCATGTTGCCAAAATAGATCGGGTCGCGGAGCAGCTTGGTGGCGCCGAGCTCGGTGACCCCGTGGCGCCAGCGCATTTCGAAGAGCCTCTGGGCGTAGTCCTCGGCGTGACCGTCCTTGAGTGGATCGATGACGACGACGGTGTCGGCGGGAATTTCGTGCTCTTCCAACAAGGCGCTGATGATTTTTTTGTTGCCGAGCAGGATCGGTTGGCAAATCCCCTCGTCGGCGAGGATCTTGGCCGCCCGTACGATTCGAGGCGCCTCGCCTTCGGGGAAGACGATCTTCTTGGGGTCGAGTTTGGCGGATTCGAAAACGACGTGCATGACCTCGTAGATCCGCGACAGCCGGGCTTCGAGTTCGCGAACGTACTCTTCGCGAGACGTGTAGGGTTTACGGGCGACGCCGCTGGCGATGGCGGCATCGGCGACGGCGGGCGCCTCCCAGAGCAGGACCCGGTGATCGAACGGTTTGGGAATGAGATAGTCGCGGCCGAATTTGATGGGGCTGCCGCCATAGGCGCGGATCACCTTGTCCGGGACGTCTTCCTTGGCGAGATCGGCGAGGGCCTTGGCCGCGGCGAGCTTCATCTCCTCGTTGATGTCGGTGGCGGCGACATCGAGGGCGCCGCGGAAGATAAAGGGGAAGCCGAGGACGTTGTTGACCTGGTTGGGGTAATCCGAGCGCCCGGTCGCCATGATGGCGTCGGACCGGACCTCGGCGACCTCTTCGGGTGAAATCTCGGGATCGGGGTTGGCCATGGCAAAGATGATGGGGTTCTCGGCCATGGTCGCGACCATTTCCTTGGTCACCATGCCCTTGACCGAGACTCCGGTAAAGACATCGGCGCCGACCATGGCCTCGCTCAGCGTCCGCAGCTCGGTTTCGACCGCGAAGCGTTCTTTGTAATCGTTCATCCCCTGCGGTGCGGCCTTTGAAGATGACACCCTTGGAGTCGACCATCAGGAGGTTCTCGGGTTTGACGCCGAGGGAGAGGTAGAACGTGGCGCAGGCGATCCCCGAGGCTCCGGCGCCGCAGAACACCACCTTGACCTCGTCGAGCTTCTTGCCCGCGACCTCGACGGCGTTGAGCAGGGCGGCGCCGGAAATGATGGCGGTGCCGTGCTGATCGTCGTGGAAGACCGGGATGTCACAGCTCTTCTTGAGGGCTTCTTCGATCTCGAAGCACTCGGGCGCCTTGATGTCTTCGAGGTTGATCCCGCCGACGGTCGGCGCGAGCATCTCGCAGAAACGGATCACTTCCTTGGGGTCCTTGGTGTCGATCTCGATGTCGAAGACATCGATGTCGGCGAAGCGCTTGAACAGGACGCCCTTGCCCTCCATGACAGGTTTGCCGGCGAGAGCGCCGATGTCGCCGAGGCCGAGCACCGCGGTGCCGTTGGAAACCACCGCGATGAGGTTGCCCTTGTTGGTGTACTCATAGGCGAGTTCAGGGTCCTTGGCGATGTCGAGGCAGGGCTCGGCAACGCCGGGCGTGTACGCGAGCGACAGATCGCGCTGGGTGGCGCAGGGTTTGGTCGGCACGACCTGGGTCTTCCCGTGTCGTTTGCCGGTGTGATAGGCGAGAGCTTCCTCGCGGGTGATCTTCTTCATGTGAAGCCTCCGGAACGGTGATCGGGTGAAATTCTAGCGAAGAATTTCACAAGGCGGAACATAGTACCTGCTTGGAATCGCGTCAAGGAGCAATTCCCGGCGGAGATCCGCTGGCGACCTCTTCCGGTTGGTTGATGCGGGCTCGATCGAGCGAGAAGGCCGGTCTTTCAAATCAGCGAGACGGGCGCCTGGCTTCAGCCTGGCGACCTCGATGTCGATTCATGGCGAGCCGAATGAGCTCGTCGAGGAGGGCGGGATAGGAAAGGCCGGTCAGGCCCCACAGCCTCGGATACATGGAAATCGAGGTGAAGCCCGGGATGGTGTTGACCTCGTTGACCCAGAAATCGCCCGTGGTGCGTTCAAGGAAGAGGTCGACGCGCGCCATCCCGGCGCAGCCGAGGTTCGAATAGACCTCGACCGCGAGGCGGCGCGCCTCGGCGGTCTGCTCGGGTTCGAGGGGCGCGGGCGCGTGGAGTTCGCACGAGTCGTCGAGATACTTGTCGTCATAGTCGTAGAACTCGTGACCCGAGACGACCTCGCCCGGAATCGAGGCGCGCGGCCTGAGGTCGCCAAGGACCGCAATCTCGATCTCTCGGGCGTCGAGGCCGCGTTCCACCACCACCGATCTGCCGTGGCCCAAGGCCTTCTCGACGGCATCATCGAGCTCTGCCGGGTCGGCGACCTTCGAGATTCCCACCGAGGATCCGAGTCTGGCCGGTTTGACGAAAAGCGGCAGGCCCAGCGCCAGGCAGCGGGCCCTGAGATCATCGTGGGCGTCGGTCCACGACTCCCGATCCAGTTCGACCCATGCCGGTGTCTTCAGCCCCGCCTGGACCAGGAGTCTCTTGGCCAGCGCCTTGTCCATGCACACCGCGGACGCCGTGAGATCGCAACCGACGTAGGGGAGATCCAGCATCTCGAAAAGTCCTTGGATCGTACCGTCTTCGCCGTAGGGTCCGTGGAGGACGGGGAAGGTCACGTCGAAGTCATCGCCGAGAAGTCTCGGATCGAGCCTGCTTCCACCATCGAAGGCCAGCACCTCATCGGTGCGGTCACCCGATTCGGCGAGAACCCGAGCGGCGGTGTCCGGGTCCGCCCAGCGGCCGCCGCGATCGATGGCCATGGGAGTGATTTCATAGCGATCACCATCGAGAGCTGCGGCGACGGATCTGGCTGAAACCACACTGACGTCATGCTCGCCCGATCGGCCGCCGAAAATGAGCGCCACGCGGAGTTTCTTGTGCTGTCGCAGCCATGAGTGCCTCCCATGATCAGTCTGCGGGTCCATTGTGACGCAGACGAGGCGGATTCGTGGCAAGGTTGGTCAAACGTCATCGACGTCCATCCATCAATTGCGAAGATGGACGCAGATTCATCGCACTGGTGAAGCCCGAGGGCGCAAGGGACGCGAGGCATCGCAAGTATCGCAATTGAACCGCAAAGGTCGCCAAGAGCGGTCCTCTCAAAGACGCGCGAAGCCATCGCAATTTTGAGTGGGTGGGGTGTCGTCCCTGAAGTTGAGTTCTATCAGCCCCGGCCTTCTGGGCCGCCTCCGGCGACCCAGCGTCGCGCAATCAGCGTGGTCGGAGAGCAGAACGGGGAGGACTGCGACGACGCTGATTGCGCGAGCGGCGGCCTCATGGCGAGCCGGGAGAGATGCACCGGGTCGCCGTCGCCGTGGAGTGCCCGGTGTGACATTGTGCGGAAGGCTCTGCGTTGCCGGATGGGTCTAGGGAGCACAATGTCAAACCCGGCACGTCCCGGTGGGCTTTGGTCTTGAGCGTGCTCGGACGCTGCCGCGGTCGCTGTCCGGACGCGGACTCAAGCCCCGAGCGCGTTGAGCAGCCCGAGCACCTGGTCGATCTCGGCGCCGAGGAGGCCTGTGGGAACGGTGATTTCGCCCGACGGTGAGAGCGCCGCGTCGGGCCAACTCGTCAGCACCTCGCCGAGCTTCTCGGGCGGTTCGACGGCGGGATCGAGCTTGATGCGCCAGCGTCCACTTCTCCGCTGGACCGCTGTCGCGCCGATCCGCTGGGCCGCCAACCGCACCCCCTGCGCCCGCGCCAGCGTCTGGAGTTGTGGTGGCGAGGGGCCGTAGCGATCGATGATCTCCTCGATGAGCTCGGCGATGGCGGCCTCGTCCTCGGTGGCCGAGAGACGCTTGTAGAAGCTCAAACGCAGCTCGGGTTCGGAGATGTAGGCGTCCGGCAGCTGGAGATCGAGCCCGAGCCGCAGCTCGACCTCGCGTCGCGATGTGGCCGGTCTTCCCTCGAGTTCGGCCACCGCCTCCTCGAGCAGCTGGCAATAGGTTTCGAAACCCACGGCCTCGATAAAGCCGTGCTGTTCGGCGCCGAGGAGATTCCCCGCACCGCGGATCTCGAGGTCGCGGGCGGCGATTCGAAAACCCGCCCCGAGTTCGCAGAACTCCTGGATGGCTGCGAGGCGCGCCCTCGCGGTGCCCGACAGTGCCTCGACCCGATGGTACCAGGAAGTAGGCGTAGGCGAGCCGATCCGAGCGTCCCACCCGGCCACGGAGCTGGTAGAGCTGGGCGAGGCCGAAACGATCGGCGCGGTTGACCAGGAGGGTGTTGGCGTTGGGGATGTCGAGCCCGTTCTCGATGATGGCGGTGGCAAGAAGGACATCGGCCTCACCGTCGAGGAACTTCCGCATGGACTTTTCGAGCTGACCCTCGGACATCTGACCGTGGCCGACCACGACCCGGGCCTCGGGCACGACCTTGTGCAGCCAGAGGGCGAAGGCGCCGATGGACTTGACCCGGTTGTGGACGAAGAAGACCTGGCCGCCGCGCTCGATCTCGTAGAGGATGGCCTCGCGCACCACCTCTTCGGAGAACTCGCGGACGCTGGTCTCCACCGCCTGCCGGTCTCGCGGTGGGGTCTCGATGAGCGAGATGTCGCGCAGACCGCTCATGGCCATGTTGAGGGTGCGCGGGATCGGCGTCGCGGACATGGAGACCACATCGACTTCGGTGCGCAGCTGTTTGAGCTTCTCCTTCTGGGCGACGCCGAAACGTTGCTCCTCGTCGAGGACGACCAGGCCGAGATCGCGGAAACGGACATCGGAGCCCAAGAGTCGGTGGGTGCCGATCACGACGTCGACTCGACCCTGAGCGAGTTCCTCGAGGGTCTGCTTGGCCTGACCGGGCGAGACGAACCGGGAGAGCATACGGATCTCGACCGGGAAACCGGAAAACCGCCGCTGAAAGGTCTCGAGGTGCTGGCCGACGAGGATCGTTGTCGGAGCGAGAACCGCCACCTGTTTGCCCTCGAGGACCGCTTTGAAGGCGGCGCGGATGGCGACCTCGGTCTTGCCGTAGCCGACATCGCCGCAGAGCAGGCGGTCCATCGGGCGGTCCGACTCCATGTCGGTCTTGATCTCCGAGATCGACCGTTCCTGGTCGTCGGTGAGATCGTACTCGAAGGCGTCCTCGAACTCGCGCTGCCACGGGGAGTCGGGCGAGAACTGGAATCCGCGCGCGCCCCGTCGAACGGCCGCCAGTCGGAGCAGAGCCGCGGCCATCTCGCGGACCGCCTTTTTGACCCGCGCCTTGCGTTTGGCCCAGGTCGATCCTCCGAGCCGGTCGAGCTGGGGGCCGGCCTCACCGTCCCCCGAGGCGTACTTTTGGATGAGATCGGCGCGTTCGACGGGAACCAGGAGATTGTCGCCTCCCCGGTAGGCGAGGACCAACATCTCGAGCTCGCGGTCCTCCACCACCACCCGGCGGAACCCGTCGAACCGCCCGATGCCGTGATCGAGGTGGACCACCGTGTCGCCGGGCCGGAGGTCGCGGAGATCGGAGACGAAGGCCGCTGCGCCGCCGCCGCGGCGCCGCGGTGGCGGCGCTGCGGTGAGATCGCGTCGGCCGTAGACCGCGAGCCCGTCGCGCATGACAAAGCCGTGCTGGATGCCGCCCTGGACGATGGAGACCTCGCCCGTCGCCGGTGGCGGCCGCGACCGGTACCACGTCCCCTTCTTTCAGGAGATGCTCGAAACGTCGCTCCTCGCCCTTCGAGGCGACCACCAGGATCTGAGTCAGATCCTGGGCCCGGCGGTTGCGCAGGGTGGGGACGAGATCGGGGATGCGCCGGGAGAAAGTCCTCCATGGGGCTGGCTGCGATCCGCCACCACTTGGTCTCGCCGTCGGCCACCTCGAGCTGCTCGAGGCGGAGATCGGCGATCTCGAGCCGGCGCGGAGATCTCGCTCCACGTCGAGGAGGATCCGATCGGGTGGCGGCAGGGCGAAGGTAGCGCCCCTCCAGGGTCTTGCCACTCGCGATCCTGGACCTGCCGCCAACGGTGGAGCTCTCCAACCGCGTCGTCGCGGTCGCAGACCACCGTCACGTCGGCGAGGTCGAGCCAGCTGGTGACCTCATCCTCGAGGTGGAGGGCGGCCCACCAGAGCCTTCGCTCGGCGCCCGTGCGCATGGCTTCCGCGAGCGCGGGCCACTCCGGTGCGAGAGTGTCCGCGACCACCGCGATCCGTTCGGGTTCGGCCGGAAACGGGTCGAGGGGGTAGAGCGTCATCTCACTCCAGCGGTTCGCCGGTGGTGCGCTGGCTCGCCGCGTCGAAGCGGCGGATCGCGTCGATCCGATCGTCGTCGAGGACGATCCGGAGCGCATGGTCACCACCGTCGTGAATATCGACCACCCATCCCCGGATCGCGAACTCGCCGGCCTCCTCGACCAGGTCGACTCGGCGATAGCCGGCCGCGGTGAGTCGCTCCGCCAGACCTCGTTGGTCGAGCACCTCGCCCGGGACCAGCCGCTCGACGTGTGCCGCGACCGCCTCGGGCAGGGGCAACGACCCGAGGAGCGCGCGCACCGGAACCACCACCACCCGGACGTCGCCGTCGGCAACGCGCCGCAGCAGTCGGACCAGCTCGAGTCGCGATGCGAGGGGTGGTTCGGCGCCCTGGTAGGGGGTGCAGAGATCGCCCGGAACCCGTCCCACTCCGAGTCCGGGAGCGAGCAGCTCGAGCCCGGCCGCGAGATCATCGACCTCGGCCACGTGGGGCACCACCACCGCTGCGAGCCTGGGTCGCCAGCCGCCGGCGGCAAGGGAGGCCAGCGGCCACCGAACGAGCCCCCGGAACCACCCCCCCAACGGCCAGCGGAGCCTCACCACGACCGAGCGCCTCGACGAGCGAGGTCAGATCGGGAAGGGGAAAGGGGGAGCGAACAGTCATCATCCAATCTCAGCTGGCAACCGGGGTGAAAAAGTCAGATGTTTGAAAGTCAGGAGGTGAGGAGGTGGCGAGGTCTGGATGGGACGTCATCGATCTCGTCCGAGGTTCTCACTTTCTACGACTCCCTTACCTTCTGACCCTCTAAACCATCTTCAGCAGGTGACCCATCTTGGTTTTCTTGGCCTCGAGGTAGGCGCGGTTGGTGTCGTTGGGCGGGACCTCGAGCGCGACGCGCTCGACGATCTCGAGCCCGTACCCGCGCAGCGCGGTGTACTTTGTCGGGTTGTTCGTCATCAGCCGCAGCCGTCGGGCGCCGAGGTCGAAGAGGATCTGAGCGCCGGTGCCGTAGTCGCGAGGATCCGCCTTGAACCCGAGGTGGAGATTCGCCTCCACGGTGTCCTCGACCCTGATCCTGGAGTTCGTAGGCGCGAAGCTTGTTGAACAGGCCGATGCCGCGTCCCTCCTGGAGCAGGTAGAGCAGCACACCTTTGCCTTCGAGGGCGATCCGTTCCAGGGCCGCGTCGAGCTGAACGCCGCAGTCGCAGCGCGCCGAGCCGAAGACATCGCCGGTGAGGCACTGGGAGTGGACCCGGACCAGGACCGGTTCTTCCGGGTCGATCTCGCCCATGACCAGGGCCACGTGCTCCTCGCCGTTGACCGTGTTGCGGTAGGCGTGGATCCGAAAATCTCCGAACTCGGTGGGCAGTTCGGGTCCGGCCACGTGCTCGACGAGTTTCTCGGTCTTCATTCGGTAGGCGATGAGATCGGCGACGGTGGTCAGACCCAGACCGTGCTCTCGGGCGAAGGCCACCAGCCGCGGCAGCCGGGCCATTTGCCCGTCGTCATCCATGACCTCGCAGAGCACGGCGGCCGGGGTGAGACCCGCCATCCGCGCCATGTCGACTCCGGCTTCGGTGTGACCGGCGCGTTTGAGAACCCCGCCGCGGCGCGCGCGCAAGGGGAACATGTGGCCGGGCCGCCGGAGATCCCCGGGACCGGAGGTCGGGTCAGCCAGGACGCGAACGGTCTCGGCGCGATCGTGCGCGGAAATGCCGGTTGTGGTGTTCTTGGTGGCTTCGACGCTGACGGTGAACGCAGTCTCGTGCGCCGAGGTGTTCTTTTCGACCATGAGCGGGAGTTCGAGTTCGTCGCACCGCTCCGAGGTCATGGCGACGCAGATGAGGCCGCGGCCGAACCGCGCCATGAAATTGATGGCCTCCGGGGTGACCACGTCGGCGGCGAAGATGAGGTCCCCCTCGTTTTCGCGGTCTTCATCATCGACAACGAGGATCTGCTCGCCACGACCGATCCGCCGAACGGCCTCTTCGGTCGAGATGAAAACATCGCCTACGATTTTCAGGAACTCGTCAGTCACTTCGCTCTCCTCGTCACCCTGGCTGAGGTGGTGATCAATGGGTCTGCGGTCCGGCGGGCGCTTGCCAGCGCACCGTGACACCGGACGCGAGGCTCGAATGGTAGCCCGAAGGCGTGCAGGCTGCAAGTTTTGCCGGTTTCTTCAGATCCCATGGAAGCATCCCACCACGGGTCCGAAGAAGATCCGGGGTGCGAATGAAATGAGAATCGACAACTGAGAATTGAGAACCGAGAATTAAGAATTGAGAATTGTATTCACCGCGGTAGGATATTGCCATGAACCGTGTGACCACCGGTCTGGATATTCTCGCCGCCGAGCCGGCCGTCATCAAAGGGCGCCGCTGGGCATTGCTCGCCAACCACGCTGCGGTCACCCGAGAGCTCGACCCCGCGACAGGCGTACTTGCGGCCGCGGCAGGACCGCCGACGAGGATCTTTGCCCCCGAACATGGACTCGATGGTGTGGCCCAGGACATGGAGACCGTGGGTGACGAGCGTGACGGTCTGACCGGCGCGCCCGTGCGATCGCTTTATGGGAGCACGGCCGCGACCCTGCGTCCCCGATCCGAGGATCTCCGCGACATCGAAATCCTGGTCGTCGATCTGCCCGACATCGGCAGCCGCTACTACACCTTTGCCGCGACCATGGACGCCGTCATGGCCGGGTGTGAGGCCGATGGGGTCGAGTTGCTGGTTCTGGACCGGCCCAACCCCATCGGCGGTGTGCGTCGCGAGGGCGGGCCGGTGACTCCCGGCTACGAGTCCTTCGTGTCCCAGATCCCGACTCCGATCAGGCACGGACTCACCCTGGGCGAAATCGCCCTCCTGCTTCGGCGTGAGCGTTATGGAAACCTCGACCTCGGGGTGGTCACCTGCCGCGATTGGCCGCGGGACGCATGGTCTGCCGAAACCGATCTGCCGTGGGTTCCTCCGAGCCCCAACATGCCGACCCTCGAGACCGCGGCGATTTACCCGGGCGGTTGCCTGGTCGAGGCGACAAACCTCTCGGAGGGGCGCGGTACGACGCGGCCGTTCCACCTCATCGGGGCGCCGTGGGCGGACGCCGAGGCCGCCACTGCCGAGCTCCGGACTCTCGATCTTCCGGGTGTCGCCTTTCGTGCGGCCCGGTTTCGCCCTCAGTTCGGCAAGCATGCGGGTTGTATCTGTTCCGGGGTCGAGATTCACGTGTCGGATCGGGGAATCCTCGAACCCGTCGCTCTCGGTCTGCACCTGCTCAGAGTCTTCCACGATCTCAACCGGGGAGACTTTGCGTGGCGCGCCGAGCCCTACGAGTTCGTCAGTGAGGTGCCCGCCCTCGATCTGCTCACCGGATCACCCTCGGCGCGGCGCTGCATCGAGGATGGAACAGCGTTCGCGCCTCTTTTCGACGAGTGGAGCGACTGGATCGCGACCTTCGAGGAGGCCCTCGACGGCATCTTGCTCTACCACGGATAGGCCTAGCGATTTCGCCACGCCGCATCTCATGGCAGTTTCACCGCAAAGAACGCCAAGATCGCCAAGTCCATCACAAAGGCCATCACATTTTTGACCCATCGCACCATCGCAGAATCTGATCGACTACTACGTGTGTGAGGCGAGTTCGGGCTTCGCTTCCGATGGCAAGACCACTGTCACCCTGAGCGAACGAGTCCGACGAGTAAGTCGAAGGGTCCCCACCGGGTTAGACGCGCGCTGCTTTCCTCATCGTCGCTCTGATCTTCGGGGGATTCTTCGACTCGCTACGCTCGCTCAGAATGACGTGAAGCGGATGCAATGAACAAGCGCGACCTCGCGGCGTGTTTACGCGCGTTTCCGGTTTGCCCGGCGGTGGGAACCCCGGCCCATCCTGGTCGGCATGTTTCGCAACCGGATGACTTCTTCAACGATGCGGGCGGCCGAGCGATCCACGTCCTCTTCGGTGGTCCATCGTCCGAGACTGAGCCTGAGCGACGAGCCGGCGAGTTCGTCACTGACCCCCATGGCGCGGAGCACCGGCGATGGCTCGGGGTGAGCCGAGGTGCAGGCCGATCCGGTGTTGAGGGCGAGATCCGGCAGCGACGCGAGCAGCGCGTTGACATCGATCCCGGCAATGGAGAGATTGCTGGTGTTGGGCAGCCGGTTCGCGGTATCGCCATTTCGCCACGTTCCATCCAGGACGTCACGAATCGAGGATTCGAGCCGGTCGCGGAGAGTCGCCAGTCGCGCTCGCTCGCCGTCGCCCTCCTTTGCAGCGATCTCCATCGCCCGCGCCATCCCGACGGCTCCCGGGACATTGGGGGTTCCGGAGCGGAGACCGCCCTCTTGACCGCCGCCGAAAATGATGGGTGCGAGGCCAATCGGCGGCCGCCGGTGACGGATCCAGAGCGCACCGACACCCTTCGGCCCATAGAACTTGTGCGCCGAGGCAGTGAGGAGATCGACACCGAGTTCGGCGACATTCACCGGGATCTTACCAATGGCCTGGGCGGCGTCGCAATGAATGAGAGCGCCGCCCGAGCGGGCGAGTCGAGCCGCCTCGGCCAGCGGCTGGATGGTACCCGTTTCATTGTTCGCGAGCATCAGGGAGACCAGGACGGTGTCGTCACGGAGCATTTGGGCGAGCTCATCGAGATCGATTCGACCGACGCCGTCGACCCCGACCAGGGTGATCTCCCAACCGCGTTTCGCCAACGCCGCCAGGGGCTCGAGGACCGAAGCATGTTCGGTGCGTTGGCTGACGATGTGCCGGCCGCGGTCCGCCAGCGCCTCGGCGGCGCCCATCAGAGCGATGTTGTTGCCTTCGGTCGCGCCAGCTGTGAACACCACTTCGCTCGCCGCTTGTCCGCCGAGCAGCCGGTCCACCGTGGCGCGGGCCCGCTCGAGTCCAGAGGCCGCATCGCGCCCGGGCCGGTGGTTGCGGGTCGTCGAGTTGGCATAGCTCTCGGTCATGAAGGGCAGCATCGCATCGACCACCCGCGGATCGCACGGGGTGGTGGCGTTGTGATCGAGGTAGATGACGTGTTCGGCCATGGCGGCGATCATCTTACTCGTGTTCGGCCCACAGCGACGCTACTATTGGTCCATGACCTCCCAAACCAGTCGCGATCTCGGCCACGGTGTCAGGGTGATGCCGGGTGAGGGAGGCGGGATCGTGATTCTGAGTGCGGATTTCGATCTCGGCTGGCGGCCACGGGAGGGTGGTCGTCCCGGAGCCGCGGTGATATGGGAGGGATCCGGGTTCGAGGTCGTGGAGCGCGAGCCTTGGCGCCGCGGCGCCCGGTGGACCCTGGCCCCGTGGTGGGGCGACAACGTCATGCGGGTGGTGGCACCCCTCGACGGGGCGACGGTCGAGGCCGCAGCCCTGGCGGCGAGGACCGCTGACCGGGCCGCCGGACTCCGGCCCTGGCTCTGGATTGGCGCGCCGATTCTCGGTTTCGCTCCGGCGTCCGTTCAGCGTCGTTGGCGTGATGACCTCGCGTTCCCTGCGACCCTCGCGACAACCCTTTCCGCCATCTCAGAGATCGTCGTGGGCACCATGTGCGTCATCGAGCTTTTGTTGTCGATGTTCGACAATCAATCGCTTTTTCCGTGGCTCCCCAGACCGGTCATCTTCTTTGGTCTGCTTCTCTTTCTGGAAGGCGCCATTCGGCTGGTGCAGGCCTTCTCCGAACTCGGACCGGTCGGATCGCTCTTTGGATGGCTGGCCACGATCTCAAAACGACGGCAGCCGCGGTCATCGGTCCCGATTCCGGCGCCGGCGGTGCAGGCTTTCGATGTCGCCGCCGGCACGCTCGAATTGCTTTCGGCGATCCACCGCCGAGACTGGGAAGAACCTGGTTTCCTGCCGTATCGTGGCGAGCTTTTTATTCTGGCGGGCACCGACAGACTGGGGGAGGCCTGGGTCTACCGCTTTCACCGGGTCGGAAACAGCGATGATCCGGGGTCGACCCGGCTTCGGCTCGTCCCGCCCCCCTCCACGATGGAACGCCGGTCTTTCGCGGATCAACCCGGCGCCGTCGAGACCGTGCTGCTCAGCATCGCGGTAACCCTGGCGGCGAGGCGATATCAAGAGCGGTGGGCGGGTCAGTTCGGCATACGTCCGTGCTGGTTCACGGTGATGGGCGCCTCGGCAGAACTGCTGGGGGGACTCGCCAACCTGGGCGCCGCGGGCGAGCGGTCGGATTCGATGGTGCTGCTCAATCTGTTCTTCTGCGCCGAGGCTTTGGTGCGGTTCGGCTCGCTCGTCTTCAAGGGAGCACCGCTTGGCAGCGTCTTCGGCCTGCCTCTGGCCGCCATCCTGGAGAAGTACCTCCCAGGGCATGGATGACCGGCTCTGTGGGCGTTTCGGGGTGCGAGAATACCTCGATTCCAAACGTGCTAAGCTCCGCGCATGCGGGGACGTAACGCATTCACCGGTGCTCTTGTCTGTTCGCTGGTCGCACTCGGGTGCGGGACCGATGAGGGTGTGCTCGCCACGGTTGGAGACGAGGCCATCGAGGTGGTGGTCTTCCAGGAACACCTCGTCGCGGTGACCGGAGAGGCGTGGCAGGGAGCGACCGAATCGGTGGCGTCCCGCCTGCTCGACCAGTTCATCGACCAAGAGGTCGTCGTCGCGGCCGCCGGCCGCGCGGGGGAAGTCAGCGTACCCATTGAACCCGGTGCACGTTCGGCTCGGGTCCGGGTGTTGCTTGACGGTCTCTGCGGACCACCGCCACCACCGGAGGAAGAAATCGTCGAAACCGAGATTGCTGCGGCCCAGGCGGTCTTGCGACCGGCTCGCGCCTCCGTTCGCCAGATGCTCCTCGACTCGAAGGAGGCTGCCGAGTCGGCCCGGCAACAGCTCGATGAAGGGATGGATTTCATCGAACTGTCGAGGATGGTGAGCCGCGCGCCCAACGCTGATGGTGGTGGCGAGCTCGGGTTTCTCACCCAGGGTGGCCTGTCGGAAAACCTCGACGAGGTGATCTTCGCGCTCCAAGCGGGTGAGATTTCCGCGCCGGTGCCCGGTCCGTCGGGTTACCATATATTCCAGGTCCTTGAAGTGGTGGCGGCCGGGCCGGCGCCTCGCAGGGAGATCGAGCCCGAGATTCGTCGCCGACTCGGCGAGGTCGCGGCGCGGAAACACGCCGCCGAATGCGTGCAGAGGCTCGCCCGCGAGGTCGGTGTGAACGTGATCCACAATCGCTTGTGGTTTGATTATCAAGGCCGCTATGCAGGGGAGATTCATGCGAGTTAAATCGATTGCTTGTTTGGCCGCCCTCGCCCTCGTGATCTCGGCGGGCATCGCGGTCGCCGAGCGTGAGGTTCTGGAGACCATTCTGGTCCGAGTCAACGATCGCATCGTCACCGTCAACGATTTCAAGATTCGTCTGCGGCAGGAACTGGCCCAGATCAATCCCGTGCCGACTGGCAAAGAGCTTCGTGACTTTACCGAGGGTTTGTTCCAAACCATGGTCGACGAGATGCTCCTCCTCGAACGGGCCGAGGATCGGCGGATCAAGGTGGATGACAAGTCGGTGGACGCGGCCATCGAAGGTTTGCGGGAACAGAACGATCTCATGGACGATGCGGCCTGGGCGGCGGCTCTCGAGAGCTCCGGGATGAATATCGACGATTTGCGTGAGAGGTACCGTCAGACCATCCTTCTGTCGCGGACGGTTCAGTCCGAGATCCGCGCCACCGAAATCACCGAGGAAGAGGTCCGGATCAAATACGAGCAGGACAAGGACCTGTACAAGGTCCCGGCCAAGGTCGAACTGCAACAGCTCTTCTTCCCCGTTGCCGAAAACGGATCCAACGAGGCCGAAGTGCTCCGGGTCGCCCGCGGCCTCGTTAAAAGGGTCTCCGAAGGCTCGGATCTGCAAGCCGAAGCGACGCTCGCCGGGATCGAGGTCCAGGACCTCGGGTCGATCCCCCTGGCAGACCTCAGGAGTGATCTTCGCGCCGCCCTCGATGGAGTCGCAGACGGTGGTTTCACCGAGCCCCTCGTGACCGCCGGCGGGATCCAGGTGATTCACGTTGTCAAGCGGATCCCTGCAGGCTATCAGCCCTTTGACGAGGTCGCCGAGGACATCAAGAGGCGAATGGGGAACGCCTCCTACCAGGAGCAGTCGCGGGGATTTGTCGAACGTCTCAGGGAGGAATACCTGGTGACCATCGACCAAAAGCAGCTCGATTTCATCCTCGATGTTGTCGAGACCCTGTGATTTCGTCTTCCACCGGGAGTGACGGCGTGGCATCAGACAACCAGCGGACGTGGATCAGTGACCTGCAACCCGGAACCGAGATCGAAGAGAGCTTTGTCGTCCGTTCCAAGGATGTGCGTCAGCGACGAGGGGGGGGGGCCTTTCTGGCGGGGACCCTCGGCGACAAGACCGGCGAGGTTGCGTCGTTGGTCTGGGAAAACGTTGAACAGCTCGGCAAGATCCTCGAAGTGGGTTCGGTGGTGACGGTCAAGGGTCAAGTCCAGCGCTACAACAACCGGCTCCAGATCGTCATCCGTCGGGCGGCGGCGGTGCCCGCGGACAAGATCGATGAGGCGCTCTATGTGCGTTCGTCGTCAGTCGATGTCGATCTTCTTTGGCAACGGCTCACTGCACTGGTCGAGGGCGTCGAGAACGAGCACCTGAGGCAGCTCCTCTTTCGGGTGATCTCCGATCCCGAGATCGCCGGGCGGTTTCGGATTTCGCCGGCGGCGCGGGGGATGCACCACGCATTCCGTTCCGGGCTCCTCGAGCACACGGTGTCCATGGCGACCATGGGTCTCGAACTGGCGCGTCACTACGCGCTCAATGCCGACCTCGTGGTGGCCGGGTGCATTCTCCACGATCTGGGGAAAATCTGGGAACTCGACATCTCATCGTCCATCGAATACACGGATGAGGGGCGTTTGCTGGGTCATCTGACCATGGAGGTGCTCTTTGTCGATCGCCTCATCTCTGAGATAAGCGCTTTCCCCGATGAGACGCGGCGGCAGCTGTTGCACATCCTGCTCGCTCACCACGGTCGCTACGAATACGGTTCGCCGCGGCGACCGAAGACCCCCGAGGCCCTGGTCGTCCACATGGTGGATCTCTTGGATTCCAAGATGGCGGGGATGATGGAGGCGATCAACGCCGACGGAGATCCGGAAGCGGCGTGGTCCCCGTACTCGAAGATCCTCGATCGTTTCATCTACCGCCGGAGGCTGCCGGACGAGTCGTAGCGCCGGGAGCTGTTGGTCATCAGCTGTGAGCTGTCGGCTCCATCGCAGGGTTGACCCGTTTGATGCGAAGTGAGATCCAGGCCACCCGCTATCAGCTTCAGCTTCCATCGAACCCGTGGATCGATATTCGAACCCGAATACGGCAAGGAAACCGCGAAGATCGCAAAGACCATCTCACGCAAGGATCGCAAAGAACCCATCTTGAGTTCCTCCTTGCGAGCGTTTCGCCTACCTTGGCGCCCTTTGCGGTTCACTCACCCTAACGGTGACCAGGTACGCCGATACGAAGGCGAAACATCCCGGCCAGCAACAATGTGTTGGAGCTCAAGGCTAACAGCTCAAAGCGAGTCGCTGAACGCTGGACTCACAGCGCCTTGATCGCGCTTACAACCTCGCCGGGATCGGGGAACCTGCCTTCTTTCTTCTTCGAGAAAACGAGTTTCCCGTCGACCTCGACCTCGAAGACACCGTTTTCGCCCTTGATCAGGCGGGTGTCGGCTCCAAACTCGTTGCTGAACTCGGCCGCCAGCCCGGCGGCGCGTGGTTGGTAGTTTCAAACGACACAATACTCGATGGTGATGTCCATGATGGCTCCTGGATGGATAATGCCGGGGTCACCAGTATCGTTCCACGTAGATGGAACCCGGCGTTTTTCTCGTGTGTTCGGTGAATCCGCTTTCGCTCAGCAGCTCGACCATGTCGTCGATCATGGCCGGGTTTCCGCACAAAAAGACCCGCGAGTTCTGCGGGGTCGGTTGCTCGTTCCACTCCCGGGCGAGTTCCCCACTCTGCCACAGATCGAGCACGTAGCCGGCGCGACCGATCCACGCGACGGGCTCTTCGGCCGGACGGGAGATGATTGGAAGATAGGTGAAGTCCTCGCTGAGTTGTTCCATGGCGACGAGTTCGGAGTGGTAGCCCAGATCCCACGAGTGTCTCGCGCCGAGCAACACGGCGAATCGACGACCGTTCGCGGCTGCGAGTTCGCTGCGGAGCATACTCATGTAGGGGGCGAGACCGGTGCCGGTCGCAACCATGATGACGTCCTTGTCGGTGGGCGCCAGATCCAGGGTGAAGGTCCCGGTGATCTTCGGCCCGAGCCAGACCCGTCCTCCCGGTTGGAGATTGAACAGGCGAGGGCTCAGCGCTCCCGAGTGAACCAGGGTGACATAGAACTCGAGGTATCTGCGCGCCCTCGATGACGACGCGATGGAGTAGGCGCGGCGAATGAGCTTTCCCGGTTTGATGGGTTCATCCTCGGCGTCGGCGTGGGTCGATCGATCCGCCTCCGGGGGGAGACCGAGAACCGCAAACTGACCCGGCGCGAAATCGGGAAGATCCCATCCGTCGGGAACCACTCTGATCACCATCAGACCTGGAGCGACGTCGATTTTGGTGGTGACCACCGCGTTGAGTTCGGGTCTGGACATGAACGGAGATTCCTCTCGGAGTGTGATCATAGCACCCGGACAGGGATGAACATCACTGGTTTCACAGGCATTCCAGGGCGAATCGCCCGCGATCGAAGTACACTTCCCGACATTGTGGGTGTCGAGACCGTTTTCGGGTCGCCGTGGGTGTTTCTCGCCGTCTGCCTCGTACTCGTGGCGGCTGAAGCGATCTATGTTCTCCTCGGGTTCGGAGCCGGGCTCGTGGCGGTGGGCGCTCTCGCCCTGCTCCTGCCCGATCTTCGCGATGGTGTGGTCTTGCTGCTCCTGGTGAATCTCCCTGCCGAACTCTTCGTGGTCGTGTCGTCGTGGCGCGACATCGCGTGGCGGGGTGTGGCGATGCTCATGGTCGGGGTGGCCGTCGGGATCCCCATCGGCGCGTGGCTGCTCGGGTGGGGAGAGCCGCGGTTCCTGTTGGTCGTGCTCGGTGGCGTTCTTCTGATCGTGGGGGTGGCGTTTCTCGTTTCGCCCGCGGGGCGGGCGTGGAGATGGCCGCATTGGGTTGTCGCTCCCGTGGGGCTGGCGTCGGGGCTGCTCACGGGTCTCTTCGGCACCGGAGGCCCGCCGCTGGTGCTCTACTACCAGCTCGCCGGCACCGACAAGGCGGCCTTTCGCGGCAATCTCATGGCGATCTTCCTGCTCATGACCCTGGTTCGAGTGCCGTCCTACGCCGGGATGGGGTTGATCACCACCGAGAGGTTGTGGTCGAGCCTGATGGTTCTTCCTGCCGTCATCGCCGGCGCGTGGCTCGGTAACAGCCTTCACCTCCGCATCGAGGAGACGACGTTCAGGAGGTTGGTGGCCGGAGCGTTGGTGGTTCTGGGAGCGCTGTTGCTGGTCGGGTGAGGCATGCCGTAGGTTGCAGGTCACAGGACACGAGATTTGGGACCTCGACGTCCCAGGACCTCAAACCCTCAGGACCTCAGGACCGCATCACAGCTAGTTACTACCTGATCGACGAAGCTCCAGCGCATTCTGCATCTTCGAGGAGATGTGAGGTACCATGGATGGGTATCCCTTGAACTGAGGTGAGGTACCCAGAATGCGCAAGCAAATGGTGTTGACAGCGGTGGGCAGGGATAGGCCAGGAATCGTGGAAGAGTTCACCAAGCTCATCCTCCACTACGACGGCAATATCGAAGCAAGCCGGATGGTCCGCCTCGGTGGCGACTTTGCCATGCTGGTTTTTGTCAGCGCGCCGGAGGATCGGGTCTTCGAATTGCGCAAAGCGGTGGACGATCTCCACTACACCAAGTTCGATGTTCTGACTCGGCTCAGTGAGGTCGAGGCCGAGGACGAAGAACTCCAGGAGAGCCGCTGTACGATCACCGTGCTCGGCGCCGATCACATGGGGATCATCAACCAGGTGGCGCAATACCTCGCGGAACAGGGCATCAACCTCGAGAGCATGCACACCGAAGTTTCGGCGGCACCCATGAGCGGCACCCCGCTCTTCACCATGTCCGCCGAGGTCGTCGTTCCGCCACGATTGGCGATCGATGATCTTCGCGAGGCGATGGAGTTCATCGGTGACGAGATGGGGGTCGATACCAAGGTCTTCGAGAAGGGGGGCGTGACGGCCTGAGGGTCTTGAGGTCTTGAAGTCCCGCTTGTCGTTTTCTCTGGCCTGAATCCTGAATCTCAACGAAGAAGACGCGGGTTGCCCCGCGTCTTTCCACGTTCCGGACGAACTGAGGTCGCCGTCAGTTGGTCCGGATTTTGACGCTCCCGGAGAAGCTCTCGATGGAGATCCGGGCCCCTCCGGATCCATTGGTGAATCGGAGTTCCTTGCCGGGACCGTAGTCGTCGGTCCGTTTGGGCGCCGGCCCGATGTCGTTTTTGATGGAACCCGAATAGGTTTCGATGTAGAAATCGGCGTTGATCGCGGACGAGACCACCATTTCGACCGTTCCGCTCATGGTCTCGATGGTGAATCGTCCACGTTCGGTCGGGCTCGCTCCACAGAAGATCGAGCCCGACACCGTCTCGGCATCAAAGCTGTCGAGGTCGCCGCTTTCGATCTCGATGTTGCCGCTGACCACGTCGGCTTCGAGCCGTCCGGTCGCCCGGCGGACGATGATGTCGCCGCTCACCGATTCGAGCTCCGAGCTTCCCGAGGTCGAGGTTGCGATGACGTCACCGCTCACCGAGGACGCCTCCACCGAACGGGTCTCGCCGGTCACTTCCACCCGACCGCTCACCGACTCGAGCTGGAGCTCTCCCAAGACGCCATCGACCGAAATGTCGGCGCTCACGGTCTCGACATCCACATCTGCCGTCGTCGGCACTTTGATCGTCAGGTAGGCGCTGCCGTTGTTGCGAGTCCGGTGCTCGAGTTCAACCTCGATGCTGAGGCGGTTGCCGCCCGAAGAAATCGCGAGTTCTTCCACCCCATCCTCGAGTTTGCCGGTGATGGAAACTCCGTCACCGGACCAGCCGATGATCTCGATCTTGCCCGAAATATTGCTGATTTCGACTCGTCCGTCGGCCGCCAACGGCCGGGTTTCGTCCACCATTCGATCGGCCTGTGCCATCCCTGCTGTTGCCAGTACTACCAGGACGAAGAAAGTTGTCTTTTTCATGCTGACCTCCGCTGCATCTTCATGATTGTTGTCTCAGACCTCTGCGGGCAATCGGGTCGCCCGTTGAAGCAAGCTGATCTGTTGCCGATAGGCCATGGCGAGTTGCCGGTTGAGCCGCCCGTCGTTCGGGTTGTCCGCCAGTGCGACTTCGATCCGCGCGATGGCGTCGTCGATCACGCGCAGGTTGTCCACGACGACCGACCAGGTTTCGGGCGAAAGCTCGTTCTGGCGCTCATCGAGGGTGCTGCGGAGCTGATTTCGGGCAAACTCGAGATCGGATCCGAGATCACCGTACGCCGCCTGCACGTAGGAGGATTCCACCGGCGGCGCTTGAGCGGTCTGCGGCCGCCCTCGCTCGAGACCCGCCCGGTAGGCAAAACTGACCGAGAGGACCAGGATCGCCGCCGCCGCCGCCGCCATCCACAGGTGGCGAGACCGGGATCCGGGCGGTTTCTCGAAGTCACCGCGCGCAACCCGCCGGTCCTCGATCCGCCGGGCGATTCCCGGCCACAGATCGCGTTCGGGTGCGCTGGATCGGGGCAGCGATTTGGTCACGGCCTGGAGCTGAAGAGCGCTTTCGACCTCGGCGCGGCACCGCGGACACGCCTCGAGATGGGACCGTGCTGAGGTCGCATCGAGCTCGTCCAGTCCGTCGTCGATGAGTTCATCGATCATCGACAAGAGCTGATCACAGTTGATCGTTTTCATGATGACAACGCCTTTCGCAGCAACTGCCGCGCTCGGCTCAGCTGCGCCTTTGAGGTGCCCACCGCCATGCCGGCGACCTGGGCTATCTCCGTGTGCTTGTAGCCCTCCACATCATGGAGGACGAATACCGTTCGAGCGCCTTTGGGAAGGCCTGCGATGGCTCGTTCGAGATCCATCGCCACCCCGAGGCGCTGATGTGTGGCGCCGCCCTCGCTGTACCATTCCTCGCCGGCCGCAGTCTCTCTGGCCTGCCGGCGCCCGGCGCTGCGCTGATGACCGAGAACCACGTTGACGGTCAGCCGGTGCATCCAGGTCGAGAATGCACTCTCGCCGCGGAATGACGGGAGCTTCTGCCAGGCTCGGATAAACGCTTCCTGAGTCAGTTCCTCGGCCAGTGAAC
Organism: uncultured Acidobacteriota bacterium; assembly: GCA_963712805.1. Classification (GTDB taxonomy): domain Bacteria; phylum Acidobacteriota; class Thermoanaerobaculia; order Thermoanaerobaculales; family Sulfomarinibacteraceae; genus JAHECW01. Next base: position 15,644 of record CAVQJV010000003.1, on the reverse strand, counting down.
GATCGCCGCACATCCGAAGGCAGAGGCCGTGGACCCGTCCCACCGAGCTTCGGTAGAGCGCCTCGAAGGCGTCGAGGTCGCCGGCCGCGGCCCGGTCGATGAGTCCGACCGTATCAACCTCGGGGTGGTTCATCACGGTCCCCGCCACGGCAGGCGGGCGGGTCGAACGGAGAGGCATGACCATTTCCACATCCTCTGAGATGCCGCCGGGTTCTGGATGGTTGCATGCATTGTGTCGCTCGGAAGGAAAGATACAGGAAATCCGAGAAGGAAGTCGACGGTACCAGGTTGCAGGATACGACTTCGGGGCCGCAGCCCCTCAATTGACCGTCATGGGTTCGCTGAGGCCGAACTGGCCGATGGCGGCGAGAAACGACGCTCCGCCTTCGGCCACCATATGGTAGTTGCCCTCCATGGTCCCGAAAGGCGTCTTCAAGGGACAAAACGAGGTGTATTCGTAGGATTCACCGGGAGCGAGGATGGGTTGGTCGCCAACCACGCCGGGACCCTTGACCTCTTCCACATTTCCGTTGGCGTCGGTGATGATCCAGTGGCGATTGAGCAGCTGAACGATGTCGGAGCCGACGTTGCTGATTCGGATGTCATAGGCGAAGAACCACTGACTCTTTGCCGGGTTCGACTTCTCGGGGATGTAGCGGGATTGGACCTCCACCCTGACCCCTCGAGTCGTTGCATCTGATGTATTCACTCGCGCCTCCATCTTCGCTCCCAAGGACCAACCACAGACAGAGGTGAGCGATTCCCAACACAGCCGCAGAGTCCGAAGCCCGACCTCAGCACTGCGTGGAGATCCGACGCCCAATCGGGGTCCCGGGATTCGACATTGTGCCCGGAACGACCACCTCGGTTGCCTACGTCACGCTCGTGACATGTCATACCGGAGCCGCTTAGGATGCACGACGAGGTCAGCTGCTCCGGCTACGAGGCAGGCCGCCGGCGTGCCATCGGCGTGGTCGCAGCCCTCCCCGCCTCCCCCGTGCGACCACGCCGATGGTGCGACGCTGGGTCGCTGGGACGCCAAAGCGTCACAGCGACCCAGAAGGCCGGTGATGCGGGTTGAAGCCCTCATGCGATGCTCCTATCCAGCATTCAGCATCACCTCGTCCCCACCCACTCCTGCACATCCGCCAAAATCCGCCCCGCGTCTCCGGGTTCGATCCAGGTGACCGGCGTCCCTCGTTTTTCCATCCCGCGGAACCAGGTTTCCTGCCGTTTGGCGAAGCGGCCGATGGCGACGGCGAGATCATCGATCAACTGGAAGCGATTCTTGCGACCGGCGAGGTAGGCCCCGATCTCGCGGTACTCGAGCCCGAGTCGTTCGAGGCGGTCGTGGGTCAGACCCGCAGCCAGCAGTCCGCGAACTTCATCGACCATTCCATCAGCCATCCGAGCCTCGAGTCGCGAGCGAATTCGGCGACGGAGGAGCCCACGATCGATGCGGATGGCGTAGACCCGGCTTTCGAGATCGAGCCCGAGTGGTTCGGAGGTCGGCACGGGGCCCCGACTCGCGGCGGCGGCGATCTCGAGGGCCCGGATCACCCGTTCGCGGTTGCCGGTATCGGTACGGGCGGCAAGCCGAGGATCGCTGTGGTGAAGCCGATCGAGCAGGTCCTCCAGGGGGAGGAGGCGGAGACGCGCGCGAAGTTCGGGATCGTCGGGGACATCGGTGATGCGGTAGTCCCTGACGATGGCTTCGACATAGAGCCCGCTTCCCCCGGCCATGATCAGGGGCACCGCTCCGGATCGGATCTTCTCGTCCCTTGCCAGCCGATGGATGACCCGGTAGCAGTCCTTTTGGAATCGAAAGAGGGTGTAGATCTCGTCCGGATCGGCGATGTCGATGAGGTGGTAGGGCACGGCAGGATCAACGGCTGAGTATTCATCGAGGTCCTTACCGGTTCCGAGGTCGAGACCGCGGTAGACCTGGCGGGAATCGGCGGACAGGATCTCCGACCCGAGGGCGTGGGCGATCTCGACCGCAAGACGGGTCTTGCCTACCGCGGTCGGCCCGCCGACGACAAGAAGACGGACGGTCATTTTTCGAACCGTGTCCGAAAGCGGCGGTCGAGGTCGAAGGCCTCGCCGCGGTCGCGTCCGAGAAAGAGGACCGCCGCCTTGGCGATGGGCCGGCGCTGTGGACCGAGCCAGAGCGGCGCCGTCACCAGGGCTCCAGTGCAGCGTTCGGCGTCGTAGAGATCGTCTCGGAGCGCTTTCTCGAGTTCCTCGTAGCTATCCGGCAGCCGGAGTTTGCGGCGGTTGAAGAACCGCCAGTAGGCGGCGCCTCGCCCCCCAAATCGACGCCACAGGGTGGAGGCCCCGGCCGACATCTCGCGTCGAGCGTTGAGATCGGCCAGCTGGCGGAGTCGAGGGTGTCCGCCGTCATCCCAGACGAAGGCGTCGATACAGGCGGGACCGACATAGCCAGCCTCGGCAAGTCGCCGAGCCACCGTCTCTGCCGCCTCGGTCATGGGTGCGCGCCACTCGGCGAGGGCGGTCGGATCCTCCTCAAAGAGATCGCCGATGAGCGCACCATCGGCGGTGTTGACGACCTCGTGGAGGGCGAATCGATCCACCCCGCCGGATAAAGTGACCGCAAAGGTCGAACACAGGTCCCGCAACCGATGCCGCCATCGTTCGAGGAGCATCACGTCGTCCTCATCGAGCATCCGCCGCACGACTTTGAGATCACCGGCGCTCAGCGTCCTCGTTCGCAGACGGCGGTTGCCGAGACCGGCATTGCCGTGTTCGGCCTTGAGGATCCAGCCTCCCGGTTCGCTCCCCAGGCGCTCGAGGCGCCGGCAGAGTTGGGATTCGTCTGCGATCTCGGCGATGGTGTGATCGCCTCCGAAGCACTCTTCCTCGGTCGCGGCCGAGAAGCGGCGGCCGTTGACCCGCGTTACGGTTTCGAGGGTGGGGTGTTCGGACGGTTGGCGGTACAGCTGGTTGCGCGATCCCGCGTCGGCGTTCCATCCCATGGGCGAGAAGCGCTGACCGGTGCGGCGGGAGGGCTCCACAGTCGGGGTCGGCATCGGGATTCCCCGGCGATGGAGATAGGCGACAAAATCGTTGGGCGCCGCCTCGGGAACGACAACCGAATCATCCTCCTCGGCGAGAAAAAGGGCATGCCATGCAAGATCGGTGATCCGGTTTCGCGCGGACTCGACAACCGGGAAACGCCAACGTGGTCGCAGGCTGAGGTCGAAATCCGCATTGAGATAATGCTCGAAGCTCATCGTGGGTGCATCGATGGTACACGGCGCCTCGCCGATCGCGGTCAAAAGCTCGTGAGAATGACAGGTCGATTGTCAACCGGCCGGTGACTCCGTTCGTCCAAACCGTGATCGAGCGAGCCCGGTTCGACAGTGGATGTCACCGCAGCCATTTGACGCCCTCGGGCGTCGCCACCCGACCCGCCGACAGGGGTCGAGATCCCCACACGGTCGGGCCGGTCTTCGCTCGATCATTTCCGGAGAGCCTCAGAGGATCATGAACCCACCGGTTCGAGACCGCGTTTGACCGCCGGTCGAGCTGCGATGTCGCCGAGCCAACGGCTGAGATTCGGCAGCTCTTCGAGATCGATCCCCAGCCGCTCGTGACGGGCGAGCCAGGGGAAGCTGGCGATGTCGGCAATGGAGTATTCGCCCACGAGGTAGTGACGACCGGCGAGGCGGCGGTCGACGACGGCGGCCAATCGCTGCGCCTCGTTGGCGTATCGCTCGACCGCATAGGGCACCGACTCCGGTGTGAAGTAGAGAAAGTGACCGAGTTGGCCGTACATGGGGCCGATGGCGCTCATCTGGAACATCAACCACTCCAGGACCTGCCACCGGGCGCGGTCGTCTTTCGGCATCAATAGTCCGGTCTTTTCGGCGAGGTAGAGCAGGATGGCGCCGGACTCGAAGACCGAGATCGGCTCGCCGCTCGGGCCCCCAGGATCGACGATGGCGGGGATTTTGTTGTTCGGGCTGATGGCGAGGAATTCGGGCGTGAACTGTTCGCCGGCGGAGAGGTTGACGGGGTGAACGCGGTACTCGAGATTGCACTCTTCGAGCATGATCCGGATCTTGTGGCCGTTCGGGGTGTCCCAGCTGTAGAAGTCGATCATGGTGCCTCCACCACAGTGCAACCACCGGGACAACCATCTCGTTCCCGGTTCGTGGTATCGCGTTCGCTGCCGCTGCTTCCCGGAGCTGCCGGCCTTCCGGGCCGCCTTAGGCGACCCAGCGTCGCGCGATCAGCGTGGTCGGAGAGCGGAACGGGAAGGACTTCGACCCCGCTGATGTGCGCCGGCGGCCTGCTTCGTGGCCGGGAGAGAGATGCACCGTCGCGCCGTCGCCGAGGGTGCCCGGTAGGAAATTGTGCGGAAGGCTTGGGCCGCCGGACGGTCTTACGGAGCACAATGTCGAACCTGGCACGCCCGGTGGGCGTTGGTCTTGCGCGTACTCTAGGCGCTGCCGCTGCCGCTGCCCCGGCCGTTGCCCCGGACGCGGACGCGGACCCGGGAGCGGGAAGGGCTACAATCACCTGCGGAAAGAGGCTGAAATGGAGGTCCGAGATGGCAAAGAAGGTTGGAGTCATCCTGTCGGGTTGTGGAGTTTATGACGGCGCCGAGATCCACGAGTCGGTCATCACCATGCTCGCGCTCGATCGCGCCGGCGCTGAGATGGTGTTCTGCGCCCCGGATGTCGACCAGATGCACGTGATCAACCACCACACCGGTGAGGTGGCCCAGGGGGAGAGCCGCAACGTGCGGATCGAAGCGGCGCGGATCGCTCGCGGCCCCGTCAACGATGTCGCGGACGTCAAGGCCGACGATCTCGACGCGCTGATCCTCCCCGGTGGCTTTGGTGCGGCGAAGAACCTCTGCACCTTTGCGATCGCCGGCGCCGACTGCGATGTCGATCCCGGTGTCGCGGCGCTGGTGCGGGAGGTCCACGCCCAGGGTAAGCCCATCGCCGCGGTCTGCATCGCACCCGCGCTCCTGGCCAAGGTGCTCGGGTCGGAGGGTCCGACCCTGACCATCGGCAACGACGCCGGCACTGCCGGCGCCATGGAAAGCCTCGGCGCCAGGCACATCGAGTGTCCGGTCACCGAGTTCGTCGTCGATCGCGAACGCAAGATCATCACGAGCCCGGCCTATATGCTCGCGACGAGCATCTCCGAAGCGGCCGAGGGGATCGAGAAGACCGTCGCGGCACTCATGGAGATGGCGTAGGCGAGGAGCTCTTAGCTATTGGCTTTTAGCCTTGAGCTCCATCGCAGGGTTGACTCTCTTGGGACGTGCGATGTTGCAGTGAACGCTAACAGCTAACAGCTAACAGCTAATAGCTAACAGCCTTCTCAGTACGCAAACGGATCATTCCCCTCGGGTACCGGTTCCGGCTTCGGCTCTTCCTCGGTCTTGGCCTTTCGCGGCCGCCTCGGCCGCCGCTTGCGGGTCTTCGGTTTGGATTGCACGCTTTCCTCGGTCGGTGCGTCCTCGCTCGGCTCGGTCTCAGGAATCGGGTGATCGCCGTCGTCATCCGTTCCGGTCCCGTTGTCCCCGGTGTCATCGGATTTGACGGGTTTCTTGCGCCGTCGTCGAGGGCGGCGTCGCTTGCGGGTGGGTTTGTCCTTCCCGTTACCGGCGTCATCGCCGTCGTCGGCGCTTCCGGTAGGCTCGCTGTCGCCATCGGCCACCGGCGTTTCGGCAGCTTCGGGCGAGGCCGGCGTCTCGGGGCTCTCGTCGGCGGGAACTTCCGGCTTTTTCCGCTTGCGTCCCCCGCGGCGTCGCTTTCGGGCGGGTTTGTCCTTCCCGTTACCGGCGTCATCGCCGTCGTCGGCGCTGCCGGTAGGCTCGCTGTCGTCATCGGCCACCGGCGTTTCGGGCGAAGCCGGCTTTTCGCGGCTCTCGTCGGCGGGAACTTCCGGTTTTTTCCGCTTGCGTCCCCCGCGGCGTCGCTTTCGGGCCGGTTTTTCGGTCTTTGACTCAGGCTCCTCTTCGTCCTCGAGGTCGCTCTCGATTTTTCGAGTCGAACTCGAGTGGATCCCGTTGGCGAGGTCGGCAGCCGTCACTGCGGCGGTTGCGGCAGCCACAACGGGGCGGACGGCCGATCGTTCGGTCCACTCGATCTTCTCTTCGGAGCGGTGAAGGCTGGTGGCGGCGATGATCTCGACCCGAATATCGAACTCGCGCTCGAGATCGGCGAGTTCCTTCCGCAGGTCGTTCTGGATGGAGTCGGCGAGCTCGGGGTGAAGCGAGACCCGGACGTTTTCGACCTGGCCGGTGACGGCTCGGGTTTCAATTCGTCGCAGGATGCTCAGACCGACCAACTCGGAGCTCGCGATGGTTCCCGAGCCGCCGCAGGTGGGGCAGGGACGGTGGGTGCGCAACTGGAGCGCCTTTTTGAGCCGCTGGCGGTTGATCTCGAGCAAACCGTTGTCCGAGAGCCGGCTGGTGGTGTGCTTGGCCTTGTCGTCCTTCATGGCGTCGCGCATGGCCTTCTCGACGTTGCGCCGGTGCTTTGAGCTGCGCATGTCGATGAAGTCGACGACGACGAGGCCCCCGATGTCGCGCATCCGGAGTTGGCGGGCGACCTCGATGGATGCCTCCATGTTGGTTGCGTGGGCGGTCTCTTCCTGGCTGGCGGCGCGGTTGGCGCGGCCGGAATTGACGTCAATGGCCGTCAGCGCCTCGGTGCCGTCGATGACGATGGAGCCGCCGGCCGGCAGATTGACCTTCCTCAGGTAGATCTTCTCGATCTGATCTTCGAGCTGGTACTTGCTGAAAAGGGGAAGCCGATCCTTGTAGGGGATGAGCGTCGATCTCGACCGCGGCATGAAGGTTTCCATAAAACCCTGAGCCTTGGTAAAGGCGGCCTCGTCATCGACGAGGATCTCGTCGATGGTGTTGTCGACGGAATCGCGCAGCGCCTGGACGATGAGGTCCTGATCGCTGTAGAGCAGACGCGGACCCTTGCCGGTCTTGGCTTCCTCTCGGACTTTCTTCCACAACCGCAGGAGGGCGTTGGCGTCCCGGTTGAGCGAACGTTGCGGCTGATCGGCGGCGTTGGTCCGTGCGATCACTCCGCACCCATCGGGAAGTTCGAGCCGCTCGATCCGCTCGCGGATGGTGTTGCGGTCGTCCTCGTTTTCGACCTTGCGGGAGACTCCTCGTACGTCGTCTAAGGGCATCAGGACGAGGTAGCGGCCGGCGATGCTCAGATTCGAGGTGACGAGGGCGCCCTTGTGGCCGACGGAGTCGCGAACGACCTGGACGAGAATCTCTTTGCCGCGTTCGAGGATCCGATCGACACGGGGGTGTTTGGCGTCACCGTCCTGTTTGCGGTGGTAGGCGCTGGGGACGACATCATCGGCGCGCAGGAGGCCGTCCTTTTCTACCCCGAAATCGACAAAAGCGGCGTCGAGGGACGGCTGGAGGTTGGCGACATAGCCGCGATAGATATTTCCCCGGCAAAGTCCGGAGTCAGTGGCCGAAACCTCGTAGCTGTCGAGGGTGGTGCCATTGACGATGGCAATGCGCACCTCGTCGGCACGCTGGGCGTTGATGAGCATTCTTCGAGTCACGACATCTCCGGATTGACAGTGGGCTTGGGGCGAATCGATAGCCCGCTATGTCTTTGTGATTGGACAGGTTTCTTCACTCGTTTCAAGGGTAGCACCGATCGGCCGGAAGGGCCAAAGGGCTGAAGGCTGAGGGCTTTGAATTATGAACTGTGAATCGTGAATTGAGAACCGAAAATCCGAAGTCCTGGATCTGGACTCGGATCTCAGCAGCGATAGAGGATGGCGCCCCAATTGAGTCCGCTGCCGAGTCCGACGAAGCAGACCAGGTCTCCGGGTTTCGCTCGACCCTGTTCGAGGGCTTCGTGGAAGGCGATGGGGATGGTGGCGGCGGTGGTGTTGCCGTACTTTTGGATGTTGTTGAAGACCTTTTCGTCGGGCAGTCCGAGGCGTTTCTGCACGCCTTCATTGATGCGCAGGTTGGCCTGGTGCATGATCACGAGATCGACATCGTCGAGGGTGAGCCCGTTGCGCTCGAGGATCTCGAGAGTGACCTTGGGCATGAAGGTGACCGCCAGGGCGTAGACCTTCCGGCCCTCGACGACGGGGACGTAGTCGCCAGATGTGAACATGTCGGGATGGAAATAGGGGCGGAAGGCGGAGCCTCCGGCTCTGGTCCAGAGTCGTTCCGCCTCGTTGCCGTTGGTGTGGAGGAGACAGTCGATGACGCCGCGGCTGTCGTCATCCGAGGCTTCGACCACCACCGCTCCGGCACCGTCGCCGAAAAGCACCACGCGGTCCCGAGTCATGGTGTTCTTGTCGAACTCCTCGGCCGATAGGGGGCCTTGGTTTTCACCCGTCGCCACCGCCCAGCTTGCATCGCTCCACGGGACGAGCGAGGCGTGCGCTTCGGCGCCGACGACCAGGACCCGGCGGCTCTGGCCGGAGCGGATGAGCGCGTCGGCAAGCTGCAGGGCGTAGACGAAACCGGCGCACTGTTGCCGGATGTCGAGGCAGGGGATCTCCTCGAGACCGAGCTTGCGTTGGATGAACGGCGCCGAGCCGGGGAAGAAATAATCCGGTGTCATGGTGGCGACCACGAGGTAGTCGATATCCGAAGGCTCGAGACCAGCGGCGGCGATGGCCTTCCTGGCCGCCGGGGTGGCAAGATCGGAGGTCGCCTGGTCGGGGGCGGCGTAGTGGCGTTGTTCGATCCCGCTGCGGACCCTGATCCACTCGTCGGAGGTGTCCATGAGCTTGCTCATGGTGTCGTTGTCCACCCGCATCTCGGGGATGTACATCCCGGTTCCGGTGATCACTGCGCGCATGGGCGTCTCCTTCAGCGCGTCACTATAGCTGAGACTCCATCCCGTGCCCGTGTCCGTGTCCGCTTCCGTTTCCGGGGCAGCGTCCGGGGCAGGGACAGCGACAGGAGGCCAGCGACGGTCAGCGGCGAGCCAGCCAGACCCGCAGCGATCAGCGAGTCAGGCGCCGGCGCGCCATCGGCGTGGTCGCAGCCCTCTCAATCAACCCCCGCGCGACCACGCCGATGGTGCGACGCGTGCCGGACGCCAAGCGTCACGGGCCCAGGCCGGGAATGGGATGGCAACGCGTGATCCGCGAGCAATCGCGAGTTGTGACCGCTTCGTGTCTTTGCGCCTTCGTGCTTGCGAGGCGATGGCAATCTGTGTCCAAGACGCGCGCTACGCCCGACCGGCCCCGCGTGATATCGTTCCAGGCCATGAGCGGCGGAATCTCGATCTCGTTTTCAGATGTGGCCAAGCGCTACGATCTACGAGTGGTCTTTCGGTCGGTGTCCGGCGAGGCCCGGCCCGGTGAAGCCCTCGTCATCACCGGACCCAACGGCTCGGGCAAGTCGACTTTGCTGGCGATCCTGTGCGGGCTTCTTCGTCCGACCAAGGGGGAGGTTCGCTACATCAAGCCCGACGGTGAGGATCTTCCCCGCGAAGAGTGGGGCCGCCACCTTGGAGTTGTCGCCCCCTCGATGGCGGTTTACGAAGAACTCACGGCCCTCGAGAATCTCCGGTTCTACGCCCGGGTCCGCGGGCTCGCTCTCGAGGATGCCGGTCACCGCGTCCTGCTCGAGCGGGTCGGTCTCGACCCCGATCGAAGCACACCGGTCCGCGGCTATTCGACGGGGATGGCGCAGCGCCTCAAAATCGCCCAAGCCCTGCTGCATTCGCCGGCGGTGCTCTTTTTTGACGAGGCGAGCTCGAATCTCGATCCGGCCGGTCAGGACTGGCTCGAGGAACATGTTCGATCGCTCATCGATGAAGGTCGAACGGTGGTTCTGGCCACCAACGACCGTCGTGAGATGACCTGGGGGAGTCGGAATGTCTCGCTGGTTGGCTGAGGCGCTGGCGGTTGCCGCCAAGGATCTGCGCGCCGAGTTCCGGACCCGGGTGGCGCTCAACTCCCTCGCCCTTTTCGCGCTGACCACCCTGGCCGCGGTGTCCTACACCATCGGGCCGTACCGGTTGGCGACGGAGGACCGCCCGTTCTTGCTTTCGGTCCTGTTGTGGATCGTGATCTTTTTCGCCGCCCTGGCCGGTCTCGACCGGAGTTTTGTCAAAGAGGAGGAGAGTCACACGGCGCCGCTGCTCCGCCTGGCCGCTGCGCCGACGGTGGTCTGGGCCGGAAAGCTGCTCTACAACCTGGTTCTGATCTTTCTCCTGATGGCCATGTTGGCGCCGTTGTTCTGCGTCCTCATGGGGTTCGAGATCGCCATGCCGTGGCGATTCGTCGTGATGCTCGCGGTCGGTGGCTACGCCCTGGCGGTGATCACCACCATCGTCGCCGCCATCATCGCCCAGGCGCTGACCCGCGGCGCGCTCTTCTCGGTGCTGTCCTTGCCGCTGCTGTTGCCGCTGCTCATCATCGTCATCGAGGGAACCAGGGCGGTGGCGACGGGTGATCTCGCATCGTATTCCGAGAGTCTTCGGGCCATGATCACCATGGCCGGGGCGATGACCATCGTGTCCGCCTTTCTCTTCCCGGTTGTGTGGCGGGATTGAAGGATCGAATGGAGTGCAATGGAAAGCAATGACTCTGTGTTGTGGGATCTAGTATCCTGTTCACCTGAAAAGCGACAGGGTCGCAGCTGGAGGTTTGTCTGGTGAATCGGGTAGGTTTGGCCCTCAAGTGGTTTCTCTTTGTCTGGATGATGGTCGTCATCTGGGCCGCCTTCTGGTGGATTCCATCCGCTCAAGGTTTCAAGGGTGAGTCTTCCCGGATCGTCTTCTTCCACGTTCCCACCGCGTGGGTCGCGACCCTCGCATTTCTGGTCTCGTGTATCACGTCAGTGATGTACCTTTGGCGTCGCGAGCCCAAGTACGATTTTGGCGCCGCCGTCAGCAACGGTCTCGGTCTTCTCTATGCGGTCCTGGCAACGGTGACCGGGGCGATCTTCGCGAAGATCATGTGGGGCGCCTACTGGAATTGGGACCCCCGCCAGACTTCGATCACGATTCTGCTGCTCATCTATGCCGCCTATTTCGCGCTCCGGTCGGCGGTGGCCGATCCGGAGAAACGGGCGACCCTCTCCGCGGTCTATTCGATCCTCGCCTTCGTAACGGTGCCGTTTCTCATGTTCATCGTTCCGAGGATTTATTTTTCGCTGCATCCCGATGTCATGACCAACGCCGATCCGGACAACAGCCTGGATTCGGCGCACCTCAAAGTGCTTCTGGCCTCGCTCGCGGGGTTTACGGGATTATCTGTATGGTTATATAGTGTTGGAACCCGGATCGAAGAGATCCGTCATCGACGTCGGCAGGAGGTTTTGTAAATGTCTGATCTGACCGGAATCATGGCCGTTACCATGATCATCTGGATTGGCCTCTTTGCCTATGTCTACCGGCTTGACCGCAAGGTCAGCCGACTGGAGGATTGAGATGTCTGACCCGAAGAAACAGCGTCGCCTGTGGTACTCAGTGGGTGGCGTGATGATCGTGGCCTTCCTGGCCTATGGAGCGACCTCGTTCAAATCCAACCTGACCCCGTACGTCTCCTTCGAGGAGGCTCAGAAGGCACCCCGTAAGGTCCAGGTTGCCGGCGGGTTGGTCCCCGACTCCACCAGCTATCTCGAAGAATCAGAGACGCTGCAGTTCGGAATGGTGGAGGAGGACGGCGACACCATGACCGTGCTCTACAAGGGCACCAAACCGGGGAACTTCGAGGAGGCGATTCAGATCGTCGCCATCGGAACCTACTCCGAGGGGGCGTTCCACGCGAACCAACTGCTGGTCAAGTGCCCGTCGAAGTACCAGGGACTGGAAGAGGCGCCGAGAAGCTACGGATCCGAAACCTAGTCCGAGTCCCGTCCCGGGCACTCGTTTTTCGATGTGATTGCCGTCGAGCCCCGGCCTGTCCGGAGGGCTCCAGCCGAGAGGAGAGTAGATGTACGTACCCGGCACCGCGCTGCTGTGGATGGCGTTTTTGCTTGGCCTCGGTTCAACCGTCGCCTATGGCCTTTCCATCCGTGATCCCGAAAAGTGGAAATCCATTGCCCGCCAGTCGTACGGTCTGATGACCGCGGCGGTGGTGGTCGCCTCGGCCATTTTGATGTACCTGCTCGTGACCCACGACTACAGGCTGCACTATGTCTGGGCGTATTCGGACAATCTGCTGGACACCAAGTATCTGATCTCCACTTTCTGGGGTGGTCAGGAGGGCAGCTTCCTGCTGTGGATCTTCTGGGGCGTGCTGCTCGGTCTGCCGCTGATCCGCTACGCCAGGGCCTATGAGTCGCGGGCCATGATCTTCTACAACCTGACGCTGCTGTCGTTGATCGCGTTGCTCCTCAAACAGGACCCCTTCCGCTTCCACGAAGGGCTCACCGCCGCGATGATTCCCATGGACGGGCAGGGGCTCAATCCGCTGTTGCAGAACCCGTGGATGGTCATCCATCCACCGATCATGTTCATCGGCTACGCCTCGCTCGCCGTCCCCTTCGCCTTCGCCATGGCGGCGCTGTGGATGAAGCGGTATGACGAGTGGACCAAGGTCTCGATGCCCTGGGTCCTGCTGTCGATGGTGAGCCTCGGGACCGCCATCATGCTCGGCGGCTACTGGGCCTACGAGACCCTCGGGTGGGGCGGCTATTGGGGATGGGACCCGGTGGAGAACGCTTCATTGGTCCCGTGGCTTGCCACCGCGGCGCTGACCCACGGAATGCTCCTGCAGCGCGGGCGCAACCGCTTCCGGCGAATCAACCTGGTACTCGCCGTCGCGGCCTACCTGCTGGTGGTCTATGCCACCTTCCTGACCCGTTCGGGCGTCCTCGGCGACTTCTCGGTTCACTCCTTTGTCGATCTCGGGATCACCGGTTGGCTCGTCTTCAACATGGGCTTCTTCCTCGTCGTCTCCATCGGGCTCATCGCCTATCGTTGGCGCGAGATACCCGCCGAGGTGGGTGACGAGCCCTTCATGTCGCGAACCATCTTCTTTGTGGTCGGCATCCTGCTCTTCATCCTCATCGGTCTGGTGGTTCTGTTTGGCACCTCGGCGCCGCTGATCTCGCGTATCTGGGGTGAGCCCGCCCAGGTCGGGCCTGAGTTCTACAACGCCATGGGCTACTGGATCGCGGTGGCCTTCGCCCTCTTCCTCGGTGGAACCCCGTTCCTCGCGTGGAGCCGCGCCCGCAAGGGCGCCGGCAAGGTCTTGGGCGGCGCCCTGGCGGTGACCGCGGTCTGCATGCTCGTCGCCGCCCTCCTCGGGCTCTCCGGCGTCAAGGCCTATGTCTATGTCGGCGCCGTGGTCTTCAACATCGTCGCCAACGGTTGGGCCGTTCTGGATTATGGCCGCGCCAAGCGCTGGCGGCTCGCCGGCGGGCCGGTGGCCCATGTCGGCATGGGTCTGATGATGTTGGCGTTTCTCACCACGGGCTGGCTCGACGAGGGTATGAAGATCCGGCTCCATCAGGATCAGCCCGCCGAGGTCCTCGGCTACACCATGACTTTCCGGGGTGTCGAGAAGCCGACGCCGACGGCGCGTGACGCCATGGTCGTGGAAATCACCGACGAGCGCGGCAAGAACTTCGTCCTCAAACCCAAGATGTGGATCAACAAGAAGTCGAACCAGCTCATCGCCAACCCCGACATCAAGGTCTTCCTCACCGGGGATCTCTACCTCGCGCCGGTGGAGTTCGAACCCGGCAAGGAGCAGGCCCCGAGTGGGCGGCTCATGCTCGGCAAGGACCAGCCGCAGCAGTTCCAAGGACTGGACCCTGACCTTCCTTGGATTCGACATGTCCAAGCAGAGCACCATTCCCGGCGCTCTCACCGTCGGCGTGGCGGTCCAGCTCGAACGCCCCGACCACGAAGCCGTGGTGCTCGAACCGACCATGATCTCCACCGACCAGGGAGTTGATCCCATCGCGGTGGATATCCCGGGAATCCCCGGCGCACGCCTGCGCGCAACGGGCATGAACGTGGACTCGGGAATGGTCCGTGTCGAACTGCTCGGCCTCGGCGGTGGCATCGGCCGCACGGCCACCATGCACAAGGGCGAGACCCTGGCCTACGAGAACCTGCAGATCACCTTTGACGACTTCGACATGTCCGATTTCGACCCGCAAGCCGGCAAGATCAACTTCGGGGTGGTCTTCGACGTCGAGCTCGACGGAACTCACATCGAGGTCGTTCCGACCATTCGTGGCGGTCGTGGCAGCGAGCCGATCATCACTCCCGCGATGATCCCCGGCACCGGAGGAATCACGCTGAATCCGGGGAGAATCGACGCCGAAAACGGCACGGTCCAGGTCCAGGTCTACGACCCGACCCTGCCCGCCGCCGGGCCGGAACCGGCGAGCCTGGTGGTCGATGCCTCGACCAAACCGCTCATCGGGCTGGTCTGGCTCGGCACCTTGATGGTCATGGCCGGGATCTTCGTCGCCATCGCGCTGCGTGGTAAAGACGTCGCGTCGATCCCGATGGAGAGCTGAGCCGGCTCGGAATCCGATCTCGGGAACCACCCAAGCCGCCGGCGAGAGCCGGCGGCTTTTCATTTTGACCCACCGGACGGGGCTGCGCCAGCAGCTGGCGGCTGAGCGGCCCGCAGAATCCCCGGTTCCCGGAGAATCGAAATCTGTAGAATCACACGGTGACCCAACGCAAGGTTCTCTTCTGGATCGCGATCCTCTACTTCGCCGAAGGTCTGCCCTTCGGCATCGCATACGATGTCTGGCCGGTCTTCTTCCGGATCCACGGGGTGTCGCTGCGCGAGATCGGGCTCATGAGCCTGCTCTCGCTGCCCTGGACCTGGAAGATGCTGTGGGCGCCGTTGGTCGATCGCTACGGCTCCCGCCAGCAGTGGATCACGGCGGCGCTTTTTGTTCTCGGGGCCACCACCATCGCCATCGTCCCGCAGGACGCATCCAGCCCGTCGTGGCTCATGTGGGGGTTGTTGCTTCTCTTCACCACGGCCTCGGCGACCCAGGACATCGCCATCGATGCCTACGCCGTCGATGTGGCGACGCCGGAGACCACCGGGAGCATCAACGGGGTCCGGGTTTCGGCGGCGCGGATCGCGCTCTTGGCGGGCGGCGGCGGGATGATCTTCCTCGCCGACTACACCGGTTGGACCATCCTGTGGTTTGCCCTGGCGGGGTTGTTCATCGGCCTGGCAGTCCTGACCTGGCTCAGCCCGCGGGTGCCTCTCGAGGAATCGGCGCGGCGCCGCGCCATCATGCCGGTGCTGCGGTGGGCTTTCCGCTGGGAGATGCTGCCGGTGGTGGCCTTCATCCTGCTCTACAAGCTCGGCGACTCGACCCTGGGGCGGATGGTCAAACCGTTCTGGGTCGACCGCGGTTACTCCTTGACCGAGATCGGCGCCATCTCGGTCTCCCTCGGTGTGGTTCTGACCATCCTCGGCGCCCTGATCGGCGGCTGGTTCACCAACAAACGAGGGATCTTCCAGGCCCTGCTCTGGCTCGGTCTCGCCCAGATGATCTCCAATCTCGGTTATGTCGCCGTCGCCGTCTTCGATCTGCCGCGCGAGAGCATCTATGCGGCGTCCATGGTGGAGAGCTTCACCCAGGGTCTCGGCACCGCGGCCTTCCTGTCATTCCTCATGAACCTCTGCGACAAGGAGCACGCGGC
>CAVQJV010000002.1:0-138095 GCA_963712805.1 uncultured Acidobacteriota bacterium | reverse complement strand
GCTCTCGGACAGTTGATAGGTCTCGACGATCTCTTCTCGCTTGATGGTGAAGATCCCTTCGCCTTCGCCGGCCAGGATCATACGCATGTCCTCGGGGCAGTGTTGCTCGAGCTCGGCAAAGGACCGTCCTTCGAGTCGGGCGCCGCCAAGCAGGAGTTTTCGTGCTTCCGGATTGGAAAAAATAATCCGGCCGAGGGCGTTGACGAGCATGATCGCAACTGGTGAGCGGTCGAGCGCTGTTTCCAAGAGCAGCTCTTTTTGCCGGAGATGGTGTCGTTCCTTTTGCAGGAGGCGCCCGACATCGTTGTAGAGCCGGGCGAGTTCACCCATTTCGTCACGGCGGCCGGAAGCAAGGCGCACGGAAAAATCGCGGTCACGAAAGCTCGAAATGCCGTCACGCAACCCGCTCAGCGTGATGTCAAGCGGTCGCAGGATCCTCGTGACCAGCACAGCGCCGATCGGCAAGCCGATCAAGAGCGTCAGCAGGAAGATCAACCAAGGTTGTAGATGAAACGCGCTGCACGCAGCAGCGATTGCGGCCATGAGCACCAAGATTCCGGCGATGCCCAGAGAGACTCTGCCTGCGAACGAAGTGCGAAATCGCCGGACCTCTGTGTGATCCTGCTTTTGTTCCATCAGTGCGGAGGTCTTTCAGAGCGTGCCTTCCGGTGCACTTCGATGCCGAGTTTCGACATCTTGCGATACAGAGCTTGACGGCTGATTCCAAGCACCTCTGCGGCATGGGCGACCACGCCGTTCGATTGTTCGAGGGCGTCGAGGACGTCGCGGATCTGGTTATCGTCAGCGGGCGACAGGGGTTCGAGGTGGGCTCCGTCAAAACCGAGATCTTCGACCTCGATTTCGGGTCGGGAGCTCAAGACAGTGGCTCGTTGCATTCGGTTTTCGAGTTCTCGCACATTGCCTGGCCATGTATGGTCGAGCAATGCCTGTTCAGCGCGTGAACTGAGAATCTGCTCTCGGTCGCTGAAGTTCTTGAGAAAAAAGCGGGCCAGGGGAAGGATGTCATCGCGGCGTTTTTCAAGCGAAGGTATCTTCAATTCGACGACATTGAGCCGATAATAGAGATCTTCCCTGAATCGCATGGTGCTGATGGCTTCGTCGAGATCGGCGTTGGTCGCGCTGATGATCCGCACATCCGCTTTGTAGCTGCGGCTCGAACCGAGGCGGCGGAATTCTCCGCTTTGTAAAACGCGCAGAAGTTTGACCTGTCCCGACAACGAGAGCGCGTCGATTTCATCAAGAAAAAGAGTGCCTTTGTCGGCGCTCTCGAAATGGCCGATCCGGCGTGATGAGGCGCCGGTGAAAGCACCGGATTCTGCGCCAAAGAGTTCACTTTCCATGAGGTCGGCCGGGATGGCGCCGACGTTGACGCGTAAGAAGGCTTCGCCCGAACGCCGCGAGTTTGCCTGAATGATCTCGGCAAGACGTTCTTTCCCCGACCCCGACGGGCCGGTGATGAGCACCGGCGCATCGGATTGGGCGACGTTGACGGCGAGGGTGACGGTGTTGTGCATTGCGGTTGAGGTATAGACAAGACCACAGAGGTCGTAGTCTTCTGCGAGCGTTTCTCTGGATTTTTCGGTCATCAAACGCAATCGTCCGTTTTCGACCTCGAGTTCCCGCATTTTCAACAGATCACGCAGACGATTGATGATGGCGTCGTCGTCCCAGGGTTTACGCAGATAGTCGTTGGCGCCTTCTTTGACAAGCTCGACAGCGGCTTCGAGTGACGCCCATGCGGTGACGAGTAGGATCGGAAGTGATGGATCTTGAAGGCGCAGCGCTCGAAAGAGCTCGACTCCTTCTCGACCAGAGGTCTCGTTCGGGCTGAAGTTCATGTCCTGGATCACCGCTCCGAGGGTCTCGGTCGCAGCAATTTTCAACGCTTGTGATGGCGTCGAAGCTGAAATGTGGCTGATGCCGTGGATGTCGAACAAGACCTGTAACGCGGTGACGACACCAGCCTGATCATCAACGATGAGCACTTTGAGATCCTGGTTGTCCAGATCTTGATTGTCCACATCGTGATTGTATCGCCTCATACCGTGCGAGTCGCGATCTCCGGCGCAACAGTTGTTGCACGGAGTGCCGGGATCAGGGCTGCGAGAAGACCTGCCGCCCACAAGACGGTGGCGCCGCCGGCCATCAGAATCCAGTCAATCTTCGGAGCTTCCGCATACTGAGCGAGTACATAGTTGAGCAGAATGGTCAGTATTGTTCCAATGATGAGTCCTGCAGTCGTGATGAGCCAGTTTTCGAGAAGGAAGTAGCGCAGGATGGCGGCTCTCGTCGCACCGAGCGCGCGTCTGGTGCCGATTTCCCGGATCCGTTGAGTGACTGAAAATGAAGTCAATCCGACGATACCAAGTGAGGTGACGATGATCATGAGCACGACCACTGCTGCCCAAATCTTCATCGCCATCAGTGTGCGCCTGAAGTATCGGAGTTTGATCTCAGAGAGTGTCCGCACCGTGACGATTCGATCGTTCTCGAGCGAAACCAACAACTCGTCGAGTTCGGTGTAGAGAGAGTCGATGGCGCCGGGTTCGGCACGTACGAGATAGTTCATTTCGCGGTTGTCACGCGGCTTGCCCGGCAGCAGCATCGTTTGACCACCCATACCTGCCCTCGGCCACGAATTGCTCATGCTGTCGATCACTCCGATGATAGTTCCAGTATGTTCGTTGTCCTGGTTGGAGAGCCGGCTGCCTATGACGTTCCCGTCGGGGAAGACTCGATCTGCGAAGGCCTTGGTGATGATGATGTTTTGTGGAGCGTCGTCGTCACTGCTGAGTTCGATATCGGATGAATTGAAGTTACGTCCTTCGATGAGGTTGGTGCCGAGAGTATCGATCCCGTGTTCATCGACCATGAAATATCCCACCTCCACGGTATCGATTTCAGAACCGGCGGCTTTTCGACCGGTTGATGAGCCACTGCCGGACAACGGAAAAAAGTCGATTGGGGTTGCATCGATGATCGAGGGGTGGCTTCGCAGTTGCCGGAGATCTGCTTCGCCGACGCTCTCGACAAATTCCTCGTCTGCGAAGTTCTCACCAAATGGCTCGGTGGTGATGGCCAGAATGTTGTCGGTGTCCATGCCCGTAGGAGCGAGAAATGACTGACGTTTTTCAAGGAAGATCGAGGTGCAGTTGACCACGATGGCGAGGGTCAGCGCGACTTCCACGAGAATCAGCCAGAACCTCGTACGGTTGTTCAAGAGTGCGCGAAAAATTGGACCGAATTCCATCACAATCTCCAGTCACTGCATTTTGAGGTGAACGGCGGGCGCGACGTGGCAGATGCGCCAGGATGGATAGACTCCGGCGATCAGGCCGGCCGCGAGAGAGAGCAGGAGGCCGGCGCCGACCATGTTGAGATCGAGGTGGAGGTGCTCGCCGGCAGACAACATGCGGTTGATCAGGTTGAGCACCAGCACCGAGATCGCAAGCCCGAGGCCGCCTCCAAGAACACCGATCACCTCGCACTCGAGCACGTGTTGTATGAAGACCGAGTTGCGGCTCGCGCCGAGGGCTCTGCGGACGCCGATTTCGGGGGCCCTGCTCAGGAACTTGCCGAGCAGAATGCCGATGAGATTGATCGCACACACGACAAGAAAGAGCAGCGATACGACGAGCTGACTCCTCGTCGAATCAGGCACGACTTCTTGTTCTTCTAGCATGGTCATGACGTTGAGCAATCGGTTGTTCAGGGGTCGGCCAAAACGGCCAAGCTTCTTTTGTTCGATAACATAGGCGTCCAGGTAATCCTGATATGCCTGCTTTTGTGTTGCAGAGTCGAGTTGAACCCACATCTGGATCCAGAGCATTTCGGACTGCAGGTATTCCTCGTGGTTGTTGATCGAATCGGGCGTCCAACCCCATGTGTTGCCGCTGGAAAAAACCTCGAGGACCGGAGTGAAGTTGAACGGCATGAAGATCCCTTCGGGTTTGCGGAACGGATTGCCCGTCGGGTCGTAGTACCTGGGTGTCGGATTCCAAGGTGCGAGTACGCCGATGATGGTGAAGGTGCGATCTTGGATCTTGAGCGATCGTCCGACGCTATTGATGCCCCCGAAGAGCTTCTGATTCATCTCTGAATCGATGACGATGACTGATTCGGGCGTCTGATCGGCAGCTTCGTCCCAGCCGTTGCCGTACTGAAAAGGCACTTCAAACATCAGAAAGAAGTCGCTGAAACACATCCGTATGTGCTCTCGAAACGGGCGTTGCTGATCGTCGTCGGGGAAGACTATGAACTCTCCACGGAAGGCCGCGGTCTGGTAGGTCGGAACGTCGGATTGCATGATCGCCGTCGCGTCGCGGTAGCTGAGCTGAAAAGGAGCTCTTTCAGGGTGATCGCGGTCAAACGGTTTGTCTGGATGCCAGTTGTCGAGTTCGACATGGAAGAGCAGGTCGCTTTTTTGTGGTATCGGATTGCCGGAGTAGATGTAATAGATCGTCACCGAGGCCGTCGACACGGCGATGCCGAGGCCGATTGCCACGACCATCAGGGCCGAGAGAACAGGGTTGCGGCGCAGACTCTTGAAAGCCAGGCGAAGTTGATAGACAAACACCGTCATTCTCCTCTCAAATCAAATCAAATCAGCAGTCTGCGTTGGCGAGCGCGGCCGGCACGGCGTTGATGAGCGGAATGTGAGAGTCCTGAGTCGTGAGGTCGATCAACGAACCGTCGAGCAGATGGATCTGGCGTGAAGCGCGTCGCGCGAGATCGGGATCGTGGGTCACCATGACGAGGGTGGTACCGCTCTCGTTGACCTTTTCCAAGAGATCCATGATGTCGTTGGCCATTGCCGTATCGAGATTTCCTGTCGGCTCGTCGGCGAGAATGAGCTTGGGCCGGCCGACGATTGCCCGCGCCACGGCAACACGTTGTTGCTGCCCGCCCGAGAGCTGGGTCGGCAGGTGTTTCATGCGTGACGCGAGACCAACGGTCGAAAGCGCCTCTTCGATGGCAGTGCGTCTTTCCCTTGCGGGCATGCCGCGGTATCTCAGTGGTACGTCGATGTTGTCGAAGACATTGAGATCGGGAATGAGGTTGAAGGTCTGAAAGATGAAGCCGATCTTCAAATTGCGGATACGCGACATTTGCCGGTCAGATAACTTCGTGACGTCCTCACCGTCGAGCACATAAGACCCGTTGTCGAAGCTGTCGAGCAGCCCGATGAGATTGAGCAGGGTCGTTTTTCCGGAGCCCGAGGGCCCCATGATTGAAATGAATTCACCGGCTTTCACTTCGAGGTCGAAGCTGTCCAGGGCGTGGGTTTCGACGTGTTCGGTGCGGTAGATCTTGCGGATTTCCTGCATCTTGATCATGTTGGCTCCTTGGCTTCGGATTAGCGGAGAAGGACGTTTTCGGCGTCCTCGAATCGTGCGATATCGGAGATGATGATGCGGTCGCCAATTTCGAGACCGGATACGATTTCGACTTCCGAAATGCTGGTGTTTCCTGTGACGATCGACCGTTTGAAAGCGATTTCATCGTCGATGACGAAAGCGACACGGCCACCGCCGTCTTCGAGAAAAGGACCGCGCGACACCTTGAGCACGTCGGGGCGGGTTTCGAGAATCAACCGTGCGGTGACGCGCTGGTTCTGCCTCAATCCGTCAGGCGCTTGGCCGGTAAATGCGACCCTGCCTTTGACGCGGCTTCCTTCAACCTCGGGGGAGATGCTGAGCACGTGCGCCGGGTATTCGATGCCGTCTTTGGAAATGACGGCTTCAGTTCCGGGGTCAATCTCGCTTGAATAGGATTCAGCGATCGCAATTTCGACTTCATACGCCGAAAGGTCGACGACGGTGATCAGAGGGTCATTGGTATCGACGGCTTGACGATCTTCAACATGCAAGCGTGATACGAGGCCCGCGACCGGCGCGCGGATTGTCAAGGCTTCGACTCTGCGTTCGAGTTCGTCAACGACAAGTTGTTGGCGATCGAGCTGCTGCCGAGCGCTTTCGAGTTCAAACATGAGGATTCCGGAACCGAATTCAACACGTTGTTCGGCCTGTTTGAGTTTGAGCGAAGCGACGACGACAGAATCGCGAGCTGTTTCAAGATCAATTTCGTTCGTCAGGCCAAGTTTGTAGAGCTTCTCGGCTCGTTCGAGGGAGCGGTTGGCCGCCGCGAGTTCGACGCGTCCGAGATCGACCTGTTGCTCATTCACCAATCGATTTTGGCGGGCCTCGAGCCGCAGGCGTTCATCGGTCGATTTCAGGCTGCTCAGCGTCGTCTCTTCCTGAGCCACAAGACTGCCGAGTTCGGGGCTGGATACACTGGCGAGAACATCACCCTCATCAACGACCTGGCCTGCAGTGACGTTGATCGAAACGATGCCGCGTGCCGGGCTGAATGAGGTCGGGTGAAATGCAGCGACGATGCGTCCTTCAACCGAGAACTCTCGTACAAGATCACCACGAACAACCTCGGCAATACGCACGCGAGAGGCGTCAATCGAAGCTTCTGATCGGGACCAGCGTGAGAACGAGGGCCAAAAAGCCACAGCGGCAAGTATCACCACGATCGTTGCAGGACCAATGAAACGCACCCGATGCAAAAATCGTCGTTGAGCAACCGGACGGTCCATGACAGAAGCATCTTTGATCATCTTCGTCTCCTGGGGACGTGACAAAGCAAAGACCGTGCCCGGTTGTTCAAATTTCTTAAGTCATGAATATTCAATAGTATGACGATTCTTTTCGAAACGTCGGGTTGACACCTGTCAACCTGGCTGCGGACACGTGTCCGGTGGCACCGACAAGGCTGCCGGGTGACACCAACGGCCAGGACGACATCGTTGTCTGGGATGCCGATGTCGGTGCGCTCGAGCGGGTCAATGTGGCGGACGACGGATCCCAGGCGATGGGTGGCGGCAGTTGGAACACGGCCGCATCAAGGGTGTCTGGATCCTGTGCGAGAATACCGATACTTCATATTCTGACCGCTGCTCGAGCGGCCGAGACCGGAAAGGGATCGATCATGAGCCAACGAGTCGACTGGTATTACCACCGCGCGGGTTGAACATCGTGCAAGAGATCCTCCAGGTTTTTGGAGGACAACGCGATCGACGTGGCGGAAGTGGTGCCGGCGAGCCGGAAGCTGGGTGAAGACACGGCCCGAGAGCTCATCCAGACCACCGGCAAGGTCACCATCGTCAAGGGAAAGAAGATCGATCATTTCGACGGCGGCCAACCCGCGGACGAGATTGTTCCCAAGATGCTCGGTTCCACCGGGAATCTGAGGGCGCCGACCATCGCGGTGGGCGATCGGCTGGTGGTTGGATTCAACGAAGACGTCTACAAAGAGGTCTTCGAAGGCTGAGGGGCCTGGGGTCGTTTCTGATCTTACGCGGTCAGGTGGTCCAGCACTGCCTGCGTGAATTCGTTGGTGGTGGACGGTGTCGTCACCGGCGACGCGATGTCGGCGGTTCGTAGGCCGCACCGGAGCGTCGTTTCCACCGCCTGTCTCGATTCCGCGTAGCCGCGTCGTCCCGTCCCAGACTGTGACGCAGCAGCATGGCGGCGGAAAGAATGGTGGCAATGGGGTTGGCGATGCCCTTGCCCTCGATGTCCGGCGCGGAGCCGTGGATGGGTTCGTAGACGCCGAAGCTCTCCGAGCCGATGGAGGCCGAGGGCAGCATCCCGAGAGAACCGGCGAGGACCGACGCCTCGTCGGAGAGGATGTCGCCGAAGCAGTTCGGCGCCAGGATGACATCGAAGCTCGCCGGCCGCTGCATGAGATACATGGCGCAGGCATCGACCAGGACGTGCTCGAGCTCGACGTCGGGATAGTCGGCGGCGACCCGCTCCACCGTGCGGCGCCAGAGCCGCATGGAGGCGAGGACGTTCGCCTTGTCCACCGACGCGACCCGGCCGCTCCGTTTCCGTGCGGCGGTGAAGGCGACGCGGGCGATGCGTTCGACCTCGGGGACCCGGTAGGTCATGGTGTCGAAGGCCTCGCCGTGCTCGTTCTCCTCGGAGTGGGCGCCGAAATAGATCCCGCTGGTCAACTCACGGACAAAGAGGATGTCCACTCCGTCGAGGAGATCCGCCCGCAGCGGAGCGTGATCGGCAAGGGCGGGAAAAACCTGGACGGGTCGGAGGTTGGCGAAGAGATCGAACTCGCCGCGCAGTCGCAAGAGGCCCTGCTCGGGGCGGATGGGCGCGCTCGGATCCGACCACTTGGGTCCGCCGACGGCGCCGAGCAGGACGGCGTCTGCTTCGCGGCAGGCCGTCCGCGTCGCGGCAGGGAAGGGATCACCGTCAGCGTCGATGGCAGCGCCGCCGATGAGACCGCTGGAAAAATCGAGATCGAGTTCCCAGGTCCTGGAAGCGTGTTCGAGGACCTGACGGGCGGCGTCGACGATCTCGACTCCGATCCCGTCACCCGGGAGAAGGAGAACTCTCGCGGACATTCAAACGCCCTTTCGCGTGTCGACCCGGGGCTGTCGATGGGCCTCGTGCCGGTCGATGAGATCGGTCTGTTGGAGTAGACGCGTCGAGCTCCTCGCCGCCGGGGGTCTCACGGTCTTCGGTCTTGACGTTGTCGACCGCGGCGGTGAATCCCGCCTCGATCGAACCGCACGAAAGGCGGTGGGACTCGAAGTCGATGACCACCTGTTGCTCGGGCACGGCTTCGAGTTCGTTGACGAGCTTCTCGTGATCCTCCGGCCCGACAACCACCGGGATGAGCCCATTGCGGAGGGCGTTGGCGTGGAAGATGTCGGCGAATCCGGTCGAGACCACGGCCTCGATCCCGAAATCGGCGAGCGCCCAGACCGCGTGCTCGCGGGAGCTTCCGCAGCCGAAGTTGTGGCCGGCGACGAGGATCCGTGCATCGGTCAGAGAGCTCGACCCGTGCATCCAGTCGCTGAAGAAGTGGCGGCCGAGGCCCTTGGTCTTGGTGGTGATGAGAAACCGCGCCGGGATGATCCGGTCGGTGTCGATGTTGTCGATGGGCAGCACGATCGCATGGCTGGTGAGGGGTTCCATCACAACATCTCCCTGACATCGGTGATTCGGCCGGTCACCGCGCAGGCGGCCGCGGTCAGCGGGCTCGCGAGAATGGTCCGGCCGTTGGGTCCCTGCCGACCCTCGAAATTTCTGTTCGAGGTGCTGACCGAGAGCTGGCCGGGTTCGAGCTTGTCGGCGTTCATGGCCAGGCACATGGAACAACCCGGCTCGCGCCACTCGGCGCCGGCGGCCTTGAAGATCGTGTCGAGTCCCTCGTCTTCGGCCGCTCGTTTGGTCCTCTGCGATCCTGGAACGACCAGCATTCTGACCTTGTCGCTGACCTTGCGTCCCGCGAGAATTCGGGCCGCGTCCCGGAGATCGCTGAGCCGCGAGTTGGTGCAGCTGCCGACAAAGACCACATCCACCGGGTGGCCGAGGAGAGGTTTGCCGGGTTCGATGCGCATATATTCGAGGGCCCTCTGCGCGGATCTTCGATCGGATCGGTTGGTCAGCGCGGCAGGGTCGGGCACCGGGTCCCGCACCGGCATCCCCATCCCCGGATTCGTGCCGTAGGTGATCATGGGCTCGACCTGCCCGGCGTCGATCTTGACCGAGCGGTCGAAGACGGCGTCGCGGTCGGTCGCCAGTTGTCGCCACCGGCTGACGGCTTCGTCGAAGGCTTCACCCTGCGGTGCGTACTCGCGACCGGACAGGTACTCGAAGGTGGTGTCGTCGGGTTGGATCAGACCCGCAGTGGCGCCGCCCTCGATCGACATGTTGGTCACGGTCATCCGTTCCTCCATCGACATCGCCCGAATCGTCGTGCCGGTGTACTCGAAGACGTGACCGGTGCCGCCCTCGGTGCCGATCTTCGCGATCACCGACAGGATGATGTCCTTGGCCGTGACTCCGGGTTGGAGAGTGCCGTCGATGCGGATCTCGAATGTCTTGGGCCGGGGGGCGAGAAGGCACTGGGTGGCGAAGACATGGGCCACCTGACTGGTGCCGATACCGAAAGCCAAAGCGCCGAAGGCGCCGTGGGTGGCGGTATGGCTGTCGCCGCAGACGATGGTCATCCCGGGCTGAATGAGACCGAGTTCGGGCGCGGTGACGTGGACGATTCCCTGGTTTTCGTGACCCATCGGGAAGAGCGGCACTCCGAACTCGGCGCAGTTGCTCTCGAGCGCGGCGAGTTGAATCACGGCGTCGGGATCCTCGATGACGTACTTTCCGTCCGGTCCGGGTGGAGTCGACGGAATCGAGTGGTCCATGGTGGCCACCGTCTGGCCGGGTCGGCGGAGCTTCAGCCCGCGACCTCGCAGAATCGAGAACGCCTGCGGCGAGGTCACCTCGTGGATCAGGTGGAGATCGATGTAGAGGGTGTCGGGACCACCACCGGGCGCCGATTCCGCGTTCACCCGATGGTCGTCCCAGATCGTGTCGAAGAGCGTGCGTCCCGCGGTCGGCATGTGCATCCCCTCAGAACCCGTTGCCGCCCATACGGAGCGACTCCCAGTTGGAGCTGATGTCGTCGGTCTCGGTGGCCGCCACGCGGGCGCCGTCCGATCCGGGCGATCATCCGGTTCTTGGCGGCGATGTAGGCCTTGGCGCTGGCGACGATGATGTCGACATCGGCGCCGTGGCCGCTGATGGTCCGATCGCTGGCCGTCGGCGTCGACGATCCGGACGGTCACATTGCCGAGGGCGTCGATGCCTTCGGTGATGCTGTGGACGGCGTACTCGATGAGCTTCGTGGGCCGGCCGATGACCTGATCGATGGAGCGGAAGACCGCGTCCACCGGTCCGGTCCCGACGGCGACGCCGATGGCCTCCTCGTCGTCGGGGTCGGCCATCCTCACCGTCGCCGTCGGCATCCCCGGGCTGCCGCAGGTGACCTGCAGGTCGAGGAGTTTGAAGATCTCTTCGGGCTGGAAGAACTCATCCGCCACCAGCGCCTCGAGATCGGCATCGGTGATGATCTTCTTCTTGTCGGCGAGCTCCTTGAAGCTGCCGAACGCCTTGGCCACCGCCTCGTCGTCGAGCTCGAAGCCGAGCTGCTCGAGCCGGACGCGGAAGGCGTGGCGGCCGCTGTGTTTGCCGAGCACCAGGCGCGACCGGTCGAGCCCGACGGTCTCCGGGCGTCATGATCTCGTAGGTGCCCTGGTGCTTGAGAATCCCGTCCTGGTGGATGCCCGGCCTCGTGGGCGAAGGCGTTGGCGCCGACCACCGCCTTGTTGGGCGGCACCGAGATGCCGGTGTAGCTGGCCACCATGTGGCTGGCGCGGATGATCTGGGTGGTGTCGATACCGGTTTCCATCCCGAAGTACCGGTGGCGGGTCCGCAGGGCCATGACCACCTCTTCGAGGCTGGTGTTGCCGGCCCGCTCGCCGATCCCGTTGATGGTGACCTCGGCCTGACGGGCGCCGGCCCTGATCCCGGCCAGGGTGTTTGCGGTGGCCATCCCGAGGTCGTCGTGACAGTGGGTCGACCAGATGACGCCGTCGCCTCCAGGGGTCTCGGCGCGGAGCCGGTTGATGAGCTCGAAGTACTCCTCCGGCGACGTGTAGCCGACGGTGTCCGGGATGTTGAGCGTGGTGGCGCCCGATTCGATGGCGGCGGTGCAGACCTCGATGAGAAAGTCCGGGTCCGACCGGCCCGCGTCCTCGCAGCTGAACTCGATGTCGCGGCAGTAGGACTTGGCGTGAGCCACCATCTTCCGGGTCCGGTCGACGACATCAGCCCGGCTCATCTTGAGCTTGTGATCGAGGTGGAGATCGGAGGTGGCGATAAAGGTGTGGATCCGCGGCTTCGCCGCCGGCTGGACCGCTTCCCAGACCTTGTCGATGTCGCGTGGATGGGCGCGGGCCAGGCCGGCGATGATCGGACCGTCCTCGGTCCCGATCTCGCCGGCGATCCGCCGCACCGCCTCGAGATCGTCGGGGCTCGCCGCCGGGAAACCGGCCTCGATGATGTCGACGCCGAGACGCGCGAGCTGGCGGGCGATCTCGAGCTTCTCGGAGCTCGTGAGGCTGGCGCCGGGTGACTGCTCGCCGTCGCGCAGGGTGGTGTCGAAGATCAGGACCCGGTTGTCGTTCTGCGTTGCCATGGTGTTCGTTCCTCCAGTTCGAGAGAAATAAAAAGCCCCCGATTCCTCGGGGGCTTGTGACGATGCGACAAAAACGCTTAGGTCTGAACCCCCGGTATGTCGCTCATAAGAGCGAGAAGGAGGAGGTTCAGAATCGACGAAACGGCCGCGCCCGCAGCATCGGCAGGGTGCTCGAGATCGCGAGCGCGGGAGGCGATCCGTCCAGCCATGATCTGTTGATTATTCACGAATGTGGGCGGCTGTCAATGACCGGGTGGGGCTTTGCCCCACCGCGAGTAGAGATCCTCGACCATCGCTGCCGCCTGTCGGCTGCGCCAGTGGCCGTCGCCGAGCTGGGCGGTCGATCGCTTCGTACGCCGGGGTCAAAATGGTTTCCGCCTCTTCGAAACCGCGCCAGTCGCCCCAGGCACTCGCCGTACTTGGCCTGGATGACGGCGGTGTTGAGGTGGCCCTTGGGGAAAACCTCCGTGGCGACCCTCCAGGACAGTTCGAGCCTGACGCGAGCCTCCTCCAGTCTTCCGGCGTCCGAGAGCGTGGATCCCAGATTGTAGGTCACGACGACAACCTGAGGGTGGCGCTCACCGAGGACCTGCCGATACTGATCGAGAGCCCGCTCGAGCATGGCCACGGCGCGATCGTACTGATGGCTCCGCATGTAGAGGCTGCCCAGGTTGTTGATGCTCTGGGCGATGTCCGGGTGGTCGTCGGGGAGTGCCCTCCGGCGGAGCTCGAGGGATCGATTGAAGTTGGTTTCCGCCCGGTCGTACTCCTCGAGGTCCATTTGTGCTGCGGCCAGAACATCCAGGGCCCGGGCGACGGCGACGTCGTTTCCGCGTTCCTCGAGAATCTCGACCGCTTCCTGGAGATAGATCTCGGCCTGGCCGGGATTCCGGTCCATGAGATGGAATCCGTAGTTGTGAAGGACGACGGCGACTCTGATGTGGCGTTCTCCGAAGACCTCGCGGGTGGTCTCCAGGCTGGCCCGGAAGAGCCGGTCGGCGGTGTCGACCTCGCCCTTCTCGGCCAGCACCTTCGCCAACTTGAGCTCGGTCCGGGCGATCGTCGGATGGTTGTCCCCGAGGACGATCCGTTGCAGGGCCAGACCTTCGCGGATTCTCTCCTCAGCGCTCTCGATCATCATCAGCTCGAGGTCCATCGCACCGAGATCGATGAGCACGTTCGCTTCGATGGAGTCGGCCGCCTCGCCATCCGTCGATCGCACGGCGGCGAGGGCGATTTCGTTGAGCTTCTTCGCTGCCTCGTGGTGACCCCTCACGCGGGCCACATCAGCCAGGGAGTTTGTCGCAGTCGCCCAGGATACGACGTGTTCCGGGCCGGCTGCGGCAAGGGCCTCCCGGGCGGCCACGAGAATCCGCTCCGCTTCATCCACCTCGCCGCTGTCGACGAGGACCGTCCCGAGTTGGATCTCGAGGCGAGCCACCTCGGCGGCGGGGACCACCTCGAGAGAGTTCAGAGCCTCGAGGGCGGTACGCAGCTGGAGCTCGGCTTCTTCGTAGCGGCCGAGGGAGTAGAAGGTCACGCCGACCACCCGCCGGACCTCGGCCTCGAGACGTGGTGAACGATCGCCGGAATCGACCATGTGGGCCGCGGTTTCGAGGGCATCGACAACCGTGAAATCGATGCCCGCAGGACGATTCTCCGGATTGGCTTCCGAGAGCATGGTGATGAGAAAATCGTTGACGTCGGCGGCGAGGGCGGCCTGGTGTCGGGCCTCCCGCTCGGCCCGGGTCGCGCGGATCGCCTGCGAGGTCGTGGCGACGACGCCGGCGAGAAGGAGAAGAACCGCCGCCGCGGATCCGGCGACGGCTGTCCGATGCCGGCGGACGAACTTCCGCAGACGATAGGCAGTCCCCGGCGGCGATGCGAGCACCGGCTCGTCGGCCAGGTAGCGCCGGATGTCCGAGGCGAACTCCGAAACCGACTGGTACCTGCGGTCGAGGTCCCGGTCGATCGCCTTCATGACAATCCAGTCCAGATCCCCCTTGAGCTTACGCCCCAAATCGCGAGAGTTGAGGCCGCATTTGATCTTCGATCCGTCGATGGACGAGACCTTGGAACTCGGGGTGGGCGGGTCTTCTTTGGAGAGGATTCGCTGGATTTGACCGAGACCGGCGGATCGTTCGGTGGCGGTGTCGAATGGCAGGGTTCCGGACAGGAGCTCGTAGAGCATGACGCCCATTGAGTAGATGTCGGAACGGGTGTCGATGTCGAGACCCGAGACATCGGCCTGCTCGGGGCTCATGTACTCGGGCGTGCCGATGATTTGGCCGATGCCCGTGTGCAGGCCGCCCTCCACGAGTCTCTGGTTGGTCGCCTTCGCGATGCCGAAGTCGATGATCTTGGGCGTCACCTCGCCGTTTTGGTTCTCGACGAGGACGTTCGACGGTTTGATGTCGCGGTGGATGATGCCCTTCTGATGAGCGTGGTGGAGGGCATCACAGACCCGGATGAACAAGGAGAGCCGTTGATCGAGGCTCAGTCCCTTCTCGTCCGAGAAGTTGGTGATCGGAGTGCCTCGGACAACCTCCATGACAAAGAACGGTCGGCCGTCGTCGGTCGCGCCCGCATCCAAGACACGGGCGATGCCGGGGTGCTCCATCAACGCCAGGGTCTGGCGTTCCATCTCGAAACGCGCCACCACCTGCTCGGTGTCCATCCCGCTCTTGATCAGCTTGAGGGCAACCTGACGGCGAACCGGCTCGCGCTGCTCGGCGAGATAGACCACTCCCATCCCCCCGGAACCCAGCCGCTTCTCGATGCGGTAGGGACCGATGGCCGTTGGATCGGGTGCTTCACCAGAACGGGGTTTCGGTGACGACGGCGATACGGCCGGACTCTCGAGAAAGGTCCCGACCTGACTCTCGGCGGCGAGCATCTCCTCGACCTCCGTCCGCATCGCGGGGTCGCCGGCGCAGGCCCGGTCGAGAAATTCCGGCCGCTTGTCCCTGGCGAGAGAGCTCGCCTCGAGAAAGATCTCCTGCAGGCGGCGATAGGATTCCCGATCGGTCACGCACATCCGCCTGAGGAGGTCAGTTGGCGGTAAAGCCAGGTTCGCGCCATGCGCCAGTCGTCCTTGACCAGACTGACCGAGACCCCCAGGAGGGCCGCGGTCTCATCGATGGTCAGACCGGCGAAGAACCTCAGCTCGACGACCCGGCTCTGCCGCGGTTCGAGCTCTTCGAGCCGTCTCATCGCCTCATCGAGGGCGAGGATGTCGATGCCGGGAGTGGAGACCGGCTTCATATCGAGGTCGTCGCTGAGACAGATGGTCGGAAGGTCGCCGCCGCGTTTCCCGCTGCGGTGTCGGCGTGCGTGATCGACCAGAATCCAGCGCATCATCTTCCCGGAGTAGGCCAGAAAGTGATCCCGGTTTTGGAGGTTGGGCGCCTTCTGACTGGCCAGACGGAGGTAGACCTCGTTGACGATCGCAGTCGGTTGGAGCGTGTGACCCGATCGTTCCGAAGCGAAGCGCAGGCGTGCCATTCGCTTGAGTTCCGCGAAGACGATCGGCATCAGGTCCCTGAGGGCATCCACGTCGCCCTCGTTCCAGGCGTGAAGCAGCTGTGTCACCCCGGCCGGATTCCTTTTCTCGTCCGTCATCGCAAGTCTGAGAACCGTTGTACCAGCGTTCCCCAAAAGAGTCGAGCGGGCGCCGAAGCGCCCGCCCGTTTTCATCGACCTGTCCGACAGGTCAGTACTGAACGTCGCTCCAGCCCGAAAGAGTGCCGGATTCGAAGCCGTCGGCGAAGATGAGAGAGCTCATCCAACCCCAGGCCGGGCCGCTGCTCGCCGAACAGGTCGAGGGATCGGTACATGCGGTGACCGTGTACTCCCAGGTGGAGCCCTGGGGAAGGGCGTTCATGTCGTCCCACGTGGTGGAGGTCACCCATTCGGTGGTCGGCATCCCGCCACTGTAGAGTGCCCGGAAAATCAAGTAGCCGGTCGCTCCGGAGACTGCATCCCAGCCCACGCGGACGCGGTCGTTGAATGTGCCCTGGCTGGCGGTCAGCCCGGTCGGCGGCGTCAACCCACCGGCATATCCGGTGTCGGTGTCGGTGCTCAGATCGCTCCATCCCCACTGGTTCGTGGCGATGACCGCGTACTCGTAGATTTGGCCCGGCACGATTACGACCGTGTCATAGATGGGTGGGTTCATCACCGGTACGCTGATGAGTCCCCAAGTGGTGGTCCCGAAGTTTCGCCTGTACAACTGGTAGGCCGTCGCATTTGGGACGGTGTTCCAGCTCACCAGCACTCCATCCGGGTAGGTACCGTCAGAGGCCGTGATCCCGGTCGGCGGCGCCGGCGGGGACCCGGAGGGTGTCCAGGTGGGATCGATGGCGAGCGTGCGGAGCGCGCCGGGGTTGCTCGTGGTCCAGAACCAGAGTTCTGAAAAGGTGAGGCCGACGAAAGCCAGCGTGTCGAGATCAAAGCTCAAGACATCGCCTAATGAGGTGGCGTAGTAGAGGCGATGGTCATGATTGAACCAGCCTCCGGTGACGAAACTGCGGTACTGCCGCGGATTCTGGGGTTCGTTCTGTGCGGCGAACTGGATCTCCCGGCCGGTGAAGTAGGGGTTCAATTGAAGCGGGACAAACTCCTTGAAATTGCCGTCATCCGCCGCGTACCAGAGCATGCCGTTGCCGTCGGCGGCGATTCTCCGGAGGTCGCCGGGGTTCGGCTCGCTGAGGCCGAAGGCGGAGACCGGGATCGTGAACATCCTGGTGGCCGAGTCTAGGTTATAGACCTCGACATTGCCGTTCGCGTTGGAGATATAGAGACGACCGACATAGATATCGATGGCGATCGTCCGGTTGGCTCCCAAAAATGGATTGTCGCCGATATCGGAGATAGTTGGTCCTGGGGCAAGGGTGCTGACGTTTATCGAGTGTACGTTTTGGTCATCAGCCGAGTACCAGAGGAGGTCTTCGTCGGGGTCGTAGGCGATGTTGCGGCGGGTGGCGGGGTTCGGTGGGTTGCCGAAGAAGGCAGTGTTTGGGATGCTGATACCAGTATCTGCGCCCGTCGCCAAGTCGAGGGCTCGGACCTCACCGGTTTCGAGTGCGTAGAACATCGCTCCGTCTGCCAGGACCTGGCCGGCCGATGCGATCAACACGCCGACCGTCAGCGCTGAAATCACTACGCGGGAAACGAAATGTGTCGTGGTGCGGGTCTTGGGCGCGTTCGTGCTCGAATCCATGGTGTCCTCCTCGTGTCGGTTGTTGTGACTGCCGGGTCGGCGGCTGTCTCTACCGTGTGAAGCGGAGAACGGGGGAAAACAGGTTGTGATACGGCTCACATTTCCCGGTCGGTTCCCGGGGCGGTGTTGCAAGGGTAGACTCGCGGGGTGAGACGGCCGACGGATCGAGTCCCTGTCGTGGCGTGCTGCGGGTTCAGCGGCTCGGGGAAGACCACCCTGATCGAAGGGCTGGTTCCCCTCCTGCGCGATCGAGGTCTCTCGGTCGCGGTCGTCAAGCACGACGCCCACGGCGTCCGGCTCGATCATCCGGGAAAAGACTCGGACCGGTTGTTCCGATCGGGGGCCGATGTCCTGCTGCGTGGTGCCAATGAGTCGGCGGTTCGATGGCACCCGGACAGTGGCCCCGATCTGGATCGGGCGATCGATCTCCTCGGTGCGAATCACGATCTGGTGCTCGTGGAAGGCCACAAACGCACCTCTTTGCCGAAGCTGTGGTTGCTTGGTGACGGCGAGGGCGAAGCGCCCGGTGACGTGCCCGGGATCGGTGCGGTGCTCGCGAGGGATGACCGGCGGCTGGCCGTGGCGTTGGACTGGATCGTGGCGTATCTGGAGGATGCGTGGCGGGTCCGGACCATCTTCGCCGGGGTTTTTGTGGGTGGGAAGTCGAGTCGGATGGGCTCTCCCAAGCAGCTGCTGGAGTTTCGGGGTCGGACCCTCGTCGATCGGGTGGTCGATGCGATTCCGGTTCGATTGGAGGGACCGGTCCTGCTCGGATCGGGGCCGTTGCCGGCGACCCTTTCCGGCCATCCCAGGATCCCGGATGCGCCTGGACTCGCCGGTCCCTTGGCGGGGCTGATGGCCGCCCTCCGTTGGGCTCCGAACGCAGCCTGGCTCATGGTTGCGTGCGATCAGCCGTTGATCTCCGAGGCTGCCGTTGACTGGCTCATGGACCAACGCCGCCCAGGTCGTTGGGCAATCCTGCCGCGGTTGGGCGATGGCCCGGTCGAGCCCTTCTTGGCGGTCTATGAGCCCCAGGTACTGGGCCTCCTCGAAGGTCTGGCGCGGTCCGGGAAATTGGGACCTTGGCGGCTCGCCGAGCAGGCCAATGTCCATTGTCCCGCTCCGCCCGGGGAGTTGATCGGGAGTTGGCGAAACGTCAACACACCGGAAGAGTTCGACCGCCTTCCCGAGTGACGGCGCTCGCCGCTGCCGAGCGCGGCAACCACTCGTGTGAGTTGCATTCGGAGAACGTCCGAGGTACACACTCGGGAGTCTCCGATTCGGCGGGCCTACCGGAGCCGCTCTCAAGGTCCGTCGAACGGTGGGCGGGATCATCGATCCCGGAGCCCCAAGGGCCGGCGTGGAAACGCGGCGGCCTCCCGGCTTGGAAAGGAGACGCGGTGCTGGACGATGCGGACGGCGGGGTGAGCCTCGGCCGTCGGACTTCGGTCGTGCTCTGGTTGGTTGTGGCCGTTGCGCTCACAGCTTTACCGGCGGGTGCCCAGACATCGGACCCAGTTGAGGATGAACCGGCCGGCAGCACCGAAAGCGTCCCCGGCTCCGACGGGGTTGACGATGAAGGCAGCCCGTTCTTCTTTGGTGAGATCGTCGTGGTGGACGAGGAAGACGAGCCATCGTCCGGAACCACCGATGTCATTGATGCGGCCGAGATTCAGGCCGCAGGAGTCCTGACCATCGGCCAGGCTCTCGAACTCCTTCCCGGGGTCTCCATGAGCATCGGCGGCCGGAACGAGCAAAAGGTGTGGGTCCGGGGCTACGAACAGTCCAACGTCCTCCTGCTGGTCGATGGGGTCCCGGTCTCCGACCCGTACTTCGGGGATCTCGATCTCGGCCAATTACCGATCTTCGATGTGGCCAGGGTTTCGGTCACCAGAGGGGCGGCGTCGCCGCTCTATGGACCGAATGGGCTCGGAGGCGTCATCAACGTCACCACCATGCAGGGTGGGCCGAAGAAACGGATTGCCGGCGATCTTCGCCTGACCTCGGAGCGAACGGCCGTAGCGCACGCCAGCTTCGGCGGCGGCGACCTCCTGAGCTGGTACTTCGGACTCGGGGGCGAGACTTCGGACGGCTGGCCCATGGCTGGTGGTTTCGAGGAGACTCCTTACGAGGACGGGGGAGTGCGGGTCAACTCGGATCTCCGCCAGGCCACCGCCATGGGCAGGGTCGGTTGGAAGATCCCAGACGCGGGAACGCTCTATGCCTCGTTGCGATTCATCGACGCCGAAAAGGGGATTCCGTTCCACACCACCGAACCCGCGGGATTCATCAAGTTCGCCCGCTTCCCGGAATGGCGTCAAACTACCCTCGCGCTCGGCTATGAGCACGACTTCGCCCCCGGCCGGCTCCGCGGCCAAATCTATAGTCACGCTTTTGACAACACCCTCGAGGTTTTTTCAGGTCCCGAACTCGAGACCGTGCGGTTGGAGTCGTCCTTCACGGATCGTGTGTACGGCGGCTATGTCCAGGGTGAATGGAACTTGGGTGGTGGACACCGGCTCGGGAGCGCCTTTCATCTCCGTCAGGACCGTCACCTCAAGACCGAACGCGACCCCGATGGGTCCGAAGACCCCAGCGAGAGCTACCGGGCGTGGACCTGGTCGCTCTCCGCCGAAGATCGGTGGCGGATCGACGAGCGCAACAGCCTCATCGGTTCGCTGGCGCTCGAAGGGCTCGACGTGGTCCACGCCGAGAGCCTGCGAGCGATCGGCGGCGACCCGGGGCCGGTCGATGACGCCCGTCCGTCCGAGACTCTCTGGTCGCCCCAGGTCGAGTTCCGAAGGGTGCTGGGGTCCGAGTGGACCGCGTCCGTCGCTTTGTACCGGCGCGGCCGGTTCCCGACGATGCGTCAGCTCTATGGGACCGATCCTCCAAACCCGGATCTCGGCCCCCAGAGGACCAACGGACTCGACCTCGGCGCCGAGTTCTCACCATCGTCGGCGTTGACGGTGGAGGGGACGGTCTTTTTCAACCGGGTGACCGATCTGATCACCCGCGAGGGCCGCGACTTTCCCTATCGCAACCAGGACGAGGCCGAAATCCGGGGTCTCGAGCTTCGGCTCCGGGGAGAATCCGCGGTCTTCGACTACAGCGCGTCGTGGACCGGTCTCGACCACAAGTTCACAAGCTCGAGCGAGGGCTTCGAGGAGATCCCCTTTGTCCCAGATCATCAGATCGAGCTGCTCGGGGTCGTTCATCTCGGCCGGCGGGTGGATCTGCGTGGGGTGTGGCTCGCGACGGGCCAACGCGTCGCCTACAACCGCGGTGAGCGGATCGAACTCGACTCCTATTCGCTCCTCGATCTCGGGATCACCGGCAGGATCGGTGTTGCCGAACTCAGTATTCAAGTCGACAACGCTCTCGATGCGGCTGTGGAGGTGGAGCCGGGCTATCCGCTGCCGGGCAGGAGATTCTGGATCGGTTGCAGATTCGTTTTCAATCCATGATCGAGATGAGCCCGATCTGAAATGATGGGCGGCGTGAGTTCGTTGCAGTCGGGGGAGTTGATCATGATCGAAATCAAAAAGTTGATGCCGCTGCTGGCGCGAAACGAAGGTGTGTGGGACGGGTGGTACCGGTACTACAATCCTGCCGGTGACAAGATCGATGAACACCGGTCGCGCCTGGTTTGTCGTTTCCCTTCGCAAGGCGCCTACCCGTATCACCAGACCAATCACTATTCCTGGGACGACGGGCGCCGCGAAGAACGCGATTTTCCGGCCGTCTACCGTGACGGCAGGGTCTGGTTCGACAACGAGCTCATCACCGGCTGGGCCGCCGAGGTCGGGCTGGACGAGTTCGACCGGTCGATCATGCTCTACTGGCAGCGCAAGGGCGAGCCGGACCTCTATCTCTACGAGATGATCCAGCTCAGCGACGACGGCCGTTCTCGGTGCCGGACCTGGCAGTGGATCAAAAACGGCAGGATCCACATGCGAACCCTCATCGACGAGGAGAAGGTTTCGGATTCGTGGGACGGATATTGACCGGAATCGGGTTATCGGGGATTCTGAGATCGAAGGAGTGAACCATGGATCGGAGAAGCGCTCTCAAGGGCGCCGCCGCGATGCTGGCGGCCGCCTCCGTCCGTCTGTCCGACGCTGACGGCTCGGATTCGACCGGATCCCGGACGCCGATCTACGACCTCGACGTCCCCGAGCAGGGGCTCGAAGCCCTGGTCAAGATGCGTGGGGATCTTACCGGTGGCGAGACGTTTTGGTACTGGACCGGCGGCATCTGGGGAATGGTGCCCGGGGAGGGAAATCGCCGGCTCTTCGACTACGACGGCTTCTCCGCTGCGAGGTTCGAGAAGAGCGAAGGCGGCTACCGGATGCTCAACCGGGAGATCGGTGTTTACCGCAATCGCGAGGATGGAGAGATCCTCGACCGGTGGTTGAATCCCTACCTCGGCCGTGAGGTCGAGGTGCTCCACCGCCTCAACGACCACGTCAACGTCGAGATCCCCACCGAGGGACGCTTCAGCATCGCATCCATTCCGACGACCAGAATGGGCGACGACATCTGGTGGAGCCTGGACATGTTCTTCTTCCGACCCAGCCCCATCAGCCGTGAGGAGTTCCCGCTCAACGTCCAGCACGACATGTACCAGGGATCCGAGCTCACCATGTATCACGCGTCCGATCGCGACCTCCAAAACCCGGACCTGACGAGCGCCCCTGCCCAGGTCACTTTTGCCCGCATCGGCCAGTGGGAACCCTTCATGGAAATGGGCAACCGACCGGGCCACATGGTCTTCCATGCGGCGGGCAAGAAGCTCGCCGGAGGCGCGACGGAGCTGGCAGCGGCTCGATCCCCGGTTCCACGCTTACATCGTCGATGGGCACCCGGAGTACCTGCGCGTTCCCCTGAGCAGTGGCAGCCCGGCACCGTGAGCCAGTGGGACGCCTTCAAAAAGCTGAAGGAAGGCGGGAGCGGCGATCGCGCTGGGGCGATTGAGCGATCCCCGGCCACGGCTCTTTCGTTCCCGGGCTTTTGGACCGCCTTCGGCGGCCTAACGTCGCGTGAACAGCGTTGTCATTCGAGGATCCCGAGAGGTATTTGACCACGCTGCTCGTGCGCCGGGGCCTCCTTCGTCACCGGGAGAGCCGCCCCTCGTCGCATTGTGCTTTGCGGACTTTGCGCCGTCGCGGTCCAATTCTCCGCTCAACCGGTGGTGCGGAGGTACTCCAGCACCACCTCGGCAAACGGTCCCGGTGACTCGGTGGGGAGAAAGATCCCGCCGTCGATCACGACCTTCTCGGTTTCCGGGATGGTCTCCTCGAAGATGGTGTTCTTTGGGTGGTTGGCGAAGATGTCGTTTCGCCCGACGATCGAGCAGCGTCGGCGCCGTTGACCAGGTGCAGGGTGTTCTCCATCAAATAGTCGGCGCAGGAGAAATGGCCGTACTCGGATGTCTCGCCGGCGCGCAGCAGATCGGTGACGACGCGGTGGACGATCGCGGGATCGTCGACCCAGCCCGAGAACTTGTCCCATTTCTCCTGCATGTGAGAGCCGTCCGGTTGGACAGTGCCACTGGTTGGAGATCTTGAGGCAGCATCTCGCGCATTTCGGCGTCCATGTAGTGCGGACCCGAAAGCGCGAGCTTGTCGACGCGGTCGGGGTAGCGGGCGGCGATATCCACCGCGAGGATGGCGCCGGTGTGGTGGCCGACGAGAACGGCCTTTCTCGATTTCGAGGTGATCGAGCAGTTCGACGACGGTGTCGGCGTACTCCTCGACGGTGGGCTGACTCGGCGGAATGTCCGAGCATCCGTAGCCGGGGTTGTCCATGGCGATCACCCGGTGTTCGGCGGCGAGCAGCGGGATGACCTCCTTGAACTCATCAACGGAGCGCGGAGTCTGGTGAAGCAGGACAATGGGCGGCGTGTCGGAGGCGCCGACGTCGACGTAGTGGACATCTCCGAACTGGGTGTTGAAAAAGTGACGATTCGTGGCGTTCATGGGGGGTGCCTCCTCCACGGGCTACGGTTGATCGACGGCGCAACCGTCGGCATGATGGTGAGCACGAGGACGGCTGCGCCGGCGATTCCGACAAGGCCGCGGGTCTGCGGACCGGCGATGGTTCAAAGTCCTCCAGGTCGTGTCCGTGACCCCGATCGCGATGCGCGGTCGATGAAGTCCGCGAAACCCGCTCTTGCGGATTGGTCATAAGTTTATTACATTAGAACCACGGGGGTGAACACAACATGTCCTTCAAGAATACGTTCATCCGTCACGACCGCAGCCCCGAGGTCACGGCCTGGATCGAGGAAGAGAGGGTCGAGCAGGAGGAGCGCTTCGCGACCATCGTCAAACAGATGGAGGAGCTCGACCCCGAAGCGCGAGAAGTGGTACCAGGAGTTCTTCGACCGCCTGACCACGCTCGGCTTCAACCAGGACGGTGACCTCAAGGTGAAGATCGCGCCCCGAGACCTGCCGGTGAAGCCCGCAGGTCGGACCAACCAGGTGATCTGGAAGTACGGCGTAGACGGGGAGTAGCCAACGACCACCGCGAAGCCTGCGACGCCAGGCATGGGAGACGGATGATGCGCCCACACATCGAGCCCTTCTGCGACCGGGACGTTCGCTTCAAGAACATGCGCCTGCCGGGATTCGCGCTCGGGCATGCGGTACAAGATGCTGAGCTTCGACCCGGAGACCGGCGGCTGCACGATGTCCGTCCAGCTCGACGGCGGCTATCGCCAGGCCCCGGGATTCTCCTGGGGAGAGCGCGAGCTGATCGTCATCGAGGGCGAGCTCCAGGTCGGCGACCGCACCTGCCGCAAGGGGCACTACTTCTTCCTGCCGGCCGGCTACGCCCTGCCGGAAGTGCGCAGCGAGCGGGGCTGCCTGGTGCTGGAGATGCACAACACCGGTGAGCCGAGCCACGAGGAGTCCACCGAGCACCACCCGCAGGCACAGGTCGGGCTGTACCACGACGTCGACTCCTACATGGACATCCCCTGGGCGATGGGCAACGTCACCAAGCCGTCGGTGGCGGCCGGCTGCCTGATCAAGCTGCTCAACTACAACCCGATCTCCCATGCCATGACATTCCTGTACTGCATGACGCCGGGCTTCTGGCAGGACAACATCTCCTACCACGACTGCGCCGAGGAGTCCTACCACCTGTGGGGGACGTCCTGGATGATGCAGTTCGGCGACATCCCCACCGGCGGCTACTTCTGGCGCCCGGCCTACATCAACCACGGCGCCTTCGCCTCCGAGTACGGCTGCATCGCCCTGGGACGGACCGACTCCAAGCTGTTCAACCACTTTCACTACAACCCCTGGAGCACGCCGGTCGAGAACGCCGACCGCTCCTTTGCACGGATCTACCAGCGCGATCCGCTGCTGTACAAATGGGCGTTCAGCGAGATCCACAACCACCCGCACGGCCCCGAGGACTTCGAGCAGACCATGAAGCGGCGCGGCGACGAGGAGGGGCACGACACGGAGCACGCGTCGGACGGTCATCGCCACGATCACTGGCACGGGCACCATCACAGTGACCACGACAGCCCTCACCGGCATCCTCTGGACGAGCCTCACGGCCACGACCATCATCACGACGAGTGATTCGAAGGAAGACTCTCCTCCCCTTCGAATGGTTTTTGAACCGCGGGGTCGTTCCCCGCGGTCCTTTTTTGGGTCATGAGGTCTTGCCGGTCCTGGGGTCTTCGAGGATTGAGGTCACGCTGCGGTTTTCTT
The DNA here is from genome assembly GCA_963712805.1 of uncultured Acidobacteriota bacterium. Classification (GTDB taxonomy): domain Bacteria; phylum Acidobacteriota; class Thermoanaerobaculia; order Thermoanaerobaculales; family Sulfomarinibacteraceae; genus JAHECW01. Next base: position 113,048 of record CAVQJV010000002.1, on the reverse strand, counting down.
CAAGACCTCAGGACCAGGCGCCATAGGCGCCGGCCAAGACCCCAGGACCCTACTCCAGCGGCAACATCTGATACAGCACGATCAGGTGGCCGTCGAAATCGACGAAAGCCTGCTCGTTGAACTTGAACTCGCCGGGTCGTTCGGCGATAGTGGCTGGGACCGTCTCGAGCCCAGCGCTTCGAGTTTCTTGAAGGTGCCCTCGATGTCATCGACCCGGATCACCGAGGCGGTCATGAACGGCCGCCCGGGTTTCGGCAGCTCCATTCCAGTGATCTCGGTGAGCGCCATGGTGCGGACCTGCTCCGGACCGGCGCTCAAGGTTGCGAATCGGATCTTCGCCTCCGGGTCGATCTTGAAGACCGGGTATGAGTAGGATGCCTCGGACGAATCCATGATCCCGTCGAGTTGAAAGCCGAGGATGTCGCGGTAGATTTCGAGCGAACGCTCCATGTCGGCGACAACGAGCGTGACGCGTTTGAAATTGGCTCCCTCGTAGGGATCGATCGCCCGCTACGAGCGGGGCCGAGTCGCGCAGGACAGGAGTGACGAAGAACGAACGGCAGGAGTCGATGGTTGCATGGTGACCTCCTCTGGTGAATTCGGTGGTGAACTTGGCCAGATCAATCTGTGGACGAATGCAGTACGATTGTACTATACTTATGACAAATAACGAGCCTCCGTGGAGGTGGGACCGTGACCGACCACATGTATGACCGAGTGATCAAGAACGTCCGGGTGGCGCGACCGAACGGGATCGGGCTCGAGAGTGCCGACGTCGCGATCAAAGACGGCAAGTTCGCTCGGGTGGCGCCCGGAGATCGACGCCGGCGCTGGCAGCCGATGTCGTGGACGGAAAGGGCCTGATCGCCTTTCCCGGTGTTGTCGACGCGCACATGCACATCGGCATCTACCGCAACCTCGCCGAGGACGCGCCCACCGAGTCCAAGTGCGCCGCCATGGGCGGGGTGACCACCTCGCTGACCTACTTCCGCACCGGTCAGTACTACCTCAACAAGGGCGGGCCCTACCTCGAGTTCTTCAAAGACATGCTCGAGCAGGCCGGCGGCCGCTACCACGTGGACTACGGTTTCCACCTGATGCCGGCGGGCAACGAACACATCGCCGAGATGCCCGACATCTACGACAAGCTCGGTGTTCCCACCTTCAAGCTCTTCATGTTCTACGGCGGCTACGGGCTGCACGGCAAGTCGGACAACCAGGCCGAGTTCCTGATGACCAAGCCCGACGAACGCTACGACCTCGCCCACTTCGAGTTCGTGCTTCGCGGCGCCAAGAAGGTCGTCGACATGTACCCGGAGGCGCGCGATCTCATCAGCGTCAGCTTTCACTGCGAAAACCCCGAGCTGATGAACGCCTGGACAAGAATCATCCAGGAGGAGCGTGGCCTCAACGACATGGAGGCCTACCACCTGGCCCGGCCGCCGCACTCCGAGGGGCTGTCCATCGTCATCGCCACCTATCTCGCCCACGCCGCCGGATGTCCGAACATCAACATCCTCCACCTGACGTCGCGTGAGTCGGTGGAGACGGTGCTCAAGATGCAGGAGGTCTACCCGGATGTGAACATCGGCCGCGAGGCGACGGTGGGACATCTCCTGCTCGATCTCGACCACGCCGACACCCGGGCCAAGGTCAATCCGCCGATCCGGCCGCGGGAAGACCGCGAGTTCCTCTGGCACGCGCTCATGTCCGGCAAGATCGACTGGGTGGTCACCGACCACGCCTGCTGCCCCAGCGAGCTCAAGTTCGACCCGATGGACAAGAACAACGTGTGGGGCGGCAAGTCGGGTTTCGGCGGCACCGAGTATCTGCTCACCGGGCTCTACAGCGAGGGTCGCAAGCACGGCCTGTCAGCGAAAATCGAATCGCCGAGCTGCTGAGCTTCAACCCGGCGCAGCGTTTCGGGCTCTGGTCAGAAGGGCGACATCGCGGCCGGGCCTCGATGCCGATCTCGTGCTCTTCGATCCGAACGAGACCTGGACGATTCGTGCCGAAGATTCGCCGTCGGCACAAGGCTACACCCCGTTCGACGGCATCGAGGTCTCCGGCAAGGTGAAGCAAGACCTATCTTCGCGGTGAGCTCGTCTACGACAACGGCAGCTTCCCGGGCACCCCGAGGGGCGAGTACATCTCCAGGAAGGTCCGGAAGTAGCTGCGCCCACAAACTGATGGTTCCAGTGCGACCGCAGTTCTGGAATGAGTTCACCACAGAAACACATAGACAGCGAGTCGTGTCGTCAACCCTGACGATCCTGAGAATCTCGCCCGTCCTCATGGCCGGGACGGCTATTTGAACCGCAAAGAACGCAAAGAACGAATCACGCGAAGATCGCGAAGGTCGTCGCGTTTGTTGACTGGGCGGTTCCGAACTTCGAGGTGAGTCGACTCACCTGGGAGCGAACTCTCAACTGACGCGAGGTCGTTTATTGAACTGGAAAAGAAGTCAATACAGACAAGTGGGCCACGGCCTGTTGTCGATGGCCATCAAGAAACCAACACGACTCGTATGAAACGGACGCAGTAGACGTCTTACCCACCCAAAGGGTTCGGTGGTCTTCGCGATCTTCGCGTCAGACGCCCTTGGCGGTCTTCGCGGTTGGGATCGACCATTTCGGACCAATCGACAAACAGCCACATGCCTCGAGGGCTTTACCGCAATCTTCACCCCTGTGCCTCTGTGGTTCAATAACGGGAATGCCGAAGAACTGGATTCCCTAGAGCTTCTGCGAGCCCTCCTGGAACATGGCGAGGTGCCAGACGTCGCCGGTGTTGCAGATCAGAGCGCGCTTGCGCAGGAAGCGAAGCAGCCCGCTGTGCGCCCATGCGGGACCTGCCACTCCCCGATTCCTTGGAGGAGTCCTTCTCGGCGTCGTGGACGAAGGAGGTCATTCCGGCGTCCCCGATGCTGATGCCGCCGGCCTCGATGCGGCAGCCGATGGTCTCGGCCTCCTCACGCGAGCCGGCGATCACCGCACCCGAGAGCCCGCAGTTGGAGTCGTTGGCCAGCGCAACCGCCTCGTCGATGGTGTCGAAGGGCATCACCGGCATCAGCGGACCGAAGGTCTCCTCTCGCATGACCTCCATGTCGTGCGAAACCCCGGTGAGCACCGTGGGCCGGCACCAGAGCTCCGCCGCCGTGGTTTCAGGATCTCACCACCGCATGTGGACGGTGGCGCCTTTTGCGACGGCGTCCGCCACGTGGTCACGAATGACATCGGCCTGCTCGGCGGCGATCAAGGGGTCCCACCTGGCCGCGAGTTGATGTCCGGGTAGTTGAGCTCGATCGCCTCGGCCTTTGCCACCAAGCTTGGCGACGAACTCGTCGAAGACCGGTCGCGCCACGTAGATGCTCTCGATGGACTGGCAGGCCTGGCCGGTGTTGGCAACCGAGGCGCGCAGCAGGGCGGTCGTGGCCCGTTCGAGTCGGCGTCTCGGTGACGATGGCGGCGTCCTTACCGCCGAGTTCGAGGAATGCGGGAATGAGCCGTTCCGCAGCCGCGTGGGCGACGATGCGTCCGACCGGGATGCTGCCTGTGAAACAGACCGCGTCGGCGTAGTCGATCATCACCGAACCGATGCGGCCGACGCCGCGGATCATGCGGAAGACCTTGTCGAGCTCGGGCACCCGGGCGATAGAGTCGGCTAGGGGTTCGACGAAGCGCGGGGTGACCTTGCTCGCCTTGGCGAGGACCGCGCAGCCGGCGGCCAGCGCCGGTACGGCGTCGATGAGGGTCAGGATCAGCGGGAAGTTCCACGGCGAGATGACGGCCACGACAGGGTAGGGCGAGTAGGCCCAGCTGAGCTCGATGCCGGGCACCTCGGAGGCACACGGCTGCGGCGGCTTCAACAGCTCGGGCGCGTGACGGCACCAGCGTTCCGTGGCTGCGATGATGACGTCGACCTCGGCGTACGACAGGGCGCGCCGGCCGGTGTCGATGGTCAGGGCCTCGGCGATGTCGCCGCGCGCGTTGACGAGCTCATCCCTCCACGTCTCGAGGGTGGCGACCCTGAGGTCGAGATCTGCGGCCCACGACGGCTGATTCGATCTGACATGGGCGGCTTCGCGCTCCACGTCATCGCGATCGTAGGGTTCGATGAAGAAGTCGTTCTCGCCGGTTCGCGGGTTCCGGACTGGGGTCGATGAAGGCATGAAAACGCTCCCTTTTCCTGGGCTTTCGGGTTGTCTTGACAGCCCCTATGCCCGATGTTAGCATATTGTTCGTACAATCTAACGACTCGGCCAGATAGGCGGGGAGATGCCCATAGCCGACCAAGGCGCTCGAACCCAGATTCCGACAGTTCCGACCTCGGGGTTGGAGCTGTGTGTCGCTATTGAATTCAACGGTTTCAGTCAAGATCGCAAAGCAGAAAAGGGGGAGGAGATGAGTGCCATGATGAAACGAACGTTCATCGGTCTATTCGCCATTCTACTGATCGTGGGCGGTGTCTGGGCCCAGGAGGAGACAGTCGTCGAGGAGGTCGAAGGCGTCGGTGAGGAGCAGGAAATCGCCCAGCAGGAAGAGCTGGGTGAGTTGGGCGATTTCGAACCCGTCAGATCGAAGAGATCACCGTCACCGCCCGCAAGACCCAGGAGTCCCTCGACGATGTCCCGCTGACCATCCGCGCGATCACCGCGGATGCGGTCGCCGAACTGGGAATCTTCGATGTCGAGAACGTTGCAATCAACACACCCGGTATTCACATCAGCAACTACTTCGGCGCCCGCGACGATCCGAATATCTCTTTCCGCGGCATGGACGCCGGAACCATCGATCGGATCGCCCAGATCTCGTCGTCCTATCTCGACGGCGTCTATCTTCCCGGCGCCACGTCCTGGATCAGCGTCGGCGCCATCGAGCGCACCGAGGTGGTCAAGGGACCGCAGGCCGCGCTCTACGGCCGGTCGGCCTTTGGCGGCGCCATCAACTTCGTCATGAGGAACCCAACGCCTGATTTTGCCGGGAACGCTGCCCTGACCCTGGGCGAGAACGGCAGAATCGACGCCGGCGTCGGTGTCGGCGGTCCCATCTCGGACAAATTCAGCTACACCGTCTTCGGCCGATACTACGACTACGAAGGCGGTTACGACAACCCGTGGCCGAACTCGGAGAAGCTCGGCGGACAATCGACCAATGCCCTGACGGGTGCGCTCGAGTGGGACCTCTCCGACAGCGTCGCTCTCAAGCTTCGCGGCTTTTACTCGGTCGACGATGACGGACCGGCGGCGTTCGCCTGGTTCGATCAGAGCCTGCACAATTGCGGACCGTTCGAGACCGACGGCCAGATGGGGACTCGGCACTTTTTCTGCGGGACGCTCTCCCCCGATCTGGATCACCGACTTCGGCTACGACACGAGCACCGAGCCCGCTGAGGGCGCCGACTGGCCGAAGGACAAGTTCGGCATGACCCGCGACTTCTTCATGGGGTCGCTCCACCTCGACGCCATGCTCGGCGAGAATGTCCAACTCGTGTCCCTCACCGGGTACGTCAAAGAAGAGCTCGAGGCGATGCAGGACTTCAGCGGCACCCAGACCCTGCTCCAGTACTTCAACACCATCGACACCCTGGTGTCGGAGGAACTGCGTGTCCAGGGTAAAACCTCGAAGCTGGACTGGTTGGTCGGCGGCTACTATCTGGACGCCGATTACGAGAGCAAACCCAACGGTTTCGGTTGTTCCGATCCGGCCTATCGTTTCTTGGGCTTCCTCCCGGGCTGTTCCCTCTTCGCCGGAGGCGATGTCCGCGGTTCCTTCAATCTCAGCGTTGCGACGCCGCACCGGCTCGTCGACAACACGGCGCTGTTCGGTTCGTTGACCTGGCACGTGTCCAACAAAGTCACCCTCATCGCTGATGCCCGGTTCGCGAGGGAGACCCTCGACTACGGTTCGGTGATGTCGGTTGACGGCGTCGAACGTCAGCTCAAGGACGACTTCGACAGCTTCACGCCGCGGGTCGTCTTCGACTGGAAGCCCACCGACTACTCGACCATCTACGCCAGCATCTCAACCGGCACCAAGCCGGGCAACTTCAACGCCGAGGTCGCCCAGATGTGCGAGAGCTGCATCGTGGCGTTCGAGGACGAGTTCGGCATCGGCGTGGCGATCCCCGAATCGGAGGCCGTCAACTACGAAGCGGGCTACAAGCTGGTCACCCGCAACGGCAAGCACCGCTTCAACGCGGCGGCGTTCTACTTCGACTGGACCAACCAGGCCTTCACCCAGGCCACGCCTTTTGACACCGACGGCGACGGCGAAATCAACTCTGACCTTGTCGACTACCAGACCGTTGCCGGTAGATCCGAAATCAAGGGTCTCGAGTTCTTCTACAGCGGCTGGTTGGGTCGGTTCTTCAACATCTCGGCGTCCTACAACTACAACGACGCCAAGTACGTGGTCTTCGAAAGCTCCGTTTACGGCAATGTCTTCGGCAGCAGGGACGCATCGGGCCAGACCATGCCCCGCAGCCCCAAGAGCTCCGGAACCCTCGGTGTCGGTTTCATCCTTCCCGTCTTCTCGACCTGGGAGTTCAACGCGCGGGCCGACTATGTCTACCGCGGTTCGTCCTTCACTTCGGAGGTCAACCTGGCCGAGACCGGCGCCACCAACCGAGTCAGCCTCCGGACCGGTTTCCGCAACGACCGTTGGGACTTCTCGATTTGGATGAACAACGTCACCAACGACGACACCCTGATGGCGATCCGGCGGTTCTCCGCCCTGGAGAATTTCTCCAGCTATACCTGGTGGGCCGGTCTGCCCGGTGTGCGGGAGCTCGGCGTCACCGCGCGCGTCAACTTCTAGTCAACCCTCCGTCATCATCAGCCACAACCGCCGCCCTCCGGGGCGGCGGTTTTCTTGTCAGGAGTCGAAGCCGGGAGCAGATTGAGCGCTCTGTGGTCCGGCTCACGCAGTCGATCAGGGCCCGCGGAACGGGTGCCTGGCATCCGACGATTCGTCCGACGAATTGTTGCGTGCCTGGCTGCCCTCCTATCGCGTGCCGAACCGAGGGCTAAAGCTCCATCACGAGCTTCACGTCCTCGTCGATCTCCGGCTCCGCTTTGCGACTCGTCCACCAGGTCACCACAAAGAGCACGGTGAAGGAGGCGGCGAGGGAGACCGCGGTGGGCAGGACGCCGGTCTGGAACGGCGGCTTCGGCAGCGCGACGAAGAAGGTCTGTTTGGCGAGGAACTCGAGCACCAGGTTGACCCCCATACCGGTGGCGATGGAGGCCGTCGCGGCGGCCGCGGTGACCCGACGCCAGTTGAGGCCGATGGCGAGGGCGGGACCGAGAGCGGCGCCGAAGGTGCCGAAGGCGAAGGTCCCGAGCAGGGCGATGAGATCGCCGTAGAGATAGGCGAAGACCGCGGCCGAGCACGCGATCGCCACCACCGCCATCGTCCCCATAGAAGCTCGTCGTTGACCCTTCGTCCGAAGGCCTTCGGCAGGTCACGGACGAGGGCGGCCGAGCCGATGTTGACGAAGCTGTCGGCGGTCGACATGATCGCGGCGAGAATCCCGGCAAAGACGAGCCGGCGAGGATCTCGGGCGTGAAGTTGAGCAGGAACAGGGGCGAGGCCTCGTCGGGGTTGATCAAGCGGCGCCAGCCGCCGCCCGCCACCAACGCCGGCACCGCCAGCCCGATGCCGAGCCAGATGAGCACGCACAGGGTCTGGGTGACACCGACGATCATCGGCATCCACTTGAGCTTGCGCGGGTCGTCGAGCATGAAGAACTTGTGCAGCATGTGCGGCTGACCGAGGTTGCCCACCGCGAAGACGAAGAAAGAAACCCATGGCGGTGAAGACCGGGATGGCGCCCAGCGGATCGAGGTGGCCGGGACCGAAGCGCTCAGACTCGGCGATGGATCGAGCCATCTGCTCGAGCCCGCCGCCGGTCTCGTAGGGCGTAGTAGAAGACCGCGATGGCGGCGCCGACCATGAGCGCGCCCTGGAAGAGATCGGTGTAGACCCCGGCCACCATGCCGCCGGCGGTGGCGTAGAAGACCACGATCACCAGACCGATGGCCATCGCCGCTGGCGAGGCTCCACCCGCCGAGGACCTCGCGGGTCCCGAAGATCGCCTCGATGAGGATCCCGAGGGCCTTGAGCTGGGCGCCGAGATAGCCGACCGTCCCGACCAGACCGCCACCGCCGCCAAGACCCGAAGCCAGTCGGCTGCGATAGCGGCAGAAGATGACATCGGGCACGGTGTAGATCTCCCGCACCCCGGCCAGCAGCCGCAGCCGTTTGGCGACGACCCAGCACAGCAGACCGGCGGTGAAGCTCACCGGGATGCAGATGAACAACGAGGCGAGACCCATGCGGTAGGTCAGCCCCGGGCCCGCCGATGAAGACGAAGCCGCTGAAGGCGGCCGACATGGTCGCCAGGCGCGGTGACCAGCAGGCCGATGCCCTGGCCGGCGATGAAGAAGTCCTTGGCGCTTCGGGTTCGTCGCGCCGCCCAGACGCCGATGACGACCACCAGCGACAGGTAGATCAGCGCGGTCCAGATGATGGCCGGTTTGGCGAGGATGGGTATCATTCCCCACCTCCCGGTTTCCGCCTGATCTCCTCGAGTCGGTCGAGGTCGTCTTGTTTCATCTCGAATCGATCGAAAGTGAGGGCGTAGGTGAGGGCCACCAACAGCAGCGGAGTTAGAAAGAGCCCGTAGAGCTGGATGGCCGCCGCCAGGGGAAGACCGCCGAACCAAGGTGCATCCGTGACGTGGCCGCGCAGGAGCAGCATTCCGATGGCGCACGCCTCAAGGAAGATCAGGAGCGCGAGGAGGGGGAGAGCGAGTGGCCCGACGCCGTCGCGGCGCCCGACCGCAACGACGATGAGCGCCACCGGATACCCCATGACCAGCAGTGCGAAGAGAAACTCGGCAAACGGCCAGGGCATCAGGAAGAGCGCCAGCATCAAAGGCGATGCGATGGCGAGAAAAGCAAGGGAAAGCCTGCGTGCCACGGTCGAGGATCTTATCAGCATGTCGGGTTGAGCAAACTCCCCGAACACCGGACACAAGAATGGAACCGCGAAGGACGCCAAGTGCGGACGCAAAGGTCGCCAAGACCATCGCTCAGGACATCGCATCATTGACCCATCGCACCAGCGCTGCATCTAATCGGCGCCTCGGAGCTAGTCGGCATTCCGGTTGGACCGCGCCAACGCAATCAAGGTGATGGTCTCCGCGACCTTTGCGTGTGATGCCCTTGGCGGCCTTCGCGGTTGGGATCGAAATTTTCGGCCGCCAACAATCGATGAACCTAGGCCCCAGACGGCCCGGTCGTCGCGGTGCAGTCGTCGAATGTGAATTGAGAAGGAAATCCCAATTTGTGTTGCCAAAGCGACAGGTCGACGGACTCGGAAAATGATACTATTGTCCTGACGTTAGGACATACTTTCGAGCGCCCCAATCACCCACTGGAGGAACCATGCGTCTTCCCGCCGAGCCTCGTCGTTTTCTGCCCATTTCCCTTGTTGCGATCGCGTTGATCTCAACCCTCGCGTGCGCGCCCGCCGAACAGCCGGCCGCACCCGAACCGGAGCAGGTGCCAAAGATCTCGGACGCCCTCGCTCCAATAACCTCGGATGAGGATGCGGTGACCAAACAGCTGCACACGGCCACCCTGTGCACCACCGACCTGGAGACCATCCGCGCCTTCTACGGCGACGGCCTCGGTTTGCGGATCACCGGTCCCATCGAGCTCGATCCCGCAGTCCGGGAGACGCAGCGCGCCCTCTGGGGCATCCCCGATGACATCGGCTGGGAGCTCTACATCATGGACCGGCCGGCGGTCCCGGGGACGATCCAGATTCGAGTCCTCCTCCTCGACCGGGAAACCCCGATGATCCACACGACGTGGAACCCGCAGGAGCCGGGGCCCTTTTCCATGGGGTTCTCCACCGAGGATCTCGAGACCTGGGACCCCGAGCTTCGGGCCAAGGGCTGGGAGTCGCTCATGCCCATGGCGAGCTATCAGATTCCGCGGCCCGACGGGACGACCTACGGCATCCAGGAGACCATCTTCAACGCGCCTGACTTCATGCATTCGGTGGGGATTTCGCGGCGTGACGGAATGCCGCAGCTCGGTCCGGTGGACCCCGCAACCGGCCGTGGCGGTCCGATCTACTCGGCGCACGTCATCGAGAACTCGGACGAAGTCCTGGAGTTCTACGTCGATGCCCTCGGTATCGAGCTGCGCAGCGACCGGCAGTTCAAGTCCAGCGGCAGCAAGGGAGCCCTCGGGGTGCCCGACGGCACCGAGTTCCGCTTCTCCATTGTCTACGCCCATGGCGCCACCTTCGGCCACCTGCTCTTCCTCGACTACCAGGGACGCCTCGGTCTGCCGAGCCCGGGCATCGAGTGGCGGCCGCCCAACCGCGGGATGGCCATGTGGAGCTTCCCGGTCCGCGATATGGACGAGATCGTTCAGCGTCTGGCCGACGCCGGTCTCGAGCCCTTCTCACCGCCGGTGGAGTACGAGAGTCCGTCCCTGGGCCATCACAAGAGCATGACCGTCATCGACCCCAGCGGGTTCATGGTCGAGCTCTTCCAGCCGGCATCGACTAGGCCCGGCGAACAGCGAAGCGAGGTCCGACATGGACATCAAGACCGCCAATCCCGATCTCCACCGAGAGCTGGTGGACATCCTCGGCGCCGAGTACGTGCTCACTGACGGAGAGGACCGTTCCTTCTATTCACAGGACATCTATCGCTCGGCCGACGACACGGTCGCGGTCGTCGTCCGCCCGGGGACTGCGGCTGAGGTCTCGAAGGTTGTCGCCGCCGCCACGAGTGCCGGATTTTCGATCATCGCCCGCGGCGGGGGATCGTCCTACACCGGTGGCCTGCTGCCGGACCGTCCCGACTCGGTGGCCATCGACACCAAGCGCCTTGATCGGGTGGTGGAGATCAACACCGACGACATGTACGTGGTGGTGGAGGTCGGCTGCACCTGGCAGGAGCTGCACCAGGCCCTCAAACCACACGGCGTTCGGCCGCCCTTCTGGGGTCCGGCCTCCGGAGGCACGGCCACGGTGGGCGGGAGCCTGTCTCAGAACGCGATTCTGCACGGTTCCGCCCTCCACGGGGCGTCGGGGGAAAGCGTGCTCGGGCTCGAGGTGGTGCTCGCCGACGGCAGCATCGTGCCCACGGGTTCGTGGTCGACCGTCGGCGGCAAGCCCTTCTTCCGCCACTATGGCCCGGATCTGACCGGGCTCTTTCTCGGTGACACCGGCGCCCTCGGCATCAAGACCCGAGTCGTTCTCCGTCTGATGCGCATCCCGCCCTCGGCGCGGTTCGCCTCCTTCGAGTTCAAGGACGGCACGCGGTTCGCCGAGGCCATGGGCGAGGTCGCGCGATCCCGTCTGGTTTCCATGTGCTTCGGCATGGACCCCGTGCTCCAGCACCAAAGGATGAAACGCACCAGCCTGACCCAGGATGTCAAGGCTCTCAAGGGGGTTGTGACCTCGGCCAAGAACATCGGCAAGGGGCTCAAGGAGGCGGCCAAGGTCGCCGTGGCCGGGCGCTCGTTCCTGGAGGAGCACAGCTACTCCACGCACTACATCGTCGAGGGTCGGACCGAGGCCGAGGTCGACGAGAAGCTCGCGGCGCGTGCGGAAGATCTGCCTGAAGCACGGGCACGAGGTGGAGAACACCCTGCCCAAGGTCCTGTACGGCGATTCTTTCTTCCCCATGACCACCGCCATCGGCCCCCAGGGCGAACGGTGGGCGCCGGTGCACGGCATCGTGCCGGTGGGAGACGCTCCGGCCGCGATGAAGAAGATCGAGGGGCTCTTCGCGAGCCACGCCGAGGAGATGGAACGCCTGGGCGTCGTGATCGGCATTCTGCTCTCCACCGTGAGCACCAACGGCTTCGTCATCGAACCGGTCTTCTACTGGCCGGGACCCCAGACCCTGTACTACAAGCGGGTGCTCGAACCGTCCTATCTGGCCAAGCTCAAGAGCTTCGAGCGGAGTCCCGATGCCGAGGCGCTGGTGGCGAGATCCGCACCGAGCTGATCGCGACCTTCGTGGAGATCGGCGCGGCTCCACCTCCAGGTGGGCAAGACCTATCCGTACCGGCAGTGGTCGCGACCCCAATACCTGGAAATTGCTCGAGGCGATCAAGACTGCGGTCGACCCGAGGCGGCTGGTGAACCCCAAAGCTCTCGGGCTCGACTGAGCCCGAGCGAGGAGCAGACGATGATGAAGAGACTGTGAGTCTGTCCGCGGTGACGTGTGTCTGGCCTTCCGCCCGTCGGCAGCGGCCGCCGAACTGCCGGACACCGGCGTCAGCGGTGTCTACGAGGCCATGGTCGGCACCGACGACGCCGAGGAGCTCGTGAAGCTACTTCACCGAGTTCGGTTTTCACGACGGTGCGCGGAGGGATCGCTCGACGTCGCCGACGCGACGAAGATCTACGGCGTCGACAGCGCGCTGAGATCGATCAGGATGCAGAACGGCGCCATCGACAGTCACGGTCTCGTGCGGATCCTCGAGTGGGAGACGCCCCTCGGACCCGGAGTCGCGTACGCGCCCCCGGAAACCATCGGCCAGCGGATGCTGGTCATGCGGACCGAGGACATCTTCCGGCTCGACGATGTCTACAACGATCTCCGCGGACGGCGGTGAGCCGGTGCTGCCGATCCCGCCGGTCTTCGCCGATCTCTACGGCATGACCGAGGGCGAGCCGGGCTTCTTCCAGCGCCGGGTGGGGGTCCGCGAGATGGCGGTCTACCAGAACTCGGTCAACCACGTCTTCTTCCAACGCTACGGCTATCAGATTCCCGGCTACGGCACCATCGGCGACCACTCGCCGCTTCGCACCAGCGAGCTCACCCACCACGACTTCGTGATCAAGGGTGACATCGACGAGGTGACCGCCTACTACAGCGAGGTCTTGGGATTCAAACCCGAGGCCGAGGACGCGGCCATCGACGGCGACTGGCAAGCCGGTCCCAAAGCGGTCTTCGGGATGGTCCCCGGTTCGAGCCACTGGTACCGGGGCTTTGTTTCGCCCAACAACATCTGCGGCAAGCTCAAGTTCTTCGTGCCGCTGGATCCGCGACCGGATCGTTCGGAGCACCAACGCCCGGGAGAGAAGGGGATCACCCTCCACTCGGTCACGGTGACGAATCTCCGCATGGTCCATGATCTCGCTTTCGCAACACCGGCCTCGAGATCACGACCGATCGGCTGAGAACGAGTTCGGCGAAAAGAGCTTTCGTGATCTCGGGACCCGACGGTTCGACCTGGCAGGTCATCGAACGGGAAGGGAGTCAGAATCCTCCGGTGACCGAGTTCAAGCTCGACACGCTGAACAACTGAGGCCGACATTTTTTCAAAGGAAGGGCGTCCGGTCATGAACACACTCTTCGAACCCTTCAGCATCGGTAGGCTTCAGCTCAGGAACCGAATCGTCTTCGCGCCGGTGTGCACGGGGTACGAAGTGGACGGCATGATCACACCTCGTTCCAAGACCCTCTACAGGACCGTCGCCAGGGGCGGCGCCGGATTGATCATTCTCGGGGACTGTTCCATCCAGCCCAGCCTCGCTCCGACACCGTACGTGTTCGGCGACCAGTTCATCCCCGGCTCTGGCCGAGTTGGCGGAGGCGGTCCACGCCGAGGGCGCCAAGATCGGGGCGCAGCTCTTCCACCAGGAATACGATGCCGTGGAGATCGGCAACATCGTCAAGACCAGCGGACGCGAAGCGGGTGTGAAAAAACTGCATGAAGACATGCAGAACTACTGCAACCGCATCACCGTTGACGAAATCCATGAGATTCAGCAGCGGTTCGTGGACGCGGCCAGAAGGGTCGAAGCGGCGGGATTCGACATGATCCAGTTCCACGGAGACCGTCTCAACGGGATGTTCTCATCGCCGATCATGAACACCAGAACCGATGAGTACGGCGGCGCCCTGCGCAACCGTGCACGCTTTGCACTGGAGGTGGTCGCCAAGGTCCGCGAGGCGGTGCCCGACATGACGTTGGAGTACAAGATGGCGGTGATCCGCACCGATCCACCCATGGGAATGGCGGGGCCGCCCCTCGACGAAGCCAAGATCATCGCAGGATGGCTGGTGGAAGAGGGGATCGAGTCGTTCCACGTCGCCCTGGCCAACCACGACTCCATCGCCGGGACGATTCCGGCCATGGGCACCCAGCCCTACGGCTGCTTCGTCGATCTCGCCGTGGGCATCAAGCAGGCCGTGGATGTTCCGGTCACGGCGGTCGGCCGCATTCTTTTTCCGGACCATGCGGAGCAACTGGTCAACGATGGTCAGGTCGATCTCATCGGCCTCTGCCGTTCCCTGCTGGCCGATCCCGAGTGGCCGAACAAGGTCCGCGACGGCCGATCCGATGAAATCCGATACTGCGCCATGTGCAACAACTGCGTCGACAGTCTCACCACCCGGCGTGTTCATGTCCGCTGCGCCCTCAATGCCTGCCTGGGAGCCGAGGAGTCGATCGAGATCACGAAGGCGCCCGTGACCAAGAATGTCGTCGTTGTCGGCGGTGGTCCGGCAGGGCTGGAAGCGGCCCGGGTCGCGAGCCTCCGCGGCCACCGGGTGACCCTCTACGAAAAGGCAACGCCCTGGGCGGTCAGCTGCGAATCGCGAGCGCCGCCCCGCACAAGGCCGAGCTGGAACGCGCGGCAGACTTTCTCGTCAAACAGGTTGAGAGTCTTCCCATCGATGTGCGCTTGAACTCCGAGGTCGACATTCCCGGCATCAGGGAACTTGATCCCGACCACGTCATCGTGGCAACCGGCTCACGACCGGCACGTCCGCCGATCGTGGGCATCGACAAACCGTGCGTCGTTGATTCCTGGGATGTTCTGGCGGGACGAGAGAAAACCGGCGACCGCGTGCGTGGTGATCGGCGGCGGCGCGGTTGGAATCGAGACCGCGGAGGTCCTCGCGACATCGGCCCGAAAGGTCACCGTGGTGGAGATGCTCGACACGGTCGGCTCGGATATCTCACCGACCGTTCTCCCCGGCGTACTCCATGCCCTTGAAGAAAGCGGGGTCGAAATCCTGACCCTGCATGTTCTCAAGGAGATCCGAGAGGGCGAGGTCGTGCTCGAAGTTCAGGATGGGAGCGAGAAGATCCTCGCCGCCGAGACCGTCGTTCTCGCGGTGGGGGCGGTCCCCGAGGACACGATCGTCGGTCAGTTGAACGCGGCCGGGATCCCCTTGTCGGTCGTCGGCGACTGTTGCGGAGAACCCCCGGGTTCCATCGAGAAGTCGACGCGGGGCGGGTTCTTTGCGGCCTTCGCGCTCGGAGATGCGGAGCACTCGGCGCCGTCGGCGAAACGGCAGCACCGAATCAGATCTTGATCGAAGATGTGCGAGACGCTTTCATTCGATTCTGCCTCGTGATTGAGACAGGTCGATTTCCGTTATCGGTTGAGCCTCTTGCGGAAACCCATTTTCCCGGTAATTTGTGGTCTGTGTGCCGGCGTCCCGCCGGCCTGATGGCGAAGAGGGTCGGTAAACCTCGGTATCCTTTGCGCCTTTGCGGTTCAATTCTTCGCCGCTTCCGGTGGCTTCTGCAGCTCGCGGATCTCGTCCATGTCCTTGGGCGGCTCGCGCCACAATTGGGCGTCGGTCTTGACCCACTCCTTCATGGTGTCGGGCAGATCGTCGAAGCTGTCCGCCCGCCAGGAGACGAGGTGGATGATGGTCTTGCCGGGGCCGAGGAAGGGCGGCAGATCGCCGTAGCGTATCCAGCTCAGCTGGTTGGGCGCAGAGCCGTCAGGCTGGATGAAGAAGTCGTAGTGCTCGAAAGCCTCGTACTTGCCCCTTGGCGTTTCGAAATTGAGAAAGAGCGGGGCCGAGAAGAAGACCACATCGCCGACCCGTCTGGCCACCATTTCCTCGGCCGGCCCGAGCGTGCGCAGCCGATCGCCGCTTCCCTGCTCGACAAAAGTCTGCATCCGATCGTCGATGAGTTTGTAGGTGATGTACTGATAGGGGTACTTGATGTGGGTCGCCGGTTTGCCGTCGACCTCGCGGATGACCTCGTTGGTTTCGGCGTCACGGTAGGTGAAGGTCTTGCGGGAGAGCTGATAGGCGGTGTGCGGATCGGACTCATCGCGCACCAGACGTGCGGTGTCGAAGCCCTCCATGCGGGCGAGCAGCGCTCCGTCGGGGTAGGAGTAGACCTCGCCGATGGAGTACCAGTAGATCGGATCGCCGACGCCGGCCCGGGCCTTGAGGAAGATCTCGAAGAGTTGCTCGTCAAATCCGCCGCCCTCGGCCATCACCATCCCCGGCACCACCAACAATCCGACCACGACGCTGATTACGATTCGATGCATGTCACTCTCCCTTGGTCGTCCGTATCGGTTTCCGTATCAGTCTCCGTGCCCGATGTCACGCTCCCGTCTATTCGATTTGCGCATCTTCGCCTCCGCCGTTGCCGTCGGCGAAGCGCTGCCGTTCGGCCTCGCTCAACGTCGCCGACCAGAGCGCGTCGAGGCAGGAGCGCAGGATGCTGCAGCACCTGAGCGATCTCGCCGCGATCGAAGCCGGAAAGCAGTTCCTTGTTGGCCCGACGCCGTGCAGGTTCGATGCGGTCGAGGACCGCGAGACCGTCCGGCGTCGCGAGCAGCGCCTTCTGCCGTCGGTCGCCGGGATCCTCGACCTGGGAGACCAGACCTTTCTGAACCAGCGAGCCCACGAGGGCGCTGATGGTCGGCCGCGACACCCCACGTGCGGTGGCGATGTTCGAGGCGAGTACCGCCGTTCCGGGCTCGGCGGAGCGCGCCCAGCCGGGGAAAGTTCGGGTCGCCGGCGATCTGCAGCAGCAGCAGCCACTGCTGGGCGGTGAGCCCCTCCTCCCGGGCGAGACGTTCGCCGTTGCGGGTGAG
This sequence comes from uncultured Acidobacteriota bacterium, assembly GCA_963712805.1. GTDB lineage: Bacteria > Acidobacteriota > Thermoanaerobaculia > Thermoanaerobaculales > Sulfomarinibacteraceae > JAHECW01. The sequence goes on along the minus strand of CAVQJV010000002.1, from coordinate 96,144 downwards.
GTGATTGGCGAGGTCGAGCAGGGTGAGAATCAGGGACTCCTCGGCCGACTCGGTCATGCCCACGGTCATCGGTTTCGACCTGCCTTTCGCGGCACTATGCCGCCGATAGCGGCAGCACCCCGAGGTAGGGGCTCTCGTTCCCGAGTTCGAACTCGGTCGAGAAGCTCCCCGACGAGCCGGTGACCTCGAGTTGATAGCCGCCGCTGTTGGGCTCCAGTCGGTCGATGGTGAACTCGCCGAAGATGTCCGTCGTCGCCCGCCCGACCTCTCGACCATCCTGTTTGAGCACGACCTCGGCGCCGGCGGCGCACTCCTCGACCCCATTCACCTGCTCGACGACGGTTCCGCCGACGAAGCACATGGTGATCCGGTGGAGGTTCTTGTAGTAGACGCGCGGTTTGGTGCCGAGCTCGGGTCTGAGGACCTCGAGGCCTTCCTCGGTCTGGATCCGCTGCATCTCCCCGTCCTCGACCTGGATCGTGCGGAAGACCCCCAGAGGGCAGGCCTGCTCGGCCCGCGTCCGCGTCCAGCCCTCGTCGAGCAGATGGGCGTCGAAGGTCCACGCCTGCGGGATCTGCTTTTCCTCGTTCCAGAAGATCGCGTCGTAGGGACAGGCGTGCATGATCTTCTTCTGGCCCTTCGACTTCTCGGGATCGATGATCACGATGCCGTCCGGGCGCTTGCGCACGGCACCGTCCTGCGCCGCCTTCATGCAAGGCGCGTCGTCGCAGTGGTTGCACATCACCGGCATGAAGCGCGCCTCGACGAATGGGATAGGTGCCGCGCTCCTTGCGCTGGATGTCGAGCCATTTGTGCTGCTCCCGGCGGGCTGCGCGGCCGAGTACGCCGGGGAAGTCGTTGCCGACGTACTCGTCCTTGACCGCGAGGAAACAGAGGCGGCAGTTGTCGCAGCGCGCGACATCGACGATGAGATTCCATTTCTTGGCCATCAGACTGTCTCCGCCGTCGGCTGCCAGTTGTCGGCGCCGGTCCACTTCTCGACCTGGATCAGGACCGAGTTGGGTTTCATCCCGTGACCCTTCTTCGTGATGGGATTCCTTGGTGTTGAGCATGTTCACGCAGCCACCGAGATCGGTGGACCTGCCGGGCTCTCCCACCGGCCGGTACTGGGCCGATCCGGAGTAGGCGCTGACGACGCCGGGCCGGAGCCGTCCCGTGACCTGGGCCGCGCAGACCACCGAACCGCGCTGGTTCCACAACCGGATCAGGTCGTCGTCCTGCGATCCCTCTCGCCTCGGCATCCTCTCGGCTCATCCGGGCCACGAGGTAGTAGTGCCCGTCCTTGAAGACCCGGTGCTCCCGGATGTCGGCGAGGCTGCTGTCCGTGCTGTCGCCCATGACGTGGTAGGCGTAGCGAGTGTGGCGCCGTCTGCAGCTTCAACGGAAAGTCCGCGAGTTCCGGATTGCGCTTCGGATCCTCGTAGGTCGGCATGTACTCGTTGAGCGGCGGCCGGTCGGGATCGTCGATGCGCTCGAGCGTCGTGGGGATGAACTCGAACTTGCCCGAAGGTGTCTGCAGACCCCTCGAGATAATCCTCCGACGTAGTCCGACGGCAGGGGATAGGGATCCGGCGTGTCCTTTTTCCGGCCCTCGTAGTACCAGTTGTTCGCGAGGGGGACGCGCGCCGCTTCCGTTCTCGGCGGGCACGACCCAGTAGCCCTTCTTGAGGAACTGCCGCCAGCTGATGTGCTTTGGCCATGTCGGAGGAGTCGAAGACCCGTTTGACCCAGTCGAGCTCCGAGGTGCCGCCCTCGGTGTAGACGGCGCCGAGACCGAGTTTCTGCCGCGACCGCGGCGAAGATGTCGTAGTCCGACTTGGACTCGCCCAGCGGCTCGATGCACTTGTGCTGCATCGTGATCACGCGGTGGTTGTTCATCGTGTAAAAGTGGTGCACGTAGCCGGGGCCGCAGTTGAAGGTCTCGCCGATGTCCCATTTTTCGAAGACCGTGCACGCGGGCAGGATGACGTCCGAGAACGGCGTCTCGCCCTCGTTCCAGACCGACTGGTTGACGATGAACTTGAGGTTCTCGTGCTGGTAGGCGCGGGCCCAGCGATTCCCGCCCACCATGGTGCCGAAGAGCTGGCTGCCGTACTTGTAGAGCATCTCCACCGGCACGTGGCCGGGGGAGGGGTAGCCGAAGGGGAAGAACTGGCCCCTGGACGTTGTGACGTCGGTGATGTAGCCGAAGCTCTTGCCCTGCGTGATCGCCTCGGGGAACCACATCCGGGGGATGCTCTGCCGCACCGTGCTCATGGTCACGATGTGCGGCATGCGCTGGTAGTTGTTGGCCGAGTTGGCGCTGAAGGCGAGATCGCCCGAGAAGCCGCCCTCGGCGTAGCCGGGGAAGTAGAAGTTGTGGTCGACGGGCGCGCCGAACTGGAGATTGCCGAAGTTGTAGCCCGGGCGGCCGTGACCCTGCATCGCGCCGAGGATGGCCATCATTCGGGCCCACTGCATCCCTGTCGGCCCGCGACAGGCGCCGCCGACGCCGGCGCCCCAGCTGCCCGCGCCGAGGTAGGTCTTCTTGGTGCCCCACTCGCGCGCCAGCGCGCGGACATCGCGCGCCGGCACTCCGGTCTCGGGCTCCTGCCACTCGGGCGTCTTCGCGACGCCGTCGCTTTCACCCAGAATGTAGGCCTTCCACTCATCGAAGCCCGTGGTCTTGCTCGTCGACGAAGCTCCTTGTCGTAGAGCTCCTCGGTGATCCAGACGTGGCAGAGCGCCTGAGCGAGTGCGGCGTCGGTCTGCGGCCTCGGCGCGATCCACTTGCCGCCGAGGTGTGCCGCGGTGTGGTTCAGGAAGGGATCGATGTGGACCATCTTGATGCCCGAGCTCCCGGGCCCACTCGCGCCGCTGGGTTCCCTCGAAGCCGTAGGTCGTGTCGGGGTCCGAGGACCAGAACACGATCATCTCCGCTTCCTTGAGGCAGTCCTCGACGGTGCCGTAGAACTCGGGGCACCCGAGGCGCGCGCTGTTGCCCCAGTGGTGCATGGCGCCCCAGAACCAGCCCTCCCAGCTGTCGGGGCTGTGCATGAGCTTGGTGACGCCGATCAGGTTCCAGAACCGGTTGAAGGCGCACAGATAGTGCCCGAGGTTGCCCCACTGGTGGTGCGAACCGTGATCGACCGCGACGGCGCCCGGGCCCACGGCCCTGGCGCGTTTGATCTCGGAGGCGACGATGTCGGTCGCCTCGTCCCAGCTGATGCGCTCGAACTCGGAGATTCCGCGGTTCTGGGGGTTGCGTTCGCCGTTCGGGTCGAAGTCGACGCGCTTCATCGGGTAGAGCAGACGGTCTTTCGAGTACACCATGGACTTCTGGCACGCGCCGTGCGCGGCCAACGTCATCCGCCGGGGCGGCGTGAACGTCCTGCCGCGAGCCGTGATGGTCCAACTTCCTCCGTCCTCGTCCTCGAAATCGATCGGGGTGGTTCGGATGATCTTGCCGTCCTTGACATAGACGAAGAGCGGACCGCCGTTGGTGCCGTTGGTGTAGCGCGTGACACCGTTGCCCATGTCGGTCCCGCTCTTCCAATAGACCGATTCCAGCTGTCCCAGAGTGGCCAGAAACCAGACCGCGAGAGTCATCGTCGCCTTCAAGCAGGATCTTGAAGTTCTTGGCTGCGTCGATGCGTTCGAGCTGGTCGAAGGGCGGGGTGAGGAAGCTCTTCGCGAGGGCCTCGTTCTTGAAGGCAATGGTGACGTCGGGGTTTGCGTGGATGCCGCTTCCCCGAGCTGATCTTGCCCTTTTCGAGCTTGATCCAACGACCCACCTCGGGCTCGTCCCGCAGCTTGATCTGTGCGACGACGTCCCTTTCCTTCAGCCGTTCGGCGTAGTCCGGGTAGACGCGCGCAGCCACCCGCATCGCCTGAGGAATGCCCCACAACAGGACCGATAGATTCATGTCAACTCCTCTACGCATTCGGTGAGAATCGGTGTCATGAGATATAGTTAGGGTTCTTCACTATTAGTAAATCTAATTGATTCTGGGAAGATGTCAAGGGGGATTGTGGAATTGAGAGGTGAGAGAGTGAGAAGGTCACGCTCCCTTTGGTCGCTAGTGAGAAGGTCAGCGCTCGCTACGCTCGCGAGTAAGGGGTCAGGTGGTCACCTATTTCCCCGGTCCCTTCAGTGTGAAGAAGCAGGGGTACAGAGGACGCCCCCTCTCCTGACCAGCGGGCGGAGCGATGTGACGCCCCGCGTCCTAACCTTCTCACTTCCTAACCTTCTCACCCCTGACAAAAAATCACCGCCCCGAAGGGCGGTGGAGAGAAGGGGAGAAAAAACGGATCAGAAGCGGAATTTCGCGGTCAGGGCATAGGTGAGCGGCGATCCGATGTAGCCGCTGACGATTCTCAGACCCGGGATCGCGAAGACGCCGATGATGTAGTCCTCGTCGGTCAGGTTGCTGCCGGTGAGTTCGAAGCGCCAACGCCCGTTGGCGGTGTCGTACGCGATGATCCCGTCGACGAGGCCGTAGGCCACCTGGGTCTGTGCGGCGGCGTTGCAGAAGCCGAGGAAGTGCTTCGACTTGTAGTTGTAGTTGGCGCCGAAGGAGAAGTAGCCTCCGGCGAGTTTCTTGGGAGTTCGATAGAGCGCACCGATCCGGTAGGAGGTCTTGGGCGAGTACTTGAGCTCGAGGTCGATATCGCCGGTCCCGTAGGGCGCGCAGTCGATCGCCTGGTTGAAGTTCTGTTGCGTGAACTTGGTGTCGAGCAGCGCCAGGTTGCCGGTGAGTTGCAGACCGTCCACCGGGACCACGATGGTCTCGATCTCGGCGCCGGAGGTCTGGACATCGCCGAGCGAGAAACGGATGAAGTTCCCGTTGGGATCGGTTCCGGTCCCCTGGAGGTCGTTGTAGTCGCTCAAGAAAGCCGCGACGTTGAGACGCCAGGTGTTGCGGAAGAAATCGGCTTTCATTCCGAGCTCATAGGTTCGGATGTCCTCCGGAGCGATGGGTTGGAGCGGGAGGATGGTCGAGCCCTCGTTGGCTCTGCCGTCGAAGGCGCCCGATTTGAAACCGGTGCTGATGTCGACATAGGCGAGGATGTTCTCCCGTGCGTTCCAGGACAGGGCGATGCGCGGGCGTGAAGCGGTTCCAGCTCTCCTTGAGGTACTTTTCCACCGGGGTGTCCACCGATCCCGGAGGAGCGCCCGGTCCGCACGGGGTCTGGGAGCTGACGATGGTGCCGTCGGGCGCGACGCAGGCGATCATCTGGGTCCCATCGGGATAGAAGGCCGTGATGTCGAAGTCCTTGGTGTCCTCGGTCCACCGCCCGCCGGCGGTCAGGGTCAGGTTGTCTCCCAGGCGGAAGTCGAAGCTCGCGTATCCGGCGTAGCTCGTGGTGCTGAGGCCGGAATCGGTGTAGCGGTTGGTCCCCATGGGCGAGAGAACGGCGTTCTCGGTGATCTGCTGGTTCTCCTCGGTGAAGTAGTAGATTCCGGCGACGTAGTCGATCTTGTCGGTGATGTTGCCGAGGAACTGCAGTTCCTGGCTGAACTGGCTCTGCTCCTGGTCCTGAAAGATGTGAAACAGGGGCAGGAAGTCCGGGATGATCCCGGGAAGGAACTGATTTCCGACCTGGCCGTCGCCATCCACCAGGAACGTGTTGTCCATCTTCCGCCACGAGGTGATGGACTTGAATTCGACTTTTTCGGATGCCTGCCATCCGACGGTGGCGTAGACGCCGGACTGATCCAGGTCGTTCAAAGGCTCCGTCAGATCCGACAGCAGCGTGTGGGCGTCGGTGTCGCCGTCGAGTTGGTAGTCGAAGTTCGGTAAGCCGACGCCGAAGCCGTTGATGTAACGGCGCCTGCGGCACGAATCCGAGGGGGAAGCCCGGGGTCGAGCGCTCCTGGAGAATATCGCCGACGACCAGGATGTCGAGCTGTCCGACGGCATGAAGCGGAGTGACGTCCTCACGCCCCAGATGTCCTTGTCGTTGACGTAAGTCGCCGTTGTACAGGTTCTCGTCATAGCCGTCGTGGTTGCGGGTCATGGCGGCGACCTGAAAGCTGAACCAGTCGACGACCGGGACGCTCACCATGCCTCTGGCGTCGAGTCGATCATAGTTGCCGAGCGCCGCTTCCAAGTTGAATCCGAATTCCCTCGTCGGTTGTTTGGAGACGAGCTTGATGGCGCCGGCGCTCGTATTGCGGCCGTACAGGGTTCCCTGGGGTCCGCGCAGCACCTCGAGACGCTCGACCTCGTAGAGATCGAACTGGGCGCCGGTCTGGCGGGGGATGTAGACATCGTCGATGTAGATCCCCACCGGGGTGTCGGAGGTGAACATGGACTCGTCCTCACCGATGCCGCGGATGGCGGCGCGGCTGCCGCTCGAGGAGCTGGTGTTCTTCTCCATCCACAGGTTCGGGGTGGCGAGGGCGAGCTGCTGGACGTTGGTGATGTGCTGGTTCTCGATGTCCTTGAAGGTCATGGCGGTGATCGCCACCGGGACCTTCTGCAGCGGTTCTTCGACCCGTCGCGCGGTGACCATGATGTTCTCGATGGGTCCGGGCTCGTCGACGGTGATCTTCACGCCTTCGGCGTCCGGCCGATAGGTGACCACCACCTGCCCGTACTCGGGAACCGGCACTTCGGCGGTCTCGGTGACCCCGCCGATCGTGGAAGGTGACCCTGTAGGTTCCCGGAGGCCCTTCGGGTTGAACGACGGCTCGCGCTTCATCGAGAGTCACCGTCTGGGTGGTTCCGTCGGGCGCTTCAATCTCGACGGTGACCGGTTCTGTTGGATCCGGTCCCGCCACGATCAGACTCAGGTTGGCGGTTGCATTCGCGGTCGAGCACACCAGCAATGCCGCCAGCAGGATCGCTGCGAACGTGGCTCCGCTGAAAGACCTGTTTCTCATACCGTACTCCTCCCCCCGGGGTGAATCCCCTGGTCTCACCAATCAAACAAACCAACGGATCGAAACGGCCCCACCACGAGGTCGCCGAGCGTCGGAAGTGAATCCACAGAACAGGTCAAGAGCTCGATCGAAGTACTGAATTAATATTACGATAGTACGATCATTCGGACAATAGAAAGAAAGGTAGTTGTCCTAAGAAATTGGCATTTATTACAATGGATCTCAGCCTTTTGTAGTGCCGGCGTCTCGCCGGCACAGAGACCACAAACCATCAAAAATGGGAGTTATTGCACAAGGCTGAACCGTTAACTCGCAACGGTTCCGGGCTGTGGCGGCCGCAGCCGCAGCGTCAGCAGCGAGCCGATGAACATCACCCCGCAAACCACACCGAAGGCCGCGAAATACCCACCGGCCGCGTCGTGGACGACACCGGTGAGGAAAATCCCGAGCCCACCACCCACGGCCTCGGCCAGGCTTACCGAGCCGTTGATCTTGCCGGCGTCGCGTAGCCCGAAGAGGGTCAGGAGGATGAAGTTGTAGAGGGTGTGGAGGCTGCCCCAGCCGAGACCGGTCAGGGCAAGAAAGGGCCAGACTGCTCGAGGAGCCAGCGTGACCCCGAGCAGCCCCGCGAGCATGGTGAACATCTGCAGCCGGAGCAGGTGATAAGGGTCCACCCGATCCGAGATCCAACCTGACACCAGCTTGCCGACCAGTGCCGAAAGGGCGAGGGTGGAAAGACCCAGACTCGCACGTGCCGGTTCGTATTGCAGGCTCCGCATGTAGAGAAAGAGGTGCGAGAAGAGGGCGAGCACCGCGAAGTAGGTGAGCGCCCCGGCAAATGCCACCTGGTAGAACTGTGGCCGTCGAAGGACATCGCGGAAATGCATGCCTTGGTTCGTGCCGGGGCCTCGGAGGTCGAGTCGTCTTCGTTCGAAGTTCCGCGCTTCGGGCGGTTGCGCAGCAAGACTGCGAGCACGATCAGCAGCATCACCGGCCAGAGGCTCTCCACTCTCATGGCCGATCGCCAACCAACACGGGTGTTGAGAGCGTTGGCCAAAGGCGGGATGAGCATCCCGCCGACGCTGGTTCCGGCGATGGCCATCCCCACCGCAAGACCTCTGCGCTGGGGCATCCACGTTGCGGCGGTGACGATGGCGGTCATGTTCCCGGCCAACGCAATCACCGCGGCGAAGGCGAGATGGAGAAGGTAGAGCTGGCCCAGGGTCTGAGCATAGCTGTAGAAGAAGTAGCTGGCGCTGAGCAGCGCCATCCCAAGGAGCAGAAACGGCTTGAAACCAAAGCGGTCCACCAGCCAACCCGCGCCGAGCACGAACAGCGATCCGGCGAGAAAGGTGATGGAGTCGCGGGTCTTGAGCTCGCGACGCTGCAGCCGAGTTCGTTGAGCAGCGATTCGTCGAAGACCGTGAGGCCCGAGTTGATCATCCCGTTGCTCGTCGTCACGACGAAGAGCGCCAGGAAGGCCACCAGCCACGAGTAGCCGCGCCAGCGGCTGAGTACTGTCGAGATCGATCGGGTCACGACCTTGCCGATCGGTCGGTGTCCGGGTCGATTCGAACCACCCGAACCCCGGCATTGGCGCCCTCGTAGAGGCTGATCAGCGCGGCGGGCATCTGCTCGAGACCCTCGAGGATGTCCTCGAGGGGCCGGGCTCTTCCGTCTCGTATCCACTCGGCGAGCTGCGTCTCGTAGTCCGGGAAGTGCTCGACATAGTCGTAGACGAAGAAGCTCTCCATCTTGGCGTCCCGGAGACCGATGCAGTTGATGTTGCGGTAACGGTGGCACTGGTCAGGCGGGAGGAGGTACTCCGAGATCCGGCCGCAGATCACGACCCGCGCTCGACGACGGATGCGGCCGAGAACCTCATCGAGAAGCGTTCCTCCGACGTTGTCGAAGAAGACATCGACACCGTCGGGGAAGAGTTCGTCGAGACGCGCCGGGACGTCATCGTTCTTGTAGTCGATGGCGGCGCCGTACCCGAGTCTATCGGTGAGGAGCCGGCACTTCTCGGGTCCGCCGGCGATGCCGACCAGGTGATCTGCTCCAAGTGCGCGGGCGACAAAGCCCGCCTGGCTGCCCACCCCGCCTGCTGCACCCGAGACCAGGACGCGATCGCCCGGTGCGACAGCGCCGATCTCGCGCATCCCGATCAACGCCGTGAAACCGCTCATGGCGAGGGTCGAGATGCCGTGCGACAGGGGCAGATCGGTGTGGCGCATCCGAAACGGCATGTAGTAGGGGTCGTCGTCGATCACCGCGAACTCACGCCAGCCGAGCTTGGCCTGCCAGACCTCGCCGATTCCGAACCTGGGGTTGCGGCTGGCGACAACCCGACCGACGCCCCGGCCGATCATCACATCTCCGATCTCCATGGGTCTCTCGAAGCTGGTTTCGTTGGTCATGTAGCGCAACATCACCGGCGCGACGCCGAGATAGAGGGTCTTGAGCAGAACCTCGCCGTCGCCGATCTTCGGGACGGGAACGGACTCGAGATTGAAATCCTCAACCGTCGCCGCGCCGTCGGGGCGGCGTGCCAGGACCCACTGACGCATGGTGGCGGGGAGAGATCGATTCACTCGAGATTGTAGATCACAACGGTGTGTCCGTCGTGGTCGTAGAACCCGGCCTCGGTGCGCGGCGGTCCCTTGGCGGGGTCGAGGGTCGTACGGGGTTGGCAGATGGCGAGGCCGAGCGCCGCCGCGCCCTCGATGGCGGCCGGCACCGACTCCACCTGGACGATCACCGCCGTTCGACGTTCGCTCTGGGCGGCGGCGTGGCCCGGCGCCTCGATGAGGGCCAGGGTGCGCTGCTGGCTCTTCGACGACAGCGCCGCGAATCGGATCTTGACATTCTGGGGGATGGAGAAGATCTCATAGGCGAAGCTGTCCGATTTGTCGTCACCGACGAACTCGAGTTCGAAGCCGAGAAGATCGCGGTAGACCTCAAACGCCCGGTCGAGATCGTTGACCAGGAGGGCGGCGCGCTGGAAAAAGGGCAGCGGCCGCTCATTGGCAAGTAGCATCTTGGCCTCCGTTGTCCGGGCCGCTGGCGGGCGCCCGATCGATCAACTCCGAGATTGTTCCACCGTCTTCACCACCGAGGCATCGCGGAAGAAGTACTCCTGATCCTCGGGCTGCTTGAGGTTGAGCAGGGTGAGGATGCTGATGGCGATGACCAGGGCCCAGACCACGAAGACCGCCGGCATGGCGATGTTCATGTGGTGCTTGATCTGGTGGTTGAGCTCGTCCACGTTCTCGGCGCCGTTCTTGATGGCCTGGAGGTTCCGGAGAGCGGTGCCCGAGATCGGGATGAGGCAGAGTCCGTCGATGACGATCACGGCGTAGAGGAAGTGCTTCCAGGTCAGCCAGGCCGAGGAGAAGGGCGGGTTGTCGGTGAGGTAGCACAGGATGATGCCCACCGGCAGCGTCAGGATGAAGATGTAGGCGACGATCCGGTCGATCCCGTGCATGATCTTGGCGCGCTCGAGACGGGCCTCGAGGGGCACTGCGGGGTTCTTGACGTCGAAGTGCAGCCAGTAGACGAGGAAATCGAAAAGCAGCCAGCCGGCGACCATGAATGCGTGCAACCAGCGGAACGAGACCTCGATGACGTTGATGCCGAAGATGTTGATGTCTGGCATGACGCTCACCCTCTTTTGAAGACGAACTTGTAGAGTTTGGGCAGGCCGTAGAGGGCGATGCCCAGATAGCAGAGTGCGTTGAGGAGCACGATGACGCTGAATCCGTTTTCGGACATGAAGAGGATGGCGTTGATGCCCATGAACGCCCCTCCCGCAACGAAGGTGATCCACAGCAGATACAGCAAGAACATTTCGAACCTCCCTCTCAGACTCGTTCAGGTACTTCGCGGCGGACCTGGGTCGCCGCCAACATAGCGAGTAGGATCAAAAACACAAGAACCGTAAAAGGCACCTGATAACTGCCGGTCTTGTCGTAGAGCAGTCCGGTGAGCCAGATCCCGAGACCGCCGCCGATGGCGTCGAGGACCGTGATGGTGCCGAGGATCTTGCCCGTCGCTTTCAGTCCGAAACACTCCACCGTCAGGAGTTGGAGCATGGTGTAGAGCCCGCCCCAGCCGAGGCCGAAGAGGACGACCGCGATCCAGAAGAGCCGGACGTTGACCGTGGCGAGCAGGATGGCGCCGGTGAGCATCACCGCGAGGTTGCCGTAGAAGACCTTCTTGTGCTGGATCTTGTCGGCGAGATAGCCGAAGCCGAACTTGCCGAAGAGGGCCATCCCGAAGAGCAGGCTGATCCCGGTGCTCGCCACCTGGGGTGAAAACTCGAGGTCGCGCAGGTAGAGGAAGAGGTGCGCCTGGGCGCCGAGGATGGAGTAGAAGGTCGTCATGGCGGCGAAGGCGAGGGCCCAAAAGGTCCCGGTCCTGAGCGCCGCGCCGTAGCTCAGACCGGCGAATTCGACATCCGGTCTGCCGGCCGCGATATCTGCCGCAGTCTGCGGTTTGACTCCGAGTGGGAGCATCCCACGGTCCTTGGGCGAGTTCTTAATGAGCACGGCCACGACGATCAAGAGGATGATGGGGAAGGTTGCCTCCCACATCATGGCTTTACGCCAACCGAAGTTGGAGATCAGCCAGGTTCCAACCTGGGGGAAGAAGATTCCGCCCAGGCTGGTCCCCACCAGGGTGATGCCGATGGCGGTGCCTCGTTTATCGACAAACCAATGCGACACCAGCATGACCGCGACTATGAGCCCACAGCTCACCAACACCAGGGCGAAGAGGCAGTGGAGCACATACATGTGGGTGATGGACTGGATTCTCGAGTAGAGCAGGAAGCCGACCATCAACAGGGCGGCCCCGAATGCCATGAGGCGGCGGACGCCGAATCGGTCGGCCAGAGCGCCGGCCAGGGGTCCGAGGACTCCCGCCAGAACAAAGGTCAGCAGATCGCGAAATTTGAGGCTCGAGCGGCTCCAACCGAATTCCTTGATCAGGGACTCGTCGAAGACGTTGATGCCGCCGATGAGCATCCCGTTGCTGATGAAGAGCGCGGTCATGGCACAGAGCGCGATGACCCAGCCGTAGAAGAAGCGAGTGCTCACACCCACTCCTCGAGACCGTAGACCCGGACGGCGTTTTCCCAGAAGAGCTTGTTCATGACACTTTCCTTGAGCCCGAGTTCGCCGATCTCCGTTACCGCACGCTCGAAGTCGATGACCGGCCAATCGGTGCCGAAGAGCACCTTGTCTTGTCCGCGTCTCGAGTTGATGAAACGCACGAAAGAAGGATCCCAGTATTTTGGAGAGTGGGCGTCGCACCCGACAAAGACGTTGGGATGCTTCCAGGTCACCGAGATCATCTCCTCGACCCAGGGGTAGCCGATGTGGATCCCGACGATGGTGAGTTCGGGGAAATCGATGGCGACGCGGTCGAGGGTCATGGGATTGGCTACCGTTGGAAGGAAGTGCTGCGCCGAGTGGCCGATCTGGATCTGCAGTGGGATCCCGAGTTCGGCACACTTCGCATAGAACGGATAGTAGATTCGATTCCCCGGCTCCTTGCCGAACCAGTGGGGGTAGAGGTGGGCGCCGACAAAGCCGTACTCCTTGATCGCCTCCTCGACCCGCGCGACACCGGGGACGAGATTGGTCGGGTTGATTCCGACCACGCCTTTGAACCTGTTGGGGTGCTCCGCGATCACCTGCGCGATGCGCTCGACGGGTTTCTCGAAGAAGATGTCGGAGCCCGACCACCCGCCGGTGGTGGCGATCATCAGCCCTTTCTCGATTCCGGCAGCGTCCATCTTGGCGATCTCATCTTCGAGTGGAATACCATCTCCGGTATCGCCCAGAATGTGGATCTTCTGCCAGAAGTGGTTGAGTTTGGGTGTGTAGTTCTTCGTCAGGTCCGGGGTCCAGAGGTTGACGACGATGTCCATTCTTCTCATGGAATTCTCCTTGGGCGATGATGAACCGGATCCAGGGTAGGCTCGAAGCACAACGCGACCGATGCGGGTCCGGCCGTGTGCGTGAGTTCATTTCCCCGATGGTGGGTTGATCTCCAGGCATGTCTGAGTATAATGTCGGAACAATAGGACAAAGTCAAGTTCATTTGTCCAATGGTTTGCAGCAGTCATCGACGGTCGCGAAACGGGCGTGGCGACCGAAAGGGAGGCCGGATGTCGGGTCCACTTGAAGGCGTTCGAATCATCGAAATGACCAGCGTGGTGTTGGGTCCGTGGGCCTGTCAGATCCTCGGGGATCTGGGTGCGGATGTCATCAAGGTCGAACCGCCGTTCGGTGACAGCAATCGCCAACTCGGACCCGGTCGCAACCCGGGAATGTGCGCCCTCTTCATGACCTGCAACCGAAACAAGAGGAGCGTCGTCCTCGACCTCAAGCAGGAGTCGGGAAAGGCAGCGCTGCTCAAAATGGCCGAGACCGCCGATGTGGTCGTCCACAATCTGCGTCCCCCGGCCATCAAACGGCTCGGTCTCGAGTACGACGAGATCAAGAAGATCAACCCCCAGGTCATCTACTGCGCCACCTACGGCTATCGAGCGGATGGGCCGTACAGCGACAAATCGGCCTACGACGACTCGATTCAGGCGGCGAGCGGCATCGCGATGTTGAAGGCCCGGGCCGGCGCCGAACCGAGCTATCTCCCGGTCATCGTCGCCGACAAGACCACCGCCATGGCCGTGGTCTACTCGGTCACCTCAGCGCTTTATCACCGCGAGAAGACGGGCGTGGGCCAACAGATCGAGGTGCCCATGTTCGAGACGATGGTCAACTACGTCATGGCCGAACACCTCTATGGCCGGGCCTTCGAACCCGCCGCGGGCGAGATGGGCTATGCGCGGCTCCTGAGCCCGGACCGGCGTCCCTATCAGACAAAGGACGGCTACATCGCCATTCTGCCCTACCTCAACAAGCACTGGGAGATCTTCTGCAAGGCTGCAGGTCGGCCCGACCTCATCGAGGACAAGCGCTTTGCGAACCTGAGCTCGCGGCTCAAGAACATCGACGAGGTCTACCGCGAAGTCTCTGTGATGGTCGCAACCAAGACAACCCAGGAATGGCTCGCCATTCTGACTCCGACCCCGGTGCCCACCATGATCGTCAACACCCTCGAAGATCTGCTCGAGGATCCCCATCTCCTGGCCACGGGGTTCTGGAAGGAGTACGAACACCCGACCGAGGGCGCCATCCGGCTGCCCGATCTGCCGACGCGGTTTTCCGAGACCCCAGGCTCGATCCGGCAGCTGCCGCCGCGTCTCGGTGAGCACAGCATCGAGGTCCTCAAAGCTTCGGGGCTGAGCGAAGGCGAAATCGAAGCGATGCTGGCATCCGGTGCCACCAGGGCGCCGCAAGAATGAGGGCGCGGCGGCCGATGTGCCGCCCCGGGTTTGGCTTTGAGTCGTTTCCCCAACGATCTGGTTGGGAGGGTATAAAACCCTCCCCTACAAGTATTATGCTGAACCGTAGGGGCGGGTTTTACACCCGCCCTCCTGTGCTTTGGAGGTCAGGAATGAAGAAGTTGGCAATGGTCCTCGTGTGCACGCTCGTATCGACAACCCCCGTTTTCGCAGGGGAAACCCTCGATCTCGACAACCCGAAGGACGCCGTCCTGGCGATGCAGAAGATCGTCTGCCACACCGAGGAGGGCAAGCCTGCGACCTACTGGTGGACGGGCAAGGTCTACAGCCGGGTACCCGGTGAGAAGGACAAGCTGCTCTTCAAATACCAGGCGATGAACACCCGGACCTGCCAGGTTCTGTCTGATCCCGAGATGGGCTACGGCTTCCGTATGGTCTCGAAAGAAGCCCTGATCTATCAGGATCCCAAGACCGACGAGATCATCCACACCTGGACCAATCCCTGGACCGACGAGGAGCTCGAGGTGGTCCACATCTTCAACGATCCGGTGAACTCCAAATACCCCAACTTCGAGAAGAGCAAGTGGGGTCCTTTCCGTTTTCCAGCCACCTTCAAGGACGGCCGCGGCTGGTTCAGCTTCGAGGTTCCGCTCTTCTACACCAACCCGCTCGCCGGTGAGTACCAGGAGTACGTCGGCGGCACCTACCAGGCCATCGAGATGTTCAATTTCTTCTTTGACGAGGCCGAACTCCTGGACGCGTCCATCACCGGTTGCGACGACACCCACGTTTCCTGGGCTCGTGTTTCCAAGTGGCTGCCCTGGATGAAGATGGGTGACCGCGCGGGGCAGATGATCTACAACGGCGCCGGCAAGCGTGTGGCGAGCTGGAACGAGCTCCCCGAGGTGCTCAAGGACGAGCTCATGCGGGTCAAGCCCGAATACAACACGCCGCCGCCGGTGGACGACGACCGCCCCAACGAGACCAGCTGGACCTACTTCAAGAAGGTCATCGACGCCGAACGAGCCGAGGGCGAATAGCTCCAGCCTATCGGTGCGATGGGATTGTAGGGGAGGGCGTTGCGATAGCCCGTTGAACTCGAAAACGGTTGCGATGGAATTGTAGGGGCGGGCTTCCAGCCTGCCCATCAGAGACGATCAAGCGCTTCCGGCGTGTCCGAGAGAAAGTGGGACCTTCCGGAATGAAGTCGCCCGAGCTGCGATGGACGCTTGTGATGAGATGGAGAAAATCCAGATGACCACCAAGACCCGAGCCTGGCAGTTCAGAACAACCGGAGGCCCCGAGCAGCTCGAGCTCGTCGATCACGAACTCCCGCCGCCCGGTCCGGGCGAAGCACTGATCCGATTCGAGGCCGTCGGGCTCAACCGGGCCGATCTCCTCGAACTCGCGGGGTTCTATTTCGGTCCACCTCCGAGTCCGTCCTTCCTCGGGCAGGAGGCGATCGGAATCGTCACCGAACTCGGCCCCTCGATCGAGGGCGAGGCCCCGGCCGGGGGGTATGAACCCGAGGTCGGTGACCGTGTCGGGCTCATGGTCGGCAGGATCGATCACCGTGGGATGGGGACCTACCGGACCGCCGGCATCTATCCCCAGCGCACCCTCCTCCCGGTGCCCGAGGCCTTGTCGGCCGCCGAGGGTGCGGGGTTCTTTCTTGCGACCCTGACGGCGGTGGCTGGTCTCCATGCCGGTTGCCTGACCCCGGAGACGGCAGACGGAAAGAAGTTGCTGGTTACTGCAGCTTCCAGTGGAGTGGGGGTCGTGACCCTCCAGGCAGGCCGGATCATGGGTGCGATGACCATCGCCGCAACAACATCGGCGGACAAGGCCAAGAGGTTGGAGGCGCTGGCGGACCACGTGGTCGTGGCCTCGTCTCCCGAAGTCATGGTCAAGCAAATCGCGGAGATCACGGGTGGCTCGGGGATCGACCTGGCCTTCGACCCGGTCGGTTTCGATTACGCTCCCGCCCTCATGCAGACCGCCGCCCAGGACGGCCACGTGGTCTTCTACGGTCTGCTCTCGGGTGCCGAGGCGCCGTTGGATCTGAGGACCATGATCTTCAAGGACCTCGGGGTTCACGGCTTCACCGTCCACCGGATCCAGCGCGATCCCGAGCTCCTCGATGAGGTCGTGGGAGTCACCCTGGGGCTGGCCGAGCGAGGGGGACTGCGGCCGGTCATCGCCGAGAGGTTCTCGTTCGAGGACGCGCCGGCGGCGCTCGAGAAAATGGCGAGGAACGAACATTTTGGGAAGATTGTGCTCGAAGTGGGTTAGAGGTGAGGGGTGAGACGTGAGGAGTGAGGCCCGTTGTACTTGAGTCCGCCCCTGAGCCTCCCGTTGGCGTGGTCGGTCTCGGGCACGGCTTCAGATCCTCATCGGCGAAGTTCCATCGCTGGCGGAACGCCGGCGCTACAAGCGGCCACCGCTGCAGGAGCGCAAGTGCTGCATGCTGCTTCTGTTCCCTGTCGCCGACCAATGTCGCTGATCATTGCCGCGGTCCCTGTCGCGGTCCCTGCCGCTGACGCTGCCCCGGTCGCTGAAATTCGGGAGCGGGAGCGGGAGCGCACGCCGCTCAGCTGTCGTCGCCTTCGCCCGGCGGCGGGCCGACGAGCCCGAAGTATTCGCGGTAGGCACAGATCTGCTCGCCGCAGACATCGAGGGAGATGGCAACCTGGTTGGCGTAGGGCTTGCCGAACATGAGGCCGTGGTCTTTGAACTCGAAGACGACCCGGGCGCCGTCGGCGGTGACGCCGAGAACCTCGTCGATGAAGAGCCCGTCGGCGTAGACCTTGGAGACAAACGCGAAGAACTCGGCGGCCCTGCCCTTGCCCTCGTTGAGTCCCTGGTACTGGCCGAGGGGGAAGTGGAAGGTGAAGTCGTCCGACAGCCGGTCGAGGAAGGGCCCCCACTCACCGGTGGCCAACCCTGCGCGGAAGTCGACGAATGCCTCCTCGGCCACCGCCTTGGGGGTCCGGACCTTGGTCGCTCGGGTCTGAACGAAGCTCAGGTGGAGCTCGTCATACGCCTCGTCGCGGTACTTCTCTTTGATCTCGAGGTAGCGTGGATCGGCGAGGAAGGCCTCGGCGGTCGCCAGGTCCGGGAAACGGAGGATGGCGTTGACCGGCCAGGTGTCGGTGGACTGGTCGCTGGCGATCCCTGCGCCGACCGCGTCGACGGTGACCCCGTACTCGGCCATGAGCGGTCCGGTTCCCTTGATGTACTGTCCGTAGGTTGCCTCGCCACCTTCTTTGAGCCTGCCCTGGATGAAGAGCAGCACCGGCTCCGGCGCGCTTTCGGTCGTGTTCTTCACGGCGTCCTCCGATGCTCCGCCCATCTCACCGGCCGCGATCGGAGCGGCGAGCGCGATGGTCAGCGCGATCATGGTCAGAGTCTTTTGTACTCGCATCAGTCCTCCTCGGTCGAGTCCCATTGGTTGGTAGAACTCGAGCCAGGCGCCCTCGGGCGAACGGATGGTCATGACATCAACCTTGCCGTAGGGCTCGATGGTGAGGGTCGACGGACCGTTGACCGGCTCCAACCCGTGTTTGGCCAGTCGTTGCCGGTAGGCCGCGAGATCGGCCACCGGAAACCGCAGCGTCAGGATCCCGAGGTTGGGCGGGACGGCCTTCTCGGAGTGATCGGCGCCGGTGAGCCCGTCGAAGGCGATGAGCTCCACCGACCCGCTGTTGCTCCCGTCCGGGCTGAGGATCACCACCCTGCGCGAGATCTCGGTCGCCAGATTGTGCGGTAGCGCGAGCACGTTCGGGCCGGGTTCCTGGCTCGGTCCTTCGTGCTCGAGATAGATCTTGAAGCCGAGTTTGTCCCGGTAGAACTCGAGGCTCGTGTCGAAATCGCGGACGATCTGGGTCGAGTTGAAGATGTGGCTGAGCTCGCGGAGATTGGGCCAGCCATCGAGGGGCGGCTGGACCCTCTCGACCATGGCGATGACAACCCCGTCTGGACCTTTGGCCAGAACCTCCCAAACCACGAAGGGGCCGAAGGTAAATCGAATCGGATCTGAGTAGAACATCCAGCCACGCTCGCGGAATTCGGCAAATTTCGCGTGAATATCAAGCACCCGGACGTTGACATCGAAGATCCCACCGGTGTCCCATGTCTGGGCGTTGGAACGGATCTGTTTCTGTTCAGCGCCGGGGAAGGCGACCAACCGGAGAAAGCCACGGTCATCGCCCGGGTTCTTGAGCAACGCCTCGCGGATGATCTGGTCGCCGGGGAGTCCCCAGAACTTCGCAAGATCTTCGTCTCCGCTGCCGAGGTAGACCACGTCCCAGCCCGCGACCTCCTGGTAGAAGCGCGCCGCGCCCTCGAGATCGCTCACCGAGAAGACGACCTCGTGAAAGCCTTCCGGCATCACCGCGTCGTCTGCGAGGGTGAAGCCCACCGTGAGGAGGCAGACGGCGATACCAACCAAACCTGTCATCCTGAGCGAGCGGAGCGAGTCGAAGGATCCCCCGAGGGATCGTAGAACGTTGTTGTTCTCGGAAGGCTGTCTGGGGTCAGAGCGACACTCGTACCCTCGGGGGACCCTTCGACTCGGTCGTTGGACTCCCTCGCTCAGGGTGACAGGGTGTTGAGAACTCTGCGTCTCTGCGTCTCTGCGTCTCTGCGTTGAAAACCCGGCGCGTTCCCGACCGTCGATCATCGTCTCGTCCCTATTTCTTCGTACACCCGCCCTGGAACCAGCGCAGGTTCATACCGATGTTCTTCGAACTCGGCTCGGCCCAGCTGTAGGCGAGGCTCTCATCGTTGCCCTGCTCATAAATGGCGATCTTGAGCACCTCGACCCGACGCTCGCCGGCGTAGACCCGCTGCTCGAGCTCGAGCCGGAAGTGACGCGGCTCGGCGTCGTCGGTGACGATCTCGTAGCGCCCGCCCTGGTCGTGCAGGGTGATGCCGCGCGCGACCGTGCCGTCCTCGAACTCCTTGGACCCCTCGGGCGCCACCACCGCCCAGCATGCGAAATCGTGACTCCGCTGGAGCTTGTGCGGGATCCCGAGTTTGTTGCCGAAGATGTAGTTCCCGTCTTCGTCCTCGGCGCGGTCGCCGATCCAGATCTCGTTCCTGGTCAGGACCAGGTCGTCGTCGATGACGATGATCTTGCCGCTCTGACGCGACGGGACCCTGCAGGCGCCGTCGGGCATCCAGCCGATGAAGTTGTCGGCCTGCTTTTTCCAGAAGACTTCGCAGCCCGGCAAGGTCCGGACATCGTCCATGGTCAGGCCCTCGAGCTTGGACTCGTCGAGGTGCGCACCGATGACCGCTTCGTGGTCCTTGAACGAGTAGATGGTCAGCTGGATGGCCCCGACCTCCTCGTTGATGGAGAACGAGTAAATCCGGTTGCGGTAGATATTCGTCGGATCGCCCTCGATGTACTGCTCGACATAGAAGACGTTGTCGCCGAAGACCGGGAGAGCCACCGGGTGGAAGATCGAGTGGATCCACTCATGGGGTTGTTCGGGCGGCTCCTCCGCCTCGAGCTCGTCGACGTGCTGCTGGTGATTGTCGAACTCACCGGCGAACCACTCCATCATGAGCTCGAGTTCGTACTCGAGAGAGTCGGCCGAGGCCGGGGCGGCGGTGAGAAAGAAAGCCAAAGTGAGCAGGGCGGCGAGAGAACCGAGTTTCCGCATGGTGATCATCCTTATTTTGGTCTGCGACGGCGATGGGCATCGTCGTCGCCGTGGTTCATATTCCCGCGAGACGCCGGTTCGTGGTCGCAGGGAGAACTTGACGATGATGCATGATATTGTAAGATTGTCATATCATTAGGATGACTCTACTGACGTCTCCCTGGACTGTCAAGAGTTCCGGTGGCCGATTGGGGTGATCTGATCGGGGATTGGGATGCCGTTCGGTACCCGGAACGAGTCCGCTACAATCCCCTGTCTCGGGCCGATCGTGGCCGTTCGGTGGGAGAGTCAGCACAGATGAAGAACGACCAATCACCATCCATCATCATCGAAGAACAGGGTCTGCGCGACGGGTTCCAGAGCGAGAAGACCGTCGTCCCGACCGAGCGCAAGCTCGAGATCATCAACGCACTGGCGGATGCCGGAGTCCCGCGGATTCAGGTGTGCTCGTTCGTCCACCCGAAACGGGTGCCCCAGATGGCGGATGCAGAAGAACTCTGCCGGCGGTTGGAACGGCGGCCCGACGTCGTTTACAGCGGTCTGGTTCTCAACCTCAAGGGGGTCGAGCGGGCCGTTGATTCGGGTCTCGACCACGTCGCCGCCTCGATCTCGGCCAGCGACACCCACAGCCGCAAGAACACCGGGAAGTCGCTGGATGAGGCCCAGACCGGCTACGCCGAAATGGTCCGCACCGCCAAGGAGGCCGGGCTCACGGTGCGCGGTGGATTGCAGTGCGTCTTCGGCTGTCGGTTCGAGGGCGCCATCGATCCGGAGGTCGTCCTCGAACTGGTCAAGCGCCACCTCGATCTCGAGATCGACGAACTCGCCCTCGCCGATTCCACCGGGATGGCCGACCCGAGCGCCATGACCGATCTCATGGGACAGGTTCTCGAGCTCACCGGGTCCAACCCGTGATCCTCCACCTCCACGACACCGAGGGCCGCGGTCTGGCCAACGCGCTGGCGGCCATCCAGGTCGGGGTCCGATACTTCGACACCGCCTTCGGTGGCATGGGAGGGTGCCCCTTCATCAAGGGAGCGACGGGCAATATCGCCACCGAGGATCTGGTTGCCATGGTCGAGCGGATGGGGATGACCACCGGCGTCGATATCCGCGCCGTGGCCGAGATCAGCCGCGCAATGGAAACTCACTTCGAGGCGCGGTTCCCGGGCAGCATGCACCGCGTCCTCGGCAACGATGGGATCAAGGTGGTGCTCTGATGTCTGGACAAACCGTAGCCGAGAAGATCCTGTCCCGCCACGCCGGTAAAACGGTCGCCGCCGATGACCTCACCGTCATCGATGTCGATGCGGCGCTCATGAGCGACACCACGGCGCCGCTGGCCATCAAGGCGTTTCGCGAAATGGGCGGCAAGAAGCCGTGGAACCCCGAGCGGACCTTCCTGGTCATCGACCACGCCTCACCCGCGCCCAACGAACGGATCGCCCGGTTGCACGACATCATGCGGGAGTTCTCCAGGGACACCGGCGCCGTGCTCTACGACGTCGGCGAGGGCATCTGCCACCAGTTGATGATCGAGGATGACCGGGTCCGCCCCGGTGAGGCCTTCTTCGGCGCCGACTCCCACACCTGCACCTATGGTGCTCTGGGCGCATTCGCCACCGGGGTCGGCTCCACCGATCTCGCGGCGGTGATGCTCACCGGCAAGACCTGGCTCAAGGTGCCGCGGACCATCCGGCTCGAGATCACCGGCCGCATCAAACCCGGGGTCGAGGCCAAGGACCTCGCCCTGGCCATGGTCGGCAAGCTCGGCTTTGCCGGGGCCACCTACCAGGCGGTGGAGATCTGCGGCGAGGCCCTCGTGCCCATGAGCCTGGACGAGCGCATGACGATCGCCAACCTGGGCATCGAGATGGGCGCCAAGGCGGCGCTGATCCACCCAGAGGGCCTCGAGTTGCCCTACGACTTCGACGCGGGCGCGATTTCGCCCGACCCGGACGCGAGCTATGTCCGCGAGCTCACCATCGACGGCGCGGCGCTGCGGCCGCAGATCTCGAAACCGCCGCGCCCCGACGCGACGGTGGACATCGACGAGCTCATCGGTACCACGGTCGATGTCGCCTTCATCGGCACCTGCGTCAACGGCCGGCTGCGCGATCTGCACGCGGCGGCGCGGATCCTCGAGGGCAAGCGGGTGGCGCCGGGGGTCCGGCTCATGGTCTCGGCGGCGTCGCAGAAGGTCTTCCTGGACGCCGCCAAAGACGGTACCCTCGCGACCCTGACCGCTGCCGGGGCCACCTTCCTGCCCAGCGGCTGCGGTCCCTGCGTCGGGACGCACCTCGGCGTCCCCGGCGACGGCGAGGTCGTGGTCTCCACCGCCAACCGCAACTTCCGCGGCCGGATGGGCAACCCCGAGGCCCTCGTCTATCTCGCCTCACCGTCGGTGGTCGCCGCCGCCGCGGTGGCGGGTGAGATCGTCGATCCTGCGGATCTGGAGGACTGAGCCATGGAAAGCAGATTCACCGGCCGCGCCCACGTCTACGGCGACGACATCGACACCGACCGGATCATCCCCGGCAAGTACACCAAGACCCTGGACACCTCCAGGACCTGGCCGACCACGTGCTCGAGGATCTCGACATCCGATTTCCGCTCCGATGCTGCACCAAGGGCGATGTGCTCGTGGCGGGCGCAACTTCGGCTGCGGCTCGTCGCGCGAGCAGGCGCCGCTGGCGCTCAAGGTGCGGGCGTCTCGGCGGTGGTGGCCAACTACTTCGCGCGGATCTTCTTCAGCAACGCCATCAACATCGGCCTGCCGGTGCTCGAGGTCCCGGACCTCGAGGCCGATTCCGGCGACGAACTCGAGATCGATCTCAAGGCGGGCGTGGTCAAGAACCTCACGAAAAACACCGAGTACCGGGCCTCGGCCATGCCCCAGGTCATGATCGACATCCTCGACCAGGGTGGGCTGGTCGCCTATCTGAAGAAGAACGGAACCTACGACGCATCGGCGCTGTGATCAACGGATCGGGATCAACGGAGACCAGAGATGACCGACAGCAAGCAAGCTTCCCCTCGACGGCATCCGCGTCCTCGACTTCACCCACAACGTCATGGGCCCGACGACGGGGATGCTCATGGGCGATCTCGGCGCGGAAGTGATCCACATCGAGCCTCCGGCCGGCGACGCCACCCGGCGGCTTCGCGGCTTCGGCAGCGGCTACTTCGCCTTCTTCAGCCGCAACAAGAAGAGTCTCGCGGTCGACCTCAAGGCGGACGAGGGCAAGAAGATCGTCATGGATCTGGTCAAAACCGCCGATGTGGTGGTGGAGAATTTCGGTCCCGGGACCATGGACCGGCTCGGCTACGGCTACGATGCCCTCAAGGAGATCACCCCCGACATCATCTACTGCAGCATGAAGGGTTTCCTGAGCGGCCCCTACGAGAAGCGCGCCGCCATGGACGAGGTCGTGCAGATGATGTCGGGGCTCGCCTACATGACCGGCGAACCCGGCAAACCCATGCGCGCCGGAACTTCCATCATCGATATGGGCGGTGGGATGTTCGGTCTTATCGGGATCCTCACCGCGCTTTACAACCGCGACCAAACGGGCGAGGGAACTTTCCTCAAGACCGCGCTTTTTGAAACCGCGGCCTACTTCATGGGCCAGCACATGGCCTACGGTGCGCTCACCGACGAACCGGTGCCACCCATGCCGGCGCGGGTCAGCGCCTGGTCGATCTACCGGGTCTTCGAGTGCCAGGACGGCCCGATCTTCATCGGGATCATCTCGGAGAAGCACTGGCAGGCCTTCTGCGAGGTCTTCGACCGCGGCGACTGGCTCGCCGACGAGCGCCTCGGCAGCAACAACGACCGGATCTCCGAGCGCGAGTGGCTCCACCCCGCGGTCGCCGAGATGATTGCCGAGTACCCGCGCGCCGAGGTCACGGCCAGGCTCGACCGGGCCGGCGTGCCGTTCTCACCCATCGCCCGACCCGAGGACCTCTACGACGATCCCCAGCTCAACGACGGTCTCGGTCTGCTCGAGACCGTGCTGCCCTCCGGAGTCACCGCCAAGCTGCCGAGAATCCCCCTCGAGATGGGGAACCACGACTTCGGCCTGCGCCGCAACCCGCCCCAGATCGGTGAGGACACCGTGGATCTGCTTTCCGAGCTCGGCTACGACGAGGACGAGATCGCCGCGCTGGTGGACGATGGGGTGGTGGCCGCCAGAGGTTAGAGGACTGCGATTCGGCGACCGTCGATTGTGCGGCGATCCGGTCAAGAAGGACTCCTGAACCGGCGAGATCTCGCATCGCACCGGATCGAATCGAATCGGGGAGGTGCGCTCCCGGCGTCAACCGGAGCGCAAGAGCTCGGGGTTGCTGAGCACGGGGCTGCGGACCTTCTGGCACCCTCGGGTGGTATGCCGGGAAGGAAGTTTGCCGCGCGCGATTCCCGACGGGGTGCACCCAAAGGCCGATTTCGCTATACTGAGCGACCGAATCCGCACGAAATGAGAGGGCGTGGTGACCGTGGCTCCCGTACCCAAGAAGAAGCAGGTCGTGGCCGACGAAGAGGCCCAGGAGGGGACCACCTCCCGGATCCGTGCGGTTGTCCGGCGTGTCGAATCGCCGGACGAGGACGCCAGCCTCATCCAGCAGATTCGCGCGGTGCAGGAGGGGCTGAAGAAAAAGGACCGGAAAGAGCTCACCGAAGCGGCGCTCACCAAGTACTTCCGATCCGAGATCCTCAAGCCCTACCAGGCCGAGCTGATCAAGCTCCAGCAGCACCTCGAACGAACCAACCGGAAGGCGATCATCCTTTTCGACGGTCGCGACGCTTCCGGCAAGGGCGGCACCATCCGCCGCGTTGTGCGTTACATGAACGAGAAACGGTACCGAATCATCGCGCTCGGGAAACCGACCGAAATCCAGCGTACCGAATTGCACATGAAACGTTACATCGAGCATTTCCCCCACGCCGGCGAGATCGTCCTCTTCGACCGCAGCTGGTACAACCGCGCCCTTGTCGAACCCGTCATGGGATTCTGCTCGAAGGCGCAGTACAAGCGTTTCATGGATAAAGTCGTCGGCTACGAAGATCGAATCATCGCCGACAACAGGACCACCCTCATCAAGCTCTACTTCTCGGTCTCCAAGGATGAGCAGGCCCTCCGATTCGAGCGTCGCAAAAACGACCCCCTGCGACAGTGGAAGCTGAGCGAGGTCGACCTCCAGGCCCAAGATCTGTGGGATGACTTCACCAAGACGAAGTTCAGACTCTTGAAGAAGACGCACACGCCTACGACGCCTTGGTTTGTCATTCGCTCCGACGACAAGGCGCTCGCTCGGCTCGAAACCATCAAGCTCATTCTGAGGCAGATCAAGTACAACGGCCGCAGCCGGACTCTCGATTTTGAACCGAACCCCGACATCGTCATCCGAGGCGACCGCGAGCTCAAGATCATGCAGAAACAAAAGCGAAAGCACGGCAAGTTCATCCGTTGAGTCTTCTTGCCCATCGACCTGAGGGAGCGTGACCACCATGAAGAACGCCGAGAATAAGAAAAAGGCGCCCTCCGAGAGGAAAAACGCAACGCCCTCCGAAAAAGACTGCGTCAAGCTCCGCGAGCACACGGCCTTCAAGAACAGCGACCAGAAGGAGCAGAAGAACCGCGTCGCGATCTGGGTCAAGGAGAAGACCCTCGACTACGAACGGCAGCTCCACGATCTCCAGATCGAGCTCATGAAGATGCAATCCCAGGTTCGAGCCGATGGAATGCGGGTCGTGATGATCTTCGAGGGCCGCGACGCGGCCGGGAAAGGCGGCACGATCAAGCGCTTCACCGAGCACATGAACCCCCGCGGTGCGCGCGTTGTCGCCCTCGAAAAACCGAGCGACAGAGAGAGAACTCAGTGGTACTTCCAGCGCTACGTCGCCCATCTCCCGGCGGCCGGCGAGATCGTCTTCTTCGATCGCTCCTGGTACAACCGTGCGATGGTCGAGCCGGTCATGGATTTCTGTACCGATGAAGAGAACAAGCGATTTCTCAAGGACGTGCCGCTGTTCGAACGGATGCTCGTCAAGGGTGGGATCAAGCTCTTCAAGTTCTACTTCTCGGTTTCAAAGAAAGAGCAGCTCCGGCGGTTCAAATCGCGCCACGGCGATCTGCTCAAGCAGTACAAGATCTCTCCGGTGGACGAACAGGCGCAGAAGCTATGGGACCAGTACACCGTCAGGAAGTTCCAGATGCTGTCGGAGAGCAACCGGACCCTGGCGCCGTGGACGATCGTCCGCTCCGATGTCAAGAAGCTGGCACGGCTGAACTGCATCAAATATGTGCTGTCGAAAATCGACTACCGCGACAAAGCGCCCGTCGAGACCTTGGAGATCGACCCCGACATCATCATTTCAGGCATCGACGAGCTCAAGATGATGGAGGACAACCTGATGAGGCCCGAGTCGCTGCCGGGTTGATGGCTTCGGAGGTCCTTCCGACTTTCCAGCCGTTTCGTCGAGGACGCCGAGGTAGTCGAGGAAGGTGTACTCCTCCGGTGGGATGTATGAGGCGCCGTGCCCCGGTGCGTCCCAGGCGATGACCCTGATGTGACCGGCGAGCAGCGGGATGATCTCGAGGAACTCGGCGTGGGACAGGGGTGCCTGGTGCAGCAGGAGCAGCGCGTCCCCTTCGCCGGCGGTGACATAGTGCAGCTGGCCGCCGCTGAGGTCCACATAGTGCTTGGTGATCTGCGGGACTTGTTCGTCTCCGGCCCCCGCATCCGTGGGCGTAACGAGAGTGAGTGCGAAGAGGGCGAGTCCGACAACGACCCGTCGTGGGTTCGTCATTCGCTTACTCCTTGTTGAGCCACCGGCTGTTCCGATCCAGAAGCTCCTTCATCTCTGCCCTGGTCTGCGGCATCTCCTCGTACGGGATGTCCATGTGGTTGAGCGGCGACTCCTGGACGTACTGGGCATAGACGGGCGCCACCACCTCGAGCGGGTACCGCGGAATCAGACGATTCTCGCGGAACTCCGCGATGGGGATCTCGGCTGAGATGATGGCCTCGACGTTACCCGGGGCGTCGGCCAGGGTCTCGCCCTCGGGACTGACGATGAGCGAGTTGCCGCCGAACGGCGCCCCCGGGCTGTCGGGTGGAAAGACGATGTTGGACATGGCTGAGTAGAACTTGTTGAACCGCGCCGTGGCCAGGACATCCTCGGTGGAGAAGAGGGTGGCGGTGCGGAACATGATCTCGACTCCCCGCATCGCGAAGGCCGCATAGACGAACGGGTCGAGTTGGACCGTGCTCACCGCGATGTTGCCGTATTCGGTCTGCAGCACCGGGATCTCCTCTTCGATTCCGTACCGTTCGCGGAACTTGTCGCGGACGCTCTCCACCGTGGTCGTCGGGATCTCGCCGTCGGGGTGGAGGCGTTTGACGTTGCGGGTTTTCCAGAACTCCTTGGCGATCCTGCCCTGACGATTGATGACGGTGTTGATGCTCAGGATGTGGCCGGGCCACTCATCGTCCCGGGCATAGCTGCCGAAGATGATGTAGGAATCACACTTCCTGGCGGCCTCGCCGAGACGGTCGGTTTCCGGTCCGGGCACCGTGATGGTGAACGCCAACTTCTCGTCGCGTGTCCCGAAGGAGTAGCCGGTGAGCGGGAACTCGTTGAAGAGGATGAAATCGGGGCGGCTCCCTTCGGTGCAGGCCCGATCGACGAAACCGAGCATGATCTCGAGGTTGGCCTCGAGACCCTCCGCAACGTTGTCGAAATCCTGAAGATTCTTGACACCGTTCTGGACGACCTTGACCACCACCGTGTCCTTTTCGAGCGGAACGGTGGGATAGGTCCCGTCCGGCCTGACCAGCTGCGGCGGTACCGGAGCCGATGCTGTTGTTTCGCCGTGGGGATCCGTGGCAGTTGGAGCGCAGCCGATTGCCAGACAGCCGATCACCATGACCAATAACGCGGGTGTGGATGGACGCACGATCGACCCCCTGCTTCGTTCGTTCGGTTAGATGACGCCCTTCTTTGAGAGCTTCTCGATGACCGCGGCCTGGGTGTCGGTGAAGTGTTTCCGACCCGAGAAACCGGCGGCGAGGCTGTTGGCCGGGTAGTGGCTGTACTCGGCATAGCTCTGGGCGTAGGCTTCGAAGCGCTGACGGGAGAGCAGGTTTTCCATCCCGGGGCGGCGGCGGAATCGGCGCAGGGCCTCGAGATCGATATCCGCATAGGCCACCACGGACTCGCCGTATCCGGCTTCGGCGAGCACGCGGCCCTTGTAGTCGATGACGATGGACCCGCCATCGGCCGAGGCGCCCGGGAGATCGAGCCCCTCCATCCCGGCGGTGTTGGCCGAGACGACATAGACGAGGTTCTCGATGGCGCGTGCCCTTTTGGCGATGCCCTTGGGCGTCGATCGCGGGCTGCCGACCTCGCAGGTGGAGTGAACGACGACCTCGGCGCCGCGCATTGCGAGGCAGCGGTGAGTTCGGGGTAGAGGATTTCCTCCGATGCGACGGCGGCGAGGCGTCCGATCTCGGTCTTCGCCACCGGGAAAACCCCGTCGAGACCGTAGCGATCGAGATAGGCGTCCCAGACATCGTGCGGGGTGGGGGAGTACATGGAGTTGAGCCGGCGGTAGCGCAGCACGACGCTGCCGGAAGGGTCGATGACAAAGCTGGTCTGAAAGAAGATCCCCGGGAAGTGGGCATCGAACTCATAGGCGTTGCCGGCGAGGAGGATCGAGCTCTTCTGCGCGATGCGCACCGAGCGCATCGTACTCCCTGCAGCCGTCGGTGAGACAGGCCTTGGCGATCCACTCGTCGACGGTCTCACGGGTCGGGAAACCGGTCAGCAGATACTCGGGCAGAACGATGAGACGGGTGTCGGGACCGGTCCAGGCAATGGTCGACGGGATCTGGCGGCCAACCCGCTCGATGTTCTTTCGATGAGAGAACGAGCCTCATCGGTGCTCCGTGTGGCGGTGATGGCGCGGCAGGTTGTCTGCAACGCAACGGCGCGGTAGCTGGAAATGGCGGTCATCTCATCCTCCTCGCGAAACTGGGGCTTGCGGGTTCGATTCTACGGGAACAGACGAGGTCTGTGAGGTCTCGGCCGGCGCCTTCGCGCCTGGTCTTGAGGTCTTGAGGCCAGCGCAACATCCCGAGGTTCCAAGCGCCCATACCCTCGAGACCCAAGACCCTAAGACTCCTCAAGACCTCAAACCCAGGACCTCAAGCCCTCCCCCAGACCTCGAACCTCTGTCCTCCCGGCGTCACCGCCGTCGCCGCCCGCATCTTCGGGTGGA
Organism: uncultured Acidobacteriota bacterium; assembly: GCA_963712805.1. Classification (GTDB taxonomy): domain Bacteria; phylum Acidobacteriota; class Thermoanaerobaculia; order Thermoanaerobaculales; family Sulfomarinibacteraceae; genus JAHECW01. The sequence continues at coordinate 66,927 of CAVQJV010000002.1, read as the reverse complement.
CGGCGGTGTCGACCGCCACGATTTCGCCGATGGCGGCGGGGGCGAGCCCATCGATAACGGCATCGAGATCGTCGAACTCGAACGCCGGTGCGTGGAGCCCCGCCGCCAACGGCAGGCTCGGCTGTGGCGTCGAAGCCCTTCCGAGGAACTCGACGAATTCGACCCGGATGGGGAGCGCCTCCTCGTCGGCGAAGACGGTGAGCCGCATCTTGATGTCCTCTTCGGGCGCGCCGACCAGAGCGCCGAGGCCGGGGGTCTCGAGGACGGCATCCATGAGGGTCTGGAGACCACGGTCGGTAAAGTAGCCGATGTGTTTGTCGAGATCGGTATCGCTCCAGACAAAGGCGTGGACCTCGGAGTGGAGGCGATCGGGGTCGTCGTCGAGCACCGTTGGTCGGCGGCCGGCTGACGGCTGGAGCAGGGTCACTATGACCTTGTCCGGGCCGGTGATTTCCACCTCATGGATGGTGACGGGCCCGAAGCGGTGGATGGTGACGGGGCTCGAATGATAACCGCCGGCGTTGGCCAAAGCGACGCTCTTTTCCATGTCGGTGGAGAAGAGATCGATGGCGAAGGGGCGGGCGTCAAAGCGCGCGAAGCTCCTAGCCGGGTTGGGAGTGGAGACGAGACGGACCCGGCCGCGGGCCGCACCGGGCACCACCATCACGAGTTCCTGGACAGGATCCTCGATTCCGTAGAGGGCCTTGGCCGCGTTCGCGGGGAGTTCAGCCGTTGGGCCCATTTCAAAACCGAAGAGCTCGAGAAAACGGGCGGCGGCCTCCATATCGGAGGCGCCGACGACGACATCAATGGGACTCGGAAGCATCTGTCACCTCACGCCAGTCGATCAATGATTTGATTTGCGGCGCGTTGCGCGGTTTCCATCGTACCCTCCATGCCGGGGCTCGTCACGGCGGTGTGCTCACCGGCGAAGTGGATCCGATGCCACGGATCGGCCATGGTCGGCATGAGCCGCGAGACCTGACCGGGCAGGAAGTTGGCGTAGGCGCCCTTGGAGTAGGGATCGGCGCCCCACGAAACGGTCTTGGCGTTGGTGAGCTTTTCAGCCGTCGAGGGCCGGATCCTGGCGAACTCCGCGAGAACGGTTGCGACCTGCTCGTCCTCGGGCATGGCGTCGAGGATATCGGCGTTGGAGCCGTCGACCCAGCAGGTCAGGGACTGAACCTGCCCGGCCGCATCGCGATTCGGGAAGACCCGTTCGATGATGGTGTCGGTCCACATGGTCGGGGGCAGACCATCCGTTTCCCAGTAGGGTTCCCCGGGGATGAGGTAGTACTTGGTGATGGCGGTGTAGGGGAGTTCTTCGACGGCTTCCTTCTGGCGTCCCTCGAAGCCGGGGGTTACCTCGATTCCGCGGAGCACGGAGAAGGGAACCGTGACAACGCAGAACTCGGCGCTGTGGACCGAACCGTCGCCGCACTCGACATCGACCCGGTCGTCAAGGGAACGAATGGCGGTGACCGGTTTGCCGGTCAGAAGCTCGCCCTGGACGGCGCCGGCCATGGCTTCGGCGAGACGCTGGTTCCCGCCGACGGTGGTCACGATGGCGCCCTTCTTGCCGTCGCGGCGCCGTTGGGCGTTTCGCAGGGCCCACAGAGTCGACGTGGTGGCAAGATCGGTGCAGTTCGAGGCGACATTCATCAGGCGAATCGCTTCGTCCGATGCGCCCTGCCGCTTGAGATACTGGTCGAGGGGGATGTCGAGACCGGCGAACTCCGGTGAGATCCAGTCGTCAAGATCTTTCAAGGGGAGGTCCTTGGCGGTGTAGAAGCCAAGCAGAAATGGTGGAATCGTGCCTTTTTCCGGGCCGACGAGCTTGTTGGCGGAGCATGCTTCCCACTGATCGCTGGTGACGCTGGCGCCGTCAACATTGATCACCATGGTCGGCTCGAAACCGGGGCCGGGTCCCATGGGCGCGTGGACGGCCTCGGCGATCTTGACCAGGCGTTCGTAGGATTCGCTGATCACGGGGCCACCACCCTCGGGCTTTCCGGGCACATCATCGAGGGTGTAGACCCGGCCGCCGACCCGGTCGCGGGCTTCCAGGACGGTGACCTCGAGACCGCGTTCTTCCAGCAGCATGGCGGCGGCGAGGCCCGAAAGCCCCGCTCCCACGACGATCACGCTGCCCGAAAGGTCGGTGGATGCGGGTTTGCAGCCCAGAAAGGGAACGGCCAACGCTGCGCCGCCGGCGGCCTTGAGAAACGACCTGCGGTTGATGCCGTGGGCTTCGGCCGCGGCAATGGCGGAGAGGGTATCGGCGAGGGGAGACGGAGCGGAAGGATCGATCATCACGAGGCTCCTTTCGGATTCACCGGCAGGACGAGATCTTCGGCGGCTGCCGGGGATCTCGTGTGTGGAATTGGATGGTCTTTCATTGGCGGTAGTAATTGTACTAAGGTTATGATAAAGGTACAACAAGGAGTTGCCGGGTGCTGCGAATCTCCCATTTCAACCGGTCAGCAGCGCGGAGGGAGGCCGGATCGCGTGATCGGAGTCGTGGATTCCGCCGGTGTTTCCTGCCGGTCGTGCTCCTCCTTTCGGCCGTGAGTCCGCTGGTTTCGTGTTCCGGCGGTGACGTTTCGGCGCATCCGACCGCGGATGGCAGAATCCGGCTCTCCGTCGAACGCCGGCTCATGGCCACCCTTTTTCGCATCGATGTCATCGTCGAAGACGAGATCATGGGTCGCGAAGCCGTCGAAGCGGCTTTCGCCGAGATCGCATCGGCCGAAGGGATCCTGAGCAACTGGGGTGAATCGAGCCAGATCAGCGAAATCAACAGGTCGGCGGGCGTTCAACCGGTGGTGGTCAGCCACGAGTTGATGGAGGTGCTGCAGCGGGCCCACGAGGTGGCGGAACTCACCAACGGCGCCTTTGACATCAGTTTCGCTTCCTGTGGCGGTCTGTGGTCGATCCGAGACCGTCGAATACCGAGTGATGAAGAACTCGCTCGGTGCCTCGACCATGTCGACTATCGAAAGGTGGCCCTCGACCCGACGCTGTCGGCGGTCTATGTCTCCGATCCCGAAACCCGCGTCGGCATCGCCGGTCTGGCCAAAGGGTATCGGGTCGATCGAGCAGCCCGGATCCTCGAAGGCCGGGGCATCACCGACTACGTCGTGGATGGGGGCGGCGACATGCGGGTCTCCTCGGCTGGCACGGACGACTCCTGGAAAATCAAGGTGGCCCACCCGCGACGTCCCGGCGAACCCGCTGGGCACCGTCGACCTCACTTCGGGGGCCATCGCCACCTCGGGCGACTACGAGTGGTTCTTCGAGGAGGCCGGCGTCCGCTACCACCACATTCTCGATCCAGCGACCGGCCGTCCGGCGCGGAAGTGCGTCTCGGCGACGGTCATCGCCGCCAGCGCCGTGGACGCCGATGCTCTGGCGACTGGTCTTTTTGTCATGGGGCCTTGCGAGGGGCTCGCCCTGGCCGAGCGGCTTCCGGGAGTCGAGGCGATGCTGATCGCGCCGATCTCTCGGTGCACACGACCACGGGATTCCCCGATCATGGTTGTCCTCGGGACGGCCAGTTCATGAAACTTCCCGACGCGGATTCACTCATCTCGACCCATCGATCCCGAACAAAAAGGACGCTGACATGATGACCGGAGCCTCACCCGTTCTCGTTCCGAGGGAAGACCCCGTGGGCAAGATCCTCTTCGCCGTGGTCGTGATGATCTTCGGGCTTGTCTTCTTTGTCGCGCTGATGACCCTCCTGGCGGCGATCTTTCGAGGACAGACCGAGCGATGCCGGACCATCCTGAAGGAAACTCCCTACCGGGCGCTGCTCGTCGGTGTGGTGGGCTACGGGGCTCTCGGCGGCCTCGGGTATTTCTTCTGCCAGCGAGCCTTCATCCATCGGCTGCTCGAAACCGAGATCGTGATGGGCCCATTGGTGTCGTCGATCGTCGTCACCGTGTTCCTCGCCGCACTGACGATTGTGGGAGCACCCGGGACCTTCACCGCCGTCGGCGATCGACTGGAAGTCCTCCACGGCCGAGAACTCTCGGGTTTGGCGAGGACATCGCTCGGGACCATGGTCGCTGTGATGTCGGGATGGTTCCCGATCATCGGCTGGTTCTTCGTGATTCCCGCGCTCAAGCTCTTTGCGTTCGGGTCGGGTGTGCTGGCGGTGGTGGGGATGTTCCGAAAAGCGTAGGCTCGCTGCTGCCGAGGTCGCTGTTCCGGTCACCAATTCGTCGAAAGAACCCGAGCAAACGCGTTCTGCGGCGGTGCCTGGTTCTCTTTTTCGTCCGACGACGGGTTCCTGGCATCCGCGCGCGGATGGCGGTCGTGGAACCATGTTCGGGACCGCGATTCGGGAAGGGCGGATTCGAACCAGATTCTCCCAAGCGCGGCCTTCTGGGCCGCCCATGGCGACCCAGCGTCGCCCAATCAGCGTGGTCGTTCAGTGGTTGCGGGGAGGGCGTCGACCACGCTGATTGAGCGAGCGGCGGCCTGCAAGAGCCTGTAGAAACGCGATGGGAGCGGTGCCAGGCACCTTTTCGCGGCGAAAGAGAGCCAGGCACCGAGCCCGGTACGGCATTGTGCGAGACGTGACGCGAACCGGAGCGGGATGCCGACACAATGGCGTACCCGGCCACCCCGCCGCACGCGTTTTTTTCGTGTCCTGATGCGGTGACGAAGGAGGGGGGTGGGGTACTGTCTCCTGCCCTAGCCCTGCCTTGCCCCTGCCCCTGCCCCTGCCCCTGCCCTGCCCTGCCCCTGCCGCTGCCGCTGCCCCTGCCCCTGCCGCTGCCCCTGCCCCTGCCGCTACTCCTGATCCAGCCGTTGATTCTGCCTGCGATGACTGGCGCGTCCGACGCGCCACTGCAATTCGTCCGACGAATTGCCCCGCCGCCCCCAACTCCTCCGCCAGCTCCACCACCGCCTTCGCTCGTTTGACGACCGCGATATCGACGAACTGCCCGCCCCTGGTGACCTCGGAACCCGAGGCCGTTTCCAAACCCTTCTCGTAGGCGGTGATGATCTCGTGGGCCTTGGCCACCTCTTCGGCGTTCGGGGTGAAGACATCGTGGATCATGGGGAGCTGTTTCGGGTGGATGCACGAACGGCCGAAGAAGCCCAGGTTGCGGAATTTCTCGGTGGTCGCGCGCAGAGGCGTCCTCATCGTCGAGTCGGGTTTGGACGGGTGCGATGGGGGGGCCGATCCCCGCCACCCTCGATGCGAGGACGACCCGTGAGTGGGCGTAGAGAGCGGCGAGGCCGTCTTCGGCGTCACGGGCGCCGATATCGGCGAGGAAGTCGATGTTGCCGAAACAGAGATTGATCACCCGATCGCACTGCGCCAGCTCGCCGCAGCGTTCGACCCCCAGTCGCGCTCTCGATGGTCAGGGTGAGCGACACCGAACCCGGCGCCATCCCCGCGGTTGCCTCTCGCAGAGCGATGAACTCCGCGACCCGATCGACCGCCTCGGGATCGTGCGCCTTGGGGATGCGGATCGCCGGAAAGCCACGGCCCCACCACCGCCGCGAGATCATCGCGCCACAGCCCGCTGCCAACCGGGTTGATCCGCACCCAAATGGGTGGCGGTCCGGCAAGGGAGAGGCCCTCGAGATGGCTGCGGAGATTCTCCCGCGCGGCTGCCTTGGCCGTCGGTGCGACGGCGTCCTCGAGATCGACCACCACGGCGTCGGCGCCGGCGGTGAAGACCTTGTCGAGAATCCGTTGGTTGTCGGCGGGGGCGAAGAGATAACTGCGGAGTGAGTGCATAGCCATTCGGGCATTCCTCCATACAAAAAGACTGGCGGCCCGTGGGCCGCCAGCGTACACCGAGAATCGATGGGTTCGTTAGCGTTTGTCCTGATCCCGGACGCGTTTGAGAGCATCCTCAGGGCTCTCCATCTTGGCCCAGGGCAGCGGTGCCTGCAGCACGGGCGCCGGGAGACCGGTCTCCTCCTCGCACTTGGCCAGGATCTCGTCGAGCGGCGGCCCCATGTCGAAGTCCTTGACGGTACCTCGTTCGGTGCGCATCTCTGCACGCAGCGCCTCGGTGGCCGCGGCATCACCGACAATGACGCCGTACTCGTTCTTCGCCTTGTCGGCAGAGATCAGGCCCTTGGCGACATCGGCGTCGACGAGCTCCGCAGCGCGGTCGAACGGGTCTTTCCATCCGCCGCCGCCGGCGGTCCGATAGACCAGCACATCACCGGGTTCGACTTTGACCTCGTCGCACTTGGACGGGAGTCGTTCCTCCGTGCCGTCGGCACGTTTGAGGATCTTCTCCGAGCGCTTGCCCGGGGTTCCGCCGAGAATGCCCCACGGGTAGGTGAGCCAGCGGTCGTCGTGGATCGAGACCTCGCCCGGCTCGAGATAGACATAGCGCTTCTCGATGCCGTTGCCGCCGCGGTGGAGCCCGGCGCCGCCGGAGTCCTTGACCGTGGTGTAGCCGTCGACGCGCATCGGGTAGTAGGACTCGAGGTACTCGGTGGGGATGTTCTCGAACAGCGGCCACCACGAGTGGCCGTCCATCCCGTCGCCGATGGGCCGGCCGGGAATGCCGCCGTAGGAGATCTCCATCAGGTAGAAGAAGTCGCCGTCGCCGTCCCACCCCGAGTAGAGCATGTAGGGTGAGGTCCCGTACCCCGCCGCGGTCGTGTACTCCGGAGCCTTGCGGGCCAGAGTTCCGCCGAGGACGTCGAAGAGACGGGTCAGCGCGTGGGTGCGGCACCCGAGAGCCGACGGGTACTTGGGGTGGAGCAGCGAGCCGTCGGGGATGACGACGTGGAGCAGCGGGTAGAAGCCGTCGTTGAAGAGGATCTGGGGGTCGAAGACCATGATCAGGTAGACCCCGATGAACATCTTGAACATCTCTTCGTTGAGATAGAAGTTCACCGGACCCATGGCCTGGTGATCGGTCCCGCTCCAGTCGAAGTAGGCGTGCTCGCCTTCGCGCCAGATGGTGAGCTTCATCTTGAACGGACCGTGACCGAGCCCGTCGTCGTCGATCCAATCCTCGAAGGACTGCGGTTCCTCGGGGATATTCTGGATGATGAGCTGCGCCATGGCGTTGTAGGTGCGTTGGAGCATGGCCTCGCAGGCCGCGAGATAGGTGTCCTTGCCGAAGCGCTCGCAGATCGCCTTGACCCGGCTTTCTGCGGTCCGGCAACCGGCGATGATGCCCATGAGATCGGCCTTGCTCATCTCGGGCATGCGGACGTTGTTGAGGATCAGGCCGATGACGTCGTCGACGGGCTTGCCCTTCTTGTAGACCTTGATCGGCGGGATTCGCAGCCCTTCGCCGAAGACGGTCTTGGCGCCGGTGGGGAGCGATCCCGGCAACGGGCCGCCGGCGTCCATCTGGTGGCCGAACATGCTCGACCACCCGACGAGTTCGCCGTCGAAGAAGATCGGGACCAGCACCAGCCAGTCGTTGATGTGGGAGATCGCCCCGCCGCATTTGTAGGGGTCGCTCGTGAGCATCACGTCGCCCTCTTCGATGGTGTCGTCCCAGGTGTCCATCATCTCGTTGATGTAGGAGCCGAACTGCCCGACGACCATCCGACCCTTGGGGTCGGTGATCATGGGGAACTCGTCGTGCTGCTCCCGGATGACCGGGCTCATGGCGGTGCTGAAGAGCACCGCGTCCATTTCGTGGCGAGCGTTCTTGAGCGCGCCCTCGATGATGTCGAGGGTGATGGGGTCGATCTCGATCGACGGAATCTCGGCAATTTTGACGTTCTTCATTGCCTTACTCCTCTCTCGAGTTGGGGTTGATGAGAATGTTGGCGAAGCGGTCGATCTCGGCGGTGTAGCCGGGCAAGACCACCGTCGTCGAGTCGAACTCGGTGATGATCGCCGGGCCCGGGAACCCTGTTCCCGGTCCTGAGCTTGCCGCGGTCGTAGATCTTGGTCGGGATCCACTCGCCCTCGCGGTAGATCTTGTGTTCGGTCGACCACCGCGGCCGAGGCATCGGCCGATTCGGCTGCGGCCGCCTCGCGGACCGGTGGATCGGGCACCTTGCCGACGCCCACCGCCCGGAGATTGACGATCTCGCACGCGGTGCCTTCCATGCGGTAGCCGTAGAACTGTTCGTGGAGCTCGTTGAACTTCTGGACGAGGAGCTCTTTGCTCGCCTTCGGTGAGTTCGGCGAGATTGACCTCCACCGGGATCTCGTAGCCCTGGCGGAGTAGCGAAGATCGACGTTGTAGGTCAACACGCGGCGATCCTCTTTGATGCCCTCCCGCTCGAGCCACGCGGTGGCCTCCTTGCCGAGTCCCTTGAGGATGTCGACGACCTCTGCGGTCTCGACCGACTCGACGGTGCGGATGAAGGTGCGCGAGAACTCCTCGCGGAAATCGGCCACCAGATCGCCCTCGGCGCAGAGCACGCCCGGCGCCGGCGGCACGATGACCGGGGTAGGAACCCATGAGCGCGGCGACCGCGTTGGCGTGCATCGGTCCCGCGCCGCCGAAGGCGACCAGGGCGAAGTCGCGCGGGTCGTAGCCGCGCTGCACCGAGACCAGCCGCAGCGCGCCGGCCATGTTCTCGTTGACGATATCGAAGATTCCGGCTGCCGCCTGGTAGACGTCGAGTCCGAGCGCGTCTCCGATGGTCGAGACCGCGGTCTTCGCGGCTTCGACATCGAGCACCATCTCGCCGCCGAGCAGGCTCGGGGGAAGGTGTCCGACCACCACGTTGGCGTCGCTCACCGCGGGGGCGGTGCCGCCCTTGCCGTAACACGCCGGCCCGGGGTCGGCTCCTGCTGATTCGGGGCCGACTCGCAGAGCCTTGGTGATCTCGGGCACGTGGGCGATGGATCCACCGCCCGCGCCCACCGAGTGGACGTTGACGCTCGGAACCTTGACCCGGAAGTGACCGAGTTCGGTTTCGCGGGCGAGACCGGGTTGTCCGTTCTGACAGAGCGCGACATCCGTGGATGTTCCGCCCATGTCGAAAACCAGGATGTCCGGGTAGCCGGCCCTCTTGGCCACTTCGAGTGCGCCTGCGACTCCGCCGGCCGGGCCGGAGAGAATCGCGTAGACGGGTTTCTCCTGGGTGACCTCGGAGGTCATGAGACCGGCGTCGGAACGGAGGATGTTGAGCGATCCCGCAACACCCTGCTCGGCGAGGGAGGCGCTCAGGTTTCTCAGGTAGCCGCCGACCTTGGGCCGAACATAGGAATTCATGCACGCGGTGACCGTGCGTTCGTACTCGCGGAACTCGGGCAGCACATCCGATGACAGGGTGACCGGGAATCCGGGGTAGAGCTCGTGGATGATCCTGCCGATCTCCCGCTCGTGTGCGTCGTTGGCAAAGGAATTGATCAAGGAGACCGTCAGTGATTCGGTGCCCGATTCCACGAGATCGGTAACGATCTTCTTGATCTGCTCGGGATCGACGGGTTTGACGACCTCACCCTTGGCGCTCATCCGCTCGTGGGCCTCGCGGGTGTCCTCCAGCGCGGCCGGGGGATCCGGTTTGATCATGATCATCCACCCGGCGAGGGGACCCGGGGTCTGTGACCGGGCGAGGTGGAGGATCTGACCGAAGCCTTCGGTGGTGATCAGACCGACCCTCGCGCCCTTGCCCTCGAGCACGGCGTTGGTCGCGACGGTGGTGCCGTGCATGATGCTCGTCACCTCCTGCGGCGACGCACCGCTTTCTTCGAGAATCCGTTTGACACCCACCAGAACACCCTGGGACGGGTCCGCGGGGGTTGAGGGGGTCTTGACTCGATTCGAGGCACCATCTTCGTTACGGACCAGCATGAGGTCCGTAAAGGTGCCACCGACGTCCACTCCCAAACGATAGGACATCATGCCTCCTTTCGGCATACAGGGATCATTGAACACACTAATTGAAACCGGAATTCTGCACTCAGATCGGGAATTCGTTCGCGCGACCGATGGTCAAACGATTGCGGGCGCATCAAGGTCATCCCGCCTCCTTTCGGATCTTGGCGTAGAGTTGGTCGGGGGTCCCCGCCAGCAAGACGCGACTTGGTAGTTGTCTGCCCAAAAACTCCTGCATCCTGCGCGAGATCGCCTGGATCGCCTCGATGTCGACCCCGGTCGAGATGCCCATTTCCTCGCAGAGGTTCGCCAGGTCCTCGGTGGCGATATTGCCGGCGCCGTTGGGAAAGACCGGGCAGCCTCCGAGACCGCCGATCGAGGCGTCGAAGGTGTCGATCCCAGCCTGGAGGGCCGCCACGACGTTGGCCAGGCCGAGGCCTCGGGTGTCGTGGAGATGGAGCGAAAGCGCGACCTCCGGGAGCTCCGACCGGAGGCGGGCCATGGTCGACCCGACCCGCCTCGGATTGCCAAGCCCCACCGAATCGGCGATCGAGAGCTCCCGCACTCCCAAGTCGACAAATCGGCGGGCGAGTTCCGAAACGCGGTCCTCGCTGACCGGTCCCTCGAAGGGGCAACCGAAGGCGAGGGCGACGACGGCTTCGACCTTCATGGGCTCGTCTCGGAGCCGGTCGATGATCTGCCGGCAGACCTCGAGCGACTGGTCGATGGTCATCCCGACATTCTTCTTGTTGTAGGTTTCGGTCGAGGTCATGACGAGTCGGACGCCATCTGCGCCGGCCTCGAGGGCTCGTTCCGCACCCTTGAGGTTGGGGACCAGGGCGGTGTAGCGGGTATCGGGCTGTCGATCGATGGCGGCGAAGACCTCGGCCGCATCGGCGAGTTGGGGAACGAACTTCGGGCTGACGAAGGAGGACGTCTCGATCTTGGATACGCCGGCGCGGGCGACGGCGTTGACGACCTCGACCTTGAACTCGGTGGGGATGAACTCGGGTTCGACCTGGAACCCGTCCCGGGGACCGACCTCGACGATGGTGACTCGATCGGGGTAGGTCATTTCTCCTCCGGCGCCTCGACGAGTTGGATCATGGCGCCCAGGGTCTCGTCGAGCTCGATGTCGATGAGCTTCCAGCCGTCGATGCCGATGCGGGTTTCTTTCCGGGTGAGACGAACGCCCCGCGATTTCAATGTCCGTGCGTGGGCTTCGATGTCGTCGACCTCGATGGCCATGTGAAAGAAGCCCTCGCCGTGCGCGTGGAGAAAGCGCGGCGACCGGGCCGTCTTCGTCGGTGGGCTGCACCAGGATCAACCAGGTCTCGCCGATGCGAAACCGAACGAGATCGATCCCACGGCCGGGCAGGCTCTCGCGGGGCAGGGGTTCAATCCCGAGAACTCGTCGATAGCGGTTCTCCGCCTGGTCCAGATCGCGCACGACGACGTCGATGTGGTGGACTCGGCGGGGAACGGTGGAGGCTCATCTAGGGTGATCCCTCGCCGCGCGTCGAGGGCCGCGATGACATCGGCCAGATCGACGACGTCGCCGTACTTGCCGTCGATGTCGATGAGGTTGGCGGCGTGCTGCTTGGCGGACCGGTCACCGACGCACTCCGGAGGCACGATGGCCCGGAAACCGTGTTGCAGCGAATCGACCACGGTCGCGCGAACGCACCCGCTTGTGGTGCATCCGGTCACGATGACGGTGTCGATCCCGCCGGGCGGTCAGGGTGGAGGCCAACGAGGTGCCGAAGAACGCGCTGGCGTACTGTTTCTCGATGATCGGCTCGGACGGCTGTCGCTCGAGTCGTGGGTCCACCTCGATCCACCGGCTGCCGTGGACGAGGATCTTCAGCGACGGGATTTTGACGACAAAAAGACCGCCATTGGACCAATCGGGATCATAGACCGTGGTGGTGAAGAACACGGGGAGCGATCGAGATCGCGCGGTTTCGAGCAGTGCGCAGGTTGCCTCGATTTGGCTGTCGAGCTCGCCGGCAAGCGGCGACTCGGGGTCGGTGAAGCCGACGATGAAGTCGACGACAACCACCGCGGGTCGCCGGCCGAACCCGACCCGACCGGCAAAGCCCTTGGAGCGATAGCCGTCGAGGATCGAGTCGCCGGGGCCTTTCTTGATCGCCATCGTTCAAATGATTCCTTTTCCGGAAAGAGCGTCGATTTCATCATCGCTCAGCCCGAGGATGTCGCCAAGAACCTCTTTGGTGTGTTCGCCGACCGCGGGGCCGGCCCACTCCGTTCGGCCCGGCGTCTTGCTGAGTTTTGGAATGATGGCCGGCAGCTTGAGAGGTTGGCCGCCGGCATCGACCTCTTCGAAGAGTCCTCTGGCCTGGAAGTGGGGGTCGTCCATCATGTCGACAACGCTGTAGATCAAGCCGGCCGGGACTCGGGCTTCCTCGAGGACGGTGAGGACCTCCGCTGAACTCATGGTCCGGGTCCAGTCGGAGATCGCGCCATCGACCATTTCCTGGTGTTCCAACCGCCCCGCATTGTCCTGCATTTCGGGATTGTCGGCCATGTCCTGCCTTCCGGCGGCGGTCATCAGGCGGCGGAAAATGGAGTCGCCGTTGCCGCCGATGATGACGTACTTGTCATCACGACAGGGGTAGGTGTTGGTTGGTACGACCCCGGTGATGGTCGTTCCGGAAGGTCCGCGGACCATGCCCAAACGGTCGTACTCCGGAACCACCGCCTCCATCATGTTGTAGACGGCTTCGAAGATCCCCACATCGACGATCTGACCGGATTTCACCTGCTGGCGGTCGCGGTGGAAGAGCGACAGCAGAATGCCGAACGCGGCGTGCAGGCCGGTGAGCGAGTCGCCGAGGCTGAGGTTCTGCCGCACCGGGGGCTGGCCGGGGAATCCGTTGACATGGCGCAGGCCGCCTACGCCTTCGCAGACCGAGGCGTAGCCGGGACGAGACGCATAGGGACCGTCCTGGCCATAGCCGGAGATCCGGGCAAAAATGAGGCCGGGGTTGCTCGCCTTGAGATCATCAGGCCCCAGCCCCCACTTTTCCAGGGTGCCCGGGCGGAAGTTCTCGATGAGCACATCGACCTCGGCGGCGAGGCGCCGTACGATCTGCCGCCCCTCCTCGCTCTTGAGGTTGACCGTGACCGATCGTTTGTTGCGGCCCAGGCTGTACCACCAAAGCGAGGTGTCACCTTCGACGGCCCGCCAGCCGCGGACGGCGTCGCCCTTGCCCGGCGGCTCGATCTTGATGACGTCAGCACCGAAATAGGCCAGCAGGGTCCCGGCAAAGGGACCCGCCATGAGCTGTCCGAGCTCGAGCACCTTGATGCCCGAAAGTGCCTGTTCGTTCATGCTTGCGACCGCCCCTTCCTGTTTGCGCGGCCGACGCACAAGACCCTCAGAGGCCCGTCAGTCAGGGTCGGTCGGCCGATCATCGGTTGCGTGTGTCTTCGTCTTTTCAAACGCGGTTCGGGCGAGTATCATGGTGTTAATGTTATATTGTTCGTGCAATCTGTCAATATGCTTATTGTCCGCACCATGGTACGATCGCGGCGGAAGGTCAGGACGGTTGCTTCGCAGCTTGGGATCCCACCTTGTGGGGCAGGGGAATTCACCTCTTTGTTTGAAGTGGTTTTCGGCACGAAGATGGGGAAGATCCGTGCAGTCCGACGTCCCTGCCGGTCAGAAATTGCAAAGGTGAACGAGAATGGCACCACACAACCCGGCGCCGGAAGACGATCAGAACAACGTCCAATTCGTCGACAGCAGCGTCCCGCTGTATTACCAACTCGCCACGATTCTTCGTGAGAAGATCATCTCAGGACGCTTTGTCGTCGGCGACAAGTTCCCCACCGAGGCCGACCTGGTCGTCCTGTACTCGGTGAGCCGGGCGACGGTTCGGGGCGCCCTCCAGAGCCTCAAGGATGAAGGACTCATCCGGCGGGAGGCCGGGCGCGGCACTTTTGTTTCAGGGATGCCGGAGTTCACCGGAACGCTCAAGATGGACGGCACCCTCAACGGCCTCATCGCCATGGGTCTGGCAACCTCGCCGCGATTGGTGGAACTCCAGCAGGTCACGGTCACAGAGCAGCAGGCCGAGATTCTGGGAATGGAGAGAGGAACCCCTGCAATCCGTGCCTGTCGGGTGCGCTACTACAAAGACCATCCCTACTGCTACATCATCAACACCCTTCCCATCGATATCGGTGAGAAGCTCAGCGAGGCGGACTGGGAGAGCGGGTCGATTCTCCAACATCTGCAGACCGAACACCAGATTCAGCTCGGCGATGCGGACGAGTATGTTCGGGCGACGGTCGCCGACGCCAATCTTGCCCGCTGGTTGCAGGTCCGAATCGGCGCCCCGCTTCTCCAGGTGGACTATCTGATCCGGGATTCCAAAGGTCGGCCGGTGGAGTCGCCGACGATTTTCTACCGCAGCGACATGCACGCGTTCACGCTGCGTCTCACCTGGTCTCCGGAAAGCCCGGGAAGGGCAGAGGGATGGTCGCTGCGGGACGAGTAGCGCCGCGCGCCGACGGGCCCTCCTCTCCGTCCAACATCCACGGGAGGTGAATCGTGGCTCATACCCTGGCGGAGAAGATTCTCCTGAACCACACCAACGTGGGTGATCTCGCCCCCGGAGACATCGTCTCGGTCCGATGCGATCTGGTGCTCGCCAACGATGTCTCGGGGCCGGTCGCCTTCAACGCCATGGAGAAGATGAACGCGACCACCGTTTTTGACCCGAACCGGGTCGTCATGGTGGCGGACCATTTCATGCCGGCCAAGGACATCCGCTCCGCCGAACTCCAGAAACGGCTCCGAGAGTGGTCTCACGAACACGGGGTCCACTTCTTCGATCAGGGCCGCGGTGGGATCGAACATGCCGTCCTCATCGAGGAGGGTTTCATCCTGCCTGGAATGGTGATCACCGGGGGCGACTCCCACACCTGCACCTATGGCGCCCTCGGCGCCTTCGGTACCGGTCTCGGCTCCACCGACATTGCCGGGTGCCTCGCCCTCGGTGAGTTCTGGCAGAGTGTCCCGGGGACGATTCTCGTCGAGGTGACGGGAGCCAAGGGCCGCTTTGTGAGCGGCAAAGACATCATCCTGGCGGTGCTGAGCCTGATTGGGGTTGCCGGTGGAACCGACCATGTCCTCGAGTTCGTCGGCCCGGGCGCCGAGGCGCTGAGCATCGACGATCGCCGCGCTGTTGCCAACATGGCTGTCGAAGCCGGCGCCGAGAGCGGGATTTTTCCCGCGGACCAGAACACCACGGACTACCTCGACGGTCGAACCGATCGCGAATGGTTCGCGCTCCGCTCCGACCCCGATGCGGTCTTCGCCCGCCGGCTCAGGATCGATCTCGAGAACCTCGGGCCGTTGGTTGCCATGCCTCCGTCACCCGGGAATGTGGCGCCCATCGGTGAGGTGGTGGGCCGCAAGATCCACCAGGTCTATATCGGTAACTGCGCCAACGGAACCATCACGGATCTCCGACAGGCGGCTGAGGTGCTGCGGGATCGACGGGTTCAGCAGGGCACAAGGGCGATCATCGTGCCGTCGAGTCAGCGGGTCTATCGACAGGCGCTCGAGGAAGGTCTTCTGGAGGTCTTCATCGATGCGGGAGCGGTGGTCTCTACACCCACATGCGGTGCGTGCTTCGGAGGCCACATGGGAATCCTCGCCCCCGGAGAATCTGCGATCGCGACGACCAATCGGAACTTCACGGGCCGGATGGGATCGGATCGAGCCGATGTCTATCTCGCCAGCGCCTGGGTGGCAGCGGCGGCTGCGGTGACAGGTGAGATCACCGACCCGGCCGATGTGATGGGGGAGGGTCCTACGTGATCATCGAAGGTACCGCAGTCGTCATCGAGGTCGACAACGTCAACACCGATGTGCTCTACCCGGGGCCGTACCTCAATATCGACGATCCTGAAGTGATGAAGCTCTACCTCTTCGAGGGCCTCGACCCGTCGCTCCGTGACAAACTCGGGGGAAGGACCATCCTCGTTGTCGGCGAGAACTTCGGTGGCGGTTCGTCCCGAGAGCACGTGCAGCTGGCCATGAAGGCCTGGGGCGTCGGCGCGGTGGTGGGTAGGAGCTTCGCCCGGATCTTCTTCCGAAACTGCATCAACCTCGGTCTGCCGGCCATCGTCTGCTCCGAAGCGGTCGCCGCCGCCGTGGACGGTTCGAAGATTCGGATCGATCCGGGTCAGGGGAGGGTCGAGGTTGACGGATGTTCATTCGACACCCCGGTCCTTCCTCCATTCGTCATCGACATGATCCGGGGTGGTGGGCTGGTGGAGTATGTGCGCGGGCGGTTGGCGGAACGCGCGGCAGGTGAAGAGTGAAGAGTTAGGAGTGAAGAGTGAGGAGTGGGCGTGACCCCTAACCCTTAACTCCTAACCCCTCACCCATAGATCCGCGGCTGCGGCCGCGGATCGATTCCTGGAGGAACCATGGCAGATCCCAAGCTGAAAAGCATGCTCGAAGCCGGGCAGTTCATCGTTGCCCCGGGTGTCTACGATCTGGTGAGCGTCCACCTCGCCAACGACGTGGGGTTCGACGCCGTGTACGCCTCCGGCTACTGGATGACGGCGTCGGCACTGGGACTTCCGGACCTGGGCCTCGCGACCTACACCGAGATGATCGACCGGGTCGCGCGCATCGCCGAATTCAGCCGGGCGCCGGTCATCGCGGACGCCGACACGGGTTATGGCGGTCTGGTCAATCTCCATCGCACGGTGAGAGGGTACGAGAAGCGCCGGCGTCAGCGGCTTCCAGCTCGAGGACCAGGTCTTCCCGAAGAAGTGCGGCCACACCCCCGACCGTCCCGTGATCCCCCTCGAGGAGATGGTGCAGAAGATCCAAGTGGCCCTCGATACTCGTGTCGATGAGAGTTTCCTCGTCATCGCGAGGACCGACGCGCGAACCGACTACGGCCTCGATGAAGCCATCCGGCGCGGTCGTGCCTTTGCAAAGGCGGGCGCCGATCTCGTCTTTGTCGAGGCGTTGACGTCGGAGGAGGAGATGGAGCGGGTCTGCCGCGAGGTGTCCGGGACGACTCATCGCCAACATGGCCCCCACCGGGGTGACGCCGGTGATGACCGTCGCACGCCTCGAGGAGCTGGGTTTCTCTGCCGCGATCTTCCCGGCCCTGACGGCGATGCCGGCCATGACCACCATGGAGAAGGTGCTCAGGCGCCTCAAGGAGCACGGCGACAGTGAGCACCCCGAGCTCGAGAGCTTTGACTTCAAGCGGGCGTGCCGGCTGCTCGGGTTTGATGAGTACCGGGAGTTTCAGGCGCGGTGGAACGATTTCATCGAGTAATAGCCTCATGCAAGATTCGAGAGTTGGGTACTGAGGTCCACCGATCCGGTCGGTGAGACTCAGACTCCAGAAATGGATGCAGCACGGATGTTTCGCCTGTCCAGCAAGCGCTCTCGGACATTAAGAAAGCAGCGGTAGCTCGAGACTATCAAGAAGAGGCGCGGTTCTGAACAAGAACCCGGATGTCGTGAGTTGGTGGGTTGGGGAAGGAGTTCGCCGACGCTTGGAAGACCGGGAGTTCGCAGCCGAACTTGCTCAACCCCGCCGAACAGGCACTTGACCCGCGTTGTTGGTGATTTGTCGAGCGAGCCGTACTACGCAGCTTTGTGATTCGGCACCAGCACCGGAAGTCGCCGCTCGGGGTCGAGGAAGACGACCTCGAGCGGGAGTGGTTCTTCGCCAGTGGATCTTGCCTCGTGCTTTCTGGGGGGTGGGACCCCACCGCCAACGACGCCGCAGGTCGCACCGGTGTGGCCGCCGGATCGGTCCGAGTCGACGCCAACGACCCTTCGGGCTGGATACTCCCTGTGTTGCCAAGGGTGAGGGTTGATCAGACCTGATGATACACACGCGACACGGTAGCCTGCGACTCCGCAGCCCGGTCGGAAGTCGACTTGAGGAGACTCCTGGAGGCGCTGATGATGATGGAAGCGCGGGTTGTCACCGTCGACTGAGACACCCGGTGGCCGGCGTCGTTACCCGGCGCCAACGGTCATTCGACGAGTCGCATTATCGTGAATTGGTCACCACGCGCACAGGTTGGTGATTCAGCGCATGGGTTGGTCTTCCCGCGAATGGACGGGTTTTCTGCTGCGGGTCGCAGGGCCCTTGACTGACGCGCCGCCTTCGGCCACGATGAGAAGAACCGTCCGCGCTGCAGCCCACGTCAAGAGTCGCTGTGGCCTCCGGCTGCCCTGCCGCCTACCGGGCGCGTTCGCCTCGCGCCACGCCCCTGTATCGCCTCATCGAAGGGCACTTCGACGAGGTGAGGGGGCAGTGGGAGGAGCGCTTCGAGCGGCGGTACGGCTTCTGGCGGAGCTTCGTCGACGAGCAGGTGCTGCGGTACCTGGACTGCGGCCTCTTCGAGAACGGCTTCGCCCGGATCCGGTGCCCGGACTGCGCCGAGGAGTACCTGCTCGCGTTCTCGTGCAAGACGCGGGAGCTGTGCCCGTCGTGCGCGGCGAAGCGGTCGGCGGCGACGGCGGCGCTGCTGGCGGAGGAGGTGCTCGAGCCGACGTCGGCCACGCGCAGTGGGTCTTCGTCATCCCGAAGATGCTGCGGCCGTACTTTCTGCACCACCGCGAGCTGCTCGGCGAGCTCGCCCGGGCGGCGTGGGAGACGGTGCTCGAGCTGATGCGCGCGGCGGTCGACGACGGAGCTGTGCGGCCGGGGATGGTGGCTGTCGTTCAGACTGCGGGCGACCTGGCGAACTGGCACCCGCACGTCCACGCGCTGGTGTCGCGAGGAGGGTGGACGCTGGGACGGGGAGTGGGTCCCGGTCGCCTTCGTCGACGAGCACTCGGCGGAGCTGCTGTTTCGCCACAAGGTCATCCGGCTGCTGCAGGACGTAGGGCTGCTCTCGGAGGAGCGGACCGAGCTTCTGCTGTCGTGGCGGCACACCGGCTTTTCGGTCCACAACCGGGTGCGGGTGGAGCCCGAGGATCAGCCGGCGGTGGAGCGCCTGGCGCGCTACATCATGCGCCCGCCGATCAGCCTCGAAGCGGATGCCTGGGCTGGGTAGGGACGGAGGTCCAGCTACACGACTGAAGCGGGGCCACGAGAGCTCGCTGCGGATCATCCGATTCGATGACGCCGGGAGAGTCGGTCAGCAGCCGAGTTCCTGGCCGCCGGGTGATGATGCACCGGCGCGCGACGCGACGGCACCTGGTGCGCGTACTACGGTGGTACTCGAACGTTTCGCGGGGGAGGAGGCGGAAGGCTGACGCCGAGCACCAGGCTGCTGTGACCGCGGACACCGGCGCGCCCTCCCGCGCGGGTCGCGACGAGATCCGAGACGCCCGCGCGTTGCGGCGGAGCTGGGCGCAGCTGATCAAGCGGATCTACGAGGTCGACCCGCTGCTTTGCCCCTCATGCGGCTCCGAGATGAAGGTCATCGCGTTCATCACCGAGCACGACGTGGTCGACAAGATTCTCCGGCACCTCAAACGGCGCGACGAGGAGGGGAGGGGTCGTGGGCCGCCGGGGCACGAGGAGCTCGAAGCGGTGTCTTGATGCTCGGCCGGGTGATCTTTGTTCAGGGGTGAGCTGCGTCCGGAATCCGAATTATGATGGGTCATGCGGAGAGGTTCCGGTCGAGCGAGGACGAAGCGGTCGGCCGTGGCCGGTTCGGCGGGCCCTGGAGGCTCGAATGATGGCTTGCGGCGGTGTTTGGAGTTCACTGGAGGAGGGAAGTCCGGGTGGTGTCCAAAAGGAAATTCCTATCCGTCGGTATCCGGCCCTTGTGGGGTGTTTCATGGTGGGGTTGTTCACTGCGCTGATCATTGGACGCCTCCTTTTTCGATCTCGTCTGCGGTCGTGTGCACGATGTCGAATGCGTTCTGTCTTCCAATGCGCGCGTTGCGAAGAAAAGCGGCCAACCCGGCCGGTGTGGTCAAAGATAAAGAACGCCATCCATCGAGCTGCAGCTGGTGGACTGTCCACTCGATTTTGGGGCTTGCGACTGAGCTTCGACGGCGAGGCCGGTTCCCTCTTCACTACGGTTCGAGGGTCCTTGCCAATCGGAATCCATTGCCGGCGCCGGTGTGGCCCATCGCGACCGGCACCCTGTTGGCCGACCTGCAGGCCTCGGGTCCGTAACCGAAGCTGCCGCTCTTCTGGACCCGGTCTAAACCGGTCGTCGGGCCGGTAGGATCGACCACCGGGTCCGTCCCGAGGTTCGGCTGGTACCAGTCCTCGACCCATTCCCAGACCAGGCCGTGCATGTCGTGGAGCCCGAAGCCGTTGGCCAAACGGCTGCCGACCGGCTCGGTGGTGTTGGCGTCGTTACCGCAGAAGAGCATGTAGAGATCGTGCTCGGGGCACGAGCTGCAGTCGTCCGGGCACTGGAGCACATCGCCGTGGCTGAACCGGGTCTGGGTCAACCCCCGCGCCGCTCGTTCCCACTGCGCCTCGTTCGGAAGTCGATAGCCGTCACAGACCAGGAGCTGGCCGATGTAGGCGCACTCCATGTCCTGGCCCGGGTTTCCGGTGCATCCTGTCAGCACGTAGCACTCGGTCAGCCCCTCGCTGAAGGAGACCGCGTTGGCAAACGCCGCCGCCTCGTAGTAGTTGACGTTTTCGATGGGACAGGTCGGGCCGCAGGCGAGATAATAGGCCGGGTTGGTGAAGCCCATGGCACTCCACTGTGCCTGGGTGATTTCGAACTTTGTGATGAGGTAGTTCCGGGTCAACGTGACCGAATGCTCATCCTCGTCGACATCACTCCCCTGCTCGGCCGCACCCATGATGAAAGTCCCTGCGGGGATCTCGACCATCGGCAACGACACGAAACCAGGCAGCAGGATCGTCGTCTCGTCGTAGCAGCTCGCGACCGGATCGGCTTGATTCCAGCCGCAGACCCCCGCGCTTTCGAAGCCATCGATGAAGACCTGGTCGTGCGCCGCGCAGACAGAGCCCGCGACCAGAACAAAGGCAGCGAAGGTGATTCGGAGCTTCATGACCACACTCCTTCCTCGGTTGCCCGGTTCGGAGGCAGACGGGACACTCCCGCTCGGGGTCTACGGGCAGAAGACCACCGCCGCAGGCGTCACTGAGAGACCCGGTGAGTTCCCGACTCACGACCGCCTCCAGACTCTGTTTGAGAGTACAGTCCGATTATAGCCCTTCAGAGCGGCGTTGTGAAAAAGGACGACGAGGAGATTGGGACCGGTAAGTTTGTACCCGGAACTTCTGTTCAGCATTCGGATGCTGCCGATCACCGGTCAATCTTGCGCCTAAAAGCAGGTGCAGGTTGGCGGATTGGTGAGAGTTCGGTCACAGACAAAGCCAGGAAGAGGAGTACTTTTGAAGTATGAAAACGAGATTCTCCTTTCCGCTGCTGTGTGTCCTCAGTCTGCTGGTGTCGGTAACCACGGTGTTCGCCGAGGGTCGTTTGATCTCGGTTTCAACGCCGAATGAGCTGAACATCGCTCTCCACACCGTGCTCGACGGGGATGTGATCGAGCTTCAGCCGGGAACCTACCTGATGAGTGACCTGAGCGGTTCCACCGGTTTCTTCAACATCGAAAATCCCCGGGTCCAGTTCACGATCCGGTCGGCGAATCCGGGAGAGGCTGTCATCGATGGTGAGGGTTCGAGCCGCCTGCTGTGGCTTGAGGGGGACAGTCCGGAATCGGCTGGGTGGGTCACCTTCGAAGGATTGGTTTTCGCCAACGGTCACTCCAGCAGTCAAGATGCGGGCGGGTTGAGGATCTATGGAGCGCGGGCAACCTTCAAGGACTGTGTTTTCCAATACAACAGCGCGACCCTCGGTCCAAGCTCGGGAGCGTCCGCCGGGGCGCTGTTGATCACCCGGGGGGCGCTGGTTCAGTTCATCCGCTGCCAGTGGATCGGCAACACGAGCGACACTCACGGCGGCGCGATCCTCATCGGACAGGGGGCAGAGGTCCAGATTCACAACTCCCTGTTCGTCGACAATCGGAACAACTTGCCCGGGCATGCCCCCAACGGTCTCGGCGGGGCCATCCACCTTTATAACAACGTCGGAGGAGTGACGACGAGGGTGCGGATATCGGACACCCGATTCGAGAGCAACCAGGCCGGTTTCGTTGGTGGAGCCATCATGGCGAAGGGAGATTTTGCGTCCCCTTCGAATCCGCCGGGATCGCCGACATCTGTGATCGTGGCCAACTGTACTTTTTCCCAGAACATCGCCCTCAATGATGAGGCGGTCAGCCCCGACGGAACGACCGAGGGTGGCGCGATCATGGCCGAAAACAACGTCAACCTCGAAGTCTTCAACAGTCGTTTCTTCGGCAACAGTGCGGGGATTGGTGGAGCGATCAGCTCCTACCGTGCGACTGTCCGCGTCGAGTCGTCTTTGCTGCGGAACAACGAGGCGTTTGGCCGAGCCGATGCCGCCGCGCCCGGCGGGGGAGGCGCAATTATCGCGCATGGGAGTGATGGTTGTGCAGACCCTGTCAACTTTCCGACCGGATCTCTGACTGTCTCGAGAACACACTTCGAAAGCTGTTCGGCTCAGATCGGCGGGTGCGTCTTTGCATCGGGGGACTTGAATCGACACGCCAGCGTTGAACCGGGTTGCCAGATGGGGTTCATTTCTGACAACAGGATGTTGGTCATCCTTGACCGGGTGATATTTGCGGGCTGCGGTGTTGATGATGTGATTGGCAACAACGGGATCGGTGGTGGGTTGTACGGAGTATTGATCGATCTCACCTGGACCGACTCGATGGTGGTGGATTCGTTCGCGTCAGGAACCAGTCCCGAGGACCCGGCGAGTTCGTCGCAAGGGCTTGGTGGTGCAGCTGCACTGTTTCGGGAATCCCGCCTCGATCTCAACGGCTCGGTGTTCGGGGACAACTGGGCGGATCATGGTGGAGGCGCGCTGTATCTCATCGGTAGTGAGATCGCCGGGTTCTCGGACAACATCTTCGTTGCCAATGAGGTCAGCCCCGGCGTGAACCGGCCGGTGAACCAATCTCGGGGAGCGGCGATGTTCATCGGCCCGATGCGTTCTCAATTCCTCGACGCCACCGGTTCGGTGACAAACTCGATATTCTCGAATCACGCCGGGCTGCCGATCTTCGAGTCAGACGCGCTGGCCTCCGACCCTTGCGGGTGCGCCAATCGAGTGACCTACGAAGGCAACCGGTTCTACAATACGACCTACGAGGATGACGTTTTTCGAAACAGTCTCATTGTGGGCGCCCATACGGCAGCGGAACTCAACACGCTCGTCATCGATCGGGGAGGGGGCGACACAACCGTAAAATCGTCTCTTCAGAACAATTCCGGAGAGACCGAGCCCATCAACGTCGCGGCGATCGGACTCGCTCCGCGAGGGGTGATTCGCGACCAGTCTACGGGCGGTGCTCAGGCGAACACAGAGAGCATGTTGAGCTGGGTGTGGAACGGTGGCTGTGCCGAACTCGATGGGATCGAGCTGGATGCGGAGAGCGAAAGGTCAGGTTTTGTCTCTGCGGCGCCCGGCGGTCACGGTCTCTCGGTCTGGAGCGGAGGGGTGTGCACGGGATTGGCGGATCTTTCGGTGGGGGAGACCGTTGTCTTGGGACCGAATCCAGCGGCGAGTCTGGCTGCGAACCCGTACGTAGTCACCTCTGGCGAAAGCTCGGTCCTTTCCTGGAGCCTTCTCTCTGGTGAGCTGATCACAGGGTTGATCTCACACGGCGTGATGGACGAGGTGACGGTTCCTTCAGGTTCAGTTCAGATCACGCCCACCAACACCGCCCATTACAACCTGACTCTCACCACGAAACAGGGCGGTGTCGTCCGTTCGGCCTCGGTCTGGGTCGATGAAGAACCGTCCAGTCTTTTCATCGACGGCTTCGAATCGGGAGATTTATCGATGTGGTCATCCTCCGCGCGCTGACCCGAATTCAGCGATAGCGGGTCCTTGCCCAATCGTTCGACTGAGCCCGGCGAGCTACGAAATCAGCAGAACAATGCCCGAAAAGGCGACGACGGTGCCGGTAAGTGCGCGAAGCGAAACGTGTTCCTTGTGGATGAAGACCGCGAAGGGAATCAGCATCACTGGCGTCAGGGCCATGATGGTGGAAGCAACCCCAGCCGAGGTGTAGTGCAGCGCGGCCAGCGACAGGACGACGCCGAGATATGGGCCGAGAAACGCACCGACGGAGGTGAAGGCGAACGCCCTCAGGTCGTGCCGGGACTGCCACAATTTCGGCCACCAGCCGAGGATGAAGAAGATTGCGATCACGCCCAGGGTTCCGGCGATCACTCGGATGTAGGTTGCGGCGACCGGGTCGAGCATGTGTCCACCGCTCTGCATGCCTACCTTGCTGAGAATGAAGCCGATCGCCTGGCCGAGCATCCCGAGGAAGGCCATCAGAATTCCGTGCGGTGTGATCTTTTTGAGGATTCGTTTCCTTGGGGTCGCCACTTCAGTGGACACGGCCCCGTTTCGTTCGAGGATCACCATTGCCACTCCGCTCAGAGTGACCACGATGCCCAGCCACTGAATCGGCCGGTAGATCTCCCCCAGGAACCCCCAACCGATCAAGGCGGTGACCGGCGCCGAGAGGGACATGACGAGCATGGAGACGCGCGGCCCAATCTCGACAAACGCCTTGAAGAGAAACATGTCTCCGAGGGCGAAGCCGATGACCCCGGATAGCGCCAACCAGCCCCAGTTGCGGAGTGGAAAATCCAGGGGGATCAGCTGACCCTTGGAGATGAGCAGGGTCGCGCAGAGAAAGATGGCCGCCAGGACCAGGCGCACGAGGTTCTCGGTGACCGAACCGACTCGTTTGCCGGCGGCCTCGAAGAACTGCGAACCGACCGTCCAACAGAGGACGGTGAGGAAGGCGATGATCTCGCCGGTGTAGGGCGTCAACGTCTGAGATCTCGATTCTCGGACCTCGTTTCTCGTGACTCTCCCGTTCGGCGAACCACGAGAAACGAGCTACGAGATACTACTCCTCCAACGCCGCAACGGCCTCATCGAGCATCTTCACGAGGGTGTCGCGGTCGTAGCTGTACGGCTGGCCCTCGTTGAGCTGCACGAGCTCCTGGATCGCCTTGCCGATGGTCCAGCCGGCCTCTTCCTGATCGGGCACCACCATGTAACGCATCTTCGGGTTGTCGCTGAAGAGGGCCTGGTAGACCGCCTCGGCGACCTCGTCGGGGTCTTTTTCATCCGACCGCTCGCCGACCCTCGACACGATGGCTTCGATTTCGGTCCTTGTATTGAGAGTCCTCATCGGTGATCCCCTTGGACTCCATTCTCTTCTTCAGGTTCTGACCGATTTGAGACTTGTAGTTTCCCGGTTCGACCAGGCTGACCTTGACGTCGAACTTCGCCATCTCGTGCGCCAGCGAGTCGCCGTAGGCCTCCATGGCGTGCTTGCTCATGCTGTAGGGCCCGAAGAGGGTGCCCGAGAGGATGCCGGAGATCGAGCTGATGGTGGTGATCCGGCCTTTGGACTCGATGATGAGCGGAGCGAAGGCCTTCGTCACCCGGTATGGACCGTAGATGTTGACATCGAAGAGGAAGTCGAGCTCGTCCTCGTCGACTTCGATGAGCGGGGCGAGGATCGCGACGCCGGCGTTGTTGACCAGGCCGTAGAGACCCCGGCCATCCTTGGAAATCCGTTTGACCGCCGCGTCGAATTGTCACCACTACTATCGCCGCTACCGAACCGCGATTGATTTTTATGAGCCTTCCAGTCTATTGCCGATACTGAGTCGCAATACAGCAGCACTACCACGGAAGGTGTGCTTCACAAGGCGGAGTGGGAACGAGAATCGGCCCCCACCGTATCTGATGGGGGCCGGATTCAAGCTCGAACCACGGACTATTCGGCGCTCGAAGAGATCCGGAAGTGATGAAGCTCCATCTCTTCGAGGGCCTCGACCCGTCGCTCCGTGACAAGCTCGGGGGGAGGACCATTCTGGTTGTCGGAGAGAACTTCGGTGGCGGTTCGTCCCGAGAGCACGTGCAGTTGGCCATGAAGGCCTGGAGCGTCGGCGCGGTGGTGGGCAGGAGCTTCGCCCGGATCTTCTTCCGAAACTGCATCAACCTCGGTCTGCCGGCCATCATCTGCTCCGAAGCGGTCGCCGCCGCCGTGGACGGTTCGAAGATTCGGATCGATCCGGGTCAGGGGAGGGTCGAGGTTGACGGATGTTCATTCGACACCCCGGTCCTTCCTCCATTCGTCATCGACATGATCCGGGGTGGTGGGCTGGTGGAGTATGTGCGCGGGCGGTTGGCGGAACGCGCGGCAGGTGAAGAGTGAAGAGTCAGAAGTGAAGAGTGAGGAGTGGGCGTGACCCCTAACCCTTAACTCCTAACCCCTCACCCATCGATCCGCGGCTGCGGCCGCGGATCGATTCCTGGAGGAACCGTGGCAGATCCCAAGCTGAAAAGCATGCTCGAAGCCGGGCAGTTCATCGTTGCCCCGGGTGTCTACGACCTCGTGAGCGTCCACCTCGCGAACGACGTCGGGTTCGACGCCGTGTACGCCTCCGGCTACTGGATGACGGCTTCGGCACTGGGACTTCCGGACCTGGGCCTCGCGACCTACACCGAGATGATCGACCGGGTCGCGCGCATCGCCGAATTCAGCCGGGCGCCGGTCATCGCGGACGCCGACACGGGTTATGGCGGTCTGGTCAATCTTCATCGCACGGTGAGGGGGTACGAGAAGGCCGGGGTCAGCGGCTTCCAGCTCGAGGACCAGATCTTCCCGAAGAAGTGCGGCCACACCCCCGACCGTCCCGTGATCCCCCTCGAGGAGATGGTGCAGAAGATCCAAGTGGCCATCGATACTCGTGTCGATGAGAGTCTCCTCGTCATCGCGAGGACCGACGCGCGAACCGACTACGGCCTCGATGAAGCCATCCGGCGCGGTCGTGCCTTTGCAAAGGCGGGCGCCGATCTCGTCTTTGTCGAGGCGCTGACGTCGGAGGAGGAAATGGCGAGGGTGTGCCGCGAGGTGTCCGGAAGGCTCATCGCCAACATGGCTCCCACCGGGGTGACGCCGGTGATGACCGTCGCCCGCCTCGAGGAGCTGGGTTTCTCTGCCGCGATCTTCCCGGCCCTGACGGCGATGCCGGCCATGACCACCATGGAGAAGGTGCTCAGGCGCCTCAAGGAGCACGGCGACAGTGAGCACCCCGAGCTCGAGAGCTTTGACTTCAAGCGGGCGTGCCGGCTCTTCGGCTTTGGAGAATATCGTGAGCTGCAACGGCGGTGGGAGGAATTCGATTCGTAAGTCGTGTGTCGTGAGTCGGGCGCGCGTCCGACCTGATGGGCTTTGTTTCTCGGGGATCGGACGCTTCCGGGTTCATCCCACCACTGCGCGGAGAAACCACAGATAGCCGAGATGGACACAGATCCAACCCAGCCATCGCAGGGTTGAAACGCAAAGACCGCCAAGAGCATCCATCGCAAAGGTTCGCTAAGTCATCGCAGTTGAGAGTGAGCAAACGGTGGGTTGAAGGGTGTCGGACTCCGTGGTGGCGAGCGTCCGACCGGGGTTTTTCCGATGGGCCGGCGGGACGCCGGCCCTACAATCATCGCAGTCACGATTTCGGGTTGAGGAGGCGCCAGGTGAGGGCTCGAACTTCGTCGAAGAGTCGGATGGCGGTGTTGGCTTGGGTGCAGTCGATGGCGCCTGCGTTTGCAAGCAGGCGAAGATGGGTGTCGACTTCCGTTGCGGAGCCGTAGGCGATGCGCCAGTGGTGCATTCGGTCTCGACCTGACCTTCCGTGGCCCTCCGAGAGGTTTGCGGGAACCGAGCTTGCGGATCGAATCACCTGATCGGCAAGAGATTTGAGCGGGGTCGGTATCCGCATCACGAGGGAGATCGCGATGCCGGCGGCTTCGAGGGCCTTCGAGTGGGCAATGAGGCCGGTTTGAGTTCGGGCGTTGCGCATGATCACCTCCTGGTTGTTCATGCATCCCTTCCAGCCGCTGTGGCATCCGATGTCAAGGGTCGCCGCCGTGGCGACTTGTCTTGCCCTTGACATCGGATGCCACAGCGGCTACCCGTGGTTTCAAGAACAACCAGGAGGTGATCATGCTGCCCCGGACGCTGCCCCGGACGCTGCCCCGGACGCTGCCCCGGACGCTGCCCCGGACGCTGCCCCGGTTTTCCGCATCACCGGCCTTCTGGGGCGCTGGGACGCTTTGGCGTCCCAGCGCCCCAGCGTCGCACCATCGGCGTGGTCGCGTAGGTGGTGGATTCGGCGGCTGCGACCCCGCCGATGGTGCGCCGGCGGCCTGCCTCGTAGCCGGGACAGTAGATTTCATCGCCCTGCCCGTGGAGTGCCCGGTGTCGCAATTGTGCCGGGCGCGCCGCGAGGCTGGGAGGTTGATCAGGCACAATTGCGCACCCGGCACGTCCCAATGAACGCGGATTCCGGGTGCCCTCGACGGCCTGTCGCTGGCCCGGTCGCTGCCCCGGCCGCTGACGCTGCCCCGGCCGCTGCCTTCTGATCCCGACCCTTAACTCCTCACGTCTGACCCCTAACCAATCTCCCCACCCACCCGGATCAGATTCCTGCCCATGAGCTCGCGGGCTTCGAAGCGCCGGTGGAGATCCGGGGTGTCCTCGAGCTCGACGATCTCGCTGATCGGGGCCTTCCAGCGTCCGGTGCGGAGCGCATCGTGGATCTCGGGGAGCTCGACGCCGCCGGTGACCGCCATGCCGAGGTAGACCATGAATCCGCGAACGGCGATGGATTTGGCGTAGAGCTCGCGGCTGATGTCGACGGGTGGTGCGTAGCCGCCGACGGCGCCCATGTAGATAACCTGGCCGAAGGGCGCCGCGGCTTCGAAGTTTCTAGGCGCTTCGGGTCCTGCGATCCCATCGATGATGAGGTCGGCGCCGTGTCCTCCGGTGGCCTCGATTACCTTGGCGGGCCATTCCGGATCGGAGCTCGAGAAGAGATGATCGGCGCCGTGAGAACGGGCGAACTCGAACTTGGATGACGAGCACAGACCGACGACAGTGGCGCCGGCGTCACTCGCGATCTGCGCCGACATGGCGCCGATGGCTCCCGCCGCAGAGTGGAGCAGCACGGTGTCACTTGCGCGCACCCGACCGGCGGTGTGCAGGACGTGCCACGCCGAGTAAACGCAGGTATGAAACACGGTGCCGAGGATCCAGTCAAAGCCGTCGGGGATCTCGATGAGGTTGTCCACGGGAGTGACCGCGTACTCGGCGCATCCGCCCCAGTGCTTCTCCGATACCACCCGTTTCCCGAACCATTTTCGGTCGACCCCGGAGCCAACCGATTCGACAGTGCCGCTGAACTCGACTCCCGGGGTGAAGGGAAAGTCCGGGGCCATGTAGGCGACCCTCGCCGCTCGGGCGTGGGTGTCGAGGGGGTTGAGCGCTGCGTAGGCGACGCGGAGGCGGACCTGTCCGGGCCCGGGTTCAGGGATTGGGACCTCGCGCAGTTCGAGGACATCGGGTGAGCCCGGCGCGTCGGCGATCATGGCTTTCATCATGGGTGTCATTGTTCCTCCGGTGTCGGGTTACGGGTTAGGGGTAAGACGTAAGGCGTTAGACGATCGTCGTTTGAAGGATTCTGGTTTCACTCCTCACTCCTCACGCCTCACGTTTCACGTCTCATTTCTGTCTTCTTACGCCTGAATTTTTACTTCTTATCTCATGTCCCGCTTGACGCCGCTTCCGTCGTCAATCCGATTCCTCGTGGCTGCGATGGTGTGATGCGGCAATTTGCTCGCGGTCGCCGGCGTTGTACTGTCATGATCGAACCGATGATCGGAGGCAGCATGGAACGTCGTATCAACCTCGGCGCATTGGTTGTCGTGATTCTCCTTTTGACGGCGTTGCCCTCCTCGAGCCAGGAAATTGAGGTCAGCCGCGAGGGAAACTGGCGAATCTGGTACACGTCGCCCGATCTGCGTGCCGAACTCGACTACCACTGGGCGGACCTTCATTTGGGAGACGAATGGCTCATCCTCAAGCTCTCCATCGCCGCGGGGCGGAGTGGCGTCACCTCGGTGAGCCGAAAGAACGTTCGGCTGCAGGCGCCGGATGGGTCGATCTTCGACCTCCCGACCGAGGCGGAGTTTCGCGGGGTTCGAGGGTCCATGCAGGTGGCGTTCCGGCAGGAGAATATCTGGGGTCCGCCGGCATCGCGTTTTACCGGTTCGCTGGAGCGAATCGAGGACTGGTTTTTCAGCCCTTCGGGCGCCGCCTCCTATCGCGAGACGATCCATCCATCGGCGACCCAGTACTGCAGCGGTCCCCTGGTGTTCCAGATTCCCGGTGGTGTTGAGCCGGGAGAGTGGACACTCATCTTCGAACTCGAGGAAATGCGGGCCGAGATCCCGTTCGTCCTCGGTGAGAAGAACTGAGGACTTGGCAGTCCGTGTCGGTGTCACGAACCTGACGGGCTACTCGAGCGCGTTCGCGAGCTGAGCCCGGCGGTCTTCTTCGCTGTCGATGTAATTGAGCCACTGGGCGGCGAGCTGCCGGCTCCGCTGGTCGGCCTGGGCCGCGGTGAACGCGGCGCGCGCCTCGTCGAGTCGGTCGAGTTCGAAGAGTGCCTGTCCGATCATGACGTGCGCCTGGTCAGCTCGGTCGAGACCGCCCTTTGAGATCGCTTTGCGGGCCGCCGCGACAGACTCCTCCCAGCGGTTGAGGTTCGTGTAGCTCTGGGCGAGCATGAGGTCGAGCTTGCCGTCCCGGGAGAGTTCAGCTGCCTTGATGAGCGCCGGAATCGCCTTTTCGTTCTCCTGCGCCATGGTCCATGCCTGGGCCAGAAGCCGCCAGTGCTCGAGGTTCGAGGTGATGACTTCGTCATCGAGGCCTTTTGCGAGGATCTTTCCGGCTCGGACGTAGAGTTCGTTGTTGAGGAGCAGGCTCGCGAGGGTCAGGATCTCGTTCTCGGTCGTGAGAAGACCCTGGAAATAGCACAGCTCGAGGACATTGAGCTGTTTCTGCTGCTGTTCGATCTCGCCATAAATGCTCGCGAGCTGCATCCAGTACTGTTTCTTGGGAAAGAGCCGGATGAGTTCCTCGAGGATGTCGATGACCTGCTGGTACTCCTGCATCTCGTAGTGAAGCACACGAAGCAGCAGATAGCTCTGTTCCTTGATCGGCTCACCCGCCGCCTGGGTCAGCTCGATGACTTTCCAGGCCGGTCGGAGGGCCTTGTTGTACTCCTCGAGCTGGTAATAGGCCTGAGCCATCATCTCGTAGGCGGTCTTGTTGTCCTCTTTGGTCAGGCGCATCCACTGCTCGAGCATGTTGATCGACTTCTGCCAGTTCTCCTCGGAGAAGTAGAGCTGCGACAGGGTGTAGACGGTGCTCGTCTGGAGTGCTTCGGGCAACTCCGGCTGGTTCAGTAGCTGCTCATAGGTGCTGATCGCCTGCGGGACCTGGTCCTTGGCGTAGAAGATATAGGCCCTGAGATTGAGCAGTTGTGATCGCTCATAGTTGTTCAATTCGCCCTTGCCGAGCTTGTCCAGGATCTGCGTCGCCTCCGAGTAGTTCTGGGCTTCCGCCGCTTCCTGAGCCTTGGCGAGCTCCTTGTAGGTGGCCTCTCGCATAGAGGCTGTTTCCTGGGTCGCCAGGTCTCCCAGGTTTTTCTCATCGTCCTCCTGCGCCGTGGTCTCCGCCGCGGTCAAAACCAGCGCGAGCAGGACAACAACCAGGATCAGGCCGCGAGTAAAAGGGCGTTTCAGATGATCGTATGACGTTGATTTCATACCCTTCGCCATTCCGTCAATCTTCCAACTTGAAGGTGATTTTGTTGAGGACGCCGTGGACCTCGATGGCTTCCCCATTGACGATCCGAGGTTTGTACTTGAACTTCAATGCAGCGTCCAGCGCCGCCTTGTTGAAGATCGTGCTCGGGTCGTACTCGACCACCCGCGGGTCTCTGACTGCACCGGTTTTGGTCACGGTGAATTCAACGATGACGTACCCTTCGATTCCTCGGTCCTGGGCCCGCCGGGGATAGACCGGTGCGACCTTGACGATGGGGAGATAGTCGCCGTCAGCGCTGCCTGCGGAGATCCCGAAACCGGGAGAAACCGCGATGTTCACATCGGCCACCGGCACCGGCGCATTGTGGCTCGCCTCGGCGATCTGGGTTGTTTCTCCGAGATCCGCGGTGCTGTCCATCGAGGGCTGCGGCGCCTCCGGGGGCGCTTCGTCGGGGTTGGGCGGGCGGTCGGGCTTGGCGCGTTTGCTCTCCAAGCGTTCCTCGCGCTTGACCCTGACAAAATCGACGATCCGTGCGTTGGTTTGATGCGTGATCGCGGTCTGACCGGAGGCGACCAGCGCCTGCATGAGAAAGAGCAGACCGGCGGCCGCAAACGAACCCAGAATAACGGCAATGATGACCCTGACCATGTCTCACTCTTGTGCGGCGATGGAGACGTTGTAGACGCCGGCCTGGCGTGCCGCGTCCATGACCTGGATGAGCATCTCCGTCGTCGAGTTCTTGTCCGCCTGAATGACCACACTGCCCTGCGGGTTCTCCGCGTAGAGGCGTTCGATGTTCGCCCGGACCGCCCGGGGATCCACCTGCCGCCGGTCGACCCAGATCTGTCCGCTCGCGGTGATCGCCACCAGAATGTTGCCCTTCTCCTTGACGACGGCGGTCACCGCCGAGGGCCGGTCGACCTCGATGCCGGACTCCTTGACGAAGGAAGCCGTGACGATGAAGAAGATGAGCATGATGAAGACCACATCCAGCATCGGCGTGATGTTGATTTCAGTCTCGTCGTCGTCGTGATGTACGTTGGAGAACACTCTCCGCATAGCTTCACCTCTCGGTCGTCAGTTTGGCGCGCAGATGTTCGAGTCTGCGGTGGGCGAATCGGGAAAGAAGGGTCGAGGCGAGGACCCCGGACAGGGCGACCACCATTCCGGCCATGGTCGGAATGGTTGCCTTGGAAACACCGGCCGCCATGGACCGCGGATTGCCGGTGCCGGAGAAGGCCATGACCTCGAAGACCTCGATCATCCCCGTCACGGTGCCGAGCAGGCCGAGCAGTGGGGCCAGCGCGAGCAGTGTTTTGATGAGCGGGAGGTTCTGCTCGATCTTGTTCGAGACCCGGGAGATCATCGCATCGCGAATTCTCCGGGCATTCCACGATCGACGCTCGCTCCGAGCCTTCCACTGATCGGTGAATCCGGCAATGTACTGAGGCAGACCGGTGCGGTAGTAGATCATTCGCTCGAAGATCAACACCCACATGACGAGGCTGAGCGCGCCGATGACGAAGAGGACGGGACCGCCCATCTCCAGGAAATCCCGGATCTCTTCGTACCAATCCAGCAGTCGATACATCGTCTACTCCACCATCAAGCAGAAGCCGCCGAAGCCGCCGAAGCCTCCTGTGTCTTTGCCTGGGCCTGCTCGGCGTTCTCGGCGACGATGCCGGTGCTTTCACTTTCGAGGACGTTGATGATGCGCCTGCTTCGTCCGGTCACCACCGTGTGAAGCAGCACCGTCGGGATCGCGACACTCAGGCCAAGCACCGTTGTGACGAGGGCTTGGGAAATGCCTCCCGCCATGAGCTTGGGGTCGCCCGTGCCGAAGAGCGTGATCGCCTGGAAGGTGTTGATCATCCCGGTCACGGTTCCGAGCAGCCCCATCAGCGGCGCGACCACCGCGATGATCTTCAAGAAGAGCAGCCCACGGCTGAGCTTCGGTGCCTCTTTGATGATCGCCTCGCCCATCTTGAGCTCGAGGGTTTCGAGATCGGTGTTCTGGTATTTTTCAGCAACTTTCAACACCCGACCGAGCGAGTTGTTGCCGTCGGCTTTTCGATTCTTGAGCTGTTTGTGGACCTTCTGACCCTCGATACCGAGCACGGTGATGCGTTCGAGGGCGATGAGGAGAGCGAGCCCGCCGAGGGCGATGATGAGATAACCGATCAATCCGCCCTGGGAAATCCGTTCCCGGATGTTTGGGGCCTGAATCAGGAGGCCCAGAATCGAGCCTCTCGAGGGGTCGAGGCCGAACGCGACCGGATCGGACCCGGATGCGCGTAAAACGTTGCTCGTGGTTTTCACGAAGCGGGCTTGCGGCTGCCGAGGAAGCTCCAGAACGGCGCCCGTCTCCGGGACGAACTGCAGGTACTTGCCATCGGCGATGATGTTGAAGGTCCCGACCCGGACGACCTCTTGTTCGATCTTCTCGCCATCGACCGTTGTGACCGTGGTGGAGAACCGCACGACTTTCCCGGACTCGGTCATCTCACGCTGCAGCTCGAACCACATGCGTTCGATCTCGTCCATCGAAGCCAATCGCGACGTACTCCCGAGTGTTGTTGCGAGATCGGTCAGGAACTCACCCCGGTTTGGAAACTGGGCGCTCGTGATGGAGTTGTCCAACTGGGCTCGTGCGTCTCCGGCTACCTGTTGGAGCACACCGAAGAGTTCCTTGAACGAACCCAGCCGGGTGTCGAGGGTCTTGGTGAGATCTGAGGTCCGGATTTCGTTGCGGTCGAAGGTCGACTCGAGCTGATCGCTGATCCGCTCGAGTTGCTGTTTCCGCTGCTGAGCCTCGCGCAGCATACTCTGTTGCTGGGCCTTAGCCCCAGCGAACCGCTGCTCCCTCTCCCGGTTTTCCTGACTCTCCTGGGCGCGTCCCTGCTGGACCATGCGGAGGAGTTCGTCCATGGACTTCGGTTTGGTGGCTGTCTCTGACTGTGCGAATGCGGTGGCGCTCACAAGGACCAACAGAGCGGAAAGCGTGTGTTTGATCATTGGGCGACCTCCGCCGCTGAAATCGGAAGGATCAGAAGATTGGGCGCGATTTGTTTGTCCGCCATCCTGATCCCGTTGCGGATCTGATTCCGGTATTCCGTCGGCAACGACACCCAGGCCGCTTTGCTCTTGTCCCACATGCCGAAGATCTCGGAGTCGACGGTTTGATAGAGCAGGGCGGTCCTGCCGATTCGGAGGAAATCAACCTCGCGAGACGCACCGTCGACGTCGAGTGATCCCTTATAGGATTCGATGGTGCGTCCGTAGTCGTTCTCGATTTCGTAGGCCTCGAGCAACCGGCGGAATTTCTCGGCCACCGTGATGTCCGAGCGTTCGAGCAGGGTCCGCAGGAACGCGACCCGTTTGCGGCGTTCTTCGAGCAGGAACGGCATGTCGAGTTCGACGAATTGATCCAGGGCGTCGATCATCTTGAGCATGAGCGGCGTCACCTGACGCTCGATCACGCTGACCTGATCGATGGAGAAGTTGAGGTCCACCATCTCCTGGTTCTGGTTGTCGATCTGTTTCTGCAACAGCGCGTTGTAGACCCCGAGACCGTCGATTTCCTTCATGACCGCGGAGTACTGGCGTTCGAGACTCTGGGTTTCATCAACCGCCTTGTCGATGTTCGCCTGGGATCTTCGTGCAGCTT
Source organism: uncultured Acidobacteriota bacterium (assembly GCA_963712805.1). Classification (GTDB taxonomy): domain Bacteria; phylum Acidobacteriota; class Thermoanaerobaculia; order Thermoanaerobaculales; family Sulfomarinibacteraceae; genus JAHECW01. The sequence goes on along the minus strand of CAVQJV010000002.1, from coordinate 31,703 downwards.
CGTCCATGGACTCGGCAGCGGTCAGCGCTCCTTCCACGTTTTGGGCTAACACTCCTCCCGGGGCACACACAAACCACAAGATCACGGCCACCGAACTCACGACGCATTTGTTTCGACTCATACCCCTGCCTCTTCCTTTGGTCTCAGCCAGGCTTTTGTTTCCGGAAGTGAATCGGCCGAATCTCTCCGACATCGGTCTTCCGATGACCAATGTGAAAAGCCCGCTTCTCCCCCTTTGCGACTTGATTCGCGCCGGGGATTCCAGTGGTGGATTTTCACGGTTTGGCCTCCGTTGGTATTAATGTACTAAACTTATTACCAATCTTCAAGAGATTAGCCGAGCGACTTTGGAGTTCCGGCTCGAACTTGGATCCGTAACCATTTTTCTGATTGATTTGTATGCTCTTCTAAAGGGGACGTCAATCCTGGTCATCGCGGTGATGAGGCCGAGTCGAGGACTCTCGGATAGACGGGCGCAACCTCGCACCCGATTTCGTCTCGGGTGCGGGGTTGCCGGCCACGGGGCGTCGTCGCCCCCATGACGAATCCTGGTGATGAGGGTGGATCAGGCCCCTTTTGCCGCCGCGGTTTCGAGCTTGGGCCCCTTCGACGTGTCCCATACCCGGCGGACCCAATTCGACAGGCCCTCGGTTCCGAGCGAGATGTAGGGCAGCACCAGGAGGGTGAGCGCCACCGAGGAGATGAGGCCGCCCATGACCGTCCGCGCCATGGGGTAGTAGAGCAGACCGGAGACATTGACCCCGCCGACGGCGAGAGGAAGCAGCCCGATGATCGTGGTGGCGGCGGTCATGAGGATCGGTCGCAGACGATCGCGGCCGGCTTTCAGAATCGCCTCCTCGTGCGAGAATCCCTCGCTGCGGAAGTGGTTGACGTGGTCGATGAGGACGATGCCGTTGTTGACCACGATCCCCATGAGGATGAGCAACCCGATCTGAGCCATGAGATTGAAGGGGGTATTGGTGATCGCCAGCATCCAGGCGGTGCCGGGCAGCGCGAAGGGGATCGCGAAGAGGATGGCGAAGGGCTGTGTCAGGCTCTCGAAGAGGGACGCCATGACGAGATAGACGAGCACCAGGGCGAGGAGGAAGTTGACCCCCATCTCGGCGTCCTCGTTGGCCTGTTCGACGATGCGGTCGTTCCAGCTCCACGAGTAACCCGCGGGCAGGTGGTACGCGTTCATCATCTCTTCGATGGACTTCTGGGTCGCAGCCCAGTCCTCGCCCTCGTAGGTCCCCCTAACCGACACCCGGACCTTGCGGTTCTCCCTTTCAATCTCGCGCGGTCGTTCGATGACCTCGAAATCGGCGACATCGCCGAGCAGGACCGGGCGCCCCCCGAGTTGGCGATGGGGATCTGACGGAGATCCTCCAGGCGCGACCGATCTTCCATGCGCAGTGCGAGCCACGTGATGATCTCGCGGTCGCCCGCGTTGAACCGATCGAGACGGACCCCCCCGAGGGAGAACCCGAGGACCTGGGTGATGTCGGAAGCGGTGCGTCCGAGCTCGGCGATGCGGTCGCGGTCGAGGCTGACCTGGATCTCCCGGCGGCCCGTTGAACGAGGCCGGGAAACGTCTTCGATGCCGTCCATGGTATCGAGCCGGCGCGCCGCTTCATCGGCGAGGCGGTACAGGGTCGTGGTGTCGGTTCCGAAGAGTTTGACCGCGAAGTAGGTGGAGGAACCGCCCTGATCGGTGTCTTCCTCGAAGACGAGGCGGACTCCCGGGGTGGGCGGCAGGCCGTCTCGGATCTTCGTGCGGAGTTCCTTCATCTCATCGTCGCTGAGATTCTCGCGGGTCAGGCTGATGGTCGTCCCGGCCTCGTTTTCGGTGTAGTAGGAGTAAACGGTGTCGATCATGAAGTCGTCGGCGTGGGCCTCGAGATAAGCCTCCACCTGTTCGACCACCTCCTCCGACTGGCTCTTGTAATGGAAGTCGTCAAACTCGTAATCGATATAGAGCCTCGAGTTGAGGGTGCCCGAGAAGATCGCCGAGTCGACCCAGCCGACGAAAAAGGGCAGAAAGCCCACGACCAGGCAGGCAGCGAGCAGAACAAAGGTCTTGATCCGGTGCTCGAGCGTCCAGCCGAGGATCCGGACATAACGCTCCTCGAGCCACTCGATGATCCGGTTGCGGCCGTTTTTCTTGACCTTGAGAAGATGCGCGGACATGAGCGGAATCAACGTCAGCGAGGAGAACAACGAACATGCCAGCGCGATGGAGATCGTGATCCCGACCTCTTTGAGCCAGGTTGTCATCTCGGTGCCGGAACCGACCACCAGGGGGAGAAAGACGATGAGGGTGGTCGCGGTGGACGCCGTGACCGCCATGACCACCTGCCCGGCACCTTGGAGGGCGGCTTTGCGCCGGTCGCCCTCGACGCGCATTCTCCGGTCGATGCTCTCCAGGACCACGATGGCGTTGTCCACCAGCATTCCGACGGCGAGCATGAGACCCATCATGGAGAGGATGTTGAGGCTCGAACCCATGAAGTACATGACGCCGCAGGTGGCGATGATGCTGAACGGAATCGACATGGCCACGATGACCGTGGAGTCCATTCGCCGAAGGAAGAACCACAGGCTCAGGGTAGCGAGGAGTGCGCCGGTGAGACCGGCCTTTTTGAGGCCGTCGATCCCGGAAGTGATCTCCTCTCCCTGGTCCTGCCACACCCAGAGCTGGATGCCCTTGAGCAGCGGATCGTTGTTGATGTCCTCTTCGACAACCCTGCTGACCTCGCGGACGACCTCCACCGTGTTGGCTGTCGACTCTTTGTAGATATCGAGAGCCACCGCGTATTTGCCGTCGAGGTGGCGACCGAAGGTCAGAGGCGGCTCCTCGTAGGTGATCTCGGCGACATCGCCGAGGCGCAGCCCGCGCTCGTCGATGACGAGATCGGCGAGGGCGTCGATGGAGTCGAAGGAACCCAGTGAACGGACGGTGTAGCGCAACCCGCCGGATTCCGCGCGACCGAGGACCAGATTCGAGGATACGCTCTGGAGCAACTGCGCCAGCGAGCCGACATCCACCGAGTGCTCTTTGATCTTGTCGAGAACGAGATCGACGAAGAGCTCGCGCGGTTCGACCCCGTTGAGATCGACCCTGGCGACGCCGTTGATCCGGCGCAGGGGATTGAGAATTCGGGCTTCGAGGAGCTCGTAGTTCTGAGAAAGATCGACGCCCTCGGCGGCGATCCGGCCCTGGACCACCGGGATGTCGTTGGTGTTGAACGAGAAGATGAGGATCGGCCCGATATCGGACGGCAGGGTAGGCTCGACCTGGTCCATCTTCTCCGAGACCTTCATCCGGATGACATCGATCTCCTGGCCCCAGGTGAACTCCATGAAGAACTGCGCGCCGTCAGCGTCGGTGGTGGAGTTGAGCTTCTTGACCCCGGACAGTGTGGAGAGGATCTCCTCGACCGGTTTTGTGATCTCCTTCTCGATCTGGCGCGGGTGCGAGTTGGGGTACGGGATCTGAACGAACATGAACGGCGCGTCGAGGGTCGGCAGGTAGGCCAACGGCAGACGGTAGAACGCGATGCCGCCAACCAGGAGGATGCTCACCAGGATCATCGCCGTCGTGATCGGCCGGCGGACTGCGAGAGTTGGCAGGTTCACGAGGTCCTCCCGTTTTCGTCGCAAGCACAAAGACGCGAAGACGCCAAGCGGTCACGAAGACATCTCAAATTGACACTTTCATCGCATCGAAACCGTCTGCGATGGTGCGGTGGCTCTGATCTGTAATGACTTGGTGACACTCTTTGCGTCTTTGCGCCTTCGCGCTTGCGACGGGGGTCCGCGCTTCCATGGGCGACGCGCCTTTGTGGTGCGGGCGTCCCGCCCGCGAGGGAACGATTCGAAAGGACCCCTGAGGTGTTCATACCGGCGACCCTTTCTCGTGCGTCGCTTGCACCCGCTCAACGGCCACCTGCATCAACCGGAACGGCCCACCGGCCGCTTTCTCGGTGTCTTCAGTGGTCTCTCTCATCTTGCCGCCGGCGAGCAGCGAGTAGACGACCGGGATCACGATCAGGGTCAGGGCCGTGGCGACGGTGAGGCCACCGATGACGGTCACCGCCAACGGCGCGCGAAGTTCGGCGCCCTCGCCGAGACCCAGGGCCATGGGCATGAGACCGAAGATGGTGGTCGCCGAGGTCATGAGAATCGGACGGAGCCGAGCGAGACCGGCGTCGATGAGCGCCTCGTTCAGCGGCTCCCCTGCGCGTCGACGTTGGTTGACCGCATCGATGAGGACGATGGCGTTGTTGACCACGATCCCGGCGAGCATCACCGCGCCGATGATCGCGACCACGTTGATGGTGTGGCCCGTGATCACGAGCGCCAGGATGACGCCGATGGCGCCCAACGGCAGGGTGAAGATAATGACGAAGGGGTGGAGGAAGGACTCGAACTGGGACGCCATGACCAGATAGACGAGAAAGATGGCCAGGCCCATCGCCAGGGCGAGGGAGCGGAAGCTCTCCTGCAGCTCCTTCTCCTGACCGCTCAGGGCAGCGGAGACACCCATGGGGAGGGTCAGTGTCTTGATCCTGGCTCGGACATCCTCAGCGACCGCCCCCATATCGCGGCCGGAGAGGTTGCCGCCGACCACGGCGGCCCGTTTCTGACCGATGCGGCGGATCTCGGTGGGGCCTTCGGTGAGTTTGATGGCCGCCACGGATTTGAGATAGATCGGACGGCCGTCGACGTGGCCGATGATGAGGTCGTGGATGTCCTCGACCTTGGCGTCGCCCTGATTGAGGGCGCGAACCCGGATGTCGATCTCGCGGTCGCCCTCGGTGAAGCGGGTCGCCACCTCGCCCTGGACCTTGGTGCGCACGGTTTGCGCCACGGTGGCGAGATCGAGGCCGAGGCGGGCGAGTTGTTCGCGATCGAAACGGACCTGGACCTCGGGGTTGCCCATCTCGGCCGAGGACCGCAGATCGACAAGCCCGGGCACATCGGCCAGGGCGGCCGAGACCTGCGCGGCGGCGTCATGGAGTTCCTCGAGGGAGTCGGAGTAGATCTCCACTTCGACCGGGGTTCTGAATGAAAAGAAATTGGCCCGCTCGAAATCGAAGTGGAGCTCTTCGGTTTCGGCCAGGCTCGACCGCAGGCGGGAGATGACTGCCTCTTCCTGGAGGGGGCCGGTCCCTGGTTTCATCCGCACCTGGATCCGCGCTGTGTTCTCGCCCTCGATGCCGGTCGCCGCCAGCGACAAACCGGCGCCGCCGGCGATGGATGAGAACGACTCGACGGTCTCGTCCTTCTCGAGGAGATCCGACAGCGAGGCGATGAAACGATCGGTGACCTCGAGGGGAGTGCCCTCGGGAAGCTGGACCTTGAAGGCGAACTCGCCCTGGGCGAAGGGCGGAATCAGATCGACACCGAGACTCGGCACGAGGGCGATGGAGCCGGCGAAGGCCGCGGTGACGGTGGCGATCACGAGCAGACGGTGGTGCAGGGCTGTTTCGAGCAACCGAGGGTAGATTCCGGTGATCGCGGCCATGAAACGGTCAAAGACGGCGGTGACCGGACGGGTCGCGAAGCCGAGGATCCTGAGGATGCCGCCAAAAACAAAGCGCAGCGCCCGCACGATCAATGACGGGACGGTGACGAAGACCATGCGGCCGGCGCGGCGAATACGGCCTCCCGTCGGAACCGCCTGGCCGAGCGTCATCGGTCTTTCGACCGGAGATGGCCACCATCATGGGGATCAGGGTGAGCGAGACCGCGAGGGCGGCGAGCAGCGAGAAGGACACGGTGAGGGCCTGGTCGCGGAAGAGTTGTGCCGCCACGCCCTCGAGAAAGACCACCGGCAGGAAGACCGCCACCGTGGTCAGTGTCGACGCGATGACCGCGTGGCCGACCTCGGAGGCGCCCTTGCGCGCCGCCGTCGTGTCGTCGTCGCCGGCCTCGCGCCGCTTGACGATGGCCTCGAGAACGACGATGGCCGAGTCCACCAGCATCCCGACCCCGAGGGCAAGGCCGCCGAGGGACATGATGTTGAGGGTGGTTCCGGTGCGGTACATGAGGAAGAACGTCGCCACCACCGAAATCGGAATGGAGATGGCGATGATGAGGGTGGTGCGGAGGTCCTTGAGGAAGAGGAGCAGGACCAGGACCGCGACGATGCCGCCGATGAGGGCGTTCGAGAGCACTTCTCGGATCGAGGCTTCGATAAAGCGGCTCTGGTCGGTGCCGGAGGCGATCTCGACGTTGTCGGGGAGCTCCTTGGCGATGGAATCGAGGCGGGTGCGGACCGAGCGCGCGACACTCACCGTGTTCGCGTCGCCCTCCTTGTAGACCGCGAGCTCGACGGCCTCGACGCCGTCGAAACGGGTGATGACCTCGCGCTGCCGGTGGCCGCGGATGACCTCGGCGACATCACCCACGGTGACGTTGCGGCCGGCCTGGCTGAGCAGTACGGTTTCCCGGATGTCGTCGAGATCGCGGAACTCGTTGCGGGCGCGCACCAGATAGCGGGCCTCGGATTCATAGAGGCTGCCGCCGGCCTGGTTGAGGTTCTCGGCGAGCAGCCGGGCGTTGATCTCGTTGACCGTCAGGCCGAACAGGGCGAGGCGGCCCTCGTCGATGCGGACCTGGATCTCTTCTTCGAAGCCGCCGTGGACCTTGATGGCGGCCACGCCTTCGGTGGATTCGAGGTCCTTCTTGATGAGCTCTTCGGCGACATAGCGCAACTGGTAGAGGCTGTCGCCACCGGAGAGATAGAGCCGGATGACCGGGTCGTTGGCCGGATCGAAGCGCAGCAGCACCGGTCGGTCGGCCGAGCGGGGGAGAGCGGCCAGATCGAGCTTCTGACGGACGTCGAGGGCGGCGAAGTCCATGTCGCGGCCCCAGCCGAACTCCAGAGTCACCTGTGAGATGCCCGGCCGCGAAACCGAACCCAGCCGCTGGACCCCGCCGGCGATCCCGACAAGTTCCTCGATGGGCCTGGTGATGAGCGCCTCGACCTCGCCGGGGGCGGCGCCGGGTAGCCGGGTCTCCACCGTCAGGCTCGGATAGGACAGATCGGGCATGAGGTTCAGGGGCAGACGGGTGAAGGCCACCGTGCCGAAGAGCAGGAGAGCCACCGCAGCCATGGATACCGTCACACGACGGCGGAGCGAAAAGTCGACGATGCGCATACCTACCCCCAACGAGTCAGCTCCAAACAGGATCGGGAGACGAGCCCTTCAAGAAGTTTGTTAATTATGAATTATGAATTATGAATTACGTCGCACACAAATCCACGCGCGAAGGTAGATTCAGTGCAGCGAAATTCATAATTCAAAATTCAATAATTGACGGTCAAAGGACCTTGATCTTCTGTCCGTCGTCGAGCCCGCCCTGTCCGGCGGTGACGACGGAGTCGCCGGCCTCGAGCCCGGTGAGAACTTCGACATTGTCGCCCTCCTCGATGCCGAGGGTGACGGCCTTCTTGACCGCCGTCCCATCCTCGGTGACGAAGACGTGGGCGGTGCGGAGTTCGCGGATCACCGACTCGCGAGGCAGCAGCAGCGCGCCGGAGTGCCGTTCGCGCACGATGTCGATGGCCACGAAGGCCCCCGGGCGGACGCCCGCGGGCGCGCGGAGGGCTTCAACGGTGACCTTGACGGTGCCGGTGGCGGTGTCCACCACGGGTGCGATCTGACGGATACGGCCGGTGAAGCTGAGCTCGGTGCCGGCCGCCGGAGTGATCCTCACCTCGCGGCCTTCCTCGAGCTCGATGACATCGTTCTCGGGCAGATAGATCCGCGCGATGAGGGGATCGTAGTCGGCCACCGTGAAGAGATCGTCGCCCGGATGGAGGTGCTGTCCGAGGGTGATGAATCGTTCGGTGACGCGGGAGGTGAACGGCGCCCGGATGACGGTCTTGGCCAGCCGCCACTCGGCTTCGGCAACCTCCTGCATGGCGATCTCATGATCCATCTTGAGCTTGTCGAACGCTTCGGAGGAGATGAGACCTTGATCGAAGCTGTCCTGGGCGCGGAGGAGGGCCGCGCTGGTGTTGGAGGCCTTGAGCTCGACCTTGGACTTGGCGATTCTCGCCTCGTCCTGGACGAGGACCGCGAGGATCTGCCCCTTCTTGACCAGATCGCCCTCTTCAACATTGAGCTGCTCGACGCGTCCCTCGGCCTCGGACTTGACCTTGACCTGGTCCTCGGCCACGAGGTTGGCGGTGGCGGAGATATACGAGGCGATGTCTCCGGCCGTGATCTCGGCAACCTCTACGGGAACGGGGAGTTCTTTATCCTCATCCGCTTCGGCCTTCTCATCCGGCTCGGCATCGTTCTCGGCGCCCTCGACGGCCTCGGTCGAAGACTGTTCGGTCGCGTTGTTTTCGGTCGCCTCATCAGTGGTCTGGGCGCTGACCCAGATGACTGTCCCGGCCACGATGGCCACGAGCGCTACCAGGCTGATGATGCGGAAACGTGTTTTGGCTTGCTCGGTCATGTTGCCTCCCGTGCTCAACTGACATAACGCAACGGAGTCAAATTGGTTAACGGGAAACTCGGGAATTGGTTCTGATTGTTTTACAACCGGTTTCTGAGCGTGAGGGCGTGGGGAATTGAGGTTTGAGGACTGATGAAGAAGGGGTGAGCGCTCGCTTCGCTCGCTGTAAGGAGGTCAGGAAGTCAGAAGGTGAGGGAGTTCAGAGTGAGGAGTCGCGATGGACAGCGAGCGCTGACTTTCTGACTCCCTAATCCTCCTCACCCCTCAATCCCCTCGTGTTGACCGGATTCCGACGATGTGACAACGTGCCGCATCGGACCGATCTTGCCGCCGAGGAGGCCCTTTTGGATCACGCTGCGCTCGTGGATGCCCTCTCCAAGCCGTCGTTCTACGACCACCCTGTCGACGAAGTTCGGTTCCTCCAGACCCACATCTCATCGGTCTTTCTGACCGGCGAGGTCGTCTACAAACTCAAAAAGCCGGTCAACTTCGGGTTTCTCGATTTTTCCACCGTCGAGCTGCGCGAAAAGAACTGCAGGGCCGAGGTGGAGCTCAATCGGCGGCTGGCGCCATCGGTCTATATCGACGCCGTTCCCATCACCCTTGAAGGGTCCCGGGTGGCGCTCAACGGCGATGGCGAGGTGATCGACTGGGTGGTTGTCATGCGCGAGCTCGACGGCGACCTCCTCGGCACCAGCGTCCTCGACCGCGGTGAGCTTTCCGAAGCCCACATGGATGCGCTTGTCGATGTGCTCGTACCCTTCTACGCAACGGCTGCGACCGGTGAAGGCATCGACGATTTCGGCACCGTTGAGTCGGTCAAGTTCAACACCGACGAGAATTTTTCTCAGACCGAGGCCTATGTCGGAAAACTCATCTCGCGAGATCGATTCGAGCACATCCGAGACTGGACCAATACCTTCTACGAGTCGCACGCAGACCTCTTCGAAAGACGGATCGGCGAGGGTAGGATCCGCGAGAGCCACGGCGACCTCCACCTGAGAAACATCTTCTTCGAAGACCCGCCGGTGATCTTCGACTGCATCGAGTTCAACGAACGTTTCCGTTGCGGCGATATCGCGGTGGACGTCGCATTTCTCGCCATGGATCTCGATTTCAACGGATGTCAGGATCTGTCGAAGCATTTCATCGACGCATATGTCGAGGCCTCGGGCGACACCGAGTTGCCCGAGATCCTCGATTTCTATAAGTGCTACCGCGCCTATGTCCGCGGCAAGATCGCCTGTTTCACCTCGACCGACCCGGCCCTCGATGACACCGCCAAGCGCGCCCAGCGCAACCTCGCGCGGCGCTACTTCGGTCTCGCCTACGAGTACGCGGGTGGCCGCGCGCGGCCATCACTCGTAGTGCTGTATGGGCTCATGGGGACCGGAAAGACATCGGTCGCGCGACATCTCCGCGAGAAATATGGTTGGCACGTACTGTCCACCGACGCGGTGCGTAAGCAGATTTCCGGGGTCGGGGAGAACACCCGAGTCTATGTCCCCTATAACGAGGGCCTCTACTCGCCCGAGATGAACGCCAGGACCTACGCCGAGGTCTGCTACCGGGCCGAGAACCTCCTCTACGCAGGCTTCCCGGTGGTGGTCGACGGCGCCTTCAAACGGCAGAGCGAGCGTGAACCGGTCATCGAGGCTGCACGGAAAACCAGGGCGCGGCTGGTCTTTCTCGAGACCACCTGCGGCGGCGATGAACAACGCGAGCGCCTCGAGGGACGCCAGCAGCACGACACCAGATCCGACGGCCGGGTCGAACTCATGGAACAACAGCGCGGCGACTTCGAGCCCGCCAACCCCGGCGCCGAGTGCTTCTTCCACACCATCGACACCAGCGGCCCCAAGGCCGAAACCCAGGTGAAGGTCGAGGCGCTGCTCGAGGCCGAATCAGTGCTCTGAGCGCGACCTCGCCGTAGTTCGAATCCGAGCGGCCAGCAGAGTTCGAGAATGGGATACTGAGGTCTCCCGACCCTCGTTACATCAGGCCGGCGAGACGCCGGCACCGAAACCACGAACCATCAAAATATCGAAGTTTCTTCAAGAGGCTCAATTGAAGATCCGTGCTCACCCGAGCAATCCGTGTCCCATTGCGATGGAAACCACCCTCTACGGTTGAGCCACGTTGAGTCCGGCCACCGACCGCTGAACCTCGGCCCAGTCGTCGAGGAAGTTGTAAACCGCGGTCTCGGCCGCGAGTTCCGACGCTAGCGCGTTGTTCTGGGCGTCGAGGAGGGCGATGATCGACGCGGCCCCGCGGGCGTAGGCGTCGCGCACCAGTTCGAGGGTCTTGCCGGCGGCGTCGGCACCGATATCGGTGGTGTCGGATGACTTCGATCCGCAGCCCAAGGCCAGGGTGAGGGCGGTTCCAATGAGGCTCATTGTCAGGATTCTTCGTGCGTCGGTCATGTCGGGCACCTCGTGAGTCGTGAGTTGTAAGTCGTGATCGGTGAGAAGTGAGAATGAGGATTCCTATTGGGCGGGGGCGCGGAGGCCGCCGAGATAGAGATCCATGAGAGTCGGGACAACCGCATTGGCACGGTAGAATTCACCGCTCAGCGACATGCTCTCGATCATCCCGAAAATCGAGCCGATAAAGACCTCAGTAACAACAACGGGTGAGAGCTTTCTGAAGATCCCGGTTTCGATACCATCGCGGATGATGTCCTCGATGACCCGCATGCCCTGGTTTCTTCGTTCGAGTTCGGACTCGCGGTTCTTTAAATCATGTTTTGTCGGTGACAGCGCGATGATGAGGGCGCTGTCGTTGTAGACGGCGGTGAAGATCCAATCGGCAATCCTCGCCAACTTGTGTCCGGGGTCGAGATCCGAGACTGCGACCTCCTCGATGGCCCGGAGAACGGGATCGAAAGTCCGTTCTTTGACAAAGGAGATGACGGCTTCCTTGTCGGCGAAGTAGTTGTAGAGGGTGCCGCGGGAAACCCCGACCGCGACGGCGATGCGCTCCATGGTCAGCCCGCCGAGACCTTCGGTCTTGATGATTTCCATGGCGTGGCGGTGGACATCGTCCTTCATGAGGGCTTCGAGGGCGGCCTTCTGTTTCTCGGAGTATCTCGCCATTGCTTCTCCTTGAGCGATACGTCAGAGTAAAAAACAAAAGTTAGGTATTCTGACGTAATGTCAAAATAATTAACGTTCTGCCGTTCGTCAACCCTTCACGAGGGAGATTCCGGAGGTAGGTTGAAGAGTGGGGAAGTCGGAAGGTCCGACGTCAGAAGTAAGACGTGAGGAGTTAGGAGTTCGAGGTGGGGAGGATCAGGAGTGGGAAGCACCGCGCTACTGATGAGATGCGAAGTTGCTCTTCCTCACGTCTCACGTCTTACTCTTCACCCTTCACCGGCTCAGCACTAACAGCCTTTCCTCGGTCAACTCGCGGTAGGTGTAGGCGGGCCCCTCGCGGCCGACCCCGGAGTTCTTGACTCCGCCGTAGGGCATGGGGTCGGTGCGCCAGGTGGGGACATCGCCCTGGATGATGGCGCCGGCTTCGATCCGTTGCCACGCCTCCTGGATCTTGCCGATATCCGAGGTGAAGACCCCGGCCTGCAGCCCGTAGCGTGAGTCGTTGACCATGTTGAGGGCCTGGGCAAAGTCCTCGTAGGGGTCGAGGCAGGCGACGGGACCGAAGACCTCGTCGGCGACCACTGGTTCGAGGGCCGGCGCTTCTTCGATCAGAGTCGGTGCGACGACATTGCCTTCACGACCGCCTCCGGCGAGGATCCGGCCGCCCGCTTCGCTGGCGCTGGCGATCCACTCGGCGACGCGGTCGGCGTTGGCCTTGTCGATGAGGGGGCCGCAGATGAGTGCCGGCGTCAGCCGGGTCGCCGTGACGGATGGCCGCGGTGGCCTCGACCAGCTCGCGGCGCAGCGCGACGTAGATGTTCTCGTGCGCCAGTACCCGCTGGACCGAGATGCAAGACTGACCGGCGTAGCCGTAGGCGGCGCCGGCGATCTTCCTGGCCACCGCGGCGAGATCACCGGCGTCGGGCTCGACCACCACAGCGGCGTTGCCGCCGAGTTCGAGGGTGACGCGGCGATTCCAGGCGATCTCCTTGAGATGCCAACCGACATCCATGGAACCGGTGAAGGTCAGGGCCGCGAAGCGTCGTCGGTGGCCAGCTTTTCGGCGTCGGAACCACGCGACGGGATCACCGCCAGCGCGCCCGGCGGCAGCCCGGCGTCGGCCAGCAACTCGGCCAGCATGAGCGCCGGGCTCGGGGTCTGGCTCGCCGGCTTGAGAACCACGGGACAGCCCGCGGCCACCGCCGGAGCGAGCTTGTGGGCCACCAGATTGAGGGGGAAGTTGAACGGCGTGATGGCGAGCACCGGCCCGACCGGCACCCGGCGCACCAGGGCGAGCCGCCCGTGACCCGAAGGGTAGCCGGCGAGGTCGCGCGCCTCGATCTCGGGGTGGCGCGCCACCGCGGCGGCTTCGGTCAAGGTGTCGGCGCAGCGGTCGGCCTCGATGAGAGCGAGTCGGATGGGCTTTCCGGCTTCCTCGGAGATGGCGGCCGCGAGCTCCTCCCGATGTTCGAGGACGAGGGCGGCGGTCCCTTCGAGTATCGCGGCGCGTTCGGACGGCGGGAGGTTCGCCATGGTTTCGGCGGCGCGTCGGGCGGTCGCCGCGGCTCGTTCGAGGATCGCCGGGCCGCCCCGGGCCACCTTTGCGACCTCGCGGCCGTCGTAGGGGGAGCAAACGGTGATGAGATCGTCGCCGTCGAGCCACTGGCCGTCGAGGAAGAGCTGCATTTCGCGCATGGTGAGCCTCCGAGAGGCATCCTACCAGCCTGACCGGTTAGCACTTCTCTTTTTTCTGGTGAACGGCTCGCGAGCCGTTCACCAGAAAAAGGAGAGAAGCACCTCATTTCATTGTGTGTTACGCTTTAAAAATGCGTCCCGTCGCACTGCTGACCGATTTCGGACTCACCGACCACTATGTCGGCGTGCTCCATGCGGTGCTCGAGAAACACGCGCCGGGTGTACCACGAATCGACCTCGGCCATCTGATCCCCCCCGGAGACATCTGGGAGGCATCGTTCCAGATCCGGTGTGCGTGGCCGTTTCTTCCGGCCGGGTGTGTTGTCACGGCGGTGGTGGACCCCGGAGTCGGAACCGGGCGGCGGGTGCTCGCGGCGGCGATTGGCAAGCGATTTCTGATCGCGCCGGACAACGGCCTCGCAGCGTGTCTCGGGCCCGGGTCCGAAGTGGTGGCGCTCGACTGGAAGAAGATGGGAATCGCCGAGCTGTCGAGGACATTCCACGGTCGCGACATTTTCGCGCCCGCGGCGGCTCGTCTCGCGCTCGGCAGGGAGCTCCGAGAACTCGGCGAGAGGGTCGATCCGGATCTTCTGGTGGCGTGTCCTTTGCCCGAGCCGGAGCCGCTGACATCGGGCTATTCGGCGACCGTGCTGTCGGTCGACCGCTTCGGAAACCTGCCGACCAACCTGCCGGCGGACTCGGTCGGCGCCGGGTCGACCGCCGCGTGGTCGGCCGAGATCCCGGCGCGGCGGGTCCGCGTCTACGGCGACGGCGATCCGGGTGAGGTGGTCCTCCTCGAGGGCTCGGCAGGTCTGCTCGAGCTCGCCGTCAACGGTGGTTCGGCGGCCAAAGCGACGGGTTTGAAGCGTGGTGATACCGTGCGGGTCACCAATCTCGATGACGGAGACGACTGATGGCTTACGGGTGGGAAGGCGACAAGGTCCGACTGGTGCCGCTGGACAAGCAGCGGCACCTCGAGAACGCGCTGTCCTGGTTCAACGATCCCACGATCACGGCGTGGCTGGAGACCGGCGACTGGCCGTTGACCCGCGGCACCGAGGAGGAGTTCTTCCGCGCCGCCGAGCGGCCCGACAAGGGCAGCGTTCAGTTTGCCGTCGAGACCCTCGACGGCGGCCACGTCGGATTCTCGGGTCTGCGGTCCATCGATTGGCAGAGCCGGGTCGCGGTGTCCGGCAGCGTCATCGGCCGCCACGACCTCTGGGGCGGCGGACTCGGCACCGACTCGGCGCGAGTGCGGTCGCAATATGCCTTCGAGGTCCTCGGTCTGCGCATGCTCATCGCCACCGTGATCGCCGACAACGAGCGTTCCATGGGGATGCTCTCCGCCGTCGGCTATCGCGAGGTCGGACGCGTTCCGGGACGCTACTGGAAACGCGGCGCCTGGCGTGATCAGGCGATTCTCGTGCTCGAGAACCCTGCGGGGTAAAGGCAACGGGCCGGTGGTTCACGGTCTTGGGTTGAGCCGCCGCCAGGTCATGGCTCGTACCTCGTCAACGAGTTGGAGTGCCTGGTCGGCTTGCGAACCTCTGATTGCACTCGACGTCCTTCTGAACGACCCGGAGGTGACCATGAACATCGGGTCCAGGAGGGCGCACCGTTCGCTGATCACTGGATGTCTGCCGCTGACGCTGAAACCTGTCGCTGTCCCTGCCCCTGATTCCTGACGCTGCCCCGGACTCTGTCCTCGGCCCGGCCTTCTGGGCCGCTGTACGCTTGGCGTCGCAGCGGCTCAGCGTCGCACCATCGGCGTGGTCGCGCGGGGGAAACGGGAAGGGCTGCGACCACGCCGATGGCACGCCGGCGGCCTGCCTCGCAGCCGGGAGAACTGATCTCGAGGCGCTCTCCAAGGGAGCCCGGTATGACATTGTGCGGGGGGCGCCGCGAAGCCGGTTGGTCGATCCGGCACAATGTCAAACCCGGCACCCCGATGGGGCGGGGTTTTCCGCGGGTCCTGGTCGGCTTCGGTCGCTGCCCCGGTCGCGGTCTCGGACGCTGATCATCTCATCGGGATCGGGCACGGATTTTCCCTTCGTCCTGCTACGATGCCGGGATGTATGACGACCCCACCATCACCGACATTCGGGCCGCGGCCGAGCGCATCTCGCCGTACATCCACCGGACCCCGGTGGCGACCTGCGCCTCGATCGACGCGATTGCGGGCGCGTCTCTCTTTTTCAAGTGCGAAAACCTGCAAAAAGTGGGCGCGTTCAAGGCGCGTGGGGCGACCAACGCGGTCTTCTCCCTCGATGAAGAAGCGGCGGCTCGCGGGGTGTGCACCCACTCGTCCGGCAACCACGCCGCCGCGCTCGCGCGGGCGGCGGGTCTTCGAGGGATCCCCGCCCACATCGTCATGCCGTCGTCGGCGCCGCCGGTGAAGAAGGCCGCGGTCGCGGGCTACGGCGCACAGATTACCGAGTGCGAACCCACCCTCGAGGCCCGCGAGACGACCCTGGCCGGGGTTCAGCAGCGCACCGGTGCGACCTTCGTCCACCCCTACGACGACGTTCGGGTCATCGCCGGTCAGGGTACCGCCGCCCTCGAACTCCTCGAGCAGATGCCGCACCTCGATGTCGTCATGCCGCCGGTGGGGGGCGGGGGGCTCGCGAGCGGAACGACCATCACCGTCTCCGCTCTGCGCCCCGAAATCGAGATCTGGGGCGCCGAACCCGCTGCGGCCGACGATGCGTTTCGATCGCTCCGCGACGGCCGGCGCTACCCCGCGGTGAAACCGACAACCATCGCGGACGGGCTCCTGACCTCGTTGTCGGAACGCACCTTCCGGATCCTCAGCGCTGGTCTCGCGGGGATTCTCACCGTCGACGAGGAGACGATCATCCGGGCCATGCGGCTGCTGTGGGAGCGGGCCAAGATCCTCGTCGAACCCTCGGCGGCGGTGCCGCTCGCGGCGGTTCTCGCCAACCGCGATCGGTTCGCGGGTCGGCGGGTCGGGCTGATCCTCTCCGGCGGCAACACCGATCTTGATCATCTGCCTTGGTGAGTTGGTCTCCCGCCTCGGGTGATTCGAGGTCGACGCATTCTCGCGGGCGGGACGCCCGCGCCACAACGGACCGAGCCTGATTTTGGTGTCGGCCGAACTCGGAGTCACCCGTCGAAGTGGTGCCGCCGCTGCACCGAGGGTTGAGTTGGCTTGTGGTGCGGGCGTCCCGCCCGCAGTGACCCGGGTGGTTAAAGGGGTTCTTCGATGAGCTTCTGCGCCTCGATGGTCGACGGGTGATCATGGCCGAGGGTCTTCGAGTAGCCGGCGACAATCTCACCGGCGAGGGTGCGAGCTTCGGATTCTCGGCCGAGCCCGCTGAGGGCCGTGACCCTCTCCGTCGCCGCCTGGAGCACCGCGGTGTGGTCGGCGCCGAGGGATCTCGTCCCCGCTTTCATCGCCCGCTCGCAGAGATCGAGGGCCTCGTCGAACCGCTTCTGGGTGTTGCGGACGTGTGCCATGGTCGTGAGGCTCTGCAGGGTGTCGGGGTGTTCCTCGCCGCGCACCCGGAGCTGGGTCTCGAGAATCTCGTCAAGGAGAGCCTCGGCGGCGTCGAGATCGCCCTCGAGCGAGTACAGCTCGGCGAGACCGCTGACGGTTTTCAGGGTATCGCCATCCTCGACGCCGCAGAATTCCCGCTGGAGCTTCCACGTGTCCTGATAGAGAGCTTCCGCCTCTCGATATCGCTCCTGGGCGCGAACGACATCGGCGAGATAGCTCATGGAGAAGAGCAGCGATCTCCTCTCCCCCGGTAGGTGCTCTCGGATGGCGATCGCCCTGCGCAACTCGATCTCTGCCTCCTCGTAGCGTCCGAGCTGGGCCAGGGTCACGCCCAGGTTGTGGATCGACATGGCGGTCTGGTCGTGGTCCTCGCCGAGCACCCGGGTGCGACCGGCGACAACTTCCTGCAGCAGTACCTCGGCATCGGCGTGGCGTCCGAGCTCGAGGTAAGCCGCGGCCAGATTATTTGCCAGCAGGAGCGTGTCGGGGTGGTTGTCACCCAGAGCCCGCCGACGATACTCGAGCCCCTCCTGAAACAGCTGCGCCGCCTCGTCGTACCGGCCGCGGTTGTGGAGCGTCGCCGCCAGACCGTTGAGCGATCGCTGGGTGTCCGGGTGGTCTTCGCCGAGAACCCGCCGGCGGATTTCGAGGGTCTTGCGGTCGAGAGGCTCGACCTCGTCGATCCGGCCCTGGGAAAAGAGAAAGTCGGCGAGCTGGTTCAACGACGTCAGCGATGCGGGGTGATCCTCTCCGAGGGCTTCGGTCCGGATCTCGAGGACCCGTCGGATCAGGGCCTCGGCCTCGTCGATCATCCCGAGCCGCTGGTAGAGCACTCCCAACTCGGCGGTGGCCGCGAGGGCGTCCGGGTCGGACGACTCGGTGCCGCCGAGGAGTTCCACCGCGCGCTCCAGGTGTCCGCGCGCATCCTCGTACCGACCGAGCGAGATATAGGTGTCGGCGATCGTCCGCCGCACCGCCGCCTCGACCCCGGGTTGTTCCGCGAGCTCTTCCGACTCGGCGATCCGCATCGACGCCTGGTCGAGGACGTCGACCACCGCCACCTCCTCGCCCTGGGCCTTCTTCGGATCCACCGACGACAGCAGATCGCCGAGGAACTGCGAAACCGCCACCGCCTTGGCCGCTTCGAGCTCGGCCTCGCGGCGCGCCCGCTCCGCCGTCGTTGCGGAGGCTGATCTCGCGCGCCAGACCGAGGCACCAGGAGAACCATCAACGCGACGGCGAGGGTCACGCCACTGCGATGTCCGCCGGACAAAGAGCCGTGCTCGATATCCGACCGTCGCCGCGCGGGCCCGGACCGGTTGGCCCTCGAGGTGCCGTTCGATGTCCTGGCCGAGCTGCTCCGCCGACGGGTAGCGCGCCTCGGGATCGGGGCGCAGCGCCTTGAGACAGATGGCGTCGAGGTCGTGCTCGATGCGACCGGAGACGACCCCGCCCGACGCCGGTCCGATCCCGTTCGATCGGACGATCGAGCTCGGGGTCGGCGGCAGCTCCTGCGTCGGCGTCCGCCCCGCGGCGCCGCGATCCTCGTGCGGCCGTCGTCCCGGTCAGCAGCTCGTAGAGCAGGGCCCCGAGGGCGTAGACATCGGTGGCGGTGGTCACGGGTTGTCCGAGCAGCTGCTCCGGCGCGGCGTACTCGGGCGTCATGAGCTGCTGGCCGGTGCGGGTCAGCATCCCGGCGTCGGGCACATCGGCGAGCAGCTTGGCGATCCCGAAGTCGAGCAGCTTCACCTGGCCGTTGCGGTCGACGAAGATGTTGCTCGGTTTGAGATCGCGGTGGACCACGAGATTGCGGTGGAGATAGCTGACCGCGTCGACGACCTCGAGAAAGAGCCGCAGGATCTCGTCGACGCCCACACGATTCTCGGAGCAGTACTGCGTGATGGGTCTGCCCTCGACCAACTCCATGACGAAGTAGGGTCGGCCCTCGTCGGTGACTCCGCCATCCAGCAGGCGGGCGATGTTCGGGTGCGAGAGCCCGGCGAGGAGCTGCCGCTCGGCGAGGAAACGCGCTCGCAGCTCGGGGGTGTCCATGTCGCGGTGGAGAAGTTTGAGCGCGACCTCCTGGTCGAAGGCGCCGTCGACCCGCTCGGCGCGGTAGACCGCGCCCATCCCGCCCCGGCCGATGGCGGCGATGGTTTGGTAGGGCCCGATCCGGATCTGGGCGCCGGCGGCGCTCTCGATCTCCAGCGTCGCCGCCCCCGCGATCTCGCCCGACAGCCGGTCGAAGAACTCGGCGGCATCGTCGTTGAGGGCGAGGAGCTCATCGAGTTCGCGGTCGCAGTCTCCGGCTCGTCCGCGCAGGCTTCGTCGAGATAGGCGGCACGTTTCTCCGGCCTTCGTCCAAGGGCCTCGGCGAGCAGCTCCTCGAGCCGGCCAGATCGCCGTCGCTCATCTCAGACCGCGGCCGACTTAGCGCGCGGTAGAGCCAGGTTCGGGCCAGGCTCCAGCCGCGCTTGACCGTCGCCGACGACACATCGAGCGCCTGGGCGGTCTCGTCCACGGTCAGCCCGCCGAAACAGCGGCACTCGACGATCCGGGCGAGCCGCGGCTCCCGCTCCTCGAGATCTGCTCAGCGCCTCGTCCAGGGCCAGCAGCTCCTCGGACCGCTCGGCGGAGACCAGCATGGACTCCTCGAGTACCGCCGGCTTCCGACCGCCGCCGCGCTTCTGTCGGCCGTGCCAGCGGGCGTTGTCGATGAGGATCGATCGCATGGCCTTGGAGGCGAGGGCGTAGAACTGGCGCCGGTTGGAGAAGTCCGAACGATCCTGGTCGGCGAGCTTGAGATAGGCCTCGTGGACCAGGCTCGTCGTTCCTAGCGACTCGACGCCGCTCCAGCGGTAGCGGTTGGCGCGCGCCAGGACCTTGAGCTCGCCGTAGACCAGCGGCATGAGCTCCTGAAGTACGGCGTCCCGACCGTCGCCCGGCTCGCTGTCGAGCCGCTCGAGCAGACGCGTGATCTCACCGATGTCGCTCATGTCGTTCGATGGGCCACGAGTTCTCCTCGACAAAGATGGAATACGCTCCTGGACGGTTTGCGCCACCCGCTTGAGGCTGGTCGAACCGCCGGCGAGGCCTCTCTTTTTGTCGTTGCAAGGATATCAAACGGCACCGGATGTGCGGTTTTACTCTTTATTGTCGTTTGTACAGACAGGGATCGATGAAATCGTGTGCCCACATGGAACCGATCCCGTCCCGGCGGACTCCCTGTATTCCAGGCAGGGTGGGGAGTCTCGCCGGCCTTTTTGGGCGGATCGAGATGGTCAAGGACATCGCGACCGGGCTTGGCCCGAAACCCGAAGACCCCAGCCACCTCACACCGATCGGAAACAGGATCGTCTTTACCGCGAAGGATCCCCAACACGGCATGGAAATCTGGAAATCCAACGGCACGCCGGCAGGCCGGTGCGCCGCTTTTTCAGTGAGGGTGGATCAGCGTGGGGGATGTCACCTCGGCGGGCGGTGCCGCCTGCGGTACTGCCGCGGCGTCAGCCCGGTGGTGCGGCGAAACTGGCGGGTGAAGGCGCTCTGGTCGCAGTAGCCGCTCTGCTGGGCGACATCGCCGATGGGCAGGACGGTGGTTTTCAGGAGCCGTGAAGCCACATCGACGCGGGTCTTGGTGAGGAGCTGTCGTACGGTAATGCCGAGCAGATCCTTGAACCGCCGGTTGAGCTGGTAGGCCGAGAGGCCGACTTGGGCCGCAATGTCGCCGACGCTCGGTGGCGCTACGGGTTGGGTTTCGATGAGTTCCATCGCCCTGCCGAGATCGTCCGTACGATCTCCCCGGTTGGTCGGCGTCTGGAGGTCGCGCGAAATACCGGCCACGCCGCAGACCTGGCCATCGTCGGCAATCAACGGGATCTTGTCGGTCAAGCACCAGCCTTCGAGGTGGTTGGGATAGAGGTGGAGCTCGAGCTTCTGGTTGATCGGGGCGGCCGAGCGCACAACGTGGCGATCCTGCTCGAGATAGCGCTCGCCGAGGGGGGGCGGAAAAACCTCAGAGGCAGTGCGGCCGATAAGTTCGGCCTTGGAGGCGGCTCCACAGCGCTCGACCAGGGTCGAATTGACGACCCGGTAGCGACCCTCGATGTCCTTGACGAAAAAGACCACGTCGGGGATGCGGTCGAAGAGCTGTTCGACAAAGCCCGCCGAGGCGATGATCGCGCCGAGACTCCGCGCTGTTCCCATTCGACTCCTCAATACCCCCGCCGCCTCAACTCTAACGTCTAACTCTTAACTCTTAACTTAGATATTATGCCGATTTCGCAATCTGCGCTCTCGAATCATACAAGCATGAATATGCTCCAGGGTATAGACTTTATGCAGGACAATGACAAATCCGGATCACGCTTCCCATCCCGATTCCGCCCCGTCCGGAGTGGCGGTCTTCAACATCCAACGGTGCTCGATCCACGATGGTCCCGGGATCCGCACCACCGTGTTCATCAAGGGCTGCCCCCTGCGCTGCGATTGGTGCCACAACCCCGAGAGCCTCGATGGCGCGCCCGAGGTCGCGATCACCGAGGGGAAGTGCGTCTCATGCGGCGCCTGCGCCGAGGCCTACCCGGGCGAGGCCCGCGGGCTCATCGGCGAGCCCCGCGCGGTCGCCGATCTGGTCGCCGAGATCGAGCGCGATCGACCCTTCTTCGAGGCCTCGGGGTGTGGGGTGACCTTTTCCGGTGGCGAGCCCCTCTGCTATCCCAGCTTTCTCACCGCCTGTCTGAAGCTCTGTCGCGAAAAGCGACTCCACACCGCGGTCGACACCAGCGGCTTCGCCTCCAAGAAAACGGTCAGCGACATCGCCCGGTTGGCCGATGTGCTGCTCTACGACCTCATGCACATGGACCCGGCGGCGCACGAGCGCCGCACCGGAGTCGACAATGGGCGGATTCTCGACAATCTGCGGACCCTGAGCGGGCAAGGCGCGGTCATCTGGATCCGCTTCCCGCTCATCCCCGGGTTCAACGACGACAGCGAAAATCTCGAGGCCATGGCCTCTTTTGTCGGTGCGTCCGAACACCATTGCCGACGGGCTGTTGACCTCGCTGTCGGATCGGACCTTCCGGGTTCTTTCGGGCGTTCTCGCCGGGATCCTCACCGTCGATGATGCCGTGATCATCCGAGCCATACGTCGTCTCTGGGAGCGCGCCAAGATCCTCGTCGAGCCGTCGGCGGCGGTGCCGCTCGCCGCTGTGCTCAGCCATGCCGAGCGTTTCGCGGGCGGGCGGATCGGGTTCATCCTGTCGGGTGGCAACACCAACCTCGACAAGCTCCCGTGGTGATTCGTTCATCGACCCCACGTGAGGTGTTGCTTTTCTGATCAGCGACGAACCAGAAATACGTCCGAGAAGTTTCCGCAAGCGGTTGTGTCGCGTTTCGTCATGTTCTTGTCGCGTTTGTCCATGGCGTCCGTGCTATCTCACCGAGTAGATTTTAAAGAAGAGAAAAATGGACGCGCGAAACGAAATGGACGCGCGAAACGAACAGCACGAACAGGAGGTGGACGATGAGGAACTGTTTCGTATTGTTTCTTGGGTTGATCACGGTCGTTTCTTTCGGCGGCGTTGCGGACGCGGCCGAGACGGAAGCGGAAATGGCGGCGAGGGTCAGTCCGGGATCTCTCGATCCGGTTGTTGTCGAAGATTTCGAGACGGATGGGCTGACCGTGACAATCTTTCCGCAATCATCGGAGGGCGATTCGAACCTCAAGTGGGCGACGGCGGATTCCCTGGTAACGGACCCAACGAGACCGGAGGCGAAGCCCTCGATTGCCAGTGCTCCCAACGGTGAACTTTATGCTGCTGTCGAGACGTTGTCCGATAACCTTGTTCGGATCTATCGTTCTTTGGATGGCGGAGAAAGCTGGTCGTTTTTCATCGGGGTTTCTACGGGGGGGGTGGACTGTCGTAACCCGGCCCTGGCATATGTCGAGAATTCCGGTGACAGGTGGGTGATTTTGGTCTACGAGGTCGTGTTCTCCGATATCTTGCGTGGCTTGAACTCAATCCACGTCAATGCTGACAATACCTCTGATTGGGCCGCGGCGTGGATCGACGATTCCATCCCCTGGATCGGCGCGACAAGAGAGCTTCATCCTCAGATCACGACCGATTTCCCTGATTTTTCGAGCTCAGTTTACTACTACGTGACCTACGCCACTCCATCGATCGATTATTATCCTGTTTTCTTTTCGCGCAGCACCGATCAAGGAGCGACGTGGAGCGCGCCTCTTAACATCACCGGCGGATCTGAAAACACCGCGTTCGAGTCGAGGCCCGAGATCGCCTACTCCGCACACAGAAACGACGTCTACGTTGCGTTTACCAAACCGGGTTGGACGGGGAGTGAGTGGGCGCCGCAGATCTGGGTGACCAACAACACCTTGTCCGGAGGCAGCAGCTATTGGCAGACGCCGGTTCAGGTATCGACTTCGTCCTTCGACGAAATGAATCCCTCTGTGGCGGCTGCTTGGGACTCCAACACGGTGATGGTCGCGTGGACGAGGGTCTGGTCTGCAGACAACGATGTGTATTATTCATATTCCACCGATGGTGGAGCGGTCTGGTCATCCGGCAATGCTCTGCCGAGTTGGACCTTCGACGACGAGGACAGCGTCGATCTCGCGGCCAGCCAGGCCGCATCGGGAAGATTCCACGCCGCCTATCGGCACGAAGATCCGGCCATGGCTGGTAGTGACATCTGGTACTCCTGGGCGAACGTTTCGAGTCCGGGTTCATGGTCCTCAGCTCTGGACGTTGACGAAGGGTCCGTTACCAGCGGGCTCAGCTTCTATCCACGTCCCGCGATCTGCGTCGATCTCTCACAGGCGCCGGCAGATGAAGCGGCTCTCTTGTGGACGACGTATACACCGGGCTACCGTGTATTCTTCGACAGCGCCATGTCCACCGATCTGATCTTTTCGGACGGCTTCGAGTCCGGCAATGTTTCGGCGTGGTCATCGTCGGTACCGTAGCTCTCTGGTGCGCATCTGGCCCTCGGCTCTTGACGCAGACGGCGGGAAGCCGAGGGTCGGAGTTCTCTCACGATCGATGACAAGGCCCCGGGCGGTACGGCCGCCCGGGGTATTCTTTGTGGCCGACGCCGTACTCGTGGAGCGTTCTGAGCGGATCAGAGATGCGGGGATCGGTCGCCGTTCGACTCCGAAGTCCGATGCCGCTCCCGATACTGGCGCGGCGTCAGACCCGTGGACCTTCGAAGCTGGCGGGTGAAGGCGCTCTGGTCGAAGTAGCCGCTGCGGTGGGCGACATCGCCGATGGGCAGGGTGGTCGTACTGAGCAGCCGTGAGGCCGCGTCGATCCGGGTCTTGGTGAGCAGCTGCCGGGCGGTGATCCCCAGCAGGCCCTTGAGCCTGCGGTTGAGCTGATAGGCGGAGAGCCCGACGCTGCGAGCGATGTCGTCGACGGTCGGCGCGTCGGCCGGATCGGTTCGGATGAGCCCCAGGGCGCCAAAGAGGTCGTCGTTGTCAGCGGTGCGGCCGATAAGTTCGGCCTTGGAGGCGGCTCCACAGCGCTCGACCAGGGTCGAATTGACGACCCGGTAGCGACCCTCGAGGTCCTTGACGAAAAAGACCACGTCGGGGATGCGGTCGAAGAGCTGTTCGACAAAGCCCGCCGAGGCGATGATCGCGCCGAGACTTCGCGCTGTTCCCATTCGACTCCTTACCCCAAGATTATGCCGATTTCGCAATCTGCGCTCTCGAATCATACAAGAAAAGACAGGCTTTAGGGTATAGACTTTATGCAGGACAATGACAAATCCGGATCATGCTTCCCATCCCGATTCCACCCCGTCCGGAGTGGCGGTCTTCAACATCCAACGGTGCTCGATCCACGACGGTCCGGGAATCCGCACCACGGTCTTCATCAAGGGCTGCCCCCTGCGCTGCGACTGGTGCCACAACCCGGAGAGTCTGGACGGGGCGCCCGAGGTTGCGATCGACGGAACGAAGTGCACCGCGTGCGGCGCCTGCATCGACGCCTGCCCCGAGTCGGACGGCGATCGACCGGCCCGAGGGCCGGGTTGGGACGACGGAACCTGCCGGCGATGCGGCGCCTGTGCCGAGGCCTGCCCGGGTGAGGCTCGCGAGCTCATCGGCGAGCCCCGAGCGGTCGCCGATCTGGTCGCCGAGATCGAGCGCGATCGACCGTTCTTCGAGGCGTCGGGGGGGGGAGTGACCTTCTCCGGCGGCGAGCCATTGTGCCATCCGACATTCCTCGCGGCGTGTCTCGATGCGTGTCGGGAGAAGGGTCTGCACACCGCGGTGGATACGAGCGGTTTCGCTTCAAAGAAGGTCGTCAGAGAAATCGCGGGACTGGCCGATGTGCTGCTCTATGACCTCAAACACCTGGACTCCGAAGCGCACAAGCGCCACACGGGAGTCGACAATCAAACCATCCTTGAAAATCTGCAGACTCTGAGCGAGGAGGGCACGGCCATCTGGATCCGGTTTCCACTGATCCCCGGATTCAACGATGGCGATGGGAATCTCGAGGCCATGGCCGCGTTCATCAACGCACTGCCCAACCCCCACCCGCTCTTTGTTCTGCCTTATCACTCCATCGGCGTCGACAAGGCGAGACGCCTGGGGAAGAACCGCCCCGAGGTCAACTACCGATCGCCGAGCGAGGACGAGATCGAGGCCGTGGTCGAGCGACTGCGATCGCACGGTCTCGAGGTTCATACCGGAGGAGCGCATGAATGATCGCGTGAACCGACTACGTCGCGAGAGCCTTGAAGCCGTCCCATCGGTCTCCATCGAGAGGGCACTGCTGTTGACCGGGTTCTACCGGGAGAACGAGGGCCGCTGGCCGGCGCCGCTCATGCGCGCCCGCGCGTTCCACCACCTCTGCACCCACAAGCGCCTCTATCTGGGCGACGGCGAACTCATCGTCGGTGAGAGGGGACCGGAACCGAAGGCGACCCCGACCTATCCCGAGATCACCTGCCACAGCGTCAAGGACCTCGAGATCCTTGGCTCGCGCAAGCTGACGAGCTACGAGGTCGCCGCCGAGGACATCGAACGATTCGCCGCCGAGGTCATCCCCTTCTGGGAGGGGAGGTCGCTCCGCGACCGGGTCCTCGACGAGCTTCCCGGACAGTCGGCACGACGCCTACTCCGCCGGGGTCTTTACCGAGTTCATGGAGCAGCGCGCGCCGGGCACACCGTGGCCGACGGCAAGATCTATCGCAAGGGGCTGCTCGACTTCCAGCGTGAGATCGCGGTCGCTCTCGAGGCCCTCGGGGACGCCGATGACGCTGAGCGCGAGGCCAGGCGTCACCAGCTCGAGGCCATGGATGTGGCCGCCGATGCGGCCATGGTCTTTGCCCGCCGCCACGCCGAACTCGCGCGGGAGAAGGCCGCCGCGAGGCGGATCCGCAGCGCCGAGCCGAGCTCGAACGGATTGCCGCGGTCTGCGACCGGGTCCCCGCCCACGCGCCGCGCGACTTCCAAGAGGCGCTCCAGACCTACTGGTTCTATCACCTCGGGGTCATCACCGAGCTCAACGGCTGGGACGCCTTCAACCCCGGCCACCTCGACCAGCATCTCGGTCCGTTCTACGAGCGCGGTCTGGCCGACGGTTCAGCTTGACCCGAGACCGAGGCGAAGGAGCTGCTGGGGTGTTTCTTCGTCAAGTTCAACAACCACCCGGCGCCGCCCAAGGTCGGCGTGACCGCCGCCGAGAGCGGCACCTACACCGATTTCGCCAACATCAATCTCGGCGGTCTGACCCGCGACGGAGATGACGCGGTCAACGACGTGACCTACCTGCTGCTCGAGGTCATCGACGAGATGCACCTGCTCCAGCCGTCGAACAACCTCCAGCTCTCGACGAAGAACCCGGATCGCTTTCTGCGCGCCGGGCTCGAGGTCATCCGCAAAGGCTATGGATTTCCATCGGTCTTCAACGCCGACGCCGTGGTCAAGGAGCTCGTGCGCCAGGGCAAATCGGTGGAGGACGCCCGCGAGGGCGGCACCAGCGGCTGCGTCGAGGCCGGCGCCTTCGGCAAAGAGGCCTACATCCTGACCGGCTACTTCAACCTGCCGAAGCTGCTCGAGCTCGTGCTCAACAACGGCGTCGACCCACGTACCGGGAAGCAGCTCGGACCGAACACGGGCGACCCCGCCGCCTTCACCACCTTTGATGAGTTCTTCGCGGCGTGGCGCGAGCAAGTCGATCATTTCGTCGAGATCAAGTGCCGCGGTAACACCATCTGGGAGCGGGCCTACGCCGAGGATGCGCCGGCGCCGTTTCTGTCGCTCATCATCGACGACTGTATCGCCACGGGCCGCGACTACAACGCCGGTGGAGCCCGCTACAACACGAGCTACATCCAGGGAGTCGGAATCGGTTCCATCACCGACAGCCTGTCGGCCATCAAACAGCACGTCTTTGACGACGGCGGCGTCACCCTCACCGAGCTCCGCGAGGCCCTGAGCGCGGACTTCGTCGGTCACGAGCCCCTCAGGCAACAGCTCGTCAACCGCACGCCGCGCTACGGCAACGACGACGATCGCGCCGACGAGATCATGGTGCGTTGCTTCGAGGCCTTCTTCGAGGCGGTGGACGGTCGGCCCAACGGTCGAGGTGGGAAGTACCACATCGACATGCTGCCCACCACCTGCCACGTCTATTTCGGGTCGGTGATCGGAGCCATGCCCGACGGCCGCCGCGCCGGCCTGCCGCTTTCGGAAGGGATCTCACCGGTGCAGGGCGCCGACCGAAAAGGGCCCACCGCGGTGTTCAGATCCGCCGCCAAAATGGACCACCTGCGCACCGGCGGCACCCTACTCAACCAGAAGTTCACCCCGCAGCTCCTCGAAGGCAAACCGGGGATCGACCTCCTCGCCGGTCTCGTCCGCGGTACTTCGGGATGGACACCCACCATGTCCAGTTCAACGTCGTCTCCGCCGAAACCCTGCGCGAGGCCCAGATGGATCCCGAGTCCCACCGCAACCTCATCGTCCGCGTCGCCGGCTACAGCGATTACTTCTGCGACATCTCGCGCGAGCTCCAGAACGAGATCATCGAACGAACCGAGCACGAAGGCTTCTAGCTGCACCGAGCGCCGCCGGGCCGCCTGCGGCGACCGGGCGGCACTCGCTGCAACCGATGTGCGTTGCACATCGGAGGAAATCGAGTTGAATGGAAGGGGCGCCTGAGGATGACCCCTCCGCCTACGGATTTGCGGAACCCATCTGCTCCTGCATCCGGCGTGAGATCTTGCCGATCTTTCGGAGGAAGACCCGTACGCGATCATGAGGACGGCGAGGATGCACCAACCGAGGGTGGACCAAGTCGCGGCCGCGGCGCTTTCGGTTGCCCAGAGCACATTCTTGACAATTTGGGTGCCCAACAGTGATGAGAGACCGATTTTGGCGATGAGGAAGAATCGCAGCTGGGTTCCCGCCAACTCCTCGCCGAGGCGAATGGAGACCTCCGGGTTTCTCCTGAGGCTTGGGATGTACTGCGAAATTGAAGAAATGCCTACGATCGGCCGAAGAGCGCGATAGAGCCCAGCGATCACCAGCACTCCCTGCAGACCAAAATACCGACCAGGATGCCTCCGGCCATTCGCTCAGGACTTCTGATCGGATTGACAAGGTCCGTCGTGTTCAGAGGATGCGCTCCCGCGATCTAGCGACAAAGATCACGAGAGGTAGGACTTCGAGTGCGGGGTGGTACCACTTGTCAAGGGCGCGTCGCTCGAGCGATGCGCGTCTACGCCTCCACCCTGGGCGGCATCGTGCGAGATCTCGCATCACCCGCTGCTCGGTCGTCTCGCCAATGCCGAAAGCAATCGCGGATGCAGCGGATACACCGGCAACAAGGATCTTCGCCGTGAGCTGATCGTCCGTCAAGCCCGAGAAGAGCAAGAAGCGCGATG
The DNA here is from genome assembly GCA_963712805.1 of uncultured Acidobacteriota bacterium. Taxonomy (GTDB): domain Bacteria; phylum Acidobacteriota; class Thermoanaerobaculia; order Thermoanaerobaculales; family Sulfomarinibacteraceae; genus JAHECW01. The sequence continues at coordinate 2,993 of CAVQJV010000002.1, read as the reverse complement.
CAAGCGAGGACGCCTCCGATCCCCATCCTCCGATAGGTGCAACTTCGGGCATGATTGGTGACGGATCAGGCACAGACCCCCGTCACCTGAGACATCTCCTCCATGAGGATCGAACGGTTTGCAAGTGCGGCGATAAACTGAAAAAGGACGATTTGAGCGAGGACGACGACAAAAAAGATAACCATCGTCATGTTGTTCTCCCGGACGTCTTCGTGGTTTCGGGTTTCGACTCGAGCCGTTTCACGAGGGCGGTGATCAGATCGTCGGGACCAACGCGAGGTGTGCTGCTTCACGGATATTCTGTCCCGCCAGGTCATCGAGCCGCCCGGTGAATGCGTCGCGAGCGCGGGTCGGCGCGTGAGCGGCGACCCGCGTTCCTCTCCGTCTCGCGGTCTCGATAATGCCGTCCATTTCCAGGGTTCGATAGGCTCGGGCGACCGTATTCGCGTTGATCTCGAGATCGCAGGCGAGTTCGGCGGCCAGATGCCAGCGGGCTTCCGGGGACCAGATCGCCTCGCCGAATCAACCGTTGTACGCCGTCGACGATCTGTTCATAGATCGGTACCGGGCCGTGGGTGTCGATTTCGAGAATCAGCATGTGGATCCTTTTGTACTATTCACACTAGTACAATAGATACAAAATTCGAAGATGTCAAGAGTGGCGAGAATTGAAGGGGCTGGATTGGGCGCCTCGATGTTGAACCGCGAGGGCGCACGGGACGCGAAGCCATCGCATCCATCGCAGGGTTGCATCGCAAAGTACGCCAAGAGCATCCATACCGCCAAGAGGCGCAAAGCCATCGCAATTGAAAGTGGGTGATGCGTTGCTTGGAGCGCTGACCCGGTCGCGGCCGCTGCCCCGGTCCCTGTCGCTGCCGCTGTTCTGCAACGGACGCTGACGCTGTCGCTGCTTCCCGGAGCCCCAGCCTGTGGCCGCCCCTGGCGTCCCAGCGTCGCGCAATCAGCGTGGTCGGAGAGCAGAACGGGGAGGATTGCGACCACGCTGATCGCGCGCCGGCGGCCTCATGGCGGGCCGGGAGAGATGCACCGGATCGCCTCTAGCCGTGGAGATCCCCCGGTATGACAATGTGCGGGAGGTGAGACGCCGCCGGGAGGCTTGGGGCACGTAGGGGCACGTCCCGGGGAGCGTTGGTCTTGCGCATGCTGCGGACGTTTTGAAGAACCGGGGCGCGGCCGCTGCCCCGGCCGCTGCTGCCGCTGCAGGGACACTACCCGCTCCTTCGCTGGCCCGGACGCTGCTCAACATGCCACCCACCCCACGCATCCTCGAGGTGAAACTGCCCGGAGGCCTCCATGTCAGTCAGCATTGTGTGCGCCGACTACTACCACGCCATGGTCAAGGACCACCCGGGTGCGGCATACAGACTCCTCTCCCGGCTTGCCCAGACAGGGGTCAGCCTGATGGCGTTAGAACACGATCTCCATGGGGTCCGACCGTACCAACTGGTGCTCTTCCCCCGGTCACCGAGCCGACTGATCAAGGCGGCCGAGGGAGACGGACATCGATCTCGCCGGGCAGCAGCACACTACATCGTCCGCGGCGACGACAAACTGGGACTATCACGGAAACCCACCGCAAGCTCTACAACGCCAACATCATGTCTTCGCTGGGGGGCGTGGTGGGCGCAAGAGACTGCAGCCACTTCGCTACGTGCTCTATGTCAACGAGAAAGACTTGGATCACACAGCCAGGGTGCTTGACACCGGATAAATCTAGTGTGATGTCTGCCTACAATAACACACCCAAAGTGATGGATCTGCAGACGCCGGCGGAGAGGTGGGGTGTGGTGCCGGAACCGGCTGGCAGCTGACTGGATCGGGGAGTGACGGCCGGCTTGGGATCGTGCGCTGGGGCTGCCGGTGGATCGAGAGTCCTGGGAGTACGCACGGTGAAACACTCCGTGGCCTCTTCCCTCCTGCTCATGGCCGTCTGGTTGCTGATTTCCGGCCACTACACCATCCCCTTGATAACGTCGTCGGTGTCAGCGGCTCTTGTTGCTGCTCGTGGTGTGGCTGTCACGTCGAATGGGCATCATCAATGAAGAGAGATCTAGATCCACCTGTTGCAGGTTTGCATCTGTGTTCCTGGGATGGCCAGGAGGATGAGATTGGAATCTGGATACAGCGCGGCGGTTCTTCGGTCTCGGCCGGCTGAACGTCGACCCGCGACTCTCGAGGCACCGACCGCCAGTTGCGCCGATATCGACATCTGCAACTCCCGTCACCTGATCGCCTGGACCATGTCGACGATTGCGGATACCTCCACCAAGATCACCGTCCACGCGAATACCAGGAAGTTGCCGATGACCTCCCTGGGAGGAGATGGACCACCAGGTGGTGCAGCCTCGAGGGCGAGACCAAGTGACCGGCGTCTTTGCCGCCGCCACCGCGGCCATCGTCGTCTGCATCGAGCTGACCCTGCAGCGCGGTCGATCGCCGGGCCGACGGTCTTCGACCAGATTCTCGCGGTCGACGGCTTCGGCACAAGACGGGTTTGCTCATCGCGCTCATCGGCTATCTCGGCGGCCGGCCGGATTTCCTCGATCTTGCCCTGGTCTATGCCCTGATGAACTTCATCGGCACTATCGCTGCGATGAAGTTCACGCGTTTTGGCGATCTCGCCGGGATGGAGAACGACGATCCCGAGGAGGATGTTGTGATGGCCGGGCCGATCGAGGTTGTTCAGCTGGGTGCTGATCCTCGCCGGGTCGGTCTTCGTCATCATCGGCGGGGTGCGTCTGCTGCGGTTGCCCGATTTTTACACCCGGATCCACGCCGCCGGGATCACCAACACCCTCGGAACGTCGTAGATCCTCCTCGGTCTGATGCTGCACAAGAGTTGGCGCTGCACCTGGAGGTTGACCAGCAGCTGGCGGTGTCTTCTGTGCCTGTGGATCACCCGTCCGCTGTCGAGCCACGCTCTGGCTAAAGCGGCGTTCTTGAGAGGGCTCGACCCGCTCCAGGGGCGTGAG
>CAVQJV010000001.1:0-64420 GCA_963712805.1 uncultured Acidobacteriota bacterium | reverse complement strand
TTCCCTTCACCCTGATTCTTACCGAGATTCGGGGAAAGTCCAATCGTCCGCGTCCGTGGCAGCGGCCGGGACAGCGACAACGTCCGAGGCAGCGACCGCGATCCGGGACAGCGACAGGGACAGCGGCAGGGACAGTGACCGCGGCAGCGGCAGAGACAGCGACAGAAACCAGCGGCCGAAGCCGCTCTGAACACGCCAAAGGAGCCTCCCTCGGGCGTGCCTCTATAAAGAGTCAAGGGCGAATTCGTCGTCGTCGAGGCTGTGGGATCTGTGGGAAACCCGGAGGGTTTTCCAAAGGGCTGAGGGAAACGCGAAGCGTTTTCCGCAGGCCTGGCAGATTCCACAGCCTGGCTGATCATGCGGCGGCGTTCCGGTCCTGCTCGAGGCGATCAAGGTGCGATGCGATCAGGATCTCTTTGTCGTACCGGGCTTCGGTGGTGATCAGCTTGTAGACCAGTTTGTGCCTTTGGCGGGACAGCGCGATGAATGCCGCGACGTGGGGCTTCGGATGCCCGGCGTAGTCTCTGAGCTTCTTCTCGTAGTAGGCCCGATCGATGGCGCTGTTTTCGATGGCCACCACCGAGCTGGTGTACAGCGCGTGCAGGACTCGTTGATTGACTCCTTGGGTCAGTCTGTCATTGTCCAGGCTCTTGCCACTTTTCCTTGAAAGCGGCGTGACTCCAGCGTAGGTGGCGCACTTCGGCTCAGTCGAGGTGCGCGCGACCGGTACCAGCTCCGAGACCAAAACCCCGGTGATTATGGGGCCGAAACCGTGCATCTCGAGGAGCTTCTCGCCCACCGGATCGCGCTCGACGCGTTGGGCGATTTTGGCATACAGCCGATCCACCGATTCACTGCAGAACCGGATCTGCTGTACAAGGAGATCGAGCTCAAACGTGATGGCGCGACGCTCTTCTTCGGCTACCGAAATCCCTCGTGCCGCCTTCCGGATGAGCTTCGCGACATCGGCCGCTCTCGATCCATACCGGCACTGGCGTAGGATCTTCACGATGCTGCGCAATTGGGCCTTTTCGAGACCCTCGAAGCCCGGCCAACGCTCAAGCATGTACTGCATGGCTTTGCTGCCCGGCTGCGGTCCCTTCCACGACGAGTGGAGCATCTCCGGCGCCAGCTCCAGCAATACAGCGCGCAACCGTGCGACATGTCTCTTGCGGTCCTCCACCAAGCGGCTGTGCGTCCTTGTCAGCCGCGACAAGGTCCGCTCCTCCTCAGTGGTCTCGATCGCTTCTCGACAACCTCCCATCTCCAAGAACACCATGCGCGCGGCCAGGATAAGCATCCCACTCATCGTCCTTGCGCGGTTGACCCTCCAGGTCTCGTAGTGATTGAGCGCCACCGTGTTGACCTGCCTAGATCACAACCCAGCTCGACAGCAACATCCGACACGATCCGCCCATAGCGACCGCTTCGACTCCACCACCACTACTAGCTGCAGCCTCGGGGCCGACGATCAGCATCAGCTCGGCCAGCAGCTCCTGGATCTGACCCCTCTCATTGGTCGACCTCGGACCTCCTGCAAAATTTCCCCGCGGTGTCCAAAGCACCGCGATGTGCGTGTCCTCTCCACAGTCGAACCCGACGATCCTCTGAACTCTCGACACCTGATGGTCCTCCTCTCGGTACAATGTCCATGCCGCGTGTCGTCGAGCCTCTATCAGCCATCTTGGCGAGGTCCTTATCAGACGGCGCGCATGGCTAGCGAGCACGGGCGGCGATCCAGGCATAGCCACTAAGGCAGGCACCCACAGCCATACCCGTGCTCGCTCTTTTTATATAGGACCCCAGGCACGCCATTGTGCCCCATCGACGCCCCGGCACACGGCGCGTTGCGCACAATGGCGCTGCCGGGCACCCCCCGGGAGGCACGATCCGGTGCTTCTCTCCCGGCCGACGATGCAGGCCGCCGGCGCCCATCGGCGTGGTCGCAGCCCTTCCAATCCACCTCCCACGACCGCGCCGATGGCGCGACGCTGGGTCGCCGAAGGCGGCCCAGAAGGCCGGTGCTGACAGAACTCAACTGCAGGGACGGCACTTCGCCCACTCCCAAATGTGATGTCTTGGCGCGTCTTTGCGATGGCCGCCCTTGGCGACTTTTGCGGTTCAACTGCGATACTTGCGATGCCTTGCGTCCCTTGCGCCTTCGCGGTTCAACCCCATCAGCAACCACAGGGGTGGCCAGCGCCCCACGAAATCCGGTACCATACGGTCTCCGCCAAGGCGGAATCCCTCAGCTTGGAGACAACTCGTATGCACCGTTCCCTCATCGCCCTGATCCCGCTTCTCACTCTCACTCTCGGGTGTGCGCCGGCGTCACCGCCGCCTCCCGCGCTCGAAAACGGCCTTCTCCTCGCCCTCGCGGTTCTCGAAAAGGGCGCCGACGGCCGCCCGGTGCCGCAACCGGCCGAACTCGGCATCCTCACCCACACCGGCGACGGCTGGAACTACACCGCCGTTTCCGACGCCGACTCCAACGTCTTCCACAAGGCGATGGTCTACGAGCCCAGGCCCGGCGAGATCGGCATCCTCACCGCGGGTGGGAGCGGCGCGTTCTTGAAGATCCGGCGGCTGGGCGCCGAGCCGGAGATCCTCTGGGAAGCCGACTTCGGCGGCAAATTCAGCCGCATGCGCGACGTCGAGATCGCCGACATCTTCGGTGACGGCATCCAGGCGCTCGCCGTCGCGACCCACGATCAGGGCGTCGTCGCCGTGGTCCGACCATCGGGTGACGGCTGGGAAGTCCTCGAGATCGACAGCGAACCGAACACCTTCGTCCACGAGATCGAGATCGGCGACCTCAACGGCGACGGCGTGGTCGAGATCTACGCCACCCCGAGCCTGCCCAACAAGCTCGACGGCACACCGCAACCGGGCTGGGTCGTTCGCTATGTCCCCGCAACCGGCGAGGGGCGGGTCGATGTCGCCGATCTCGGCGATCGCCACGCCAAGGAGATCCTGGTCGACGATGTCGACGGCGACGGCACCGACGAACTCTACGTCGCCATCGAGGCGGTCGCCGGAGGCCGGGTCGAGATCCGCCGCTATGACGCCGACACCGATCCCGCCGAGGGTGTTCTCGTCGCGAGCCTCGACGACAAGCTCTGCCGCTTTCTCACCGCCGGTGACATCGACGGCGACGGTCGGAAGGAAATGGTGGCGGCCGCGCACAAGAGCGGGTTGTGGCTCCTCGAACCCGGCGACGACCCGCACGGCCAGTGGTCGATCACCTCCATCGACCGGAATTCCGGCGGTTTCGAGCACGCCGCGATCCTCACCGACCTCGACGGCGACGGAGTGGACGAGCTCTACGTCGCCAACGACAACGCCGGTGAGATCAACCGCTACCGCTGGCAGGACGGATCACCGGTCAAAGAAACCCTGTACACTCACCCTGAGGGCCTCTCCGGGTTCACCTGGAACATCATGCCGGTGCCGGTCGAACTGGTTCCAGGCGGCTGAGAAGACCGGCGACGCCAACGAAAGGGAGTGTCATGGTTCCGACCAGGTCACGTGAGGTTCACCTCGTCCACCGACCCGACGGCCTGCCCAAGCCGGATGACTTCGCCATCGTCGACACGACCATCGACAACCCCGGTGACAACGAGGTGCAGGTCCGCAATCTGTGGCTTTCGGTCGATCCCTACATGCGCGGCCTCATGGGCACGACCCGGACCTATATCGATCCCTATCACCTCGGTGCGGTCATGACCGGCGGCGCCATCGGAACCGTCGAGATCTCCAACCACCCGAAGCTCGCCGAGGGCGATCTCGTGCTCAGCAACCACGGCTGGCGCGATCGTTTTGTCGCCAATGGGGACGGTGTGCACCCCATCGACCCTAACCTCGCACCGCCCCAGGCCTATCTCGGGGTCATGGGAATGCCCGGTTTCACGGCCTGGCTGGGGATCCACGAAATCGCCCGGCTCGAAGCGGGGGAGACGATTTTCGTCTCCGGCGCCGCGGGCGCCGTGGGTTCGGTGGCCTGCCAACTGGCGAGTCGGATGGGCGTGAAGGTCATCGCCAGCGCCGGGTCCGACGACAAGGTCCGCTGGCTCGAGGACAAGGCCGGGGTCGAGGCCTTCAACTACAAAAAGACCAAGCACCTCTATCGTCAGCTGGTCAAGATCTGCAGGGACGGCTTCCACGTCTACTTCGACAATGTCGGCGGCGACCACCTCGAAGCGGCGCTGATGAGCATGCGCAACCACGGCCGGGTGGTGATGTGCGGGATGATCGGCCAGTACAACGCCGAACATCCGCCGGCGGGCCCGAGCTCGCTCGTCGTCGTCATCACCAAACGGCTGACCATGCGCGGTTTCATCGCCTTCGACCACGCCGAGCTCGAGCCGCGGTTCCAGGCCGAGATGGCCGGCCTCATCGCCAGTCAGCAGATCCGCTGGACCGAAACCGTCTACGACGGCCTCGAAAACGCGCCGGCGGCCTTCATGGGGCTCTTCTCCGGGGCGAACACCGGCAAGATGCTGGTTCGCCTGTAGCCTGCCCCCGAGAGAACAGAAGAAGGGGTGCCGGGCACCCCTTCCATCGCAAATTCGCGGCGCCACAAGCTCACGTCGGTGACCTCGACGCCATCCTGGTGAACCTGAGCGGTGCGTGGGAACCTCCCGCGTAGATCAGCAGGAACGGTCCATCCACGGCGACGCGGTCGATGGCGCCGAGCGCCTCGAGGAATCGATCCTCCTGATCCATCACCGCCTCCGGACACATCATCTTCGTGCCCGCAAGCGGACCGAAGGTGAGTTCGCCGTCGCCGTAGGTGTAACTGCCGGTATACCGATTACAGCCACCGCTGCCTGAAACACGGCCCTCACCATCGAAGACGAGCGTCGTCTGGACAATATCCATGACCCCGCGGCCGCCGAGATCTTCGAGAAGCCAGCCGCCGGCAAGCTCGGTCGCATCGGGGATGTGAGAGCTCACCTCAGCGGACGCAGGCCCCCCAGAATCATCACCCTCGTCGACGATTGTCACAGGCACGACCTCAGGCTGTTCGGCCGGGGGGTCCGGGGCGGAACACCCAAGTGCGCCGAGGGCCGCGATCGCGAGCGAGATCACGACCGAGTGCGCGCGGCCCGCACGATCTCAACCGTTACCCACCGTCACCGACACCGCCGAGAGACTCTGGGTCTTGACGGTGATGGCGATGGGCGGGTTCTTCTTCAGCGCTTTGACGATGATCTTCTGGTCGCCCGATCGATTCACCTTGTAGCGTTCGTCGATGGCGAAATCGAGCTCTTTGAGCACATCGTCGGTGATCGCCTTGAGTTTGGATTTGGCCAGCATGTTGACCCTCACCTTGACCGGTTCCCCACCCTGCGGCTGGACGACAAACTCGACCACGCCGTCGGCCTGGGCCTTTTTGCCGTCGATCGGTGATCAGGGTTTTCTGGCGATAGGTGATAGGAATGGCGGCCACCGGAGGCTCGGCCTCCTCGGCCGGGCGGCGGCCGCCGGCGCGGCGCTGCGGCTGGCTCGGCAGCAGCTTCCGGCTCCTCTTGGGCGGCCGCAGCGGCGGGCTCTTCCTGGGCCGGCTCGGGAACCGGGGTCGGCTCCTCCTGGGCGTAGGCTGAAGGAAGAGCGAAGACCGCTGTCGCCAGCATCACCATCAGCATTGCGGGGACCATCTTGAAACGACTCTCTGTTTTCATTTTCCTGATTCCTCCGTGTTTAGCTCCGAGATCGAGCACGAGTATATGTCGGCCGAGACACATTTACTCCGGCATCTCCGCTGCCAAATCGACCGCGACAGCAAAGCGCTGACCGTCCGGGCTCGAGCCATCGCTCAAAACGACCACATCGGCGTCCACATTGCCGGCTCGAAGAACATCCTCGAGGACCGGCGCCAATGCACCACGATCCTCATCGGGGCCACTGATTTCAAGCCTGGCCACCGGCCAACGGAGGCTCTTCTGCGCCTTGGTCTTGGTGCCGCGAATCGCCGTGAGCACCTCGACCGCCGCCTCGTATGTGCCGTCGTGGTCGGGACCCGGGACAGCCTCGACCTCGGCGACGACCGGCCACCCGAGGTGTGAACACTCCGACGATCGCCGTCGGCAAACCGCCACGACCACACCTCCTCGGTCACGAAGGGGACAAACGGGCGCAAGCAGACGGAGAAAGGCCCGCAGCGCCCAGCTCAGGGTGGCCACGGCCGAACGACGACCGGGGCTGTCTTCCTCGGCATAGGACCGCAGCTTGACCAACTCGAGATAGTGATCGCAGAAGCTCCAGAAGCTCTCCTCGATGACCTGCAGCGCGGTGGCGTAGTCAAAGGCGTCGAACGCCAGCGCGTCGCCTGGGCGATGACCTTCCGCATCCGCTCCACCAAGGCGAGATCGAGGGGCTCGGTGATGCTCTCGACACCGGGCATCTCACCATCGCCAACCGCCCCCTCGAGCTGCATGAAAACAAAGCGGCTGGCATTGAAGACCTTGGTCGAGAGCCGCTTGCCGATCTTGAAGACCGCGGGATCGAAGGTCGTGTCGGTGCCGAGCCGCGCCCGGGCCGCCCAGTAGCGCACGGCGTCGGAGGAGTACTCGACGAGCAGATCATCCGGAGTCACCACGTTGCCCTTGGACTTGGACATCTTCTTGCGGTCGGGATCGAGGATCCAACCCGAGAGGATGACGTGGTACCAGGGGATCTCGCCCGAGTGCATCCAGGCCTTGACGATGGTGTAGAAGGCCCAGGTTCGGATGATGTCGTGCGCCCTGAGGCCGGATGTCCATGGGAAAGAGGCGATTGTGGCGCTCGTCGTCGGTTCCCCAGTGGCTCTGGATCTGCGGCGTCATGGACGAGGTCGCCCAGGTGTCCATGACATCCGGCTCGGCCGTGAAGCCGCCTGCGACGTCTCGCTGATCGTCGGTGTATCCGGGCGGGGTATCGGTGAGAGGATCGACCGGGAGGCTCGCCTGTCGGCGTAGATCGGTTGCGCAGAAATCCGGTTCGCCATCCGGCCCGACGACGTACCACACCGGGAACGGAACCCCGAAGTAGCGCTGCCGCGAGATGCACCAGTCCTGGTTGAGACCGTCGACCCAGTGGGAATAACGGGTCTTCATGTGCGCCGGATGCCACTGGATCTTGTCGCCCTGGGCGAGGAGCGCCTCCTTGTGCTCGAGGATCTTGACGAACCACTGGCGGGTCGGGACGAACTCCAGCGCTCGATCGCCCTTCTCGTAGTACTTGACCATCTGATCGGTGGTCCGGGGTTCGCCGACCAGGGCGGCGCCGTCCCATCCGGGAAGACTGCCGTCCTCGGCGAGTAGTTCGGCGATTTTCTTTTTCGCCTTGACGGCGTAGGTCCCGGCGATCTCGTCGTGAGCGCGCTGTGCGGCGGCGGCGTCAACGCTTTCAAAGGGCGCCGCGCCCATGGTCGCGGGCAGAACGCAGCCATCACGGCCGATGAGTTGTTTGAGCGCCAGACCCGATTGCTTCCACCACTCGACGTCCATCGCGTCACCAAAGGTGCAGACCATGAGGATGCCGGTCCCCTTCTCGGGATCGGCATGCTCGGCGGCGAGGATCGGCACCCGCGCGCCGTAGAGCGGGGTGATGGCGACCTTGCCGAAGAGCGGCTGGTAACGCTCGTCGTCGGGGTGGGCGACAACGGCGATACAGGCGCCGAGGAGTTCGGGCCGGGTGGTTGCGATGAGGAGTTCCCCGCCACCCTCGATTCCGAAACGGAGATCGAAGAAGAGTCCCTGCCTGGGCCGGTCCTCGACCTCGGCCTGAGCCACGGCCGTCTTGAAATCGACGTCCCACATGGTCGGAGACTCGACGTTGTAGACCTCGCCACGCTCGACGAGGTCGAGGAAGCTCAGCTGCGAGACTCGCCGGCAGTGATCATCGATGGTGGCGTACTGATCGGTCCAGTCGATCGAAAGACCGAGGTGGCGCCAGAGATCCTCGAAGGCCTTTTCATCCTCCTCGGTGACCACCCCGCAGGCCTCGATGAAATTGCGCCGCGAGACCTCTTCGATGGTCTTGTCCTTGCCGCCCCGTTTCTTGGGTTGCCAATCGGGGTCGTACGGCAGCTTGGCGTCGCACCGGATTCCGAGCAGATTCTGCACCCGCCGTTCCGTCGGCAGCCCGTTGTCATCCCAGCCCATGGGATAGGCGATGTTCTTGCCGATCATCCGCTGGTAGCGGACGATGAGATCCTGGTGGGTATAGCTGAAGACGTGACCCACGTGGAGCGACCCCGATACCGTGGGCGGAGGCGTATCGACCACGAAGGTCCGCTCCCGCGGCAGGGTCGGATCCCACCGGTAGATCCCCCACTCCTCCCACTGCTGACGCCACTTGTCTTCGACCTTGTGGTGTTCGTATTTGTTGGGAATCTCGGCCATTCGCTCCTCCACCAGCACGCATTTTCGCGCGTCCGCTGCAATGTCGGCGCATGATAGCAGAGGACATCGAAGACAAAGTCAATCTCGACTCGGAGATTTCCGAGCCGGATTCTCGACTTTAAAATTATGTCAAACAAACAACTTCACCACCAGACCTTGCCGCCTCTCAGCAAACCGATCTGTATTCCGAGCTTGACAACGCGGGTCGCCTGGGCTCTCCTTTGCATCCTATGGCGCACGCACTTATCATCGTCGAATCGCCGGCCAAGGCCCGAACCATCTCCCGTTTTCTGGGTGACGACTACATTGTGGAGTCGTCCATCGGCCATGTTCGGGATCTCCCGTCCACGGCTTCCGAAATCCCCACAAAGTACAAAAAAGAGAAATGGGCCCGGCTCGGCGTCGATGTGGATCAGGACTTCAAGGCTCTCTATGTCATCCCGAGCGGTAAGAAGAAACAGGTGGACACGCTCAAGAAGAAGCTCAAGGACGCCACCGAACTCTACCTCGCGACTGACGAAGACCGCGAAGGCGAGGCCATCGCGTGGCATTTGATCGAAGTTCTGAAACCGAAGATCCCGGTCAAGCGCCTCGTTTTCCACGAAATCACCCGCGCCGCCATCGCCCAAGCCCTCGAATCCCCGAGGGAGATCGACAACGAGTTGGTCGCCGCGCAGGAAGCACGACGGATCCTCGACCGCCTGGTCGGCTATGAGATCTCACCGGTTCTGTGGCGCAAACTCCGCCCGAAGCTCTCGGCAGGACGCGTGCAGTCGGTGGCCACCCGTCTTGTCGTCGCCCGCGAAGAGTCGCGAATGCGATTCGTCGAAAGCGGATTCAGCCGGATCGAGGCCCAACTCACCGTCGACGACACCGAATTCTCGGCACGCCTCGCCGAGCTCGACGATCGCAAGATCGCCATCGGCAAGGATTTCGACTCCGAGACGGGCAGACCCAAGAACCCGCGGATTCTGGTTCTATCGAGCGACAAGGCCAAGGCAATCGCCGCCGAACTCGCCGGTGCGAGCTTCACCGTCGATGACGTCAAGGAAAAACCGTTCACCAATCAGCCGTATCCGCCGTTCATGACTTCGACCCTGCAGCAGGAGGCCGCGCGCAAGCTCCGATTCAACGCGCAACGCACCATGCGTGTCGCTCAGAGTCTCTACGAGAACGGTTACATCACCTATATGCGAACCGACTCCTTCACGCTGTCAAGCGAGGCGCTGAGCGCGGCCCGTTCGCAGGTGCGCGAGCTCTACGGCGACGAATATCTGCCCGAGAAACCGAGGGTCTACAAATCCAAATCGAAGAGCGCCCAGGAGGCCCACGAGGCGATCCGGCCCGCCGGTGACAGTTTCAATACACCCATGAGCCTGACCGCGAGCCTCGACAAAGACCAGCTCCGCCTCTACGAGTTGATCTGGAAGCGCACCCTCGCCTCGCAGATGCGGGACGCAAAGGGTGTTCGCACCAATGTCCGGATCTCCGCACCCACCAGTCGAAGACGGCGCCGCGATCTTCACCACATCCGGCAAGGTCATCAGCTTCCCCGGCTTTCTCCGCGCCTATGTCGAGAGCTCCGACGACCCCCGCGCCGAGGTCGCCGACCAAGAAAAGCTCCTGCCGCGGCTCGTCCCCGGGCAGCAACCTCATGTCGGGGGCATCAACGCCACCGATCACACGACCCAGCCGCCTCCGAGATACACCGAGGCGACGCTCGTCAAGGAGCTCGAAGCACGCGGCATCGGAAGACCATCAACCTACGCCACCATCATCCAGACCATCCAGGATCGCGGCTATGTCTGGACCAAGGCTCAGACGCTGATTCCGACCTTCACGGCCATCGCCGTGGTGCATCTGCTCGAGAATCACCTGCCGGATCTGGTCGACTATGATTTCACCGCTCGCATGGAGGACGAACTCGACGCCATCGCCGGCGGTGAACGCGAACCCATCCCCTGGCTCCACGACTTCTACTTTGGTGGATCGAGTGCGAGCGGCGGCCGCCCCATCATGCGCATGGGGCTCCAGGGTCTGCTGAAAGAGACCACCGAGGGCATCCACCCGCGGGAAGCATCGAAGATCGCCATCGGCGTCGATGCCGACGGCGTTGAGATTGTGGTCCGGATCGGCCGCTTCGGACCCTATGTCCAGCTCGGTGAGGAAGGGGCACGGGCCACCGTGCCCGACGAGTTGCCACCCGACGAGCTGACGGTGGAACGGGCAATGGCTTTGATCGCACAGGCCGAGACCGGGGGCCGCGTGGTCGGCGACTACCCCGAAACGGGCGAAGCCATCCACATCAAGGAGGGCCGCTACGGCCCTTATGTCCAACTCGGCGAAAACGGCGGCGACAGCAAGCCCAAGATGGCGAGCCTGTGGCCCGGGATGACCATGGAAAACGTCACCCTCGAAGATGCGGTCAAGCTCCTGTCGTTCCCGAGGGAGGTCGGACCACACCCGGAAACCGGCGAGATGATCACAGCCCAGGTGGGCCGGTACGGACCCTATATCTCCATGGGCAAGGAGAACCGATCGTTGCCCGACCATGAGGGTCTGATGCTCTCGGTCGAGGACGCGGTGGAGCTTTTCAAACAGCCCAAGGGCGGGCGTGGACGGGGTTCCGCCTCGGTGATCAAGGAGATCGGGCCGCACCCCGAGAGCAACGAGAACCTCCAGGTCAAGACCGGCCGCTTTGGACCATATGTGACCGATGGCACCGTCAACGCCACGATCCCCAAGGGCACCGATCCCGAGTCCCTCACCATGGATCAGGCCGTGGAGTTGATCGCCAAGCGCGAGGAACGGATGCGGGAGCAGGGCAAGGACCCGAGGGCGAAGAAAAAGAAGGCAGCGCCGAAGCGGAAGAAGAAAACGTAGTTCGTAATTCTCAATTCTTAATTTTTAATGCTCTCAATTACATCGCAGGAGCACGCCAGGATGGTGCGATGGATTAGTTCAAAATTGAGAATTCAATGGGCTCTTTCGAGGCGTAGGCGGCATCTCGTTCGAGCGGGTCGAAGTTGACACCGTGTATCGCTCCATGTATGCTCCCGCGGCTTCGTGTCAGGAGGATGAGGTATGGCAAAAAAGGGGCATCGCATCACCGTCAAGCTCAAGAGCACCGAGAGCCCGTACATGTACTCGGTGAAGAAGAACAAGCAGAACACCCCCGACCGACTCGAGATCAAAAAGTACGATCCCGTCGTGCGTAAGCACGTGGTCTTCAAAGAGTCGCGCTGACATCAGTCGCGGAGGGCGCCAGCCGGCGCTCGCGCCGGCGTCAAAGGCCCGGACCGGAACGGAAACCCCGGAGGTCCGGGTCTTATTGTGTCCGCCGACCAACCGGGGCATCGCAGTTGAACCGCGAAGACGCAAAGCATCGCACACAGAGACATCGCAGCCGATGATGACGGGGGAGTCGGTGTCGGTCGGACAATTCACAGGCACGCCACGCCTACGGCGCGTCGGCTCCGCCTGGGTCTCGCTCCTTGTCCACATTCTTGAGATATGTAGGCCGTCCACCATCGGCTTCAATGGATGCCCTGAGACGAAACGACACCATTCACGTCTCGGAGGCCGGGCGGTCGTGCCGTAGGCGCGATCCATAATTCTGTATCATGAAAAAGCCGTCACACCCGGAAGGAGAGCTGGCCGATCATGGACGCGCTCAGAGAATTCCTCGAGTTCATCGAGTCGTCAAAGCCGGAGTCCGTCGAAAAGCTGATGCGCCGCGTGCTCCTCAAGAGCCGCGAGCTCACGGGAGCGGAGGCCGGCACTATCTTCATCGTCCGTGGTCGCGGACGCAGCCGGCGGCTCGAGGCGGCCGATTCACAGAATGACGTCATCGCCGTCAAACCCGCGTCATTCGTCGTGCCCATGACGCCCTCCTCCATCGCCGGGTTCACCGCCACCACCGGAGAGACCGTTTTCGTCGAAGATCTCTATGATCTTCCCCACAGCGTCCCCTACACGTTTGATCGCCGATTCGACAAGAAACACGGGTACCACAGCCGTTCCATGCTCTCCTTTCCTCTGCTCAACTACGACCGCACCGTCGTCGGCGTGGTTCAGCTCATCAACCGGAGAACCGACGACGTCGACCGGCCGTTGGCATTCGGTGAAGAGCAGGCGGGTCTCATCGTCCCGGTCAACCACATCGTCGGCAGCGCCATCGAACGTGCCGAGATGCTCGGACGCATCAAGGCGCAGAATGTCAGGCTCCGCGATCGCAACAGGACCCTGGCCGAGCAGAGGGAGAAGATCGCCGCCCTGCACGAGGAAACCGAAGAGGCTTTCCAACTCTCCATCAACCTCCTCGCCCGCGCGGCCGAGGTCCACGACACCAACACCGCCGCCCATGTCCTCCGGGTCAACGAGTATTCCTACTTCATCGCCAAGACCTGCGGAATGCCCGCGAATTTCTGCGACGAGATCCGATACTCGGCTCAACTCCACGATGTCGGCAAGATGAGCGTGGATGGAATGGTCCTCCGCAAGAAGGGGCCGCTCGACGCCGACGAACGGGCCGAGATGAACCAGCACCCCTTCTTCGGCTACCAGATCCTTGAATCCTCGGACCGGCTCCAGATGGCGGCAGCCATCGCCCTCAGCCACCACGAGCGCTGGGACGGGACCGGGTATCCCAACGGGCGGCAGGGCGAGGAGATCCCCATCGAGGCGCGGATCGTCGCCCTTGCGGATATCTACGATGCGCTCCGCTCGGCACGCCCCTACAAGGCCGGGCTCAGCCACGACCAAACGTGCAAGATCATTCTCGAAGGCGACGAGAGGATGGATCCAGAGAGCCATCTCGATCCGGACCTGCGACGCCTCTTCGCCGACTACCACACCGGGATGGCCGAAATCTGGGATCGTCTCGCGGAGTGAAGGGTGAAGGGTGAAGGGTTGAGAGTCAGGAGGTTAGGAAGTGAGGAAGTCAGACATCCGATGTTCACGGCCAGGGGCCTGGCGGTCCCCCCTCACCCTTCACCCTTCACCCTTTACCTTCTAACCCTCTAACTTCCTCACCTCCTCACCAACATCGAGTATCATCCCCACCCATGGGCAAACTCATCGATCCCAACCGTACCCGTCTCGCGCGCCAGGCGCGTGAAGAACGGGCGAAGAAAATCCTCAACGCTGCGGATAGCGCCTTCGTCCGCTTCCCGTACTCCCAGATCAGCCTCGACACCCTCGGCCAACAGGCGGGTATCAAACAGGGTCAGGCGACCCTCGCCTATCGGAGCCGTGAAGAGCTTTTCATGACCGTCATTCTCACCCGGATGAAGGAGTGGTACGACGGCCTCGAGAGCAGTCTTCGGAGTTCGGCTGACCCCTTGAGTCGCGAGGAGGCCGCCGTTCTGGTGGCATCGAGCCTGGCCGAGCGACCCGAGCTGACACGCCTGCTCGGTCCTCTCCACATGTCCTTCGAGCTGCACGAGGACGGGATGCAGGTCCACCAGTACTACCGCTGGCAGCGGGAACGTCTTGTCGAACTCGCAGATCTGATGGCTGACCGCACACCCGGAATCCACCGATGGAACGCCTTTGACGCGATCTACCGCGCCCAACTCATCGCCGCCGCCGTCCACCCGGTGAGCCGGCCGGTGGGTAACCTCGCGGTCGATCTCATGGCTGAAGACCACCAGGTTTTCGCCCTCGATGTCGAGGACGAAGTCAAACGGACCGTTCTGAGCAGTCTCGAGGGCTGATCACTTCAAGCGCAGCTGGCCGCCCCGGACGAGTTTCCAGATCACCAGCAGGGCGTCGATCTCGGTGAGGGGTGAGATCTTGAGGATGTTGCCCAACGAACCCACGCCGTCGATGCGGGAGAGGATGAAACCCTCGGAGGGTTCCAAATCGAGTTCCGACATTTCACCGATCACGATGGCAAGTTCCGGCACCGCTGTCGGCCCGATGCCGCACTCGGCAAGCCGCTCGCGGACTTCGCCCTCCACGCCCGAGATCGTTTCCCGTAGGACTCGATCGTGGGGCTCGAGGCTCGCGGCCGCCTGAAGGTGGCGAATCGCCGTTTCGAACTCTCCGGACTCGAGATGGTCACGAGCGACTTTCACCAGTGATTCACCGGACATCCCGGTGGCGGTTTCGTCGCGCCGGACGCTCGAGCGCGGACGAACAACCTTGATCCTTCCCATTTGGATCTCGCGGAACAGGATGTCGCAAACATAGAATTCGGTCGAGTGGGTGTGAAGACAAATGTCCTCGATGGACCGGTCGTCATCCACCGACTCGAGCACGCTTCGACATCCGGGATCCATATCCTCGGCATCCTCCAGCAACGGCCGCACCGAAACCGGGACGGCCAGCATCGACGGGATCGCCTCGGAAATCCGTTCCCACTCGTCGAGCCGCCGCATCCCCTCGAGCACGAGGCCCTGAACGCCGAGAGAAATGGGCACCAGTTCGAATCCAGGCAGCTCGCCTTCAATGAAACGGAACTGGCCGCTGGTCCACGTAAAGAGGTCGAAGATCGCTTCCTCGGCCTTGATCCGGAGCATTTCCTCGAGCCGTTCCTCGGAGATGGCTCCACGCTGAACCAGGAGTTGTCCCAGCAGACCGCTGTGGCGATCCTGGTCGATAATCGCACCCTGAAGATCGGTCTCGTCGATGGCGCCCTGACTGACGAGGAAGTGACCGAGGAACTCACGCGGGTCGGTCGATGTGCAGGAGACGATGTCGCCCTTGCGGATATAGATCATCTTGGTGATCTCGGCGTTGGCAACTCGAATTGTCCCGGTGTATCGACCGTTGGAAGCCCACTGCAGCAGATCGGCCACCGGCATGGTTTCGAGATTGCCCTCAAATGCCATACCGCGCTCCTAGCCGGCGGATCCGGCCAAGTACGAACCTCGCCCAGGTTTCAACTCGGGTTCTCCACGCGGGTCCAATAGGTCGTCCGCCCGAGCAGGGACACCCCAATGAAGCCCCTGACCTTGAGCACCTTTTCGGTGTCGCCGAACTTGATCTTGCACTTGTAGGTCTTGCCGTTGTCGGGATCGTAGATCGTGCCCTTGTGCCACTGGCCGTCGCCCTTGTAGACAAAGTCCTTGGTGATGAGCAGGCCGATGACCGGGTTGTTGCGGAGCTCGGGATCCGGGTTTTCGAGATCGATCTTCGGCTCCCCGGGTGTTCCCTTGGGATCATCCGGAGGATAGACCGGTTGCGCCAGCCAGATGATCTTCCCGTAGTATTTACCGTTCTCCTTGTAGACCTCGACGTGGGCCTCGCCGCCGCCCCCTTCGGGGTCGGTCGCCCAGAGCCCCAGGATCGCGTCACCATCCTGCGCCGACGCTGGGATCACCGCCGCCAAGAACGCCATAATGAGCACTCCAAAGATGGGTCGCATCTCGCCCTCCTCACCGTCGAAAAACTGATCTCATATCATACCGCGGTCCTTTCTGAGACGCATTCATCGGAGATGATGCTGGATGCTGGATGCTGGATAGGAGCATCGCTCCATCGGGGCAGCCCAGAGATCACACAAATGGACACAGATTCCATCGCAACATCGCAGGGTTGCGTCGCAAAGATCGCGAAGATCATCCATCGCAAAGACGCGCAAAGACATCGCAATTGAGAGTGGGATGGGAGTGGATTGGAGGTTCTCTGACTGGCGTGGTGGCGTTTTCTCGACCGGAAGGTGTCTGAATGCCATAGCCTTGGACACCGTCACAGGACACGAAAGAAACCGCACACCGGGACGTGCCGAGTTTGACATTGTGCCCCTGAAAACATCCGGTAACGCATGGCCTCCCGCACAATGTCATACCGGGCACTCCACGACGATAGCGCCGTGAGCATCTCTCCCCGTTTGCCATGAGGTCGCCGGCGCGCGGGCAGCGTGGTCACCGCCCCTCCAATTATCCCCCGAATGACCGCGCTGCCCGTGCGACGCCGGGGCGCCGAAAGCGGCCCGGAAGGCCGGGGATGAAAGAATCATGTCCCGGACATCGGGCACGGGAACGGGAACGGGCAGCGATACGGAAACGGACGCTGCCCCGGACGCTGCCCCTGTCGGGGTCCCTGTCGCGGTCGCTGTCGCTGCCCCTGCCGCTGTCCCTGCCCTCTGCCCTCTGCCCTCTGCACCTGCCGCTGCCGCTGGATTTCGGGAGCGGGAGAGTAACGCGAACGGGGACGCGGACGCGGGCACGGATGCGGCGAGGGCCTGCTATCCTCCCCCGGCGATGATTACGGCATCCGACCTCGGCAAGGACTTCGGCGCCCAAACCCTTTTCCAGGGTGCGAGCTTTCAACTCAACCCCGGCGGCCGCTATGGGCTCGTCGGCGCCAACGGCTCGGGCAAGACGACCCTGCTCCGCATGCTCGCCGGAAACGAGGAACCCAGCACCGGGGCGGTCTCCCGGCCCCGCCGGCTCCGTCTCGGCGTTCTCGAGCAGGACCATTTCAAATTCGAAACGCTGCCGATCATCGAGGTCGTGATGATGGGCCACAAGACGCTGTGGCAGGCCATGACCGACAAGGAGGCCATCCTCGATAACGCCGACACCGATTTCGACGCCGATCGTTATGCCGAGCTCGAGGACATCGTGGTCAGCCTCGACGGCTACTCGTTCGAGGCCCGATCGGGGGAAATCCTCGAAGGTCTCGGAATTCCGTCCGAGCTCCACCGGCAACCTCTCTCAACCCTGTCGGGGGGGTTCAAACTTCGGGTGCTGCTCGCCCGTGTCCTGGCCTCTGATCCCGACTGCCTCTTCCTCGACGAGCCCACCAATCACCTCGATATCCTCTCGATTCGGTGGCTCGAGAAGTTCTTCCTCGACTTTCCCGGCTGTGCGGTGGTGATTTCCCACGACCATCGCTTTCTCAACAACGTCTGCACCCACATCCTCGATGTCGACTACGAGACCGTGACCCTCTACACCGGGAACTTCACCGCCTTCACCGAGGCCAAGCGGAGCGATCGCGAACGTCGCGAGGCCGAGATCGACAAACGGCAGAAGGAAATCGCCAACCATCAGACGTTTGTCGACCGTTTCAGGGCCAAGAACACCAAGGCCCGGCAGGCTCAGAGCAAGATCAAGCAGATTGAAAAACTGGTCATCGAACCTCTTCCACGATCGTCGAGACGCTACCCGGTCTTCACCGTTTTGCAGCAACGCCCAAGCGGGAAGCAGGTCATCAAGATCAAGGGAATCTCCAAGTCGTTTGCCGAGAAACAGGTCCTGAACAATGTCTCCCTCAACCTCCGCCGCGGCGACAGGATGGCGGTGATCGGACCCAACGGGATCGGCAAGTCCACGCTGCTCAAAATCATCATGGGTCACCTCGAAGCCGATGCCGGCACCGTCGAGTGGGGCCACCAGGTCTTTCCCGGGTATTTCGCCCAGGACCACCGGGAACTCCTCGCCGAGTCCGAAGGCACCGTCGAAGGCTGGCTCGGCGCGGCCTCTGCCGGTCAGACCATCGGTTGGGTCCGCGGCCAACTCGCCAAGGTGCTCTTTTCGGGCGATGAAGTCGAGAAAAAGGTCTCGGCTCTCTCCGGCGGCGAGGCCGCGCGGTTGATCTTCGCCCGGCTCGCCGTCGATCGTCCCAACGTCCTGGTCCTCGACGAACCGACGAACCACCTCGATCTCGAAGCCATCGAAGCTCTTGTCAAGGCATTGAAGTCCTACGACGGCACCCTGATCTTTGTCGCGCACGACCGCTGGTTCGTGTCGCAGCTCGCGACCCGCATCCTCGAGATCACCCCCGAGCGTCTCAACGACTACGCCGGAACCTATGAGGAGTACCTCGCCAACTGCGGCGACGACCACCTCGATGTCGACGCCGCAACCCTGCGCACCAAACGAGAGAAAAAGAAACCCACCGGGGCGCAAGGCTCCCGCACAGCTGACGCCGACGAAAAACGCCGGGCGAAGCGACGAAAGGACCTCGCCCTGCGCCTCGAGGTCGTCACCGCCGCCGTCGAGAAGGCCGAGGCCAGGGTCGAGGCCATCGACGCCGCCTTCTGCCGCGAAGGTTTCTTCGAGAACACAGACGCCGGCAAGGTCCGCGCCATGCAGCAGGAACGCGATGATCTCCAGACCGAGATCGAGAAGCTCATGGGCGAGTGGCAGAGCATCGAGGATCAGCTGGCGAATTAGAGCCGCTGGATCTAGATACTGGATGCTGGATAGGAGCATCGCATCAATGGAACGCGATACCGACCTCGAACGGGGTGCCATCTTTTGCATTGTTCGGGTCTAGCACTGCACACGCAGGCAAAAAGCTAAATCCGATCAATGCTAAAGGTGGCTCCCTCGGCCACCCGCGATGAGGACACCATGTTCGGCATCACGTGGCCCGGAGCGTGGTCCCGAACCTGGTTCTTTCAGCGCCCTTCCCGTGCGGTGCCAGGCACCATTTTCGTCGAACGAAAAGAGAGCCAGGCACGCGCCGCCGCACGCGAAATTCCTATCGACGCCTCACGATCGCCGTCGCACGGCATGCACCGTAAAGCCATCGCCGTACTCGTGCGGTAGGATCCGCACGCCGCCGGCGTCGGTTTCGCTCCACGGCATCCCGGCGGGCAGGAGGTTGTCCAATGGGACGCGTTCGAATCCGCCTCTCAGGTGCTCGAAGTGCGCTTCGTTTTCCTCGGGCTCCACCGAACAGGTGGCGTAGACGAGGGCCCCGCCGGGCGCGAGCAGATCGAGGGCGGCGTCGATCATTGGCCGCTGCTGCACGGCGGCCTCGGCGATGGCCCCACTGGTCAATCGCCACTTGAGTTCCGGATGCCGGCGGAAGGTGCCCGTCCCGCTGCACGGGGCATCGAGGAGCACCAGATCCCAGGCGCCGGCGACCAACCCGGGCCGGCCCGCATCCGCGACCATCACCGGACCTCCTCCCAACCGCATGCGCAGACGCAGGGCCTTTGCGGGACTCCGGTCGGCTGCCACCAGAATGTCCCATCGGCCGAGCTTTCCCATCAGCGCGGTTTTCCCCCCGGGAGCGGCACAAAGATCGGCGGCACGCCCTCGGCCGTCCGACACTGCCACCGCGATCCGCGCCACCATCTGAGAGCTTGGATCTTGCACAACCAACCGACCCTGTCCGACCATTGCCATCAACTCCGGCAGGCCCTCGGTGGCCGTCCACGCTCCAGGACACCAGGGATGCTCCTGAAGAGCGGCGCCGCTTTCTTCGACCCCGGCCATGGCGTCAGCGTCGCGAAACCAGACCCACGGCGCCGCCGGCTCCTGCGCCGCCGCCATGGCGCTCTCGGCCGCTTCGTCTCCGAAGATCGCCGACCAGCGCCGCCACAACCACTCCGGGTGGGACCGCCTCAGGTCGGGGCGGGGCGGAAGATCGAGACCTCCAGCCGCCCTGCGGAGAACCGCGTTGACCATCCCGGCCGCCGAGGACTTCCCCATTTTCCGGGTCAACCGAATCATGGAATCGGTCGCCACCGGAGCGGGAACACCGAGGTGATGCATCTCGAAGCACCCCATACGAAGGGCGGCGCGGACCTCGGGGTCGAGCCGGGTGATCGGCCGTTTCAAAAAAGGCTGCAGTCGATGATCCAGCGCGCGTTGCCAACGAAGCACGCCCAACACCCGGACCCGGACCCCCGGCGAGGTCTCTGTTTCGAGCAGTCGGGAAGCGAAGGCGCCCTCTTCGACCCGGATCAGGAGGCGTGCCGACCGGCGCCGGTCACCCGAAGACTTCGCCACGGCTCACCCGCTCACCGATGAGGAAGGCGTCGGCCGGCAGCCGGCGCCGGCCCTCGCGCTGCATCTCGGTGATGACCGCCGCCGACCCTCGGCCGCAGCGGACCACGATTCCCGCGGGGCCGGTCGCGAGAACGACCCCTGCCTCCTCGCGGCCGGGAGGCGCCGGGAGAACCTCCTCGAGACCGAAGATCTTGAGTCGACCGCCGCGGAACTTGGTGTAGAGACCTGGCCACGGCGTAAAACCGCGGAGTCGATTGACGAGTTGTCTCGCCGGCATGGTCCAGTCGACCTTGGCGAAGTTCCGCCGCAACATCGGGGTCACGTTGGCGCCGTCTTCGGGCTGAGGCCGCGGTTCGGCGGTGCCGTCCTCGAGGGCGTCGAGGGTTGCAACGACGAGCCGTGCGCCGAGCTCGGCCAGCCGCGGAGACAGGGTTTCAGCGCTGTCCAGAGGATCGATGTCCAACCGCTCCTGGAGCAGAATCGGCCCGGTGTCCATGCCCTCGTCGAGCTGCATGGTGGTGACACCCGTCGAGCGGTCGCCGCAGACCAGGGTCCACTGAATCGGCGACGGCCCCCGGTGGCGCGGAAGCAGACTCGGGTGGAGATTGATGAATCCCCTCGGCGGCACGCCGAGCACGTTCTCGGGGATGAGTTTGCCGTAGGCCACGACCACCGCGATCTCGGCCCCGCAACCGGCGAGCTCCTCTTCGAAGCCGCCCCCCTTGAAGCCCTTGGGCTGGGTGATCGGCAGCCCGAGACGGCGTGCGACCTCGACGACCGGCGGCGATGCCAAGACCTTGTGGCGACCGACCGGCCGGTCGGGCTTGGAGACCACCAACACCACCTCGTGGCGGCTCTCCACGAGCGCATTGAGGGTCGGTACGGCGAAGTCGGGGGTCCCGAAATAAACGAGTTTCATAGCGCGAAGTCTACACCAAGTCTCAATTCAATTTGTCGGTGTCCAGCCTCCGGCTGCCCACCGACAAATTGAAACAGGCGGCGGACTTCCATCGCAGGAGACCCTTCTCGGGTTGAAATCTCGCTTTTCCCGCGTAGGCTTGACGGGAATGCGGACAACAGACACCATCGATTCGCTGGCAGCCGGGGTCCGGGATAGCGACCGGGCGGTGCTCGGGCGGGCGCTGACCCTGATCGAGTCGAACCGGCCCGATCACCGGCGCCGGGCCGGCGAGCTTCTGGCGGCGCTTCTCCCCCTCTCCGGCAAGGCTCACCGAATCGGGATCACCGGAGTTCCCGGGGTCGGTAAAAGCACCTTCATCGAGGCCTTCGGTCTGCGGCTGATCGAGCATGGGCATCGGGTCGCTGTCCTCGCCGTCGATCCGTCTTCCTCGGTTTCCAAGGGCTCGATCCTCGGCGACAAGACCCGGATGGAGGAGCTGTCACGGTGCGCCGACGCTTTTATCCGCCCTTCCCCGTCGGGGGGGTCTCTCGGCGGCGTGGCGCGCAAGACCCGCGAGTCCATCGTCGCCTGCGAGGCCGCCGGCTTCGACATGGTTCTCGTCGAGACCGTCGGCGTCGGTCAATCCGAGGTCACCGTGGCGGACATGGTGGACTTCTTCCTGGTACTCAAGCTCGCCGGCGCCGGCGACGAGCTCCAGGGGATCAAGCGCGGCATCCTCGAACTCGCCGACCTCATCGCCATCAACAAGGCCGACGGCGACAATCTCGCGGCCGCCCGGCGGGCCCGGGCCGAGTTCGAGGGCGCGCTGCACATCCTCCGCCCGGCCGGAGACGATCAGTGGACGCCCAAGGTGGTCACCGCGAGCGCCGTCACCGGTGACGGTCTCGACGAGATCCACGACATCATCGTCGAGCACCGGCGATTCCTCGAGGCGAGCGGGCGGTTCGAGACCATCCGACGCTCCCAGGCGCTGCACTGGATGTGGTCGCTGGTGGATCAGGGCGTGCGCGCCGCGGTCCACGAACACCCCGAGGTCCGGCGCAGGGTCAAAGGCCTCGAACGCGATGTCGTCGATGGAACCATCAGCGCCGCCGCGGCCGCGGAGGAGATCCTCGCGGCGTTCGGGATCGACGAGTAGAACCGCAAGGGCGCAAGGGGCGCCAGAGACGCATCGCCCCATCGCAGGGTTGCATCGCAAAGAACGCGAAGACCATCCATCGCAAAGACGCGCAAAGACATCGCATTTTTTGACCCATCGCACCATCGCAGGCAGTCATTTTGGGTTGTTGGACATCGTGGTGGCGTTGTCATGACCGGGAGGTGACTGAAGGTGGGCCCAGGCCCACCCTACGGGCAGAGTCCGGGACAGCGACAGGATTCAGAATCAGCGACAGCGACAGCGTCAGGGGCAGGGGCAGCGACCGGGGCAGGGGCAGCGACCGGGGCAGCGTCAGCGACAGGGACAGTATCCGAAACCGACCTGAGCACGAGGGAAACCGCGCCACCTCGGGGTGCCGGGCACGCTATTGTGCCGAACGACCTCCCGGCGCCGCAACGCGCTGCGCGCAATAGCGCTGCCGGGCTCCCCCGGGGAGCGCGATGCGGTCTGCTTTCCCGGCGCAGAGGGAGGCCGCCGGAGCCCGAGCAGCGTGGTCGCAGCCCTTCAATCCACCACCCACGCGACCACGCTGCTCGGGCGACGCTGGGTCGCTGGGAGGCCAAAGCGTCACAGCGGCCCAGAAGGCCGGTGCCGATACAGGAGTCGAACCTGCGGGCGGGACGCCCGCACCACAACACACAAAAAGCGGCCGCTGCCCCGGATTCGGTTGGGGCGACGGTTGCGGCCGCGGACATCGGACACGGGCACGGGCACGGGCACGGATACGGAAACGGACGCGGACGATGGAAGCCTCGAAGGTCGGCATATGTTGAGACTTGGTATATATTGTCCGGCCACGGACGAGGAGAGCCCATGACGACCATTGACCCGAACACCCTGCGCGAGCGCCTGGATGCAATTCTGCCGACCATCCAGAGCCCGTCGCGCTATCTCGGTCTCGAACGCAACCTGACCCGCAAACCGTGGGACAGCGTCGCGCTGCACGTGGCCCTCGCCTTCCCCGACGCCTATGAGATCGGCATGTCCCACCAGGGCACCCGGATCCTCTACCACCTGGTCAACCGCCGCGACGACGCGCTGGCCGAGCGGACCTTCGCCCCCATGCCCGACATGGCCGCGGCGCTGCGCGCCGCCGATCTCCCGCTCTACTCGCTCGAGTCCTACCACTCGATCGCCGATTTCGACGTCGTCGGCATCTCGCTCCAATCCGAGCTCAACTACATCAACATCCCGTATCTCCTCGATCTCGCGGGGATCACCCGTCGCGCCGACGATCGCGCCGAGGATGAGCCGCTCGTCATCGGCGGCGGTCCCTGCACCGCCAACCCCGAACCGGTGGCCGACTTCTTCGACGCCATCCTCATCGGCGACGCCGAGGCCGGCCTCGACGCCATGCTCGACGCCATCCGCGACGGCCGCGCCGCCGGCGAGGACCGGATCGGTGTCCTGCACCGCCTGGCCGCGGTCGAGGGGGTGTATGTCCCACGCTTCTACACCTGGACCCCCGCCGCCGGCGAGAGCCCCGGCGAGTGGACCGAACCCGAAAATGCACCGTTCCCGATCAAGCGGGTCTGGGTCGACAAGCTCGATCTCGCCGACCAGCCCGAGGCGCCCATCGTGCCCTTCGCCGGCGTGATTCAAGATCGTCTCGGGCTCGAAATCATGCGTGGCTGCACCCAGGGCTGTCGGTTCTGCCAGGCCGGCTACTGGTACCGGCCGGTGCGCGAACACGATCCGGCGCAGGTCGTCGAACGTCTCGAGCGGCAGATCGACGAAACCGGATTCGAAGAGATCGGGCTGTTGAGCCTGTCCTCCGCCGACTACTCTCAGGTGGAACCCCTGGTCTACAATCTCGCCGACCGGCTGTCCGACCGCCGGGTCTCGGTCAATCTGCCGAGCCTGCGCGCCGACTCGTTCTCGGTCGGGCTCGCCGAGGCGGTCTCGAGAGTTCGCAAATCGGGATTCACCTTCGCCCCGGAAACCGGCTCGGACCGCCTCCGGCGCGTCATCAACAAGACCTTCACCAACGCCGACATGATCAAGGCGGCCGAGGCGGCGTTCTCCAAGGGTTGGAACGCCATCAAGGTCTACGCCATGATCGGGCTGCCCACCGAAACCGACGACGATCTCGAAGAACTCGCCGTCCTCGCCGAAAACCTGGCTGCGACCGGGCGGCGAATCCGCGGCCGCAAGGTCCAGATCAAGGTCTCGGTGGGGTGCTTCATCCCCAAGGCGTGGACGCCGTTTCAGTGGCAGCCGTTTATCGACCCCGACGAACAGCAGCGCCGGATCCAGTTCCTCCGGGATCGCTTCAGAAGAATCAAGGACACCCGGCTCTCCTGGTCGGACCCGGAGGAGGCGGTCCTCGAGGCGCTTCTTTCGCGAGGCGGACGGGAGCTCAGCAGGACCATCGAACTCGCTCACGACGAAGGCGCGATCTTCGATGGTTGGACCGACTTTCTCAACCTCGACGCCTGGCGGAAGGCCGTCGACCTGACCGGAATCAACATCAAGCGTGAACTCGGTGAGCGTGAGATCGGCGACACCCTGCCATGGGACATCATCGATGCCGGTGTCCGCAAGGGCTACCTCAAGGCCGAGTGGCGGCGCGCGGTCCGCGAAGCCGACACCGAGGATTGCAAGTGGGGCCGCTGCTTCCGCTGCGGGATTCCCGGCGACGGCGCGGACACCCAGCTCGCGGCCTGCACCCTGCCGCTGCTCGGCGAAACCATGCCCGAAGCGGACCGTCCGAAGACCGCCGCGTATAAGCTGCGTCCCGAGCCCCGTGTGCCGCCCCAGGCCAGGATCGAGCCCCAGGCGCCGGTTCACCACCGCTATCGCTTCAGTTTCACGAAGATGGGCGATGCACGGTATCTCTCGCACCGCCAGGTCATGGACGCCCTCGAGCGGGCGATCCGCGGCGGTCGAGTCCCGGTGCGATACACCGAAGGCTACAACCCGCACATCCGACTCTCCATGGGACCGGCCCTCAGCGTCGGCCACGAGGGCGAGGCCGAGCTCTTTGATGTGGACTGCGTATCGCAGGTGCGGCAACAGCACATCACGGCGGTCAATCGGCTCCTGCCCCACGGGATCGAGATCGTCGATGCCATACCGCTGTTGCAGGGCGCACCGTCGCTCGGGAAGATGGTCTCCGCATCGCGCTACCGCATCTCGCCACGGCCGGAAGGTCGGTGGCCCGAGGTCTCGACCGATCTCGACCGGTCCGTGACCGAGGCGATTCTCCGCTGGACCGTGCTCGCCGACGGCAGCCTCACCGTCGATCTCAACGCCCGGCAGGCCGCCGGGCCGACCACCAGCGTCAAGAAGATCCTCGAGTCTCTCGGTCTCACAGAGACCGAGGTTCAGATGTCCCGGATCCGCCGGGAACGCATCGTCCTGCAACCCCCAGGGGCTCAACGCGCGACCCCGGCGACCGGCCGATCGGTAGGCTGAGATGCCGCGTTGGGTCATCCACTCCCGAGCGTCATTCAACGCCCATCACGCTCTCACGAGCTATCTGGGGCGGCCCGAGGAATCCCATCAACACGTCTGGGAGGTGGCCATCAGGGTCGGCTCAGAAAACCTCAACGACGAGGGTTTTGCCCTCGACTTCCACGAGGTCCACAGCATCCTCGCCACGACCGTGGAGCCCCTGCGGGAGAGCGATCTCAATCACCACCCGGAGATCGGCAGTCCGACCCCGTCCGCGGAGCGCCTCGCCGAGGTCCTGGCGGGCGATCTTCATGCGAGGCTCGCCGCCATCGGCGGCACTCTGCTCATGATCAGTGTGTGGGAAGGCCCGGACAACCGGGTCGATCTCTGCCTGGGATAGAAGCTAGCCCGTCAGATCGGTGATCTTCTGAACCAGATCCGCGCCGAGCACCGGTCGGCTGAGGACTTCGTCCGCCCCCGCCGCAAGCAATTCGTCCCGCTTCTTCTTGCTCGTACTGGCCGACGTCACCGCGATGATCTTGGCGAGGCCGAGGCGGGCATCGTCCCTCATGAGCTTGATCGCCCGCGCCCCGTCGATGCCCTTCATACCGACATCGACGGTCATGACGTTGGGGCCGAATGAACCCACCAGCGCTCCGGCCGAGAACCCATCAGTGGCCAACCGCGTTTCAAATCCGGCGCCCTGCAGCGCTTTTTCCATCGAGGTGGCGGATTTCGGGTCCCCCTCGACGATGAGCACCCTTCTTCGCGGAGGGCTGAAGCTCCTCCGGAATCGGCATATTGTTCTCGTTGAGAAACTCGATGAAGTCGGCGACCTGGACCCGGTTGTCGCCCCGCCCGGGAAGCTGGAAGGCCTTCAAGTGGCCACGTTGGATCCATCGGATCACCGTCCGAAAGTTCACACCGCAAAGTTTGGCGATGTCTCCGGTGGTGAGATTCCGTTTCTTGAAATTCCTGGCCACGTCGAACCCTCCAATCGAAATTACACACAACCCATCGGCAGGGGGGCGACCGACCGACCCTGTCGCAGCCCGAGGATTGTTGGTTTTCGGATCACCCGAAGATCGCTCGCCGCAAGGAATCGCAGCGCGTCATTCCACGCGTCGCCGGTTCACACGATGGTTGTCGAGGCGCAGGACATTTCTCGAATGCCCTTCCAATATAGCCCTTTGGCCTACTCACCGCAACACGCCCGGCATCGTAGACGGTGGTTGCCGGGGTTGATCGTGACGGCGCCTCCTCAGAATCGATTCGACTCTCCGCGGCGTCGAGATGAGCCTTACTCTTCCAGAGACCGGGCCACCAACTCGATCACGTCCAGAGTCTGGGCGTCCTCCAACCCACCCTCGCGCTGGGCGTCCGAAAGCATGGAGAAACAGTAGGGACATGCGACCGCGATCTCCGAAGTTCCGCTCGCCCGGAGCTGGTCGAACCTGCAGCTGGTTGATCCTGGTTCCGAGGTCTTCCTCGAGCCACATCCGGCCGCCGCCCGCGCCGCAACACATGGAACGATCGCGGCTGAGCTCGGCCTCGCGCACCTTGAGTCCGGGAATCGTGTTAAGCAGAAACCGCGGCGCGTCGTACTCACCATTGGTCCGCCCGAGATAGCAGGGATCGTGATAGGCGAGATCGAGCTCGACGGCTTCGGTCAGTTTGACCCGGCCCTGCCGGACAAGATCGGCCACCAATTGGGTCCCGTGCACGACCTCGAAGTTCCCGCCAAAATCGGGATACTCGTGAGCCAGGGTGTTGAAAACGTGCGGGCAGTTGGTGACGATCTTCTTGACTTCGTATCCGTTCATGACTTCGATGTTCTGCATGGCCAGCGTCTGGAAGAGATATTCGTTGCCGAGACGGCGGGCCGCGTCGCCGGTCGAGGCCTCTTCGGGGCCAAGGATGGCAATCTTCACGCCCGCCGCTTTGAGGATCTTGGCGAGCGCCCTCGACACCTTCTTGCCGTGATCGTCGTAGCTGCCTGGCGATCCGACAAAGAAAAGATAGTCGAAATCGCCGCCGGCTTCGGACGCCAACGGGATGTCGAGCCCCTCGGCCCAGTTGCCTCGTTCTTCGGTGGGGAGTTGCCAGGGGTTCCCATTGACCTCGTATCCGCGGAAGGCGGGCTGCGCCTCTTCGGGGAACTCGGCCTTCTCGAGCACCAGGTTTTGCCGCATCTCCACCAGCTTGTCGACATAGCTGATGTCCAGGGGACACGCCCGTTCGCACCACCGGCAGGTGGTGCACGCCCAGATAACCTCGGGATCGACAACGACGGGGACCAGCTCGTGTTGCGACGCTGCGGTCTCCTCACCCGAGATCGAGAGAAGTTCGTGCTGTTCGCTGTAGAGCTGGTCTCGAACGGTTTTGAGGAAGAGCACCGGTTGCAGCGGTTTTTCGGTCAAGGTCGTGGGACAGTACTCGCGACACCTCCCACACTCGGTGCAGGTGTACATGTCGAGCATCTGCTTCCAGGTGAAGTCGGTGATGGTCGAGATCCCGAACCGGGTGTTCTCGTCGACGTTCTCCAGATCCATGGACGGCAGCTTGCCGGGCGGGTTGAGGTTGGCGAAGAAGACGTTGAAGATCGAGGTGTAGACGTGAAAGTGCTTCGAGTAAGGGAGTTCGTTGGCAAAGACATAGAGGGTGATGAGGTGGATCCACCACGTCCAGCTGTAGATCGACTGGAGCGCACCTTCGGAGAATCCGGCGAAGAACGACCCGAAGAGCGCCGACACCGGCAGGAAGCTGCCGTCGAGGGCGCCGGCCGCGATCCTCGCCCCTTCCGACACGAGGTCGGTGAGCATGAGAATGGCGATCAACCCGATGACGATCCAGGCGCCCGACGACTGGATGATGCGGTCTTTACGCTGGACGCCGCGCCGCCACACGGCGAAGACCAGGCCGAGAAGCACCAGCGCCTCGAAGATGTCCTTGGAAAAGAGATAGGCATGTCCGACCCGGTGTGGAGCAGCGGCAGCTCCCATCCCGCGAAGAGACCCTCGACCACCATGGTCACGGTTCTGACGCTGACGACCAGGAAACCGTAGAAGATCAGCAGGTGGTAGATCCCGGCAAAGGGATCGTCGAACATCTTCTTCTGGCCGAAAGCATAGACGAGAACGTGTTTGAAACGTTCACCGAGCCGGTCGAAGCGGTTTTCCGGCCGACCCATCTCGAGCACGCTGAAACGACGGCTCAGTGAGAACACCACGGCGCCGACGCCGACGACGGTGAGCGCCCAGAACCAGACAACGCCCGAGATCCCCAGAAACGATGACGCGGTGGCGTGGTCCATGACTCCTCCTCACAATAGAGAAAATAATTGAACTCGAGATGCTTGCCGCACCTTGGCAGTATAGCAGGAGAACTGAATCACCATTCATTTCTCGGCGGTCACCTCGCCACCACCGAGAAATGTAGTTGGTGTCTGGCACGAACCGATTTCAGCAGTTTCGCGAGAAGCGATGAAGTCGGGAGATTCGGTCTCGCCGGGTCGACCCACGACCACCCATCGGGCACCCTCACCGGATGGTCGATTCGAGCTCGTCCCGGGGTGACCTCGATCCTGCGGTGGGTGATGGAGTGTTTGATCGCCTCGAGAGCTCGACGGGTGACTCGATGCCGAAGGGCGTCAGCTCACGGGCCTGTTCCTCGAGTGGTCGGCTCGGTCGATTTCGGTGAACGGCGGCAACCAGAGACCCTTGAGAATCGGACCTTCAACCACCTGACGCAACAGCCAGCGCCGGTCTCGATCTTCGATGATCACCGCCAACCACTGCACCTCGACGGACCCCCGGGTTCGTCGTGGTGGCGGGTAGGCGGTCGGATCATCTTCCCGACACGCAAGACAGCCCTCGACCAGCGGACACGAACGGCACTCCGGCCTCGCCGGGGTGCAGATCGTCGCACCGAGCTCCATCAAGGCCTCGTTGACCTCGCCCGGCGGAGCGTCCCTCATGAGGTCGCGAACCCAATCCAGTACGGCGATCCTGCCCGCCTTCGTCCGCGGATCCTCGGCCAAGGCGAGCACCCGCGCTCCCACTCGTGCGACGTTGCCGTCCATGAGAGGAACCACCTCGCCGAAAACCGTCGACGCCACCGCCGCCGCGGTGTAGGGGCCGATGCCGGGCAGCGCCTCGAGCTCTGCCGCCGTTGTCGGCAGTTCTCCGCTTCCGGCGGCGACTTCGCCTGCAAGCCTGTGCAGAAGGCGGGCGCGACGGTAGTAGCCGAGCCCGGACCACATTTCGAGCACCTCATCCTCGGTTGCGGCTGCGAGCGCCCGGAGATTCGGGAATCTGCGCACGAAAGCCTCGAACCGCGGTACGACGCGATCGAGCTGCGTCTGTTGGGCCATCAATTCGGACACCAGCGAGTGGTAGGGATCGCGAGGTTCGGTCCGCCACGGCAGAGGGCGGGCGTTGGCTCGGAACCAGGAGACGAGGCGGATGGCGTCGGACACGTTCGCCATTATGGATGATGAATTTGAATTTGTCCAGCGGTCATCGGGCACGGGCACGGACTCTGTCGCCTGGCGCAATGTCGCCGGCAGCGCGGTCGCTGGAGCTGAACCGGAGATTGCGACTGCGCTGCCCGCGCGACGCTTCGATGCGCGGAATCGCCGGATCGCTGCCGCAACGGGCTGCCCGGACGCTGGCGCTGCCGCTCCGCTCGTCGGTGCGCGGTGTGACGCACAATGCCGTGCCCGCACGCCCCGGAGAGCGGAGGTCTTCGCGTGCTCGGGACGCGGACGCGGCACGCGCGGGCGCTAAGATCATCGCGGTCACGGTCGCCGGGTTATACTGCGGTTCGCGTAACGTCCCAACTCAGAAAGGCATAATCACTGATGGCAGTCGACCGTCGCGCCGAGGATCAGCAACTGACCGCGCTGATGATCGCCTATCAGAAGGGGGACATGGATGCGTTCACGGGCCTGTACGACGCTCTGAAACGTCCACTCATTCGCTACTTATGGACCTTTGTCCGAAATCAGACCATGGCCGAGGACCTGCTCCAAGAGACCTTCCTCCAACTCCACCGAGCACGGCGGACATACACACCACCGCGCCCGGTGCGGCCGTGGATCTACGCAATTACCCGGCACGTCGCTTTGATGCACCTCCGCTCCATGCGGCGGCGCAAGGAGTTCCTGCCCGACGAGGATCTTCCGGAGGTTCCGGTGCCGCCGGAGATGGATCAACTCGCCGATCGAGCAACCGTACAACGGCTGCTCAGCACCTTGCCGCGAGAAGCGCAGGAGGTTCTCATTCTCCACCACCTTCTCGGCATGAGCTTCGAGGAGGTCGGAGCCATCGTCGGAATCGCCCCCGGCACCGCCAAAGTCCGCGCCCACCGCGCATTGAAGAAGATCCGAGAACAGATGACCGAGGAAGGTGCGTGAGATGAGTCTCGACTCGATCCCCAACGGTCTGCGTGAGGCCATCGAGAGCGATCTTGCCCCGGTCCATCCGCTCCATCCGGCGTGGGTGCGGACCATGTTGGCGGTGGCGATCCTCGCAGTCGTGCTCGCCTTCGTTCTCGCCAAAGCCAGTCTCCGCCCGGATATGGACCATCTGCCCATTTGGCTGAGTTGGGGATGTTCCATCCTCCAACTCGCCCTCGGAGTCCTGCTGGTCGGGCTCGCGCTCCGCGAAGCGGTCCCCGGTGAGGGCATCCCGGTAGGCGCCGTCCGCATCGCCGCGCTGACCGCACTCGCGGTGCAGATCCTCGTCGGTGTCGCGACGTCGATCTACTCACCGGCGATCGCCATGCCCGGGAGCGGCATTGCTCCCGGAATCGGTTGTTTCAAACACGAATCCGCCATGGCTCTCCCGACCTTTGTCGTGACGCATGTGGCTGGTCTTCCGCGCGCTCCCGCTGCGGGCGCCCACCGCAGGTCTCCTCGGCGGCGCCGGCGCGATGGTGGCCTCGGATGCGGTCATCCACTTGCTGTGTCCCATGTCGAATCTCTCCCACGTGCTCGTCTGGCATACCGGCGCGGTCATCGTTCTTCATGGGCGTCGGCTGGATCGCGGGAATGATCTGGGAGCGTCTGCGCTGGCACCGGACGCCTTGACAAGCACCCTCGGCGGGTTCACAGTTCCCCCCGACGACCGTCGCCTCGACAAAACCCGGCGACGAGCTGGAGGCATCGCATTGAGCCACGACATCGACTTCTCAGTTCTCAACCTCAAAGACACCCTCGACCTGGCCATCGCCATCGAAGAAGAAGCCAAGGAGCGGTACGACGAGTTCGCCGAGCAACTCGAGGCCCACCGCACCCCCGAAGTCGCCAAGTTCTTCCGTTTCATGTCCGACAACGAAGTCAAGCACGCCGAGGTCCTCGCCGCCAAGCGCGCCGAGCTGTTCGGAACCGAACCCGTCACCGCCGACACCTCGGTGCTCTACGACATCGAAGCGCCGGACTACGACGGCGCCCGCGCCTTCATGTCCATCAACGACGCCCTCGAGGTCGCACTCAACGCCGAGATCAAGGCCTATGAGTTCTATCACGACGCCCTGCCTTCGGTGAAGGACGCCAAGGTCAACGCCCTCTTTGTCCAGCTCCGGGACGAAGAGGTCCGCCACCAGGAGATGATCAAAGAGATCATGGCCAAGGTGCCCGACATGGACGCGTTCGACCCCGACGACTTCGCGGACGGTCCCACCGCCCAGTGAGTCGCTGAGTATCGCGAAGGGGAGCCATGTCCACCATCGGTGATGGCGGTCGAACTTCCCCGCCCGGCTTTCGGCGTCCTGCTGACCAATCTCGGGTCCCCGGCGGCGCCGACCGCCCGGGCCGTCCGAAGCTATCTCCGTGAATTTCTCGCCGATCCTCGAGTCGTTGATCTGCCGCGGCTGCGCTGGTTTCTGATTCGCAACCTCTTTGTTCTTCCCCTTCGGCCTCGAAGATCGGCCGCGCAATACCGCAGCATCTGGACCGACGACGGCTCACCGCTGACGGTCACCACCCGGCGGATCGGCGACGCTCTCGCGGCGCGATTGAACGACACCGACGGCGCCGGGGTCCCGTTGGAAGTGGCCATGCGTTATGGGTCGCCATCGATCAAGGACGGGATCGCTGCGCTCAGCGACCGGGGTTGCGCCCGCATCCTGGTCCTGCCCCTCTATCCGCAGTACAGCACCACCACCACGACATCGACCACGGACGCGGTCGCATGCCGCCGTCGTCCGGCATGACGACGGCCCCCGAAATCCGCATGGTCCTGAACTACCACCGTCACCCTGCCTATCTGACGGCGCTCCAGTCGTTCGTCCTCGAGTTCTGGGAAGACAGACGGCTCGCCGAAGCGGCTTCTCATGTCCTTTCACGGCATTCCTCTGCGGTACGCGGAGGCCGGCGACCCCTATCCGAAGCAGTGCGCCGCCACCGCCCGAGCGCTGGCCGCGCGCCTCGATCTCGCGCCCGGCCGGTGGCACATGGCCTACCAATCGCGGTTCGGCAGAGAACCCTGGCTCGCGCCCGAACTCGACGCCCGCCTCACCAGCTGGGGGCAGACGCGGCGTCAGCGGTGTGGACGTCATCTGCCCCGGCTTTGCTGCCGACTGTCTCGAGACCCTCGAGGAGGTCGCGGTCGCGAGTCGCGAAGCGTTTCACAGCGGCGGGCGGCCGCGACTTCCGCTATATCCCCGCGCTCAACGACCGCTGGGAACATATCACCGCGCTGGCCGAAATCGTCGCCGACCACACCGGGGACTGGTCGCGCCGGCCGGGCTGAGGATCGTGCCTCCTGCAAGAAACCTCTTTCTCGATGGTTCGTGGTCTTTGTGCCGGCGGAACGCCGGCACTCCAAAGGGCTGAGGTCCAATGCAGGGCCGACGTCGTCCCGGTTGGAATATCGTCGCTCGCAATAGCGCTATCCTGGGGCCATGAAGATCATCATATCCGGAGCGAGCGGTTTTGTCGGACGCGCACTGGTGGCACACCTGCGGCATCAGGGCCATCACGTGACCTCGTTGGTTCGCCGGGACCCCGTCGACCCCGCGATCGAGGCGCGGTGGGATCCGGTTGCGCGCGATCTCGACCCGAAAGTCATCTCTGGGGCGGATGCTGTCATCAATCTCAACGGACGAAGCATCAGCCAGGGGCGGTGGACGCCGAAGGTCAAGGAAGAGCTGCGCTCGAGCCGTCTCGACGCCACCCGCACCATCGTTGCCGCCATCGGCCGGGCAGCTGTCCCTCCCCCGCTCCTCATGAACGCATCTGCGACCGGGTTCTACGGCGACCGGGGTGACGTGGCTCTCGACGAGAGCTCGGCGCCGGGCAGTGGTTTTCTCGCCAACCTCACCATCGAGTGGGAGGCCTCGGCGATGCAGGCCCAATCCGAATCGACCAGGGTCGTCCTCCTTCGTCTCGGCATGGTCCTCGGCAACGGCGCCGCCCTCGAGAAAATGCTGCCACCCTTCAAACTGGGGTTTGGCGGACCCATGGGATCGGGCAAACAGTGGTGGCCGTGGATCGCCATGAACGATGTCGTTGGCGTGGTCGACCACGTTCTCGACCAGGAAAAGATATCGGGGCCGGTCAACCTCGTCGCGCCCGAAGCCGTTACCAGCAAAGGCTTCGCCCGCGCCCTCGGAGAGCACCTCGGCCGACCGGCCATCATTCCGGCGCCGGCGTTCGCCGTCAAGCTCGCCCTCGGCGAGATGGCCGAAGCGCTCCTGCTGTCATCGACGAAGGCAACGCCGAAGGTCCTCGAGGACACCGGCTACCGATTCGAGGCTCCAACCCTCGCCGAGGCGTTCCGGCAGATCCTCGGGTAACCGGGTCAGGGAGCCTCGGACGGCTCCAGGCGATCGCTCTGGACCTTCGCGGCGACGAGGATGCAAGCGTTCCAGACGTTCCACCAGCCGATGGTGAGCCAACTCGGACGGAAAACGACCAGCATGTAGTTGACGATTCCGATGAGCAGCATGGCGGTCACGAGGTTCTTGCCCTTGAGGTTGGGCAATCTGATCCGCGACACCATGAGCACCGACATCACCAGCACCACGAGCGCGACGGCCTGGATCGACATGCTGTCCCGCATCAACACTGCGGCCATCAGATACGAGGCCGCCACCGGGATCGGCGCGCCGGTGGTGCGCAGTTCCTTGCCGTGCGCGTCGCTGGTAAGAACAAACCGCGTCAACCGGGTCACCCCGCTCAATAGATAGACGAGACATACGATGAGTCCCCAGAAACCGAGGGGACGGAGCACCGCGAGGTAGATCAGGAAGGCCGGCGCGACACCGAACGAGATCGCATCCGAGAAGCTGTCCATCTCCTGCCCGAAATCACTGGTCGCGCCGAGCAGTCGGGCAATGGTGCCGTCGAGCACATCACAGAGAATGGCGACCAGCAGAAGATAGACGCTGAGCTCGTATCGACCGTCGGCCGCCGCAACCATCGCCATGAACCCGGCCGCGATATTGGCCGAGGTGACCGCGCTCGGCGCCAGGATGCGGTAGCGTCTCTTCGCCATGTGCCTCCAATTCTGCTCGGCAGAGAATACCACTGCCCCCAGGACGAGCGGCGAGCCTGGGGTGCCCCACTGACGAGGCGGAGCGTTCAAGAGCTTCAGGACAGGCCTCTTCACCGAAGCGGGCGCGCACCGGCGGCACCAAACGGCCGCTGTTCGCCACACAACCGCCACGGAGCCGCCACGAGACCACCACCTTGAACTCCGAGTCTGGATGCATCGATCAACCGGTCGCAACCGATCGCGACCCATCGCCTCGCGGAGGACAATCAATGAATCCAAACCGGCTTCGGCACGTGGCGATCATCATGGACGGTAACGGCCGATGGGCCCAGACTCGGGGTCTCCCCCGGATCGCCGGCCACCGCCAGGGGGCGGCGGCGGTGAGGAAGATCATCACCCATTGCCGGGAGGCTGGGCTCCACTATCTCACCGTCTACGCCTTTTCGACCGAGAACTGGGACCGCCCGACCCTCGAGGTCAAGGGACTGATGGACCTTTTGACTCGGTTTCTCGTGGATCAGGAGGACCGACTCATCAGGCACGGCATCGAACTCAGGACCATCGGCGACGTCAGCCGGTTACCGAAACCAGCCCGCAGGCTCCTCAAAAAAGTTGTCAGGTCGACCCGCGGCCGGAGCGCCATGCGCCTCACCCTCGCACTGTCGTACAGCGGCCACGACGAGATCGTCCGAACCGTGCGCCGGCTCGCCCGACGGGTCGCCCGCGGCAGCCTCGCTCCGGACGCCATCGATGACAAACTCTTTCGCGGCAGCCTCGACACCCGCGACACCCCGCCCGCCGATCTCGTCATCAGGACCGGCAGCGAGCGACGACTCTCCAACTTCCTGCTCTGGCAGGCGGCCTACGCCGAACTCTACTTCACCGATCGGGCGTGGCCGGATTTCTCACCCGCGGACTTCGACCGGGCCGTGGCGTGGTACCACGATAGAAAAAGGACCTTTGGGTTCGTCGAGGCCGTCGGATGACGGTTTCAACGCAGAGGCGCAGATTCCCGTCTCATCAAGAACAACCAGGAGTGTTGATGCTGCGATCCGCGTCAAGGGAAACGTCCGATCGCGCACGTTTTGCCGTTGGTTCCTGACGCTGTCCCTGATTGCTGCCGCTGTCGCTGCCCCTGAAGACTGCCGCCGCCGCTGTCGCTGTCGGTGATTCCTGACGCTGTCGCTGATGCTGCCCCTGATGCTGTCCTCATCCCCGGCCTTCCGGGCCGCCGTGACGCTTTGGCGTCCCAGCGGCCCAGCGTCGCACCATCGGCGTGGTCGCTCGTGGGTTGATTGCGGGGGCTGCGACCACGCCGATGGCACGCCGGCGGCCTGCTTCGTAGCCGGGAGATCAGACTTCATCGCCCGTCCCGGGGGAGCCCGGTATGACATTGTGCGGGGAGCGCCGCGAAGCTGGTCGGTCGCTCCGGCACAATGTCAAACCCGGCACCCCGATGGGGCGTGGTTTTCCGCGGGTCCTGGAGGGCGTATCGGTCGCTGGTTGTTGCCGCTGGTTGCCGCCGCCGCTGAGACATCGGGCACGGGTACGGGTACGGGCACGGGCACTGACTCGGACGCGGACTCGGACTCGGACTCGGACTCGGACGCGGACGCGGACGCGGTGATATGCGAGAATGGCGGGCATCCGACGCGGAGGAGGGAACCATGACCGATCTGCTGACCAAAGAAAACCTCGACTTTCAGGAGCGCGCGCGTGAGGTGGCCGAAAAATTCGTCCGTCCCGTCGCCGCCGAGCTCGACCGCACCGGCGAGTACGGCTGGGAGATTCTCGAAGCCCTGAAATCCTACGAGCTCACCGGAGCCTGGATCCCCAGAGAGTACGGTGGCAAGGACGCCGGCGTTCTCAACCTCTGTCTCATCGTCGAGCAGCTCTCCCGCGCCTGCGGCGGCGTCGGCGTCGCCTTCGCCGTCAACGCCCTCGGCTCGTTCCCGATCATTATCGGCGGCACCGAGGAACAGAAACTGAAATATCTCCCGCCCATTGCCGCCGGCGACTCGCTCATCGCTTTCGGCCTCTCGGAGAAACCATCGGGCTCCGACGCGGGCAGCCTCCGCACCACCGCCATCAAGGACGGCGACGACTACGTCATCAACGGCCAGAAGAAGTGGAACACCAAC
The DNA here is from genome assembly GCA_963712805.1 of uncultured Acidobacteriota bacterium. GTDB lineage: Bacteria > Acidobacteriota > Thermoanaerobaculia > Thermoanaerobaculales > Sulfomarinibacteraceae > JAHECW01. Next base: position 27,216 of record CAVQJV010000001.1, on the reverse strand, counting down.
GGTGGGGTCGCCTCGACCTTCACCGTCTACGCCCTCACCGACCCCGACCGCGGCATGCGTGGCATTTCGGCCTTCATCGTCGAGAAGGACACCCCGGGCTTCACCGTCGGCAAGCGTGAAGACACCATGGGCATCCGCACCGTCCCGGTCAACGAGCTCGAGTTCGCCGACTGCCGGGTTCCGGCGTCACAGCTCATGGGCCACAAGGAAAACGTCGGCTTCAAAAACGCCATGATGACCCTCGACCGGGCCCGCCCCGGGGTCGCCGCCCAGGCTCTCGGTCTCGCTCAGGGCGCCTTCGAATGGGCCATGCGCTACACCTCGGAGCGCAAGCAGTTCGGTCAGACCGTCATGTCGCACCAGGCAATCCAGTTCATGCTCGCCGACATGGCCACTCAGATCGAGGCCGCAAGGCAACTCGTCTACCACTCGGCGCGGGTCATCGACTCGGGCGCGACCAACGTCAACAAGATCGCGGCCATGGGCAAGGTCTTCGCCACCGACACCGCCATGAAGGTGACCACCGACGCGGTCCAGCTCTTCGGCGGCTACGGCTACTGCAAGGACTACCCCATCGAGAAGTACATGCGAGACGCCAAGATCACCCAGATCTACGAGGGCACCAACCAGGTCCAGCGCCTCGTCATCGGCCGCGCCCTGACCCGCGAGCTCAAGGAGCTCACCGATCACCTCGATGTCGTGGTCGAGCACTTTCCCGAACACGAGTGAGGCGCTGAGCACCATACCCGTATTCAGTTTTGAGTTCTTAGTTTTGAGTTTTGAGTTATCAGCGGCTTCACAGTGCGCTTCTGAGCATCTGCGATGTAACTAAAAACTTAAAACTAAGAACTGAAAACTACTTGCGCAGCAGCAACCAGAGGAAGAACGGTGCGCCAAGAAACGCGGTGATGACCCCGACGGGGAGTTCGGCGGGAGCGACCATGGTCCTCGCGGCGACATCACAGAGCACCAGAAAAGCGCCACCGAAGATCGCCGACGCCGGCAACAGCAGCCGGTGTCCGGGCCCGAGCAGGAGGCGGCAGATGTGGGGCGACATCATGCCGACAAACCCGATGGGACCGCAGGCCGCCACGACCCCTCCCACCATCACCGATGTCGCCACGAAGAGCGTCGTCCGGGTTTTCGCCACGGCCACCCCCCGGCTGGCCGCGAGTTCGGATCCCGTCGCGAGCAGATCGAGCTCGCGTCCGAAGGCAAAGATGACCGCCATTCCCGTCACCACAAACGGTGTCATCTGAACCACCGCCGAGACATCGACCCCGCCGAGACCCCCCATGAGCCAGCGCAGGACCCGATACGCGTCGGCAAACGAAGCCGTGTACTGGAGAAAGAGGATCAGGCTCGAGAAAAAGAAGTTGAGCGAGACGCCGGCAAGGAGCAGAGTCGAGGATTGGGCGTCGGGTCGCAGCCGCGTGACCATCCACACCACCCCGATCGCGAGCAGGGCGCCGCCCAGGGCCGACCACGACTGCAGACCGAGTCCGAGAACGACCACCCCGGCACCGATCCGCGCGACCGCAGCGACCCCGAATGACGCGCCCGCGGCGACCCCGAGGATGTAGGGCGTCGCCAGGGGATTGCGGAAGACGGCCTGAAAGACCGCTCCACCCACCGCCAGTCCCGCGCCACCGAGAAATGCCGCCACCACCCGTGGCACCCGGATCTGCCAGAAGATCCGCGAGCTCGGGTCGGAACCGAAAGGATCGGTCAGGGCCGAGAACGGCAGCGATACCGGACCGATCAACGGCGCCGTCAACACGACCGCGACGGCGCCGACAATCAGAACGGCGAGACCGACGCCCCGGTTCACGAGCCTTTCCTCGCCGGCATCACCAGCGGCAGACCGTGCCGCCCACCATCCACGAAGAAAAAGTCGTTCCCGAAGATCCGCGTCAGGGTCGCGGCATCGAAAAGCGCCTGCGGCGGCCCCGAGAACCCGACCCGACCATCCACCAAAGCAAGCACCGAGTCGGCATCCGCCACGAGACCGTTGAGATCGTGGGTCACAGCCACCACCGTGTAGCCACCCTCGACGTGGAGCCGGCCGAGGAGGTCGAAGATCTGAACCTGGTGCCGATAGTCGAGAAAGCTGGTTGGTTCGTCGAGAAGCAGAATGGTGCCGCCCTGGGCGAGCGCCGCCGCAATCCACACCCGCTGTCTCTCGCCACCGGAGAGGGTCTTCATCGGGCGAGCCGCCAAATGACCGATCTCGGTGAGCTCGAGCGCCTCGTCCACCGCCCGACGGTCGCCTGTGGTGAGCGCGGACCATGTCGCGAGATGTGGGTATCGACCCATCTCGACAAATGCCCTCACGGTGTAGTCTTCGGCGGGGACATCGGTTTGGGGAACAAAACTGATCACCCGCGCCAGGTCCCGCCGCCGATACCCGCTCACCTCCCGGCCATCGACCTCGACGCTGCCGCGGTGTGCCGCCTGGAGCCCATCGAGGGTCCGCAGGAGGGTCGATTTACCGGCGCCGTTTGGCCCGATGATGGCCAACAATTCGCCGGCATGCACCTCGAGATCGACGCCCTTGAGAATATCGGTCTTGCCGAGGCGCACCTCGAGATCGCGAATCACGATCCGCGGACGGCCCCCACTCACTCCCATTGGAGCTCCGGATGAAGACCTTCGGCAAAGGCCCGAACCGTATCGACGATGCGCGGGCCCGGGATGACGACGAAGTCCTGCATCAGAACGTGGACTCGATGGTCCCGCACCGCACGCAGATCTTCGAGTTCCAACCAGTCGGCTGCGACTGTTTCCGGGCTCAATCCCCGCGCCCCGCCATCGGCCACAATATCCATGATGACATCCGGATCCACCGCGATGAGCCCCTCGCGGGACAGCTCCGGATAGCGGATGACTGTGTTCGAAATCGCGTTGACCCCGCCGGCCAGTTCGATCACGTCATCGTAGAAGGTGTCGGCAGCGGCCGCCCACAACGTGCCGACTCGGCCGCCGCCGGGTTCGCGGCCGACGACGACGAGCACCCGCGGCCGGTCACGACCTTCGACGGCGGTCGCGACCTCGTCCAGAGCTCGACGCAGACCCTCGACCAGGTCGCGACCGCGTTGTTCGACCCCGCACCGTGTGGCGATGGTCTCCACCGATGCCAGGATTCCCTGGACGTCGTGCTGATCCACCCTCAGCGTGTCGAGACCGAGATCGCGGAGTCGCCGGTGCAGTTCATCGTGGGACTGCATGACGATGACGAGATCCGGATCGAGGGAGAGGATGGTCTCGTAGCTCGGATCGAAGTAGCCGCCCACGGTGACCGCTCCATCGACCTCTGGGCAGTAGCGGGTGACACCGACGATATGGCTCTCGAGTTCGAGAGCGAGAAGCGTCTCCGTAAGGCTCGGGGCCATGGCCACGATACGCAGAGGCACATCCACCGGAGCGGAGACTCCACGCTCTCCGCATGCCGAGGTTGCGGCAACCAGAACGGCGGAGATGAGCACCCGGGTGAATCTGTGGTGATTCGACATGGCTCCAAAACACGAAAACCGGAAGCCTCGAGGCCTCCGGGATGCCGTATTCCATCCTGGATTTCTGAGAATCAAACCCCAATCCACGAGGGTCATCAAAGCCGAACTGCGGGTCTTCTGGCTCCCGGATCGTCCTACCTACCGGCCCTTCCCACAATCACCGATTGCAGTGGTTCTGCCGATCATCGTCCCCGGTCACAGCGGCGGGTCCGCGACGGATTCGCACCGTCTTCCCCATATTCGGTCTCGTCGAGTCTACGCAAGCGAGAGGGCGCTGTCTAATTCAACCCAAGATGCTCGACGTACCTCATGGTATCCCTGCGCTTTTCGCGAGCACCTGAGCACCAAGATCTTGGCGCATCTCATCCGGCAGAATCACTCATCTGAGGCGCAACTCACTCGAGGGCGAGTTCGGGCACCCACACCACCCTGCCGGTCCATACCCCTTCGAGGATCCGCACCCGGGCGGACCGATCGCTCCTGACTCGTTCGATGACCTTGATCCTGGTGCCCGATGTGACATCGATGATTTTGCCCTGGACGCTCAGCGCTTCGACCGACCCGGAATCGGCGTCCTCGATGGCCGCGACCAGAAACACGACGGTCTCACGATCCATGGCCGCCGGAACTCGGTCCCGACCCGCGATGGCGAGCACGGCAAACTGACCTGGTTTTCGTTCCGGCTTGAAGAACTTTGAAAAGGGGCCGCTCTGATCGGCCGTCCCGAGCCACAAGAACGCGACGACCAGGAGGGCGAAGCCCGTGATGATCGGCACCCACGGGATGGATCTCTTCCGGTCCGGGACAAGGTCATCGATGATGTCGTCGATATCGGCGAGGGTGGGATCGGCGAGAAACTCGGTCCCGCAGGTCGGGCAATGCAACGCCCGGCCCACGTAGCGCTCGTGGATCTTGAGCTTCGCATCGCAGGCGGCGCATGTGTGGGTGTAGCCCTGCATACTCCCGGTTTCCGATAACCGAGGTTAACTCATCCCCCGCAATCGTTTGGTGATCTACCTCGCGCGATATCGCACCTCACCGCCGACGATGGTGAAGATCACCTCGGTATCGAGTATCTCGTCCGCCGGCACCGTCAGGATATCTTGCGAAAACACGGTCACATCTGCCAACTTCCCAACCTCGAGGGATCCCTTGATGTCCTCCTCGAATGCGGCGTAGGCGGCGCCGAGGGTCCGTGCATAGAGCGCCTCGATCCTGGTCATGACCTGATCGGGATAGAACGCCGTGCCGTCCGCCATCTGACGAGTCACGGCAGCGTGGAACGACGGCAGCGGATCGACGGGCTCCACCGGCACATCGGTGCCGCTTGCGATGACCGCCCCCGCGGAAAAGAGATCCCGCCAGACATAGGCCCCGGTCCGAGAACGTTCTTCACCGAGCCGCAAGGGGACCCACGGCCCATCCGAGGTGCAGTGGATGGGCTGCATGGCGGCCACCACCCCGATCTCGGCGAAACGCGAGATGTCCTCCGGGTGGAGGTGCTGAGCGTGTTCGATTCGCCAACGAAGATCGCGCGGCTGGGGAACCCGCTCATAGGCCTCTTCATAGACATCGAGGGTGGTCCGGTTGGCGCGATCCCCGATGGCGTGCGAGCAGAGCTGGAGGTGGTGTTCGAGAGCGAGTCGTGCGGTCTCGCGCAACTCTTCCGGAGTGACGATATTCAGGCCGATGCTGCTGGGAAGATCGGTGTAGGGTTCGAGCAGCCAGGCGCCGTGCGACCCGAGGGCGCCGTCGATCCAACGCTTGATGCCACCCACCGTCAAATGGTCGTTGCCGACCCGGTGGACCCGGTATCCGGGCAATCCAGCCGCCAGGCTCTCGTTGTCCTCGCTGAGCATGACCCACAACCTGAGGCCGAGCTCACCGTTTTCAGCCATGGTTCTCAGCAACTCCACCAGGGCGAAACTCGCACCGGCATCCTGAAACGAAGTGATGCCCTTGGCGAGACACTCCCGGCTCGCCAGATCGATGGCGCGCCGAAGGGTGGCTTCGTCCGGATCGTTCCCGAGATGGGCTCCCACCAGATCTTCAGCGGTCTCGCGCAGCACGCCGATGGCGCGGCCGTCGGCGTCGCGAACGATCTCACCCCCAGCGGGATCGGGGGTTTCGTCATCGATGCCGGCGAGATCCAGGGCGACCTCGTTGACCATGGCCGCATGGCCGCTGGCATGGGTGAGAAGCACCGGGTTGACCGGAGAGACCTCGCTCAGCGCATGGTGGTACGGAAGGCCCGAGACATTGGGTTCGGGGATCGAATTCCACTTTTCCTGATGCCAGCCGCGTCCGAGAATCCAGGCGCCCGGTTCGGCCTCGGCCGCCGCCTCGGCCACCATCTCGACGATCTCATCGAAGCTCTCCACGACCATCAGATCGAGGATCATCCGCGACCGGCCCAAACCGGTGAAATGGCCGTGGCCCTCGATGAAACCCGGCACCGCGAGGGCGCCATCGAGATCGATGACCTCGGTCGCATCGCCGATGAGCTTCGCCATCTCGGCGACGCTTCCGGTGGCGACGATCTTCTGATCGCGCGCCGCCATGGCCTCGACCTCGGGTCGATCCGGATCCAAGGTCACGATACGACCGCCGGTGATCACGAGATCGGCGGGCTGCGGCGCGCCGCCGCAGGCGGCCATGATCACACTCGAGACGAGGGCGACGAGAATTGTGATGTGTCTCATGGTCAAGTACTGTAGCCCATCTCTCCCGCTTACGCGTCCGGGGCAGCGGCGGCACAGCGGCCGCGGCGGCGCCAGCGTCAGCAGCAGCGCTCCAAGCACGCGCAAGACCACCGTCACCGGGGCTGCCGGGTGACTTGTCCGGTTCATCCGCAACGCATGGCCGTCCACAATCATACCGGGCCCCACGGCGACGGCACCCGTGTCTCTCCCGGCCCGATGAGGCCGCCGGCGCACGATCAGCGTGGTCGCAATCCTCCCCGCTTCTCCGACCCGCTGATCGTGCGACGCTCGGTCGCCGAAGGCGGCCCGGAAGCCGGAGCTCCAGCGAATCCCCTACCCCTCGTCGAGGCCCCGGTGGTGCTCCATTTCCCAGTCACTCCACCATTCGGTTTCGATTCCATGGCAGGTGTCGCCGAATGCCGGACAGGGGATACAACCGTCGCCGCGGATGAGATTGGGGTCGTCCATGGGCGGCAGTCTTCGAACCAGTGCGTGTCCCAACACACGAGCGGCCTCAACCTCCTCCGACGCGGGCGGCCCCTCGAGTTCACGAATTCCGCCATCGATGAGACGGCGTTCAGCCTCGGGGAGAAGCACCGTCTCCTCCTTGTCCAGGTGCAGCCAGATCTCGGCCGCCAACCGTTTGGCCGCCGACGCCGATTCGGCGCACGCGCCCGCCGACGCCAGCTCATCGAGAACGGGAGGCACGCTTTCGTGCTCCTGGGTGAGGATCACCAGCGGGCCGCGATCGCCCGGAACTTCACCGTGCTCCACCAGTGCTTTGAAGAGAACCTCTTCCCTGTGGTGGTGAAAACCGTGTACATATACCCGCAGAAAGCGAACCAAATCATCGAGGTCGGCAGCCGCGTCGGGGTGTTCCCATCCGCGATCGGCCCAGAAGAACAACGAGCCCGTCACCTCATCGATGAGGCGGTGCTCCTCCCGGATCTCGTCGACGATCCGCATTATGAACCCGGGGCGGGCCGGACGACCTCCGCCGAACCCGGACCCCGCGGATCGGCCGCCGCTTCGACCGTGCCATCCGCTGTCACCCGCACCGCGTTCACCTCGCCCAACCGGTTTCGATCCTTGAGTCGGTAGCCGCGCCGCTCGAGTTCCATCGCCGTTTCCGGCGACAGCGCATCGGGCTCGGCAGCGATCTCATCCGGCATCCACTGGTGGTGGATCCGGGGGCGGTTGACGGCAGCCTGGATGTCGTCTCCGTCAACGATGACGTTGAGGAGGACCTGAGCGGTCACGGTGGGAATCGTGGAACCACCGGGCGAACCCAGAGCCACCGTTTCGTGCTCGCGCCAGGCAACGGCGGGCGACATGGATGACAGCATCCGCTTGCCCGGGCCCACCGCATTGGCCTCCCCCTGAATCAGACCGTAGAGATTGGGCCGGCCCGGAGCGGCGGCGAAATCATCCATCTCGTTGTTGAGCAGAAAACCGACTCCCGGGACGAGCAGACCACAGCCGAAACTCCCGTTGAGGGTGGTGGTGATGCTGACCACGTTGCCGGCGCCGTCCGCCACCGAGAGGTGGGTGGTTTCGGTGGACTCGGGCACGTCCGAGGCGCTCCACGAGCTGACATCGGCCGAGGGCGTCGCTCGGGGTGAATCAAGCTCGAGCGCTCTCGAATCGAGCCAACCTTGATCGAGGAGATCGGCGGCGGTGGCGCGCGTGGTGGTGGGATCTCCGAGCAACAGACGATCGGCGTAGGCTCGGCGCCAGGCCTCGACGAGCAAACGAGCCCTGTCGGCTCCGAACCGAGGCGCCGGGCGCCAGTCCACCCGTTCGAGCAGACCAGTGGTCTGTCCCAGGATGATCCCGCCGGAGGAGGGCAGCGGCATGGAGACCACGTTCCAACCGAACGCGTTGAAGGAAATGGGCTCGCGCCACACCGGACGATAGGCCTCGAGGTCCGCCACGGTGAGAATGCCGCCGTGTCGGTCTGAAACGGTTTCGATGGCCGCTGCCAAGGCGCCGCCGGTGATGGCGGCGGGGCCCTTTTCAGCATAGGCATGAAGGGTCGCCGCGAGATCGGGGATCTTCATCACGGAGCCCGCGGCCGGCGGTTTGCCCCCGGGCAGCCACACCGCCGCGGTTTCCGGGAATCGACCGAGGAGTTTCGCAGCCTTGGCAACGGATTTCTCGAGCCGGGGGGTCACCACGAATCCGTCGGCGGCCAGTTTCGCGGCCGGTGCCACCACCCGCGCCCAGTCCAACGAACCGTAGCGCCGGTGGAGCTCCCACAGACCCGCCGGCGAACCGGGCACACCGGCCGCCAACGGACCAACAAGGCTCTTCTCGCTAATGGGGTCGCCCTTGGCGTCGAGGTACATGTCGTGGCCGGCCGCGGCGGGGGCCGCCTCACGAAAATCGAGGGCCGAGACCTCACCGTCGATCCGAGCAACCGCGAAACCGCCGCCGCCGAGATTACCGGCCTGGGGGTGGACCACCGCGAGGGCGATGGCCGTCGCCACCGCCGCGTCAACCGCATTGCCACCCGCTCGGAGGATCTCGAGACCCGCCTCGGTGGCCGCGGGAGCGGCGCTCGCCACCGCACCTCCGGTTCCCCGGGCCGGATCGGGCGAGGCCGCCGCCACCGGCGCCGCAATGACGATGAGAACGAGGAGGAACGCAAGACCGCGGGAAGAGAGAATGAGCCTCATCGGCCGAGTTTACTGCAACTCCCGCCCTGATCGCTGCGTAACACACAAGAGGAGGGGACAATGAACCCAGCGACCGTTGACAGCAACCAGGACACGCCCAACCAGGCGCCGGCAATGGTGGTTCGCCGAGCCATCGAGACGCTCAACTCGCTCGAGGCGTCGACCGCCGACCATCTCAGCGCCCTGGCGTTTGTCCTGATGCGCGTCGCCCGTGCCGACGGCCGGTTGCGCGGCACCGAGCGCCGCCGGATGGAGGAGATCCTCATCGACACCGCCGGGATTTCCGCCGAGCACGCAGTCCTGGTCACCGAGATCGCCTGCCACCGGACCCAGCTCGCCGACTGCGGGTGCGCGTACTCCATCAGCCGCGGACTTCGGTCACGTCTCGACGCTCCTCAGCGCGAGTCGATCGCTGGCCTCCTGACCGCGGTCGCCAGAGCCGACGGTTGTTTCTGCGCATTGGAACGACACGAGATCGCGCAAATCGCGGGCGAGACTCGGGATCGACCCGGCCGAGGTCTTCGATCGCGAGTGAGTCGACAGTCAACGGTTGACAGTCGAGAGTTCCATCGCACCATTCGGTGGCCGGAAGCGTCGATTTGCCTGAAGCACCTGCGCTGATCGCCGATTCGCACAATGAAACCGCAAAGAGCACGATGCACCACAGGGTTCCACTAAGACATCGCCATTGACCCTGCCCCCTCCGATCCGGTCCGCGCGCCATTTTCATTCGCCCTGCGATGCATCAAATGAAAAACTCGGCGTGCTCTTCGTGGCCTTCGCGACTTGGCGGTTCCATGGTGATCTGCCCGCGCCGATCGACCACATCCCGGGGTGGAGTCCCTCAGTCGCGGACGCTGCAGATCCTCGCGGGCACGTGGGGATCCGGAATAATGCAGCGTGGGATCAGGTATCATCCTTTGCCTGCGTGGCTCGCAGGCGGAGGCACCATGACCTGGAACTACTCAAAGAAAACCACCGAACTCTTCATGGCGGCGGTGTCGGGTCAACCCGGCACGCACCTTGGAGAGATCGAAGACGCCGACGGTTTCGGCGAGCACGGGTCCATCGCCTGCGGCGACGCCCTGCGATTCACCTTCCGCGTCGATCGTCATCCCACCGACCCGCGGCAGGACCGGATCACCGAAGGTCGCTACCTCACCTTCGGCTGCACATCGGCCATCGCCGCGTCCGAGGCCCTGTGCTGCATCATCGAGGAGGGGGATTTCACCCCCATCGATGCTCTCCAGATCACCAACCAGGACATCGTCAAGTATCTCGACGGGCTTCCGCAGGCCAAGATCCACTGCTCGGTGATGGGCGCCGAGGCCCTCGAGGCCGCGGTCTTCAACTGGGCTCAGAAGAGGGGCGTCGACCTCGCCGAACTCGGGATCGACATCCGCCACGACGAACAGGAGGAGGGCCGACTGGTCTGCACCTGTTTCGGTCTCACCGAACCCTACATCCTGCGCAAGATCGAGGAACTCAATCTGGTCTCCATCCCCGACATCACCAACTCCATCAAAGCCGGCGGCGCCTGCATGTCGTGTCATCACACCCCCGGCGGGCTCCAGGATCTCCTCGACAAGGTCAACGGATCGCGGCCCACCACCATGAAGCAGCTCCCGGTGCTGCCCATGGCGCGGGCGCCGAAGGCCCAACCACCGGCGGAGATGTCGCCCTTCAAGTTCGCCAAGAAGGTCGAAGAGGTCATCGAGACCTATGTCCGGCCTCAACTCGCCAAGGACGCCGGCGATATCGAGATCATCGACATCAAGGACTCCAAGGTCTACTGCAGCATGAAGGGCGCCTGCGCCAACTGCATGGGATCGAAGAACACCCTCAAAATGCTGGTGGAGCAGGCGCTCAAGGACCAGATCGACCAACGGATTCAAGTCATCGAAGTTTGAAGGCAGATCCATGAACATCATCTACATGGACAACAACGCCACCACTCGGGTCGCGCCCGAGGTCGTCGAGGCGTTGATGCCCTTCCTCACCGATGACTATTTCAACCCGAGTTCGCTCTACGAACCGGCGCACATCCCCGCCGAAGCCATCACCAAAGCGCGCAAGACCGTCGCCAAGCTTCTCGGCAACGCCCGGCCGCCCGAGATCCTCTTCACCTCCTGCGCCACCGAATCCAACAACACCGCGGTCTTCGGCACCATCTCCGCGAACCCGGATCGCCGCCACATCATCACCACCGGGGTCGAGCACCCGGCGATCTTCTCGGTCGGCGAAGATCTCCAGCGCAGGGGCATCGATGTCGACTTCATCCCGGTCGACGCCGACGGACAAATCGATCGCATTGAATTCGTCCGCGCCCTTCGATCAGACACCCTGATGGTTTCGGTGATGCACGCCAACAACGAGACCGGAGTCATCTTCCCCGTCGAGGAACTCTCCCGGATCACCAAGGAAACCGACGAGGGCATCATCTTCCACACCGACGCCACCCAGACCGTGGGCAAGCTCCCCATCGATCTCCGCGGCTCTTTCAGACACGTTGATCTGCTCTCGTTCTCGGGCCACAAGCTGCACGCTCCCAAGGGCATCGGCGCCCTCTTCATCCGCCGCGGCACCCGCTGCCGGCCGTTCCTCCTCGGCGGTCACCAGGAGGATGGGCGCCGAGCGGGAACCGAGAATGTGGCCTTCATCGTCGGGCTCGCCAAGGCCCTCGAACTCGCCATGGAGCGGCACGATGAGGACGAACCGCGGATCCTCTCCATGCGCGACCGGCTCGAAAGGGAACTGGTGGCGCGGATCCCCTACCTCGAAGTCAACGGCAGGAACTCCCCGCGGCTTTCCAACACCCTCAACGTGGCATGCCACTTCATCGAGGGCGAAGGCATCCTCTACCAGCTCAGCGCACAGGGCATCTGCGCCTCTTCTGGCTCGGCCTGCACCTCGGGTTCTCTCGAACCTTCCCACGTCCTCAGGGCCATGCACATCCCCTTCTCCGCTGTCCACGGCTCGGTTCGTTTCAGCCTGAGCCGCTACAACACCGAAGCCGAGGTTGACAGAGTGATCGAGGTCTTCCCCGGGATCGTCGACAGCCTTCGCCGTCTCTCGCCCTATTGGGATGCGAAGAAGAACGAGCCGCGGCCCGAAGCCATGGAGATGCTGACGCAGACCGAAATGCCGTAGCAATTCGCGGCGCGGCGGCCGCGCCACGAATTGCGGCGGCGCGGCGACCGCGCCGACCGACCCGGAAGGCCTTTGTCACCAACCGCGACCGGCTCCGTGCCCGAAGCCGCTCTGAACACGCGGACAGCGCGTTCATTGGGACGTGCGGGGTACGGAGTTGTGCCGGATCGACCATCCGGCGCCGCGGCGCGCTCCGCACAACTACGCTACCGGGCACTCCACGGGAGGCGCGCCTCTGATTGGCTCTCCCGGCAACGAGGGAGGCCGCCGGCGCGCCATCGGCGGGGTCGCAGCCCTCCCCGTTACCCCCGCGCGACCACGCCGGTGGTGCGACGCTGGGTCGCCAAAGGCGGCCCAGAAGACCGGGGCCGAGAGAATCCTTCCGGAACCGCCGATCCGGTTTCGCTCCATCGTGGTGCGGGCGTCTCGCCCGCAGGAGGCCGCTGCGATCGCCACCCCTCGACGTTCCCCCTGCGCGCGAGACGCGCGCACCACAATTTGCCCACTCCTCCAGCTCGCAGCAGCGGCAGCGACCGGGGCCGCAACCGGGGCGGCGGCCGGGACGACGGCAGCGACAGTGCCACCACGTTCCGCGGTCATCCGTGTCATCATTCTCCCATGACCCGCACACGACGCGGTCTCCGCTTCACTCTCTTCCGTCTCGCCGCAGTGCTGTTCGCGATCCTCGCCCTGCTGCTGGCGGAACGATCGTCTCTTCGCCTCCTCAACGAGAAGCTCCGTCACGCGGCCTTTTCGAAGTACGACACCCTGCCGGGCGGGATCTTCCTTTTCGAGGGGCTGACCCGGTCGCGCGTCATGCGCGCCGACCACCGGACCCGCGCCTACTCGCACGGCTATTTCTGGACCCACGAGACCGATGCGCGCGGCTACCGAAACCCAGCCGGGATCGACAACCCCCGGATCCTCCTCCTCGGGGATTCCCTGGTCTACGGCCACGGGGTCGAGGCCGACGAGACCGTCGCCCACTTCCTGAGAACCGACCACGGCGTCGCCGCCTTTGACATGTCGGCGCAGGGCCAGTGTCTCTACGAGCACTACCTCGCGCTGCGCCTTCACGTCGACGAAATCCGACCCGACACCGTTCTGCTCTTCGTATACGTCAACGACATCAACGATCTCGAGAACCTGGGTCGTGCCCGGGGCGGACCCGAGTTCCCGGAGATCGCTTCGTTCGACTACGACGGCCTCCGTGAGCGGATCGGGCGTCTGCAGGCCTCTCGGGAACCGCTGGCGGTCCGCATCGCGTTTTCCTCCGCGATCGTCCGGTTGACGGCCAAAACCTGGGGTTGGCGACCCGCCAGGCCCCCGGAATCGACGACCCCGCCACGGTGGCGCCCACCCGGCGACGATCGCGCGCGCAAACGGCCCGGAGAGGGAAACGCCGCAGGCGCAGTGCTCGACGACTCGCGGTTCGCCGCGATCGAGCTTTACTACGACGCCGTGCTGGCCGACCTCGCAGAGCGGTGTGGCCGAACTCGGCGTCCGACTGGTGGTGATCCACCTGGTTCCACCGAAAGATACCGAATGGCGCGGACGAGACCGGGCCCAGGCCAAGCTCCACGTTCGCTCGCAGACCATTTGCAGCCGTCGATGACTCGAACTGGTCGACACCCGTGAGTTCTTCGCCGGACGCACGGACTGGATTCTCCCGGGCGACGGACACCTCAACCCTGCCGGCCATCGGGCGCTGGCTGGCTTTCTTTCTCTCGAGGTTCTCGAACACCCTTCATCCGATCGCTGATCCCGTCGCTTACGTTGACAACCGGATCGGTGAATTGAAACACAAAGAACACCAAGAACCACGAAGGTTTCACAAAGCATCGCAATAGTCGACCCTGGCTTCCTCCGATCCGGCTGCGTTACCCGAAGCGCGCTCCGCGAAGAGCGTCACCTCGAATGTAACGCGTGCCAGTCCTCCGGGGTGCCATCTTTGTCATTGTTCGGGTGTAGTCGTCGAATCCTCGGCTCAACGCTGATCCCGAGCAATGCCAAGGTGGCTCCCTCGGCCGCCTGCAATGAGAGCATCGAGCGTCTGCGATGCTGCGATGGGCCGATCATGCGCTCTGCGGACATGTCTACGGCGCAATCAACACTCTCTTGGTTCGACCTGATGCGATGTGCGATGGCTCTATCATGCGATGTCCTTTGCGATGTTCTGGACGTTCTTGGCATTCTTGGCGGTCTTTGCGGTGAAACTGCGATGGGCTAGAGTAACGGCCATGAAACGTCTGAATTGCCTCATCGCCCTCGTTGCCCTCATCCCCTGTCCAGCCACCGCCGAAGAGGTTCCGGAAGTCTGGCGGACGGTGGCGGAGAAGACCGACTTCCGCGCCACCTCGACCTACGCCGAGACCATGGACTTCCTCCGCCGCGTCGAATCGCGCGCTCCGAATGACATCAGGGTGACCAGCTTCGGCCGAACCGCCGAGGGTCGCGAGCTGCCGCTGGTCATCGTCTCGTCCGACGGCGCCTTCACCCCGGCCGCGGCCAAGGCCACCGGCAAGCCCATCCTGCTGCTGCAAAGCGGGATCCACGCCGGGGAGATCGACGGCAAGGACGCGTCGCTCATGCTGCTGCGCGAAATCGCCCTGGGTCACCGCCCCGATCTCGCCGAAGCCGCAGTGACCCTCTTCGTCCCGATCTACAACCTCGACGGCCACGAACGCGTCTCACCCTTCAACCGGCCGAACCAGAACGGCCCCGTGGAAGGGATGGGTTTCCGTGCGACCACCAGCGGGCTCAACCTCAACCGCGATTACCTCAGGCTTGCCAGCCCCGAGGCGACGGCCCTCGCCTCCCTGGTTCAGGCCTGGCGCCCCCACCTCCACGTCGACAACCACGTCACCAACGGCTCGGACCACCAGTGGGTGCTGACCTGGATGGTGGCCGAGGCCCCGCTCCTCGATCCCGCAGTGGACGCCTGGATCGCCGAGCACCTGCCGCCGGTCCTCGCCGCCACCGCCGAAGCCGGCCACCCGAACGGCCCCTATCTCGCCCTGATCGACTGGAACGACCCGTCCAAGGGGATCGACTGGACCGACATCCAGCTGCCGCGCTACTCAACCGGCTTCTTCCCACTGATCAACCGGCCGTCGATCCTCATCGAGATGCACGCCCACAAGCCGTACCGCGACCGGGTGCTCGCCAACCGCGACTTCATGGACGCGCTCATCGTCGAGACCGGCCGGTCCGGGTCCGCTCTGGTCGCTGCGGTCGAGGCGGCGGAGGCGAGGACCCGCGCTCTCGGAGGACCCGACGCCGATCCGTCGGTGGTGGTCGTGCGGTGGCGCGGCGTCGACACCGACGACGTGTTCACGTGGCCGGCGTACCGCACCACCACCGAGACCTCGGTGGTCACCGGCGGTCCGCGCACCCGGTACCACCGCGACGAGATCGTTCCGACCGAGATGTCGTTCCGCCATGTGGCCGAGCCCGAGCTCGAGATCGCCCGCCCGCGCGGCTATCTGGTTCACGCGGGCTGGCCGCAGCTCGTCGATCTCGTCGAGGCGCACCACCTGGTGACGCACCGGTTGGCCGAGCCCATCGAGCTCGAGGTCGAGACCATCCGGGTCTCCGAGCCGGTCTTCGCCGAGGCGTCATTCCAGGGCACGGTCATGGTCGCCGATTTCGTGACCCGCCGGCAGGCCGAGACCCGCCGGATCCCCGCGGGCAGCCTCTGGATCCCGGCCGACCAGCCGGACTTCGCCGTCGCGGTCCAGCTCTTCGAACCCGAGGCCCCGGACTCGCTGCTGCGCTGGGGCGCGGTGTCGTCGATCTTCGAGATGAAAACCTACATCGGGACCGAAAAGCTCGAGGAGGTCGTCGCCGAGATGCTCGGGGACGACGCCGTCCGGGCGCAGTGGGAGGCGGCCCTCGAGGAACCCGACTTCGCCGCCGACTGGCGCGCCCGCTACGGCTGGTGGTACCGCCGGACGCCTTACTGGGACGAGCAGGTCGGTCTCCTGCCGATCTATCGCGTCATGCATGCCTCCCTGCCCGTGGCGGAGCCGTGAAATGACCTCCCCCGATCCGGATCACGCGGCGGGGTGGCGTCCCCTCGGGGCGGCCCTGCTCGATTTCCACCGCGGTGATACCGACGCCGTGATCGTGGTCGCGAGCGATCTCTGGGAAGACGAACCCACCCCGGTGGCGGCCTTCTACCGACCCGATGAACAGACGCTCCCCGCACTCGAACAAAGAGCCCTCGAGCTCTGCCGCGGCCGGGTGCTCGATCTCGGCGCCGGCGCCGGTCGCCACGCCGTCGAGCTCCAGCGAGCCGGACACGATGTCGTCGCCGTCGATCCCCTGCCCGAAGCGGTGGAGATCATGAGGGACCGCGGCGTCGCGGATCCTCGCCAGGGCGATCTGAGCGCCGTCAGAGGCGAACGTTTCGACACGGTGCTCATGCTCATGCACGGTCTCGGAGTCGTCGGAGACCTTCACGGCCTGGGTCGCCTTTTCGAGGAACTTCCAAAGGTACTCAACCCGAGGGGACGGCTGGTCTGCGATTCCGCCGATCTGGCCGCGGTGCTCGGCGATGAGTCACCCGAGGTCCTCGACGAACTCCTGAGTCCCGACACGTACCTCGGCGAAGTTGAATTCGGTCTCCGGTACCGATCCCTCGAAGGCCCGCGCTATCCGTGGCTCTTTGTCGACCCTGAAACCCTCGAGATCATCGCCAACGCGGCCGGCCTCGCGGTCGAGATCTCCGCCGAGGGAGCGCGCGGTTCCTATGTCGCGGTCGTCACCATCCCCTGAGACCTGCGCCGGGGAGAAGTGTGTTTTTTACAATACCTTGAAATCCGAGCGCAGCGGGTTGATGTTAGGCTATGGCCATTGCGCTCGGCACTTTAGCCGTCGCGCGGAAACGGAAGTGACTCCATGCGAACGACCTCGACCATTTTGACCATCGCGTGTCTTTTCTTCTGCGCCGCTTTCTCTTTTGGACAACAACCGGCCGGCGCCGAGCAGAACCAGGGCGTCGCCACCCAGCTCGACCCCATGACCGCCCCCGCACCTTCGGCGACCCAGACCGCTCCGAACCCGGTCGTACTCCGGGTCAACGGAGATCCCATCTACGCGGTCGAGATCAGCATGGTCATGCAGACCCTCCAAGCGCAGCTCATCGAACGCGGCGAGCAGGTCGACCAGCGCGAACTCGCCAAGGTTGCAACCCAGCGCGCCATCGAGCAGAAGCTCCTCGTACAGGAAGCACGTCGCTTCGGTGTCGAGGCCGATGAGCTCGAGGTGGCGCGGTCAGCGCAAATGGCCGAGCAGCAGTCAGGTGGACGCCCCGCGCTGGAGGCCAAGCTCAAAGCCGCCGGCTCGAGCTACGAACAGTTCCTCAACATCATCCGAGAATTCGAAGTCCTCGGTGCCTTTGTCGAGAAACAGATCAAGCCCAACGTGAGCGTCACCGAAGAAGAAGTTGCCGCCTACTACAAGGACAATCCGGAGGTCTTTGAAGCCGAGGATCGCGCCCACGCTTTCCACATGATCTTTGTCGTCGGCGAGGATGCCGAACCCGTGGTGCTCGCAACCGCTCGCGCCAAGGCTGAAGCCGCCCGTCAACGCGCGCTCAGCGGCGAGGAAGACTTCACCGTCGTGGCGCGAGATCTTTCCGAAGGCCCCTCGGCGCCCAGTGGAGGCGATCTCGGCTGGGTGACCCGCGGCGCCCTCGTCAGCCCGCTGTCGGAAACGGTTTTCTCGCTCCAGCCCGGCGACATCTCCGAGGTCGTCCAATCACGGTTCGGGTTCCACGTCGTCACCATCAGCGATCGTCGTCCGGCCGAAACCATCAGTCTCGAGCTCGCCGCTCCCCAGATCGAGGACCTCCTCAAAACCGAAAAGGCGACCGAGCAGATGGGGAAACTCCTCGAAACCCTCATCGCCACCGCCAAGGTGGAGAATCTCCTCGGGGGCCCCGAACCCGGCCGCAGGACCGGGCGCCGGAGGGAGCTGAGGACAGACCAATAGAATGATGAACTATTAGTTGTGAATGATGACATCGCAGAAGCTCACCGACACCGTCGTGAGCAGCTGCGATGTCAATTCAAAATTCAAATTGAGAATTCCGCGCTGTTTTCACTCCTCAGCGAGCGTCGTCGTAACCTTGATCTCAGAGTGCAGCGTGCGGTGCACCGGACAGCGATCGGCGATCTCGATCAACCGTTGCCTCTGAGCTTCATCAAGGGGTCCCTCGAGCACGAGTTCACGGCTGATGTGGTCGATCTTCGGCCGCCCCTGCGATGCCTCGGCGCAGTCGACACAGTGGATCTTGGAGTGCTCGAGACGAACCTCCACCGCTTCCAGGGGCCAACCCTTGCGATCGGCGTACATCCTGAGGGTCATGCTTGTGCACGCCCCGAGCGCCGCGGTCAGGAGCTCGTAGGGACTCGGCCCCGTATTGGTACCACCCACCGACACCGGTTCATCGGCGATCAGGGGGTGGCCGTTGGCCAGCACTTCGGTGCGGAAGCCGCCGGAGCCCGTACGGACCACCACCCGTTGCCCTCGGCGGTAGCCAGTTTGGCCTCCTCCTGGATGACAGGAATGTACTTCTTCGACCAGTTGGCGATGACCCCCGCCGCGTAGCGTGAATCCGCAGCATCGGTCAGCAGGTGATCGGCCCGGTCGAGGGAGACAAAGCTCTTGGGGTGTTTGGCGGTGCGGAAGATCATCGATGCATTGTCAATCCCCACGACCTTGTCGACGGGCGAGTGCATGACGAGAAGCGCACGCCCGAGATCCGCAATGGCGTCGACCATCTTGATCTCGTCGAGGTCTTCCATCAGCGCGGTGCCGATTCGGATTCGTCGACCCGCGAGCAGGATCTCGGCCGATCCGTTTCGTCTCGACCTCGGGCCGTGCCGGTTCGAGCATCTCGGAAAGATGCCCCAGGCTCGCCGGAGCCGCGATGGTCACCACGGCCGTGGCCGATGGAATTCGCGATGCCGCCATCATGACCGCCGCACCTCCGAGCGAGTGGCCGATGAGGACCGCCGGTGCACCGTGGTTTTCGGCAAGAAAATCAGCCGCAGCCACCACATCATCGACGTTGGATGATGAACGAGGTATCGGCGAAGTCCCCCTCGCTGTCACCCAGACCGGTGAAGTCGAAGCTCAGCACCGCGAATCCCTCGGCCGCCAACGCCCGCGAGATGTGCCGCACTGCCTTGTAGGTCTTCGAACACGTGAAACAGTGGGCGAATACTGCGTAGGCGATGGGCCTGTCATCCACCGGCCGGTCGAGGATCGCCGAGAGCTGTTGGCCTCGCCCGTTGTCGAAGGTCGTCTTGATGGTGTGCATAACATTAATTATGAATGAGGAATGATGAATTATGAATTCGACTTCTTCGCAGCATCTGCGATGTCATTCAATCCGTGCTGATCGCAAGAGCTCCCGGATCTGCTACTGAGCATCTGCGATGGAATTCATAATTCATAATTCATAATTACTTGTCGACTTCCATCTCGACAAATTCGAGGGCCAGAGAGTTGATGCAGTATCGCTGCCCGGTGGGTTTCGGCCCGTCGGGGAAGACGTGACCGAGGTGGGATCCGCACCGCTCGCAGTGGACCTCGACGCGGACCATGCCCAAAGCTGGTGTCGCGTTCGCTACCGATGTTGGCGTCATTGACCGGTTTGAAAAAGCTCGGCCAGCCCGTGCCGGACGTGTACTTGGTGGTTGACACAAAGAGATCGTTCCCGCAGGCGACGCAGCGGTACACACCTTCGCGGTCGTTCTTCCAGTGGGCGCCGGAACACGACATTTCGGTGCCCTTTCTCCGGGTGATCTTGTACACCTCCGGAGGCAGCTCCTGCATCCACTCGTCATCGCTCTTTTCGACCTTGGTGGTCGAGATCATCTTTCCTTGTTCCACCGACCACACGGTAATGGTCTCGCCCATGACTTGCCCCCCGTCATCCGCGGCACAGATCCCGGATACCCCGAGTCCAACCACAACCATCGTCAACGTCATCAGTCGTTTCATTGTCAGCCTCTCATTCTGCATCATCACGTGTACTTGGCCGCAACCGGCGAAATGGTTGCACCGGCGAGGGAAATTCGGCGACATCGATCGGCCGGTTTGCCGGCAATGTCGGTGGTATGCTTTCCCGGCCTTTATGGAAAATCGAATGCGAGGGGGTGCCGCATGACCGCCGATCTGAGCTTCTTCGATCAAGTCAACAAGAATTTCGACCGAGCCGCCGCGTTGACCGACCACCCACCCGGTCTTCTCGAACAGATCAAAAGCGTCAACAGCGTCATTCACTTCACCTTTCCCTTGATCCGAGACGACGGTTCGCTCAAGGTCATCCATGCCTGGCGTGCGGAACACAGCCAACACAAATTGCCCACCAAGGGCGGCATCCGCTACGCCGCCAACGTCAACGAAGACGAGGTCATGGCGCTTTCGGCGCTCATGACCTACAAGTGCGCCATCGTCAACGTCCCTTTCGGCGGGGCCAAGGGCGGCGTCAAGATCTCAGCCCACGAGTATTCGGTGGGAGAACTCGAACGGATCACCCGCAGGTATACCTTCGAGCTCAACAAGAAGAACTTCATCGGTCCCGGCCTCGATGTCCCGGCGCCGGACTTCGCAACCAGTCGAGTCGCGAGATGGCGTGGATCGCCGACACCTACATGACCCTCAACCCGCACGAGATCGACGGTTTCGGCTGCGTCACCGCGAAACCGGTCGGCCAGGGCGGGATCCGCAGGTCGGACCGAGGCCACCGGCCGCGGCGTCTACTTCGGTCTGCGCGAAGCCTGCATCAGTCGCGAAGACATGCGGGCGCTCGGATTGAGCCCGGGTCTCGAGGGCAAGACCGTCGTGGTTCAGGGTTTGGGCAACGTCGGCTACCACGCCGCCAAGTTCATGCAGGAGAACGGCGGTGCGGTGATCGTCGGCATCGTGGAATACGAAGGATCGATCTCCAAGCCTTCCGGTATCGATGTCGAGTCCCTGATGGCCCATCGCAAGGAGACCGGTTCGATCCTCGGCTTCCCCGGCGCTGTGGATCTCCCCACCCGCGACGCCGGTCTCGAGATCGAGTGCGACATCTTGATTCCAGCCGCCCTCGAGAACGCCATCACCATGGACAATGCCCCACGGATTCAGGCCAAGATCATCGCCGAGGCGGCCAACGGACCCATCAGCTCGGATGCGTCGAACTTCCTCTTCGAACGCGGCACGCTGATCATTCCCGATGCCTATATCAATGCCGGCGGTGTCACTGTGTCGTACTTCGAGTGGTTGAAGAACCTCCAGCACGTGCGCTTCGGCCGGATGGAGAAGCGTTTTGTCGAGAGTTCGAGTCGAAAGCTGCTGGCGGCCATCGAGAACTCCACCGACCGGATCTTCTCCGACCGCGAGATCGCCGAGATCGCCAAGGGCCCCGACGAGATCGACCTCGTCAACTCGGGTCTCGAAGAGACCATGATCGAGGCCTATCACGAAATCCGCGAGATCAAGAAGGCCAAGGGCGAAGGCGTCGATCTCCGAACCGCCTCGATGATCACTGCCATCGACAAGGTCGCGGTCTCGTACCGTGAACTCGGGGTCTTCCCCTAGACCTGA
Organism: uncultured Acidobacteriota bacterium; assembly: GCA_963712805.1. Taxonomy (GTDB): domain Bacteria; phylum Acidobacteriota; class Thermoanaerobaculia; order Thermoanaerobaculales; family Sulfomarinibacteraceae; genus JAHECW01. The sequence goes on along the minus strand of CAVQJV010000001.1, from coordinate 5,568 downwards.
GAGCGTCAACGAATTTCGTCGCCAGCGCGACAAAGCGCTGCGCTCGGGTCGAGCCCCCTTTGACTTGTACCGGAGCATTCGGCTCAACTCCGTGAAGGTGATCGGGATCTCCACCTCGCTCTTGTCGAGGTCCATTTTCAGGACGTAACGACCCGCCTGAACGCCGTCCGGGATATTGAAGAGAAATCGGCCCTCGCAGGCCCGAAAATCATTCACCGTGACCTCGTCGAAGGAGACGCTGGTCCCGGGCACGCTCGAAGAATCGGATCGCACAGATCGACTTCCGGGGCGGCCAGTAGTCCATCGGATCGCGCGCCACGTCGGCCGACCTGTCAACGACTGGAGGGTGCCGTAGGCCTCGTTGAACTCGCGCTGGGTGGCGAGGAGAACCGTCTCCCCGTCCGGCGTCGTCACCGAGACCTTCTCGCGTCTCACCACGGCGATCTCGCTTCGGGGTGATGTCATCGCCACCTCGAGCACCAACCACTGGATCCCAGCGACTGCTGGGCATAGCGATAGCCGATCGCCACCTCGGTCTGAGATCCCTTGTTCATGACAAGGTACTTACCGACGCGATCGATCCCGGGATCGTCGGTGGGTTTGGCGGACGAGCAACCGACGAAACCGATGACGGCCGCCATCACGAGCCCGAGGGTCGAGAGTCTTCTTCAGTCCGAACGAGTTCATGGCGTCCCCTTTCCTCCGCATCTCACGACGATAAGTGCAATCAAGATGCCAACCGCCACACCCGAACCCACCTCGACACAGCTCGCTCATACCAGACATCGGCGTCGGCCCGTTCTCCTGAGGGGACACGCCGATCACTCAAGGCGACATCTCAGTGATCTACGGAGCGGCGGGCCCGAGGTTTCGCCGAGCCGGCGGTCGAACGGCTGAGCCGATTGCGCTGGGCCCATGACGGCTGGCGGAGGACCGGCTATACTGCCGAGGGTTTCGTCGATCCGCTTTTCGGCACCGACGGTCGCGGATCCGAGCGACCTCACCGAACTGCACCACGAAACGGAGGGTCTCATGAGCCTGCCGAGGTACTACTTCCCTGGGGAACAGCAAAAAGGCCAACCTCGATTTTGCCAACCTGGGTTTCGATTACACACCGTGCCCGTATCGTTTCGAAGCGGTCTTTCAGCACGGCGTCTGGCGGGTTCGAGGCCTGATCGAAGACACCGATATGACCATCCCCGAGGGAAGTCAGTGCCTCCACTACGGACAGGAACTCTTCGAGGGGATGAAGGTCCACAGCGGCGCAGACGGCCGGATCTACGCCTTTCGACCACATCGAGAATGCACGTCGTCTCAATCAAGGAGCGCAATATCTCTGCGGCCCCGAAGTGCCCGAAGAGCTCTTTGTCCGCGGCATCGAAGAGGTGGCGGCCGCCAACCACCCCTACATCCCACCGCACGGCAGCGGCGCGGCCCTCTATGTTCGACCGTTCTACCTCGGGTCTCGGCAACAACGTCGGAGTCAAACCGGCGCAGTCGTTCGTCTTCAGGATCTTCGTCACCCCCGTCGGGCCCGTACTTCAAGGGCGGATTCGGTCCCGAACAGGGCAAGGAATTCATGGTGAGCCGGTTCGATCGAGCCGCTCCCGGCGGTACCGGCCACGTCAAGGCCGGCGGCAACTACGCCTGTTCCTTCACGCCTGGCCGAGAGGCGAAAGAAGGTGGTTTCGTCGAGGCGCTGTATCTCGATCCCCGCGAACACCGCTATATCGAGGAGATCGGCGCTGCCAACTTTCTCGGATTTCGCGACGGCGTTCTGATCACACCGAACTCACAAAGCGTGCTTCGGTCGGTGACCCGAATCTCGATCCTCGAAATCGCCTCGAAGTGCTTTGGTTGGACCACCGAAGAGCGAAAGATCGCCCTCGACGAACTCGGCGAATTGGAATCCGCGGCATGTTGCGGGACCGCTGCGGTGATTTCGTGGATTTCCCGAATCGCGGACGGCGATCGCGAGTGGACCTTTGAATTCGACGAGCGGTGGCAGCAACTCTACGACGCATTGCTCGGCATCCAGACCGGGATCGGCGACGACCCGTTCGGCTGGCGGCACGAGATTCCGCTGGAGTAGCGCTCGTCAGCGAGAAACCGCCAACCGCCGCTCGCAGGATTGATCAGGTCAGATCGGCAATGGCCCGGGCGCGATCATCGTAAATGGGGACGACCTCGTCGAGCCGAGTCAGTTCGAAGAGCTTTCGCAGACGTCTGGCGGGGTTGATGAACGCCAAACGACGCCCCTGCTCTTCGAACCTCTGGAGATAACCGACGAGTTCTCCGAGTCCCGTCGAGTCGACGTGGTCGATGCCCTCGAGATCGATCAACACCGGATTCGAACCTTCTGCAAGCACCTCACCGAGAAACCGTGAGAAGGTCTTTGCCGATTCGCCGAGCCTGATCACCCCACGAACGACCACAATCGTGACCTCGCCCTGCTCCATCCGTTCGATATCCATCTCGCCTCCCTGCGGCGCTCGCCTGAGTCCGACACCGGCGCACGAGTTTGACAACCAGGACCGACGGTGACTTATGGTAACACCCGCTCGTGCGAATCTCGGAGGAACGATTGTCGTGACAACGGACTCCGGACCGGGCCGGCCGAGAACCTAGAAAGGCCGGCATCCTCGCGGTGATTCGGTCGGCTCCGGATCCTGGGGCTGCTCCGCCGCGGCACGCGCTCGTTTCCGCTCATCGGCATCACGTTCGACAAGAAGACAGCCGGTATCTTCCACCGACGCGAGAAGTTCCGGCGCCGAGTTGAGGATCAACACGTCGAGGAACACGTCCTCGGGCAACGCCCTCGCCACCGCCTCCGAGACGAGATTGAGTGCGGCTCGGAGCGAGCCCGACGGCCTCGGGAACCAACCACACGAAGAGGCTGAGCTGGGGGGTGGTCTGCAGACCCACCACGGTGACCTGGGTGAGATGGGCAAAGGCGACATCGGGGCACGATTCGAGTTCGCCTCGAAGCCTCCTCTCAACCTCGTCGTCGAGACGCCTTACGGGCGCCTCGATGATGATCTCCGGATCACTCGGAATCGTCGATTCGTTCACTCATTCGATCTTAGCCCGGTTCAACGATCTCGGGGAAGTGCTACCGTCGGGTATGATCAGGACCACAGCCATCACCTTGGTCTTGTTGGCGGTCTGCGTGCCGGCCGCGGCTCAGGACTTCGAGGCCGCACTCGAACGTGCCCGAGAGCTCGGCCAGCAGCACCGATATGAAGAGGTCATCGAGCTCCTGTCGCATTTCGAAAGTCTGGAAGACCCGGAAGCTCAGTATGTCGTGGCGGCGGAGATCGGACGCGCCCACTTTCACCTCGGAAACTACCAAGCCGCCAACACCGCTCTGAGAAAGGCGGTCGCACTGCGGCCGCAAAGAGCCGAGACCGCGCTGTATCTCCAGGCGACGTCCTATCTCATCGGTGATCGCGACCAGGCGTACGCCATCTTTCGCGAGGTCGTGGCGAGCGGGGCCACCGACCTCTATCTGGCGGTGACGCTGCCGGGGGAACGGGCCTTTCTCGCAGATCCCGTCGTGTGGAACATCCTCGACGAGCTTGCAACCCCGGTCGTCGTCGATCTCGATCGAGGCGCGTTACTCGGTGTCGGGTTGGGTCAATCGCGAGCCGAGGTCGAGACCCTTTTCGGTGCCGACCCCGCCACCAGCGGCGACACCCTCACCGCACGGGCCGGCCCGTACCTGACGTGGGCATTCGGTTTCGACGAGGACGGGAAACTGACTCGGGTCATGATGCACAACGAGCACCTCCTCCGCTACACGCCCTATCGTCTCCAACTGGGCTCCGCCATCGACGCGCGCTCGACTCCGGAAACCGCGACTGCAGCGCTCGGCGCGCCGGTATCGACCTCCGTCGACGGCGATGATCTCGTTCTGATGGTCTGGCAGCGGGGTGATCTGCGTCTGACTCTCGAGTTCGCCGAACCCAGGCCTCCGGCACCCCCCGGCGCTCCCGCCGACCGACCCATGCTGAGGGTGGTGAGGATCGAAGCGGTCGAGCCGGAGACGGAGGATCCGACCCGGTTGACCGGGGCAGGGACAGCGGCAGGGACACCATGATCACTCCTGGTTGTTCATGCGCAACCCCGTCCAGCAACCCGGCCTCATCGCCCACCGCAATCCAACTCTTCGACGAAGTCAGAGCCCTAACCTGGCGCCTCCTCCACCCAAAAAAGTAGCATCCACTGAACGTCGGAAAGGGGCGCCCCGGCGGGGTGCCGGGTACGCCATTGTGCTGGAACCGCCATCCCGCACCGTAACGCGCTTTGCACAATGGCGCTACCGGGCTCCCTCGGGTAGAGCCTAGAGGTCGATTTTCCCGGCTACGAGGCAGGCCGCCGGCGCACCATCGGCGTGGTCGCAGCCTCCTCAATCAACCCACGAGTGACCACGCCGATGGTGCGACGCTGGGTCGCCGGGACGCTAAAGCGTCACGGCGGCGCAGAAGGCCGGTGCCAATAGAACCCCGAGGCCGTGCTGATCGCCGTAGCCGTGGCCGGGAATCCCACCAAGCCTGACCGTCCCGCACTCTCTCGGATACGCCCAACCAACTTCAACAATACTGACGGGCAGGCTGGAAGCCCGCCCCCACAATGCCCGCCCACCCTGGTGTGAATCCGGTACCGAAGCCGACGAGGACACGCGAAAAAACACGCCCCATCGGGGTGCCGGGCATGGCTTTGTGCCAGAAGAACCTAAGGGCGACGCGTCCCACTCCGCACAAGGTCCATGCCGGGCTCCCTCGGGAGGCGCGATGAAATCAGTTCTCCCGGCTACGAGGTAGGCCGCCGGCGCACCATCGGCGTGGTCGCAGCCTCCTCAATCAACCCACGAGTGACCACGCCGATGGTGCGACGCTGGGTCGCCGGGACGCTAAAGCGTCACGGCGGCGCAGAAGGCCGGTGCCAATAGAACCCCGAGGCCGTGCTGATCGCCGTAGCCGTGGCCGGGAATCCCACCAAGCTCGACCGTCCCGCACTCTCTCGGATACGCCCAACCAACTTCAACAATACTGACGGGCAGGCTGGAAGCCCGCCCCCACAATGCCCGCCCACCCTGGTGTGAATCCGGTACCGAAGCCGACGAGAACCCTCGGGAAACCACGCCCCATCGGGGTGCCGGGCATGGCTTTGTGCCAGAAAAACCTCACGGCGACGCGTCCCGCTCCGCACAAGGTCCATGCCGGGCTCCCCCGGGACGCGCGATGAAGTCTGCTCTACCGGCACAGAAGCAGGCCGCCGGCGCGCCATAGGCGTGGTCGCAGCCCTCTCATCAACCCACGCGCGACCACGCCTATGGTGCGACGCTGGGCCGCCGGGACGCCAATGCGTTCCAGCGGCCCAGAAGGCCGGTGACGAGGGCAAGCTCCGAAGCAGCGCCACGATTCAGCGTCAGGAACCAGCGATCAGTAAGGTGGGCCTGGGCCCACCTTCAGATATCTTCCGGTCGAGAAAACGCCACCACGAAGACTGACACCCTTCAATCCACGCCTCGCCAACTCTCAATTGCGATGGCTTTGCGTTCTTTGC